>NZ_JCAQOV010000004.1:0-751406 GCF_059567885.1 Chryseobacterium sp. BGA-UO-ETr-SB22 | reverse complement strand
AAACATTTGTTTGGGGAATGATGCTTAGAGCTGGGGAGTGACAGAGTTCGAGGATTGGAGCTGGGTTTTGGGTGGAAAGAGATGCGGGGTGCGGGTGCGAGCCAAGGTGAGGGATTTCGGGTGATCATAATATAGTGTATATAATAAAGATGTAAGTTTTGGCTAAAGACGGAGGAAAAAGAGGTTCTTTGATTAAAAACAGACTCCCTTCGGCTAAGCTAAGGACTATAGCCTGTTCCTAGTGAAGGAGTTTCTATTATTAACCACGGATGACACGGATTTTCGCAGATGATGATGTATATATGTATGCAAGGGAACTATTTTGGTGGAAATGGGCTAAAGACCGTCCTTACTGAATAGAATGATTCCGGTATTTGTAATCTAAACCTCAGAACACGAAACACGAAACCCGCAACGCGAACCTAGAATCCCACAACTCATAATTCATAACTTATAATTCGTCTCCTCTCCTAGCCTTGATAGAAATGGTTACCCCGCAACTTGCATGGAAGAGCTGGTGGGTTTGAGCCAGGGGAAGCCGGGTGTGAGGAGTATGAATGGATAGCAGGAGAATGCTCCTGAAAAAGATTCGAGTACATACTATATATATGATACATTGAAAACAAGCAGCAGCGGAAAGGTTATTTAGACAACAATTGAAAGCCGTTCTTATTTATACCATATATATAGGATCAATTAAATTATGATCAATCAAACAATCTCAATTGCTGATCGCGGGTTCCTGTAAAGTTAGCTGTTGAGAGCTTTGGAAATTCTTTACCATCAAAAAACTTCTTTCTGCCGATCTTGAAAGTGGTATGAATCATTTCAGCGATATTGCCTTCTCCCTTCTGTCTTTCAAAATATCTTTTATCACCAAGCTTCCCGCCTCTCATAGAACGGATAAGATTTAAGACTTTTTGTGCTCTGTCCGGAAAATGGGTTTCTATCCAATTAACAAAAACAGGTTCAACGCTATCATTTAACCTTACCAAGGTATATCCGAATCCTAAAGCTCCTGCATCAGAAATAGCTTTTAATATATTCAGCGGTTCATCGCTGTTGAGTCCGGGAATAATGGGTGCTACCATTACGTGTACAGGTATATTGTTTTCGGAAAGAATTTCTACGGCTTTTAATTTATTTTTTGCAGAACTCGTCCTCGGCTCCATCTTTCGCCTCAGTTCTTCATTGATGGTGGGAATACTTAAAGACACTGAAACCAGATTTTGCTCCGCCATTGGTTTTAAAATATCAAGATCTCTTAATACCATGGCATTTTTTGTCAGAATATTGACAGGGTGTCTGTAATCGAGACAAACCTGCAGTATTTTTCTCGTGATTTCAAATTGTCTTTCGGCCGGCTGATAGCAGTCTGTATTTCCGGATAGCAGAATTGGGGCTGCTTTATAGCCTCTTTTTTGAAAAAACTTCTCCAGTAATTCGGGCGCATTTTTCTTCACCATGATTTTTCTTTCAAAATCAATTCCTGCACTATAGCCCCAGTACTCATGGGTAGGTCTTGCAAAGCAGTAGGAGCAACCATGTTCACATCCCTGATAAGGATTCATGGAATATTCCATCGGAAGATCTTCACTTTTCACCTGATTAACAATTGTTTTGGGAAAAACTTCGGTAAAAGAAGTCTTTACTGTTTCGAAATCTTCATCTTCAGGTTCATAGGTATACCTGTCGAAACGATTGATAACGTTCCGCTGAGCTCCCTGACCTTTTATGAAATATTCGTTTTGCATTCTTGTGTAAAATTAGAATGGAATTTGTATAAAATAATGAGTTTTAACATTAAAGTTTTCCACAAAAAAAATCCAACACTTTCAAAAGCGATGGATTTAAACATAATTAAATATATTTTTTTACTACTTCAGTGCGTAAAATTCCACTCCATGAGTTTCATCGTCTTGATTCTTTTCATCAAAGTGTCTGTGATAGTCCGAATAGGAATCACTATATTTTTTATCTTTTTTAGTCAATATTTTTTTTATGCTGATTAAACTTAATACTGCCAAAAGACCAACTCCTCCTGCCAGTAAAACTCCAACTTCTTTTTTCATATTTTCTTTGATTTAATATTGTTACCATTGCAAAAAGTATACCTATTTATTTTTTTTAAATTATAAATTTTGTTAACATTAAACTTTATTTTTATGAAAATTATAATCTGCTATTTTTCTTATATTTAAAGATTGCAATGGTTTAATTATTGTACTTAACAAGAAAAATATTATTATGGAAAATCCAGAAAACATCGACAGAATGACGACCTTAAGCGAAGTCATGAAAACGCTTTCTGAAAGGGGAATACAGAGAGAATTCAGGATGAATGAGAATTGTGAAATGAAGTTTGAAAATTCTGAGAAAGTCTATCAGCCTGCAGAATTGGTGATTTTAAAAACATATCGTTTTGAAGGAGACAGCAATCCTGATGATAGCGCAGTGCTTTATGTAGTAAAAGATGGTGCCGGAAACCGTGGGATGATTATAGATTCATACGGAGCAGACAGCAATTATCCCGGGGAAGAGTTTGATAAGTTTCTAAGAGATATTCCTATATTGGAAAGTGATGAGTTCAATTTTTAAACTGAACCTATTCTATATTAATTCTTTAAACCATTATGCTTATTTTAATTAAAAAGACTGCTTGTGTCTAGATGGTCAGCAATCAATAGTTATATCTTAATGGTTTAAAGAAATTATTCTCCGGAATTTTCTTTTTTCTTGAATATATTGTTCAGAAAACCTTTCTTTTCCTTTTTTTCTACTTCCGGTTTCGGAGCCTCTTTTTTATTTTTGATCTCCTGCTTTATTTCTTTTACAGACTGTTTCATATCTTTCACGGAAGAAACAGCCTCTTTTACCTTTTTTTCTGCCTTTTCTACATTTTTACCAATGAGAGTTTTCTTCAATCCTTGTTCAATTCCTTTCCAGAACAGATTAAAGAAAGACTTTGTTGGGTCACGTTCTACATTTTCTACGGCAACAGCTTCAGGGAAACTGCCTGAATTTGATTTCAGAAAAACATTGGCAACGGCCGTGAGAAACCCTTTCTTCTCATGATTGTTTTTATTGAGTACCGCAATTTTCAGATCTTTATGTTTAAGATTAAAGGTTCCGTGTAATCCTGCAGGATTGCCTTTAAAATTAAAAAGCATTTCCTGAATTGTTCCTGCTGTAGCCGTCACATGAAGATAAGGTCTTATAAACGGATTGATTCCACTGGCGGGAAGATTTGTAGTTTTCCCTGAAATGGCAAAATTATCGTTCTTATCAGCAACATCGAAGCTCCAGTTTACGGAAAGGGGTGACAGATTCATGAATGAACAATTGATTTTAATGTCCACTTTTGTAGGGTTTCCTTTTATTTTAGCAGAATTCAGGTTTCTGACATTCATATTAAAGTTATTGAATATCAATTTTCCCGGCCCCATACTTTCCGGAGTATCTTCTTCATAGACCAATACCGAGTTTTTCAGATCAAGATTATTGATGGTCATCGGAATTTTAATGGATCGCAGCATTTTGGAATACAATGCTTTTATTTTTGGATCGTCTTTCGGAATTTTACTCCTGAAAATATTGGCATCTGCCGACTGGATCATAACATGGGAAGCGTTCACCATTTTATGATGAGAAAACAAATCCCACGTTCCTTCTGCAATTATTTGTCCGGCTTTTATATCATACAAATCTCTTTCAACGGGGATCATTTTGATAAACTGTACTCTCGAAACGAGAGGTTTCATTGCAAAATTATTGATCTGAACTTTATTTTTATTAAGCTTAAGAAGCCCTAAACTCATGTTGTAGAACTGTGTTTTGTAGGCCAAATTCCGAGTGGTGAGATAATAATCTTTAACCTTAAAGGATAACCCTGGTTGATTTGACTTGGGTGATAACTCAATAGCATTAAGTGTGGCATTCAAATCATGAAAAACCATGGGCTCCTTTCCGTTATCATAAGTAATATTTGAATTTTTCAAAGACATTTTCCCTATAACAACAGATTGTATGATGCCGGGTTCCGGAGTTTTATTTTGCTTCTTCTCCCCTGCTTTGACCGTTCCATTTACATTCTCTAGAAGAACATCTTTGAGATCCAGATTCACTTTTTTATTAAGAAATTCTAATTTATTAATATTAAAAGCAATGTGGTTTGTCTTTATATCAGCCGTTGTTTTTCCTGTTGACGGAGTTTCTGATGTCAGCAGAATATCCATGATTTCTCCACTTTTAGGGCTTAATGCAAAACTTCTTATGGAAATATTTTGATGATTGGAATACTGGATATCTTTTCCGGAAAGCAAAAAATCTTTATATCCGATAGGAATTACCTGTTGTGCGCTTTCTTTATTAAACATCAGCTGATTGATATTCAGATTAAGATTTCCTACAGACAAAAGTTTATTCCCATCCGGTTTATTGATCTGAACTATAGCATTATTCAGTTTTATATTTTTTAAATCAACCTCAAAACTGGAATTTTTATTAGCTTTTATTGCTTTTACTCCTGTATTATATACTGTAAAAACGGGATTTTGAAAGTCTGCATTAGTAAGTGATACTTTATTTTTTGTCAAAACCACATCTTTGAATTCCATTTTTGGAACATTAAATTCAAATAACTGGGGCTTTTTAGGATAAAACTTTTTAAACTGAGTGAAAGAAAGAAGCGGAGTCAGCCTGAAATTTTCAACTGACATCTGCCCATCACTTGTATTGATCCTACTAATGGTAATGGCATAAGTTTCATCGGGACGGAAAAAGAATTTCTCTCCTTTAATGCTGTATCTGTCAAAAACTATAGGAAGTTTATCTTCAACTGATTCTTCTGTCATCTGTAAGTTTTCTACAAACAGATCCAGTTGGTGCACAGATAAAAATTTCTGTTTGGTATGCTTAAAAACGGCAATCTTTCCTTCATTGATCCTGATATTTTCAAATAAAAACGGACTTCTTTTCTTTCCAGTTTTCCTATCAACCGGTTTTGCAAGGATGATATTTAAATTGGGTTTTGCCAGCAGGAGATCTGAAGAGCTTATTCTTTTATTAAAAATAGCATCATAAATCCCAAAACGGTTTATTTTCAGCGTATCAATAGTTCCCTGCAGTCCAATAACGTCGGTGTTTTGTGGATCTTTACTGTTGACAGAAATTCCGGAAGCAAAGATATTTCCGGTTCCTAAATCTACATCCAGGGTTTTATAAGAAACTTTATAATCAGTATTCTTTTTTATGTATTCCGGAAGCTGGGTTTTAAGCCATATATTCAGTCCGAAATTCGCAGCAAGAAGAATTCCTGCCAGGATTCCGAAACTCATCAATAGTCTTTTAACCCATTTTCTCATATTTTGTAATTTGGTTTTATTTTTTCATTGATCAATTCCTTATTTCAAGGTCAATCACATAGCCTTCATGTCCCCTTACATTGATGAAATTTCCTCCTTCAAATCCAAGATACTGTCCTTTGATTCCTGTAAGTTTTCCAGTAAATTCAGGTTTTTTATCTAATGTAAATGAAGTCACCTTTGCTGGTTTTTCAAAAGGGTAATCGAACATCCACAATTCCTCGCCCTCACTATAGAATTTCTGAAAATCTTCAGGGAAATATTCTTTTATCTTCTGTCTGAAGTCCGCAAGGTCTATTTCTCCTTCAAAATCATCCTGCAGCATTTTTCGCCAATTGGTTTTATCTGATAAATGATCTTTTAAAGCCACTTCTATCATTCCTGCTTCATAGCGGTTTTCTGTTCTTGCTATAGGTAATGCAAAAGTTGCACCCTGATCAATCCATCTCGTAGGAATCTGGGTATTTCTCGTAACTCCAACTTTTACGTCCCCTGTATAAGCCAGATACACCGTGTGCGGCTGAAGCTGAATCTGTTTTTCAACCTCCAGATCTCGTTCTGCAACTCCTAAATGTGCTGTAGAAAGCTCCGGACGGATAATGGTATCACTTGCATAAGGACTTTCAAAAAAACAGCTTTTGCAGAATCCCATCCTGTAAATAGGTTTATTTTCCCCACAGTTTACACACTGGAATCCGGTATGCCTGATACTTAACTCCTTTCCAATCAACTCATTCATATGAATCAGATCCCCTGAAAGATTGAGATAGTATTGGATTGGCTTTGCATCGTAACTTGTCATCTTTAAAATTTGCCCTTGAAACTGCATATTATATTTATATTACTTTTTTAAGTAAATTTAATGATTATATTTTTCAAAAAGTAAAATTTATATTTTTGTACTCATAAAAAATACAAATGGTTTATCTTGTAACAGGCGGTAGTGGGTTCATCGGATCTCATTTAATTGAACGATTATTAAGAAATGGACATTCTGTCATAAACATTGACAATTTTGATGATTTCTATAACTATCAAGTAAAAATTAAAAATACTTTAGAGTCAATTGGTAAAATTTCGGATTTTGAATACTCAGACAAAGAGACTGATATCCGCCAATTGATTTCACTTACTCATTCTGACCAATATTCCCTCTATTGGCAGGATATCCGAGACCAAAAAGGTCTTGAAAACATCTTTAAAAGCCACCATATTGATATGGTGATTCATCTGGCTGCACTTGCTGGTGTACGCCCTTCCATTGAGCGTCCTTTAGAATATGAAGAAGTAAATGTAAGAGGCACAATGAATCTTTGGGAACAGTGTAAGGATTTTAATATTAAAAAATTTATTTGCGCCTCCTCGTCAAGTGTTTATGGAAACAATGAAAAAGTTCCTTTTGCGGAAACAGACAATGTAGACAATCCTATATCACCTTATGCAGCTACCAAAAAAAGCGGAGAAATCATAGGACATGTCTATCACAATCTATATCATATAGATATGATCCAACTTAGGTTCTTCACGGTATATGGGCCAAGACAAAGACCAGACCTCGCAATACATAAATTTGTAAAGCTCATTTCAGAAAATCAGGAAATTCCTTTTTATGGTGACGGAAATACTGCCAGGGACTATACTTATATAGATGATATTATTGACGGTATTACCAAGTCTATCCTTTATCTGGAAACCAATTCCGAGGTTTATGAAGTGCTTAATCTAGGAGAAAATCAGGTGATCACTTTATCTGAGATGGTTGCCACTATAGAAAGTGTATTGGGAAAAACTGCCACTAGAAAAATTCTGCCAATGCAGCCTGGAGATGTCACAAAAACGAATGCAGATATTACCAAAGCAAAGGATTTAATAGGGTATAAACCGGCCACAGACTTCCAAAATGGCATAAAAAAATTTGTGGAATGGTTTTTGAGAAAACGACATTAAGTAAATTGCTGACATAGCTGCCATTCAGTTTGTGACAGTCGTTTATAAGAAAAAATTATAAAAAGAATTGAAAATCAAGTATAAAAAAGTTTATTATACAACCTATTTTTATACTTTTGCAAAAAATTAGAAAATTATGTACTGGACATTAGAATTAGCTTCATATTTAAGTGACGCACCTTGGCCAATGACAAAAGCAGAGCTTATTGACTACGCGATCAGAACTGGTGCACCTATGGAGGTAGTAGAAAACCTTCAGGCAATCGAAGACGAAGGAGAGATTTATGAATCTATCGAAGAAGTATGGAGCGACTATCCTACTGACGAGGATTTCCTTTGGAACGAGGACGAATATTAATAAAGCGATAAGCTTTAGGCTGCGTGCTTAGAGCTTTTTTGCCCTTTTTTATATATTAATTCACACGATAAGCGTGTCATTTAAAACGCTTAAAGCATCTTGCATTAAGCATAAAGCAAAAAATTTATGAGTTTTTTAAACAAAGTTCTTAAAGGGTTTTTGGGAGACAAAAAAGCGCAGGACCTAAAAGAAGTAAAAAAAGTTGTAACAAAAATCAAGGCTGTAGAACCTAACATCCAACAATTGACGGATGATGGGCTGAGACAAAAAACGGCTGAGTTTAAAGAGAATATAAAATCTGCAACCAGCAAGATCACAGCTCAAATAGAACAGACAAAAGAGCAGATAAAAAATTCAACGAACGTTGACGAAAAAGAAGCTCTTTTTTCAAAAATTGAGGTTCTAAAGAAAGAATCATACGAAATTGAAGAGAAAGTTCTTATTCAGGTTCTTCCCGAAGCTTTTGCATTGATCAAAGAAACGGCAAGAAGATGGGCTCAGAACGGAGAGATCCGTGTAACAGCAAGTGACTGGGACAGAGAACTGGCTGCTGCAGGAAAAGATTTCGTTAGCATTCAGGGAGACACAGCTGTTTGGAAAAACTCATGGGACGCTGCCGGAACTCCAGTAGTTTGGGATATGGTCCACTATGATGTTCAGTTTATCGGAGGGGTTATTCTTCACAGCGGTAAAATTGCCGAGATGGCAACCGGTGAAGGTAAAACTTTGGTAGGAACATTACCTATTTACTTAAATTCACTTCCGGAAAGAGGAGTACACGTTGTAACCGTGAACGACTACCTTGCAAAAAGAGACTCCGCATGGATGGGTCCTCTTTATCAGTTCCACGGAATGTCTATCGATTGTATCGACAACCACCAGCCGAACTCAGACGGAAGAAGAAAAGCATACAACTCAGATATTACTTACGGAACCAACAATGAATTTGGTTTCGATTACCTGAGAGATAATATGGTGACATCACCTTCAGAATTGGTACAAAGAGAATTGAACTTTGCTATCGTGGATGAAGTTGACTCTGTATTGGTAGATGATGCAAGAACACCATTGATCATTTCCGGTCCGGTTCCTCAGGGAGACAGACAGGAGTTTGATGTTCTTAAACCTTCTATCGACAGAATTGTTGAAGTACAAAAGAAAACTGTTTCTGTTATTTTCAACGAAGCGAAAAAATTAATCGCTGCAGGAAATACAAAAGAAGGTGGTTTCAAATTGCTTCAGGCATACAGAGGTCTTCCAAAAAACAGACAATTAATCAAATTCTTATCGGAAAGCGGAAACAGAGCATTGCTTCAGAAAGTTGAATCGCAATATATGCAGGACAACAACCGTGATATGCCGATCGTAGATAAAGATCTTTACTTCGTAATTGAGGAGAAAAACAATCAGGTAGACCTTACAGACAAAGGTGTTGAATACATGTCTCAAGGAAATTCTGATGCTAACTTCTTCGTTCTTCCTGATATCGGGACTGAAATTGCTGAAGTAGAAGCTAAAAATCTTTCTAAAGAGGAAGAATTTGAAGCGAAAGAAAGACTTTTCTCTGACTTTGCTGAAAAATCTGAACGTGTTCACACAATGAGCCAGCTATTGAAAGCATACACATTATTTGAAAAAGATGATGAGTATGTAGTAATTGATGGTGAAGTAAAAATCGTTGATGAGCAGACAGGGCGTATCATGGAGGGACGTCGTTATTCTGACGGTCTTCACCAGGCAATTGAAGCAAAAGAGAATGTAAAAATTGAGGCTGCTACTCAAACTTTTGCAACAGTTACGCTTCAGAACTATTTCCGTATGTACAACAAACTTGCGGGGATGACTGGTACAGCTGAAACTGAGGCTGGAGAACTTTGGGAGATCTACAAATTAGACGTAGTGGTAATTCCTACCAACCGTGTTATTTTAAGAGATGATAAACAAGATTTAGTTTTCAAAACTAACAGAGAAAAATACAATGCAGTAATTGAAGAAATTGAAAAATTAACCGCAGCAAGAAGACCTGTTTTGGTAGGTACAACTTCTGTTGAAATCTCTCAATTATTATCAAAGGCACTTCAATTAAGAAAAATTCCGCACCAGGTATTGAACGCGAAACTTCACAAGAAAGAAGCAGAAATTGTAGCAGGAGCAGGACAGCCGGGAGTGGTAACTATTGCAACCAACATGGCGGGTCGTGGTACGGATATCAAGCTTTCTAAAGAAGTAAAAGAAGCAGGAGGTTTAGCTATTATCGGTACTGAAAGACATGATTCAAGACGTGTTGACAGACAGCTGAGAGGTAGAGCGGGACGTCAGGGAGATCCGGGAAGTTCTCAGTTCTATGTATCTCTTGAAGATAATCTGATGCGTTTATTCGGTTCTGAGAGAATCGCTAAAATGATGGACAGAATGGGTCATAAAGATGGTGAAGTTATTCAGCATTCTATGATCAGCAAGTCTATCGAAAGAGCGCAGAAAAAAGTAGAAGAGAATAACTTCGGAACAAGAAAGAGACTTCTTGAGTATGATGATGTAATGAACAAACAGCGTGACGTAATCTACAAGAGAAGAAAGAATGCTCTATTCGGAGACCACTTGAAGTATGATATCACCAATATGATTTTTGATGTTGCCAATTCTATCGTTGCGAAAGGAAAAGCTAATGGAAATTATAAAGATTTTGAATTTGAAATAATCAAGCATTTCACAATGGCTTCTCCTGTTTCTGAAAGTGATTTCAGTAATAAGCAAGTTCCGGAATTAACGGATATCTTATTCAAGGCTGCTCAGGAAGATTACACAATGAAGTTGAACTTATTGAAAGAAAAATCATTCCCAATCATTGAGAATGTATATCAAAATCAAGGTTCAATGTTCAAAATGATCCAGGTACCTTTCACAGATGGACACAAAACAATGACTATCGTAGCTGATCTTAAAGAAGCTTATGATACCCAATGTGAAAGTTTAGTGAACGACTTCGAAAAGAATATCACATTATCAATCATTGATGAAAACTGGAAGCTTCACCTTCGTGAGATGGACGACTTAAGAAGATCTTCACAAGGAGCCGTTTACGAGCAGAAAGATCCGCTTGTTATCTATAAGCAGGAATCTTTCCACTTATTCAGTGAAATGATCGACAAATTGAACAAAGAAATTATTTCTTTCTTATACAAAGGAGAAATTCCAGCGTAAGAAAAAATTAACAATATTGTATAAAAACCGCTTCAGCAACAGCCGAAGCGGTTTTTTGTTATTCGGAATATATTAATTTATGATAAATATCAACTCCATTATTTATTTAGAACAGTTAAAAATAATATATTTGCAGAAAATTTGACTTTCATGAAAAATGTACTAATCTGTGCTTCTGTGCTGGGATCCGTAGTGACCTTTGCTCAAAAGAAGGATTCTGCTGATACTAAAAGCATTGATGAAGTAATTATCAACACTTATGTGAAAAAAGACAGTGAATACTCCAACAAGATGCCTTTAAAAGCAATAGAAGATCCACAAGTATATTCTTCAATTGACAAAGGAGTTCTGGAAAACCAATTGTTATTTACCGTAGATGATGCATTCAGAAATGTGGCAGGTGCACAGAAAATGTGGAGTGCAACGAACAGAGCCGGAGACGGAGGAATCTTCCTTAACTTAAGAGGTTTTGTAGCTGGAAATTCTATCAGAAATGGTATGGTAGCTCCTATTACCACTTCAATGGATGCTATTAATGTAGAAAGAATTGAAGTTTTAAAAGGACCATCTGCTACATTATTCGGAAGTAATGTAACTTCTTATGGAGGTGTTATTAACAGAGTCACCAAAAAGCCTTTTGAAACTTTTGCAGGAGCTGTTTCTGTAGCAGGAGGAAGCTATAACTATTACAGAGTACAGGCAGACGTCAATGCTCCTCTTACAAAAGATAAAAAATTATTATTCAGATTAAATACAGCTTATACTAATCAGGGAACTTTCCAAAGAACCAATGCAAAGAATTCTTTCTATGCTTTCACCCCATCTATTACTTACCGTCCTACAGATAATTTAGAGATCAATGCTGAACTGGAGATGTTTGAAACCAATTCATATCCTGAAACGGCTTTCTTCTTCTATGTTCCAAGTGCACAGCTTGGGGCAGACAGTATGGACAAACTGGAAAAATTTGGTTATAACTATAAGCAATCTTACACCGGAGAAGGCCTTAAAACTATTGGTAAAGCCAGAAACTTCTTTGGACAGGTTAACTATAAGATTAATGAACATATTAAATCTTCTACGAATGTAAGTACCTCTTATTCTTACTCTGACGGATTTAATCCATACTTCTATTTTGCTCCGAAAGGAATGGTAACAGGAGTTCCAACAGATACAGAGCTAGGAATTGTAAGAGCTGATCAGTCAACCAAAGACAGCAAAAGAACTTATTTTCAGGTTCAGCAGAACTTTAATTTTGATTTCAATATCGGAAGTGTAAGAAACAGAACTGTTGCCGGTTTCGATTATATGAGACTTAATGACAACCAATACTTTATGTTCACTAATTTCGACTGGGTTCCTTTCACAGGTACAGACTATTCTAATATGAACGGACAGACATTGGGTGCTCTATATGACAACCTGAGAAATCAACCTGATTTTGAGAAAAACAATACCTATATAAGTGCTGGTAAAAAAGACACCTATAGTGGTTATATTTCTAACGTTATTACACCGATAACTGGTCTTAATATTCTTACTTCATTACGATATGAAACGAATAACTACAAAGGTGGCCAGGTTGGGCAAAATAAAACAGCTGAATACAAGCAGGGAGCATGGTCTCCAAAGTTTGGAGTTGTTTACCAAATTCTTCCTGAGAAATTATCCGTATTTGGAAATTATCAGAACAGTTTTACTGTAAATGGATATTATACTTCAGATAAAACCGGAAACGTAACACTTTCAACTCCTGAAAGGGCCAATCAGTTTGAGGGAGGTATTAAAACGAACCTGATCAAAGGAAGAATTACTACAACTTTAAGCTACTATAATATTCAGGTAAAAAATACACTTCTTAATACTGGTGAAATGACAGGAACTGGACAGGCTGTACAAAATCAGGCAGGTCTATTGAGAAGTCAGGGAGTAGAATTGGAAGCAAACGCTTATCTGATCAAAGGGTTCTCTGTAATCGCCGGAGTAAGCTACAACGATATGAAATATACTGAAGCGGATGAAACGGTAATCGGAAGAAGACCCGCTACAGCATCATCGCCATGGTTGGTTAATTTCAATGCAAGTTATCAGTTCCTTGATGGAAAATTAAAAGGTCTTGGATTCGGAGTTGGAGGAAACTATGCCAGCGATAATAAAATTGTAAACTCTTCAACAATGGGAACTTTTATCCTTCCAAAATATCTGGTATTGAATGCTAATGCGTTTTATGATACTAAAAAATTCAGAATCGGGGTAAAAGTAGACAACTTTACCAACGAACATTACTGGAGCGGATATACCACAGCCAATGCTCAAGCCCTTGCCAACGTATTAGGAAGCTTCACTTATAAATTTTAAACTGTTAAAGAATAAATTACTCCCCTTATAAACAATGAAAAGAATAACAATAGGAGCTGCATTATTAACATCTATGTTAAGTTTTGCACAGGAAAAAAAAGACACCATCAAATCCAACGATATTGAAGAAGTAATTGTTAACGGAAGGTATTATCAGAAATATAAACTGAATGAAGTATCGGGTTCACTAAGAATTCAGACACCAATTCTTGAGCTTCCTCAGAATGTACAGTCTGTAAGTTCGCAGGTTCTTGCTGATCAGATTACATTGAACATGTCTGAAGGAATTGTCCGTAATGTTAGTGGGGCGAGAAAAGTAGAACACTGGGATAATGTGTATTCTAATGTATTCATGAGAGGAGCCAGTATTGCTACTTTCATGAACGGAATGAATGTTTCCTCTACATGGGGACCCATTAACCCTGATGCGTCTATTATAGACAGAATAGAATTTGTAAAAGGACCAGCCGGATTTATGGGTTCTATGGGAGATCCTGCCGGGTTTTATAATGTTGTAACAAAAAAACCTACCGGAAAATTTGCCAATAGTGTTCGTTTCACTACAGGAAGCTATAATCTTTTCAGAGGAGAAGCAGATCTTGACGGGGTTCTTGTGAAAAACGGAGTTTTAGATTACCGCATCAATTTGATGGGAAGCTCCAACAATTCATGGGTGGAAAATGATAAAACAAGCAAAATCATTGTTGCTCCATCTATTACTTTCAGACCTACAAAGACGACTGTATTTACAGCTCAGTACAACTATCAGTACTTAAAATTTAATCAACCGGGAGCTTACCTGATGTCTAACGACGGATATGCTTCACTGAATGTACATACTAACTTTAATGATCCCAACTTCAAAAAAACTGAAGTAAAAGATCAGAGTTTATTCTTAAGCTTAGATCAGAAACTTTTTAAAGATTGGATTTGGAGTACACAATATGCTTATATGGATCTGAATTATGACGGAGGTTCATGGTGGGGAACTTTTGACCCAGCCAATAAAAATGTTTTAAACAGAACATTAAGCAACTGGCAGGCAAAAGGAAAAAACCACATTTTTCAGACGTATGTAAGAGGAAAACTTAATACAGGAAATATTGTTCATAAAATAATTGCAGGGTTTGATTATGGAGACAGAAAGTATAATGCAGACTTTTCATCTTTTGCAGGTGGACCTTTCCCAATTGACATTTATAATGTAAATTATGGTGTAGACCCTTCAAAGCTTCCTTCTTCTGACTTTTATAGCTTAAACACCTCTGCCCCATTTTATAATGACCAGGGCGTAAAGTATACTTCTTATTATGCTCAGGATCAGATTGAAATGTTTGACAATAAATTGAGATTAACATTAGCAGGAAGATATACAAGCGGTAAAACCTATTCCGCATATCCTAACCTGAGCCCAGGGACACCTATTGTACCCGATACAGCTGGTGAGTTTACACCAAGAGTTGGAGTGAGTTATTCTATTAACGAAAACTTCTCTGCTTATGGGATCTATGACAAAACTTTTACACCACAATCCGGAACTGGGATTAACCAAACTAAAATTACAGATCCTTTCAGAGGGCAGAATATTGAATTCGGACTGAAGAAAGACTGGTTCGGAGGAAGATGGAACACTACTTTTGCCGTTTACGAAATCAGAAGGCAAAATATTCTTGTATCAGGAAATGCAAACGAAAACAATGGAGTTGCTTTTCAGGTTGCTACGGGTGAACAAAGAGCTAGAGGATTTGAAACTGATATCAAAGGAGAAATCATCAAGGGGTTGAATATTATTATCAACTATGCTTATACAGATGCAAAAACCATCAAAGACACAGACCCTACAAGAATTGGAATTCAGTCTCCCGGTAATGCAAAAAATGTACAAAATACATGGGTAAACTATAGGTTTGAAAACGGTCTTATGAAAGGCTTTGGTATTTCAGCAGGTTATCAGTATCAGGGAGGAAGACAGTCCTGGTTTGGTGTGAGTGCCACAAAAGATCAAAGTCTGCCGGATTATTTTGATACCAACTTCGGAGTTTCCTATACTGCTAAAAAATTCGATGTTAACTTTATGTTGAATAATGTTCTTAACAAAAAACTTTACAGCGGATACAGAGGAGATGGAGGAGAATACGCATGGATCTATAATGCTCCGCGCAACTGGAGAGTATCAATAGGATATAAATTTTAAAAAAATCAAAGGTTAGCCCCTCACGGGGTTAACTTTTTGCTATGAAAAAGCATCACCATAAAAAGAAGGTTTCTTCAACAAAAAAATGGTCTGCCAAGCTGCATCTGTGGTTTGGTCTGTCTGTTGGCATCATTATATTTATAGTCTCTTTTTCGGGGACTTTATATATTTTTAAGGATGAAGTACAAAACAGTCTGCGTAAAGAAGCTATTTATGTAAAAAAAGAAGATCTCGGGAAAAAGGCGTTATCCCTTAATTTACTTCGTGAGAAAGTATCACTGGAACTTAACGAAAAACATCCGCTAAGCTCGGTAGAAATCCCTTTAGACAAAAGCAAATCCTATCGTTTCCTTTATTATGATAAAAGTAAAAAAGGCTGGAATTATTTTCAACAGGTTCTCATCAACAAGCAGGCATATGTAAATCAGTATACCGGAGAAATCATTGCGGTGTATGATGAAAAATATGATGTATTTAATATTCTGAAGTATATCCATTGGGGGCTTCTGCTCAATTCCGAATGGGGGCCATTTACTGTAGGAATCCCGACCGTTCTTTTTATTATAATGCTGATTACGGGAATCATCTTATGGTGGCCCAAAAATAAAAATGCCAGAAAAGGACGTTTTTGGTTCAATTGGAAAAATGTAAAAAACTGGAAACGTAAAAACTATGACCTTCACAATGTATTAGGTTTCTATGCCTCATTCATTGCCTTATTGATGAGTGTTACAGGAATTTATTTTGCTTATCCGTATGTGAAAAATACTTTTAACCTCGCTATATCCGGTTATTGGGAAGCTCCAAAAGAAAAAGAAATCAAGTCTCCGGATTCATTGATCGTGAAAAATGAAGCTGTTTTTGATCTGGCCGCCGCACAGACAGAAAAATTGTATGCAGGCTCATCCAGCTTCAGAATCAATTTAAACGGAAAAAATAAAAAAGGAAAAGAGCTGAAGAACCTTCCCGTTACCATCTACGGACAAGACGGAAGATTCAGCGAAAGAAACCTGCTGACATTCGATAAATACTCAGGAAAGCTACTCGCCAACAAACCTCATCAAAAACTGAGCAACGCCGAAAAATATGCCAATGCTAACTATGATATCCACACAGGATCCTACTTTGGACTGTTTGGAAAAATCATCTGGTTTATTGCCGGCCTCACGTGTACATCACTTCCTGTAACCGGATTTCTGGTCTGGTGGGGAAAAAGAAAGAAACAAGGAAAGAAAATATAATGAAAAAAGCGCTTTTATCAGCTGCCTGTTTAGGAACTACTACCGTTTTTGCCCAGGTAAAAGATACATTACAAATCAAAAATGTGGATGAGGTTGTTATGACTGCCTCAAGAAAAAAAGAAAATATAAAAGAGGTTCCAAGCTCTATCACCATTGTCGGAGAAAAACAGATTCAGTCTCAGCTGACTGTTAACTCTGATATTACGAGCATCCTGCAGTATACCGTTCCCAGTTTAGGAACCAACTCAGGACAGACTTCCAATTCGGGACAGACTTTAAGAGGACGCCAGGTTTTGGTTTTGATTGATGGGATTCCACAGTCTACTCCACTTCGTAACGGAGCAAGAGACCTAAGGACTATAGACCCTTCAGCTATCGAAAGAATTGAGGTGATCAAGGGTGCTTCTTCCATCTATGGAAACGGTGCAGATGGTGGTATTATCAATTATATCACGAAAAGAAGCAAAACAGATAAAAAAATCTCTGGAATTTCACAGGTTGGTCTTACAGGACAGTCTTACGGAGGGACTTTAGGAGTAAGAGCCAGCCAGCTTTTAACCGGAAAGATCAACAAATTTGATTATACCCTTTCACTGGCTTACGAAAGAACCGGATATACAAAAGACGGAGACGGTGTTTTGATAAGCCCTACCTACAGCATTGCCAAGATGGATAACTACAACGGATTGCTGAAAATAGGATATGATATCAATGAAAACCAGAGGATCGAGGCTTCTTATATTGGCTATTCATCAAGATCAGGGCTGAATGTAGGATTAAAAACAGGAAAATACGGTATCACTCCTACCATTGGTGAAGGAGTAGGAAAAGGATTGGAAACAACTCCTCAGGGAACTCCGAAAAACCACAACATCAGAGTGAGCTATGATAATAAGAACCTGTTTGCAGGAACTTCTTTAAACATTAATCTTTATTATCAGGACTTTAAAACCGTTTACGGATACAGTGATACTTTCTTCAATGGTGGACAATCCAATGTTATTTCCCAGAAAAAAGGAGCAAGAATCAATTTGGATACCCAACTATGGAATTCTCCAAATTCTCAGGGAGAAATCATCTATGGAGCTGATATTCTAAATGATCAGACCGTACAAAAGCTGGAAGACGGCCGTTTCTGGACTCCTAATATGAATATGACCAATATAGCTCCCTTTGTATTGGCAAAAATTGATCTGTTCAAAAAGTTTACCATCAAAGGAGGTTTCCGCTACGAAAATATCAAAGTGAATGTAGATGACTTCAATACACTTTCGTCTATTAAAAGTGATGGAACATTTACTAAAAGTATTCCTGTTGAAGGTGGAAAGTTAAACTATAATGCCCTAGTAGGAAATATTGGTGTACGTTATAATGTAGAGCCTTATATCAATCTTTTTGCAAGTTTCTCCCAAGCCTACTCTATCAATGAATTAGGAAGAATTCTAAGAACCTCAACTTCTGAAACAATTAAAAACCTGGAAACAAAACCTATCATTGTCAACAATTATGAATTGGGAGCAACAGGACAACTTTCAAGCTGGCTTAATTATGAACTGACTTCTTACGTAAGTACATCCAAACTAGGGGCGTCATTCGTACAAAGTCCGGACAGAGCATTGATGATTCAGAGATCACCGGAAATTGTATATGGAGTGGAAGGATTTTTACACTTTACTCCTGTAAAATGGGTTCAGTTTGGAGGAAGTTACAGCTGGATGGAAGGGATCACTTCTATAAAAGATGACGGAGATTATTCTGCAAAAATCAACAACAGCAGAATTTCTGCGCCAAAAGTTTTAGCTTATGTTCAGGCAAGACCTGTTCCGGCTTTGTCTGTTGGTTTTGATATGCTTCATTCTTTCCAGCAAAACAGATTCGAGCCTAATGCGAAAACAGGATTGTATGCTTATGGTGAAGGATATGTTCCAGAATATACTGTCTTTAATTTCAAATCAAGCTACGAAGTGAACAACAACTGGAGAGTATCATTAGGGGTTGAAAATATTTTCAACAAAGTATACCAGCCTGCCATTTCATGGTGGACAGCAAGAGACAGTGACTTCACCAATGCATTGGGAGCGAGAGGAACCTTTATGATTGAATATAAATTTTAATTAAACTAAATAAAAAGTAAAACATATCTTTGTTTCACTTTTAGCTGTATATGAAGAAAAATCATCATCAAAAAAAGAAACCGGGATTCTTTAAAAAATGGTCTGCCAAGCTTCACCTTTGGTTCGGACTGGGAATAGGGTTTCTGATCTTTATTATCTCAATTACCGGAGCATTGTATGTTTTTAAGGATGAAGTGGAAAACTTTACCCGAAAAGATGTCATGTACCACCATGAGCAAAATATTGAACAGAAACAGGTGCTCCCTATCAGAGTCATGGAAAAAGCTGTTGCAGAACAGGTCAAAGAAAAATATCCTATTCACTGGGTCAATGTCCCTATTGATAAGAAGATGTCTTATATGTTCTTCTGGTATGAACATAATACGGATGCCTGGAATTATTTTGATGAATTTCCTATCTATAAACAAGCTTATGTAAACCCGTACACCGGGAAAGTACTGAGAGTATATGATGAGAAAAACGGTTTTTTCAATATTGTAAAAATGATCCACTGGAGCTACCTCCTGAAACAGGATTGGGGAACATATGTCGTAGGAATTCCGGTAATCATCTTTATTATTATGCTGATCTCAGGGATCATTCTATGGTGGCCTAAGAACAAAGCAGCAAGAAAGCAGCGTTTTGCCTTCAAATGGAAAAATATTAAAAGCTGGAAAAGAAAGAACTATGACCTTCATAATGTATTAGGTTTTTATGCTTCTATTTTTGCTTTAATCTTCTCCATTACAGGACTTTTTTATGCATTTTTTGTCGTTCAGGCGATGATCTATGTCATCTTTTCAGGAGGAGAAACAAAATACCCGGACTTTTCACATATCAAGACAAAAGCTCCTATTGAGCTGAGAACAGAGGGAACACTGGATAAAATTATCAATACTGTACAGACAAAATATCCGGATTCCTATGGTTTTGCTATAGATTTAGGACACCCACATATGGATGACCACGAGCATCCCAATTTTGAGGTGTATGTGAAACATCTTTCCTATTCTTATCATAAAAGCAGCAGCTTAATCTTTGATGAAAATTCGGGAGAATTGCTTCACACTCATGATCCGAAGGACAAAAACTTTGGAGAAAAGGCTGTGAGTGCCAACTATGACATCCACGTAGGAGCTATTTTAGGCCTTCCTACCAAGATTATTGCTTTTATTGTAAGTCTTATCTGTGCCTCTCTTCCGGTTACCGGATTTATGATCTGGTGGGGAAGAAAAAAGAAAAAACCGTTAAAAACAGCTTAACATATTAAATAAAACCCAGTTAATAATCCATTAATACAATCTTTTTTATAATTTTAGCCCCTAGAATTTAATAATAGAAATGTCATTAATAGATTTATCAAAACAAGTTGCCCTTGGAGTTGACATCGGCGGAACCAATACTAAGTTCGGAATCGTAAACCACCGTGGAGAAGTTCTGGATAAAGGAAACCTGAGAACTGATGCTTATGATAAAGTTGAAGATTTCATCGATGCTTTATATGAAAGTGTTCGTCCAATGATGGAAAAATATGGTACTGAAGCACACTTTGACGGAATCGGAGTAGGAGCTCCTAATGCGAACTACTATAAAGGAACCATAGAACTAGCTCCCAACCTTCCATGGAAAGGGGTAATTCCTTTCGCCGAGCTGATGACAGCAAAATTCGGTCTTCCTTGTACAGTGACCAATGATGCAAATGCTGCTGCCCTTGGGGAAATGCTTTTCGGAGCAGCCAGAGGAATGAAAGATTTTATCATGATTACCCTGGGAACAGGAGTTGGCAGCGGAATCATTGCTAATGGAAGTTTAATCTACGGACATGATGGATTTGCAGGAGAATTGGGACATACGATTGTAAAACCAGGCGGTAGAAAACACTGGAGTACGGGTTCTGAAGGAAGTCTGGAAGCCTATGCTTCTGCTACCGGAATTACCATTACAGCCAAGAAAATGAGAGCTGAATTCCCGGAATCTATGCTGAACCAGTATCCTGAAGACGAGATCAATTCTAAAACGGTATATGAATGTGCCATGAAAGAAGACCCAATTGCTATTGAGGTTTTCAGATACACAGGTCAGAAACTGGGAGAAGCCATCGCAAATTTTGTTATGTTCTCTTCCCCGGAAGCAATTCTTTTATTTGGTGGAGTAATCAAAGCAGGAGATTTTATTTTAAAGCCGGCTAAACTTCATATGGAAAGAAACCTTCTTCCGATCTTTAGAAATAAAGTAAAACTGGTATTCAGTGAACTTGACGAAGCAGATGCTGCCATCCTTGGAGCAAGTGCTTTGGTTTGGGAAAAATAACTGAAAACTATTTATATCATATAGAGCATCCTTTTTTAGGGTGCTTTTTTTGTTCACAGATTGCACAAATGATTAATCGTATTTTCTTGTGTTTATTTGTGAAAACATTCGTGTGGTTTGTATTTAAAATTCAGCATAATTGAAATGCTTCGACCCTGCTCAGCATGACATAGCTAATACTAACTGCTTTAATTATCTCCTTCATTTACCTTCAACATTTAGTTCCTAACCGTGTTTAAAATCATTTGTAGCATCTATCATTGTAATTTGAGTTTATGAGGTTAAAATCATGTTCAAATGAAAAACTTTTTCATACTTTTGATTGTCTTTTTTCTCAATATACAGAATGGAAAAAGAATTTTTTAAATAAAATAATCAACCTTAGAATGGATAATAATAATTTAGAGCAAATTACTTTTGGTGGCGGATGTTTCTGGTGTGTGGAAAGCTGCTTCAATATGCTTAAAGGGGTAAAATCTGCTATTTCAGGATATTCAGGAGGTCATAAAGACAACCCAACATATCAGGAAGTTTGTACAGGAGAAACAGGACATGCAGAAGTGGTACAGATCACTTATGATTCTTCTATTATTTCTTACGAGCAGCTGATGGATGTATTTTTCTTCCTTCATGATCCTACTCAACTCAACAGACAAGGAAATGATATCGGAACCCAATACCGTTCTGTGATTTACTATAAAGATAAAGCTGAAAAAGCAAAGGCTGAAGAAGCTATCAAAGTATCTCAGGAATCGGGAAGATGGGCAGGAACTTATGTAACGGAACTGACTCAATTCGATAAATTCTGGGCTGCAGAACAATATCATCAGGGGTATTACAATGACAATCCTACTCAACCCTACTGCAGCGCTGTTGTAGGTCCAAAAATCCAGAAGTTTAAAAAATACTATGGAGAACTGGGAATGCTGAATGCAGAATAAAATTGACCAATTTTTAAATTTTGGCTAAAGCCGGGTTGATTGTAAACATTTTATTAAACGGTTAAACGGACTAAAGTCCGTTCCTATTGATATCAACCGAATGGCTACAAACCGATATAAAATAACAGAAGCGAAGAGGAAATCTCTTCGCTTCTTGTTTACGCAAAAATAATTGTTATATGAAAAAACTAATATCCAGGGTTTTGACTAAAATCTTTTGAGGCATCAAGGGTTGCCTGAGGAATCGGGAAGATTCTTCTGTAAGGCTGGGTAGCTGCTTTGGCAGTTCCCGGCAGATCAAATTTTTCAAACCTGATCATCGCCTTTCTTCTGTACATTTCCCAATACAATTCGTATCCTGATTCTTTAAAAAGTGTATTAGCATCCAGAGAAGCAAGCGCAACTCCTGGAGCATTGTTCTTTAAAGCATCATTCGTTCTGCTTGTTCTTAATCTGTTAACATCAGCCAAAGCTCCAGATACGTTTCCGTTTCTGAAAAAAGCTTCTGCTCTCATCATATAGATCGTTCCAAGCCTGTATAATGGAACATCCATTCCGCTTGTTCCGTTGTTTCCGTAACCGGGATCGAACTCAAATTTGAAGTTTCTTACCCCTCTGTTGATCTGAGCCTGTGTAAATACCGCTTCTGAAGGATTGTCAAAATTAAGTTCCGGAGTAAAATCTGCGGCAAGCGTTGTGTTTTTTTCGGTGAATAATTTATAGACTTTAATTCTTCCGTCCGAAGTCAGGTCAAAATTACCACTGGCAAGAATTTTAGGTCCATATTGCTGACCAACCTGCAATCCTCTGTTGAAGTGAAACCATGGTTTTCCCGTTCCTTCCACTTTACTTGTTGACGGTACACTCACATCCGTTCCATCATTTCTGAACCAAGTTCCATCCTCATACTGATAGGTTCTCTGAAAACGCGGGTCGTCATGATTTCCGTTCCATGAATAATAGAATTCCGGTGTAACGCAAGATGCATTGGTTCCTCTGTTATCCGGCGAAGGTTTCTGGATTCTTTCCATAGACATATACGCCAGGTCATTATCAGCATTTCTGTTTGAATTCTTTTTCTGGACAATGGTAAAAATCATTTCCTTACTTGTATCGTTATTGATATCAAAATTGTGAAAGTAGTTTGATTCTAAGCTAAAAAAGCCTCCATTAATCAACATATCAGAATACTTGATCACCATATCCATATCATTCCCTCCTCCACTTACAGCCTGTTCCTTGAAGTTAAAAGTACCTGCTGTCTTGTTTTTTAAAACAGCTCTGTTTAGATACATATCAGCCAATAACGCATACGCTGCCTGTTTTGTAAACCTTCCTGCGTGGGTATTCTGGGTTTTAATATCTGCTAAGTTTGGGATAAGACCTTCCACTTCAGTAATTAAAGCATCAATGGTAGATTCCGCCTTTCTGATCTGAATGGGAGCGTTTAAGTTATCAGGATCTCTGTAAGGAGCCTGCCCATACAAATCGATTGTTGTATACGTATAAAACGCCAATAACCCTTTTGCTTCTGCCAAAAATAAAGTCTTATTATTGATGTT
This sequence comes from Chryseobacterium sp. BGA-UO-ETr-SB22, assembly GCF_059567885.1. NCBI lineage: Bacteria > Pseudomonadati > Bacteroidota > Flavobacteriia > Flavobacteriales > Weeksellaceae > Chryseobacterium > Chryseobacterium sp. BGA-UO-ETr-SB22. Next base: position 727,817 of record NZ_JCAQOV010000004.1, on the reverse strand, counting down.
ACTCTTGTTGATACTTCCTATAGCAAATATGGATTTCGTAATTCCTGAATTCAACTGATTCCAGGTATTTTTTACCACATCATTATTGGCGTCCCAGGTAAATTCGTGCATCGCTCTCCATTTTCCACCATCTCCCCAGTCACTTCCTCTTGTTGGTAATAGGGCTTCATCAGTAGAATATTCCTGTAACGCAAACACACTTCCATGGTCTACAAAAGTTCCGTCGCCAAGTTGTCCGTAAGCAGCAGCAAGAGAAGCTTCAGGATCTGCGTTTTCAGTTCCCATTACCTCATCAATTACTTTTTCATCCAGATTCGTACATCCCACTAAAGACATCACCGCGATGGACAAAACGATTTTATTTAGATTTAAAAATTTAGATTTCATGTTTTCTTTTAACTTAAATTAAAACTTAATAGTAGCTCCCAAAATGAACGTTTTTGCAGACGGATAGGTTGTGTAATCAATTCCCAACGACTGATTTCCCTGCACTTGCTTGTTGGTGTCAACAAGCGGATCGTAACCAGAATAACTGGTAATGGTCAATAGATTCTGTGCACTTACATACAGATTGATACTTTTCAAAAATTTCAATTGATTCATGTCAAAAGTATACCCTAGTCTTACATTGCTTAAACGAATAAAGTCTGATTTTTCAAGATATAAAGAAGATAACTGCGGCTGATTGGCAAAGCTTGCCCCTGAATCATAATATTTCTTCAATACGTTTCTGTCTGAAGCTAAATTGTTGATATTCAAATCCAACGCAGTGTTATTTACTAAGTACCCTCCCGTTTGACCAATGAAAGAGAATGCAAAATCAAACTTCTTGTATTTCATATAAGAATTGATCCCGAAAGTGAAGTTAGGAATAGCACCTTCGAAAATCTTTCTGTCATTCGGGTCAATCTTTCCGTCTCCGTTCAAATCTTCATATATATATTTTCCGTTGGCATCAATTCCTAAGTAATTGTACATGTAGAAAGATCCTGCTTCATACCCGTTTCTGTAGATATTGGCGGTAACGCCTGAGAGTCCTGGCCCTGAAACTTCACCGGAATTAATTCCTGAAACCGGAAGATCTTTCACCACATTATTTACTGTAGCTCCATTGATATCAAGATTCCATGTAAAGTTTTCGTTTTTAATAATTTCTGAACCTAAAGAGAATTCAAAACCTTTATTAACGATCTTTCCGTCAGCATTCAGCCAGACAAAATCTGTAGGACTTAACGGAGTGGAAGGAATAAACAATATTGGGTTTTTGGTTGTCTTGTTATAATATTCCAATGAACCGTATAATTTATTACTGAATAGGCTGAAATCCAAACCAACATTCGTTTGTGCTACAATTTCCCACTTCAGATTAGGATTGGGTGTTCTCACCACCTGAACTCCATTGATCAGATTTAAGTTATCATATAAATAATATCCTGCACTTTGTGATAACAGATAACTTGCTTTTGTAATTTTGTTGAGAACTTCCTGATTTCCGGTTTCTCCCCAGCTCCCTCTTAGTTTCAACTCGTTGATAAATGAAACATCTTTCAGAAAGTTTTCTTTTGAAATGGTCCAGCCTGCAGCAACTGATGGGAAATATCCATATTTATTGTTATCTCCAAAACGGGTAGAACCATCAGCTCTTAATGAAGCTGTTAAGAAATATTTTTTATCAAAATTATAATTTACCCTTCCGAAGTAAGACTGCAGTTCATTTTCCTGAGAAGTTCCCGGCTGCGGAATAAACACATCTCCGGAATATCCAGGGTTAATTTCCGGCGAAATCCCCGCTCCCTGATTAACAAAGTTTCTTACACCAAGATACGTAGCAGTAGCTTTAAATTTCTGATAAGAAAAACCTCCTAATACGCTGAAATTATGCCTTTTTAAACTAAGATCATAGGTTAAATAATGCTCCAAAAGAATATTATAAGAATCCAGATTGGCCTGTGAATAGATTCCTTTCGGGCTTCTGTCTGTAATGTTCGGGAACATGGTTGTATTTCTTTCCGATAAACTTCTGTCAACCCCTAAATTAAATTTATAATTCAATCCTGGTAAAATTCTCAGCGTTGCCTCAGTATTTCCTAATACTCTGAAAGTATTCGTTTTATCTTCGTAAACACTCAATAAATACAATGGATTGTAGTGAGCGTTCATATTGAAATTGGTATAATTTCCGTTTTGATCATAGACAGAACGCGTAGGATTCGCCATTAAAGCATGGATAATAAGCTGCCCGTCAGACCCGGCATTTCCTCCGTTTGGAATTCCTGTTTCTCTGATATCACTGGCAGTAAGATTTAACTTAACCTTTAGTCTTTTGTTATCAAAGAAAGACTCTTCAGCATTCAGACGGGCTGTAGTTCTTTTAAAACTGCTGTTCAGGACAATACCATCCTGGTCCATATGAGAAAGAGAAGCAAAATAATTTCCTGTTTCTGTAGCTTTTGAGAATGAAACGGAATGATTGGATGAAACGGCATTCCTGTAGATTTCGTCCTGCCAGTCTGTATTTCCGCCATGGTCATAAGATTTATCTATGCCTGCAGCTCTGTATTGATCCGCAGTCATTAAGTCTAATTTCTTAATCACTGAAGAAAAGCCCAGATACGTATCATACGTAAACATTGGCTCTCCCTTCTTCCCTCTTTTTGTTGTTACCAAAACTACCCCGTTTGAACCTCTCGCCCCATAAATGGCCGCAGCAGAAGCATCTTTCAAAACCGTAATGGATTCGATGTCACTTGTATTCAAAAAGTTAAGCGGATTCTTTGCGGTTGTATTCCCAAGTCCTACATTTGGACTTTGTGCACTTACAGGATCATTATTCAGAGGAATGCCGTCTACAACGAATAAAGGTGTACTTCCGCTTCGGATGGAACCGATACCTCTGATGGAGACATTTACTCCTGCTCCAGGTTCCCCACTCGACTGAACGATACGGACACCGGCGATTTTTCCCTGCATCAGGTTATCCACGGAAATATTCATTCCTTCTTTGAAGTTTTCGGCTTTCAGCTGGCTTACCGCTCCCGTTAAATCAGATTTTTTCTGAGAACCGTATCCTACCAGAGTTACCTCTTCAATGGAAGTTGAACCTTTTTTTGATTCTAATTTTACGGAAACCGAAGTACTGGAAATTTTCACCATCTGCTCTCCATGTCCGTCATAAGAAATGGATAAGGTCTGCCCGATATTGGCCGAAATTGAAAAATTCCCCAATGCATCGGTAGAAACAGTATCTCCGGTTTCTACAACCGTGACTTTTGCGCCTTCTACCGCTGATCCGTTCTGATCTGTTACATTTCCGGAAATGGTTTCGTTTACCTGCGAAAACACAGGATAGTTTGAAGTAAATCCTTTAGCATCAGCTTGGTGGGCCACCAAAAAAATTAATGCAATCGGGATTAACTTTTTAAACTTAAAAAAATTAATTTTGTGGTACATATCAATAAGTAAAGTAATTGCAAGACGTTACATTGCTTATCAAAAAGCCGCTGTTGTTCCCGCAACAGTGGTTTTCTTTTCAGGCAACGGTTAGTTTTTATTTCGGCATACAAAGTAAAAGGATCTACCACAAATCTATTTTAACATAATATTATCTTAAGGTCAACAAAATATAAATATCTCAATTTGAGATATTACAAACTCACTATATATCAAATATTTATACGCCTCTATTTTTTCAATATTCACAAAATTTTAAAAATTACTTAACATAATATATAAATCATCCCAACAAAGACTCCTTAATTTTGCATGTAAAATGTATCGAAATGAAAAAGGCTGTTTTTCTTGGAATCTGTTTATCTTCATTCAACCTGTTTTGGTCACAATCTCGGCAATTTGATGAATTAAAAATCAATGAAATTCAGGTTATTGGCTCCCACAATTCTTATAAAAAAGCCATTCTGCCTGAAGTTTACGCTTATTTGTTACAAAAAGACACTCAGAACTCTTTACCGAAGATTCAATATGAACACATTCCTATTCCTGAGCAGCTGGATCTTGGACTTAGAAATCTGGAAATTGATGTCTATGCAGACAGTAAGGGAGGAAAATATGCCCATCCTAAAATTCTTGATCTTGTAAAGACCAACGAATCTTTTGATCCTGAAGGAAAAATGAAAAAACCGGGTTACAAAATGATTCACATTACAGATATTGATTATCAGACATGGTATTATACCCTGGAAGAATGTCTGAAGGATTTGAAAAAATGGTCTGACAAACATCCTGATCACGATCCTGTTTTTATAACGCTCGAACCTAAAGATGGAAAGGCCAATCAATTCGGAACCGAACCGGAGCATTATACAAGTCCACTTTTTGATGATCTGGACAATGAACTGAAAAAGTACCTCGGAAAAGAGAAAATTATTACACCTGATGATATCAGAGGATCTTATAAAACGCTGAACGAAGCCGTTGTAAAGAAAAACTGGCCGAAAGTAAAAGACGTAAAGGGAAAATTCCTTTTTGTAATGGATAATAACGGAGAAAACAGAGATCTGTACGCCAAAGATCATCCTTCATTGAAAGGCAGGATGATTTTCACAAATTCTGCACCGGGAACTCCTGAATCGGCTGTTTTGTTCATGAATGAACCGAAGAAAGATGATACAATGATCAAAGACCTGGTAAAAAAAGGATATATCATCCGTACCAGAGCTGATGCAGATACAATGGAAGCCCGAAGCGAAGATTATTCAAGGTTTGAAAAAGCAAAGGAAAGTGGTGCACAGATCATTACAACGGATTATTATTATCCCAGCAAACTATTTAAGTCTAATTATAAGGTAAGTTTTGACAACAACACTTATGAAAGAAAGAATCCTTTGACAGGAAAGTAGTCCTGTTTTGCTGTTAGATTTATAATTGAGGAGGCTGTCCATGGACAGCCTTTCTTTTGTTTAAACACTAATTCTTTTCACAAATGCCACAAATATCTCATTGAATCCAAATGGAGGGTTATGAAGTATTATAACTTTATTATTTCCTTCTTTTTCAAATCTATTTCAAAATGATCTGCCGGATCTCCGTTAGAAAGCAGTGAAAGGATTTTAAAAACAGATTGCAATTGCTTAATAAATAAGTTGTCTTTCGGGTCATTCTCCTGATATAGTTTCTCCAATATCTGATACTGCTCTAGCCTTTCTTTGGGAATATCTCTTTTCGCCAGCTCATCTGCAGATTGAAATTTATATAAATCCAACAGCAAGTCATCAAAAGACCATTTTTTAAAGGATTCGGGCCTTATTCTTTTTTCTTTGAGCTGATCTTTATTTTGAATAAGCAGCAGGAGACCTTCTCCATTTAAATTTTTAGTTTTATCAATAAAATCTACTGGCCAGTCATCGGGAATCATTCTTAGCCGAACCAATTCTTTTAAATGAAAAAGCATAAAATCATGGTAGGATTTTGTTTTTAAAATGTCTTTATTCCAAAGTATTTTGGCTGTATCATGCTGTAAAGTTTCATATTCTTTTTCATATAAAGGAAACAATTCATCAAACCGCGGAACATCATTTACAACTTCGGTTTCTACTTCCATCCTATCGGGAGACTGTATGGTCAAAATTTTATAAGCGGGTAGATAAGCCGCCAATGACGGAACCTGAACGTTTACCAAAACACCCTCATCCATTTTTCTGATTCCTGTATCATTAATGTGCATATGTCCTGCAAAATGAATCTGCAAACCTGATTCAGCAAACACTTTTGCGACTTCTTCCTGAGGGACACGTTCCAACTGCCATTTTTTTTCCCCCAACAGGTTTTTAATTTCGCTGGTTGCCCCATCATTGAAATCAATCATCGGATAATGGGTAAATGCAATCAGAGTTTTGTTGTTTTTCTTTGCTTCATCAGCAACCTTCCTTACCCATTGTATCAAATGCTGTTTGTTGATCAGTACACTATTATAACCAATGCTTGCTCCTTTATAATTAGATGCATTCTCAGGGTTTTCGCTGATATTTTTCGGAACATAGGTATTGCCATCAATAGCAATCATCCAGACATCCTTCACGGGCTCAACAACATAACTTAAATCCGGAACAGAAAAACCTTTGGCTACTTCATACATTCTTTTGGAATAGCCTGCCAGCCTCAACCCTTTTTCGTAAGAATAATCTTTAAATGAGCCATGATCAAAAGGGGTACTCCAGTACAGGTCTTCTTTTTTAGGATAAAAACCAAAATCTTTCAATTCATTCAAAATTTCAAGATATCCGGACTCTGCAATATCTTTTGTAATCACTTTATCCGTTGATTTTCCAATATTCTCCTTACTGTAAATTCCAAGCGGCTTTCCATTCTTCCCAAGAAAATCATCCTTCCCTCCATCGTTTCTGAATGGTCCAACTGGATCGTGGTTTCCTGTTGTCAGGTAAAAATTAATCCCATATTTCTGGTGATACTGTTCTAAAATTGTATGAAGCCCGCGAAGGTTATAAGCCTGCCCATCATCGGAAAAATCACCGGGCATGGCTACAATTTTAATTCCATTGGCCGCAATATCATCTAGTGCTTTAAGAAATGCAAAATAGTTCTCATTGAAAATTCTTGTGGAATGCAACTGAGAATCCATCGTTCTCAGGATCGTGGGTTTTCCCGTTTTAGGATTCATAATTCCTTTAAAATCATGATCCGAAAAACTTCCATACAAATCCTGGAAATGTATGTCGGATAGAAAAGCAATCTGTACAGGTTTTTGCGCCTGAAAAAGGGCAAATACAAAAAATAATAGGGCGAATATTCCTTTGCTCATCTTAAAATAACACGAAATTAAGCGAATTGCTGTGGAATTGTTTTAATTGAATTTTAAATAATTGTGAAGGAAGATCATTCTCCTTTACCATAAGTTAAGATCATATGTCTCGTTGCATCTCTCAAACTTTTACCATTACCAGGGTTTATTCCATCCATTGTAAAAAACTCTACCGCATTATCATATTTTGTATACCATGAATTACCTAATCCGTTTTCTACTGTCAAGGTATCTGGTCTGGTAATTCTCTTAAAATATTTTAGTTTGACAGTATCAGCTGGTAATAACTGATGCTTGGGATTTTTATCATCACAAGATGTTAGTTTATATTCATCTCCGTCCCAATACATACATTGATTATCTTTCCCAGGCATTTTTAAACCACCATTTAAACTTGCAAATAAAACTAAGACAATCACACCTATTCCCATTCCGTTTTTTGCCATCTGCGGAACATTAAAAACAGGTGTGTTCGTAATGTTTATAATTATTCTAGAAAGCCTTTCTGACAAAGAATCTTCATCATTTCCAATTCTCATTTCTATCTGAGTCTCTCCATGATCTCTTCTAATTATATAATTCTCAGAAAAATCTTGAAAATTATCATAGCCCACATACCAACTTAATTGGTCTAAAGTAATAGCGTCAATAGGATAGTCTTCATTTTCATTTATCAATCTCTTATAATATCTCACAAAAGTTCTTCCATCTTTGGAAGACTCAAATTTCTCCTCTAGCTTCTGACTTAAAAAATCGAATACAGTACTATAACTGTCTGTTTCAATTCCAAGTTCTTTTTTTGCGGTTTTATATGCTGCTTTTATGAGCAATTTTCTTTTCTCAAACATACAATTTCCATAATGGATTAATATGCTGTCCAAATTAGACACATTTTAGACATTACAATTGCGGTTTCCCGTAAAAAACAGCATTTTACAAGGTTTTGCTTGTCCACTCGCTGTCTTACATAAGACAACGCACTATCGGATATTTGTAAAAGAAATCAGGGACAAAAAATAAAAAGAAAATCAAAATCCTGATTTCAAAAATCACCAGATAAAACGGAGGAAAACTCCGGGTTGGGAAGCAGATGTTTCTCCTCCGTTTTTGAAGGTTCACTTCCCAAAAAATTTAGAAGCGCTTCAATTTTTTTTTACCGTATAACACTGTCTGCGATCTGCTTCGCAGGGAAGAATACGAATGCTTTAACAATAAATTTTTTGAAAAATGATCCAATTTATTTTAATGCTATTAGGTTTAGCATTCTCAAACAATACAGCAAATGCAACAACAGCAAATGATAATAACCCAACTACTGAAACCGTTCAACCTCAAAGTGGTGCTTCAGATCCAGGAGGATCTACAGGGGAAAGTGGGGGAAGCGATACAGGAGGTGAAACAGGACAAATCATACCTCCAAGAAAATAACAAAGAAAGCGAAAGAATTATCTTTCGCTTTTTTTATTAAATTTGAAAAAAAACCATTGAAAACTCATATAACTTTTCTATTAATATTATTCCTTCTATTTTCTTGCTCAAGAAAAAAACCATCAGTAACCGATCGAATAAATTACGATAAGGGTTATGATTATTTAGAGGCATCAAAAAAAGACAGTGCATTTAAATATTTAAATAAGGCAAAAGATGATTTTATTCAAAAAGGATATCCTTCTTATGCTGGAAATTGTTTAGTATTTATGGGAGTAATCCAATGTGAAGCAGGAGATTTCTATGGAGCGCAAGAAACAGCTTTATCAGCTATTAAATTTTTAGATACAAAAAAGGATTCGGTAGAACTTGTTTCCAATTACAATAACCTTGGTGTTTCTTGCCAAAAATTAAAAGATTATAAAAGAGCTGCAGAATTTTACACCCAGGCTGCACTATATGCTCAAAATCCTATTGAACGATTCACTCTTCTTAATAATAAGGCCGTTTCATTTGTATATTTGAGAGATTACGATAAGGCAATTAATATTTACAACAAAATTTTATCCTCTTCTAATATCGATAAAGACTCTGTCATTTTCTCTAAAGTTTATGATAACCTTGCCTTTGCAAAATTTCAACAAAATTCTAAATATAATGCCGAATATGAACTGAACAAAGCCCTACATATACGAGAAAGCATAAAAGATACCGATGGACTAAATGCCAGTTTTTCTCACTTAACTGAATACTTTGAGAATCGCGATCCAACAAAAGCTCTTTTTTATGCAAAAAAAATGTTCCAGACCGCTTCAGTTAACAATAGCCCTGATGATAAATTAGAAGCCCTCCAAAAAATAATACAATTAGAAAAACCTGAAAATATAAAAACAACTTTCAGGCAATATCAAAATTTGAAGGATAGCTTAGAAACAGCCAGAAATAAGTCTAAAAGTCAATTTGCTTTAGAAAGATATGATTCTGAAAAACTAAAAAGAGAAAATGTAGAAAAGGATAATAATATTCTAAAACTTTTGATTGGAGTAGTGATATTAATTGTTGCAATCATATTTATTATAATTGGTTACAGAAGAAGACAATTAAAATTAAAACAAGAAAAAGAAATCGAAGTTAAAAACACCCAGCTTAAAATGTCTAAAAAGGTTCATGATGTAGTTGCCAATGGGATTTACCAGGTGATGACAAAGATTGAAAACCAGGAAGATTTCGACCGGAATAAAGCGCTAGACGAACTGGAATTTGTGTATGAAAAATCCAGGGATATATCCTATGATAAAATTGGAGAAGAAAAAGAATTCAGTAAAGTAATTTCAGAACTTATTGCTTCTTTTAATAATGAAACGGTAAAGACTTTTACAGCTGGAAACAGTCCTGAAATTTGGGAATCCATTTCTGCTACAGTAAAAGAGGAAGTTTACCAAATGCTTCGCGAACTGATGGTGAATATGAAAAAACACAGCCATGCCAGCCATGTGGCCGTGAAGTTTGAAAAAATAAACAATATGGTTGAAATTCAATACAAAGACAATGGGATAGGAATTTCCGGTGATCTTGTATATAAAAATGGGTTACGCAATACGGCATCCCGCATTGAGGCAATTAACGGAACGATTACTTTTGACACGAAAATTGAAAAAGGGCTGAAAGTAAATCTTTCTTTCCCTATCTCCTAAACATAAAACCATGTTCAAAAAAGTTTTAATCGTCGAAGATCAGGAAATAATGAACCAGGGAATCCTGAATACAATAAAAGAATTAAACATCCCTGATTTTGAATATGTAACATATTGTGATGAAGCTTTAGGCAGAATCAAAAAAGCTTTGGAAATAGAGCGTCCTTATGAATTGCTTATCGCTGATCTGTCGTTTGACAAAGACCATATTTCCCAGAAGCTTCGTTCCGGACAGGAGCTTATCTTTGAAGCAAAAAAAGTTCAGCCCGGATTAAAAGTAGTGGTATTTTCAGTAGAAAAGAAAGCTAAAGCAATTGATGATCTTTACAAGTTATATCAAATTAACGGATTTGTAAGCAAGGCAAGGCATGATGGAAAAGACCTGAAAAGTGCAATACGAAGAATTTTTAATGGAGAAATCGTCATTCCACAAGAAGTTCTGAATACGATGCGCCATGTTTCTTCTGAGTTTAACATGTATGATATGAAATTACTTGAGATGCTTGCCAAAGGACTAAAACAAAGTGAAATAAGTACCTATCTGAAAGAACATCGAATGACACCTTATGGCATCAGATCTATTGAAAAAAGATTGAATGAACTTAGGGATAGTCTCGGTGCAAAAAACAATATTGAGATGATTGTGATCTGCAAAGATATTGGCCTGATCTGATGATCTCTGCTGAAAAGGTCATTTTTTCTTACGCTTTACGTGAAACCGTAATGATGAAAAAATAAATGAATATACTTTTGAGGTCTTAACCTATTTTTAAAATTAAACCGTATAACCATGTTCAAAAAAATTTTAATTGCCGAAGATCATGAAAGCATCAACATTTCCGTTCAGAAAACCCTTGAAGAACTGAATATACCAACGGTAGATTATGTATATTACTGTGATGATGCTATAGGAAAAATTCAGAAAGCATTACGGGAAGAGTATTCTTATGACCTCTTGATTACAGATTTGTATTATGAAGATGATCATCACGAGCAGAAACTTAAAGATGGAAAAGACCTCATCAGAAAAGCAAAGGAGATACAGCCTGATTTGAAGATCATTGTATTCTCGGCCGAACATAAAACGGGAGTCATAGAAAATCTTTTCTCAGATTACCAAATTAATGGTTTCGTTCGTAAAGCAAGAAACGATTCAAAAGATTTGAAAAAATCTATTGCAGCTGTATACATCGGGGAAAATTATTTATCTTTTGATCTGAAGGAAGATATGAAAAAGTTCAACAGCTATGAATTTTCTACATTTGACATCACCCTCGTCTCCCTTCTTTCCAAAGGAATCTTACAGAAAAATATTCCTATACATCTAGAAGAAAGAAACATTAAGCCAGCCAGCCTGAGCAGTGTGGAAAAAAGATTAAATAGCCTGAAAGAAGACCTTCAAATAAACAGCAATGAGCAGCTGGTAGCCTTCTGCAAGGACATCGGGATCATATAAAACATAATTCATTTCACTTACAACCTTTCAATTTTTTTGAAAGGTTTTTTTATTTTTTCCCCATTTTACGGAAACCCGTAACGGACCAAAATTTAATGCTCATATTTTTGGACTGTTAAACAATAAACAATTTTTATTATGAAAAAGGAATATTACCTTAATAAAAATCAGCAGTCAAATGGAGACTATGAAGTGCATGAAAGCTCATGCCAATTTTTACCATCTTCTGAAAATAGAATTTATTTAGGCAGTTTTTATACTTGTCAGGAAGCAGTAAATGAAGCGAAAAGACGATTTCCAATTCAAAGAAACAATATCAACGGGTGTTACTATTGTTCAAATGCATGTCATACAAGTTAAATAAGAAAAGCTAATCATGGGAAAATTCATAATCACTCAAAGAGTTAACAAAGAATATCAGTTCAATCTGAAAGCCGGAAACGGTGAAATTATTCTAACCAGCGAAGGATATGTTCAGAAAGCATCCTGCCAGAAAGGAATAGAGTCAGTAAAAGTTAATTCACAGGATCTTTCAAGATACGACAGAAGAGTTGCAAAAAACGGAAAAGATTATTTCGTTTTAAAAGCAAGAAATGGTGAAATTATTGGAAACAGTCAAATGTACAGTTCCAAATCTGGAATGGAAAACGGTATTGCTTCCGTAAAATCAAATGCTCCGGCAGCAGAAATCGTTGATGAAACGTTAAAAAACTAAAAACTATGGATCTTAAAATTAAACTTGAGCAGCTGTATCAGAAAGTAATCGGTCTTAAAGACAAGATAGGAACAGAAGAAGCTACAAAAAACGCCTTTGTAATGCCTTTCATACAAATCCTTGGTTATGATATTTTCAATCCTACTGAAGTAGTACCGGAGCACGTTTGTGATATTGGAACTAAGAAAGGAGAAAAAGTGGATTATGTGATCAAAAATAATGATGAACCCATCTTCATTATTGAATGTAAACACTGGAAAGAAAGTGCAGATGCTCACAATTCGCAGCTTCACAGGTATTATCATGTTTCTAAAACGAGATTCGGAGTTTTGACCAATGGGATTGTGTATAACTTTTATACGGATCTTGAAAAACCGAATATTATGGATGAAAAACCGTTCTTCACCATTAATATTGAGGATCTAAAAGACAGTTCTATTAAAATTCTGGAAAGTTTCACAAAGAAAGATTATAACCTGGAAAGTATTCTTGATTCTGCAGAGGCATTAAAGTACATCAAAGCCATCAGAAAAGAATTCGAAAAAGAAATCGAAAACCCGTCTGACGAACTGGTAAAACTTCTGGTGAATCGTTTCTTTGAAAAACCCTTAACAGCAAACAGAATGGCTTCTTTCAAAGAATATGCTAAAAAAGCTTTAACGACTTCTATTAATGAATCCATCAGCTTCCGGTTAAAGTCAGCATTGAGCATTAATGAACAAATTGAAAAAAGGGAAGATGAAGTAAAAACATCACAACCCATTGATGAAAATAATGATTCTAAAATTGTAACTACAGAGGAAGAGCTCGAAGGTTTTCAAATTGTAAAAGCCATTCTAAGGGAGAAAATTCCATCTTCAAGAATTGCTTACAGAGATACTCTTTCCTATTTCGGGATTTTATTAGATGATAACAACAGAAAGCCACTTTGCAGATTGCATTTTAATACAACCAACAAATATCTGGAGACTTTCCACAACGGAAAAGAAGCAGGAGAAAAGATTTTATTGAATACTCTTGATGAAATCTACAATTACAGAAATCAGCTTCATCTGACATTGGAAAACTATACCTAAAAAATAAATAACCATGAGAACTTTAATATCTTTCATAATACTGATATTCAGCCTATTTCTTTTAAATTCTTGTTTTAAAGCCAATGACAATGTAGGACACGGCGGAAGATGCACGGGGTCTGCCTATTGCACTGCATGCTCCAATTGCTCAAGATGCGGACATTGCAGTGGTGGTGGAACGTGTGGAGTTTGTGGAGGAGGCTCTTCCGGAAAGAGTTCATCATCAGGGAGATCCAGTAAAAAAAATAAGTCTGAAAAACACAATCCTTCTGATTCTTATAAATCCTCAAAAGCAAAATCCAGTAAACCACCAAAAGTATTTATTGATAACGTAAATGTAAACCTTAATTCTAATAACAGATACATTGCAGGACTCGAAAGCATCAATATTTATGAAAAGCCCACATTTAAGTCTAAAATATTAGCAGCGGTACCTAGAGATACCAAATTGATAAAGCTGGCAACAGAAGGCTCATGGTACAAAGTACAAGTTAAATCAAGTGGGAAAAAAGGATATATATTCAATAAAGACATAAAATAATCAAAAACAAAATAATATGAACTTAAAGAAATTTTTAAATGAAGAACAAGATCCTCAAGCTGTTGAAAAGCTTTTAGGAAGAATCAACAGTCTTCTTACCTCACAAGAAGTTGTAGAATATATAGCTGTTCAGAAGAAACCTGTAATCAATTTATCACCAGATTGTATTGCTCTAACCAATAGAAGAATCATTTTCTGCAGGCCGAAAACCTTCGGTTTATCAATGGATTTTCAAGATTACAACTGGGTTGATATAGCTGATTGTCATATCAAGGAAGGAATTGTGGGTGCTACATTTATCATGAGAACAACAAACAGTCTTACCAATATGATGGATTATCTCCCTAAAAAACAAGCCAGAAAGCTGTATCAGTTTGCACAGGAAGTAGAAGAAAAAATGCGGGGGCTCAGACGAGAAAAAAATCTTGAAACATTGAGAGCCTCTGCAGGAGGTGTTATTGTGAATAATGCAACCCCAATTATTACACAACCACAACAATTTTATCAGGAAAAAGAGCCACTAATGATTGAGAGTGAAGATCCTTTTGCACTGTTGCAGAAACTAAAAGGTCTAAAAGAAAGTGGAATAATTTCTCCTGAGGAATTTGAAGTAAAAAAGAACGAAATCTTATCTAGAGTCTAAATTATGAAATCAAAATCTACCACCACTCTACTTGCATTTTTCCTTGGAGGATTAGGCATTCACAGATTTTACTTAGGCCAAAATGTCATGGGAATACTGTATCTGGTCTTTTGCTGGACCTTCATTCCTGCATTAATAGCATTTGTCGACTTCTTCGTCTTTATTTTTATGTCTGAAAGCCGTTTTAATTATAAATATAATCTCAAAACAGGATTTTAAACAAACATTATGAAACCATTTCTCACCTTCTGTGCGGTATGTTGTTTCGCTGGTATTTTCAAACTTCCTATAGAATATTATACTTTTCTCAGAATTCTTGTTTCCATTGGAGCTTTATTGGTTTTATACAATACTTTAAGCTCTAGACAACATTATTTCAGTATACTATTTCTAATCATTCTCATTCTTTTCAATCCCATTTTTCCTTTTTATTTATATCGGAAAAGCGTTTGGATACCGATTGATGTCATTACAGGAATTTTATTTCTGCTGATCAATTTCGTAGAAAGAAAAGAACAAAAAAAGGAAGAAGAAATTACTGAAGAAACCATAGAACAATCTGCTCCCATCCACCAAAGAACTGTTTCAAGAGACAGAATCATTAATCCAAAAATACCAAAAGAAGAATAACCATTATGGAAAACAATCAAATAACTGAAAATCTCAAAGCTCATTTTTTACGGTTGTATCAAATGGCCATCTGTGATGATGATTTCAGCGCATTGGAATTGAAAATGCTTTACAAATGTGCAGAAGAAAGGGGAATTCCATCCAAAAACCTAGACGAAATCCTTTTAAATCCTATCAATTTAAAATCATTCATGCCACAAACTATTGAGGAAAAAGTAGATTACCTCTATGATCTTACTGTAATGATCTGGGCAGACGGTATTGTTTCTCCCAACGAATATATTGCGATGCAAAAATACGTTTTGATGTTTGGCTTTTTGGAAGAAAATGTAACGGCCATTGTAGATTATCTTATTGAAGCCGTAAAAATTGGAAAGAATAAAAGCGAAATTTTATATGAATTAAAAAACTAACTCATCATGGATACCATCAGTATAAAAAATTTATTTAAACTAAAATCTGTTCCGATAGAACCCCAACAGGAACAGCTACCCAAAAATGAAATCGATGCAACCGATGAATCTTTAGAAGAAAGCAGAAAAAGAACCTATCACGAGTCCGGTTACAGAGACAGCTCGCGAACCAGTGGAAACCACTCTACTCTGTCCATATGTCTGGATGCAGTTTATTCGAAATTTCAGAACGAAGAAAAAGAAATGGTAGAAAAACAGCAAAAGCTTAAAGAATCTTACATTAACGAACAAAAAAACCGGGAAACAGAGATTAAAGCATTAATTGTTTCACAGGAAACCAAAGAAGAACAATTAAAAAATAAAAACGCAGAAGTAGAAAACCATCAACATACAATTGAAAATTTAAAAGCTGAAATTCTTGACCTTCCCAGAAACCCAGAAAAGCACAATGTAAAAGCAACAAGAGGAGCTTCTGCAAAATTCTGGATCGGGCTTTTTCTTTTGTTTCCTATCACTTTATATTTAGGAACATTTTACATTTCAACTTCTTATTCGGCTTTTTTCAAAAGTTTTGATGCAAAAAGTACAATTATCCAAAGTGTTTTAGATGCACAAGCTTTCAGTAAGGCCTGGAATGAAGGAGTTATTGAAGGAGCATTTGTTACCCTGATTCCGTTTGTATTCCTTGGACTGGGCTATTTGATTCATATGTTTTGGGAGAATAAAACAAGAGCCAATTATATCAAGCTGGGATTATTATTTATCGTAACATTCATTTTCGACTGCATTTTAGCCTACGAAATTGAATCAAAATTATATGAACTCAATAAAACCTTTGAGTCTCCACCATTCGATATCAAAATAGCTTTTACCAAAATTCAGTTTTGGGGAATTATTTTCGCAGGTTTCATTGTATATATTATTTGGGGGCTGGTTTTTGATTTTGTTATGAAAGAGCACCGTGAAAAAGACAAGATCAGGAACGAACAGGAAATCAGACAGAAAAGGGTTGAATTCTTTCAGGAAAAGATTAGTGTTTTGAAAAGAGAAATTGAAGAGATTCTTGCCAGTATCGGAACAATAAAGGAAACTGTTATCAAAACACGAGGAAGAATCGAAGAACTTCAAAATATTATTGACGGAGTTATTATTCCAACCAAAGATTACAAATTGTATGCTTCGGAATATGTTCAGGGCTGGGTCACTTTTATTGGTGAAAAAATAGCCGTATCAAGAACAGAAAAACAAACGATGATTGACGACTGCATTGCCACTTACAATACCAATCTGGAAACTGTGGGTGCTAATTCCGACAATCAAAACTTAGTGTATTTATCATCTTTATAATATCACAGATTATGAAAAAATTACTTTATTTATTAATGATCATTTCTTTGGTTTCCTGTTGCAAAGACAAAGATGACAAAACAATCACAGGAAATAAGGATTCTATTGTTGTTGACTCAAACAATATCAATGTCAGTATTTTGATTGATTTATCCGACAGGATTGATCCTAACACCAATCCAAATCCTACAATGGAATATTACCAAAGGGATACAGAATATATCAAGACCATTGAGAAAGGATTTTTAAATCATATTAAATCAAAAAGAATTATCACTTATGATGATCAGATGCAGGTTTTCTTCAACCCGGAGCCCTCAGACCCGAAAATGAATGAACTCACAAAGGAGCTGAAAGTTTCTTTCAATAAGGATATTCCAAGAAGTTATTTTGATTCCGTTGACAAAAAATATTCGGAATTACCTCTAAATATTTATCAATCAGCAATAAAAGATGGCAAATATGTAGGTTCAGATATCTGGGAATTCTTCAAAAACAAAGTGAAAGATTATTGCATAAAAGATGATCGTAGAAACATCCTTTTCATTTTGACCGACGGTTATATGTATCATCAAAATACTAAGTTTGAAGAAAAAAATGAAAGCTCATATAGAACTTCTTATTTAACAACCAAGCTTATAAAAACTAATGACTTAACCACATCTGGTTTTAAAGATACTATTGAAAAAAATGGATATGGCTTTGTAAAAGCAAATGAAAATCTGAGTAATCTCGAAGTCATTGTTTTAGGAATCAATCCAGAAAAAGGGAATCCTTTCGAAGAAGCCGTTATTAAAGAATACTGGGAAAATTGGTTTAAAGAAATGAAAATTAAAAAGTATCAGATCAAATCCGCTGATCTTCCCTCCAACCTAGAACCGATAATCTTAAAAGCGATTTCAGGGAAATAAAAAACACACTCAATATATTTAACTATTAAAAAAGCGAAGAATTAAATTTCCTCGCTTTTATTTATTTTCTTATCATTTCCGTATGCGGAATATCATCTTCCAGATATTTATTCCCCGTATCTACAAATCCGAATCCACTGTAAAATCTTAACAGGTAATCCTGCGCAGATATTTTAATTTCAGAAGTATGAAAACGATTTTCTATGGTTTCTACAGCGTATTGTATCAGCTGTTTTCCAAGGCTTTTTCCTCTTGCCTGCTCCGTAGTCAGAACTCTGCCAAAAGAAGTTTCATCATATTTTATTCCTTTATCAAAAACACGGCAATAGGCAAGCACCTGTCCGTCTTCTTCAGCCCAGATATGAACTGCTTTCTGATCATAATTATCCAGATCAGGATAAGGACAATTCTGTTCAATAACAAAAACATCTATACGGGCTTTCAGTACCGAATATAATTCCGGAACGGTAAACTCATCAAACGTTTTGATTTTCCAGACAATATTACTCATCGAAGCTTATATTATTATTTGTCAAAAACTCATTGGTCTTTTGGATAAAATCAAGAATTTTATCTCCACCCTCTTTCTTCTCTGCCGAGGTAAGATATAATTCAGGAAGGTCTTCCCAGGTTTTATGAAGTTCAGTTTTGTAATCTTCAACATTTTTAATGGCAACATTCGGCTTTAGTTTATCAGCCTTTGTAAATACAATTGAAAAAGGGATGCCGCTTTCCCCGCACCATTGGATAAATTCCAGGTCAATTTTCTGCGGATTGTGTCTTGAATCTACCAAAACAAAAAGGTTCACCAGATTTCTTCTGTTCAGAATATAGTTCGTAATCAGTTTTTCAAAATCCTTTCGCTGAACTTTTGAAACCTTTGCATACCCATAGCCCGGTAAATCGGTAAGATACCAGTTTTCATTCACCAAAAAATGATTGATCAGCTGAGTTTTTCCTGGAGTCCCAGACGTTTTAGCCAAATCTTTATGATTCATCATGGCATTGATCAATGATGACTTTCCTACGTTTGACCTCCCTATAAAAGCATATTCAGGAATATTGGGTTCAGGGCATTCCTGCCATTTTCCGCTGCTCTTTACAAACTCTGCTGTCTTGATAATCATTTTTGAATGTATTTTAGAAAAATAAACCATTAAGAAAAGCTCTTAATGGTCATTTTATATGTTATTTATTAAACTTTATCTTTTATCCAGTTGTACAGGATTTCATTGAATTCATCTGGTTTTTCCATCATGGCAGCATGGCCGCAATGGTCTATCCAGAATAAATCCGAATTAGGAATAAACTTATGCATATCCTCTGCCACTTCCGGAGGAGTTACATTATCCTGTCTCCCCCAGATCAGACACGTAGGGGTCAAAATCTTCGGAAGATCGTTCAGCATATTGTGTTTGATGGCACTTCTTGCCAGCATTACTGTTTTTATTCCTTTCATTCTGTCATTTACCACCCCGAAAACTTCATCTACAAGATCCTCTGTCGCAATCTTTGGATCATAGAAAACTTCTTCCGTTTTCTTTCTGATATAAGATCGGTCATTTTTCCTTGGAAAACTGTCCCCGAAAGTTCTTTCATATAATCCGGAACTTCCTGTAAGCACAAGATTTTTCACCAAATCTGGTCTTGCTAAAGTCAAGATAAGCCCTACATGCCCTCCCATTGAGTTTCCCATAATGGTAACCGGACCTGAAATATGACTTTCTATAAACTTGATAATATATTTTGCAATAGTGGTAAGATTCGTATTGAGTACCGGCAGATCATAGATCGGCAGCTGAGGAACATATACTTTGAAGCCTCTCTCCGAAAAAAAATCTACCATTTTATCGAAATTACTCAAACCACCCATTAACCCGTGCAACAGCACTAATGGATGTCCTTCTCCCGCTTCTACATAGGAATATTTCTTTTCTTTTTTTGTACTAAATATCATAAAACGCCTTAATAAAGCCCTGCAAAAATACAAATTAAACCTCAAAAAAATTTTGATTATCCTAATTTAAGATAAAAATAATATAATATTCTCCTTTTTAACTTTTTTTTTCAAAATCGCTTTATTATGGGCTAAATAACACTTCCAACAACCTCCTTTATATCAGTATTTTACATTATTGAAATTCAATCTCTAATAAAACTTATTAACATTGAGTCAAAAAGTGGGAAAAAGTGGGAAATTTTGGAAATTATTATATAAATTTGTCCCAAATGAAAAATTTCATTGGAACATATGAGTGTAAAATTGACGATAAAGGCCGCTTAAAAGTTCCTTCATCTTTAATTAAGCAGATGGAAGACTTCGACGATAAGACGTTTGTAGTCAAAAGATCCGTGTTCCAACCTTGTCTGGAAGTTTACCCTATGAACGCATGGGACAAACTGATGGGCAAAATTAATAAACTGAACAGGTTCATAAAAAAGAATGCTGATTTCATACGAATGTTTACGGCAGGAGTAAAGACAGTAGAATTGGATAATGCGGGAAGATTACAGATCTCTAAAGACCTGACGAATTTCGCAAATCTTCACAAAGATATTGTGATTACCAGCGCGGGAGAGCTCTTCGAAATTTGGGATAAAGAAGCCTATGAAAAGGTCATCTCAACCAACGAAACTGATTTTGCAAGTCTTGCTGAAGATGTGATGGGCTCTTTCGATGAAGAATAACTGTAGGTTATTAATTGATTATTATTAAATAAAAAACACAATTAAGCATGTATCATAACCCCGTTTTGTTGAAGCAGAGTGTAGATGATTTGGTGACGAATCCTGACGGAATATATGTGGACTGCACCTTTGGAGGCGGAGGCCACTCCAGGGAGATTTTGAGCAGACTTTCTGACAAAGGAAGATTGTTCAGCTTTGACCAGGATCTGGATGCACTTAAAAATACAATTGATGATCCTAGATTTACATTAGTTAATCAGAATTTCAGATTTTTGGAAAACTCATTATTGATGTACGGAGCTCCTCAGGTAGATGGTGTTTTGGCCGACCTGGGTGTTTCTTCACACCAGTTTGATGAAGCAGACAGAGGTTTCTCCACAAGAAGCAATGCTCCTTTGGATATGAGGATGAATGTAATGCAGAACCTTGATGCCAAAAGAGTGATCAATGAATATGAAGAAAGCGAACTTGCAGACATTTTCTATCACTATGGAGAATTAAGAGAAGCGAGAAAGCTGGCAAGAGAAATTGTTCATCACAGAAAAACAAAAAGTATAGATACTACTGAGGATTTGAAAAAGCTTTTCAGCTACATTCCGCCTCATAAGGTAAATAAATTTTATGCCCAGCTTTTTCAGGCGATAAGAATTGAGGTTAATCAGGAGCTTGAAGCATTAAAAGAAATGCTTGTTCAGGCTTACAATGTTTTAAAACCGGAAGGAAGATTAGTCGTTATTTCTTACCACTCTTTAGAAGACCGTTTGGTAAAAAGATTCCTGAAAAACGGAATGTTCGAGGGAGAACCGCAAAGAGATATCTACGGAAATTATAAAAAGGTATTCGAATTGATAAAGAGTAAAGCGATCATTCCTGACAATCAGGAAATCGAAGAAAACTCAAGAGCAAGAAGTGCCAAAATGAGAACAGGAATAAAAGTATAAATGATCAATCATAAGTGATAAGCGATATCAATTATCTTTTATCATTAATTATAAATAAAGCTTTGGCAAAAAGAACAACAAATCGCCCCCAGAAAAGACTCACTTTTATAGATATTATAAAAGGAAACTTTCTGAATCGTGATGAGATCAAAATACATTACAAGTATTTTCTCCTGTTGTTTATATTAATGATGGCCATGATTTATACCAACCATCTCGTCAATAAGAAAATTAAAATTGTCAACACCTTAAAGGAGGAAACAGAAGAATACAAATCACGAAATGCTTACGCCCAGAGTAAGCTGATCAAAGTAAAAATGGAATCAGAGCTGGGGAAAGAGGTCGCCCGGGACTCATTGATGACCCTGGAAAACCACCCTCACAAATTGCTAATAAAACTGGACAGTACAGATGCAAAAGCAAAATGAATACGATAACAAACGTAAGAAAACGTTACGATGGGGCTACCTCTTTGCAGTGGTAGCTTTGTGCGTGTTTGTAATGTTCTTGGCAAGGATCGTAATTCTTCAGAATACGAATGTTCAGGAAATCAAAGACGATTACATTAATAAAAACTATCGCGAAGCTACTTTAAAGGCTGCCCGTGGTAACCTTTTTGCGTCTGATGGCTCTATTCTCGCCACCACAGTAATGCGGTATGACATCTATCTTGACTTCAAAACGATGAAAGATACGGTGTACTCCAACAACATCGGAGCACTGACTGATTCTTTGAGCAAAATGTTCGGAAAATCCAGAGGAGAATTCAGACAGAAGTTTGACGAACAGAAGAAAAAGAAAAACCAATACTACACTTTGGCAAAGGGCCTTGATTTTGACCAATACGACAGAATCAGAAAGTTCCCGATCTTCAAAAGAGGAAAAAACAAAGGGGGATTTATTGTTGACCGAAACTATAAAAGAGAATTGGCCACATCAGAAATCGGAGCAGGAACCATTGGTATGGATAATGGTGAGCTTAAGTCCGGACTGGAAGGTGCTTTCTCAAAATATTTAACTGGAACAGACGGAAAAAGACTTGAGCAGAGAATCAATTCTTCACAATGGAAACCAATCGACTTCTGGAAAGTTAAAGAACCGGTAGACGGAGAAGATGTTTACACCACCTTAGACCTTAGAATTCAAGACATTGCACACTCTGCTCTGGAGAAACAACTGATCCATTTCGAGGCAAAACACGGCACCGTAATTGTAATGGAGGTTGAAACAGGAAAAGTACGGGCTCTTGTCAACTTAAGAAGGACAGAATCAGGAGATTATGAAGACGCTTACAACTACGCCCTAAAAGATAATATTGAGCCGGGATCCACTTTTAAAACCATTTCGCTTTTAGCAGCAATGGATGACGGTTTCATTGATGAAAACACAACCGTAAATGTAGGAAACGGTGTCTGGGTATATGCCAAACAGAGAATTTCTGACGGCCACGGCGGAGGAACTTATGATATCAGTGATGTTTTGGCGAAGTCCAGTAACGTAGGAACGTCAAAGCTGATTACAAAATATTATGCAGAGAAGCCACAGATTTTCCTTGATCACCTGAAACGTTGGAAATTATTCGACAAAATGGATATCGAACTCCCGGGAATTACAAAACCGAAAATCGTAACTCCACAGAATAAAAGATGGAATGCCGCAACACTGGCTTCTATTTCTTATGGATACTCTTCCAATATCAACCTGCTTCAATTAACTACTTTCTATAACGGAATTGCTAATGGTGGTAAGATGCTTAAGCCTTTATTCATTGATAAAATCATGAAAGACGGAAAGATGATGTATGGCGCGAAACCTGAGGTAATGGTAAACAAAATGGCATCAGAAAAGGCTATCAAAATGATGACCAGTGCTTTAACCAAAGCTGTAGAAAAAGGAACAGGACGAAGCATTTTTACCCCGAATCTTAAAATGGCAGGTAAAACCGGAACCGCAAGATTTGAATACTGGCTGCCCGGTCCTATGAAGTATAGAGCATCATTCGCCGGATTTTATCCCGCAGACGCTCCAAAATACACCTGTTATGTAATGATAAGTGAACCCAATACATCAATAGGGTTTTATGGAGGACCTGTTTCAGCACCGGTATTTAAGGAAATAGCAGGTAAAACATTCCTGAAAACACCTCAGAATATTGAAAAAGAAATGCTTGTAGACAAAAAGGTAAACCTGAGTAAAATGGTTGAACCCAATGTAAAAGTAGCAGTGAATGATAAGCAAATGCCTAATGTAGTAGGGTTAATCGGTAAGAATATTATTCCGCAATTGGAAAACTTAGGATACCGTGTCGACTATAAAGGAGTGGGACGAATTAAAGAACAGTTCCCTCTGGAAGGTACAACGATCAGTAAGAACCAGAGAATTTATTTGTCTCTGCAAAATTAAAAACAAGTGCCGCAAGGACAATTTAAACCAAAATAAGGCAAAGCCTTATTGATAAAAATGATTATAACAGAATTAGTAAACAGAATCCCAGTACTGGAAATTCACGGTGATAACAACCGTGAGGTTACAGAATTGGTAATCGACAGCAGAAAGGTTACGGAAAATGCTCTTTATATTGCAATGAGGGGAACCGTGGTGGATGGTCACTCATTCATTGCCTCTGCTATTGAAAAAGGTGCTGCAGCAATTGTTTGCGAAGAATTTCCAGAAACATTGGTTGAAAATATAACCTATGTTCAGGTAAAAGATGCATCTAAAGCTCTGGGCCACCTTGCTTCTAATTTCTACGGAAATCCTTCCCAGAAATTAAAGCTGATAGGAGTTACCGGAACAAATGGAAAAACGTCTGTTTCTACCCTTCTTTTTGATGTTTTCAAAAACCTGGGCTATGAATCTGCTTTGCTTTCCACTGTTGAAATCAGAATCGGAGAAGAAATCATTCCGGCTACCCATACTACCCCTGACGTCATTACAATCAACAGGATTTTAGCTGAAGCGGTAGAAAAAGGATGTGAATTTGCTTTCATGGAAGTAAGCTCACACGGAATCGCTCAAAACAGAATTGAAGGACTACACTTCAAGATAGCAGGCTTCACCAACCTTACTCACGATCATTTAGACTATCATAAAACCTTCGAAGAATATTTAAAAACAAAGAAAAGATTCTTTGACGGACTAGAAGATACAGCCATTGCCATCACCAATGTAGATGACAAGAATGGTAATGTCATGCTTCAGAATACTAAGGCCAAAAAGAAGTCTTATGCTCTGAAAACCATGGCAGATTATCACGGAAAATTATTGGAAGTAGATTTCAACGGCATGCTGTTGAACTTCAACGGAAAAGAATTCTGGACGACACTCACCGGAAAATTCAATGTATACAATTTGCTGCTTGTATTCGGAATAGCTGAAGAGCTTGGTTTTGAGCAGGATGAAATTCTTCAGGCAGTCAGCAAATTAAAAAGAGTTTCCGGAAGATTTGAAACCTTCAAATCTGATGGTGGAATTTTCTTTATCGTAGATTATGCACACACTCCGGATGCATTGGAAAACATTCTGGACAGCATCAACGATATCAGAACCAAAAATGAAAGATTAATCACCGTATTTGGTTGCGGAGGAGACAGAGATCACTCCAAAAGACCTGAAATGGGAAATATTGCCTCTAAAAAATCGACATTGGCAATCATTACTTCAGATAATCCGAGAACAGAAGATCCTACGCAGATCATCAAAGAAATTGAAGCAGGTATTGAACCTCAAAACTTCAGCAAGTACACTTCAATTCCGGACAGAAGAGAAGCCATAAAGATGGCCATAAAATTTGCAGAACCTAAAGATATCGTTTTGGTTGCCGGAAAAGGCCACGAAACCTATCAGGAGATAAATGGTGTAAAACATCATTTTGATGACAAAGAAGTAATTAATGAGCTTTGGAAATTAATGTCCAAATAGATTGAAAGATTAAACTCATTTAATGATTTAAAAATTTGATGATGGCGAAGAATTTTGAAAACTTTCCTGTGTATATCAAAAGTTTAGATCTTATTGAAAAAGTGTATGAGTTTCTTCAAAATCAAAGCTTTCAAAAAGAATTTGAATTTAATAACCAAATAAAAAGAGCGAGCTTTTCAATTAGCAACAATATTGCGGAAGGCTCAGAATATAATAATAACAGACAATTTATTAGATATTTAAAAATTGCAAAAGGCAGCTGTGCAGAAGTAAAAAGCATGCTGATTGTAAGTAAAAGATTAAAATTAGGTGACGAAAATAAAGCTGAAGAAATTATCACCCTTTCAAGAGAAGTTTCTTCAAACATATCAAACTTTATTAAATATTTAAGTGAAAATATTGAGAGACCCAATCTTTAAATCTTTAAATAAATTAAATTTTTAAATAATATAAAAACAGAAACATGCTATACTATCTATACGAATATCTGACCAACCATGGAATCCATGTTCCGGGATTAGGATTGTTGAAATACATTTCCTTCCGTGCCGGAATGTCCGTATTATTCTCCCTGATTATTGCTCTTGTCTACGGAAAAAGAGTAATCAATTATCTGAGAACAAAACAAATGGGAGAATTGGTACGTGATCTTGGATTGGATGGTCAAAAACAAAAAGAAGGAACTCCTACTATGGGAGGGCTTATCATTATTTTGGCAACCATCATTCCTGTATTGCTGTTTACAAGAATTACCAATGTGTATATTGTACTGTTACTGGTTTCAATGTTTTGGATGGGTGCTATTGGTTTCCTTGATGATTATTTAAAGAAAATCAAAAAAAATAAAGACGGATTAAGTGGTAAATTCAAAATTGTAGGACAAGTCGGTTTGGGCTTAATTGTCGGAATTACAATGTATTTCCACCCGGACATCACCGTTAAAAGAAAGTATGCTGATGCTAAAGTGGTTAACAGAAACAATGTAGAGCAAAACTTTATGCCTACAGAAAAAATCACTGTTTCTACTGTTCCTTTTGCAAAGAACAATGAGTTCGATTATAGCGGAATTTTATTTTGGATGAATGATAAAGATGCCCATGAGTGGGCATGGATTGTCTTTATTCCTATTGTGATCTTCATTGTAACAGCAGTTTCAAACGGTGCCAATATTACAGATGGAATTGATGGTCTGGCAGCAGGCACAAGTGCTATTATACTGCTCTCGCTGGCTCTTTTCGCCTACCTTTCCGGGAACATCATCTTTGCAGACTATCTCAATATCATGTTCCTTCCGAATATGGGAGAAACCACCATTTTTGCAGTGGCAATGGTAGGTGCAGTAATCGGATTCTTTTGGTACAATACCTATCCTGCACAGGTTTTCATGGGAGATACCGGAAGTTTGATGCTGGGAGGAGTGATTGCCGTTTTAGCCATTATTTTAAGAAAAGAATTGCTGATTCCTGTATTATGCGGAATCTTCTTAATTGAAAACCTGTCTGTAATGCTTCAGGTAGTTGTTTTCAAATACAGAAAAAGAAAATACGGGCTGGAATATGCCCAAAACAATAGACTGTTCAAGATGTCACCATTACACCACCATTATCAGAAAGAAGGGTTCCACGAAAGTAAAATCGTGAACAGAATGATCATCATCGGTGTAATAATGGCTATTGTATGTCTGATCACATTAAAAATGAGATAAAAACCAATTTAAAAATTAAAAGATTGAAACATTAAATAATTTTTTTAATCATTAAATCTTTTAATCATTAAATCAAAATAATATGAAAATAGTTGTTTTAGGAGGTGGAGAAAGCGGATGCGGCGCTGCTTATTTGGCTAAAAAGAAAGGTCTGGAAGTATTTCTTTCAGATAAAGGAGCCATTAAGGATAACTATAAGCAGTTTCTTACCGACAATGAAATTGAATTTGAAGAAGGAAATCACGATGAAGAAAGGATTTTAAATGCTGACTGGATCGTAAAAAGCCCGGGAATTCCGAAAAAAGCGGAGATCATTTATAAAATTCATGAAAAAGGAATCAGACTTTCCTCTGAAATTGAATTTGCTTCTGAATTTACAGATGCAAAGATCATCGCCATTACAGGAAGCAACGGAAAAACAACCACGACTTCCCTGATCTATTATATCCTGAAAAATGACGGATTAAATGTAGGTTTGGGTGGAAATATCGGCTACAGCTTTGCCAAGCAGGTTGCTGATGAAAACCATGAATATTATGTATTGGAGGTAAGCTCTTTCCAGTTGGATGATATTCAGAATTTCAGACCTTATATTTCTTTATTGTTGAATCTGTCTAAGGACCACCTGGATCAGTACAATTACAACTATGAAGAATATGCTTTGGCAAAATTCAGAATCACTGAAAATCAGGAAAATGATAATTTCTTCATCTACAATAAAGATGACGAAATGAGTAAAAATCTTCTTGAAAAGCTTGAAATAAAAGCCAAAATGATCCCTTTCTCGACAAAAGAGAAGTTACCGGAAGGAGGTTTCATTAATGAAGATGAAATTGTGGTAAAAATGAAAGACGAATTCGCAATGAAAGTTGACGAATTGTCTCTACTGGGAAATCACAATGTAGCCAACAGCTTAGCAGCATCTATTGCCGGTAAGATATTAAAAATCAATAATGAAAGCATCAGACATTCACTGATGACATTCCAGGCTGTAGAACACAGATTGGAGTTGGTAACTGAAATTGACAGTGTAAAATACATCAATGACAGCAAGGCAACCAACGTGAATGCTACTTACTATGCTTTGGAAAGTATGAAAACACCAACCGTCTGGATTGTTGGTGGATTAGATAAAGGAAATGACTATACCGAAATTGAAGATTTAGTCAAAAGAAAAGTGAAGGCTATTGTATGCCTTGGAATTGACAACAAGAAGATTATAGATTTCTTTAAAGATAAAAAAGAGGTTATTTATGATACTTCAAGCATGGAAGAAGCCGTGAGAATTTCAAAATCACTGGCGAAAAAAGGTGATACCGTCTTGTTATCTCCATGCTGCGCAAGTTTTGACTTGTTTAAAAGTTATGAAGACAGAGGACACCAGTTTAAACAACAGGTATTAAAAGCCAATGGCCATTAGCCAGAAGCCAATAGCATTACATATGGACGAACAGAACACAGAAAACAGATTTGAATTTCTAAAGGGCGATAAAGTACTTTGGATGGTCATCCTTGTGATCTCCATTTTCTCTATTTTCCCTGTATACTCTGCTAGTTCGAATCTGGAATATATTGTCAATAACGGGACTACAACGGGTCACGTTATCAAACACATGTTCTTTGTAGTCTTAGGATTAGTCATTATGAGGCTGGTAGGAACTATCAAATATGAATACATCGGAAAGCTCAGCAGTATCCTGCTCGGGCTGATGATTGTTTTATTGGTAGTTACGATGTTTACGGGACAAACCATTGACGGAGCCAGTGCTTCAAGATGGCTTAAAATTCCAGGAACACCAATCTCCTTTCAGCCTTCATCATTTGCCTTTTTAATGCTAATCATTTATCTGTGCAGATATTTAACCAAAAAGATCACAAGAGAAAGGCTTCCCATAGAGAATATCATGTATATTTTCGGGCCAATTCTACTTGTTTTCGTATTGGTAGCAAAAGATAACGGATCTACAGCATTAATGATTTTAATGGTTTCCGTAGTGGTTCTTGTCATAGGGCAGCTTCACTGGAAATACATTGCAGGATTTATTTCTGCTTCATTTGTAGCCATTGTATTATTCTTATTAATAGCTCTGAATACTAACATGATCGGCGGTAACCGTGTTCATACATGGATGAGCCGTGTAGAAACATTTACTTCGAGCAAAGCAAAATCAGCCGATGTAGATGATGAAAGTATAAAAGCAAAGAACTATCAGGTAATGCAGGCCAAAGCAGCCATTGTACATGGCGGAATTACCGGAATGGGACCCGGAAAAAGTGCATTGAAACAAATGCTTCCACAGTCTGCCTCCGACTTTATCTTCGCGGTTATCGTAGAAGAATATGGAGTGATTGGAGCCGCTTTTCTGATCTGTTTATACCTGATTATGATGATACGGATCGTGATGATTGCCAGTAAGATGCCGGCATTTTTCGGATCGTTGCTCGTCCTCAGTCTCGGGGTAATGATTTTCATTCAGCTTTCGGTAAATATAGCCGTTGCAGTGAATCTGATCCCGGTTACAGGACAACCGCTGCCTTTGATAAGTTACGGAGGAACCTCAATGCTGGTAACCTATTTACAGTTAGGCATTATTTTAAATATAAGCTCAAGGATTCAGATTTATGATGAAGAAGGAATGGGCAAAAAGCAAAGTATAGCAGAAATAAACGATATCGCTTAAAATGGACAAGAAACTAAAAATAGTATTATCAGGCGGAGGGACAGGAGGACACATCTTCCCGGCTATCGCCATTGCTGATGAGATCAAAAAAAGATTTCCTGACGCAGAATTTTTGTTCATTGGTGCCAACGGAAAAATGGAAATGGAAAAAGTTCCTCAGGCAGGCTACAAAATAGAAGGAATTGATATCGCAGGAATCAACAGAGGGAATCTGTTATCCAATCTGGGACTTCCTTTCAAGATTCTGAAAAGTTTATCAAAGTCTAAAAGGATAATCAAAAACTTCGCTCCGGATTTTGCCGTAGGAACAGGTGGATTTGCCAGCGGACCGGCTCTTTATGAAGCCAGCAAAATGGGAATCCCGATTTTCATTCAGGAACAGAACGCCCATGCGGGGGTAACCAATAAAATTTTAAGCAAGAAAGCTCAAGCCGTTTTTACAGCCTATCCAAAAGTAGATGGTTTTCCGGAAGAGAAAATAAAATTCCTGGGAAATCCGATTCGTTCAACTATTATTTCAGGAATGCAGGAAACTGCTCAGGCAAAAGAAAAAATGGGATTGAATAAAGACAAACTTACGATTCTGTCTGTAGGAGGTTCTTTAGGCTCCAGAACATTGAATAATGCATGGAAATCTCATTTAAAAGAAATTGTAAACAAAGATTATCAGCTGATCTGGCAGACAGGAAAGCTTGATTATAAAGACATTATAAACGAAACAAAAGATACAGACACCAGAAATATTCAGATCCTTGAATTTATCAAAGACATGGAACTCGCTTATTCTGCCGCTGACATCATCGTTTCGAGAGCTGGAGCGATTGCCATTTCAGAGCTGGCTGTAGCACAGAAGCCGGTTCTTTTGGTACCCTTCCCTTTTGCAGCGGAAGATCACCAAACCAAAAATGCCATGAATCTGGTTGAAAAAAATGCAGCCAAAATGGTGAAAGACTCTGAAATGCAGGAAAAATTCTGGAATACATTATCAGAAATCTGCGAAAATGAAACTGTAAGAAAAGAAATGTCTGAGAATCTGAAATATTTTGCCAAGCCAAATGCCGCAAAAGAGATTGTAGACGAGATATTTAAAGTAATAAAATAGAATGACAACCGAACTGTCTACCTACAGAAAATTCATTTATAAAGATGATGCGCTGGACTTGATTAAGGTTCTTGACAATCATCAGATTATTTATGAACTGGAAGATAACTCTTCAAGGCTAGGTTCTAGTTTCGGAGGAGATGCAAATACAAACGAGTTTGAGCTAAAAATTCAAAAGGAAGACTTTGAGAAAGTAGAACATTTGGAGGAAGAACTTGTAAAAAATGATGTCAATCAGGCTGATCAAAGCTACTACTTGTTTGATTACTCTAATGAAGAGCTGATTGAGATTGTCATGAAAAAAGAAGAGTGGAGCAAGTTTGATTACCTGCTTGCTCAAAAAATATTAAAAGAAAGAGGAAAAGAAGTAAATTCTGACCTTTTAAATGTAATAAAAAAACAAAGAATCCAGGATCTATCTGCTCAGGAAGCTAGCCCTAAATGGCTCATTGCCATTGGATATTTCTTTGGAATATTAGGAGGATTCATTGGGGTTTTCATTGGATACCACTTAATGAGATATAAAAAAGTACTGCCTAATGGTGAAAAGATCTATGGCTTTACAGCAAAAGATAGACAACAGGGGCAGAATATTTTAATCCTGTCAGTAATTGGTTTTATTGCCTGGACATCTATAAAGCTTTTTAATTAATAATTAGAATAAATGAACATTTTACAAACATATCAAACTTTTTACTTCGTTGGAATCGGAGGTATCGGAATGAGTGCATTAGCGCGTTATTTCAATGCATCCGGAAAAAAAGTATTGGGTTACGACAAAACCAATACAAAATTGACTCAGAATCTGATGAATGAAGGGATTGATATTGTGTTTGAAGACCTTATTGACGAAAGAATAACTTCTCTTCAGAAGGAAGATACATTGGTTATCTATACTCCAGCCATCAAAACACTTGGAATATTGGATTACTTCAATGAAAATCAGTTTGAAGTCTTGAAACGAGCTAAGGTTTTAGGATTAATTACTGAAAACACCAACTGTATTGCTATAGCAGGAACCCATGGGAAGACAACAACATCTACCCTTGTGGCGCATTTGTGCAAAGAAGCAGATCTTCCTTTCTCATGCTTTTTAGGAGGAATTTCTGAAAATTTTAAATCCAACTTCCTGTACAACGGTTCTACTTATTCTGTGGTAGAGGCAGATGAATACGACAGAAGCTTCCTGAACCTATCTCCGGATTGGGCGGTAGTAACGTCTACAGATGCAGACCACCTGGATATTTATGGAGACAAGAGCCATATTGAAGAAGGATTCAGACAGTTTGCCGCATTAGTACTTCAAGACCAACAGCTTTTTGTAAGAAAAGGAGTAGAAATTGGCAGAGGGCATCAAACGTATGCAGTAAATGAGCCTGCAGATTACTATTCTGACAACCTGCGTATGGATCATGATAAAATTTATTTTGACTTCCATACTCCTACTGAAACCATCAAGGATTTCATCTGGGATATTCCGGGAATCCATAATGTGGAGAATGCTACTGTAGCACTGGCAATTCTGCATAATTTAGGCGCAGATTTTGATACGCTGAAAAAAGCAATTGCCAACTTTAAAGGAATTAAAAGAAGATATACCAAACATATTTATCAAAACGGTAAAATTTATATTGATGATTATGCCCACCACCCTACAGAAATCAATGCTGTAATAGACTCAATCAGAACGTTTTACCCTGATAAAAAACTAGTGGTAGTTTTTCAGCCCCATCTTTTCAGCAGAACAAAAGATTTCGCGGACGGGTTTGCAGAAAGTTTAAGCAAGTCTGATGAACTTATCCTGCTTGATATCTACCCTGCAAGAGAACTTCAGGAGAACTTTGAAGGAATTACGTCAAGCTGGCTGCTGGATAAAGTAACATTAGATGAAAAAGAAGTATCGACATTATCCGATGCTTTTGAAAAAATAAAAGAAAAAGATTTTGATATTCTTCTTACCGTAGGCGCAGGAAATATAGATACCCTGTATGATCCTATCTGTGAGTGGATAGAGAAAATTTGATTTAAACGCTGTGCTCACGAAGAAAAAATATGAAAAATAAATACAGAATATTAAAAATTGCGGTCACTGTAATCATCCTTGGATTGTTACTGAGTTTCTCGTTGAAGAGATTCAGCCACCAACAGATTACGGACAACAAGATTTCTGTAAAAATGAGTGAGAAAACTCCTGTTTATTTCGTTGATGAAAAAGATATCAGGGAGATTGTAAAAAAAGAAAACCCATCAGGAAAAGTGGGAGATCTTAATATTCCTTCTCTGGAGAAAAGAATCAATTCTCTTCCGGCAGTTGATAGTGCCAATGTCTATCTGAACCTGAACGGAAAACTGAATCTGGATATCAAGCAGAGAGTTCCTGTTTTCAGACTTAATAAGGACGGAAAAGACTTTTATGTAGATGAAAAAGGAATTGAATTTCCAATCTCAAGAACGTATTCTCATCCATGTATGCTGGTAACCGGAGATGTACAGCCGGATGAATATGAAAAACTGGCAGAGCTGGTAGGAAAGATAGATAAGGATGATTTCAGTAAGAAATATTTTATTGGGATTTCAAAAAGCAAAGAAAGCTACAATCTTCTGACAAGTGAAGGAAATTACCGGGTAGAGATCGGGGATCTGGATAATATTGATTTTAAAGTAAAAGGATTTAAAACCTTTGTGGAAAAATACCTTGTATATCAGGATCCACAGAAGTACAGCATGGTTTCTGTAAAATACCAGAACCAGATTGTTACTACTTTAAACCCTTATTTTAAAGAAAACGACAGTATTTTAAAAGCGGGAAAACTAGAACTGGCAAAGGCTCCTACTCCAATGGCTGCAACAAAGAGGACAGAGGCCAAACCAAAGACTTCGGAAGCAAAAAAAACAAGCTCTACCCAGGCAAAACCGAAAGAGAGCACAAAACAGAAAACACATACAAAAGAGACGAAAAAAACAGAGAAAAAATCAACCGCTAAGGCATTGTCCAAGCCAAAGGCTAAAGTAAAAATAGAATAAAGTCCTCTCAGGACATTCAATACACAAATAGGAGATCATCCTTAAGAGAAAAAAAGGAAAAAGTAGAAAAAATCAAATCGATATAAAAATGGAAAATCAAGAGTATTCAGTAGGTCTGGACATCGGGACAACAAAGATAGTCGCGATTGTCGGAAGAAGGAATGCACACGGGAAAATAGAAGTTCTCGGTGTAGGAAAAGCTAAAAGTCTTGGTGTTCATAAAGGGATTGTGAATAATATTTCACAAACTATCAATTCAATCAAGGCTGCAGTATCCGAAGCACAATCCAGTGCTGGTGTTCCTATCCGCAAAGTTACGGTAGGTATTGCAGGAAAACACATTCGTTCTCTGCAGCACTCCGATTATATTATGCGTGAACATCCTGATAAATTTATTACAGACGATGACATTGAAGCATTAAAAGATCAGGTGAAAAAGCTGGTCATGCTTCCTGGAGAAGAAATTATCCACGTACTTCCTCAAGAATATAAAGTGGATTCCGAGGGTGAAATTCAGGAACCCGTCGGAATGCATGGAAAGCGTTTAGAAGCCAACTTCCACGTTGTAGTAGGCCAAATGGGCAGCATCAGAAATATTGCAAGATGCGTTCGTGAAGCCGGATTAGAAATGGAAGCTCTTACTTTAGAACCATTGGCATCTTCAGAAGCTGTTCTTACAAAAGAAGAAAAAGAAGCCGGTGTTGCCATTGTTGACATTGGTGGTGGTACAACAGATATTGCGATATTTAAAGATAATATCATTCGTCATACCTGTGTGATTCCATACGGAGGCGGAATTATCACCGAAGATATCAAAGAAGGTTGTTCCATTATAGAAAAACATGCAGAACAACTTAAAGTAAAGTTTGGTTCGGCTGTTCCCGAATTAGAAAAAGATAGTACTTTTGTAACCATTCCGGGGCTTCACGGTAGACCAGACAAAGAGATTTCTTTAAAAACTTTAGCACAGATCATCAATGCAAGAGTAGAAGAAGTGTTAGAAATGGTCAATACAGAGCTGAAAGCTTACGGTGCTTTTGAACAAAAGAAAAAGCTTATTGCCGGAATCGTTCTTACAGGCGGTGGTTCAAACTTAAAACATCTTCGTCAGCTGGCCAATTATACCACTGGTTTTGATAGCAGAATTGGTTTTGCGAATGAATATATTGCCAACGATAAAAATCAGTACCTGAAAGGCCCTGAATTTGCTACGTCTATCGGATTGCTGATGGAGAGTTTAAAGATCAGAGACAAAAAGCAGAATGCTGATGAAATCATAGAAGTTGTTACAGAACAGCCAAAGCAGGAAACCGCTTCAGCGCAGACAGAAACTGTACAACCGGTTCAGCAGGCAGCCCCCGTTCAGGAGCAGCGCTCTTTTGAAAATGAAAGACAGGAGAACAGAAAGGCGAAATTGACCTTCGGGCAGTCGCTTATGGAAAAAGTAAAAAAATTCTTTGAAGAAGTAGAGTAAATTATAAATGATGAGTGGTAAGCGATAAACGATCTTTTCCTTATCAATTATCATTGATCAATTATCAATTATAATTATTAAAAATATAGTTATGGAAAATATAGGTACACAAGGATTTTCATTTGATTTGCCAAAAGGAAATTCATCCATCATAAAAGTAATCGGTGTAGGGGGCGGTGGAAACAACGCTCTGAAGCACATGTACGAGAAAGGAATTCACGGGGTAGACTTTGTGATTTGTAATACAGATGCCCAAACCTTAGATAATAACCCTGTTGCTAATAAAGTACAGCTGGGAACTACGATCACAGAAGGTCTTGGAGCTGGTGCAGACCCTGAAGTTGGAGAGAAATCTGCAATCGAAAGTATTGAAGATATCAAGGCTGCTATGGGACAAAACACCAAAATGGTGTTCATCACTGCCGGAATGGGTGGTGGTACCGGTACCGGAGCTGCTCCTGTTATTGCTAAAGTAGCAAAAGACATGGGAATTCTAACGGTAGGGATTGTTACCGTTCCTTTCAGTTTTGAGGGCAAAAGAAGACTTGATCAGGCTGAAAACGGTCTTGATAAACTAAAAAATAATGTTGATTCATTAATTGTGATCAACAATGATAAACTAAGACAGCAGTTCGGAAACCTGGGATTCAAGCAGGGATTTTCAAAAGCCGATGAAGTTTTAGCGAATGCTGCCAAAGGTATGGCAGAAGTTATTACAGGTTATTTTGATGTAAACATTGACTTTAGAGATGCTAAATCTGTACTTCAGAATTCAGGTACCGCTTTGATGTCTACAGGAACCGCTTCAGGTGAAAATAAAGCCGAAGAAGCCGTAAGAAAAGCCCTTGATTCTCCATTATTGAATGATAATAAGATTACAGGTGCTAAAAACGTTCTGTTATTGATCAGAAGTGGTGCTGAAGAAGTGACCATGGATGAGATTGGTATCATCATGGACCATATTCAGAAAGAAGCAGGAAACACGGCAGATATTATCTTCGGGGTGGGTGCTGATGAAGAATTGGGAGATGCAGTAAGCGTTCTTGTTATCGCAACAGGATTCTCTAACGACAACAAGAAATTTGCAGGACCTACAGAGAAAATCAGAATCAGTCTTAATGACAGTTTTGATGCTCCGAAAAACTCTCCTTTCAAAACAAGAGAAGAAAGAGAATCTGCACCTGATGCAGCCAATGATTCCAGCAGAGCCAATCATTTCAGATTAGATGATGAAGACCACAGCACACAGTTCAAGGTTACATCTATTGAAAAAAAAATGATTCTTGAAGAAGAGCAGGTGAAACCGGAAATAAAATTCTCTGATAAAGAGGAAAATAGTATAAATACTCCTGAGCAGGCTTGGAAAAACGAAGAAGAAAGTGAACAGGAATACAGCTTGTTTTCTATTGACGAAGAGAGTGAAGATCCAAATGACCTGGAAATTCAGTCTTTCTCATTTGATTTCGAAAATAAAAAAGATGAGCCACAGTCCGGGAATACCTTCAGCAACTCTTTTTCAGATGAAAAACCTGTTGAATTCAGCTTCTTCGTAAACGAACCTGTCAGAAATGAGCCTAATACCGATTTTGGGCAGCCAAAAGCAGAGTTCAACACGCCAAGCAATGCTGCTGTAGCAGAACCGGCTCAGAAGATTGAAACATTCTACCAGAAACAGGAAGAGCCAAAAGCTGAAACAAGAACTGCTTTTGAAAGCAAAACAGAAATTGAAACTCCGAAGACGGAAGAATCAGAATTCACTTTCGTGAATAAAACGATGGACCAGGAAAGAGTGATTGAAAGAAGAAATAAATTGAAAGAATTCAATTCCCGCTACCAAAGCTTTGACAGCACGAGTGAGTTTGAATCTATTCCTGCTTTCAAAAGAAAAAATATTTCGATTGACGGAACCAATGCTTCAGATCAGAACATCAACACGTATCTATCTGATAACAATGGATCTATGCAGATCAGAGAAAACAGATTTTTAAATAAAGACGTAGACTAAATGCTATGGCAATTGGCTACCAGCAAATGGCTTTCGGGCCTTATAAAAGCTATTAGCCAACTGCCAGAAGCCAAAAGCATATAAACATGAGTTTAGAAAATACAATAAGCGAAGCTATAAAAACAGCCATGAGAGAGAAAGACAGAGTTGCTCTGGACTCTCTTCGTGCCGTAAAATCTCAGATTCTTCTTTTAAAAACAGAAGCAAGAGGTGCTGAAGTTTCTGCAGAACAGGAAATTGCCATTCTGCAGAGAATGATCAAGCAGCGTAAAGACTCTTTCGAACAGTTTTCCGCTCAAGGCAGACAGGATCTTGCAGAAGTAGAAGACGCTCAGATGAAAGTAATTGAGAAGTTTTTACCAACACAACTTTCTGCTGAAGAATTAGAAACAGAAATTAAAAATATTATTTCTGAAACCGGAGCTGAATCTATTAAAGATTTAGGGAAGGTAATGGGAGCTGCATCAAAAACATTAGCTGGAAAATCAGACGGGAAAAGTATTTCCGAGATGGCTAAAAAGCTCCTGTCTTAGTTGAAAGATCATCTTTGATGGCCATCCTATAAACCATCAACTTATTTCCTATCAACTATTTACATTAGGATATACAACCTTTGCATATCGATTTGATTAAGAAACCCGGAACTTTTCAGTTCCGGGTTTCACTTTCTTTGGATATTAAAGTTTGTTAATCAGTTTTGATTCTAAACTGAAAAAAGAATTAAGATACTACCATATTTCAGAAAGTAATTAAGTGGTTGATTGCTTGAGGGAAAGCATTAAATGTTTTTTTCATGGCCGTTTGTTTTTCAGAATCATTTCAAAATTAATAATAATTTTCCATTATTCCTAGTCTTAATTCACATTTTTTTGAATATTATTACAGTATTAATATTTGATTAATTTTATATGACTAATCTATTGATAGTTTTTATATATTGAACAAAAGCAAAGAATTGCTTAACTTTGTGGAGATAAAAAACAAAATATATGTATCCAACAGATTTAGTAATGCCTATGAAGGCAGAGCTTACAGATAAAGGTTTCCAGGACTTGACAACGCCAACTCAGGTAGAAGATGCACTGAAGCAGTCCGGAACTACGTTATTGGTTATTAACTCCGTATGTGGTTGTGCTGCAGGTGCTGCAAGACCGGGAGTTGTATACTCTTTAACTGGAGATAAGAAACCTGATCATTTAACAACAGTATTTGCAGGATTTGATACTGAGGCTGTAGTAGAAGCAAGAAAACACCTTGCTCCATTCCCTCCAAGTTCTCCATGTGTAGCCCTTTTCAAAGATGGTGAATTGGTTCACATGCTGGAAAGACACCACATCGAAGGAAACCCTGCAGGAGCTATCGCAGCAAACCTTCAGGCTGCATATGACGAGTATTGCTAAGAAACAATAATCTAAATATCAAACCGTTACATATTTTGTAACGGTTTTTTTATTTAATTCTGTAAAAAATTTTCAGAAAATTCAAATATCATTATATTTGTTGGAATGGCAACCAAAGCACTTTTCAATACCGTAGTCAACTGGTTCATCCGCCAAAGGATAGATCAGATACAGAATTTCATGGACCATCCCATTGAGACCCAGAAAGGTATACTCTTTTCTCAGCTGTTTCATGCAGAAGATACGGAATATGGTAAATTATACGGATTCAATTCTATATCAAGTTATCAGGATTTTAAAAACAAGGTTCCTATCGTTACCTACGAAGAAATGGAGCCTTATATTGAAAAAGCAAGGCAGGGACAGAAGGATGTAAGCTGGCCCGGGCTCATTAAACATTTTGCCAAATCATCGGGAACTACCAATGCCAAGAGCAAATTTATCCCTATTTCTGCGGAAAGCCTTGAATACTGCCACATGAAGGCAGGAAAGGATATGGTGTCCATTTACGCCAATAACCATCCTGAAAATCAACTTTTTAATTATAAAAATTTACGTTTAGGAGGAAGTTCTGAACTGTATGCCGACTTTAACACGAAATTTGGAGATTTATCCGCTATTTTAATTGATAATCTTCCGTTTTGGGTAGAAATTACTACCACTCCAAGCAAGAAAGTCTCTTTGATGGGAGAATGGGAAAGCAAACTGAAAGCGATCACCTCTGAAGTAAAAAATGAAGACGTGGGAAGTATCCTTGGGGTACCAAGCTGGATGATGGTTCTTCTTCAAAAAGTATTAAAGGAAACCAATATTGGAAGTATTTCAGAGCTATGGCCTAATTTGGAGGTGTTTTTTCACGGTGGAATCAGTTTCAAGCCCTACAGGGAACAATTCAGGCAGATCATCGGAAAAAACATCAATTACTACGAAATTTACAATGCTTCTGAAGGTTTCTTCGGGATACAGGACAGGTCAGACAGTGATGAAATGCTACTGATGCTGGATTATGGTATCTTTTATGAATTCATCCCTATGGATCAGTTCCATTTTTCGAATCCAAAAGTAGTAAGCCTGGAAGATGTGGAAGTGGGGAAAAATTATGCAATGGTTATTACAACCAACGGCGGTCTATGGAGATATCTGATTGGTGACACCGTTGTCTTTACATCAACCAACCCGTTCAGAATCAAAATAACAGGAAGAACCAAACATTATATCAATGCTTTTGGAGAGGAACTGATGATTACCAATGTAGAATCTGCCCTTTCAAAAGCCTGTGAAGCTACGGGAGCACAAATCACAGATTTCACTGGAGCCCCTGTTTTTATGAAAGGAAACGAAGGAGGTGCTCATGAATGGATTTTTGAATTCAGCCAGCATCCGGATAACCTGGACAGCTTTATTGATGCTTTTGACAAACATTTAAAGACGATCAACTCTGATTATGAAGCGAAGAGATACAACAATATAACCCTTAAAAGACCTATTGTACATATTGCTAAAACCAACCTTTTCTATCACTGGCTGGAAGCTAAAGGAAAACTTGGAGGGCAAAATAAAGTCCCGAGATTGAGCAACGACAGAGAATATATTGAACCTTTGCTGGAAATGAATAAAAACTAAGATTATACTTTCCAGTTAATAAATAAAAAAGCCGTAACTCAATTGAATTACGGCTTTCTATTTTTATTTACTTAAATCTTCCTTCATTTTCTTCGCGGCTTCCTCTACTTTTGAAGCTCCTTTTTTGGCAGCTTCTTTAGCATCCTGTCCTACTTCCTTAGCTCCGGTTTTAATATCTTTTCCTACTTTATTTGCTTCGGTTTTGATGTCTTGTCCGGCTTTGTGAAGATCTTGTTTCGTTTTATCGGCTGTTGCATCTATTTTATCTTTTGCTTTCTGAGCAGCATCGTCAATCTTATTTCCCGCTGCATCTACCTTCGCCTTCACATCTTCTTTTGCATTGTTGATCTTTGCTGTATCAACAGTGGTTGGAGTGTCAGTAACGGTGGTGGTAGTTGTTGTTACCGATCCATCAGCATTTTCTACTTGCTCTGTTTTTGTTGTTGATTTTGTACATGCTACAGTGAATACAGAGATCACTACAGCTGCCAGGATTTGCTTTTTCATATGGCCTATTTTTTTAATGATATTGACTTTATTGTGTTTTAGAGTCTGGAGTTGAAGGCGTTTCTAAAGGTTTTTGCTTTTTTTCTGCATCTGCCTTTTTCTTTTCCTCTTCTTGTTTTGTTTTATTCTCTTTTTCAAGTTCTGCTTTTAGCTTATTCTCTTCTTCCAAAAGCTTTTTAGCCTGTTTTACAGAATCCAGATATTGCGGAGAAGACATTCTTATCTTGCGGGCGATATCTACTGAAACAGCTCCTGTGGAAAAGGAATCAATAGCAATAGTATCATAATTCATCTTAACTTCCTGTTCAGCAGCAAATCCCGGAGATTCTTTCTTGGAGCATGCCGTAAAGAGGATGGTAAAAATAAAAATCGCAGACAGTATATTTTTCATGGAACTAATTTAGCAGAAATTCTGCAATTACAGGATAGTGATCCGATAATTTCACAGACTGGTCTACTTTATAGCTTAAAGGAATGATAGATTTTGAACTGAAGATATAATCAATTCTCAACGGCACTTTATAGTCGTGAAAACTGCTTGCACTCCCCTTTCCTGCCACTAAAAAAGCATCCTGAAGATCTTTTCCCAGGTTATAATATTCATAAGAATTGGGAACAGAATTAAAATCTCCGGCCAAAATAACCGGGTAAGGTGATGAATCTACCATTTTTCTGATTCTCTTCACCTGATCTTCATGGGCTTGGAATGTAGGTATCATATGAGAAAGTAATGCGGATACATTTCCAAAACCTAAGCCGTCAAGCTTCGTAAACATAGATTTATGAAGTCTGAAAGGCTCAAGATAAACATTTACGATTCTGACTATTTTTCCATTGATATCAATATCAGCATAGAATGAATTTCCTCTTGCTTTCTCATCAATCAGTTCTGCCTGTCTTACAATTTTATGTTTTGTTTTCAGAATGACCGAAGGATATTTTATAAGATCCCGCTTTATGGCGCGGTTGGTATCTTTCTCTTGCACAAGAATAATATCTGCATCTTGCTCTTTGATATAATTTTTTACTTTATCCCAGCCGTATTCTCCGTATTTTACATTAAATGTCAATACTTTAATATCCCGTATTGACTTTACATTTTCTGTTTTCGGAGAAAAGTTGACCCATCGTCTGATTGGATTATAGAAAATAAGGGTACCTAATGCAAAAGCAATAGCTACTTTTTGTTTTTTAAAGATCCATATCAGGGTAAGAATGATATGTGCCAATATCAGATAGGGGAAACCAAGCGATAGCAGGTTAAGATTGCCCAAAAGATTAGGCGGAATCCATGCATTCCCTAATGTGCATAACAGCAAAACAGCAATAACGATATGTATAAATAGTAATATCTGATTCGACTTCATGAAAAAACGGTCTTGGTACGGTTTTCTTTCAACAAAAATCCTACCAAGCAGACAATTTTAACTCTTTTTATGATTATTTGCTCTCCGCTGAAAATTTCACAATGACAGGATAATGATCTGAAATACTTACAGAACGGTCAACTTTATAAGATATTGCCTTTACTGATTTTGAGGAAAAAACATAGTCAATTCTAATTGGGAATTTGTAGTCGTGAAAACTGGTTGCACTTCCTTTTCCAGCAGTTAAAAATGCATCTTCAAGTCCGTCCGACAGATGATAGTATTCATAAGAATTAGGCACAGAATTGAAATCTCCAGCCAGGATAACAGGATAAGGTGAATTATCAATAACTTCCCGAATGAGCGCTACCTGTTCCTGATGTTTTTTAAATGTAGGAATCAGCCTTTTAACAACATCTTTTATTTTTTGTTCGTTGGTATCGGTATTTCCATTAAGTTTCACCATATCTTTTTCGAACCGAAAAGGATTAAGATAGACATCAATGAATCTATATATCTTACCCTTAATTTCTATATCAACCTGTAATCCAGGAATTCTTACATTTTCGTCTTGTGGATCTATAATCTGCTGTTTAATGATTTTATGCTTGGTCAAAATCGTTAAACCTCCTCCGGAATTTGCTTTTTGATAACCATCAAATTGATAATCTTTGCCCGCATCTTCCTGTAATAGAACAATATCTGCATCCTGAGACCTCAGATAAGGAGCAATCTCTTTATTTCCTCTTCCGCCTGCTCTGGTATTGAAGGAAACTAATTTTATTTCTGAATCTCCATTTTTCGGAGATGAATAATTCACCCATCGTTTTACAGGATTAATAAAAGCAAGACCTGCAAACATAAAAACAAACGCTCTTTTTTTCCAGCTGAATACCCAGAATATTGTCAGAATGATATAAGAGATCATAAGTACCGGAAAGCCTAGGGAAAGCAAGTTAAACCACGGAAAAACCTTCGGTGGAACATAGGCATTTAATAATGTACCCAGTAGCAAAAATAGAATTCCAAGATGCAGAACGAATAGGATGAGTCGGAAAACCTTCACAATATTATTTTAATTGAAACGATACAAATGTTTTTTCCAAATTAGAGCCAACAGCCACCCGACCAAAGCCCCTCCTACGTGAGCCAGATGAGCAACACCGCCTCCATTTCCGAAAACACCAAGGTATATGGAAACAACAACAATAATAGGCAGAAGGTATTTTACTTTTATTGGAACCGGAATAAACATGATTCCAATTTTAGAATCAGGATATAATGTGGCAAATGCTGCTATTATCCCGAAAATAGCACCTGACGCCCCTACCATTCGGGATCTTAATAAGTTATAATATTCACCAGCTAATTTCTGTCCTTCGGCTGTTGTAGTGCTAATCTTCATACTTCCCACATAATCAAGAGCTGCTTTCGGGTAAA
Source organism: Chryseobacterium sp. BGA-UO-ETr-SB22 (assembly GCF_059567885.1). Lineage (NCBI taxonomy): Bacteria > Pseudomonadati > Bacteroidota > Flavobacteriia > Flavobacteriales > Weeksellaceae > Chryseobacterium > Chryseobacterium sp. BGA-UO-ETr-SB22. The sequence continues at coordinate 684,310 of NZ_JCAQOV010000004.1, read as the reverse complement.
TTTCAGAAGCGCTGAAGCCTAGACTTTGTAAGCGGGAAATAATTTGCTGAGCTTCCACAAAATTCCATAAATTAAAAAGGAAGAATGCTCCTAGACCACTAGCAAAATATAAAATCAAATATTTTTTGTCTCCTAATGTCTGCTCTAGAATTGGCCCAAAACTGAACAATGTAAACATATTGAATAAAATATGCATTATTCCTATAGATTCAGAAATAGAAGCATGCATAAACATGTGCGTAATAATCTGCCAAGATCTAAAATTGGGAGAAAAAGGATAAAAACCTGAAAGTGTATTGTATAAATTAGGGAACACAAAATTGGTTATCACATAAACGATAACATTAATTATAATAATATTCCTCGTAATCGGTGGTATATTGTTAAACATAATTTTTTAAAATTTGTTTTTAAAATCATTAAACGGAACTTCATAATAGCATCTTTTTCCATCCGGTAAAAATTCCGGGAAACCTAATGCTGTAAAATCTTTGATCAGCTGTTCCGCATCTTTTTTATAAATAAAGTCAAATCTCGACTTCGACTGCATTTTGTTCCATTGATTATGGTAATAATGCAAAAACTCTTCTTCTGTTTTATATTCCAGGATTTCAAAAAGATTTTCCAGGAATTTCATCGCCTGTGTTTCTTTCAGCCCTTCAGGAAGAGAATCTATTCGAAGTACACTTTCATGAGCAATTTTCATGTCAAACCCTAATTCTGGAAGATATTTTTTGATCGAATTGTATTTTGTTTTCTCAATCTCATTCATATGGTATTCCAGAGAAAAAAGAAGAGCATGGCTATTTGTGTTTGATTTTCTGGTAGATTTATTCCCTTCAGAAACCAATAGTCTGTGCATTCTTCCGAGATCCAGCATTAATGTCACATCACCTTTATTGAAAAGCCAATAGCCGTTCGGAAGCCTCATCAAATCTTCGTCAAAATCTTCATCTTCAAATAAATTGATCTTTGAAGGTTCAGCGGTAAGATTCTGATGATACATTTCGGTAAGATTCTGAATTTCCTGCGGATGTACTACAATTTTTTCTTCCAAAAACGGGTTATAATCCTTGTCTACAATAATTTCGGGCATTTTTACAAAACCACTTCCACCGCCATTTCCTTTACTTGGAATGGGTTTATTCATCATTTCATCCAATTCCGGATCTCTGTCGAAATCAAGGCTTGGAGAAACATTATAAATACCCAAAGATCTTTTAATGGTTGATCTGAGTAAAGCAAAAATAAGATGTTCATCTTCAAATTTCACCTCGGTTTTCTGTGGGTGGATGTTGACATCTATTTTCTCCGGATCAAGCTCCAGGAAAAGGAAAAATGAAGGTACATATCCGGGCTGAAGCAGTCCTTCAAAAGCTTCCTGTACTGCTTTATTGAAGTATGGGCTTCTGAAATACCTTCCGTTCACAAAAAGAAACTGCTCTCCTCTTGCTTTCTTAGCTCCTTCAGGCTTGGCAACAAACCCATGAAGCTTACACCAGATAATATCTTCTTTAATAGGAATCAAAAGCGGCTGAAGTTTTCTTCCGAAAACATCTACAATACGCTGCATCTGACTTCCTTTTCTCAGCCTGAAAACAGCTTCATCATCATGAAAAAGAGAAAACTCCAGATTTTCATGAGCCAACGCAACACGCTGAAATTCATCAATGACGTGTCTGAATTCTACATTATTATTTTTTAAAAACTTCCTTCTTGCAGGAACGTTATAGAAAAGATTTTTCACTAAAAAATTTGATCCGTCTGCTGTCTGAACCGGGTCCTGAAACTGGAAAACTCCCCCTTCGATATAAATATTGGTACCGATAGACGTGTCTTGCTGTTTCGTTCTGAGCTCCACCTGAGAAACCGCTGCAATAGAGGCCAGCGCTTCACCACGGAAGCCTTTTGTGGCAATCTTAAAGATATCTTCTGTTCCTTTGATTTTGGAGGTAGCATGCCTTTCAAACGCCATGCGGGCATCTGTTTCAGACATCCCTTTTCCGTCGTCTACCACCTGAATAAGGTTTTTCCCCGCATCCCTGATGATCAATTCAATCTTCGTTGCATCTGCATCTATAGCATTTTCCAAAAGTTCCTTCACGATGGATGCAGGCCGCTGCACCACCTCTCCCGCTGCAATTTGGTTGGCTACATGATCCGGTAAAAGCTGAATAATATCTGACATAAAAACGTAAATCAACTTACAAAAATAGTCAATGAAAACGGGAATTAAAATACCAAAACCGTGATTTAATATTTAATTATCAACATTTTCACCTATTTATCCCCAACTGTTTTTTTTAATGTTTGTAATGAAGGGCTTTAGCGTGTTTATTTGCCTGCCCCGGAAATTTTCATTTCTATAAGCATGAAAAATATGGTGAAAAATAACAAAAATGCTGATATGCAAGATAATTTTTCAGAAAAACGCCCTTATTTCATTATAAAATAAGGGCATTTACAGCTAGTTTATACAAAAAATTAATAGTGTGTTTTATATTTTAATCTTCAAAGACAAGCTTTGGTTTCTTCTCTCTTTTAGGAATTCCATGGATTTTCTCATACAGATAAGCAAAAATATTGGCCTTTCTGTAAATCCTGTTATATCTGTAGTTCGTATTGAAGTGACGGATATGAATTTTATAAGCATCGTACCCGATGACAATCAGCAGACATATACTGATCACATAGAATACCCTGAATTCCAGATAATAATAAGTCAATCCAGAGAAGACAGCTCCCATTACATACGCAAGCATAATACTCATCAACAGTTTTGCTCTACCGATCAACTCTCCATTTCTTCTGTATTTCTTTTGTGTAAACATTGAAGCCAGGATTCCTAAGTCGGTAGTTGTTCCGGTAAGGTGGGTCGTTTTCACAGAGAAGTTGGAGATACTTGCCGTAAGACCGTTTTGCAGTCCGGTGGCAAAAAGCATCAATGCTACCAAATATTCTGTTTCTTCTAATGTTTTCTGATAGTAAAACTGTCCGTATATCCCAACAAAAAGGAGACATATGATTTCTAGTGCAATCGGCATAGAATGGGCAAAATATTTACTTTTCTTGTTAAAATTGATGACAATAAAGTTGGACAGAAAGCTTCCGAAGAAGAACAAAAATATCCATCCGCCTACGACCGCTACCTGCGTCCAGTTTCCTTTACTTATTTCTGCGGCTAAAATAGCATAGTGCCCCGTTACGTTCGATGTAAAAGAGAGGAATATCAATAGGGAAGCAATATTTATAGTACCTGCCGTAAAGGCAGTCAGCGTCCCCAACCTGATATTATCTCCCAGTGTCCTGCTGTTACTATAATTTCTTAACATTTTTTTATTTTTTTAATTTGTGTTTATTTAGACCTCTACAAAGATCTCTGCCAGTCTTCCTCTTTCCGGAAGTCTTTCTCTTACCTCAACGGTAATTTCATGGGATTGCAGTTCTTTGCATTTTTTGATATAAGGAATCAGATCAAACTTGCCTTTTCCTTTACTTTTGATGGATGGAGAATAATAAGCTTCGTCAATATTTTCTGCCTTTACATACTGATTGAATGTTCTCTGGAAACTCCCTGTAAAAACATCACAAATGATTTTATTAACAAGATGAGGATATTTATTACTGATAATTCCATAGGCATCACAGAACTCTTCCGGTCTTATTTTATTAAAAACCGATGTTTTGGTCGTGAATAAAAGATCTCTGATAGAATCTCCGGAATCATATCCGGACGTCAGAAGGATATTATATTGATTCTGATCTTCTGATGCGTCTTTCTCCTTAAGTACTTTTTTCAATATATTCAATGACTCAAGAGAGTAATCTGTCGCAATTAAAATTGTTTTAGCCATGTTCTTTATTATTTTGTATTGTGTTTATCTTTTTTGATGATACAAAATTAGAACGACCATATTAGAAGATCTTTGGAACGGAATTAAAATGTGATTAAAGAGATTAAAATGAGATTAGAAAATTGTTAACGGGAGTTCATATAGCAAAAAACGACATCGTAAAATGACGAAATTGCTTATGAATATTGTTTGTTATAGATTGTTTTTAGCCTAAATAAAAGAGATCAGACTATTCCCTTTTCTGTGTACTATAGAAATTTGGGAAGCGCATCTGCACCGTTGTTCCCTGGTTCTCGTGTGAACTCACGATCAGTTCACCGTGATGCATTCTCACGATGTTTCTTGCCAATGGAAGTCCTATTCCATAACCTTCATAGTTGTTGGTATTGGAGGCTCTGAAGAAGGGATCGTAGATTTTATTCATTTCTACTTCAGGAATCCCTATACCATTGTCTTTTACAATAATGTAGACATCTGTATTGGTAGCTCCGAGAGAAACTTTAACCTGCTGAAAATTAGAATACTTACAGCCATTACTGATGATATTGGCTACTGCAAGGTGTAATAGCTGTTCGTTCCCCTGAACTTTTAGTTTTTTAGGATTATCAGGAAGCATGCTGATATCAAGATAGATATTGTTTCTGGAATCTATTCTTCTCAGCGTTTCAATAACATCCCACAGCAGCTGATCTATTCTCACCTTATCCATTTTCTGGATCTTTCCATCGAATCCGGTTTGGGCAATCATTAATAATGCTTTAATCTTTTTATCCAGCTTTTCGGCTTCATCCAGAATGATTCCGAGGGTTTCTTTGTATTCGTCAGCCGTTCTGCTGATGGAAAGAGCAACATCAGCTTCTCCCATAATGGAAGTAAGAGGAGTTCTCAATTCGTGGGAAACATTTCCAATCAGGTGATTTTGGGTCTCAAACGAGGTTTCAATACGGTTCAGCATATCGTTGAACGTGTCCACCAACTCATTCAGTTCTTTATTATCAGGCTGGGATTCTAATCTTAAGTGAAGGTTTTCAGAACTGATCTCCTTTACTTTTCCTGTAATTTTTAAGATGGGCCTAAATAAGGTTTTAGACAGATAAAAAGAGAAGATCATACTAAAGAACAGAGAAAGTACAATACATGTAAGCAGTGTTCTTTTTAGAAAGCCCAGATAATAAATGACATAGTGGTTTTTGGCAGAAGCAATAGCGATATAATCTTTACTATCATATTTAAAGCTTTGTCCTATATAATAGAATTCCTCATCATTATAATTGGATTCTCCTTCTTTGATAATATTTTTAAAGAAATAATCAGGAATATGAACTTCCTGAGATATTTTTTTGAAATTGGAATCTCTGGGAACAGCAAAAACGTAATCTTTTTCCATCGGAAGTTCCTCATCATTCAGGCTGTTGAGAATATAGTTTTCTGGAAGGTCGAGATGATCTTTGCTTTTTTCGATCTGAACAATAGTAGCCGTTCTGATCTTCAGCAGCTCATAAAACCTCTGATGTGAAAAATTAACGATCGAAAAGTACACCAAACCACTGAACAACAAAATGATGGCTGTAAAAACCAACATTAAAAGCACCATCGTTTTGGTCTGATTTGTAATGACTTTATTAAACATCCATTATGTTTTTTTCAACACATACCCCATCCCTATTACAGTATGAATCAACTTATTATCATCCTGGCTATCCAGCTTTTTCCTTAAATAATTAACGTATACATCTACTACATTGGTCCCCAGCTCATAGTTTACTCCCCAGACGGCATCTAGAATCTCTGCTCTTGAAATTACTTTTTCCGGGTTATTCAGAAAATACAACAGGAGCTTATATTCTGTAGAAGTAAGAGAAATATCTTCTCCTGCGCGGGTTACCTTCTTTGTGTAATCATTCACCATCAGATCCGAAAACTGAAACACATGTTCATTATCCGGTTCCGGTTCTATGGTTTCCTGAGGGCCGTTGTTATTGCTTCTTCTCAATAAAGACTTCACACGAGCCACCAGTTCAATGAATTTAAAAGGCTTTACCAGATAATCATCTCCCCCACTTTCCAATCCGAGAACAATATTCTCAGAAGTTCCCAAAGCGGTTAAAAATAAAATAGGAACACTCTGATTGGTTTTTCTTATTTCTTTACAGACATCCAGCCCATTCATTTCCGGTAGCATAATGTCTAAAATTACCAGATCAAAATCGTTAGCCTGCACCAGTTGTACTCCTGTACGGCCGTCAAAAGCCACAGAAATTTCATACCCATTTTCCTGAAGTCCTTTTTTAATAAAAGAAACTACACTGGTTTCGTCTTCGATAAGAATAATTTTTTTCATAAATGAAATAAGGAGTTTTACAAAAATAGGGAAATTTTATTGGGGAGAAAAGACGAAAGAATTTGTGGAAGCCGAGAAAGCAAATAATAATTTTCAATGAATTGATTCCCTCCCATATCTAAACTCTATAGAATAATATTACCTTTGCTTTTAATAGAATGACGAAAAAATAATTCAGGTTAAATTGCACACAGTATGAATGACTTTTTAATAGGTATCGGTAAGAGATTAAAGGATATTAGAAAAAAGAATAATTTAACCATCAATGATCTGGCCTTCAAAGCGAATGTAAGCAACGGTCTTGTTTCCAGGATTGAAAACGGAAGAACAATTCCTTCGCTTCCTGTTCTATTAGATCTGATCCAGTCTCTTGAGATTGATGCCAGTTATTTTTTCGAAGGGGTTGAAAAAAAATCCAACGCCAAATTCATCTATGTTCCGAAAGAAAACCAGCAAGTCATAGAAAAGGAAGTAGAGGCTGAAGGGTTTAAATACATGCATATCTTCAGCAAGAGTCTTCATTCTTTAGGTTTTGAAGCGGTATTATTGACTCTTGAACCCAATTCTAAAAGGGAAAAAGTAATTACAGATGCCTGGGAATTCAAATATATCCTGAAAGGGGAAGTGAAATATGTGATTGATAATGAAGAAATCATCTTAAAAGAAGGTGACTCTTTATATTTCAACGGGAAGTTTCCTCACGTTCCGGTAAGCATCAGCGATGAAAGCTGCGTGATGCTTGTTCTTTACTTTTATACTGCTTAATAGGAATTTTTTAACTGAAAGTTTTTACTTGACTTTTGTCATTCTGACGAAGGAAGAATCTTATTTGCATTCAATAACATAATATTCTTCATTACATTTCATTTCATTCAGAATGACACCTCTAGAATAGATTCATTCCAAATGTATCCACTTCATCAGCGACAAAGTTGCAATCTTTGTATCCTTATATATATACTATTTGAATCATTAAACTTTGCGTTTAAAATAACAGCCATTTACTCATTATCCTTCAATTTCTAATTTTCAGACAATATAAAAGTTTACAAATATGCAACTTTTGTTTTTCTATTTTCTTCCGAGATGAACGAAATATGAATCAAAATACTATGCTTTTTCAGAGATTTTCCATCTTATTATTTTTAAGAATTATTTACACAAAGCGTTGAAATAGCGACATTAACCTTCATTTTAATTGATTTCCTAAAGTTGATTTCAGTTGGCCTTAAAGTAAAATAAGCGTAACAAATAGCACTTATTTGTTAAACAATACTTAATACGAAATATTTATATATATTAAAATTATTAGCGTGATTTGCATAAAAAATTTAATATATGTAAAAATGAAAACAAATTTAGAGAAATTACTTACCCTTGTTTTTGTCTGTTTCATTGTCTTTGTTTCAGCGCAGAAACAGTTAATTATAGGAACTGTTCTTGACGACAGCCAGCCTCTTCCCGGGGTAACAGTCAAAATAAAAGGTTTATCCAGAAATATAATAACTGATATTGAAGGAAAATTTACCATCAATGATATCAAAGAAGGTCAATATATTTTACAAATCAGCTATATCGGTTATGAATCAGCGGACATCAATGTTGATCTGAAACAAGAGCAAACAGTTGATTTAGGAATCATAAAACTTTCCCAGCCCCGAAAAAACATTGATGAAGTAGTGGTTACGGGAACGCTGAAAAATACGGAAGCAAGAGCGTTGAACCTTCAGAAAAATGCGATCAATATTACCAATGTGATTGCTTCAGACGGAATCGGAAAGCTACCAGATAGAAATGCTGCAGAGACGGTACAGCGTGTACAGGGAGTTTCCATTGAAAGAGACCAGGGAGAAGGAAGATTTGTTTCCCTGAGAGGACTTCCACCATTCTGGGCATCTACAACCATCAATGGAAACAGACTTCCAACGGCTGAGGAAGAAACGACTTCCAGAGCTACAGCTTTCGACTTCTTTCCTACAGAACTGATCTCGTATGTACATGTAAACAAGTCTTTTACCCCAGATATGGAAGCAGACGGAATTGGTGGTGGCGTAAACTTTATCACCAAAACTCCCCCAATGAAGACAGAATTCAAAGCAACGATTGGAAGCGGATATAATGCAAAAGCAGATAAAGGTGTTTACAATCTTGGCTTTTTATATGGAGGAAGAACAAAAGATAAGAAATTCGGGTACTTGTTCAATTTTGCCCATTTCATAAGAAACTGGTCTACAGATAATTTTGAAGCGAGAAGAAGTGGTGATGAAGGTGTTTTCAGACTGGAGCTTCGTGATTATAACGGAGTCAGAAAAACTACGGGGATCAATACTGCTTTTGAATATGTTTTATCTCCGAAAACAACTTTCTATTTAAAAGGAATGTATGGTACTTTATCAGATGACGAGACCCATTACAAACACAGAATCCGATTCGATAAGTTCAGCAGCGCCAACAATACGGCGAGAGTTGAGCTTCAGAATATCCACAATTTATTGATTACAGAGCTTACTTCGGTTTCTTTGGGCGCGGTTCATCAATTAAATAAAGGAAAAATCGACTGGGATTTATCTTATTATGACAATAAGTTCAAGTATGGAAATATCCCAGACAAACAAAATAACTCCTACTATGTCATCAAGTATACGCAATCTGGTGTAGGGATCAATCCTGATTATATTTCCAATCATGGAAATGGCCCAAGAGCTTACTGGAAAGCGGATGGAGGAAAATTAGACTATAAAAATCCGGATGCTTTATTTGGTTTTTACAGTGACCTGAACTTTAAGATGGATGCTTCTCAAATGAGATTTACAGATCTTGAATTCTATAAAGTTTTTGTAGAGGAAAAGGATAAAATCGTAGCGGCATTCAACCATGAGATCAATGCTTCTGATAAACTGACTTTAAAGTATGGTTTTAAATACAGAGATAAAGAGCGTAATGCGAAGTTCTCTGATATTTTCTACAACTGGAGCAATGGCACCGCACCTCTTCTGTCTGATTTTTCTCAATATATCACAGCCCAGCCCAATGGACCGAAATATTTAAGTGAAATGAATGCCCACATCGGGAATACTTTTGGGCCAGTACTTTCCACCAATGGAATGAATCAGTTCTGGTATGATCATCAGGGAAATCTGAAAATTAATACTGCTGATTCCGAAGCACTGGAATATAATAAAGCATTAGGAAGAAACTTTGATGTGTTTGAAAAACATGCGGATGCTTATGGGATGGCAACGTATAAACTGAATGATAAAATTACCATTTTAGGAGGAATCAGATTATCAAACACCAATACCAAAGTAAAAGGATACAGTGTAAATGATGATGTACTGACTCCTGTAGAAAATACCAAAAACTACCTGGCTGTCCTTCCGATGGTTCATTTGAAATATACATTAAATGATAAAACAAACCTTCGTTTTGCAGCCACAAGAACGTTCTCAAGACCCAATTTTGGAGATCTTACGCCAGGAGGAACTTATATTGAAGCAGATAACGAATTCAAAGGAGGAAATCCCAACCTTAATCCTACTTATTCTTTGAATTTTGACCTGATGGGAGAATATTATTTTTCCAATGTAGGAATTCTAAGTGGTGGTGTTTTCTATAAATCAATTACAGATCCTATTTTCCAGGATTCTTTTATTGGAAACTATAACGGAATCACCGGTGTGCAGTTTACTGCTCCAAACAATGGAAAAGCAGCATGGTTAGGAGGTATTGAACTGGGAATCAATAAAAGATTTGATTTTCTTCCAGGGTTTCTACAGTATTTCGGAGTACAGCTGAATGCTACATTCATGACTTCTGAAATGGAAAAACCAAGCGGGAGAACGGTAGCCCTTCCCTATCAGGCAAAAGAATTGTACAATGCCCAGCTTTTCTTTGAGAAAAAAGGATTCAATGCAAGACTGGCTTACAACTACAAAGGAAAATACGCTGTGGAATATGCTGAAGAGGATATCAACGATTCTTATTATGGTAAATACAGCAATCTTGATTTCGGAGGTTCTTACCAGTTTACAAAATACCTGACTTTATACGCAGATGTCAACAATATTCTGAACAAACCTCTGATTTATCACTTTGGTAAAAATGAAGACCGTCCTGAGCAGGTAGAATATTATGGAGTACGATTCAATCTTGGAGTAAAACTGAACTTCTAACCCATTACTATGGCCAGAACAATCAATAAAAAAACATTAGTAACACTGAAGGCTGCATTTGCTGCTTTCGGTGTTTACTTCTGCATGTACGGTTTCAGAAAACCTTTTACCGTAGCATCTTTCGAGGGACTTTCCTATTTAGGGGTAGATTATAAGATTCTGATTATCATTGCCCAGACGGTAGGATATTTTATCTCAAAATTCATCGGAATCAAATTTATTTCTGAACTGAAACCTCAGAAAAGGCTCACGTACTTATTCGTTTTTATTGCCATTGCAGAACTTGCGTTGTTAGGATTTGCAGCCGTTCCTGCTCCTTACAATATTATATTTATGTTCATCAACGGTATCCCATTAGGAATGATCTGGGGAATTGTTTTTTCCTACATTGAAGGACGTAAAACCACGGAAATTATAGGCTTATTTTTATGTTCAAGCTTCGTAGTTTCTTCAGGATTTACAAAATCTGTAGGGAAATTTCTAATGGACACTTTCTCCATTTCAGAGTTCTGGATGCCGTTTTCTGCCGGACTTATTTTTGTTATTCCTTTACTTCTTTTCGGACTTCTTCTAGAAAAAATTCCCCAACCTTCAGACGAGGATATTTTGCTTAAAAACAAAAGACAGCCGTTGAATGGCGCAGAAAGAAGAGCACTGATCCAGCAGTTTTTTGTACCGATTGTTTGTATCATATTTTTGTATATCAGTTTAACGGTTTTAAGGGACTTCAGAGATAATTTCAACCGAGAAATCTGGGACGGACTGCGTTTTAATCTTGACAGTTCTATTTTCACCTTAACGGAGATTCCTATTGCGGTGATGGTCCTTTTGATTTTAAGTTTTATGGTGAAAGTGAAGAATAATAAAAGAGCATTTGCTTACTATCATTATATTCTTTTTGCAGGCATTCTCACCGTAGGGCTTTCTACTTATCTGTTTCAGCAGGGCTCTTTATCTCCGTTTTTATGGATGACGATTTCAGGTTTTGGAATGTACATCTGCTATATTCCTTTTAACGGAATTTATTTTGACCGGATGATTGCAGCATTTGAAATCAAAGGAAATGTAGGTTTCCTCATTTATATTGTAGACTCGTTCGGGTATCTTGGAAGTGTCTTGATTCTGCTGTATAAAAACTTCGGTTCGGCTAAGACTTCATGGTTACATTTTTATATCAACTTAAATTATATCATCACCGTAACGGTTTTTGTTCTTTCGGTGATTGCTTTTCTGGCTTTCAGGAACAAATCCAAGCCGAAATCAAACTTAAACTCAAACTCTAATCAATTCATCAATTTCGATACGTCGAAAATCTTATAAATTATAATACAATGACAACAAAATTTGATTTAATCGTTGTAGGAGGTGGAATTTTAGGAACATTCCATGCTTATCATGCGCTGAAGAAAAATCTTAAGGTAGCTATACTGGAAAGAAATTCTGTCCCTCAAGGGGCTACTGTAAGAAATTTTGGACAGGTCGTACCCTCTGGGATGGATCTGAAATGGCAGAATTTCGGAAGAGAAAGTCTTGCCATCTATAACGAACTTCACTCCCAAGCAGACCTTACCATCAGACAAAACGGATCTGTATATATTGCTTCCAACGACGAAGAACTTCAGCTGATTGAAGAACTTTATGAAATCAACAGAAACAATGATTATGAGTCTGTTTTACTATCTAAAAATGACTGTATCAAAAAATATGACGGTCTCCGTTCGGATTATTGTAAAGGAGGTTTATTTTTCCCGCAGGAACTTTCAGTAGATTCTGCAGATATGATTGTAAAACTCCACAAGCTGCTGCAGGAAAAAATGGGTCTGCAGATTTTCTATAATACAACCGTTCTTGAAACGAATGAAGATGATCAGAAATGTACCGCTGTAACCGCAGATGGAACGGAATTCAATACTTCTAAAATCATTATCTGCGGCGGCCATGAGTTCAAGATTTTATATCCTAAAGTATTCAATGACAGCGACCTGGAAGTCAGTAAACTTCAGATGCTTCAGACCAAACCGCAGGGAATCTACTCGCTTCAGGGGAATATTCTTACCGGGCTGTCTGTCAGAAGGTATGAATCATTCAGCGAATGTCCTTCTTTTCAGAAAATCAAGTCTTTAGAAGACCCAAATTCGTTTGAAAAGAAATATGGGGTTCATATTTTATTCAAACAAGCTTTGGATGGGTCTGTCATTATCGGAGATTCTCATGAGTATGCTGATGCTAAAAATGCTGATGATCTTGGATATGATCTTAATATGGAGATTGACGAATTCATGATTCATGAGGCTAAAAAAATTATTGATCTTCCGACTTATGAAATCCAGAGAAGATGGTTTGGAATCTATTCTCAGTGCAAAACCAAAGATATTTTTGAGCACAGCCCTTCTGCCAATATTCATATTGTAACCGGTATCGGAGGAAAAGGAATGACGGGAAGCGGTGGTTTCTCCAAGTTTAATATTGAAAAAATTTACGCATAAAATTCAAATGAAAAATATAGAATTACTGGTTCTGGATATGGCCGGAACAACGATTGATGAAGACAATGTAGTATACAAAACACTTACCAACGCTGTGAATGATTACGGCTATGTTGTAAGCCTTGAAAAAGTATTATCCAGCTGCGCCGGAATGGAAAAACTGGAAGCCATCACAAGTCTTTTAAAAGAAATCAATGGAAATGAAGAGGATGCTCCTGCCATTTTTGAGAATTTTTCTGATCAGCTAAAAGAATCGTATAAAAACCTTGAGATAAAGCCCATCAATGGTACTGAAGATTTTCTTCTTCACATGAAGTCTCAGAATAAAAAGATTGTTTTGAATACAGGATATACTTCTGAAATCGCTCATCAGCTTTTGAATAAACTCAACTGGAAAGAAAGTATTCATTTTGATGCATTAATCACTGCAGATGATGTTTTGGAAAGCCGTCCGAGCCCTGAAATGATTCATCTTGCCATGAAGAAATTCAATATCACTGAAGCTCACAAAGTTTTAAAAGCGGGAGATTCTGTAATTGATGTTGAAGAGGGCAAAAATGCAGGCTGTGGATTAACGATTGCTGTTCTTTCAGGGGCTCAAAGCAGAAGAGAACTGGAAAAAGCTGCTCCTGATTATATTCTGAATACCATTTCTGAAGCTGAAGATCTTCTTTAATAACTTCTTTTTCAAACTATTTTTTAGTACTTCTTGACACAAATGTTTTCGTGGTAATCCATTGAAAATGTTTGTGTTTTTACCACCCCGTCAAATTATAAATTTGATACCCCTCCGGAGGAGGGGAATATCGTACGTTTGATTGACTATTTGTGAAAAGCAGAGATTTCCGAATACTTTTATGAACTTTATATTCTCAAAGCTCGTCACTTAAAATAAACAGGTTTTTATTCGTTTTTGTGACTTTTGTGGTTAAACATTTAACCTTCTTTTCGGAACTTTTTAATTATCAATTAATTAATTTCCAGTTCACATATGTTTACAAATAGTAAACTAATTTTACAATAGTTAAAAATAAATTACTATTTGTAAACTTTTCAATTTTAAAAAACTCTTTTTTCCTATGAAAACAAAACTATTCTCAATGGCTGTTGTAATGAGCTGTTTCCTTGGAGCTCAGACCAAAAAAGTCCTTTTTATCGGTATTGACGGATGCCGAGCAGATGTAATGATGTCTACTCCCACTCCCAACATCCAAAACCTCATCAGTCAGTCTATCTATTCTGTTGACGGTCTTTGCGCTGCCACTACCTGGAGCGGAAACGGATGGAGCACTATGCTTACCGGAGTATGGCACACCAAACATAATGTTCAGGACAATAACTTTACCAGTCCAAACTATGTGAATTACCCAGACTTTTTAACAAGAGCAGAAACTTACAATCCTAATCTGAGAACGATTTCTCTAGCTCACTGGGCCCCAATCAATGATAAAATCATACAGAATGCGGATGTGAAGACTAATCTGGCAACAGATCTCGCAGTAAAAAATGCGGCTGTAACGGCTTTGCAGAATGACAATCCTGATATTCTCTTTGTAGATTTTGATGATGTAGACCACGCAGGACATTCTTATGGATTCTCTTCAAGTGTTCCTCAGTATGTTTCTTCTATTAAAACAACAGACACTTATATAGGAGAAATTGTTGCTGCCATGAAAAACAGACCTTCTTATAACAACGAAGATTGGTTAGTCGTTTTGACCACAGATCATGGAGCGGTAGACAGTTCGCATGGAGGTGGAAATCTTTCTGAAAGAAATATTTTTACGGTGTATTCTAACCCTGGATTTACTCCGCAGCAGATCAGCAAAACTGTACTGGAATCCAATAAAACTTTTAATCAGTTGAATTTTCCGGCAGGAACTTATGCAAAACCAACGAACCAGACTCCTTTTAATTTTGGCGCGAATCAGGATTTTACGATTGAATTTTGGGTAAAACCTAACGCCTCTTATTCCAGTGATCCGGTAATGATCAGTAATAAAAACTGGGCTAACGGGAAAAATAAAGGATTTGTTTTCTCGGGATATTCCGGGCAGACTTTCAAGATGAACATTGGTGACGGTACCAATAGAATAGACCTTGTAGGAGGAAAAGTGGAAACTAATAAGTGGAAACATATTGCTGCAAGCTTTGACAGAGACGGTCTTGTAACATTGTATGAAGATGGCGTTCCTGTAACTTTTGCTAAAATGAATACCATTGGAAATATTGATTCCGGGCTTCCTTTAACTTTAAATCAGGATGGAACAAATACGTATGGAATTAATCTCGCAGCTTCTTATAAAGATGTAAGAGTATGGAAATCTGCACTTCCAAATGATGTGATAGTAAATTGGGCTAACCAGAATATTACTTCTTCGCATCCTTATTATGCTCAGCTAGTGGCTAACTGGAGATGTAATGAAACTTCAGGAAACACGTTGACAGATTCAGGCCCAAATGCAAATAATATGACCGTGACAGGTTCTCCAACGTATAATGTCAATACAGTCAACAATTTTAAAGTGTATGATTATACCTCCACAACAAGAGAAACAGATCATTTCCCTACTGTATTGAACTGGCTTTGCATTCCGGTACAGACTTCATGGGGAATTGATGGAACCAATAGAATTCCGGTTTGTTCCAAGGAAATATTGGCAGCAAAAGACACGAAAATAATAGCTGATGATTTTAAAATCTATCCGAATCCTGTATCAACATTCATTGGAATTCAGTATCAATCTGAGGATAAAGATATTAAAGCAGAAATCATTGATAGTAAGGGCTCGATTGTTTCAACAACACCTCTACAGTCTTCAAGAGGATATTATGATGAAAAAATCAATATCGGAAATCTTCCGGCGGGCGTGTATTTTATTAAAATCAACGGAAGTAAAAAGTCAATGACCAAGACTTTCATCAAGAAATAAAACAGTAAAGCAATTAGATTTAAATTTTGATATTAGAACAAGGATATTTCTATCCGAGTTCTAATATTTTTTTTGTTATATATTCAGATTCAGTTCCATCTGTACATCTACACGGTCATATCCTGCGTCAACAATGGGCACATGCTTAAAACCAAGTTTTTCATAAAGCTTTATTGCAGGAACCAGCACAGAATTCGTTTCCAGAACTATTTTTTCAGCATTCAGGCTCTTTGCCAGATCCACTAATGCTGTTCCTAATAAATAGCCGATTTTCTTTCCCTGAGCTTTAGGGCTTACCGCCATCTTTGACAGCTCAAAAGTAAGAGGTTCCTCTTTCTCTTTTACTAATGCACAGGTTCCTACTGCTTCATTATTTAACAATGCAAAAACAATGTATCCTCCTTTATTTAAAATATGTTCTTCAGGATTATCCAGCAGTTTATAATCACTGGCTTCCATCACAAAAAATGTCTTGATCCACTCTTCATTTAAAGCTTTGAAAGCTTCTTTATACTGAGGTTCATAGGCTGCAATTTTTACTTCGTTATTGTTATCATTCATCACTATAGGGTTTATTAAATTCTGTTTTTTATCATTTTCCCCAGTTTTTCCAGATCACTTTCCACTCTGTCTGTCCATTCCAGGGCATAGTTCAAACGCATGCAGTTCTGGTACTGATTATACTGTGAAAACATTCTTCCGGGGGCAAAGTTTATTTTCTGTTCAAATGCTATATCATAAAGATCTTCTGTACAGATTCTCTTGTCCAGTTCCAACCAGAGCATAAAACCGCCTTTAGGTTCTGAGATTTTGGTATTGTCCGGAAAATATTCAATCACCGATTTCTGGATCTGAAGATAATTGGCGTAGAGTTTTTTCCTGAACATTCTCAGATGATGATCATACCTTCCATGGGAAAGGAAATCTGAGATCACATCTGAAAATAATGACGGACTGGAAACCGTCTGAACAAGCTTCTGGCGGATAATTTTCTCTTTAAATTTTCCGGGAGCTACCCATCCTGTCCTAAAACCGGGAGCCAATGTTTTGGAAACTGATCCCACCCACATCACAATTCCTGCTTCATCATAAAATTTACAGGGTTTTGGTCTTCCTGCTCCAAAATAGATGTTTCCGTAGACATCATCTTCAATTAGCGGAACATTTTGCTCAGTAAGCATTTTTACCAGCTCTTTTTTGTTCTCATCAGGCATCTGAAATCCTAACGGATTGTTATAATTGACCACAAAACAGCATGCAGAAAGTTTTGGGAGTACTTTTTTTAAAGCATCCAGATCCACTCCTGTAATGGGATGAGTAGGAATTTCTACAGCCTTCAATCCTAATAAATGAATGGCCTGAAGGATTCCAAAATAGACCGGACTTTCCACCGCTACGCAATCACCAGGTTTGGTAACAGCCATCAGACAATTATATACTCCATTCATTGCTCCGGAAGTAATAACCAGATCATCTTCTGTAATTTTCCCCTCCATTACCATTGCCCATTTGGCAATTTCACGCCGAAGCTGTTCACTTCCCTGCACCGACTCGTAATTGACCCCGCTGTCACTTTTCCTCTTCACCACATCAATCATGCATTTTTTCATCTTGGCTACCGGAAGAAGGCTTTTCCCGGGAATCCCCAAGGCAAACTGTGTCACATCTGTACCGGCAATGGTTCCGAATACTTTATCAAAAAGATCCTGAGGTGTATTTTTCCCTTCCGAAAGCTTCATTTGAGCTACAGAAGGCAGGGCTAGCTTCCGTTGGGAAGTCTGGCTTACATAATATCCGTATTTAGGACGTGATTCTACCAGCGACCTGCTTTCAAGTTCCATATAAGCTTGTTTTACGGTATTCAGGCTTACGTTATATAACTTTTGGGCACTTCTCAGTGAAGGCAGCCTGTCTCCAAACTGCAGGGTTTCACTTTTGATCTGCTCTGTGACAGAGTTGGCTATTTTAAGATACAGAACATCTTTCGGCATCGTATTACTGTTTTAAGTAAATGTACAATTTTATCATTCTTTATTCAAGATTCAGCCAGCTGATCATTCTGCTGATACTGCTTTTTAATTGTTCTGAATCCCTGAAATTAGGCGTATTATTATTTTTAAAATATCTTTCAGCATGAGAAGAAAACGCTCTCTTTTCTGCTTCTGACATTCTGTTTCTATCATACATTATAAAAGAGATTTCATTCTTTTCATTCACAATAAGACTGGCAAATGCAACGATCTCATTTTTCTTTTTTACCAACATAAAAGGAAGTCCGAAATTCGGGTCTACTTTCTTTACTTCTTTCATCTGCAGGAAAATATTTTTCAGCTCCGGCATGTCCGAAATATAAGCTTCGGCATACTGAATCTGCTCCTGACGTTGAACTATCATTTCCATAAGTACTCTTCTTGCTTAACAAAATTATGGAGTCTTTATGTTTGGATACAGATACAGAAGTACACAATATTACAGGTACAGATTATATTTTATTTGTAGGAATTTCTAACAAAGAAAAGAGACGGATTCATGATAATAGATTTTTCATGATAGCTGACTCATTTTGTACACAACGCATCTGAATTGCAAATATTTTTATCATCCGTTGACTTCACATTCGCTATATTTGCAAAAAATTTTAGACAACATGAGCTTCTTTGGGAGTAATATTAAGAAAATACGACAGGTGAAAGGACTAAGCCAAAAGGCTTTTGCAGACTTGTTTGATTTAAACAGAGGGGTGATTAGCTCTTATGAGGAAGGACGTGCAGAACCAAAAATCGAAACAATACTAAAAGTTGCGAATCATTTTAATCTTAATCTTGATAAATTTCTCACAGAAGCCCTACAGACAAACCAATTGGGAAGTGTTTCCAATACAGATCAGCTTTTGCTTTTCCCTGAATTATCTATTCAGAATAATAATGAAGCGCAAGTAACAACGGAAAGCGATAGCGCCAATGTATCAATATTGCAAAAAATATTAGCATCTGTTGATCTGATCTATGAATTTACTACAGAAAAGCATCTGTTACCACAATATCAATACGGAGATGTTGTATTTCTAAATAAAACTGACCTGAATACAGATCCTATTCATAAATTATTGGTTTACACCAATGAAACACTTCATTATTCATCTGACAATCAATCAACAAACAATGCTTTCCAGCAATATTATAAGATTGTAGGATATGTTTCAACTGCAGATAAGAATATCTTCACAGATATTTTTGAAAGGCTGGAAAATCTTGAAAATAGACTTAAAAATTAATAAGCCGGATGGTAAACTGATCATAAGTGGCTTATTTATCTATTTTAATCACCATCTGTTGAATAATAAAATATTACGATTCGCTTAAATCCTATATTTTATCTATGTTTCGCATGCTTTTATTTTGATTTTCAGACTTAAAACTAAACTATTGTGTAGTCAAAATTAGGAGGCATAAACCTATTTTTGTATTAAAATAACAGCAATGGAAACAAAATATTCTCGAAACAGGTTATACGTGCAGGAAGAAGAGCAGAAAGCAATTAAAAACTTCTCGATTCTCCTTGCAGGGAGTGGTATAGGCAGCAATATTGCTGAATGTGCCCTGCGCTTTGGTTTTGAAAATATCACCATTGTGGATGGCGATACCATTGAACAGTCTAATTTGAACCGCCAAAACTATACTCATCAGGATATTTCTTCTTATAAAGCAGAAACGTTATATCATCGTCTGAAAAGCATTAATCCAAAGGCCAATATCCGGTACCGGAGCGAATTTATTACCCAGGAGAATGTTCATGAAATCATTGGTGATCATGACATAGCTATCAACGCCCTGGATTTTTCAAGTAATATCCCCGTGGTATTTGACAGAATATGCCAGGAAAAAGGAATGCATATTCTGCATCCTTATAATCTCGGCTGGGGAGGTTTAGTGGCCGTGATAGAACCTAACGGACTTGCCCTTGACATCCTTTCTGATGATAATTTCAATGAACTCAAAATGGTAGAGTACATTGCCGGCTATCTGCGTTTTTGGAGAACTCCCAATGAATGGCTTGAGAATATTATAGACGATTATAAGAAGGAAAAAGAAAATCTTCCTCCCCCTCAATTGGCCATTGCTTCATGGATCGTTGCGGGAATGTGTACGCATGTAATGTTCAAAATAGCCACAGGAAAGCCCCATAAAACCTTTCCACAGTTTTATATGAATGCTATCTCCGAATAGCTACCTGTGCATTAAATCAGCTTGTAATTGGTGGCATAGGATAATGCTTCAGTAATGTTACTTACTCCCATCTTATCAAAAAGCTTTCTTCTGTGAAACTTTACCGTATCGCCTGTTACGTAGATCTTTTCTGCAATTTCATTGATGGTAAGTCCCTGGGCATACAACCTTAATATCTCAGCTTCTCTCTCTGAGAGCTTCACTTTTTCTTCTTTTATCCACCTGTTGTCTTTCAGGTCATAGTTCCAGATTTCATCTGTTCCTTGCTTTACAATAGATATATTTCCGGATGCGTGATTGTGGGACAAGGATACAATACACATGGCCTTCCACATTTTTCCCTCTGAAGATAAGAAAAGAGGAGTAAGCTTGTGGTTGATAAGGATGGTATTTTTACTTTCATTGACTAAATGAAAATCATAGGAAATAGTATAGAGCTTTCGCTCATGTACGGGCAGGTTCTCATAGAATTCAAACCCTACTTCATTGATTTTAAACAACAGATCCAGGTCTTCTTTTTTCACATGCCGGAAATAGAAGGCATAGCCCATTGTTTCTACCTCCTTGGGAGTATGGTCACAAAGGAATAAGGGATTATCTGACACATATTCAAAATTCTGCTTCTGATAATCTATGACATACAAACTCATATAAGTGATCCTGGCAAAAGCTTTAATCACTTCAAGATAATCAGAGGTCTGGTTATTCTCTGACTCTGAGATTGTATCAATACTGTTTTTATTTGAAAAGAATTTTCCAATCTCTTCCATAGTTAAGTTTTTAAGGTACAGTTTTTAGGTTACTACACTTTAGTGTAGACTTTAATGAATCTACACTAAAGTGTAGCATATTCCACCATTCAGTGTAATAATTTTACTATAAAGATAAAAAAAATATGGAACATCTTAACTTTTATTCTTTAAGTAATAAAAACTTATACGAACTAGCAGAATTTGTTGTTACCGAAAATTTCAATCATCATGAAAGTTATTCTGATACGGATCAGTTTAAGGCTGAAGTAGAAGATATATATCATGAGGAAAAGAACTTTAAGAAGTCTAAGATTTTTGTTTCCAGAGATCACGAAGATAAGATCAATGGTTCTATAAGAGTCTTTAAATGGAATCACAAGGATGTTCTTCCTTTGGAAAAACTGTTCCATATCAATCCGTCTTCTTTTATCAAAAATAAAACTACCCACATTTGGCATATCGGAAGATTTGCTATTAAGAAAGGAATTGATAAAACAGGGTTTGGAATTTTCAAAACGCTAATGGCTTATGCCATCAATGAGGTTTGTCAGAATAAAAATTCTGTTGCTATAGCTGAGTGCGATGCCAAGCTTCTGAAAGTCCTTAAACTTATGGGAATAGAGGCTATTACATTGGCTGAGCCTATTCATTATCTGGGTTCTGAAACCATCCCTGTAATGCTTACTTATAACGGGCTAAAAAAATTCCTTGATAAGAACTGTCATTTGATGACAACACCGGAGGTAAGCGCCCTACACCAAAGTGTAGTATTACAACAAACCGCCTAAAACTACACTTCCGTGTAGCAGCATTCAAAACACAACATTCTACTTTTGAAATATAAAATAACAATCATGACAAAGCAATACTTAATACCGTTATTATCCTTTTTAGGAATGGGCATTCACCTTAATGCTCAGAGTATATCGGGTAAAGTATCTGATGAAAAGGCAGCCAATATTTCTTATGTAGAAGTGATCCTGTTAGCAGGAAATGATAAATTCTCAACGATCACTGATGAAAACGGAATTTTCTCTATTAAACTTCCAAAAGCAGATTCTTATAAAATGGAATTTTTCCTGAATGGAAACAAAGTATACGAAGGAAATGAAAAAATAGAAGGAGAGATTACAAAAAATTACACCATCAAAGAAAGTCAGCCAGAAAGTAAAGAAATTCAAGCAATTACCCTGACACAAAAGAAAAAATTAGTTGAAAGAAAAATAGACCGTCTTGTTTTCAATGTAGAAAATTCGGTTGCAGCGACAGGAGGTACAGCATTGGACGCTTTAAAAACAACTCCACTGGTTCGCATCCAGGATGAAAAAGTTTCTATCGTTGGAAAAGGAGAAGTACTAGTCATGATAGACGATCGTATTCAGAGAATGTCTCCGGATGATTTATCAAGTTTATTAAAATCGATTCCTTCAGACAATATCCAGTCTATTGAAGTCATCACTACCCCACCGGCAAAGTACGATGCAGAGGGTGACAGCGGACTGATTAATATCAAATTAAAAAGAGGAAAACCGAATTCCTGGAATGCTAATATCGGAGGAAGCTATACTCAAAAAACATATGCAGGAGGCGGCCTTCAGGGAGCGTTTAATTATAACCGCAACAGGCTGTCGTTACAGCTAACCGCCAATACCAATTCCCAGAGACTCCGCACGACATCTGACAGTAAAATTTACTATCCGGATGAACTATGGATCCTGAATGTCAAAAATAAATCTGAAGAGAACAATCTCGGATTGGGCCTTGGTGTGGATTATAAAATATCGGATAAATGGACTACAGGGGCAAAATATCTGGGCAGTTTTACCAGAAACACTTCATCAAACAGTCCTTTTACCTCAAGGTTTAATCCGTCAGGAGCTGTAAACTCCTACATTACATCTGATGTGGATGCCAACAATAAGCCTAATATGAATTCCCTTAACTGGTACAACACCTTTAAAGTAGATTCTGCAGGAACAAAAATCACCACTGATTTTGATTATTTCAACTACAGAAAGAGCGATTATAACTTTTATGCAGGAAATGAGCTGGATCCTCAGAGAAATATTCTGCCGGGAAGCTTTTTCTCAGCCACGAATACGAATATAAACCGTATTGAAAACTATTCAGGAAAAGTGGATGTGGAAATGCCGCTGAAATGGGCTTCTTTAAGCTTCGGAGGGAAGTATACCTATACGAATACGAACAATGATCTTGTTGTTTTGGATCATAAAACCGGAACTCCTGTTTTGAATACCGATCAGTCGAATATCTTTAATTATAAGGAGCATAACGAAGCATTATATGTTTCTGCAAGCAAAAAGCTGGGCGAAAAATGGGAAACCCAGGCTGGTCTTAGAATGGAAGCAACGCAGACAACCGGATATTCACATAATATGAATCAAACCAACAAAAATGATTATGTCAAATTGTTTCCGACGGCGTATGTGACTTACAATCCAGATGATAAGAATTCTTTCTCGCTGAACTACAGCAGAAGAATCCGCAGACCGAATTTTGAGTATCTGAATCCGTTTGTGGTGCGCACAAGTCCTTATTATTATTCGGAAGGAAATCCGTTCTTAAAACCGTCTATCATTGATAATCTGGAGTTTTCATATGTAAGAAATCAGAAATGGGTATCCTCAGTGTATTATTCTCAGGTATCAGACTTCAGCCAGGATCTTGCTATTCTGGATCGGAATACCAATATCACAAGAAGCACACCTTTAAATTATGCCAATACGTATCAGATCGGGGTTTCCACGTATTACAATTTTAATAAATGGACCTGGTGGAACAGCTTTACTGGATTCAATGTGAATTACCAGAATGTAAAGTCCAAAACAGATTTCATCAGTTCAATAGATGGCTACAATGCATATTTCTATTCTAACAACGATTTTACACTGAACAAGTCTAAAACCATATTCTTCAGCGCCAATTATGGCCTGCAGCTTCCGGGACGTTATCAGATCTTTCATATCTCAACCATGAATATTCTGGATGTGTCTATGAAATTCCTGCTGCTGGATAAAAAACTGACCCTGACTGTTACCGGTATGGATCTTTTAAACGGCCAGCGCCCTGTGATCACTTATGAATCTAATGGCGTAAAAACAGACTTCAGCAGCTATGGCGACACAAGAGGAGTAAGAGTCTCTTTGAGCTACAAGTTCGGAAACAAGAATCTGAAATCTGAACAGCAGAGAAACTTCGGAAACGAAGACGAAAGAAACAGAATTAATTAATCAAATATATACTTGCAAGTAGGGTCCAATAAAGGTTTTATGACTTGAAAAGATAACCAGAACCAATCAACTAAAAATTTTAAAATCATGCACAAAATTAAATTAACAAAAGGACTACAAATCAACAAAGAGCAAATCAGCAAATTACAGGAAGAGCAAATGAACAGCCTTAAAGGAGGGGTTAACAGCCTTCAGGCAGCAGCTCAGTCTTGTGGACAGTGTTCTTGCGGTGGAAACACAATTGTAAAAACAAGAGCAGCTCAATAATCAGCTTACCCAATCACATTTAAAATAACATTAACAATCTAAAAATCAACCATTATGCACAAAATTAAATTAACAAAAGGATTACAAATCAACAAAGAGCAAATCAGCAAATTACAGGAAGAGCAAATGAACAGCCTTAAAGGAGGAGTTAACAGCCTTCAGGCAGCGGCTCAGTCTTGTGGACAGTGTTCTTGCGGTGGAAACACAATTGTAAAAACAAGAGCAGCTCAGTAATCAGCTTACCCAATCACATTAAAATAAACAATAACAATTAAAATCAAACATCATGAACAAAATGAAATTATCTAAAGGATTACAGATCAACAAAGAACAAATCAGTAAACTTCAGGAAGAGCAAATGAACAGCCTTAAAGGAGGAGTTAACAGCCTTCAGGCAGCAGCGCAATCTTGCGGACAGTGTTCTTGCGGTGGAAACACAATCGTAAAAACGAGAGCAGCTCAATAATCAGCTTTCCAAATCACATTTACAATAAACAATAACAATTTAAAAATCAAAATCATGCACAAAATTAAATTAACTAAAGGACTACAAATCAACAAAGAACAAATCAGCAAGCTTCAGGAGGAGCAAATGAACAGCCTTAAAGGTGGAGTTAACAGCCTTCAGGCAGCAGCGCAGTCTTGCGGACAGTGTTCTTGCGGTGGAAACACAATCGTAAAAACAAGAGTAGCATCTTAATCAGCCCATTACATTTAAAATAAACAATAACAATTTAAAATTAAACATCATGAACAAAATGAAACTAACTAAGGGTCTTCAAATCAACAAAGAGCAAATCAGCAAATTACAAGAAGAGCAAATGAATAGCCTAAAAGGAGGGGTTAACAGTCTTCAGGCGGCAGCGCAGTCTTGCGGACAGTGTTCTTGCGGTGGAAACACAGTAGTACAAACAAGAATAGCGAAGTAATCTTCTCCTATAAAAGAGGGAGCACTTTTGATAAAACTCCCTCTTTTAAAAAAAATTATATAATCCCAAAGCTCTCAGATCATGCAAAAAGAAAAACTAATCATCTCAGAAATAGAAGAATGTATCCGCAAAAAAGATACTTCCCTTACCGGAATCGGTCTTAATAACGGGATTCTAAGTGCTTCAATGTTTTATTATTATCATTATCTAATGACCAAAGAATCAGAATCTTTAGAATTGGTAACACACTACATTGAAAAGTCTCTGTCTGTTTTAACAGAAGATTATAAAAGTCTTCATTTTAATGATGAGATAAGAGAGCTGGGATTATATCTTATGTTCCTGAAACAGGAAGAAGTTTTAGACAGCGAAATTGATTCTCTACTGGAAAATATAGATGAAATACTGGAAGAAATACTGATCCAGAAAACAGAGCAGGGAGACCTTGATTTAACGAGCGGCTTCCCGAGTTTTGCCAAGTATTTCGTACTGAGAAATCTTGAAGACAAAAAACACCTGATAGAGAAAACCCTGGATAAAGTCATTGAGCTTACTCAAAACCATGACAGCGGAAGCTACTGGAAGTTTGATCTTCGGGATAAAGAAAATCCTTATGTAGAACTGGGTTTAGGACACGGAACAGCAGGAGTGATCAACTATTTGTTATTCCTTTATAAAAACAACATCTACAGTAAGGAATCTTTAGATCTCATTCACAGAGGATTATCATTCATATGGAACTGCAAAGAAAGCAATACAGACAATATCACGCTTTTCCCGTTCAATGCTTTTGAAGACGTCTACATAGATTATCACAATCTGGCATACGGTGAAATAGGAATTGGCTATACTTTTTACAACGCAGGAATTCTCTTAGAACATAAAGACTATTGCGACAAGGGACTTCATATCTTACTCAATACTACAAAATTTAAAGATACTGATCAGTCTGCTATCCTGGAGTCAGGATTAATTTATGGTTCTGCCGGATTATCCGCATTATACAAAAACCTTTATCATCTTACGGAACAGGATGCCTTTTTGGAAGCCAAAGAATATTGGCACGAGCATCTTCTTCAGTCAAAAAATAATGAAAATGAAAAATGGGCCGGATTCAAAGCCTATTACAATGCAGAATTTGACAACATCAATATGGCCCTCGGCCAGGGCATAGCAGGAATCGGGATCACCCTGATGAACAATGTCATTAAAACCAATCACAACTACGTCTCATTCTATAATTACGATCTATAATGGAAACTCTACAATCTCAAAATATCACGACCATTCTTCATGAATACGATCAAAAACTTCTTGATTTTGATTATGGAAATTTACCTGATGGATTACTTTATGGAAAACTGGGACTGCTGCTCTATTTCTTAACACAATATCAAATCTCCGGAAATGATATCTATGTAAACAAGATAGGAGCTATCCTTGAAGAAGTCTTTGAGAATGGCAACATGCAAAAAGAGAGCAACGTATATACACTCCCGAATCTATCCAAAGGAATGACCGGACTGGGCATTATCCTGGATTTATTAAAAAAAGACGGATTAATACAGGACGATTTTGATGACCAGATTACTGACATCGGAGAATTGATCTTCCAACAATCCGTTACCATGCTGAAGGAAGACAATTATACTTTTTTTGATGGCCCGATAGGAAATCTCCATTATTTCAACACCATCAGAAACGAACAGTACAGCAGCGAAATTGTAGACATCCTTTATGATGAATGCATTTCCCACCCCATTCCATTTGAAAACAAGCTGAATGACAGCTATGCAGATGGTATTAACTTAGGATTCAACTATGGCTATCTTTCTATTGTTAATAATCTTTTGAGCCTTCCGGTAATGACGGAAAAAGCAAGGCACATTATTAACATCTGTCTGGATTTCATTATTTCCAATTTTGATGTCCACGAAGTAGAAAACGCTAGAATATATAAACCTTACAATTACAAAATAGCAGAAAACCGGTTGAAGCCTTTCCACAACAACAGACTTTGCTGGTGCAACAGTGACCTCTCCTTCTCTTATCTTTTGTATAAAACAGGAGAAACACTGCAGGAAACAAGATACTTAGATATGGCTCACGAATTAGGTTTAGAAACTACAAAAAGAAAAGTAATGGCCAATACAGGCGTAGAATTTATCCAGTATTGCCACGGAACTTCAGGACTTGTACAGCTGTATCACGAGATTAATGAAAAAGACGCCCATCCGGATTATAAACAAGCCAAAAGCTTCTGGATGAAAAGATCACTGGAAATCCTGGAAAACGAACTGGATCATCCACTTACAGAACAGGACAGCTCCCTAATCTTTGGAAAAACCGGAGCTCTGATTGCTCTCAATGATAAAATCGACAAAACTAAATATCTAAAATTTTTACTGTAACATGAAAACAAAAAGCATAGGATTACTAGAACTAGGATACAGAAGCGGCAAAGATTCAATCACAGCTCTTAACGATGTAGTTGATTATGCCCTTCATGCAGAGAGATTAGGATACAGCAGATTCTGGCTGGCAGAGCATCATTATTCCCACCTTAAGAATCTTGCATTTTCAAATCCGGATATCGTGATTGCCATGATCGCCGGAATGACAGAAAAAATAAGAGTAGGATCTGCAGGAACTTCAGTTCCCAGTTATTCTCCTTACGCTGTCGCTACCAATTATAAACTGATCAACAATATATTCAACGGAAGAATAGACCTGGGTCTGTCAAAAGGGATTCCTGAAAGTGAGCACACCAAAAACCTTTTGAATCCGGATATTCTTGAAAGAGGTACCGGAGTTGTTTTTAAGGAAAATGCCCACCAAATCCACGAATTGTTTTATTCTGAAGCTGAAAAGAACGAAAAAGAAGGAATATTAATTCCTCCCTACGGCGGACTGATCCCTGACCTCTGGTATCTTTCTTCTTCTTTGAACAATCTGGATGATGCTATCAATTTACACTCAAACTATTGTGTTTCAGCCTTTCACGGAAGTGGAAAATTCCTTGAAAATCTTGAAGATAAAAAAGAAGAGATCAACAGATACAGAGATTCTTTTGCACAGCAAAACGGATTTGTTCCTAAAATATCACTGGCTCTGGCAATCAACCTTTCAGAAGTCAATGAAATAAAATCCGACGCAGATGAATCTGAATCTTTCAAAATCCTCAACCTCAACTTTGAAGAGCTTTTTGAACTGATTGAAAAACTGGATGAAAAACTGTCTGTTGATGAATTCATTTTATATGACACAGAGCCGGACAGTGACAAGAAAATCGAAAACGCTGAAACGATTAGCAACCATTACAACCTACAATCTATTCAACATGAAAACGCAGTTAGATAACATCAATATTGGTTTTATGAGAAACTCTTTGTACTCATTCAAACAATATAACAATATACCGAAAAATACAACAGATCTTGATCATTTTGTTCTTGAATTATGGAATGATGAAGTCTTCAGAGAATCTATCTTTCTAGCATCTTATGAGCTGTATAACGAATGGGCAAGATTGTGCCAGGACGATCCTTCTTTATCTCTGGTAAAGAGAAACAGAATCAACAATTCTATTCTGAAATATTACATCAGAATAACTACCAGGTCTACTCCTTTCGGAACATTTGCTTCCCATTCTGCTTTTGAACTCAACTCAGACAATAAAAATATTGAAGCAGGAAATATGAATGCTATCCACCGCTATACTACGCTGGATCTTTCTTTCCTTTTTCAGGTTATAGTATTAATCAACAGAGACTTTCCAGAGGTTCACGAATATGCTCTTAATGACTCCATCTATAAGTTAGGTGATTATTACCGATATATCGAAACCGCAATACAAAACGAAAAAAGAGTCTATACTTTAAGCTCATTGGAAAAAGATGAACTTCTGGATTTTCTGGTTGAGACTGTGGCTGCCCAATCTTATTCTTTTGACAGTCTCGTTGCTCTGGTTGCAGAAAATGTAGAAGGAGTTTCCGAAGAAGATGCAAAATACTATATTTTCAGCCTGATTGATGCCCAGTTCTTTAAAAGTAACTTTGACATCTGCCTGAATGAGCACTCTCCTTTGTCTCAGATCATTGGATATTTAAGTTCAAAAAAAGGAATCTATCCTGAGCTGGACCGTTATCTGGAAATCCTGATCAAAATGGAAAGCTATATGGAATTACTCAACTCCGGAGTAGGACAATCTCAGGAATATTACAACGAAATATTTGCACTTGCCAACCAATTCTCCATCCTGTATGACAGAAAATATCTGATCAATTCATCTTTAAAAAGAAATCTTGACTTTTCTCCTGTTACCAGAGAAGATCTTTCCAAAATCAAAAAGGGAATCAATACCCTATCATGCTTTTGGGATAAAGGAAGTGAAACGGTGAATGAAAATTTAGAAAAGTTTAAGTCTGCTTTTTACACAAGATATGAAGAGAGCCTGGTGCCTTTGGTTGAAGTGCTAGATAACGAAAGCGGCATTGGATACATCCAGGAACAAAACAGTGAAAACGACTTTTCTTCCCTGTTGGATACCCTGAGCTGGCCCAATTCCAGTAATGATTCATTCTCTATCACATACAATAAAAAGATTCATGAATTCTGGAGAAGAATCATCAACAAAGCCAATATCAATGGAGATACTGCTATAGACCTTAGCCAGCACGACATCAACAGCCTTCAGAATGCAGATGAAGTAAGCCTTGCAAGATCGATGGCCGTAATGATTGAAAAGGTATCTGATAAAATAGCAATCTCTTCTGTAGGTGGAACAAGCGCTGCCAATCTTATTGCGAGATTTTCCAATGAAGATGAAGAAATCCTGGCTCCAATGAACAGAATCATCAAAGAAGAACAGAATGATCATCATTTTATCTATGCAGAACTGCTTCATTTGCCGGACAACAGAGTGGGAAACATCTTACTGAGACAGGTAAAAAGAGGAAATCAGCTTTCTTATCTTACCAAGTCTTCAGATTCGGAAAATACCATTGCCCTGACGGATCTTTACATTAAAATGATTGATAAAAGAATCGTATTATTCCATAAAGAGCTGAATAAAGAAGTGAAAATATTCCACTCTACCGCTCACAACTTTGATTATAATTCGCTTCCGGTATATCAGTTTCTGTGTGATCTTCAGCATCAGGATGTTTCCACAGCATTGGTTTTAAATATTGGAGATACCAACTACCTGATGTATGACTATATTCCTAGAATCACGCATGGTGATGATATCATCTTCACACCGGCATTATGGAGACTATATCAGAATGAAGTATCAGGAATTAAGACCAAAAACAATACTGAAAGCATTAAAACAGTAAAAGAATACCTTTCAGAGAAAAAAGTCAACAGATATTTCTTTATATCCCAGGGAGATAACAAATTATTGATCGATACAGAAAATGACAACCTTTTATTATTCCTTATTGATGAACTGAGATCCAAGGAAACAGTAACCCTTACCGAATGTCTTTACGATCTTGAGACTGATGAGTTCAACAACGAGATTGTCATCCCAATGATCAACAAAAGTTATAAAGCATTTAAAACAGAACTGGATCAGCATCTTTTCAATGTCAATATTTCTGATAATAAATTTATCCCGGGGAACAAATGGCTGTACTATAAAATCTATTGCGGCAACAAGTTTTCAGACAAAATATTACAAGATGTATTTCCGGATCTTTTACCTCACCTAAGTGAAGAAGAGCTGATCAAAAAATGGTTCTACATACGATACAGTGACCCTGACAATCATATCAGACTGAGACTGGAAATCAATGATAATAAGCTCACCAACACCGCCCAGATTATTACCACTTTCAACGATTATTTTGATAAATATATCAGCGAAGGAATCATTAATAAAGTAGAAATGGGAACCTATGACAGAGAGTATGAGAGATATGAAGGTGAATTTATTGATACCGCAGAACATATCTTCCATTATGACAGCCAATTGACTGTTAACCTGCTTAAAAATATTCCTAATAATGATGACCTCTGGTTATACTCCATCAAAAGTATTGATACGTATTTCGATGTCTTCCAGCTGGATCTAGATAAGCGGTATGAAGTGATCAACAAAATTTACACTCAGTTTCAGCGCGAGTTTAATGTAGACAGCAGCCTTAAGAAACAGCTGGATCTGAAATACAGAACGAACCTGAATCTCATCAACGAGATCGTAGAATCAAATGACAATCAGTATTTCTCAGAGTTTGTCACTTCTATGAAAGACAACTGCAGAGAAATAGAAAATCTGAAGACCATTCAAAAAGAAAGATTAGTCAGCAGTTTTATTCATATGCATATCAACAGACTGATCAGGTCCAGACACAGAATGCACGAACTGATCATCTACGGCATTGTAGAAAAGTATTATAAAATGAAAATCGGCAAAAGAAAATATCTAGTATCATGAAGCTAAAATTTATCCCTCAACACGACCAAATGGACTGCGGTCCTGCATGTATCGCAATGGTGGCTTCCTACTTTGGCAAGCAGATTCCGTTACATTTTTTAAAAGAAAATGCCAACCTATCCAGAGAAGGAGTTAGCTTACTGAGCATCAGTGAACTATGCGAAGATATTGGATTTGAAACTTATCCGGCCAAGCTGACATTACAGACCTTGGATGAAAATGGCAGCCTGCCTTGCATTCTTCACTGGAATAAAAACCATTTCGTAGTACTTCTTGATGTAAAGAAAAGCCTTATCACAGGAAAAAAACGCTACAGAATTGCTGATCCAAGCCATGGAATGATCTGGCTGAGCGAAAAAGACTTTCTTAAAAGCTGGCTATCAGACGGCGAAACCGGAATTGCTCTTTTCGTAAGTCCTACCAACAGTTTTTATCAGCAGACTTTCCCGGAAGAAGACAAGTTGAGTATTTCTTTTGCCATGAAATATTTCAAAGAGCATAAAAGCAAATTCCTCTTTTTGTCCGGAATGCTTCTCATCGGAAGCTGCCTGAGCCTTGTCTTTCCTTTCCTTACACAAACACTTATTGATAAGGGAGTTAACACAAAAGACATAGACCTTATTACGATCATTCTGATCTCCCAGGTTGTATTATATTTAGGAAGTATTACCATAGAAATTCTCAGAAACTGGCTGATGCTTTATATCGGAACCAGAATTAGTATTTCCATTATTTCAGACTTTCTGAAGAAGATGCTTCTCCTTCCAATGGGCTTTTTTGATACCAAGATGAAGGGAGACTTTACCCAGAGAATCCAGGATAACGAGAGAATAGAAGACTTTCTTACCTCTCAGAGTCTTATGACTTTCTTCTCTATGGTGACTTTTCTTGTGTTTTTCGGAGTGCTTTGGTACTATAATGTTACGATTGTACTTATTTACTCATCTCTGACTGCATTATCTCTTGTTTGGGCGCAGTACTGGTTAAAGAAAAGAGAAATCCTCGATTATTACCGTTTCAGAGAAAAAGGACAAAGCCAGGAAAGTGTTTATGAAATTCTGAACGGGGTTTCTGAAATGAAACTCAATCAATTCGAAGACTATAAAAGACAGGAGTGGGAAGGTATTCAAAATAAGCTTTTCAAAACTACCCTTCGTATCTTAAAAGTAGATCAGTATCAGTTTTCAGGATTTGAATTTCTTAATCAGCTAAAAAACATTTTCGTTACTTTCTTTGCGGCATTGCAGGTTGTAAAAGGAAATATGACCATCGGTGAGCTATTGGCGATATCTTACATCATCGGGCAGCTGAACTCTCCTGTTAACCAAATGATTTCTTTCTTCCGTTCTTTACAGGATGCAAAGCTGAGCCTTTCAAGATTAAATGAAGTTCAGAATCATGAAGAAGAGGAAAAAGAAGGAATGAAAGCGCTTGAAATCAACAATACTTATTCAGAAGAAGAGAAAGGAATTACCTTAAACAATGTTTCTTTCCAATATGAAGGCCCAAAATCTCAGTTTGTTTTAAAGGATGTCAACCTGTTCATCCCTGAAGGCAAAGTCACCGCTATTGTAGGTGCCAGCGGAAGTGGAAAAACTACTTTAATGAAGCTTTTACTGAAATTCTACAATCCTACTCATGGTACCATTCATTATAACGAAGATGATATTCTAACCCTTTCTCCTAAAAGCATAAGAGAAAACTATGGAGTGGTAATGCAGGACGGATTTATTTTCTCAGATACCATCGAAAGAAATATTGCCACCAGCGAAGTAGAAATCAACACCCGAAAAATGGAAAATGCGGTAAGAGTAGCCAACATTTCCTCTTTCATTGATAATCTTCCGTTAGGATACAGCACCAAAATAGGGGCAGCCGGCAACGGAATTTCCGGAGGACAAAAACAAAGAGTTCTTATTGCAAGAGCAGTGTATAAAAACCCTCATTTTATACTATTTGACGAAGCTACTTCGGCGCTGGATGCAGAAAATGAAAAGATCATTCATGACAACCTTCAGGAATTCTTCAAAGGAAAAACTGTAATTATTGTAGCACACCGCTTAAGCACCGTAAAAAATGCAGACCAGATTATCGTTCTGAAAAATGGAGCTGTTGTTGAAAAAGGAAACCATCAGGAACTTGTCAACAAAAAAGCAGATTACTACAGTCTTGTAAAAAATCAGCTTGAATTAGGCAACTAATCACCTCTCAATATATTTTTAACCGTTTCACAGGCTGTGAAACGGTTTTTTATCCAGTTTAATAAAATAAAGCCCTTTGTAAATGAATTACAAAGGGCTTTATTTTAATCCAGATAGGTTTTATTTTAATTATTTAAAGTATTTATCCTCAACGTTTTTGTTATAATATAACTCTACAAGAGTTGCTTCCTGATTTCCACTTTCAGAAACAAAAATTGATTTAGTAGCATTCCAAAGATCTCCGAATTTTTTATAATCACTTTGTAAAACGGTAGAAAATGAATCTTTATTTCCGTTTTCAACCGTTTCTTCTTTGCTAAGAAAGAATGACTTTACATCATAATACAGATAAGTCTCTTTTCCTGTGACATAGGTTGCTTTTATTTTATAATAGATCTTATCAGGATTTTCTTCAATAAGTTCAATCTTATATAGCTTGGGATCTATGTAAGCAAGTTCATTAATAATATACTTTCGGTCGGCTTTGTCCTTAAATTCAGCAGGATCAGCCAACTTTCTCTCGCCATTCACCATCTCATACCCTGTTTTGCCATCAAACCATGATCTGTAAACAATTCTTCCCTGATATTCAATTTCAAAACTTCCTTTATTGGGTACCATTTCTTTTGTGATCCAATTCACATTTCGCCCATCCATTACCGTTTCTGACTTGGAATAAAGGGTTTTTATACTGTTTAAAAGTTCTTTCCCTCCTCTTGCCTGAATGGCTTTTTCAATAATTTGCAGGGCATTCTTTTCGCTGGATATCTGTGAGAACAATTGGTTAGAAGCTGTTATCATACTAACTATTGCAATCGTATTCAATAATTTCATGGTTGTTTATTTTTCTGAAGCAAATGTACCAAAAGACGCTTTAAGTCTTTCTTTTTTGAGATTTTATTTTCAAAATATAAAAAAGGAAAGGAGATATCTACATTGAAAAAACGAGTGACAGCATTTTCAGAACCATTTTAAAACAAAAATCCCTCCGTAATCATATTACAGAGGGACTTGTACCCCAGACGGGACTTGAACCCGTACATCCGAAGATACAGGATTTTAAGTCCTGCGTGTCTACCAGTTCCACCACCAGGGCATGGTGAGGGCAAAAAAAAAGATTCGAACCAAGGGTTCCAACCTTTTTAGTAACTCTGTAAAGAGTTTTTTCGCATTGTGCGGATGAAGGGACTCGAACCCCCACGCCTCACGGCACCAGATCCTAAGTCTGGCATGGCTACCAATTACACCACATCCGCTGATTTTCTGATCTGAATTTACAGATTCAGGCTTTATTTCTTACAAATATAAGACTTTTTATTTAAAGAACACTCTCTATTAAAACAAAAAACCCTCCGTAAGATTTTACAGAGGGTCTTGTACCCCAGACGGGACTTGAACCCGTACATCCGAAGATACAGGATTTTAAGTCCTGCGTGTCTACCAGTTCCACCACCAGGGCATGGTGTGGAGCGAAAAACGGGATTCGAACCCGCGACCCCAACCTTGGCAAGGTTGTGCTCTACCAGCTGAGCTATTTTCGCATAGTGCGGATGAAGGGACTCGAACCCCCACGCCTCACGGCACCAGATCCTAAGTCTGGCATGGCTACCAATTACACCACATCCGCTGGTTTTTTTATATTGTAAGTTTTAAAGAGCTTGCTTCGTTTTTGTGAGTGCAAATATAGGGCAATTTCCTTTACTACCAAACTTTTCAAGAAAAAAAATTAAAATTTCTACATTTTTTTTTCACGGCACCTTTTATTACATTTCATTTTCTTACTTTTACATCGTTAATATTTACGATATGGAATTACAAGGAACGGTAAAGAAACTTTTTGATGCTCAAACATTTGCGAGCGGGTTTCAAAAAAGAGAAATGGTTATTTTAACTCAAGAACAGTATCCACAGCCGATAAACATAGAATTTTTATCTGATAAAATCAGTTTATTAGATAACCTTAAAGAAGGAGAAAACGTAAAAGTAGGAATCAACATCAGAGGTAGAGAATGGGTTTCTCCTCAAGGAGAAACTAAGTACTTCAACTCTATTACAGGGTGGAGAGTAGAGAAAGTTTCTGAAAATGCTTCAGAACCTACTCAGGCAATGTCTCAACAATCTGCTTCTCCAGTTTCAAACGAAAATCCGTTTGCCGGAGACGATGATGATGATTTACCTTTTTAATTAAAGAATAAAAGATCAAATATAAATCCTGCTTTTTGAAGTGGGATTTTTTTTCTAAACATGGTTCGATTAGACGAAAACGAGATTTCATTTCCTGACCCTGAGCTGTATGAAGGGCATGAAGGAGTGGTTGCTTTTGGAGGTGACCTGTCTGTAGAGCGTATCTGGTTTGCCTATCAACTTGGCATCTTTCCCTGGTACAATCCCGGAGAAGAAATTCTGTGGTGGTGTCCGGATCCTAGATTTGTACTGCTTCCTGAAGAAATAAAGGTTTCAAAATCTATGAGAAAGATATTAAACAAAAATGTTTTTACTTTTTCAGAGAATAAGAATTTCAGAGAAGTGATCAGGAACTGTCAAAAGGCGAACCGAAAAGGCCAGTCTGGGACGTGGCTTTCTGATGAACTGATGAACTCTTTTATTCAGCTTCATGAATATGGTCTGGCCAAAAGTATTGAAGTATGGCAGGATGAAGAGCTTGTAGGTGGTTTTTACGGACTGCAGATTGGAAACGTTTTTTGTGGAGAAAGTATGTTTACAAAAGTAAGCAATGCTTCCAAAGCAGGATTTATCCACTTTGCAGAGAGTAATAAAAACAAAATTGAACTTATTGACTGTCAATCCCATACAGAGCATCTTGAAAGTCTGGGTGCTAAAATGATTCCTAAAAAAGAATTTCTAAAAATCTTACACGAAAATAATGAACGCGGATAAAGAAAAATGGGTTCTTCTGATTATCCTGAGTTTGATCTGGGGATCATCCTTTATTTTGATCAAAAAATCATTGGAGCATTTTAATCCTTTTCAAGTAGGATCTTTAAGGGTTCTTATCGCTGGGATTATTTTACTTCCAATTGCCATTTCCAACTATAAACTTTTCCCCAAAAAAAATCTGAAATGGTTGATTTTGGCGGCTTTTACAGGGAACTTTATTCCGATGTTCCTTTTTCCGATCGCGGAAACTGAAGTCAGCAGCAGCATTGCAGGAATCATCAACTCTATGATGCCTATTTTTGTGATTATTGTGGGAGCATTGGTTTGGAAGTTTGAAACAACCAAAAAACAGATTATAGGAACATTAATAAGCTTCACCGGAGTTTGTATTCTTGCATTTGGCGGGGGAGACGGCGGAGAATTGAAAATGATTCCGATTCTGTTGTTATTATTCGCTACTTTATGCTACGCACTGAGTACAACGACTGTCAAATCAAAGCTTATGGAGGTATCTTCCACTGTTTTATCTGCTTTTGTTTTCTCATTTGTCTTATTATTTCCGTCCATTATTGCATTGACAAGCACAGGATTCTTTTCGGAATTCAGTTTTTCGAAAGACAATCTGCTGGGTCTTATGTTTGTAAGTCTTTTATCCGTTTTCGGAACCGGGCTCGCGATGATGATGAATTATCGTTTACTGAAGGTTTCCACGCCTCTTTTTGCATCAACGGTTACTTTAGTAATGCCTATTGTTGCTATTATCTGGGGAATTTTAGATGGGGAAAAACTGACTTATTTACAATTTATAGGAGCAGGAATTATTATTGCCGGATTGCTATTTTTAAGAACAAATCCAAAAAAATAAAATCATATTATAAATTAAATTATATTTGGCTGATTTAACTTATAACTATGAAAAAAATTCTACTTTGTGGCTCAATAGCCTTATTAACACTTTCGTGTTCTTCTACGCGTGATGATGATGCTCCTTTTGACAACAGTGATCCTTCCAGTCAAAATGTAATTCTCCCTACAAAAATGATTATGGACGGTATTGTAATGAAAATCAATTACAACGGAACCAAAATCATCAGCATGATTAACAACATTAATCATGGACAAAGAATTGAATTCACGTATACGGATGAGTACGTTACCGGGATTAAACATTATGAAAATAACGTTCTTGAAAGTACGGTTGAATATGGATATTCCAACGGCCGTATGGCATCTGCAATTACAAAAGAATATTCTCTTACCGGTACGGTTCAAAACACAGTAACATTTACCTATATCTACACAAGTACCACAGAAATTAACGTAAAAAGACAAACGAATTCCGGTTCTGCGGGATCTTCTACCATCAACAGTGTTTTTACATACAACAATGGAAATATGGTAAGCAATGTAGGCTCAGGAACGGGTACAGTAAATGGAAATACGGTTAATTACACAGAAACGGAGACTTATACTTACACAGATAAAAATTATCCTTTTAAGAACGTAAAGGGCTTTGATAAAATTATCTTCAACGGAAATGAGAGCACCGATGGCGTAAGCATGTTATTTTCGAATATAAAGAACAGCTTAAGCACTTATAAAGGACAGTTTACCAATACTACAGTGGGCGGAGGAACCGGTACAGGAACAACTTCTCATAAATATACCACTACTTTTAATACTGCAGGTTATCCATCTGTAGAAGACAGACAATCTCTTGATATCAATGGGAACCCCAATACAAGTTCGCCTGATAAATTCATCTACGAGTACAACTATCAATAAAAAAAACCTGCATTTCTGCAGGTTTTTCTATTATTTTTAGATTAATCTAGTTCTTTTTCTTCACTTTAGTAGCCTTCACCTTTTTCACCTCATCTTTAATGAAAGGATATTTTTTCTGCATATCCTTAGCTAAAGACGGATCAAGGTCTAATGCTTTCTGAAGTGATTCTGCTCCTTTATCCTGGTCTTTCAGATTGAAAAAACAGTTACTCAACTGATAAAACAGCTCAGCTCTGTGATGCTTTTTTATGGCACTATTCAAAACGGTAACCGCATCTTCATACTCTCCTACCAACATCAAAACTTCTGAATAAGCATACCAGTTGTAGAATCTTGTAGGTTCTGCATCCACCAGCTTTTTAAGACAAGCAAGACTTTCTTCAAACTTCCCTGAATCAATGAATAGAAATGCTAATCTTTTTTGATAGTCAAGATTATTTTCATTCAGCTGGGTTGCTTCTTTGGCATAATGCAATGCTTCAGACATCCCGCCCATT
Organism: Chryseobacterium sp. BGA-UO-ETr-SB22; assembly: GCF_059567885.1. NCBI lineage: Bacteria > Pseudomonadati > Bacteroidota > Flavobacteriia > Flavobacteriales > Weeksellaceae > Chryseobacterium > Chryseobacterium sp. BGA-UO-ETr-SB22. The sequence continues at coordinate 645,276 of NZ_JCAQOV010000004.1, read as the reverse complement.
TCTTCGTAAAGATAAGACTGCTCCATCATTGCAAGATAAAACTGAGGGTCTTCTCTCAATGATTTCTGGAATGCATTTAAAGCTAAAATAGGCTGTTTTAATGCCTTATTGCACAATCCGATCTTATAAAAAGTAAATGCTTTTGTATATTCCAGCTCCAGCATTTCTTCATAAGTCTCGATAGCTTTTTGGTATTGTCCCATAGCCTCATAACAGGCTGATTTATTAGCATATACCCCAACAGAGCTAGAGTTGATTGCCAACAAATAATCGTAGCCTCTTATGGCTTCATCATAATTTTTTCTGTTGAAATAGAATTGTCCGTATTCAAACCAGGCGGTTTCAGAATAAGAGAATTCATCTAAATATTCATTAAGAAAGGCAATAGCCTCCTCACTCTTATTCAGATCACTGAAGCACACCATACAGTTCTCCAGCGAATATTCATCCGTTGGATCTTCTTTCAGTGCTTTTCTGTAATGCTTAAGAGCGTTAAAAGGATCTCCGAGATTTACATATTCATCCGCAATAAAGTTGTGGAGAAAGTTTTCTTCTTCCTCTAATGTCAAAGCTTTTTTGCAGATTTCAATGGATCTTCTAGGATTTCCTAAGCTCGAATAATATTTAGCGTAACAAACCAAAAAGTCTGTGTTCTCCATAGAAGCACCTTTCAGCTCGTTGATAAGTTCTTTCGCCATATTATACTCTTCCCACTCCAAAAGGATCTCAAGTCTTTTGATCTTGATATCCAATGAATTGGGATGAAGCTTCAGTCCATAATTAACCGCCATATCGGCGTAATTAAAATCACCAAGCTCCAAATAATAAACAATAATGTCTTCTAACTCTTCTGTATCAAAGTAGAATTCGTCATTGTTTTCCATCATTTCCTCGAACTTTTTTACAAGTTCATTTCCAAAATACTCTTCCAATAGTGTCCTCTTTGTCGGCCTGATGTCTGAATTTGCTTACAAACCTCGGCAAACGTTTAGTTAATAATACATCTGAAACTGATATTCAAATATTTATGCAAAGTTGCAACTTTTTTTTGAATTTTCCAGTTCATAAATTTCTATTATAAAAATAGTAAAAAAAGAAAACCGATAAAAGGATTGTGGATAAAAAAATGGAAATTGGGGTTAAATTCTTATGACCAGGCGTTTTCCGCTTTGTATCTCAGCATTCCATACTGCTTCGATATTTTTAATATCAACCTCTTCTGTTTCCATTTTAATTTTTCCTTCTACGGCTGCCTGATACATTTCCGGAATGATTTCTGAAAACAGAAGCGCAGATTCTTCTTTCGTCCAGCTGCCCAATCCCGATCCGGAAATATGAATATCAGTTCCTCTGAGAATCTGTGAAGACAATTGAATGCCATCTCCACTCATTCCTCCTACTGTTACCAGTTTTGTTTTGTGGGAAAAAGTTCCATCTCCTTTGAAAGCTGACAATATCATTTCTACAGAATGACCCCAGATATAATCCAGAATAATGTCTATAGGCGTTTGATTATGAATTTCTTTTATTTTTTGTTTAAAATCATGATCTGTAGATTGAAGGGAAACCACCTCATCGGCTCCCAGTTCACGCAAAGACTGTAAGGATTCTTCATTTCTTCCGGTAACAATAATCTTTCGGGCACCATATAATTTAGCAATCTGAACGGCTATTCTTCCTGTAATTCCTGTTGCTCCATTGATCAATACTGTATTTCCTGGCTGTAATCCCGCTTTGAATTTTAAAGCCATTGCTGATCCCATAACCGCGTTGGGTAATGCTGCTGCTATAGAAAAATCCAGTTCTTCAGGAATCGGGACGATCATTTTTGTATCAGCCACAGCTTTTTCAGCTACAGTTCCTTTCTTGCTGAAAAAATAGACCTTATTTCCATTTTCAAGGTATCCAACTCCGTCTGAACCGATAATTTTAGGCTGATGAGTTTCATTTTCTGTAGAATAATGACTTCCTCCCGCCCTTGCTCTGTCCAGATTTTTAATAGACGCTGCTTTTACAGACACTAAAACTTCATTTTCCTGTATTGTTTCCGGCTCAGGGAAATCTGCATATTGAGGAATACCTCCTTTATCAAATACTACTGCTGCTTTCATTTTAATTTTTATACAAAATTATCGGTAATGAGTACTGTGGGGCGATAACATTTGTTATGAGTTTTAGAAAAAGAGATGTGAGATGAAGGTAGAAGGTTTATGTGGTAATAAAATTAAAAACGCAAAGATCACGAGGTCATATATTACTGTGCATTATTTGGTCGCAAGGGCACTTCATTTAGCAAAGGTGTTATGTTAATTGAAATAGAATAAGACAGAACTATATACTTTTCTGTAAACTTTCAGCTTCGTACTTCCATCTTCCAGCCTATTCTGACTTCTCTTTCAATATCTTGCTTTTGATCCTGCTGAGATGCACCGTTGTAATGCCCAAATAGGAAGCAATATAATGCTGGGGAACTCTTTTGATAATTTCCGGTTTGGTTTTGGCCAGATTGATATACCGCTGTTGGGGTGTATCTTTAATAAAGGAAAAGAAATGTTTCATATAATCGAATACCCTTTCAAAAAGAGCATCCATAAATAGATTTCTAAGCTCAGGATTTTCATAGACTTCTTCCAGGAAAGCCTCTACATCCGGTTTATTAATTTTGTATAAGATGCAGGGTTCTATGGTTTCAAATGACACCATACTTGGCAGGCCCTTTCTGAAGCTTTCAAGGGAAGAAAACATTGTATTTTCAAGAAAAAACTGAAAAGTGACATCTTTTCCATCATTATTATACCAGGCTCTCACCATCCCTTTTTCAATGTAATAAGCATTGCAGGAAACCTCTTCTTCTTTTAAAAGTAAGGTTTTAGCAGAAACTTCCATACGTTCAAAGCTTCCAATAAATTTTCTCCATTTTTCTTTAGGAAAAGGAAACCTGTTTTTAATATGCTCAAACATGTCTGATATAAAAAAAGAACGGAACAAATGTCCGTTCTTATATATTTTAGATTAAAGTTTTAATTTTAGCAATGATATCATCACCTAACTGATCCGCTTCTTCCTGAGAATGAGCTTCTGTATAAATTCTGATAATCGGCTCTGTATTGGATTTTCTAAGGTGAACCCAGTTGTTTTCAAAGTCAATTTTAACACCGTCTACCGTAGAAACGTCTTCATTCTGATATTCCTGTTCCATTTTGCTTAAGATAGCATCTACATCAATCTCCGGAGTCAGTTCTATTTTCTTTTTACCCATAAAATAACTTGGATATCCTGCTCTCAGCTCAGAAACAGTTTTGTTTTCTTTGGCCAAATGAGTTAAAAACAAGGCTACTCCTACTAAAGAGTCTCTTCCGTAATGTAAATCAGGGTAGATAATTCCTCCATTTCCTTCTCCTCCTATCACAGCGTTTTTCTCTTTCATCAAGGTAACAACATTTACTTCTCCTACAGCACTGGCAAAGTATTCTGAGTCATGCGAACGTGCTACATCTCTCAAAGCACGGCTGGAAGAAAGATTGGAAATTGCAGCTCCTTTTTTATGTTTCAACAGGTAATCGGCAACAGCAACTAACGTGTACTCTTCACCAAACATTTCTCCTTTTTCATCAATCAGAGCTAATCTGTCTACATCCGGATCTACCACAACTCCTACGTCTGCTTTTTCTTTTTTCATCAATTCGCAGATGTCTCCCAAATGTTCTTTCAGCGGTTCAGGATTGTGTGGAAAGTGTCCTGTAGGTTCACAGTATAATTTGATGGTTTCACAGCCTAATTTATCCAAAAGCATAGGAATTGCAATTCCTCCTGTAGAGTTTACTGCATCCAGGGCTACTTTAAAGTTTTTAGCTTTGATTGCTTCTACATCTACCATTGGTAAATCCAGGATCTGCTGAATATGGATATCAAAAGCGTCATCTCTTGTTTCATATTTTCCAAGATCATCCACTTCTGCATAGTTGAAGTCTTCACTTTCTGCCAAAGCCAGCACTTCAGCTCCATTTTCCCCAGTGATGAATTCTCCTTTTTCGTTCAATAACTTAAGGGCGTTCCACTGTTTTGGGTTGTGGGAAGCGGTAAGGATGATTCCTCCGTCTGCATTGAGCTCAGGAACCATTATCTCAACTGTAGGTGTTGTAGAAAGGCCAAGGTCTACTACATTAATTCCTAATCCCTGCAATGTAGCAGTTACCAAAGAAGAAACCATCTGACCAGAAATTCTGGCATCTCTTCCGATAATAAGGGTAAGGTCTTTTTTATTTTTATTGTTCTGAAGCCAGGTTCCGAATGCGGAAGCGAACTTTACTACATCCAACGGTGTTAAGTTATCATTTACTTTACCGCCAATGGTTCCGCGAATTCCGGAAATAGATTTTATTAGTGACATGATGTTTTTACTTTTATTGTTTTCTTTCTAAATTTTCCAACGCAAAGATACTTAAAAGACCTTTCAACTTATAGAACGGGGATCTTTTTTTGGATTTTATTGTAGGTATTTTTTACAACTTTCGGTGGTGCAAAACGATAACCTATGTATAACAAACCATATAGGTTATTATTTTCTACCGTCTGGTTATTTTTCTGGTCGTAGGCATGTGTATTAAAATTCATTTTACCTCCAAATAAAAACCGATCTGTATTATATCCAATATGAAGCCCACCCTGCATTCTTATGGTTGCATACTGGGCATTTTCTTTGGCTCCTCCATTCTGAAAATCTCTGTAGCTGGAGAATTTTCCTCCGATTCCAGCTGCCAGATAAGGTGAGATATTGACATTCTTACCAATTACCCAATTATAGAAATATCCGATATTCCCCCCAATATTATATTGTGTCTCCTTGCTTTTTATACCATCAATTTTATTTCTGAAAATAGTAAGGTCATAGTCCACAAAAGGAACCCAGCTTCCGCTGCTTTTATACTGCCATTCTCCCTGCGTGTAGATACTTCTTGCTGAAAAGTTTTTATTGAGAATATAGGAGGTAGATCCGCCAAAGGTTTGTACCCTTAAATCAGGAAACTGAATATAAGGATCTCTTCCTTCCTGCCATTCGGGGGATAGGTCTTTCATATTTTCAACATAAAAACCACTTACATTTTTATAATAAACATTCTGAATAAATCTTCCGGGAAATAACCTGAAACTAAAATCGGTATATGAACTTTCCCCCTTCATGTCATCATCATTATTTCCATCTAAAAATCTGGGAGCAAATGATACTGTCGCACTTATAATTCTATAATCGACTGAAAATGATGTTTTGGTTTTATTGTTGATTGACAGGTCCATCTTGAAGGCATTCTTACCTTCTCCTGATGAAAAAACATAGTTCTCGATATTGGTATCAAGATTCACACGAATCATTACCTGGTCTGCATAAGACTTGGTATTTGTAGTATCTGATTGTGCTTTCCCGTGAACGGTAAATAACGAAAATAGTACGAGTGATCCTGTTTTTAAGAAATTCAAATTAATAATTTACATTAGAAAAATGAAATTACTACATTTTTTTCAATTATCTATTGAACGTAATGTTAAGAACACCCGCAATCTTTATCGCAGTTCGTTCTTTTGGAGCTGAATTTCTTGGGTGCGAAATTCTTTTTAAGTACTTTAAATAAAGAGTAACAGGCGAATGCTACAATTAATAGGATAAGTACGTATTGAAAAATTAATGATAAGTCCATTACTTTAAAATCTGATATGCTATCATCGACACAAAATATGCCAAACCTGTCATCATCACCACCTGAAAGCCAGTCCATTTCCAGCTTTTGGTTTCTCTGTAGACTACTGCAAGTGTAGAAACACACTGCATTGCAAATGCATAGAAAAGAAGAACAGAAATTCCGGTTGCAAAACTGAAGACTTTTTCTCCGTTTGGCTTTACATCTCTTCTCATTTTATCAATTACTTTTACTTCCGGAGCATCATCCTCCAAACTGTAAAGTGTAGACATTGTTCCCACGAACACTTCTCTTGCCACAAAACTTGTAAGAATTCCAACTCCCATTTTCCAGTCGTAGCCCAGTGGGGCAATAACAGGTTCTATTCCTTTACCCATTTTGGCAAGGTAAGAATGGTCAAGATGAACGTCTGTAGCAACCAATTCATTTGTTTTCTGGCTTGGTCCGAAATAGCTCAGAAACCAGATGATAACACTTACAATAAAAATGATTTTTCCGGCTCCTGTAATGAAGTCCCATACTTTCCCTAAAACCATTTTAAAGTCATAACCGAAAAGTGGTTTTTTATAGGCCGGAAGGTCCATTACCAGGTATGTTTTTCCTTTACTTTTAATAAATCTTTTAAGGATCGCTGCTGAGAATAAAGCAACCAGGAAGCCAAGAAGATACATCCCCATCAGAACCAGTGCTTTATATTTTATTCCTAAAAATGTTCCTTCTGAGATAATCAGTCCGATAATAATACTGTATACCGGAAGTCTCGCTGAACAAGTCATAAATGGTGTTACCAATATCGTCAGCAATCTTTCTTTCAAATTTTCAATATTCCTGGTGGAGATTACCGCAGGAATAGCACAGGCCGTTCCTGAGACAAGAGGAACAATACTTTTTCCATTTAGCCCGAACGGACGAAGCAATCTGTCCATCAGGAATACAACTCTTGCCATATATCCTGAGTCTTCCAGCAGATAAAGGAAATACAACAGGATTCCGATCTGTGGTGCAAAAACAACAATTCCTCCGATTCCCGGAACAATTCCGTTTGAAATAAGAGAATTAATAGGCCCTTCGGGAAGGTGCTCACCTGTAAATGCTGCCAGCCATGAGAAAGTACTTTCAATCCAGTTCATTGGATATTCTGCAAGGAAGAAAACACTTTGGAAAATAACCAACAGAATGGCTAAAAAGACTACATAACCCCAGAATTTATGTACTAAAACTTTATCCAGTTTTTCGGTTAATAATTCTTTGAATTGTGCTTTTTTAGAAATTACATCTTCCAGTATTCTGTCTACATTCTGATACCTTCTTACAGTTTCCTGCACCTGCAATCTTTTTGGAACCAGGCTTTTTGTATCAGCCTCATTCAGCTGTTCCATTACAGAACTTATTCTGCCAAGGTCTGTTCCCAGTGAAAGGCTCATCCAGGCTTTGTATTCATTATCGAAACCTTTGTGTGCTGCCAGTTTCTGAATAAAATCTCTATGTTCGTTCGGGGTTTCAAAAGAAACCTGATCTGTTTTTACAAATTCATTGTTGTAAACAGCTTCTCTTACTTCTTCAATCCCGATCTGCTCCTTAGCATTGGTCTGGATAATTTTAATCCCTAATGCTTCGGAAAATTTTTGAATATCGATGGTGATCCCTCTTCTTTCCGCCTGATCAATCTGATTAACAATCAAAATCATTGGAATCCCCAGGTCCTGAATCTGCTGAAACAAAAGCAGTCCTCTTTTTAAACTTAATGCTTCAAGAATATAAACAACCCCTGCATAGTTTTTCTGCTCGTCAATAAGGTATTTGGAAAAAATAGCTTCATCTTCTGAGCTTGGATATACGCTGTAAGAACCCGGAAGGTCAATCACCTCAACATCCTGGTCTTTATACGTATAGTTCCCGGAATGGCTTGCAACGGTAACGCCGGCATAGTTTCCGGTCTTCTGCTTTTTGTTGCAAAGCGTATTGAAAACCGTTGACTTTCCTACATTAGGATTTCCGACTAAAAGTATCTGTTTTTTCTTGTTTTCCTGCATTAATTCAATTCTTCAACAATGATGTAATCTCCTTCTTCCTCACGAAGAGCAATCCGGCTTTTTTCTGCTCCAAATTCTACATACATGGGCCCATTGAACGGAGCCTGATACAAAATCCTGAATGTGGTTTCCGGAAGAAGCCCCATTTCAATGATTTTATTGGGCATTCTAAGATGGTCATTATCATACCCCAATATCTTCCCCATTTTGTTTTTAGGGAATCCACTTAATTTATGTAATCCTTTCTCTTTCAAAGCCTAATTTTTAGTCCTGCAAATATACGCTATTTAAATTTAATCTAAATAACGTTTAACATAAAAGAAATCAACCCAAACACATTGCTGTATCCGGGTTGATTCAAAATATAATTTAGTTGATATGAATGCTTATTTTTTCTTCTTGTCAGAGGCTTGATCTTTCTCTATTGGATTGTTATTGGATCCGAAGAAGTCTTTCACTTGTTTTTCCATTCTCTTCATAAAATCTCCAATCGTTCCATCTGTACCCGGCATTGGCTTACTCATTGTTTCAGCAGTCATATACGGGCGTGATTCTGCAAAAGGATCTGCCTTAAAGGCATCATATGATTTTTGAAATTTTTCTTTAGTTGTCGGAGTTATAGAATTACTGGACATTCCCATTTTAGCATTAATCTTATCTGCATAAGAAACCTCGTCATAGTTCTCTATTTTTTTGTTTCCACTTAGCTGCCAAGAATAATTTTTATCAGCATCTTCTACTTTTACAATTAAACCTGGTAAGCCATAGAATTTATATGGTCCGTCCTGAAAAGGAATGTCAGAACTAAACCATGCAGTCCATGTTCTTCCTCCAAACTCTGTAGTCGCTTTTTGGGTATTATAAGTTCCTATTTTTTGTTTTTCAGGTAAAATATTCCACTGTAATTTTATATCATCATCATAAGAGAAAAAATTTCTGCTGATCTTGTCAACATACTGCATTTTCATTTCAGGATAGTTTTTGATAATTTTATAGGAAAATTTAGGCCATCTTATCATCTTACTCATGTCCTTGAAGGTCTTGGTTTTCTCCATCTCTTCTACCTGAACTTTAATGATAGAGTCCTGCGCGGGCATTGTGTAATCCTGATATATTGATTTTTTAGGAGTAATATCCAAAATTGTAATCACTTTATCCAATCTTGCCGAATCTTTCTTCGGTTTAAAAGTCAGTTCATAAAAGAAACGGTTAGCTGTCTCTTTTGATTCCTGAGCTCCTGCAAATGCAAAGAGAGCAATAAGAAATACGGAGAATAACTTTTTCATTATAACAAGTTTTATATAATTAGTAATCACATGTCTTCTTTTGTTACAGTTTTTTTTAGTTTTTTTTTAAAAAGACATGTCTGTGGAGTCGGTTTGCGGAGGAGGAGAAAAAAATTATGATTCTCTTAAAACATTTTCATTTTCAAAACACCTACCTTTAAGTTTCTAAAAAACAAAATATTATGGACACTTTATCTCAATTAAAATCTGAACTGGAGGGTGAATTCCAAACCACAAAAAAGTTTATTCAATTATTTCCCGAAGGAAAAAATGACTTCGCTCCCCATGAAAAAAGCATGAAAATGATGCCTCTTGCCACCCATCTTGTAGAAGTTTTTGAATGGCCGAATACTATTTTGAAAACTTCTGAACTGGATTTCGGTAAAGGCGACTACAAACCTACAGTTCTTTCAACAAAAGAAGATCTTATGAAAAAACTGGAGGATGATTATCAATCAGCAAAAACGGCACTGGAAAACAGTACTGAAGACGATCTAAATCCCAGCTGGACTATTAAAAATGACGGCCATGAGTTGGCAAGCTGGAGTAAGTATGGAGCAATTCGACATGCTTTAAATCAAATCACTCATCACAGAGCACAATTGGGAGTATATTACAGACTGAACAATATTCCTTTGCCGGGAAGCTATGGGCCTTCAGCAGACCAGCAAAGCTTTTAATACATCATTATATCTCAACAAAAAACCAATCCTGTAAGATTGGTTTTTATTTTATTTAAAGTTGAATTTTACGGTAAACATTACCTGACTAGGGCGAAGCTGATATCTCGTATACTTAATATTTATAGTATTAATATCATAGGTTTCAAAAACTTTTTTGTTCGCGATATTCATCCATTTCAATTCAAAATCAATTTTCTTTTTGGTCCAAGTAAACTGATATGACACGTCATAGAATCCATTATGATATTTTTGACCTGCTGCATTTGTATTTACCTGATCCCAATTGAATCCAACAGTGTGACTTTCCATAGGATAGAAGAAAACCCCTAGATTATGAGTAAATCCTGTTCTTGAAGCATTAGAGTTTAATTCTCCAACACTTGTTTGTTTTGTTCTAGTAAGACTTGCATTATAATCAACACTCATCCAACTGAAATAAGTATTATTGAATTTAATTCCAAATGACTGGCCATTGTTTTTATTGGTATAGGATTTATTATTCAAAAAGGCATCAGATTCTGTCGTATTATTACTATAGCTAAGAGATGCGTTCGTTTTAAACTTTGGAAAATATTTTCCAACTTCTACACTATATCCATTATTTAATACATGATTGTCCTGTTCTTTATATTTCATTATGGTATATCCTCCTCCATTGATCTCCGGATTTGAAATTAAGTTTCTCTTTGCATCAGAATATCTGTAATTAACATTGAAGAATAAATTATTTAATGGATTTCTATATTCTATTCTTGTCCCTGCAGATTTATTGTTATTCTGTGGAATTGGGTTATTTACATCCATTGCATTAATTCCTTCAGGTGAAGTCATTAAGAACCCTGAATATGCTGTATTTATTTCTCCAAAATTATTATTAATATTAGCATTTACGGATGCTTTCCAGAATGATGCAAATGAATATTGAGCAAAAATATTTGGTTCAAAAGTTACTCTGTTTACCGATTTTGAAACGAGTCTTAATGGATCTTCCGCTTTAATATTGTTTGAATTCACTGGAAGATTCGCATATATCATCCATGATTCACTTTTATAATTTATCCCTAAGCTTCCGTATGGTGTAGCCGTGGTGTAATTTAAATCATTACTATATGCCGAAGGTTGGGGATCTTTAATATTAGGATTGGTAGATGGAATCGCTTTTACATTTGACAAATCTGACATCATCCCTGTACTTTTGAAATTAAATCCAACTTCAGGAGTAAACGTCCATCCTTTGGTAGAAAAACCAATATTAACAGAATGATTAGCCTCAAAAGTCTTAAGTCTTAAACTTTGTGTAGCAAATTCTGTATTAGGCACTGGTTTAAATCCAGGGATATCCAAATAAGATGATGGAGAAACTTCCAAAGTCTGTCTATCTGTTTGGTAACTTACATAGGATAAAAGATTTACCATTTTTTCCTTCCAAGGAATAATAGTACTCAATGAGTTCTGGAATGATGTTGTAGGAGATTCAACTCCTTCATTGGCGTTTCTCTGTATACCGGTTTTTGCATCTGTTCTGTCAACAATTCCCCTGTCTGCATTCCAATATTGAGAGAAGCTTGTGGTGTTTTTAAAGAATCCTTTTTTGGCATTCTTTGTAAATATTAATTCTCCTTTTGCTTTATCTGTATAAAAATTATTCAGGATTTTTATAATATTAGAAGCTCCTCCAAAATAATCTGTCTGGCTATACGACTCTCTTTCTACGGCATTATTGGTGTAGTTTGCATTCGCTTTAAGCTCCCATTCCTTTTTCTTATCAATGTTGGTAAGATAGTTGGCAGATAAATAATGAACATTATTCATCAGATATCTTTTCACCGGAAGATTAGGGGTATCTGCATTCTCTACATTTAGCCAATCATTTTGAGAGGCATTGATTCTTTTTCCTTCAAATCTATTTCCAAATGCCAGAATATTTCCTTCATTTTCCACCTGCTCGCCCATGTTATTGGTTTTGTAATTGACTACCCACTGGCTTTTTTGTCCAAAGAACATAGGCGTCAGTTTTACATTCCAAAGCCACGGATCTCCGAATCCTGTTCCTACTTCTCCTCTACCTGTCATTGTTACGGAGTTTTTAAGCTTAATATTGATAGCGGCCTGATCTGAAGGGACTTTATCCTGCAGGATTTTTACCGGCTGGTGGTTTTCCAGTACTTCTACTTTCTGTACGGCGTCTTTCGGAAGGGAATTGTTGATGGTTCCATAACCTCCTTCCATCAAATCTTTCCCGTTGACATAGAATTTATTAATAGCATTTCCCTGATATAGAATCGTTCCGTCCTTGTTCACTTCAATTCCAGGAATTTTTTTCATAACATCAGCAAGGGTTCTGTCGTTTTTGTTATTGAAAGCTTTAAGATCGTAAGAGATGGTATCTCCTCTGGCGGTAATCATTTTTGTTTTCAGCTGAACTTCTTTAATTTCTGTAGCTTCAGACTGCATTTTGAAATTCAAATTCTGGTCACTGTTGCTGATCTGCTTGGTGAGAGGCTTCTGATTGAACGCTTTCACTTTAAGGTCCACATTGGATTCAGCGGAAGTGAATGTTACTTTATATTCTCCTTTAGAATTGGTAATTCCGTAAGCTAAAATAGCATCTTTACCAGGTTCTTCCACGGTAACACTGGCACTCGGTATTGCTACTCCGTCATCATCAGTAATCTTTCCTGAAACAGTCTTTTGTGCAAAAGTAAGCACAGTAAAGAACAGCATCAGAAATAAAGAAATATTTTTTTTCATACCTATTATTTGCTCAATTAGTTAATCATTGTCGTTTTTTGTTACACTTTTTATAAAGATGTCTTTTATATCTAAAAGTTAAATCTATATCACTACAAACATAGTTATAATTTTCTTTTTTACAAGTCTTAAAAAACTAATTGTAATTTCTTTTAAATTATTAACTATAATTAACAAAAAATCTTGCTTTTGTGGCTTTAAAGGAAGCTTTATAGATAAATCTTACCAAATTCTGTTTTCATTTATGTCATAATTTGTATTTAAGATTTACAATTTTATGATTTGTTAAAAAGTTAACCGATGAAATACCGGGATGGAAGTTTCTCTATTTCTTTAGGAGCTTGGGACAAATCATGGGTTGGAAAATAGCAGAAATCACTTTAAAAAAAGGTTTACTAAAAAAATAAAAAGACGTTTCAAATGAAACGTCTTTTTTTATTCTATTATAAAAATGCTACTTCTTAATAATTTTGTAGCCTTTTTCTGTCTCTTTATCTTTGATCTTCAGTATGTAGTTTCCTGCAGCCAGTTCACTTACATTTACAGTTCCATTTTCTGAACTCATCATTTCTTTTTTCACCAGTTTTCCATTAAAATCATAGATATTGATTTCAGATATCTTCGTTTTATTTTTGATGTATAAGATATCTTTTACCGGATTTGGATAGATGGATGCACGGCTGTTATCCGCTTTTGCATCAGAAACCGATAAGCTGTTTGCTGAAATCTGGAAATCATCTATCCCAATAAACCAGATATCTTCTGTAGTGGAATAGAAGGCAATATAGATCGTTTGACCTACATAAGGAGTCAGATCATATGTATACTGATTCCATGAAGTAGGAGGTTTTAACGCAGCAGCGAGCGTATTCGTAAGCCCTGCGACAGTGGGAGTTGTTGTTGATACTTTTATATCCACCGTTTCAGCAAGCCCGGCCCCTCTGTTTCTTGCCCAGAAAGTAAGTTTATCTGACACCCCTGCAGTCACCACTATTGCAGGACTAATGACATAATCATCATGGGCAGTACTGCCATATTCCAATCCTAGAAAATGCGTTCCTGAATGAGGAGCATTGAATGAAGAATCATAGGAATCCCAGGTTTCCCAGGTTCCGGGATCTCCTCCATTAATGACTGTCCAATCGGCAGGCATTGTTGCCGAATCAAAGCTTTGAGAATATTGTGCCAGCAGACCTATTGGTACAAAGCACAGTAATGTTACGAATTGATAAATTTGTTTCATAGTGTTTGTTTTGTATACTAATTTAATAAAAAAATAAACACATTGATTAACAAATCACTATAAAAACCAAAAAACAATCTGGATTTTTATGAAAGTATCCTATAATACCCTATAAACAGGATATTGTCTGAAAGTCTTTTCTTCAAAATAAGGGGAATGTCTGTACACCCAATCCAATTGTGCATCTCCGTCTTCAGACAGTTTTTTATCGGATGCTTTCGCTTTTTCAAAGGCTTCTTTCAGTTTTTTATCTTTTTTCAGCAGTTCAGCAGCCGTATCTTCAAAAATATAGGCCGAATAGTATTCTTTCTGGGCTAAAATTCCATCGAAGAAATTCCAGTTAAAAAAAGAGTCTAACGCCTCAGGTTCAAGAGTTTCTATGATATATTTTACACCAGGCTGATGGGTAGAAACCAGATAATCTCCGGCTGAAAACATTATATTTTTTTTTGAAGTATCAACTGTCGTTTCAAAATGCAGATAATGACCTTCATAAGGGTTTTTAACGGTTTTAAAATCTTTAATTTTATAGGATTCAACCGCCAAAGTACTGTCCTTCTGAATGGGTTTCATCTGGATATTATTCCTTTTGAATTCTTCGATTACCCTGTACTGTGAATGGGGAATTACATAATATTCAGGAATAGTAATATATCCTGTGGGTATTGCTGTAGTAAAGAGTTTTATATTTTTTGTGAAAGGTTTGTTCCTGTCATAATACAATCTGGGTTTTCCGGAAACTTCACTGGGTTTATATTTTCCCTCATAACCTTTAAAATCCATTGTAGAGAACTTGGTGGAGTCTATTTTCCAACGAATACCGTATTGTTTTCCTGCCTGATATTGTTTTAAATTTTCAATGCGAAGCTGTTTTATAGTACGATAATCTTTGTCTAAATTCTGCAGATTGACCAGCATATATTTGTAAGTAGCATCTACTCTTTTGTCATAAGGCTTCAGCATATGGGTTTCTGGAACGGTTCCTAAAGAATTGAAAAGGGAAGTATATCCTGTGGAATATCTCGGAGAGTCTTCAAATGAAGCAAAACCTACTTCTGGAACATCTCCGTGGATGTTTACGTAAGGTGTACTTTCATAACCCAGCTTCTTCATATCTTCAAGATTCTTAGCCTGATAATCATTATAGAAATAGGTTCCCAAAGCATTTCCAAGGCGTTCTTTAAAGGTAGAAATATAGGTGAATGTATATTGATAATCAGCACCGTTACTGACATGGTTATCAATGAAAACGTCCGGCTTTAACCATTGGTAGATCTCCTGGAAACTTCTGGCATTTTTAGAATCTGCTTTTATAAAATCTCTGTTCAGATCGTAATTCCTAGCATTTCCTCTGAAACCATATTGTTCAGGTCCGTTTTGATTGGCTCTGGAGTAAGAACCTCTATTTAGCATTCCACTCACATTATATGCGGAAATAGCAGCAATGATAAAATTCTGTGGAGTTTTAATCTTTTTGGTGGCAAGATCTCTCATCAGCATCATGGTTGCGTCTATTCCGTCCGGTTCTCCCGGGTGAATGCCATTGTTGACGAAGAGAATGGCTTTATCTTTTCTTACTATTTCAAGGTCTTTTTCAGGAAATGGGTTATAAACGACTACATACATAGGTTTTCCATTATCATCTTCTCCTTTTTTAAGGTATTGAATCGTATTGAAGTTTTTAGCCAGATCCTGATAATAGCCGTTCATTTCATCATAGGTAACGGTTTGGTTGCCATTTCCTTTTTCAAAAGGGGTCTGAAATGATTTTTGAGCAAAAAATAAGGTAGAACTCAGGGTGAATAAAAGATATTTCAGTTTCATTGAAGTCATATTTTCAGACTTTAAAATTAATCATCTTTTATGAAAGGGAGAATAAAGGAAGTGGCGAAATTATTTTTAAAATAGAAACCTCACAGGTTTTGAACATCTGTGAGGTTTATTTACTGATCCAAAATTTATTTGAATATACTTCATCAGTTTCTTCCTTTTTCATTTGGGTATAAAGATGGAAGCGGGTCGCTTTGCCAAAATTCTTTGGAATCGATATCCATGATGGACAAAGATCCGGTATAGGCAGCTCCGGTATCCATATTCCAGATATTAGCTTTGTTGGCCGGCGTAGTAATTCCAATATCAAGTGTGGGAGTATGTCCGATAAATATTTCTTTATACAAAAGCAGTCTTTTGGGATACAATGCTGAATTCTTTTCCAGCTTTTTATCCATTGCTACAGCAGTTTCCCAAAGAGTTCTGTCCCAACGGTAATTGCTGGAATAGACTTCTCTTTCAGGGCCGTGCATGGAAGCATAGCCCGCATGAATAAACAGGCGGTTCTGATCATCAATGTGATAATTTTTCATCCTTTGAAAGAATTCCAGGTGAGTATCCAGATCTTCTGGGAGATAGTCTGCATAACTTTCTACAGTACTTTTTCCGCCATTGAAAAGCCATACATCAGGATTTTGCCCGAACGCCAGCCAATCTTCACACCATGCATCATGATTTCCTTTAATGAAAATACATTCCTGGCGTTCAGAAATTTCCATTAAAAACTTAATGATTTGGGAAGATTCGCTCCAGCCGTCTACATAATCCCCGAGGAAAATCAGCTGATCATTTTGCGTGACTTCAGCTCGTTCAAGAACTTGCTGCAAAGCTTTAAATCCTCCGTGAATGTCTCCTATTACTAATGTTCTTTTCATTTTACTTAGAAATGTATTTTGCATCTACAAAATCTGTCAGCCATACCCCGTTTGCAGATTGATAGAAAGAGAGTCCATCCTGATGCATTGTTCCGGTTCTGATGGTAAGAATCACAGGTTTGCCGTGCCTCATCCCGACCTTTGTAGCAGTCTCTTTATCAGCGCTTAAGTGCACATGCTGACGGGTTCTTTTTTCAATTCCTTTTTCTAAAATTGAAGAAATATTAGCTTCTGCTGTACCGTGATAAAGAAATTCAGGTGGCTGCTTTGTTTCCAAAGCCAGATCAACATCAATAGAATGTCCCTGACTTGCCCTGATCATGGTTTTATCTTCGTTAAAGGCAAAACGTTTTTTATTATTGGTTTCTACTACCTCATCCAATTCTTCGGGAGTAAAATATATTCTCTTTTTGGCTGATTTTCCTCTCAGTTCTTCTATATCTGCCCATCCGTTTTCATCCAGCGAAAGTCCGATGCTTTCTGGCTGATGTCGTAAAATCAGGCTTAAAAATTTACTTATTTTTTTCTTTTCTATTTCGTTCATGGTTTGTGTTTTAATTCATTAATTTTTGGTGTAATTTCTCGCACAATTCTTCAATATCATCCTTTCTCACCAGCTCAGAAATCCATTCTTCAGGAATATTTTCATATCCATAATAAATTCCTGCAATTCCTCCGGTAATAGCTCCTGTTGTATCTGTATCTTCTCCGAGGTTAACCGCTTTTAAAACGGCTTCTGCATAACTTTCTGAGTTTAAAAAACACCATAAAGAGGCTTCCAGACTGTGAAGGACATAACCTCCACTTTTGATTTCATCTTCGGGATATCCGGAAATATCATTTTTTAAAATTTTATGAAAAAGTTCAATTTCATTTGGGTTAAACCATTGTTTTTCTGCATATTTCAATGCAACTTCCTGTGTATGCATATAAGCCTCTTTTTTGTTCTTTCCTTTCAACAATTGAATGGCAAAAAGTACATAGATGAAACATGCAAAAACAGACCGGAAATGACCATGTGTTATTGCTGAGACTTCTTTTACTGTAAGATAAAGCTTTTGAATGTCATTTTCATTTTCAAGATAAAAAGCAAGAGGAAGAATCCTCATCAGAGAACCATTTCCGTTGTCTTCTTCAAAAATATTTCCTGAAAACTTGGCACTCTCCCCTTTAATTAATCTCGCCAAGGCATGTCTTGTCGTACCTCCTATATCGAAAAGTCTTCCGTGAGCAGTCCAGTGACCATATTTATTCCATTTTACAAAGCTTTGTCCAATCTTTTCAAGATCGTAACCTTTTGCAAGTTCTTCGGCAAGACAAAGGGTTAGAGAACTGTCATCACTCCAGGTTCCTTTGGGTTGATTCCATGACATGTATTCCAGCATTTTTGTTACTGGATTTTTTTTAAGGTCTTCTCTTTTTTTAAATTCCACTGGAACACCAAGAGCATCACCTATGCAAACGCCCATTATTCCGGCTTTTACTTTATTTTCCATCAGGCAAGATTTACCAGTTTATCAAACAACAGTTTCATTCCCTGAGTTGCTGTTTCTTTCATGACAACCGCTCTCTGGCCGTATCCAAATCCTGTTTCATTAGGGTTGATAACAATTAAAAGGCAGTCGTCTTTGATATCATGAATCAGACCAGCAGCCGGATATACCTGCAAAGAAGTTCCGATGACCAGTAAAATATCCGATTTTTTGACAATTTCCTGTGCCGTCTGATACAAAGGTACATCTTCTCCAAACCAAACGATAAATGGCCTTAATTGCGCTCCATCTTCTGCTTTATCTCCGATATTGATGTCCTCTTTTTGATCATAAATCAGGGCTTTATTGTTGCATGAGCATGATTTGAATAATTCTCCATGAATATGAAGGATATTGTTAGATCCAGCTCTTTCGTGAAGGTCATCAATATTCTGGGTAATAATCTGAACATCGAAATGTTTTTCCAGCTCTGCCAATAAATGATGAGCTTCGTTGGGCTGTACTTCATGAAGTTGGCGCCTTCTCTGGTTGTAAAATTCCAGAACTAAGGCTCTATCTTTTCTCCACCCTTCCGGACTTGCCACGTCCGTTACATTATGATTTTCCCAAAGACCATCTCCGTCTCTGAAAGTTTTTATTCCGCTTTCGGCACTGATTCCTGCGCCGCTTAATATGGTTAGTTTTTTCATTGGTTTATTATTTATATGGCAGGTGAGAAATATGAATCTCGGGTTCATATCCATCATTTTCCATTGAATAATGAAATACAGAAGCCCATTCATCCGATTTCTCAACTTTTGGTCCTAATGTAATTTTTGTTATACATCCTTTCAAAGAAGCTAATTCAATATAAACTTTTGGTTGACCTATACTATCAATTTTTTTTTCAAAGCCTACTCCATTTACTACTAATCGAATTTCTTTCTCATAGGAATACTCCGAATTTTTAACTAAAAAGCTAATCTCGTTTAATAGTTCTTCAATTTCATTTATATCTTTAAAATCACCACCTTTATGATATTTAGCAATAACTAATTTCAATTTTTCCATGTAAGCATTTAAATCTTTTTCTTTTTTATCATCACTTTTCGTATCTGGAATAATAAATTTTCCTGTCTCATCAATATAGCAAACTCTATAAAATTTAAAGTCTTGATTATCTGTCAATGATAATTCATCAATACCCAAAATTTTATAAATGCTATCTGTATAATTATTAATACTAATTGTGATTGCACATCCTTTTGCTTCTTCTTGTTGTTCCTTCCCATACATCCTCCACATAGCTAGATCATTATGCTTTGTTTCAGAAACAAAACTACCAATAAATGGTTTTTGTGTAAAAATTTCATCAATTGTATCACTATTTTTAATAAAATTACTCTTAAACAAAAGATATTTAAATAATACTGTTCCTTCTGAAGTATCATTTAAAAATGCCCCTTCAGATAATCTTAGTCTGCTATTTTCTATTACTAATAATTTTGAAACTGATAAGCTAGTAAAATGAGTCACGCAACCTTCAGTATAACTCAATAATTCCTTAACCTTTGTAATAATTTCTCTAATCTCTTCATAATGTTTATTTCCTGAAATTCTATCAATTTCTTCTATCCTCGATAAAGCTCTTTTATAATAAAAATCATTTTTTTCATTTGCAGAATTAATATATCTTTTATAATCTAATAAAGCTGTCTTGTAATTTTCTGACAAAAAATAAGCTTCTGCTCTATTATAATATACTCCATCCCATCTATTATTTAACTTAATATATTTATTATAGTTTATTATTGCTTGTTTGTAATTGCCCAAATTTTTATATACATTTCCTAACCCGTTATATGGTGTAGGATTATCCGGATTTAATTTGATTGCTTTTTCATAATTTTCAATTGCTTTTTCATAATCATTAAGATTGCTATAAACATTCCCTAAGCCGTTATAACTATAGCTTTCTTCTGGATCTAATTGAATTGATTTATTATAGTTTTCAATTGCTTTTTCATAATCTTTAATATTTCCAAAAGTATTTCCTAATCCATTATATGGTGTTGAATTATATGGGTCTATTTGAATAGCTTTATTATAGTTTTCAATTGCTTTTTCATAATCATTAAGATTATTATAAACATTTCCCAATCCATTGAAACTATAAATATTATCTGGCTTTAACTGAACTGCCCTACTATAGTTTTCAATTGCTTTTTTATAATTTTTAGTTGCGACATATATATTTCCTAGTCCATTATAAGCATTATAATAATTAGGGTCTAATTCTATTACAATTTTGTATGCTTCAATTGCTTTTTCATTTTCTTCATTATCTAACAATAAATTTCCTAAGTAGTAGTTTGCTTTTATATTCTTTGGGTCTAAATCAATAACTTTTTGAACATATACCAAACATTCTTTATTTTTATTTAGGTTTCCTAATGCTCTTGCTTTTTCAAGATAGAGATTGATATCTCCTTCAATAAGTTCATCTTTTAAAAGCTTAATAACATCAGAATGTTTTTTTTCTTCGTTTAATCTCTCGGCTGTTTCTAGTAAATTAATCATATTATTATATTTTATTCAAAATCATACACATACACCTCTACATTCTTTGCAAGCAGTGTTCTTTCAATAATAGGTTCTATTTCTTCCCATTTTCCTCCTGCCAGTCCACATCCGATTCTCGGCATGTGAACGTTTGCATTGAGAGGCAAAGCTTCCTCAGCAAGCTTCAATAGACATTCTTCCACAGATTCATATCGGATAGGCGGAATATTTGACTTAGTAATGATTTTATGCTGAGCAATCATATTACAAATCCAGATCTCTTCTTCTGCCTGAACAATCTGAATTTCACCCAGATTAAAATTTTCATTGCTTTTAAACCATTCACGGTACTGTTGTTCCGGTTTCTTCCATCTTTTTGAAATAGCCGTTACAAATCCTTTTCCCCAACCTCCTATATCATTGCAGATATGAGCAATTATTTTATTTCCTTCAGCATGAGGACAAGTAGCATCTCCCTTTATATATTGTATTGTTTTCATGGTTATTTACTTTCATTCATTATCAATATTCTGCTTCTGATCTGTATAAAATTAATACTTGTATCTTCAGGATTTAAAAAATCTGCTTAAAATCTTTTGAATATGGAGAATAAGATCCATAGACCGCATCAAATTCTACATCGAGATTTTCTACCTTAAATTTCTCATCAATCTGATCCAGACAGGTAATCACAAGATTCTTTTTAACTGGGAATACATATGCTGCATCCAGTTTTAAGGCGTAATTCAGCAAGTTGTAATCTATTTCTCCAAATCTTAATTCCTTCTGATATTCATTAAATGTACAGGTTTCCTCTTCATTATTTTTCAGGTTCATTTCTTTTTCATTGCTCATCCAGCCGTTTCCATGGCGGGTTGAATAGCTTCTGGTGACATAGTACATCTCAATGTCTTCAACTTTTAAAAGCTTACAGATTTCGCAGGCATTTTTTGAAGTGGTATGAGCATAGGTCACATTGGGAAAAACGCCATGATCCATATCGAGTAAAATACCCTGGCTTCCTTCAAAAATAAGATGATTGAATGAATTCAGCCAGGTATAATCATTTATTTTCCAATCAATGCTGTCAATAGCTTCTAAAAAAGGTTGTAAAAGTTCATCAACATCTTTTTCATCTGCAAAACCATAGTAATAGGCGATTCCTCTTAACTTTTCCACCAGCATTTCTCGAGGTGCAATCAGATCTATGGCAAATAGTTTATAAGGACTTTCGTGTCTTTTCATGGTGGCTCCTATTCCTTTTCCACAGGTTCCGTGTTCCAGATTTCTTGCATTGGTTCTGTTCTGCCATACATCGAAAGGAGTGGTAACCTTTGCCAGTGGATGAATATGCAGCTCGATATTTCCATTCTTTGTTTTCAATTCTTCTCTCTCATTGAGTAGAAAAACCGGATGAACAGTGCAATGCTCTGTAAAATACGAAGGCAATCCGCGAAGAGATCCGCTGGCAAAGCTTGAATGTATATGCTTTCTATCATCAATCATCACTGTATGAGCGGCCTGCTGCCCTCCTGAAAACCGGATTACCACCGCCTCCGGATTTTGAGAAGCCAGAAAATCTGTAGTGATCCCTTTTCCTTCATCCCCAAAGCCAAGTCCTATTACTATTTGTGCCTTTTTCATGTCCTTTTATTTTTTTTAAGCTTTTGCCAACATCATTTGTGTTTTAATTTTCCTGATAGCAATTGCTCTGTTTTTAAAGCATTTTAAACTGATCTAACTCTTCTGTTCCTGTTGTTCCAAAGGTTTGGTTTTTAAACTTATCGCAGATGATTCCTTTAATAACATTCGGGATTTCTCTGTGATCTTCTATGGAGATACAATTTTGTCCTAATAATTCTCTCCATCCACTGTCTGCTCTCAGTGCCTGATCTGAATGTAAAACATTGATGTGGTATACTTCATACTTCTTTTTTACTTCTTCAAGCAATTCAAGATGAGTGTAGGTTTGCTGTCCTTTTCCCATAATTTCTTTGATGGCAGAAGCAGGAAGTATTTTCAAACAGGGTTCATCTCCCACGGTAAATAGTAATCCTTTTTGTTTTCTTTTTTCAAAGGCGTCTGTTCTGGTATGGAACGCTGCGAAATACCATGCTAACAGATAGCTTTCTCCAGCATTTCCTCCTCCTCCGGATTCAATATAAGTGCGGGTAAGCCACATATCCAGCTCTGCATCACCTGATTCAAACTGACTAACCTGAAGTGGATAACCGTCACATTCATGATCTCCTATTCCCAAGAATAACAAAGCCGGATCCGGAACACCTCCCTGGATAATTCCTCCCATCAGTTTAGGCAATCCGTCTCTGATCAGTTCATGAGGAATATGTCCCATACTCCCTGTGACATCCAATCCCAAAATAATAGGAACTGAGTTGGGGTGAACTTCTGAGTCTCTGGATTCTCTGAAAGAAATTCCGTGAGGATTCATTGATTCATGAGCCATTCTTTTGGCATTCTGGGTGAAAATTTCCCCTGCAGATTTTGTTTTGTACCCTGCTTTGCTTGCTCTGTCATAACGAGCGTCTAAATCGTATCTTGTACTTCCCATGATTAAAGTGTTTTTCCAAATAAATATTCAAATCTCTTTTGGGTTACTTCAAGCTGAATATTCAGGTTTCTGATTGTTAATGATAATTCCATGTCTTTCTGAACGAATGATTCGGGATTAAAATCCGCAAATGTCAGACTGTTCCTCTCTAAAGGACTGATGTCAATAAGCCCTTCCTGTTCCCGCTCGAGTCTTTTAATTTTTAATTCGATATCTTCAACTCTGCGTCTGTAAATCAATTCGGAATCTCCCCCGATGATCTTTGCACGGTCTTCTCTGATCTGATCATTATTTCTCTGTAATGATTTGATAAACCTTGGTTTTAATTCATCTTCCATGATCAAATATTTTTATTTGTGTTAATATTACGCTAATTAAACAAGACATGACAATGCCTTTCTTTTTTAAGAATAACTTATTCCTTAGAATACATAATATCAGTTCTTAAAACATACTTCAGTCCACTCATCAAAGTCTTTCCTTCATGTCTCAGAGGGTGATGAAAAATAAGGGCTGTTCCTTTCTTTGGTTCCACTTTAAACAGGTTTTCAAATTCTGTTTCACCTCCTTCAAAATCATCATTCAGGTAAATCATAAACGTGAAAAGACTTTTCTCTTTTTCATTTCTGACGTAACTTCCGTCTCTGTGCATTTTAAATTGCTGTCCAGGAGAATATTTATAAATCCTAAGCATTTCGTTGAAGTTAAGAAGCTGATATCCATCGTATTCCTGAGGTAAAAATTTGGATGCTTTTTTAAAAAGATCTTCAGCTATTGTTTCATCAAAGATCATCAGTCGGTCATTATTTCTGACTCCTTTATTCATCTGCTGTCTTCCAAAAACATTGATCTTTGCTTCTTCAAAAACTTTTTCCTGTGATAGGCTGATATAATGATCACATTCTGTTTCAGTCAGAAAATCTTCAATCAGAAATATCTGTGGGTGTAATTCTGTTTTTTCCATGATTTCTATTTTGTGTTGATGTTGTATTTTTACTTTCTTAATTGATCTCTTACTTCCATCAAAGCAAATCCTAAGAGATTTTCTCCGTTCCAGAGTAAAGGATTTTCCGCTCTGCTATCCGTTTCCAGCATTCCGATACCCCAGATTTTATCGTAAGGACTTGTTTCTACCAGAATTTTATCTCCAGTTGACAAAAGAAAGTCTTTAAATTTCTGATTTTGAGAGAATTTTAAAAGATTTCCTTGGGTTACAATTTCATACTTATGTTCATCCCAAAGTTTCGGATCAAAGTTTTTTACTTTTCTTCCCAAGGCTTTTGCCTGATTGGGAGTTGCTGCTTTTAAGATTTCCTCTTCTGTTTCGGGATCATTAAATAATCTTGCTTTTCCGGCCATCATATAGTGTTCTGCCGTTTTATAT
Organism: Chryseobacterium sp. BGA-UO-ETr-SB22; assembly: GCF_059567885.1. Taxonomy (NCBI): domain Bacteria; kingdom Pseudomonadati; phylum Bacteroidota; class Flavobacteriia; order Flavobacteriales; family Weeksellaceae; genus Chryseobacterium; species Chryseobacterium sp. BGA-UO-ETr-SB22. The sequence goes on along the minus strand of NZ_JCAQOV010000004.1, from coordinate 620,892 downwards.
ATGATCCCGTTTTCTTCAAATTTTCCAGGAAACCATTGGCTGAAGCATGATTTGGTTACAATATCCTTTGCCGTGTGCCCCCAGAAAAAGAGAAACTTTATCCTCTCTTTCTTCTGAAAACGTTCTTTAATATTTTGTATGGTGTATTTCATGATTGCGTTATTTCTACACAAATTTAAAATATTATCAGTCTTTGCACCAAATTTATTTGCGTTAATTTTACACTAATAAAGTTAATTAATTGATTTACAGTAATAAAACTTTAATTTTATAAAACACGAATAACCCAAATTCATATGACAAATGACACAAATCTTTAATAAACTTTGGCTAAAGCCATTGGAATATGATGATAAAAAAACGGGCTAAAGCCCATTCCTATTGAATATTGTCAATTGATATTTTATACTTTTACTCCGAAAACGTTTATAATATTTGTGCAAAGCATTTGTGAGCTTTGTGTTTAGATATAACTATTTAATTTCAAAATAAAAGCCCTGCTCTTCAAGCTCATTGTATTTTTCCTTATTGAAAGTAAAAAGCTTTCCTGGTCTGCCGCTACCTTCTTTTTTAACGTTGTTGGTCTCGTTAAGCAATCCGTAGCTCATGATTTTCTTGCGGAAGTTTCTTCTGTCAATTTCCTGTCCTACAATTGTTTTATAAAGATTTTCAAGGTCTGAAAAAGGGAATTCTTCATTGAGAAGATTGAAGCCGATCGGCTGATATTGTATTTTTGTACGAAGCCTTTTTAATGCAGTTTCAATAATTGTTTTATGATCAAATGCTACTAAAGGAAGTTTATTGACACTAAACCATTGTGCATCTTCAGCATCAGAATCTGCAAACAGTTCATGATAAGATGGGTTGACAAGGCCAAGATAAGCTACAGAAACCACTCTATTCCTCGGATCACGACCCAGATTACCAAATGTGTAGAGTTGTTCTAAAAAATCGGGTTTTATGCCTGCTTCTTCATAGAGTTCTCTTTTTACGGCATCATCTACACTTTCATCATCAAGAACAAGCCCTCCCGGAAGCGCCCAGCCTCCTTTAAAAGGTTCAATATTTCTTTTAATCAGAAGAATCTGAAGGTCTTTTTTGTCAAAATATCCGAAAATAACTGCATCTACAGCCACTTTGATATCCTGTAATTTTTTTGGAGACTCCATAAATTAATTTGCGTTACGAATACACAAAGTTACGATTTATGCTCAAATTAAAAAATAATTTCGGTTATAATAAAAGTTCCTATCTTTAAGTTATCATTCTAACCATCTTAAAATTAAATTATTATGAAAAATGCATTAACAATTCTTTCTGTTGCTTTTTTATTAACAGCTTGTGAGAAAGGAAAAACAACTACTGCCAATGTTTCCGGTAAAACCGACTCTACGGCAACAAATTCCGAATGGAAACCTGTAGATTCCGCAACAGCTATGAAAAACTGGACGGAATATGCCACTCCCGGGGAAATGCACAAAATGCTGGCTAAATCCGATGGAACATGGACCGGAGAAACTACCATGTGGATGGAAAACGGAGCAAAGCCTATGATGAGTAAATCCGAAGCAACCAATAAAATGATGTACGGCGGACGCTATCAAATCACAAACCACAAAGGCGACTTTATGGGAATGCCTTTTGAGGGAATGAGCATTGTAGGATATGACAATTCCAAAAAGAAATTTGTCAGTACATGGATAGACAATATGGGAACAGGAATCATGCATAGTGAAGGAGACTGGAATCCTTCCACAAAATCGGTCGAGTTTAAAGGAAAAATGACAGATGCTTCAAGACCCGGAAAAGAGTGTGATTTCAGAGAAGTTTTCACGTTTGTGGATGACAATACTCAAAAACTGGAAATGTACGGCCCAGATTCTAAAACAGGGAAAGAGTACAAAACCATGGAAATAAAATATTCACGTAAGAAATAAATCCATAAAAAAACCGCTTCGTGTGAAGCGGTTTTTGTTTTTATAATGAACTAATCATTCAGTTTTAATACAGCCATGAACGCGGATTGCGGTACTTCTACTCTACCAATCTGCTTCATTTTCTTTTTACCTTCTTTCTGCTTTTCCAATAGCTTACGCTTTCTGGAAATATCCCCACCATAACATTTTGCGGTAACGTCTTTTCTTAGGGCTTTAATGGTTTCTCTTGCGATTACTTTCGTCCCTAATGCAGCCTGAACAGCAATATCAAACTGTTGTCTAGGAATCAGCTCACGAAGTTTCTCACACATTCTTTTACCGATGTAATAAGCATTAGAATCGTGAATCAATGAAGATAAGGCATCTACCATATCACCATTGATCAGGATATCCATTTTTACAAGCTTGGAAGCTCTGAATCCGATTGGGTGGTAATCGAATGATGCATATCCTTTAGAGATTGATTTTAATCTGTCATAGAAGTCGAATACAACCTCAGCAAGAGGCATATTGAAAATTAACTCAACTCTTTCTGACGTCAGATAACTTTGGTTAACCATTTCTCCTCTTTTTTCGATACATAAAGTCATTACAGCTCCTACGAAATCGGATTTCGTAATGATAGAAGCCTTAATAAAAGGTTCTTCTACTCTATCCATCGTGGAAGGATCCATCATTTCAGACGGGTTGTTGATCAAGATCGGAACTTCAGGTTCTTTTTTAGTATATCCAAAATAAGAAACGTTGGGTACTGTTGTGATCACGTTCATATTGAACTCTCTGTCAAGACGTTCCTGAACAATTTCCATGTGAAGCATTCCTAAGAATCCACAACGGAAACCAAAACCAAGTGCTGCAGAACTTTCAGGCTCGAAAACCAGGGAAGCATCATTCAGTCTTAATTTTTCAAGAGAGAATCTTAATTCTTCAAAATCCTCAGAATCAATAGGGTAAATACCGGCAAATACCATTGGTTTTACTTCCTCAAATCCATCAATCGGTCCATCAGCTGGTTTTTCAAAAGAAGTAATAGTATCACCTACTTTTACTTCACGGGCATCTTTAATCCCGGAAACCAGATATCCTACATCACCACACTGAATGGTTTTCTTTGGAACCTGCTTCAGTTTTAGAGTACCTACTTCATCAGCACCATATTCTTTCCCTGTAGCAAAGAATTTGATCTTTTCATTTTTAGAAATACTTCCGTTTACAATTTTAAAATAAGCTTCAATTCCTCTGAACGGGTTGTATACAGAGTCGAATATCAAAGCCTGAAGCGGACCATCAGGATTTCCTACCGGTGCAGGAATTCTATCTACGATCTGCTCCAAAAGATGGTGAACACCTTCTCCTGTTTTTCCTGAAACTCTTAAAACATCTTCATATTCACATCCGATAAGATTCATAATCTCATCTGTTACTTCTTCAGGATTGGCAGACGGAAGGTCAATTTTATTTAGAATCGGAATGATCGTCAAATCATTTTCCAATGCCAGATACAGGTTACTGATGGTTTGTGCCTGAATACTTTGTGCAGCATCAACGATAAGAAGTGCTCCTTCACAGGCAGCAATAGAACGGGATACTTCATAAGAAAAGTCAACGTGTCCCGGTGTATCAATAAGGTTTAAAATATATTTTTCTCCTTTATACTCATAATCCATCTGGATAGCGTGCGACTTGATCGTAATCCCACGTTCTTTCTCCAAATCCATATCATCAAGCGTCTGAGACTGTAATTCTCTTTGGGTAACCGTATTCGTGTACTCCAATAGACGGTCTGCCAAGGTACTTTTACCGTGGTCGATATGAGCGATTATGCAAAAATTTCGTATGTTTTTCATTTAAGAATCTTGTAATTTGCAAAGATAAAAAAAAGCGAGAGATTATTGTCTTTCATTATCTTATTGTATGAATTTATTTAAATTTCCAATAGAAACCCTTGTTTTCTAATCAATCCATCCGGAAACATTTTTATTTTTCAAAAATATATCCTCCGGTTAAAGAATCCAGATAAACATTAGATTCCATCGTAGATCTGAAACCAACACCTTGAACAGCTCCTGCATTGGTACTGGATGAGGAATCTATGGCAGCACCAATTAATGCCCCTACCAAACCTCCTGCTAAGGCTCCTACAAATAATCCTCCAGTTTGATTGGCTGCAAAAAGATTGGTTCTTGAAGAATAAATGAAAAAACCTCTGGAATCTTTTTTTATTTCATCCATTCCTACTGGTGTTGTTTTATAAGCTTTTCCGTTTTCTACATAGCAATACATTTTAAAAAGAGAAGTTTCCTGACCATTATAATTTAACTGAACCACATTTCCTTTTTTATTTCTTTTGACGGAGTATTCAGGATCCGGCTCCTGATTATGAAACGCTTGAAAGCTGGTATAGACTCCCTCATTAAGAGCATCATTATTAAAAGCTTTGTATCCTTTGTTTAAAAATTCTTCATATCTGATGATTTCATTTTCAGGAATAAAATACCCTTGGGTAATATTGGGATAATAAGAAGCTTTGATAAATTGATTGAATATTTCAGAAATAGTATCTGCCAAGTCTTTCGACGAATGTGCAATTATTTTCGGATTAGAAACAATTACATTATTATATCTTCCAATGAAATAATATTTATCATTTCTTTTAATAAAACTTGAAAGTTTAATTCTGGCTTTTGCATAAGGAAATGTACGGTTACTATCCTGTTCTTCATAAACCTTCAGGTCTTCCAGCATCAGGACAATATCATTATTTCCAAACACTTTATTATCTTCTCTGAATCTGTTTTCAATAAATCCTTTAAGGTCGTCATTTGCAAATTTCAGTTGAACAATATCTTTTTTGTCCTGAATACTTCCTATATTTCTATCTGACCTAATATCAATAAAGGTAAGTGATTTTGTAAGCCCTTTTCTATCTTTAAGATTATCATTAAGCTCAATAAATTCTGTCTTTTGAGCTGGCCATAAAGATGAAAGCAAAAAGAAGAAAAATAATTTTTTCATTGTTAGTTTTCGGCAAAAATAGGAATTTAGAGCAAAATCAAACGGCTCTCACAGAAAATCTGTAAGAGCCGTCCAACATTAAAAAAATAAACTATTATGGGTTCTGCTTAGGTCCCGAAGCATTATTGTTTCCGTGAGGTTTTCTTTCATCCATTTTATCTTTCATCATTTTCTCGGATTGAAATAACTTCAGAACTTTTTGGCAGGGAATTATCTGCTGCATTTTATCAGCATATTTTTTTCTGTTATCCAGCAGCTTCTGCCCTACTTCAAAGCTTTGCTGCAATTTAGCTTTTGCTTCTTCATCGGTTAGGGTTTCCGGGTCAAAGCCTGGATCAAACTGACTTTTTATTTGCTTCTGGCTATCCAGATATTCATTATACAATTGTGTAAATTCGGCTTTATCACCCGGATCGACATTCAGATTATCCATAATCATATTGTTCCTGAATTTCTTCAGGAGATCTTTTCTCTCTTCCGGAGAAAGATTATTGATGACTTCTTTCCTTTGTTTAGGATCCATCTTTTTCCAATCATAATCTGTCCTCTGGGCATTTAAGCCAAAGCCATAAATAATCAAAAACGTCAATAATATCTTTTTCATTTTCTTTTAATTATAAATATCCAAATAAACGTCCTGAGTCGAATTACTTGCTAACTCTGCAATTTCAGAATTAGAAAACGAGTCCAGATATTCATTCATTCGTGTTTCTTCTTTTTTCTTCACGGTTTTCACCGGTTTTGGTGTCTCTATTGTTTTTTCAGCTTCGTTTACACTTTTATAAGCGTAAGCATCTTTATTTTTTTGATTTTCAACTGTTTGATCATTATTTTCAACAGTAGTTAAATCAGATTTTAAAGTTTCATAAGCGAGCTCGCCTTCTGTTTTTTGTTCTCCGGTATTGGCAGCATAGGTTGTTTCAGAATTCAATCCTTTCTGAGTAGCCTCATTATCTGAATTGAAGACATAAGTTGCTCCAAAGATCAAAGCCAGTGATGCCGCTGCAGCATACATCCAGTTCAGCTTAAAGACAGGTGCTTTTTTACTTGTCTTTATATCACTCATAACGTTCTCCTGAATATTTTCAAACATATTATCAGGAACTGTGTAAATGTTCTTACGCTCTAATTTTTCTATGTCGAACTCTTTCATCTTTGTTGGGATCAAAAATTATCTTTCGTAATTTTCTTTAATATAATCTTCTATTTTCTGTTTGGCATAATGATAATTCGTTTTCAAAGTCCCTACTGACATATCTACAATTTTTGATATTTCTTCGTAGGGCAAATCATCATAATACCGCATCATAAATACCAGTTTCTGCTTCTCGGGCAGGCTTTGTATAGCATTCTGCAGAAAAATCTGTATTTCTTCGGCATCTCCTTCCGTATTGTCAGCTACCAGATTCTGCATATGATACTCAGGATCTTCATCAGTCTTCTGCATTTTCTTCATTTTGTTCACCTGCTGTAATGCTTCATTGGTAGCAATTCTGTACAACCAGGTATACAACTGGCTATCATTTTTGAACTGATGAAAATTTTGATAAGCTTTAATAAAAGTTTCCTGCAAAGTATCCTGTGCAAGATCTCCGTCCACAATAATTCTTCTTATGTGCCAGTACAATCTGCTTTGATAGGCATCCATCAAGGCACGGACACCTTTATCCTGGGTCCGTGGATTCTGCATCAACGAAATAATTTCCGCGTCCTTAATCTTCATAAGATGCCTTACACTGTTTTGGATTACAAAAATAACTGAAAGTTAAATTAAATCTTCAATTTTCAATTAAATATTTAAAATAATATGAGACACTTACGCAATAAACGTGCCTATATTGAAGTACAGGATTTCCGAAGTCTTCTTCTTTTCCGGCTCAGCTTAAAATCTTATATTTGTTATATGCAAATTGTAATCATCGGTTCCGGAAATGTTGCCTATCATATGGCAAAAGCTTTCACTTTGAAAAGCATTCCCCTGGCCCAGATTTTTGGAAGGAACAAAAAAGAATTAAGTAAAATTTCAGAAGAATTAAATATTCCTTATTCCACAGATCAACTGGAGGAGGCAGATCTTTATATCATCTGTGTGAGTGATCATTCCGTAGAAGAAGTTTCAAAGATTATTACTGAAAAAGATTGTTTGGTTGCCCATACATCCGGATCACTTCCAAAAGAAGCTCTGTCTGGTGAGTACAGGAAGGCCAGCTTCTACCCTTTACAGACTTTTTCAAAATCGAAAGAACTGGAATATGAAAAAATTCCGTTTTTTGTAGAAGCAGAAAACGAAGAAGATCAGAAAATACTGCTTGACCTTGCTTCACAAGTTTCTGAGAAAGTAATGGAAAGCAGCCACGAAAAAAGAAAATACATTCATTTGACAGCTGTTTTCGCCTGTAATTTTGTGAATCATCTTTTTTCAAGGGCTAAAGAAATTTCGGATTCTCAGGAAATTCCGTTTGATTATTTCTTACCACTGATTGATGAAACGGTTCAGAAAATTTATGAAATTGAACCTAAAGAAGCACAGACTGGTCCTGCTGTGAGAAATGATGTAAGAATTTTACAGCTGCATGAACAGTTATTAAAAGGCGAAAGTCTTGAAATTTATAAAACAATGAATCATTCTATTCAGAAAATGTATGAGTTATAAAGAGAAATTAAAAGATATTAAAGCATTTGTATTTGATGTTGACGGAGTTTTTACAGACGGAAGTGTTTATCTGCTTCCCGGAGGAAATATGTGCAGAGTAATGAATGTCCTGGATGGCTATGCAGTAGTGAAAGCATTAAAAAATAATTATTTGATTGGAGTGATTACTGGTGGAAATGATGACATGGTAAAACATAGAATCAATTATCTTGGTATCCAGGATTACTATCCTAAATCTCATAATAAAATTGAAGATTTTGAAGATTTCAAGAAAAAACACAATCTTAAAAATGAAGAAATCCTGACGATGGGTGACGACCTTCCTGATATTCATATCATGGAAAGTTCTGCTATTGCAGCCTGTCCTGAAAATGCAGTTCCTGAGGTAAAGGGAATCTCCGATTATATTTCTCCAAAAAAAGGAGGAACCGGAGCTGTACGCGATGTGATTGAACAGGTAATGAAGGTTCAGGGAAACTGGCATGATGATAACACCCAATCTGTATAATTACCGGTATGAAATTACTTTTAGCATCCCAATCACCAAGAAGAAAAGAACTTCTTTCAAGCCTTGGTTTTGAATTTGAAGTGGTAAAAATAGACTGTGAAGAAATTCTTCCGGAACATATAAAAATAGAAGAAGCTGCGGCCTACCTGTCTGATTTAAAAGCAGATGCTTTCAGAAGTCTGGAGACGGATGAAGTTCTGCTGACCGCGGATACGGTAGTAGCTATTGATAATCAAATCCTTGGAAAGCCTAAAGATGAAGCTGATGCCTACAAGATGCTTCAAAGCCTTTCGGGAAGAACCCATCAGGTTTATACAGGGATTACCATCAAAACTGCAGATAAGTCGATTACAGAAACCGATGTAGCTGATGTTACGCTTGATGAGCTCTCCGATGAAGAAATAAACTATTACATTCAAAACTATAAGCCTTTCGATAAAGCGGGCAGCTATGGTATTCAGGAATGGCTGGGAATGGCGAAGATCACAAGTCTTACAGGAAGCTTTTATACCATTATGGGACTTCCTACCCATCTTGTCTACAAAATATTGAAAGAAACCTCCCTGATTTAAAATTAGTAAGGCACTAAATATTGATTAAAGAAGAAATAAAATGTTTCCGCAAGAAATATAAATATTATTCATTATAAAATTTTATTATTTTTACAAAATCAGCAAACCGCTGATAATAAAAAGCAGACTAGCGAGTTATATTGAATAATGAAAAAGAATATATTGTTCCTTTTAGTGATATGTCTCGTTGCTTCCTGTGCTACCAAAACAAAAAAGCCGGAGCAGCGATCAAAACTATTGAAAGGATTTTCCACATATTACAACACTCTTTTTAATGCGAAAGATGCATTGAACAGTGAGTTTACAACCAGAGATAAAGGACATAAAGACAATTTTTATGCACCTTATATTCCCATTCTTACCTATGAAGAACAGCCTTTGGGAAGTGATCTTGGACAGTCAGAAGCGTTTGCCGAAAACTCCATGAAAATGGCTGAAGTAGCCAACAGACCTTCAGGAAGAGGAAATTCTGGAGTACCCAATATACCTGGAGGTCCTCAGGGAAATGCTCCTGCAAGACCTGACGGCGAACAGAGTAAAGGAGCTACTACCCTCGAAATTGCAGAAGCAAAAGCTTTAAAAGCTATTAATAAATATTCTGTGACCAGGAACGGTGAAGAAAAAAACAAGCAGATTTTTGATGCCTATATGATCCTTGTTCAATCGAGAATTTATAGAGGCAAATCTCTGGAAGCACTGGATGCTCTTAATTATGTGTTCACCCACATGAAAGACGATAAAAGGATCGCCCTGGCAAGAATTTATCAAGGGCTTGCATACAATCAAATCAAAGATTATCACAGAGCTCATGAAACTTTTGCTAAACTGAAAGGGGAAGATATCAATAAGAGCTATAAAAAACTGCTGAGCATCTATTACTCTGAATCTCTGCTGGATGCGGGTAAAAAGGAAGAGGCAGCCAAAGAACTTGATGATGCTTTTGAACTGAACGGCAACAGAAAACTAAAGAGTAGAATTGCTTATCTGAGAGGCCAGGTTTTAGAAAATCTGAATCAGAATGACAAAGCAAGAGAAAGTTATACTGCAGCGTATAAATATGCCAATGATTTTGAATTTGAAGTAAAATCCCAGATTGCCATTGCTAAAACTTTTAATGGTAAAGGTGATTATGCAGGAGCCAAAAACTATCTGGAAGGAATCAGTAAGAAAGGAACTTACGGTTCCAGAAAAAATGAATTTTATTATGCCTTAGGTTTAATGGCCAATAAAGCAGGTAAAAAAGATGAAGCCCAGCAATTCTTCAGAAAGTCCCTGTTTGAAAAGGTTTCTGACCCACAGATCCGTGGATTGGCTTATTATGAAATAGGGAAAAATTATCTTGACAAAAATGATTACATCGGTGCGGGAAGCTATTATGATTCTGCCCTTGCAGTAATGACGTATGAGCCATCAAAAATCCTGTTAAAAGATCAGTCGGCCTACATCAAAAAGATTTCAAAGAATTATTATCTGATCAAAAAGAATGACAGTATTCTTTCTCTGGCAAAGATGGATGAAGGTCAGAAAACAGATTATTTCACGAAATATATAGCAAAATTAAAGATTAAGGAAGAGAAAGAAGAACAGGAACGAAAACGCGCAGAAAGAAGCAAAGGATTTGATACCGGAGATTACAACGCTAACTCTATTTTTGCCAATAGTTCCAATGCTTTTGAGGATTTCGGAGTGACGACCAAAGGGTTTTACTTCGGCAATACCGGAACTGTAAGTAAAGGAACATCCACGTTTAAACAAGTCTGGGGAGATCGTGCTCTTGCCGATAACTGGCGTTTTTCCAAGAAAATGGCTTCTATTGAAGATATGAAGAATGAAGCGTTGGGAGTTACTTCGGCCCCTAACCCAAGACGTTTTGAACCTTCTTACTATATTGAGCAGATCCCGACAGATCAGGGTAAATTATCTCAATTGAAAAAGGACAGAGATACTGCTTCATTAGGTCTGGGAATCATGTATCAGAACTATTTTACCAACACTCCCCTGGCGACAAAAACGCTGTATGATCTTGTAGATGTAAAACCGGAAGAAAAAGTAATGCTGCAGGCTCTGTATGAAATTTTTGCCATGAATTATGAGAAGAATCCTCAGATATCCGAAAAGGCAAAACAAATTCTATTGACGGATTATCCTTATACATCTTATGCTGAATTTGCCAGAAATCCTAAAAACAAATCGTTCGTAAAATCAACGGAAGAAGTTGAAAATGAATATAAAAAAGCATATGCTTTATTTGAATCTGAAAAGTTTGCAGAAAGTAAGGAAGTGATAGATCAGACTCTTCAAAAATTCCCTAAGGATGCACTGGTTCCTAAATTGTACCTGCTCAATGCATTTAATGCAGGAAAAGCAAACGGAAAGGAAGTAATGATTCTGCAGCTTGAACAGATTGCCCTGAATTATTCTAAAACTCCGGAAGGCATAAGGGCCAAAGAAATGCTGGTTTATCTGAAAAGTGATCTCAGCTTCCAGGCAACGGATAATAAAGGAAATGCTGTTCCACAACAACCAGGAGGAGCACCCGTGCAGCCTAATGCCCAAAACACTAACGCTCCGCAAATGAACAACGGAAAAGTACAAAAGCTGGAAAATATCAGTACACAAACCCTGAATATGGACCCTACTCCACAACAGGGAAATCCTGCTCAGCAACAGCAAAAAAATAAGAAATCAGCAGAAACCAAACCTGCATCAAAGGCACCGCCAAGACCTCAATAAAATAAAAAAGCGAAGATGTACTCTTCGCTTTTTTTATGCAGTTATTTATTTTTGATTAAAATCTTACGAGTTCTTTTTCTTTACTCCATGGAAATCTTTGAGATAGAAAGGTTCAAAATACGCTATATCTTCAAACTCTTTATTCTCTATTTTTTCCAATGTTTTTGTGATAAGATATTGTGCAGAAGGATAAACAGTCTCGTTAAAAACGGCATCAGGAAGATTCAGGATTTCTTTTGCCTTCTTGGCTCCATCTCCTACAAACAATACTTTTTTATCTCTGAATTCTTCAAAAGAAGTTTCGTCTAAAATCTTAGCTTCGGTCTCAGATAATTCTTTTCCCGTACTTCCGTCGTAAACGGCCGTATACACCTCCATTCTCCTCGCATCAATCAAAGGTACTATAAAGTCATAGTTATCGCCTAAAAAAGGCTCTATCATACTTTCGAGGGAATTTATAGCAATCAGAGGAACTTTAAGTCCATAGCAGAATCCTTTTGCAGAAGCTGCACCAATCCTTAGACCGGTATAAGATCCGGGACCTTTCCCCAAAGAAACGGCTTCGATATCTTTAAGAGCAATCCCCGCTCCTTCCAGTGCCCATTCCACATAGGTATGAAGGCTTTCAGACTGTTTATAGTTTTCGGAAACCTCTTCACACACGCACAGTAGTTTTTCATTGTCTGATACCGCTACCGAACAGTTTTTGGATGATGTTTCCAGATATAGAATTTTCATTTTCTTGTTTTAAGCTAAGCAGCAAAATTGCGAAAGCAACATCGCTTTTAATGTTCTGCAAATTTACTCCATTATTTTGACTATTTTCTATAAATAGTTCTTGGTTCTGCCTGAGCAGTCGGGTAGATTGTCATATCAGAAATGCTAACGTGTTTCGGGGCATTCACACAGTAAGCAATGGCATCCGCAATATCTTCTGCCTTCAGAGCTTCGTAGCCAGCATATACCGTTGAAGCTTTCTCGCTGTCCCCTTTGAATCTTACTAAAGAAAAATCGGTTTCTACAGCGCCCGGCTGAATGTTGGTTACTTTGATTCCAAATTCGGTAAGTTCCAGTCTCATTCCTTCAGAAATAACGTCTACTGCTTTCTTCGTTGCACAGTACACTACTCCATTTGCATAGGTCTGCCTTGCTGCCACAGAACTAATGTTCACTATATGACCTAAATTTTTAGTTTTCATAATCGGAATGATCATTTTAGAAACATAGAGTAATCCCTTTACATTCCCGTCAATCATAGAATCCCAGTCATCTGTCTTACCAGCCGAAAGAGGATCCAGCCCGTGGGCATTTCCTGCATTATTGATCAGAACATCAATCTCTTTCCAGTTTTCAGGAAGTGAATTTATCGCTGCTTCCACCTCTTCAAGATTCCTTACATCAAACAATAAACTAAATATTTCGGTATATTGAGAAAGCTCTGTTTTTACATCTTCCAATACGTCACTTCTTCTTCCGCAGATAATGACTCTGTTTCCTTGTTTCGCAAGAAGCTCTGCAGTGGCTTTACCTATGCCGGAAGTAGCTCCGGTGATTAATACTGTCTTCATAAAATTGTTTATTAACTGTATGAATGGAATACTTTACCAAGAGTATGATATTGCTATCTTCATACATTGTTATATTGATTACTAATTTGCGTCCAATGCCTGAAAAGCATCGGTTATGTGGTCAATCGTTAAGTTTCTGTTTTCATCAGGAAGAACGGAGATAATATCAAATCTGACTTCGTTCTCTTTATTAAATTCTTCAAGATAATGGTTGGCAGCAGAAACAATGGATTTTATTTTTGTTTTGGTGACTGCTTCCTGTGGAAGAATGAAAAAATCTGTAGATCTGGCTTTCACTTCCACAACGATAATCAGATTATCTTTTTCAGCAATAATATCAATTTCCGCTTTCTGAAACCGGAAGTTTCTCGCAAGGATTCTGCAGCCATTTTTTTGAAGATAATCAGCTGCAATATCTTCTGCTATTTTTCCAAAATCATTATGATCAGCCATATATTGTATTTAAGAGTTTGGAGATAGGAGAGTGGTAGTCTTTTTAAAACTCAATCTTTACTTTAGCACCAATCTTTATTTTAACATTTCCCCCAATTAAAAGCGGTCGGTTATCTTTAATATGTCCATTCGGGAAACCGAATACTACAGGGAATTTATATTTCGAGATTCTCTCTGAGATCAGCTTATAGGCAAATTCATCAAAGCTTTCTTCGTAGCTCTTATTTTCCTTTTCGTCTCCCATATTGGTCATACCTCCTATAATAAGTCCTTTGATCTTATTGAAAACACCTGCCAGCTCCAGACTCATGATCATACGGTCCAGTGCATAGAAGTTTTCTCCGATGTCTTCAATAAACAAAATTTTGTCTTTAAAATCAAAAGAATATTTAGTTCCTAAAAGGGCATAAACAAGGGCTAAATTCCCTCCGATCAATTCTCCTTCAATATTCCCTTCTTTATTGAATTGATTTGATTCAAGGCTGTATTTTGGAGTTTTCCCTTTTAAGATATCAAAGATTAAGTCATAGCTTTCATCAGTAACGCCAAAACTGGATGTCTTGATGGTCTGTCCATGAATGGAAACGAACCCTTTTTTCAACAGATAACTTTGTATCACGGTGTTATCAGAATACCCGATATACCATTTAGGATTTTCAGTAAAACCTTTCATTTTCAGGTGCTGAATCAAATGCTGACATCCATAGCCTCCTCTGGAAGCCCATACCGCTCTGATCTCTGTATCATTAAAAGCCCAATTGATATCTTTTATTCTTTCCTGTTCTGTTCCGGCATAATTATATCCGTTTGAAAATTTCGTGTAAAGATGCTCCCCGAGAACGGGTTCAAAACCTCTACTTTTAATCATTTCTATTCCCTTTTCCATTTGAGAGGCGTCTACCGCTCCTGCAGGGGAAATAACAGCTATTTTGTCTCCTTTTTTAAGAGACTTTGGAAAGATCATTTTTTTCATTTTGTTTTTTGATATTTTACTTCTTTCTTTTCTGCTTCTTCCAGCTGTTTTTCAAACTGATTGAACTTTTTGAAACTCTGCAGGAAGATAAAGAAACTGAAGACAATAAGAATACAGCCAACAACTCTTCTGATTTGATTGGCCAGTTTTTGTGTTAATTTATCGTGAAATTGCTTAGCAAGAAATATCTTGGCAAGATCTATTGAAAGGTAAGTGCCCAGTACTATGCCTATGTATAAAATAAAACTGCTGGTGTCCGGATATTGATTCCTTACAGAAATTACCGTTACCAGCCAGAAAAGGATGACTCCAACATTGAGGAGATTAAAGAAAAAACCATTGAAAAATGTTTTGAAATAATTTTGACCAATGATCCTTTCTTCACCAGGCATATGCATTTTGGTTTTGGTAACCAGCATCACAATTCCATAGACAAAAATAAGAATAGAGGTGATCCTGTAAAACCCGGGATGTTTGTCTATTAAACTTACAATATCTGTACTAGCATAATAGGCCGCTACAATACATAATAAATCTGCAGTAATCACTCCAAGATCCAGTGATAAGGCATGTTTTGGCCCTCTGGAAAAGCTGGTTTCAATTAAAAGGAAGAAGATGGGTCCTATAAAAACCAGGCTCAGCATAAATCCTAATATGACGGCAGATAGTACAAGTTCTAGCATTAAGTGGTATTTAAAAATGAATAAAATTCATTTCGTTTTATACAAAGTTAGACTTTATGATTTAATTATTCAATAAAGTTGCGATATATCAAGTGGATTTTAAGGAGAGTTTAATGTAAAATTTTTAAGGAAATAGGAGAGGAGGTATATTCTAAATGTTTTGTTTAAAAAAACAAAAAGCTGAAATGTTCGTGAACATTTCAGCTTTTCTATAATTTTGTCTATAATCTTATTAAAGACCATTTCTTACTTCACAATCTGGAAATCAAGCTGCTTCTGAATCAGATTCGCTTTTACCACTTTAATCTGAACTTCATCTCCCAGCTGGTATCTGTTTCCATGTCTTATTCCATACACTGCATGTGTTTTCGCTTCGTACGTGTATGAGTCATCTACAAGGTCTCTCAGTTTGATCAACCCTTCAGCACCGTTTTCCGGAATTTCAACCCAGAAACCAAATTCTGCCACTCCGGAAATTACACCTCTGAAAGTTTCTCCCAAGTGTTTTTCCATGAATTTCACCTGCATAAACTTGATAGAATCTCTTTCTGCATCTGCTGCCAATCTTTCCATTGAACTGCAATGTTTTGCTTTTTCTTCAAGCTCCGGCCTGTTTGGAGATTTCCCTCCATCCAGATAATGCTGAAGAAGACGATGTGCAAGCAAATCCGGATAACGACGGATAGGAGAGGTAAAGTGGCTGTAATACTCGAATCCTAGACCGTAGTGGCCAATAGGTTCTGTAGAATATACCGCTTTGCTCATACTTCTCATCGCCAGGGTTTCAATCATATTTTCTTCTCCTTTTCCTTTCACATCATGAAGAAGCTTATTCAAAGATTCTGCAACCTTTTTGGTATTGGCAAGATCCATTTTATATCCGAAAGTAGAAACAAAGTCTCTTAAAGATTCCAGTTTTGCCGGATCCGGATCATCGTGAACCCTGTAAATAAATGTATTATTGGTGATCTCCTTCTTTTTACCCAGAGATACAAATTCAGACACTTTTTTATTGGCCAAAAGCATAAATTCTTCGATCAGGTGATTGGAATCTTTACTTATTTTAAAGTAAACTCCAATAGGTTCATTATTTTCGTCAAGATTGAATCTTACTTCACTTCTGTCAAAAGTAATTGCGCCTCTTCTGATACGTTCGTCACGCATAATCTTAGCCAGCTTGTCAAGAGTATTGATCTCTTCTGCCAGATCTCCCTGTCCGGTTTCAATACGTTCCTGAGCTTCTTCATAGCTAAATCTTCTGTCTGAATGGATAACTGTTCTTCCAAACCACTGTTTCTGAATTTCAGCCTGATCATTCAGCTCAAAAACTGCTGAAAAAGTATATTTATCTTCGTTAGGACGAAGAGAACAAACATCATTACTCAAAACTTCAGGCAGCATCGGGACAACTCTGTCAACAAGATATACCGAAGTTGCTCTTTTATATGCTTCATCATCAAGAATAGTTCCCGGAACTACATAATGAGATACATCTGCAATGTGAACCCCGATTTCCCAGTTTCCATTTTCCAGTTTTCTTATCGATAGAGCATCATCAAAGTCTTTCGCATCCTTAGGGTCAATGGTAAATGTGCAGATATCACGCATATCCCAACGCTTTGCAGCTTCTTCATCAGTAATACTTCTGTCAATTTTATCTGCATCTGCTTCCACTTCCGGTGGAAACTCGTAAGGTAAACCATATTCTGCAAGAATAGAATGGATCTCCGTTTCGTGTTCTCCGGGAGCTCCTAATACTTTTATAATTTCTCCTTCAGGATTTTTATCCCCCGGTCTCCATTCTGTCATTTTTACAATTACTTTATCTCCATCTTCAGCATTGCTGAATTTTCCCTTCGGAATAAAGATATCGGTATTGATTGATTTTTTATCACAAACAACAAACCCAAAATCTTTATGAGCAACCTTCTGAAATGTTCCTACAAACTCAGTTCTGTTTCTCTCCAAAACCTCCAGAACAGAGCCTTCCAGTTTCTTTCCTTTATAATGATAAGTTATAATAAGAACCTTATCTCCCTGCAGGGCATCCTTCACATTTTTGGAGTGAACGAAGACATCATCTTCCAATCCCTCTACCTTTACATAGGCATTTCCACTTTGGTTGAAGTCAATAATTCCGGTAAGCGTTCCTGCAATTTTCAGGTTCACTATATATTTTCCTTTTTCTACTTCTTTGATCTTTTCAGATCCCTGAAGTTTATGCAGTGCCTGGATAACAAGTTCTCTTTGTCTTGGATTTTTGTAATCTATTCCTTCAGCGATCTGCTTATAATTATAAATTTTGGATGAATTCGCATTCATAAAACGGAGGATCAATCTTCCGATCTCCATCATTTTTAAATCATTTTTATGACTTATATATTTTCTTTTTTTTGGCATTTTAATTTTCTTTTAAATGTTTTGGTCTTAGCTTAAATAAAACCTTTTTCTAAATCTTCCTCATTCATTCCTTATATAAGGGTATTCAATTTCATCATTAGATTCTTTCCGTACATCATCAGAAATTATCTTTCAGTTTACTTAGAACGGGAGCTTTAGTTTTGTATAAATTTAATACAATTCTTGAGAAGAAAAGAGAAAACCTTCTATTAAATATATTTCAAATATAAGAAAGGCTTTGGAGAATAATAGAGTGTAATTTCTATTGGACACTGCAAATGTACGAATAAAAAATAAATAAGGCTTGTAATACGATTTACAAGCCTTAGTATTTAGTATATTTAGCAAACTGCAATTTTATCAACTCTGTTCTGGTGTCTTCCACCTTCGAAGTCTGTTGAAAGAAATCTGTCTACAATTTCAATCGCCAGTTCCTTTGATATAAATCTTGCAGGTATTGAAATCATGTTGGCATCATTATGTTGTCTTGCCAGTGTTGCAATCTCCGGCATCCAGCAAAGAGCGCATCTTATTTTCTGATGTTTGTTCGCAGTGATCTGAACCCCGTTTCCGCTTCCGCAGATCAAAATTCCAAGTTCATTTTCCCCGTTTTCCACAGAGGTTGCAGCAGGGTGTACAAAGTCCGGATAATCCACACTGTTTGTGGAAAACGTTCCAAAATCCTGAACTTCAAATTGTTCTGAAAGATAGTTCTTAACAATCTCCTTATATTCATAGCCTGCATGGTCCGCTGCGATAGCAATTTTTCTTTTCATAATACTCTTATTAAGCTTTATTAGATTCTATTTCCTTACAAAGGTAAGAATAATAACAATTCGTGTTAGTAAACCCTGAGTTAATTGTTAAGAGGTATGTTAATAACTGTGGAAAACTTTTCTCAACTTTCTATTTTTAAAGACCAATTTATTTCGTAATGGAAATTCTTTCCGCAAATTTTTACCACAACTTTCCAGATCTTTTCTCAAGCTATCCCCAGATTTCTCCATAATAAAATAACTAATAATTGATTCTTTCCAGAGTTACCAACATTTGTTAATAAGTATGTGAAATAGCGGGTTTACAAGGATTTATATTGTGAGTTAAATATGAATTGAATAAAAGTTGAATGTTACCAACTTTCAGCCTAAAACTTATCCCCGAAACTAACAACACTCAACAACAACTACATTATTCTTTTTTTTAAAGAGATAAAATTGTTGATTAATGGGTGATTGGGTTCGGGGAAAGTTTTTGAAAACTTTTATTTTAATCAATCTGTTGAAAAAGTTTAAAACCTTACATTTGTGAAACGAAAATTCAATGAGATTTATGAAATTGGCTTTGCAGGATTTACGGAAATCAATCTGGGATCTGGCCGCAAGGATTTCATTTGGCTCTGAAAAAAATAAATCTACTTATGAAAACAATCAATGATTTCAATTTTAAAGATAAGAAGGCTCTGGTAAGAGTGGACTTCAATGTTCCTCAGGACGATCAGCTGAAGGTGACAGACAATACGAGAATTGTTGCTGTAAAACCAACAGTGGAGAAGATCCTTAATGATGGTGGTTCTGTCATCTTAATAACACATCTTGGAAGACCTAAGGGAGAGGTTAAAGATGAATTTTCTCTTAAACATATTCTTGGCGAAGTTTCTTCTGTTTTGGGACAGGAAGTAAAGTTTGTTGATGAATGTATTGGAGAAAAAGCGGAGCAGGCTGCTGCTGAACTGAAGCCGGGTGAGATCTTATTATTGGAGAATGTACGTTTTCATAATGAAGAAGAAAAGGGAGATGCAGGTTTTGCTGAAAAACTTTCTAAGTTGGGAGATGCTTATGTAAATGATGCATTCGGAACTGCACATAGAGCTCATGCTTCTACAGCTGTGATTGCTCAATACTTTCAGTCAACTAAATATTTCGGTTTACTAATGGCTAATGAGCTTAAGGCAATCGATAAAGTATTGAAGAGTGGTGAGAGACCTGTTACGGCTATCCTAGGAGGATCTAAGGTTTCAACTAAAATTACCATTATAGAAAATATTCTTCCTGCTGTAGATAATCTGATCATTGGTGGAGGAATGGCATTTACTTTTATAAAAGCTCTTGGAGGGAAAATTGGTAATTCTTTGGTAGAAGAAGACAAGCTTCCACTAGCTTTAGAGATTTTAGGAAAGGCTAAAGAACATAAAGTAAAAGTATATCTTCCGTCTGATGCTATCATCGCTGAAAGTTTTAGTAATGATGTGGAAAGAAAAGAAGCTGACATCTATGCAATCCCTGAAGGTTGGATGGGGCTTGACGCTGGTCACAAATCCAGAGATCAGTTCAATGATGTATTGTTAAATTCTAGAACGATTCTTTGGAATGGGCCGATTGGAGTTTTTGAAATGTCTCATTTTGCTGGTGGAACGGTTGCCTTGGGTGAGAGTATTGCTGAAGCAACAAGATTAGGAGCCTTCTCTTTAGTGGGAGGTGGAGACAGTGTTGCTTTCGTTAAGCAATTCGGATATGCTGATCAGGTAAGTTATGTTTCTACAGGTGGTGGAGCAATGCTTGAAAGTCTTGAAGGTCTTGAGTTACCTGGTGTAGCTGCAATCAATAATTAAAAAAAATAAATAGATATTTTGAAGTCTGCTAATTTAATTAGCAGACTTTTTTAGTATTGAGATTATGGGAAAACCCTTTATTGATCGATGTTTTCAGTTGATTTAAGTTATAACTTATAGTTATATTGTTTCGGGTTAAATTCTATTCCAGATACTTAGATTTTGTAGAACAATTATTTTCCTAAAATTATTATTACATTAATAAATTTGAATATCCGAATTCCTGTGTTTTATACTTGCATTTTATAATAAAAGCTAGCTCTTTTAAGCATAAGATAGGAGGCAAGTCAATTTTTTTTTAATGAATTAGTACATATATTTTGTCACTATAAGACTTGAAATTTCATATAATTTAATTAATGTCTATTCAGGTTTATAAAGCTGTATTTTCATGTTTTTTTTATATTTTAATATTTGAATAAGGATGTATTTTAAAGATGATGATCTATATACTCACGATTCTAAAACTTTCATGATTGTTCAGATTGAATTTTTGTATTCAATTTCTAAATTCTTCATTTTTTACCAATCTGGAGAATTTTGTTGTAAAATTTAATGTTTCTTTCAACGTTTTTAATTAATTATTAATTCACATAATTGTGATAGTGTTGTATTTATCTGTTTGTCAGTTAATAAACCTATTTGTAATATTTTATTTACTTAATTTTATTGCTTTTAAAGCTGACAAGAATTTAAAAATTATTCGTTTTAGGGCAGTAATGGGATTATTTGAAGAAAATTTCCGCCAATTATTTCAATGTAGTCTCAGCAGATTTACCATTTTGATAAAATAAATTATAAAAAACATTTTTTAAAATTTTATGTGATTTATGGTCATTGTTTTTTATAATAGAATTTTCTGGCAAATTATTTTATGCTCCCTTGATTTTTTTAAATATGAGATGATCTGAAGATTTTTCAGAAATATTTATCTAGGTCTAATATGGAGTAATTATTTTTTACAGAAATAGTTTTAAGCAGAGTAGGGGAGTTTGAATTTGAAAATTTTTCTTTTTATAGATTTTGATTTCAACTATCACTTTTGAATTTGAAAAATTATTAATCTAAATTTTTATTTTAGTTTGAAAAATTGCAAAATCGACCTTTGGAAATAGCTTTAAAATTGCGAAATTATATTTTTCCGAGTATTTACATCTTATATTGATTTTACAGTAAATTAGTTGTGTTTTTGAAAGAATTTGCTTTTAAAAACTAAAATTTTCCTTCAAGATGATGAAATTGAATGTAAAATTTGACTCATTAATTGTTTAGAAGCAAAAATGAGCGTATGAATGAAAAAAAAGAAAGTTTGTGAAATTTATTTATTTTTCTGAAAATGGATCAGTGGCAATTTATAAATTTTATACCTCGGTTGAGTAATTTTTTTATAAAACTAAAAATCAATTTTTAATCTTAATAAAAAACTCAGGAAAATATCCTGAGTTTTTAGTTTTAAATGGAGAAAACCTGAAAATTGACCTTCATAAATGGCTCAAAAATCGATTTTCTATCTTTTTTCGATAATGTATATCAAACTTGAAAATTCGTTTGAAAAAAGCGCCTTTACATTAGAAATCGTTCCGTGAATGACTGCTTTTACCCAAAATAAGGGTGATTTTTTGTATTTTTCGCTTAACATCGAAATGTAATAGGAGTCTAATACCAATGGTTTGATTTTTCTCATCTTCCAGTCTGATTTTTTTGAAATCAGATTTTCCATTCCATTTTTTGAAAAATGATAGATATGTCTTGGTACATCATAAGCCGCCCAATATTCTTTATAATGTTTTGCATCATAAGAAGTAGGGTTGGGGACTGCGATTATAAGAATTCCTTTTTCTTTTAATTTTTCGTGAAAAGCATCAAGCATTTCATCCTGATTCTCGATATGTTCAAACACATGCCAGAGTGTAATAGCATCTAAACTGTTTTCTTCAATTGTATTGATATTATCCAATACAGAAGCTTTCGTTATTTTTCCCTGGGCTGCTTTTCTTGCATCGGCATCAGGTTCAAAACCGACAGTATCAAAATCATTTTCTATATATCTTACAAATTCTCCGGCACCACATCCGTAATCAAGAACTTTTGATCCTTTTTTAATTCTGTCTACCAGTATATTTTTTTTGTACTGCAGATTGAAAGACTGAAGGAATTTATAAAGTTTTTCTTTCAGACTTCCGGAATCCTGGTGATGAGAAATATAATCTTCACTTTCATAATATCTGGAAATATTGGATGGGATAGGGGTGGTCTTGAAGACACCTTTTGTTTCTGTCTCTTTAATTTCAAATATTTCCTGTGAAAGAAAATGATCTTTTATTTTCATTGAAATCGTTATCTTTTATATTGTAAAAAAATTAAGATATTCAGAGCTTGCTATATGCTCATAAATACCTTAATTTTTGTTTTATATTTTTTAATGTTTCACGTGAAACATTTCTTTTTTAACGTCCTAAATACACTAGTAAAACGTTTATATCGGCTGGAGAAACCCCGCTTATTCTTCCTGCCTGAGCAATTGTCTTCGGACGTACCTTAGACATCTTCTGTTTTGCTTCTGCAGAAAGGCTTGAAAGGTTTGTATAATCAAAGTCTTCAGGAATTTTAATGTTTTCGAGACGGTTCAGCTTTGCTACATTCTCTTTTTCTTTCTCAATATATCCTTTATACTTAATATTGATTTCTGCCTGTTCTCTTACTTCATCATTATATTGGCTGGAAACTTCTTTAATGAAATCAATCTCATCAAGTTTTCCCAGTGTCATATGAGGTCTGGTAAGAATTTGTGCGGCTCTGTACGCCTGATCTACCGGATTGCTCTCTATAGATTCAAGAACCGGATTGATAATACCTGGTTTTAAAGAAGTTTCGCGAAGAAACTCTTCAAGTGCCTGGCTTTCAGATACTTTAATTTTTACTTTTCTTAATCTTTCTTCTTTTGCTAATCCTAATTGGTAAGCCTTCTCAGTTAATCTGATATCTGCGTTATCTTGTCTCAAGAGAAGTCTGTATTCAGCTCGTGAAGTAAACATTCTGTAAGGTTCTTCAGTTCCTTTAGTGATAAGATCGTCAATTAATACCCCAATATAAGCTTCATCTCTGTTTAAGATGAAATCTCCTTTTTCATGAACTTTATTATGAGCGTTGATACCTGCGATTAAACCTTGACCTGCTGCTTCTTCATATCCTGTTGTTCCATTGATCTGTCCTGCGAAATATAAATTATCAATTAATTTTGTTTCAAGGGTATGTTTCAATTGGGTAGGAGGGAAGTAATCGTATTCAATAGCATAACCTGGACGGAATACTTTTACGTTTTCAAATCCGGGAATCTGTTTCATTGCTTTGATCTGTACATCTTCCGGAAGTGAAGAACTGAATCCGTTTACATAGATCTCTACAGTTTTCCATCCTTCCGGTTCTACGAAAAGCTGGTGTCTGTTTCTTTCTGCAAAACGGTTGATCTTATCTTCAATACTTGGGCAATATCTTGGACCTAAACTTTGAATCGTACCATTGAACATTGGGCTTCTGTCAAAACCTTCTCTTAAAATATCGTGTACTGTTTCGTTAGTATATACGATATGACAGCTTAATTGTTTTGTTAATTTCGGAGTATCAAGATAGCTGAACTTTTGGGGATTTTCATCTCCTTTCTGTTCTTCCATTTTTGAATAATCCAAACTTCTTCCATCTACTCTTGGTGGAGTACCGGTTTTCATTCTTCCTGCTTCGAATCCTAAAGTGACCAATTGTTCTGTAATCCCAAACGCTCTTGGTTCACCCATTCTTCCTCCGCCTAATTGTTTATCTCCAACATGAATTAAACCATTAAGAAAAGTTCCGTTAGTAAGAACTACAGATTTTGCTTTGATCTCAATTCCTAAAGAAGTAACTACTCCGGTTACTTTATTATTTTCAATAATCAGTTGTTTCACCATATCCTGAAAGAAATCAAGATTGGGAGTATTCTCTAATGCTAAGCGCCATTCTTCGGCAAAAAGCATTCTATCATTTTGGGTTCTCGGAGACCACATCGCAGGACCTTTTGAAAGATTTAGCATCTTGAATTGGATTGCAGATTTGTCTGCCACAATTCCGGAATATCCTCCCATTGCATCAATCTCTCTTACGATCTGTCCTTTTGCGATTCCGCCCATTGCCGGGTTGCAACTCATCTGTCCGATGGTCTGCATATTCATTGTAACAAGTAGGGTTTTTGAACCTAGGTTGGCTGCGGCTGCAGCGGCTTCACAACCTGCGTGTCCGGCACCTACTACTATTACATCATATATTTCTGAAATCATTTTTATCTCGCTTGTTTTAAGCTTTAAACCTTTTCTTTATAACCAATGTTTCACGTGAAACATTTTTGAAGAATGCACTCTAGATAAAGTTATATTATTACTAGAATTGAGTACTTTAGGTAGGGGACTTTAAGTGATTGTTCAATTTCAAATCTTTAAATTCCTGTATTTGGCTAAGTACAAATCTTCCATTCTCCGCATCTCTTTTTCTTCCTCTTCCGTCTTGTCTTTATAGCCTGCAAGGTGCAAAATACCATGGGCTAAAACCCTTCTTAATTCTTCTTCATAATCTCGGGAAAGGGTAGAGGCGTTATCAGAAATGCGCTGCAAAGATACGAAAATCTCAGCGCTTATTGTCTTGCCTTTTACATAATCAAAAGTGATGATATCCGTATAATAATCATGCTGTAAATAATCCTGATTGATCTTAAGAAGATATTCATCATCACAGAAAATGTAATTGATTTCTCCTAGTTTTTTTCCTTCTGAAAGAATAAGATCTTCCAGCCATTTTTTGTAATCTGTACTTACCGACTCTGGTAAGTTTTCGTAAAAGAACTGTATCATTTTTTTAAAACCAGTGTCCTAAAATAACACTGAATATACCTTTTTGGTTATTTTTAAGTGAGTGGCTGAAGTTGACTTTTATCTGCCCGAAAGGAGATTTGTAACCCGCCGTAATTCCCAGTGAACTATAATTTACTTTAACTGCATCTTCAAACTTGATATCGTTTGATAAGTTAGCAAAGCTGAAGTTTCCACTGATAAAATAGTTTTTGTTAAATTTAAATTGGATATCGTTAGATGCTAATATCACATTATTTGTATAAAGCTGGGCGAAATAAAATCCTCCAAAGCTTTTAAAATTCATAAGATTCTGTTCAAAAATTCCACCTAATCTATATTGATAATAGGCAGGAAGATTTTCGCCAATAGTAACACCTCCAAACACGTTAAGACGGTAAGTGAATTGCTTGCCAAGAGGAATATTGATTTTAAGATCTGCTTTTATCTGAATTATTCTTTTGTCAACTTCAGACTTTAAAAGATCTACAACCTTTCCTTCTGCTGCAAAATAAATTCCTTTGGTAGGAAATTCCTTATCATCCTGCGTATCGGTTTTTATAAAGATATAAGGATTCAGGAAACGGCTGTAGCGTCTGTTGTCTCCATTGCTATTTTCCGCTTTAAAGTAATCATGGCTGATACCACCTCCAATAGCGAATTTATCTTTCCATATAGACTGTATATAGGCTTCATTTCTCAACCATTCCCATCGGTCTACAACATAATTATCTACATTCTTTATATCGAAGCTCATTCCTGATGAATAAAGACCAAAGCCTGGAATATATCCGTTATCAATAAAATAGTTCAGATAATATCTCACGCGGTCTCCCACGACAACATCCAGGGAAAGATTTGAATTTTTAAATAAAAGTCTCTTTGCGGAATAATTTAAAAGAAGTCCGGTTTTGAAAACTTCATCATAATGCAATCCGAATTTTAAAAAATGGCGGGTGTCATCCTCAGTCACATAAAGCTTCAAATAATTGGCATCATTTTCCTGAACGATATCATAATTGATAAAGCGATAGTTATTCGTCGCGACCAATTTATCTACCATTTTATTGATGCTTCCATAAGTCTGTAAAGAGGGTAGGCGAAGTCCCATTTTCCCCAGTGTGTAGTTTTTACCGTATATTTTACTTCCTTCGATAGAAATGCTGTCTATCTTATATACGTTAGAATATATAGGGTTTATACGTTGTCTGAGGCGGTCAAAAGGACGTTTCGGTAGTTGGTCCAGTACTTGGGAATATTTAAGCCCCTCTACATATCCGCTGTCCAGAATTTTCTTTTTATCATCGTAGCTTGTAGCGGACATCCCTTTCAGGTTAGGTTTAATATTGATGTCCGTATATTTATACTGTTTTCTTGTATCTTTCTTTATTCCGAAATCAATCACCTGGTTCAGTATGGAGATAATATTGTTTAAATCCTCTCTTTTTGAAAGGTCCTGATTAAGGTCCACACCAATGACAATATCGATTCCTTTGTCCTTTAAAGGTTTTGAAGGGTAGTTCACCGTCATGGCTCCGTCAATATAAATGCTGTCACCAATTTTAATAGGATCCATTAAAGAAGGGAATGCAGAACTTGCCATAATGGATTGTACGAGATCTCCTTTTTCAAATATCTGCATATTGCCGCTTTCAAGATTGGTTGCAACACACATGAATGGAATAGGCATTTTGGAAAAGTCTTCAATATTGGAAACGTTTTTAAAAAGTTCTTTCAGAAGATAAACATTTCTCTGGCCGGTACTGATGGAGGAGGGAAGTGTAATTTTTCCGTTTTTCAGGGGAATGGATAAAAGATATTTGTCTACGGATTTGTTGAAAAAAGTGGTTTCCTGTCTCGACTTCGGATCCATAATTAAAGAATAGAAATCCGTATCCATGACAATTTTTTCTATTTCTTTTCCGGAGTATCCTGCGGCATACAAACCACCTACGATGGCTCCCATACTTGTTCCAGAGACATAGTCCACCTTCACCCCCAATGAATCTAGTACTTTAAGAACTCCTACATGTGAAAAACCCTTGGCTCCGCCACCAGCTAGTGACAGTCCAATCTTTGGGTTTTTAGGAATTTTCAAATCTTTTTTTACCTGAGAATGGATCAATAACAGTTGGAATATGGAAAGCAGAATCAGGAGTTTTCTCATAGTTAATCTTTTATATAAATCCGTTTCACCCGAGGCGAAATGGAGGTTAATACTTCATAGGTTATCGTTTTGCAGTAGCCTGCGAATTCTTTTAAACTTGGTTTGGCATTGAAAACAGTTACGGTATCGCCTTCTTTTACATTCGGAATATTATCTACATTAATCATCATCATATCCATACAGATATTTCCGACAATTGGTGCCAGTGTTTTGCTGACGCCTACATTTCCTATCTGATTTCCTATCAGCCTTGGAATACCATCAGCATATCCAACAGGTATAGTCGCAATTCTGGTAAGATGGTCAGCCTTATATTTTCTGCTGTAACCTACAGATTCACCGTTTTCAACCATTGATATCTGTGAAATTACGGTTTTAAAACTTACAACAGACTGTAGCTGCTTCTGAATTTCATTATCAGGAGACTCTCCCAACATTCCAATACCAATTCTTACCATATCAAACTGGTGATTGGTATAGCTTGTTATTCCGGATGAATTCAGAATATGACGAAGAGGAGTGTATTCTAGTTTTTCTATCAGGTAAATGGAATTCTTTTCGAAAACTTCCAGCTGCTTCAAAGTAAATTCTTTTTCTTCAGGCATATCAGATGATGATAAATGACTGAACATACTCTGAACTTTCAGATTTTTCTGGCTTAAAGTTTCGCTTAACTGATCCAGTTCAAAATCTTTAAAACCAAGACGGTGCATTCCTGTCTCCAGTTTAATATGGATTGGATACTTTTTATCATAACCTGATTTCTGAACGGCTTCATAAAATAATTCCAACACTCTGAAACTATAAATTTCAGGTTCCAGGTTATATTCTATAATAGTCTGATAGCTGTGCTGCTCAGGATTCATGACAATAATGGGTGTCGTAATTCCCTTTTTTCGAAGTTCTACACCCTCATCAACGTAAGCTACACCAAGGTAATCTATATGATGATGCTGGAGAAATTCTGACACTTCATAGCTTCCTAACCCGTAAGCATTAGCCTTTACCATCGCCATCATTCTGGTTCCAGGTTTCAGAAGCGATTTATGATAATTGATATTATGGAGAATCGCATTAAGATTTACTTCCAGTACCGTATCATGCTTTCTGAGCTCAAGGATATCTTTAAGCCTTTCGATCTCAAATTTTCTGGCTCCTTTTAACAGGATGATCTGATTTTCTATTTCAGTAAGATGCTTGCTTTCAATTAACTCTTTAGTGTCAATGAAAGTATATGTTTTAGTTTTAAATAATTCACTAAAGTTTGATATTTCGTCGCCAATTAAGAATACAGAATCAAAATGCTGTTCATTGACCAGCTCAGAAACTTCTTCGTATAATTCTTTAGCGTTGCTGTTCACCCCTACGATGTCAGTTAAGACCAGCGATTTTTTAGATTTGTTATATTCATTCAAAAACTGGAGAGCAGTCTTCAAAGAATCGAGGTCAAGATTAAAAGAATCATTAATGACAATATTGCCTTTAATTCCTTCAATCGCTTCAAGCCTCATTTCAACGGCTTTTAAAAGGTTGATTTTTTCAACGATCTTTTTATTTTCGATACCAAGTTCCTTGAGTACTGTGATAAGCGCCATAGCATTGGTTAATGTCGCTTCGTCTCTCTGATGGGCCGGAAAACTGATTTCTTCCCCAAAATAATCAACAATAATGTTGTCA
Source organism: Chryseobacterium sp. BGA-UO-ETr-SB22 (assembly GCF_059567885.1). Classification (NCBI taxonomy): domain Bacteria; kingdom Pseudomonadati; phylum Bacteroidota; class Flavobacteriia; order Flavobacteriales; family Weeksellaceae; genus Chryseobacterium; species Chryseobacterium sp. BGA-UO-ETr-SB22. The sequence goes on along the minus strand of NZ_JCAQOV010000004.1, from coordinate 592,071 downwards.
TCTTTAGAAATATTGCTTTTGATGGAAACCTGGTTCTCTTTTTTTAAACCGTAAGAAATTAATTTTTTATCAGAATATAATTTTTTGATTTTTTGTTCAACCAAAGAATTGTCACCATTATAAATGATCACCTCAGAATTTTTGAAAAGACTGATCTTTTCATCAATGAGTTGTTCTTCGGAAGAAAAGTTGGCAGCATGAGCTGTCCCGATGTGAGTAAGCAATCCGATCTGTGGATGAAACATATTTTCAAGTTTCTCCATCTCATAGGGTTTTGAGATTCCCACTTCAAAGATTCCCAGCTGATGAGAGCTGTTGATCTGAAGAAGGGATAGCGGAAGACCAATCTGAGAATTAAAACTTTTAGGACTTTTTACAGTAGGGAATTCATTCCACAGACATTGATACAGCCATTCTTTTAAAATAGTTTTACCATTACTTCCCGTGATTCCGATAGATTGTAGGTGAGAATTTTCAAAATGATACTTTGCTAATTTTTGAAGAAACTCTACAGAATTTTCAACGATAATCCAGGTTATATTTTCAAACTCCGGAAAATGATGTTCAGAAATAATGACATTAATACCTCTGTCTATTGCAGACTCAATGAATTTTTCACCGGAATTCTTTTGGGTATTGATCGCGATAAAGGCTGTATTTTTGGTAGAATAAATAATTCTGCTGTCATACGCTATATTTTTGATCATTAAACTCCCGTCTCCAATGATCTGTGCATTGGTGATCTCTGCAATGTGTTGTACTGTATAGTTCATTGGTGCCCTTTCTGCTTTATTTTTTGAGCGAAACTACAGAAGTAAAACTGCAAAAAATGTGAGACCGGTTATTTAAACTGATTCTTTTTTCCAGATTTTACCCTATTGCTTTTCGCTTTTTATTTTTTACTGAGTGAATCTATTTTTATGGCTGGGTATAGTTAATCCCTTATTTTCTTTTTAAAAGTACTTCGTCAATAAATACACGGCGGCTTACTGCCTCATAGTTTTCAGTTTCCCCCAATTCTACAAGACTATCTCCCTGTGAAGTTCTCATAGAATAATTGGCAAGATTCCCTGTTCTCTTACAAATAGCATGCACTTTTGTGACATACTCAGCAGTGGCCATCAAATTGGGCATTGGCCCGAACGGACGTCCCAAAAAGTCCATATCCAGTCCAGCAATGACCACTCTGATACCACTATTGGCAAGCTGGTTGGCAACATCAACGATGCTTTCGTCAAAAAACTGAGCTTCATCAATGGCTACTACATCACAATTGGAAGCCAACAGAAGAATTTCATTAGGATTTTCTACTGCTGTACTGCGGATTTTATTCTGATTATGAGATACTACATCCTCTTCAGAATACCGTACATCCAGTTTAGGTTTAAAAATTTCCACATTCTGTCCTGCCATTTCTGCTCTTCGCAATCTGCGGATCAGTTCCTCGGTTTTACCCGAAAACATAGAGCCACAAATCACTTCCATCCAACCACTTTGTTTGGAATGATTAATTGTATTTTCTAAAAACATTTGTTAAATTAGCCGTATATTTTTAACATCAAAAGTAAGCAATTTTAATAAGAATCTTATTATGCAGAATATCCAAGATTTAAAGGAAAAGATTTTTTTTGAATCCATGAATATCATTGATAATCTGGACAAAATAAACAACGTAGACGAATTACTTTCCAAGCAAGATCTTGTAGATGAGCTTGCTAACAGGATTTCTTTTTTGAAACTGCTGGAAAAGAATATTGAATATTTCGTTGCAGATCATCAGGCGCAGAATCCGGCTCATCAGCCTATCTCTTTTGCATCCGGAGACACGGAATATTACGATAAAGGGAATGAGGTGACAGAAGAGGAAGCTATTTTTAATAATGAACTGAACGAAATTGATGAGAATGAAATTTTCTCAACCGGATCTGAAGAAGAGGAAGCTGTTTTCAATAACCAGCTGAATGAAATTGTTGAAAATGAATTCCATGAAAATATTGTAAACTTTGTAGAAGAAGGTTACGAAGAAAAGACACCGGAAAATATTCAGGAACAGGATTCTGATCATGAAACCCTGGAAGAAGAAGCGGTTTTCAATAATCAGCTGAACGAAATTGATGAAAATGAAATTTCTGATGAGCAGAGAGCTGTTTTGAGCTTTGTAGATGAAGAAAAAATTCTTGCTGATTCTACACCGGAGTCTGATGAAGATCTTAATGAAGACCTGTTTCAGAATGAAGTGACGGAGGAAGAAGCCATTTTCAATAATCAGCTGAGTGAAATAGATGATCAGGAAGAGGAATACGCTGAGCCGGAATCAAAAAAAGAAACTGATTTTGCAGAAGTAAATGATGCTAAGGTTCCTGTGACAGAAATTATTCCAAGTATTTTTGATACAGAAACCCTGGAAGATGAAATACTGATCGAAGAAAACGAAGAACAGTTTGTGGCTTCAAATGTTTCTATTGAACAGGGAGAAATGGCCACAGAAACCTCCAATGTGGAAAATATTCTGAGTGAGATAAAAAATGATCATTCAGTAGAAGAGATAAAAGAGGAAAGTATCCTTGCTGAAGTCTATGACAGAAGAAAAATCGTTGAAATCGATAAACCTGCTGCCGAAGAAACAGAAAAACATCCTTCTGATGAAAGTTTTGAAAATTTAGAGGAATATCATCAGGAGAAAAAAATAAAATTATCCAATATCAAAGGATTGAAGGCTGTTCAGTCACTTTTTGATGACGATCCTTTGGAAAGAGAATTTCCTAACGAAAAGGAATCTGCAGAAGAGAAAGTAGATGCCGGAAGTATTCTGAAGTCTAATATTCCTACCCATTTTATGGAAGCAGACAAACAGAAACCGGAATTTAAGCTGGATCTGAATGACAGAATTGCTTTTTCAAAAATGCTCTTTGAAGGAAGTCAGACAGATCTGAATGATACGGTATTTCAGCTGAACCAGTTCAAAACGCTGGAAGAAGCCAAAGAATATCTTAGTGATCTGTATTACGACAGAAAGTGGAGTAAAGTGGATGAATATGCTCAGAGACTTTGGATATTGGTAGAAAATAAATTCTTATAATTTTGAGCGGAATCTTATATTTTGTTCCCACACCAGTTGGGAATCTGGAAGATATGACTTTCAGGGCAGTAAACGTCCTGAAAGAAGTTGATTATATTTTATGTGAAGACACCAGGACTTCCGGAATACTTTTAAAGCATTTTGAAATTTCAAAACCTTTAAAATCTTACCATTTACACAATGAGCACCAGGCAACGGAAAAGGTAATTGCTGACCTTAAAAGTGGTCAGAACATTGCTATTATTACCGATGCAGGAACTCCCGGAATTTCGGATCCCGGATATTTGCTGGCAAAAGCAGGAGCAGACAATAATATTGATATGATCTGCCTTCCCGGAGCCACTGCCCTTATTCCTGCACTTGTAGTTTCAGGACTTCCTAATAATGAATTTTTATTCGCTGGGTTTTTACCACAGAAAAAAGGAAGACAGACAAAGCTCAAGCAGCTTGCTGAAGAAAAAAAGACTATCGTTCTTTACGAAAGTCCCCATAAAATCAATACAACCCTGGAGCAGATCAAAGAATTCTTCGGAGAAGAGACCAAAGTAAGCTTAAGCCGTGAGATTTCTAAAAAATTCGAAGAAACTAAACGTGGAACAATCAATGAATTAATTGAATTTTCCAAAAGTAAAACGTTAAAAGGAGAGATCGTTCTTATTGTCAATAATTCTATTTAATTTTTCTTGAAAAAATTAGTCTTTGTATTGTGTTCTGTAGTCTGTACAGCACAGACCAACCAATATATGAAAGTGATCCTGTCTAAAAAGACAGGAAAGGAGGTGAGTTCCTATTCGGAAGGATACGGAACAGTGTATGATTCCGGTTCTAAGAAACAGGGAATCGTAGATTCTTTAGGAGCTATTACCTTTGAATCTCCTTACAGAGGAAGTATTTTGCATATTTTTAAAAACAGATTTATTCTTTATTCTGAAGAAGGTAACCATAGGAAATCAGCTATTATTGACGAAAAAGGAAAGGAGGTAATTGCTTTGGATGATCAGGAATTCAACACACCCTGGTGGAGTAAAGACCGCATTATTTCTTCAAAACAGGATAAAGAAGCCGTCTATGACTATAATGGAAAGGAAATTATTCCTTATGCTGAAAAGATCCATTTTTCAGGCAAGAACAGGTTCTTTGTTTTAAAAGATAAAAAATGGTTTCTGCATGACTTTGACGGAAAGCAGCTCAGCAGCCGGGAATTTAAAGAAGATTATAACTTTGAAGACGATAAAGCACTGATCATTAATGAAGACAATGAAAGTGAAATCATTGGAAATAACGGTCAGACCCTGCATAAATTTTCGAAACAGGTGGTAGACATCAATGCTTATCCTTATTTGATTACTAAAAATAAAAGTACAGGAAAGTATGGCTTAATAGATGCGGAAGAAAATACGATTGCTGAGGAAATCTTTAATGATATTACACCGGAATACTTTGGCAGAAAGGAATATATCTACCTTATAAAAAAGGGGAAAGCAACGGTCTTCAGTAAAAAAGATAAGAAGCTGTATTCCCAGACTTTTAAATACCTCAATCCTTTATTGAATAATTTCTTCAGTGTTTATAATGATAAAGTGAAAAAATCAGGGATTGTTGATCTTGAGGGAAATATCATTCTTCCTCAGGAATATGATTTTATCAAAGCTTTCACCATTTCCGGGAAAGATTTTATCTACCTTAAAAAAGGAAATGAAGAACAATTTCTGGATAAAGATCTTAAGAATATTGTAGGGGAAGGTGTACAGATTTTAGGTTTTTATCCGGACAATCTTATTATTGAAAAACAGGATCATTATTATAGATTTTCTGTGAAGGATAGCTCAATAGCAGAATTGAAAAATATCAGTCAGATAAAAAACGAAGACGTTGAATATTTTAATCTGCTTAATCAGTATTCAAAACCTTTAGTATGTAAAAATACAGGCAACTTATATGGCATTCTGGATGGAAAAGGAACAGAAATTGTTCCCTTTATTTACGAAGATATCATAACATTCGGGAATGCTGAGAACGAAATTGTGGTAAAAAAAGAAGGAAAATTCGGGGTTTCAAACTTTCAGAATGAACCTTTAAAGGAGATCATTTATGATAAGTATTTCTGGCAGAAAGAAGTACTGAAGCTGGATAGAAGCAAAAAAACAGACTTTATTTATTTCACAAGATTTAAAAATAATCCCGTTCAGCTTTAATAAAAATCCAGTATTTTAACAATTTAAATGGGTTGAATAACATTTTATAATATCTTTGCAAACCGTTTAATTCCGGATAGGAATTGTAGAAACTATAAGAGTCAGCTGTCAGAAGCTGAATGAGTTATAAAAGAAAATAATTGTCAATAGATATGAAAATATTAGAAGGAAAAGTAGCACTAATTACCGGAGCTACAAGAGGAATCGGTAAAGGTATCGCTGAAATGTTTGCTCAGCAAGGGGCAAAAGTAGCATTTACCTACGCTGGCTCTGTAGACAAAGCAAAAGAATTAGAAGCAGCTTTAAGTTCTGTAACCCAAATTAAGGGATATCAGTCTGACGCATCAGATTATGATGCTGCTCAGAAATTGGTGGAAGATGTAATGGCAGAGTTCGGGCAGATTGATATTTTAATAAACAATGCAGGAATTACAAAAGATAACCTGTTATTGAGAATGTCCAAAGAAGATTGGGATAAAGTAATCAAAGTAAACTTAGATTCAGTTTTTAACCTTACGAAAGCGGTAATCAAGCCGATGATGAAGGCAAGATCCGGATCTATCATCAATATGACTTCTGTAGTAGGAGTGAAAGGAAATGCCGGACAAGCCAACTATGCAGCTTCTAAAGCAGGTGTCATAGGATTTACAAAATCTGTGGCACTGGAATTAGGATCAAGAAATATCAGATGTAATGCTATTGCTCCAGGATTCATTGAAACGGAAATGACTGCTGTTCTGGATGAAAAAACAGTTCAGGGATGGAGAGAAGAAATTCCAATGAAAAGAGGAGGACAGCCTTCAGATATTGCGAATGCATGTGTATTCTTTGGCAGCGATATGTCAGCATACATTACCGGACAAACGTTAAACGTTGACGGTGGAATGTTAACTTAGAAAATGAAAAAAGTACAGAATATAGTATTATTCTTGTCGATTTTAATAGGCGTCGGTCTGGCATACATTAGTTTTTTTAATGTATATCAGACCGATGATTATTTCTGGTCCTACACAACCAGAAAAGTAGGGCTGATACAAAGTTTTATAAACACCTATACAACATGGGGCGGAAGATATTTCGGATATTCTATTAATATGTTTAATCCTGTCTTTTACGACAACCATACTATTCTTCCGAAGATATACCCTGTCTTTTTAATGCTCTCCTTTATTGGAGTTTCAGCATTAAATTTTAAAGAATATTTCAACTATTCCCTGAAAGCGTCTATCAAAAAAGGATTTCTTCTGTTTTTCTTTTACACAGTGCTTCTTGTGAGTTTACCAGAACACTACTTTTGGATTACGGGCTCCAATATCTATTTCGTTCCTGTTATTTTATCAGGTATTTTACTCTATTTTTTCAAAAAAAAGAAGGAAACGGGACAGAAAATATGGCTTTCCCTTTCAGCATTGCTTATTGTAATTCTGATGGGGTCTAATGAAATTCTGGCATTGATTCTTGAAGGGCTCCTGTTAGTATCTTATTATCAGAAGCGTAATCAGGAAAACTTGTTTTTGGTCCTGTTAGGAACCGTTTTTTTGTTTGTATGCTTTCTCGCACCAGGAAATTTCAACAGAATGGGAGAGGTAGAAAGAGGAATGGTAAAATGGCTGAAAAGAATTGCTCTTTTTGGTGCTGATACGGCTTATGTTGGATTAAAAGTTATTGTAGTACTTCCATTATTTATTAAGGTTTTTGAAGAAGAGCTCAAAAAAATCAAGGCTCAGATCACATTGAAAAAAGCCGTTTTATTCTGGTCTGTTTCATTGATTCCTTTGTTATTTACGAGCTATATTCTCACCTCTATTGCAAGACAGTTTGAAAGTATACTCTTTTATTTCCTGCTTACTTTTTCACTGTTATTCTATTTTAAATTTGAAAAAATTAAAAAATTCTGGTGGGTCTCTCTCATCATTGTTTTTCTCCCTGAACTTAAAATTTTCCCGGAAAAATATTCTTATTTTAATATTGATTTTAATGGTGAAAATATTGTGATGGAACTTCTGACTACAGATTTGAAAGAATACGAAAGAAAAATGAATGAAAGGGTAGATGTCATCAGGAATTCATCTAAAGATTCTGTTGTCGTGGATAAGATAAAAGAGGTTCCGAGAATTTTATATATAGATGAAATGGCTTCTGTAAAAGAACAGGAAACTTATGTAAATGATCAGCTTCAAAAATATTTTAATAAAAAATATATCAGAACAAAAGAATAAATAAAGGCTTTAGATAATAACTCTAAAGCCTTTTATTTTGTTTCTAGTCTTTGAAAACCTGATTTTCCTGTTCCTGAACCCTGATAAAAGTGGTTCTCTTGGAAAGTTCTTTAAGCTTTGAAGCTCCTACATAAGTGCAAGTAGACCTTACACCTCCCAAAATATCTTTTACAGTGTCTGCCACAGGTCCTTTGTACAATGCTTTCACTGTTTTTCCTTCAGAAGCACGATATTCTGCCACCCCTCCGGAATGCTTATCCATTGCTGTTTTGGAACTCATTCCGTAGAAAAGACGGTATTTTTTACCATTTTCTTCAATCATTTCACCGCCACTTTCATCATGACCGGCAAACATTCCGCCCAGCATTACGAAATCTGCACCTCCTCCGAAAGCTTTCGCCACATCACCGGGAACCTTACATCCGCCATCAGCGATGATGTGTCCGCCTAAACCGTGAGCAGCGTCAGCACATTCAATAATAGCAGAAAGCTGAGGATAGCCTACTCCTGTTTTTACTCTGGTCGTACAAACAGATCCGGGGCCAATACCTACCTTTATGATATCGGCACCTACCAGAAGAAGCTCTTCTACCATTTCTCCGGTAACAACATTTCCAGCGATAATGATTTTATCAGGAAAATTAGCCCTTGCTTTCTTCACAAATCCAACGAAATGCTCAGAATAACCATTGGCTACATCAATGCAGAGAAACTCAATTTTTGGATGCTTTTCAAGGATATGTTTTATTTTTTCTTCATCAGCTTTTCCTGTTCCTGTGCTTAAAGCAATATATTGATGAATACTTTCAGGCTGGCTCTGTAGAAACTGATCCCATTGTTCTACAGTATAATGTTTGTGAATAGCCGTAATAATTTTTTCTTTTGCCAGCTCTACAGCCATTTCAAAAGTTCCTACAGTATCCATATTGGCAGCAATTACAGGAACTCCTGTCCATTTTTTCTTAGTATGTTTAAAGGTAAATTCTCTTTGTAAATCAACTTCTGACCGGGATTTTAAAGTAGAACGCTTAGGGCGGAACATTACATCCTTGAACCCCAGTTTTATGTCATATTCTATACGCATTTTGTAATTATTTGTCAGAATAAAGGTAGTAAATAATCTGAAACGGAAGGGCTTCAAAGTAATGGTTTTACCACTGCTGGCACAAAAAACCCGGCATGAAATAAGGTTTTCATGCCGGGTTTTAATTATTTATACAACTTCAGCGTTTGATAATTGTTGAAGTGAAGCTTTTTGTAATATTCAATAAGTGAATGATTAACAGGTTTATTTTACCTCTTTTACATTTTCAAAGGTCATCACCTCTTCCAATGTTTTCATGTATTCATATGCGGTAAGGTCAAACTTTACTGGAACAATGGAAATATATCCGTTTGCTAAAGCTGTTTCATCAGCATCTTCAGAATCATCCATATTGTTGAAATAACCGGTCAGCCAGTAATATTTTTTACCATGCGGATTTATCCTTTCATCAAAGCTTTCTTCCCATTTTGCATGAGCCTGTTTACATACTTTTACTCCTTTTATTTCCTCAGCCGGAAGTTTAGGAATATTTACATTCAGTACAATTCCTTTTGGCATTGGGTTTTCCAGAGTTCTTCTTACGATATTCTGAATAAATTCTTTCGCCTGGGTAAAATCAGCTTCCCAGCTGAAATCCAGCAATGAGAATCCAATGGCAGGAATTCCTTCTACCCCTGCTTCTACTGCAGCAGACATCGTTCCCGAATAGATCACATTAATAGAAGAGTTTGCTCCATGATTGATCCCTGAAACTACAATATCAGGTCTTCTTTTCAGAATTTTATCAAGAGCCATTTTTACACAGTCTACAGGAGTTCCGCTGCATGAAAAATCAGTCTGCGGGCCATCCAGAGTAACTTCTTCGTAGCTTAGGGTAGAATTAATGGTAATAGCGTGGCCTTTTCCACTTTGAGGAGAGTTGGGGGCTACAACAACTACTTCTCCGATTTCATTCATAAAACTGATAAGATTTCTGATACCAGGAGCTGTAATTCCATCATCATTAGTAACCAGAATAAGTGGTCTTTCCATAAATTATCTTTAATATTTTTTATTCAAATAGGGTGAATTTGTTCATTTCAGAATTGAACAAATAGATTTTCAACACATCAAATGTAGGTAAAAATAAGACGTGATAAAACAGCAGTTTTATTATTAATTGTTGCGAATTCAGAATAAAGATTGCTCTTTTTGAATGATAAAATGAGGCTGTGAGCAGGGAAAAAGAAATATTTGAGGTTTAGAAAAAAAATTAGAAATGAAGTAAAATTAATACATTGATTTAATTCCAGATTCACTAATGACCTCAGTACTTCACAGATGCTTTTTCAAACAGAATCTGATACCGTTCAGCTGAAAAGCACCTGCTAAGCCTGATGGTTGTTTAATTTAAGTGGTTGTACAAAATAATAAACTAATCAAGAGGTTTTCTGCCTGTAATGATGTTATAAAGAATAACAACAATGGCAATGACCAGTAGAATGTGAATCAAATAACCCGTGCTGATGCCCGGAACTATTCCTAACATTCCTAAAAGCCAAACAACGATGCAGATGACTGCAATTAACCATAATAAACTTCTCATGACTTTACATTTTAAAGTTATCTGATTAAATATCAGCATATTTTGTGCCTTTATGCCTTAAAAATCACTTTTGTGGTATCTGTTTTTTATTTTCAATGAAAAAAATACATGTTAGGGCACTTCACTGAAAACAGAGATATTATTATTTCGTTTTCGGGTTAAACAGCCTGATAATAGGAAATGGCTAACACTGTTAATATTTTTTTAGCTCTATTTAATAAAAATGGTTAAAACTATCTGATAATTGCAAATAAGGTATTAAATTTGATCATTTGTAACAGTACCAAACTTACTGCTACTAATTATTATACTTATTTTAAAAAAATTAATAAATAAAGACAGTTTATGTGGAAAAATTTCAAACTGAATAAATTTTTACTCCTTATTCCATTAACCAGTCTAATGTTTTGTTTCAACTCGCCAAAGAATGACGATGAAAAGATGCAGACGATTATGGTGAGCGTAAAAAATACACTTTCTTATCTGCATTATAGCCCCAAGACTATCAATGATGCCTATTCGAAGGACGTTTATAAGCATTATTTCGAATTGGTAGATCCTGCAAAAAGATATTTCCTGCAATCTGATATGGATGAATTCAACAAGCATGAAACAAAGCTTGATGATTATATCGGCCAGGGAGATCTTACATTCTATAAGCTTACGATTGACAGGCTATATCAAAGAGTGGATGAGATTGATAAAATCACACAGGATATCTTCAGCAAGCCAATCAATCTTCAGGAAGATGAAAACCTTACTTTAGAACCAAAACTTAAAAAAGTACCTGCAAACAAACAGGAACAGTATAATGAGTGGAAAAAGTTCATCAAATATAATATCCTTCAGGAAGTTGAATCGATGAACAGTAAAGAAGAAGCTCAAAAAGAAAAGAAAGACTCTGTTCAGAAGTATAAACTGAAAGATACCATCAAATTTAAGCCGCTTACTCAGGATGAAAAGATCAAAAAAGCGACTGATGAAGTAAAAGATCTTGTGAAAGATACCTTTACCAGATTCAAAAAGAGAAAGAAAATGGATTGGTTTACCGTGTATATGAATGCCTATACAGAAGTATTCGATCCGCATACCAACTATTATTCTCCAAAAGATAAAGAAGATTTTGATACTCAGTTTACCGGAAAAGTAATCGGTATCGGAGCATTAATTCAGGAGAAAAAAGGAAACCTTTACTTAGGAGCTCTTACCATTGGTGCACCGGCATGGAAGTCAAAACAGCTTTCTGAGGGTGATAAAATCCTGAAAGTAAAGTCTAAACCGAAAGACGATGCTGTAAATGTCGTGGGAATGCTTTCTGATGAAGCCGTACGACTGATCAGAGGTGAAAAAGGAACTCCGGTAACATTGACGGTTCAGAAAAAAGACGGTACCATCAAGGATGTAACAATGATTCGTGAAGAAGTAGCTATTGAAGATACTTTCGCAAGAAGTATTGTAGTAAACACTCCGAATGGTAAGAAATATGGTTTCATCAACCTTCCAAGCTTTAACGCTGATTTTGAAAACGCAAAAGGAAGAAATGCTTCTGATGACATCAAAAATGAAATCATTAAGCTTAAAGAACAAAATATCCAGGGAATCATTCTTGACCTTAGAAATAATGGAGGAGGTTCTTTAACTGAAGTAGGAGATATTATGGGGCTTTTCATGGAAGCCGGACCTTACGTTCAGGTGAAAGACGGAAACGGGAAGATACAGACTCTTAAGAATAAAAATGAGACTCCAATCTGGACAGGCCCATTGGTGATCATGCAAAACGAACTTTCTGCTTCAGCTTCAGAAATCCTTGCAGGAGTAATGCAGGATAACGGAAGAGCAATGATTATCGGATCTCCGCAGTCTTTTGGAAAAGGAACCGTTCAGACTTTTGTTGATCTGAACAGATTCCTGAACACAGAAGATGATTTCGGATCTTTAAAGCTGACTATCCAGAAGTTCTACAGAATTACCGGAGAATCTACACAGAGAAAAGGGATTGTTTCTGATATTCAGATGAAAGACTTCTTTACTTATGCTGAAGTAGGAGAGCGATATGATGATTATGCATTGGCATGGGATAAAATTCCGCCTACAAAATTCCAGAAACTGAACTATTTCAACATTCAGGCGCTTGAAAAAGCGAGCGCAGACAGAATGGCTAAAAACAGCAATTATCAGTTGTTATTAGAGTCTGCTCAGTGGAGAGAAAAACTGGATAAAGAAGAAAATATAACTTTGAATATCACTAAGTTTAATGAGCTGATGAAGAACAGAAAGTCTCAGATTGAAAAGTTCAAAGCTTTGACAAAATTTGAGAACGGGCTTCAGTTTATGATGTACCCAAGTGAGATTGAAAGAGAGAAAAAAGATGAAGCTTTCAAGAAAAAATCTGAAATGTGGATCAAGAATCTTAAGAAAGATCTTTACCTGCAGGAAGCAATGAATATTGTATCAGATATGGGAGCCAAATCCTAAACATAAAAAAACCGCTAATGAAAATTAGCGGTTTTTTTATTGAGTAACGGAATTACTTAATTTCTACACATCCCACTCTTCCTCCGGCATTTCCGGTAGGCTGAGTATGGAAATCATCTGCTGCAGCGTGTACAATAAGACCTTTTCCGATGATGTTTTTAGACTCATCTGTGCAGCCCAGACACCATTTGTCTGTCTTGAAAGTCAATGTTGCAGTTCCGCTCTGATCAGCTACCAGGTTTCCTATATCTCCCATATGGAAATGTTCAGCACCCCATTTACCATGATCATTCTTTGAAGGATTCCAGTGGCCTCCGGTAGAAGTTCCGTCTGCTGCAGAGCAGTCTCCTTTTTCATGAATGTGTACTGCATGAATTCCAGGGGTAAGGTTGGTGACATTCAGCTTCATGGTCACCGCATCTCCATTTTGGGTAAACTTCGCTGTTCCGCCTGTCTGTGTTCCGCTTTTGGCATTTACAGAATACATTTTTGTTGTTCCGCATGAAGCTGCTAAAAATGCAAATCCTGCCAATAATGCTAGTGTTTGTACTTTCATTTTTTAAATGATTTATAGTGATTTTATCCCTAAAATTATAAAAGATTTTCCAAAGCGCTTTATGATTCCAGTCTTTTTTTCAAAAGATACTACGTAGTACAGCCGAAATCAGGCAGGTTTCAGCCTCAGATTCTGCAACTTTGACCAGAAGGTGGATTGCTTTAAAAAGGAACAAAAAAAAGCTTATTTTTAACGTGAAAGTAATGATCCCATATCAAAAGAAGAAATAGAAAATGATTATTCTGTATACATTCATCAGCGAAGAAAGACATCAGTCGCTTCTAGACCGTTATCTGCCTGTTTTTTCTGACGATAATAAAAAAAATATTCTGAAATACAGAAGATGGCAGGATGCACAGCTTTCTTTATTGGGAAAGGTTCTTTTACAATATGGATTAAAAAAGTATCACAACATCTTTGATGTAGAAATCGGGATTCTTCCCAACAAAAAACCGTATTTGAAAGGATATGACCTTCATTTTAATATCTCGCATTCTAAAGATCTGGTTGCCTGTGCCATTGCAGAATATCCTTTGGGAATTGATGTCGAATACAATGATCCGAAGGTCAGTTATCATGATTTTACATTTCAGATGACTTCTAATGAGATTCAGGAAATTCAGGATGCTGAGGATAAAATGAAAGGATTCTTCACTTATTGGACGAGAAAAGAAGCTGTTATAAAAGCGCATGGAGCCGGGATGATGCTTCCACTTGAATCTTTTGAAGTGATCAATGACGAATGTACGATTGAAGATGAAAAGTTCTTTATAAAAGAGATTTTTATTCATGAAGATTACCATAGCTATATCTCCTCTTCAGATCCTGAGATTAAAAATATAACTCCTCTTTTTAAACATTTTGAAGAAGATATTTTATAGTAAAATGAAACGGTTTATTGATAATAGCAATAAAAGACAACTGAATTCCGCTCCGGAAAAATATCTTTGTAAACTAACAACTTTGAATTGGAAGAGTATAAAAAACGAATTGTAAAAACAATTCAATATATTGATAATCATATTGATTCGGATTTGTCTCTGGAGAATGTTTCAGAGGTAAGTGCCTATTCGCCCTTTCATTTCCACAGAATATTTAAGCTCGTTACCGGAGAGACTCTTCAAAGCTATATTATCAGGAAGAAAATAGAAAAAAGTGCCCTTCATCTGGCCATGCATAAAAATATGGAAATCAAAGATATCTACTGGAATCTTGGATTTTCGAACCATTCATCTTTCTGCAAAACATTCAAAAAATATTACGGTCTGCCTCCTACAGAATTTCGTAGATCAGCTCCCGAAAAATTTCACAAGATTTTACAAACACATCGCAAGAACGGACAAATTGATACGGTTTTCAGCCAATACATTTGCAATATCGAAAACCTATTAAATTGGACTAACATGAATTTAAAAATCGAAGTAAAAGAAATGCCGGAAATGAATCTGGCGTCCGTGATGAGCCTCGGAATTGCTAACGTAGAATCTTCTTTCAACGTATTGATAGACTGGGCGATTAAGAAGAATCTTTTTCCAAGGGAGAATGTGAAAATGATCGCTGTTTATCATGACAGCTGTAAGATTACCCCTCTTGATAAAGTCAGAATCCATGCCTGCATGCTTTTGGATGAAAAACTGAAGCAGCAGGAGGGTGAAGTGTTTGCTGAAACCTTAGATGCCGGAAAATACATTGTGGGAAGTGGTGAAGTTACGTTGGATGACTTCGAGCAATGCTGGGTTTCTTTGTTTCTATGGATGAATGAAAACAATTATACAACCAGAAGAACCTTTCCTTACGAAATCTATCACTCTAACTTTAAAGAACATCCGGAAGGAAAAATGATCGTTGATTTTTGTATCCCTATTCACTAATTTCCCATTCGGTAGCAAAAGAATGCCTTTCGGTAACAAATTTTTTACAGAAAGGCATTTTTCATGCTATTTTTGAGCCAGAAAACAATAAAAATGAAAACTCAAGGACAAAACATACTGTTTCTTATTTTCCTGATTGCTTCCATAATGGGGTATTCACAGGTGAAGATCTCAGGAAAAGTTTCCTTTAAAAACAAAGGAGTAAGTGAAGTAAACGTCACTCTGAAAGACACCTATGATGGCACAACGACAGATGCCCAGGGTAATTTTTCTTTTGAAACTTCGGAAAAAGGAAATCATACAATCACATTTACCCATCCGAAATATGAGAATGTGGAAAGAACAGTTTCCATTGAAAATCAGGAAATTTCTTTGAACGTTGACCTTAAAGAACAGATCAGCGAAATTGATGCAGTAGTCGTTTCTGCAGGCTCTATTGAAGCAAGCGATAAGAAAAGAGCAACAGCACTGCTTTCCCCAATTGATATTTATACCACTGCAGGAGCAGACGGGCAGATTTCTTCAGCCTTGACTTACCTTCCGGGAGTACAGAAAGTAGGGGGAACTGAAGGGCTGTTCATCCGTGGAGGGACAGGTACGGAATCTAAAATTTTTATGGATGGAAGTCTTATCAATAATTATTTTTCTAATTCTGTTCCGGGAATTGCAGGGAGAGATCAGTTCAATACTTCTCTTTTCAAAGGAAATATATTTTCGAGCGGCGGTTATTCTGCGCTGTACGGACAGGCTCTTTCAGGCGCTTTGATGCTGGAAAGTGTTGATCTGCCGGATGAAAGTTCTTACAGTTTAGGAATTTCACCTATTTTCCTGAGCGCTGGATTTCAGAAACTTGGAGACAATAAAAACTATTCTTATGGAGCTACAGCCGGGTATTCTCTTCTAACTTTGATGCAGAAAGCCTTGAATTTTAATACCGATTTTATTGAAGCTCCACAAGGTCTTAATGGAGATCTGAATTTCAGATTTAAAACAAAGTCAGGAGGCTTTTTCAAATATTACGGAATGTTCAACACCAATAAAATGGGAGTAAGATCAGAAAGCCTTGAGCCCGGATATGATTTCAGTCTGGTAAAGCTTAACGGTAAAAATACATTTCATAACCTCTCTTTTAAACAGAAATTTGGAAAATACCTTTTGAATGTAGGAGGTTCATACTCTTACAACAGATCCGATCTTCATTTTTCTACAGAAACCAATGATATTGAATCCAACAGGAATCAGCTTCTTACAGATGGGAACTATTTAAATTTCAAAGCTGTTCTTGAAAGAAAAATCAACAAAATCAGTGCTCTGAGAGGAGGATTTGAGTTGAATAATACGGATGAAAACCTGAACTTTGAAGCAGTGCAGAAGCATTATAAAGATTTGATCTCTTCCGCTTTTCTTGAAACAGATCTGGGATTTAGCAATGCTTTATCAGCGAAAATAGGAGTAAGGGCTGAGCATTCTTCCTTTTTAGGAAAGAGTAATATTGCCCCCCGTTTTGCCATTGCATACCGTTTGGCAAAAGACTGGACGACTTCCTTAGCCTATGGTCTTTTCTATCAGAATCCTGAAAGTAAATACATCAATGGCCCTGCAGATCTTGGTTTCCAGCAGTCTCAGCATTATATTTTTCAGGTTCAGAGAGCTTCGGAAGGGAGAACGCTGCGTTTTGAAGCATTTTATAAAAAATATGACCAGCTGATTAAAACATTTAATGTTAACCAGAATAAAGAGCAAAATCAACAGACTCAGTCCGCATTAAATAATAGTGGATACGGCTATGCAAAAGGGGTAGAATTTTTCTGGAGAGACAATAAAAAAACGTTTGAAAATATTGATTACTGGATCAGTTACTCCTATCTGGATTCCAAAAGAGATTTTCTTAATTATCCGGTCAGCCTGCAGCCAAGTTTTGCCGCTGAACACACCCTTTCTGCAGTGGCAAAAAGATTTATTCCGGAATGGAAGCTTGGGGTAAACTTATCATATACCTATGCAAAGGGACGTCCTTATTACGACATTGCCTCTACTTTTGAAAATGGAAAAGCAGTGAATTATACAAGAAATGAAGGGAGATTAAAAGATTATAATGCTTTGAATTTCAGTATCAATTATCTTCCTAATATCGGTAAAAAAGATGCGAAAGCTTTTCCGGTATTTGTATTGAGCGTCAGCAATATTTTAGGGTCAAAAAATGTATATGGCTATAATTTCTCTTCGGACGGATCCAGAAGTTCTGCTGTGGTGCCACCTGTCAATACTTTTGTGTTCATAGGAGCATTTATAAGCTTTGGAGTAGATAAAACGGATGATGCCATC
Organism: Chryseobacterium sp. BGA-UO-ETr-SB22; assembly: GCF_059567885.1. Taxonomy (NCBI): domain Bacteria; kingdom Pseudomonadati; phylum Bacteroidota; class Flavobacteriia; order Flavobacteriales; family Weeksellaceae; genus Chryseobacterium; species Chryseobacterium sp. BGA-UO-ETr-SB22. Next base: position 574,721 of record NZ_JCAQOV010000004.1, on the reverse strand, counting down.
AACAATAATTTATAAAAAACATATCTTAGGACAAACAAATAGACTAACTTTTAAAATTTAATATTATGAAAAAATACCTTTTAAGCTTTGCTTTAGCTTTTGTGAGCTTAATAGCTTTTGCACAGGCAGATTACGACAAAATAATGGCCGAAAAAATAGGAAGAATTGAAGCCTGCAAAACAGCAGAGGATTTCCAGACTCTGGCCAATGATTTCCAGAGAATTGGGAGTAAGGAAAGCACAAAATGGCTTCCGGCATACTATGCGGCATTTTCTTATATCCAGAAAGGAAGAACCTTGATGAGAGACGGAAAAATGCAGGAACTGGATGCTATCGCAGATCAGGCTGAAAAACAGCTTTCAATGGCACAGAACCTTGCCGGAGCAGATAATGCAGAAATTCACCTGTTGAGAAAAATGTCTTATTCCCTGAGAATGATGGTAAATCCGGCACAACGTTATATGACTGATGGTGCCAGAGCTGCTGAAGAACTTACTGCTGCAGAAAAATTAGAGCCGGCAAATCCAAGAATCGCCCTTATCAAAGCAGAGGATGTTTATTTTACTCCTGAACAGTATGGAGGCAGCAAAACCAAAGGATTGGAAATGTTCAAAGATACACAGGCAAAATTTAAGGCCTACAAACCTAAAACAGCTTTAGATCCTAACTGGGGAAAAGGAGAAGCCGATTATTTCCTTAGCCTTCCTGCAGAAAAAGCAAAATAGATCTCCCGATCTACTTTTCGCATAGCAATCAACCTTCATTCGTGAAGGTTTTTTTAATACCGTTCAGGGAAGAAAATCAGCCCTTCGGTAAGAATTAATTTTTGATACCTTTAATAAAAACTAATTTTGAGTCAATAAAGCAGATCATGAAACGTAAATACTTTAGAATATTACTTTGGACGTCATTAGGAACCACATTGTTTTTCTTTTTGTTTTTTAATAATGAAAAGACTTTGCAGAATTTTCTGATCACACTGCTTCTTTCTACCATGTATTCTTTTGTACTGGGATTTGGAAACGGATTCATCAATGAATTCCTGAATAAGAAATTCCCCTGGTCAGAAACAACGCGTACAAGAGCGGTCTTAAGTATTGTTTCCATCATCATCGGGAACTTTATTCTGGTCTATTTCTGTAATTATATGAACTATGTTGTGATTCAGAAAACGGCTACCATACAAGAGTTCTTCTCTGCAAAATATGGAGTAACCAATTGGTTTATGATCAATATTGCTCTTCTGATTTCTGCTTTCCTTCATGCAAAAAGCTTCATGGAAGAACTGAAAAAGACTTCCAGAAAAGAAGTGGTAGAGCAGAAGCTTATTGCCAAATCAGCAAATGCACAGTTTGAAAGCTTAAAGAATCAGCTGGATCCTCATTTTCTTTTCAATTCTCTGAATGTTTTAAGTTCACTGATCGATGAAAATCCACGCCAGGCTCAGAAGTTTACTGCTTCAATGTCAAAGATTTATCGCTATGTACTTGAACAGAAAGATAAAGAACTGGTAACAGTGGAAGATGAAATAGAATTTGCAAAAACCTATTGTGACCTTTTGAAAACAAGGTTTGAAAGCAGTGTAGATTTTACTTTTGATGTTGCCAAAGAAGACTACCAGAAATATGTTGTTCCACTGTCTTTGCAGCTGCTGTTGGAAAACTGTATCAAGCATAATTTCGCGACATCATCAAAACCTTTGACCATTAGAATTTTTTCAGACGGAAACACACTTTGCATTGAAAACAACTTACAGGTAAGAGAGCAGATTAAAGAAAGTTCAGGAATTGGTCTTTCAAATATCGTACAGCGTTATTCTCTGCTTACCGATCGAAATGTCTTCATAGAAAAATCTGAAGATCATTTTAAAGTAAAACTACCAATGCTTTTGGCTAAGCCGCATATTTCCAGTGCAAAACCTGAAGATGATTCTGTAGCTTACAAGCGTGCGCAAAAGAGGGTAAAAGAAATTAAAGGATTCTATATGAATCTTATTTCTTACTGCACCGTATGCTCCTTTTTAATCTTTATCAATCTTTTTACAAGCAGCAGAAATCATTGGTTTTGGTTTCCGGTACTGGGATGGGGAATTGGGGTTGCTTCCCATGCTTTTCAGGTGTTTGGAGTAGGAGAATCATGGCAGGAAAAGAAGATTCGTGAAATTATGAACAAACAAAAAAAATAAAGCGATGGAAAGATTTGACGAAAATGATATTGAATACCAACGTGCAAGAAGACAGGTAGAAAGATTAAGAGGATTTTACGGGCATTTATTCGCCTATATCGCAGTGAACGCAATGATTGTTGTGTATAATTGTATGAACCTGAAACCTGGTGAAAGTTATTTTCAGTTTAAAAACTTTTTTACAGCCACTTTCTGGGGAATAGGACTTGCAGCACACGCTCTCACTGTTTTTTTACCCCGAGTTAATTTTATCAGGAAATGGGAAGATAAGAAAGTTAAAGAACTGATGAATAAACAGAAAGATCAGTAAAGGAATTACCAATTTTTAATCAAAACACTTTTAACCTTAAAAACTAATTATAAATGAACACTTTATCAACTTTGTTCTACATTTCAATGGGAGCTTGGTTTGTCACTGAATTTCTTTACAAAAACATGCTGAAATCCAGTAAAGAGGATCAAAAGAACAAAGATAAATCAACCTTGAATATTCTATGGCTTGCCATCCCTTTTTCTATAATGAGTTCGATATTCATATCTTATAATACTCATTTTATGATTGTTGATGGAAGCTGGATTCTTTATCTTGGAGAGCTTTTTATTTTTATCGGGATTATTTTCAGATACATGATCATCAGATCATTGGGGAAATATTTTACGGTAGATGTTACCATCAGACAGGATCATAAAATCAAAAAGGAAGGATTTTATAAATACCTGAGACATCCTTCTTACGCCTTCTCTCTGCTCACCTCTCTTGGGCTTGGTTTGTATCTGAATAACTGGCTGTCATTAGTCTTTGCTTTTGTACCTCCGTTTTTAGCTTTTGTCTACAGGATTAAGATCGAAGAGCAGGCCTTGATAGAACAGTTCGGGGATGAATATCTTGAATACAGAAAAAGTACAAAGAAACTGATCCCGTTTATCTATTAATTACCCCTTTTTACGATTCGGATAGCATAATATACCATTCGGTAATATAAAATTGATTTGAAGCCTTTTCCTGACCTACCTTTGATTCAAGAAAAAAACAAATTAACCTTTTAAAACAAAATATTATGGAAATTTTACCAAATAAAGAGACCATTGCTTACAGAAAAGCTTCAAGAAGAGTAAAAGAATTAAAAGAGTTTTATGGAAACCTTACTTCTTATTGTATCATTATTCCATTTTTAGCACTATTGAACCTTATGACAGCTCCCGGGCACTTATGGTTTTTTTGGCCGGCGCTGGGTTGGGGAATAGGACTTGCGTTTCATGCAATAAGTGTATTTGGAATTGGAAAAAACTGGGAAGAAAAAAAAATAAAAGAACTGATGGAGAAAGATGAAAAAGGGAAAATAAAAACATTCTAAACAATAATCATAACTAAAAAATTATACGATCATGGACTACGAAACTGCTTCTACAAGAACAAACAGCATTAGAAAATTCTATAAAAGCCTTTTTATATTTGCGATTTTTGCTGCTCTTATCATTCCTGATGATATTTTTGGCGAAAAGATTAATTTTCGATTGTTTGACAGATATACGATCCTTGCAATCTGGGGATTCATTATTCTTATAAAAGCCGCAAAACTATTTCTTTTTGATTCCGAATGGGAAAGGAATATGATTGAAAAGGAGCTTGAAAAAGAGAAAAAGCCAATAAAATATTAAAATATGTCCGCTTTTATCTAACTTTATTTCCTAAAATCTAAAACCAAAATTAAAGCTCAATGATCAAAACTGTCATTATAGAAGATGAAAAACCTGCTTCAAGGAAATTAGAACGTATGCTGAGCAATTTTCCTGAAATTGAGATTGTTGCGAAAATAGAATCAGTAGAAGAAGGAGTGGCCTGGTTTTCTGAAAATGAACATCCGCAACTGATCTTTTCTGATATTGTTTTAGGTGACGGGCTGTCTTTCGATATCTTTGAAAAAATTCCGACAAAAGGATTCATCATCTATACCACAGCTTTTGATCAGTATACTTTGAAAGCGTTTAAGCTGAACAGCATTGATTATCTTTTAAAACCCATTCTTGATGAAGATCTGGAAGGAGCGGTGGAGAAGTTTAAATCTTTTATTCCTGCCAATGATACCAATGGCTCTCAGGATATCAAGCAGCTGATCAGAAAAGAGAAATCTACACTGTCCAGGGTTCTGGTAAAAATAGGGTATAACCTTAAAATTATCCAGACTCAGGAAATAAGCTGTTTTTTCAGTGAAAATAAAATCGTCTATCTTCAGACGGAAGACCGGACCTATCCATCAGATTTTACGCTTGATGAGCTGGAAGATGTTCTGGATGAGAAAAAGTTTTTCCGCGTAAACAGACAGTTTATTGTAAGTTCAGATTATATTAAAAATATCCATACATCGCCTTACTATAAAGTGGATATGGAGTTTCAGCCTGAAGAAGAAATTACGGTAAGCAGAGACCGCGTCAAAGATTTCAAAGATTGGCTGGTCAGTTGATAAACAAGGAAGAATTTTAGCTTCCTCATCATACAAAAACAAACACCATGGATCTTATATTATTGATTTTTAAACTGTTCCTTTCCCTTTTTTATACCTGAAACAGGAATAATCAGGAGTTGTAAAAGTTACTTGCAGATTGTACAAACTGGTGAAAAGCTTCTGTAACTTCTTTCTTATGCTTGTGAGCAAGAGGAAACGGAACCATATGGGAATATTCATATGGGAAATCTCGGATTTCTACATCTACATTTATATTCCTGTAGCCTCCGCGTAAAGTATTCAATGCTTCCATTGGAGGGGCAACAGTGTCTTTTTCCAATACATACGCTTTTATCTGGGACTGTATTTGATGAATTCTTTCTTCCCTTTCCTTTTGAAAATAATTGTAGCGGAGCATTTTTTTGAACCAGCTTTCCTGCGGATGCAGATCTTCATTCTGATAATGTTTCAGACGGGTATCTGATTTAAAATCAGAGCTCAGGAGTTCAGTGAAGACAGACTGCATTTTAATGGTTGCCTGTGTATCCATGATGTATTTGGATATTGGAAACATCCGATCAATAGTCATTCCACCACAAAAACAGAAAACCTTAGACTGTGTAAAGTAATGGTTGGGATCTGCCATTTTAATAATCATTGAAAGAAAAGATCCAATAGAATATCCAAATAAATCCAGATCAGCTTCCGGGGAAATCCCTGTTATTTTATCGTTTTTAATGTCTTTTACTACTTCAGTAATGTCGGAATAAGTCTGCAGCCCGGACCAGAAAATCCTTTGCGGATGTGCTTCCAGCCTTGAACTTATTGCAGCATTTACATAGGAGAAATTCATGTTTTCCGGATATTTTTTCTTCCTGAAACGAACCACTTCCATCATGTGATGGCGGTCACTCCAGATAGGCTCTGCACGATCCATATGAAAAGCAATAGGAAACAGAATAATGGCTTTCTGTGTTCTTTGGGCCAGTTCATATGCCCATGGCAGATATTTGTCCCATTTCTTTTCATTCAGGCCATGAAAGAAAAAGATACATCCTTTAGCCGTTTCTATATCTGTGTTTTTCAGGATATAATAGGTAAATCTGTTATTGCATTCAATATCGAAATCCTTGATATCTACAGCGGGCTGACCGTAAAGCAGATAGCTTTTTTCGTTAATTTCAAGTGGTTGTCCATGTTTGCTGCAATGTTGATGTTCTGAGCCGTAAAGCAGATCAGAAACCTTCGATTCAAAAGGAACAGATTCAATGGTTACGTTCAACTCTTTTATTTCAACCCTTTCTTTTCCGGAATCAAAATGACTTTTCAAAACTTCATACAATTCATAATATTCCATAGCAAGACAATTGAGGGATTAGTATTTAGAACTATCAATTTAGATAATTATTGCAGTAATCTGTTGATTTTTAAGGGTTAAATGTATTCTTGGCATAAGACAAAATATACCCCGGAATAAGATTATTCCGGGGTAATAGATATATAAATTGATAAGGATGTTTATTCTTCTGTGTCAGCTTTTTTACCATATTTCTGTAGGGTAACTGCTGTAAGGACGATCATGATAAGACATAAGGTGAGATCAGCTTTTTCGGGATGAAAGATTTCCTGGTAGATATTATATCCTACAAGCATTGAGACGAAAAAGATAAGAGCGTTATTGGCGGACGCATATTGGTTTTTAATCGTTGTTTTCATAATGATGTTTTTTATTGTTATTTATCCAGTAAGTATGACAATTCAAAATACGTTACAACAATTTTATTTTTTTATTTCAGATTTGGTATCTATCTGTAATCAATCCTGTTAGATTCAGTGTCTTCAAGTTGTTTAAGAATGGATTCTGGAATTTCATCGCTGTCAATGGGTAAGCTGATAGAGTCTGAAATAAAGTTTTTTCTGTCTGCTTTCCGGAAGATTTCAAACAAGGCTATCGGTTCCTGATTGAAACTTATACAGGTGCTTATGAAGTGGATTTCGTGGAGTTTATAGTCCGGGTTCTTAAGCTTTTCTTTAATATCTTTTATTCTTGAAATAAAATGCCGCTGACGGATAAAAGTATTGCTGTTCATGATGATAAAAACATAGTCGGAATAAGCCGTTACTTTACCAAAATACTTATGCTTGTCGCCCCCGCTTCGTTCAATAAAATACTCACCGGTTGTCTCCGACTTATAAATTTCCATTGCTGAGCGCCATATGCGGTCTTCTTTTGCCATTAAAGGATTGTCAGGTAGATTTCTGTTATAAGAATACCAACAGCCCACTAAACGGTCTAAAAGAGTCGTATTCAGATTTACATTATTCATATCAATCCTCAGGTCATTAAAGTTGAACGATTCCGTAGTGGAATTGATGAAATCTATATAATTGGAGTAGCCCAGAACTTTTACAATAAGACTCAGTTTGGCGAGGTTGGGTCTGCTCAGAACTGCACTTTCATTCTGTCTGAATTTTTTCAGTTTATTGATAATCAGATGCTCATACAGGTAATTGGTTCCCAGAAGATCCGGATCTTTTTTAATTTCTTTCTCTGAATGATCACTGATAATGAGGTCGTTGAGTTCTGCGCTGATGTAAGACCATTCGGTTTTGGTGACATCTTCCCAATGATTTTTCTTCAAAAAATGACGGCTTAAGAAGTTCATGAGCTTCTCAAGATGCAGTATATCTTCCTTTTTCATCTGTTTATTTTTTATGGTCAGATTAATGTTAGTTTATAAGACTAATTTAAGATTTTAATCAAACCAAAAAAGACTTTTGAGAGATTTTTATATTTTAAAATCCATTGATATTTGAATAGAAAAACAAAATTTAAAACAATGGAAACAAGAATGTTATTAAAAGACGAATCTCTCTGGAACCGAATACAGGGATTTTCTCTGGATGCTCCCGGCGCAGCTTTTCCTTTTTCAAAAAAACTGGCAAAAGAAGAAAGCTGGAGCCTTGATTTTGCAAAAAAAGCAATTGAGGAATATAAAAAGTTTGTCTATCTCTGCTGTATTCTTCCCAACGGGGCTTCTCCCAGTGAAATAGTAGATAAAGTGTGGCATATGCATCTGATCTATACCCAGAATTATTGGGAAGAATTCTGTCCGAATATTTTAAAAAGAGTGCTTCATCATCATCCTTCTCAAGGTGGAAATACAGAGAGAGTGAAACATGAAAATTGGTTTGAGGATACAATGTCAGGTTACAGGAATGTATTTCAGCAGGAAGCACCTGAAGAAATCTGGAAAGGAGAGAGGAAAAAATCTAAACTAAGGATCTGGATGAGAAAAATGGCTTTTTTTGCTCCGATCTTTATTTTACTGCTGCTGTTCTCTTGTTCAGAAGGAGGTGGTTTCACTGGATTGCTGGTCACAGCAGTGGTTTTTGCCATTGTTTTTATTTTGGGAACAATAACATCAATCATAGGAGGAAGTGACGTTTCTGATCCTAATAGAAAAGATAAGCAAAGCAGTGATGGAGGAGGAGGAAGCTGTGGAGGATCCAGCTGCAGCGGAGGAAGTAGTTGTGGTGGCGGCTGCGGTGGTTGTGGTGGATAAAAAAACAATCAACATGAAAAAACTAATCATTCATTCAATTCCCACTGTAGTAAGCTTTATATGGCTTTTCGCAGTATGTCAGACATTCAATCCTCTTATTCTTAAAGGGCCTGATTTCCTGAAGTTTTATCTCATCCTGGTTCTCGGATTCTATGCTTCAATCTTTATTTTAAATTCTTTGAGGGAACCCCTTTCGAAAACTACATTTTATTTCACAGGCTTTATTTTTTTATTGGGAATTATAAAACTGATAAGAGGAATCATATTGGGAAAACCAGTAGGATTTCTGAGTATGATTTTAATTCTGGAATGTATTGTGGCAGTGTTTCTTATCATGAGCCATGTCAACAAGAAAACGAAGTAATTGTTTCATAAAAAACAAACCCGAAACAAAACTGTTCCGGGCTTTATAATAAGGTATTGAGATCAAATCTCTTACTTTTTTTCTTTTATGGGCTTGTAACCATATTTTCGAACCATAATGGAGGTGATCACCACTAAAATGAGACTGATGCCGATATTCGAGCTTTCCGGATGTACAATTGCCTGATAAAGGTTATACCCAAAAACAGCAGATACAACTGAGATCAGGATATTGTTTACATAAGCATATTGGTTTCTTGTCGTTGTTTTCATAGTAGTTTTTTTATTGTTATTTACTCAGTAAGTAAGACAACTTAAAAAACGTTACAGAAAAATTTAAAAAAATATTTTCTTTTAAAAAAACTTCAGCATCTTCAAATCCATACTCCGATATTTCCGAAACATGAACTTCGAATCCCTTACGCAATTACACCACTTCCGATAAGTTCCTCATCAATATACCATGAAGCAAACTGTCCTTCTGCAATAGCAGACTGAAGTTCATCAAACTCAATATATAATGCATTTTCAAACTGATACAGGGTTGCTTTCTGTAAAGACTGTCTGTATCTGAATCTGGACATTACTTCCATAGATTCACCATTCTGAAGTTTCATGTCTTCACGTACCCAATGCAATTCAGAATTATCAATTTTCAGTGCTTTTTTGTGAAGTCCAGGGAAGTGGCTTCCTTCTCCTACGAAAATGATATTGTTTTCCATCTCTCTGGAGACAATAAAACAGCTTTCTTTGTGCCCGCCTATTCCAAGGCCTTTGCTTTGTCCGATCGTAAAAAACTGGGCTCCCTGATGTTTCCCGATTACTTTTCCGTCAGATTTTTTATAATCGATTTTTCTTGATAAAAACTCAAGCTCTTCTTCTTTAGAAGCGAGTTCCGGTTTTTCTTCAGAAAATAAGGGTGAATCTTTAAAAATTTCTACGATTTCTCCTTCGTTAGGTTTTAATTGCTGCTGTAAAAACTGTGGCAGGCTTACTTTCCCGATAAAACATAATCCCTGAGAATCTTTTTTATCTGCAGTTACCAATCCGATCTCTTTTGCGATTTCTCTTACCTGAGGTTTTGTAAGTTCTCCGATAGGGAATAACGCTTTTGAAAGTTGATCCTGACTTAGCTGACAAAGGAAATAAGACTGGTCTTTATTGTTGTCTTTTCCGGCAAGAAGGTGGAAAATTTCTTTCCCGTTTTCATCAAAAGTAGAATCTACCCTTGCATAATGGCCTGTTGCCACCTTATCTGCTCCTAATGACATTGCGGTCTTCATAAAAACATCGAATTTTACTTCTCTGTTACACAATACATCCGGGTTGGGAGTTCTTCCTTTTTGATATTCTGCAAACATATAGTCCACAATACGTTCCTTGTAAAGGTCACTCATGTCTATCACCTGGAAAGGAATTCCAAGCTTCTGTGCCACCATAAGGGCATCATTACTGTCCTCAATCCAGGGACATTCATCTTCCAGAGTTACGGAAGCATCGTTCCAGTTTCTCATAAACAAAGCCACTACTTCATGGCCTTGCTGCTGCAGTAAATACGCTGCAACACTAGAATCTACACCTCCGGAGAGGCCTACTACTATTTTCATTGTATTTCAATTTTACGAAACTCTTAACGGGAGTTCTTAGTTTGATGCGGCAAAAATACAACTAAATATATTCGTAAAAAAACCATAATTTTAAACATTGATAAAAACGATAGTAGTACTAAATCCTATCATAAGGCACCATAACAAGTGATAGGAGTGTGCAAATATCATCAAAACAAAAAATATCTACATATGAAAAAGAGTATTATTTCAATGATGCTGATCATCTCAGGTTTAGCATTTTCCCAGGTTTCAGTGGGCACCCAGCCACAGGAAAGCAGCAAATGGACGTTTGGAGGAGGAATCGGATTAGGATTCGGGAGTAACAGTGCTTTTAATCTGTCTGCTTCACCAAGAGTGGGATACAGACTTACGGATGATCTTGAAGCAGGGGTTGTGGGAAGTGTATCCTGGCAGACTTCCGATTATTATAAATCTACCATGTTTGGAGTAGGTCCGTTTGTCAATTATTATTTTGCCAGATCATTTTATGTGGGAGCAAACTATCAGCACTATTTTGTTGATTACAAGGATAAAAACTTTGATTATAAATACAATACAGAAGAAAACGCGTTGTATCTTGGAGGAGGATATATGCAGAGAATCGGGAATAATTCTTTTATGCAGTTCGGATTAATGTATAATGTGCTTTGGAAGCAAAATTCAAGTGTATTTTCAAGCGGTCTGATCCCGAATATCGGATTTGTGGTGGGACTTTAATCTTGTGATTGTGTCAACCAGGAACAGTCTTTAGCCAAAACTTATAAAAACAAAAAGCCCCGGGAAATTTCCCGGGGCTTTTCTATTGAAATTAAATTATTTATTCAATTATGATTGAGAAGATTTCTCAGCAGCAGATTTTTTCGTTTTCTGCGTTTTTCCAATCAATCCGTCTTTAGCCTCATTAAGGTCAAGAACTACGGTTTCTCCTTCATTCAATTGCTTGTTTACCAGCATTTCTGCCAATAAGTCTTCAATATATTTCTGGATGGCACGTTTCAATGGTCTTGCACCGAAATCTTTATCCCATCCTTTTTCAGAAATGAAGTTTTTAGCATCTTCAGTTAAGTCAACTTTATATCCTAATTTTTCAAGTCTGCCATACAATTTGTTTAGTTCAATATCAATGATTTTCTTGATATCATCCTGAACAAGAGAGTTGAAGATCACAATGTCATCAATTCTGTTTAAGAATTCAGGAGCAAATGCTTTCTTAAGAGCACTTTCAATAGTACTTCTTGCTCTTGTATCTGAACTTGTCTTTTTAGCTGAAGTTCCGAATCCTACACCATCTCCAAAGTCTTTAAGATCTCTGGTTCCGATATTGGACGTAAGAATGATAATCGTATTTCTGAAGTCGATTTTTCTGCCTAAGCTGTCTGTAACGTGTCCTTCATCAAGAATCTGTAACAGAATATTGAATACATCAGGGTGAGCTTTTTCAATCTCATCCAAAAGAACCACAGCATAAGGTTTTCTTCTTACCGCTTCAGTCAGCTGACCACCTTCTTCGTATCCTACATATCCCGGAGGCGCACCTACCAATCTTGAAACTGCGAATTTCTCCATGTATTCACTCATGTCAATTCTGATCAGAGATTCATCGGATTCAAAGAGTTCTCTTGCCATTACTTTAGCCAGCTCGGTTTTACCAACCCCGGTTGTTCCAAGGAAAATAAATGTACCGATAGGACGGTTTGGATCTTTAAGACCTGCTCTGTTTCTTTGAATTGCTTTCACAACCTTTTTCACAGCATCTTCCTGACCAATTACTTTTCCGTTCAGTTTTTCATCCATCTGGGCAAGTTTGTCCAGCTCGTTCTTACCAACTTTTGTTACAGGAACTCCACTCATCATAGAAACCACTTCCGCTACATTTTCTTCCGTTACGGTTTCTTTTTTCTCTTTTACATCTTTATCCCATTTTTCCTGAGCAACATTCAGTTCCATCTGAAGACGTTCCTCTTCATCTTTAAGCTTTCTTGCCTCAAGATAATCCTGAGCTTTTACAGCTTTCTGCTTCATTTCTTTAATCTCTTCGATCTTCTTTTCAAAATCAATGATTTCGGTAGGAACTTTCATGTTTTTGATGTAAACACGTGATCCGGCTTCATCCATTGCATCAATCGCTTTGTCCGGTAAGAAACGGTCTGTAATATATCTTGATGTCAGATTAACACACGCCAGAATCGCTTCCGGAGTATACACTACATTATGGTGCTCTTCATACTTATCTTTGATCTGGTTCAGAATCTGAATAGTTTCATCAATAGAAGTAGGCTCCACCATTACTTTCTGGAATCTTCTTTCTAAAGCACCATCTTTTTCTATATACTGACGGTATTCATCCAGAGTTGTTGCCCCGATGCATTGAATTTCACCTCTTGCCAAGGCAGGTTTGAACATATTGGAAGCATCTAAACTTCCTGTAGAACTTCCTGCTCCTACAATCGTATGAAGCTCATCAATAAATAAGATGACATCTCTGTTTTTTTCCAGTTCCGTCATGATGGCCTTCATTCTTTCTTCAAACTGACCACGGTATTTAGTTCCGGCAACTAAACTTGCCAGGTCTAAAGTGATCACTCGTTTTCCGTAAAGAACTCTAGACACTTTTTTCTGTTGAATTCTTAATGCTAAACCTTCAGCAATGGCAGATTTACCAACTCCCGGTTCTCCGATAAGAAGAGGGTTGTTTTTCTTTCTACGGGATAAGATCTGAGAAACTCTCTCAATTTCTTTTTCACGGCCGATTACCGGGTCTAATTTTCCATCTCTGGCCAAAGAAGTAAGGTCTCTACCAAAGTTATCCAAAGTAGGCGTTTTACTTTTTGCAGAACCTAGATTTCCTGTAGGCTTTCTCATCTGCTCAAATTCTTCTCTCTCATCATCATCATCATAAGCACTCATCTGTGGAGACTGGCCAGAATTTTTAAGCATAGTCTGGTATTCTCTTGAAACTCCTTCATAATCGATGTCGTAAGCTCCCAGAATATTTGAAGTAGGGTCCTCATATTTATAAAGAATACCTAAAAGCAGGTGAACGGTATTAATTTCATTGCTCTTATATTGTCGGCATTCTAGCTCCGCACGCTTAATGGCATGATCCGCCATCTTGGTGAAAGAAATATTGGTAACCTCTTCAGAAATAGGATTTAGACTTGCTGTATTTAAAGTTTCAATTTTTCTTCTGATTTGTGTTAAATCCGCATTAAGGTTTTGAAGGATTTCTTTTGCAGAGTTTTCCGTTTTTATAATACCTAAAAGTAGATGTTCTGTATTAAGAAATTCACTTTTCAGCCTTTTAGCTTCGCTTTTGCTTTGTTTGAACACCTGGCTCAAACCTTGTGAAAACTTATAATCCATAATATATCTCATTAGAACAAAGGCAACATTACCTTTTATTCATTATCTAAATTACAAATATTTTACCAAAAATCAATTAATGACTTTATGGCAGTAAAAAATTTTATTATCTTATTGAAAATGATTAAGTTTGTTATCCTTAAAAATTTCTCATGAGCCCCGAATCTACTACTTATATCGGATATTCTGCCTCAGTTTTTATCGTGCTGAGTTTCATACTGAAAGATGTAAGAAAAATTAGAATTGTCAATATGATTGGCTGTTTTTGTTTTGTCATTTATGGCTTTTTTAGCGGGCCGTTATGGCCGGTTATCATTCCAAACGGATTGATCTGCCTTATCCAGATCTATCATTTAATACTAGGCAAGAAAAAGGAATGAGGAAAAAAGTAATCACTTCAGCTTTTAGCAGCCTGTATACGGACCAGCGAATAGAAAAGGTGTGTAAAACCCTTTTTGATAATGGATATCCAATAGAACTTATAGGAAATGACTGGGAAGGAAATGAGAAAATGGAGCGTCCTTATCCTTTTTCCAGAATAGAATTGACGTCAAAAAGTCTAAAGACTGCCTATTTTGAATTCAACTGGAAGCTGTATAAGGAGCTAAAGAAAAAAGCTGACAAAGATACTATCCTTCATGCCAATGACATAGATGCACTTCTGCCAAATTATCTCATTGCCAAAAAACTTAATATCCCGTTGGTCTTTGACAGTCATGAAATTTTCACAGAAATGCCATCAGTACAAAACAGGTTTTCACAGAAATTCTGGAGGGTGCTGGAAAGAAAACTAGTTCCTCATGTGAAATTGATGATGACAGAAAGTGAAAGCTACGCCGAATGGTTTCACGAAAAATACAATGTCAACCCAGTAGTTGTCAGAAATATTCCGAGAAAAATTCTTTCTGCTCCTGAAATTCCGGAAAATCATCCTAAAATTATTCTGTATCAGGGAGCGATTAACCAGTCCAGAGGAATTGAAAAAATGATTGTTGCCATGCATCATATTAAAGGCGCTGTTCTTAAAATTGCTGGTGACGGACCGAAGAAAAAAATATATGAAGAACTTGTCATTCAGGAAAAACTGCAGGACAAAGTTTTTTTCCTTGGTAAACTGAAACCGGAAAATCTTAGGGAAATAACGAAAACAGCAGATGTAGGATTTAGTCTTGAAGAGAATAACGGAGTCAGTTATTATTATTCACTTCCCAACAAGGTTTGTGATTATATTCAGTCCAGAGTACCGCTTGTTATGATCAATTTTCCGGAGATGCAGCGTATAAAAAATCAGTTTAATGTAGGAGAGATCATTACAGATCATCAGCCTGAAACGATTGAAAAAGCAATTAATCTGGTTCTCGAAAGAGGAAGACTGTACTATCAGAGTGAACTTAATAAAGCTGCAGATGTATTTTGCTGGGAGAATGAGGAAACAAAAATTCTTCAGCTTTTTGAAAAAGCATCCCGGTAATAAATTTTACAAAATTGGTTATCTTTGCAAAAGTAATTTGATTAAAAATGACCATTAAAGAAAAACAGCAGGAAATAATCGACGAGTTCGCTTTTCTTGAAGATTGGGAGCAAAAGTATGAGTACATCATTGATCTTGGAAAAGAACTGAAAGGCTTGCCGGAAGAGAGTAAAACTGAAGAAAACCTGATTAAAGGCTGCCAGAGTAAAGTTTGGATTGATGCTGAATTTAAAGATGGGAAACTTTTCTTTAATGCAGATTCTGACGGTATTTTACCCAAAGGAATCGTTTCTCTTTTAGTAAGTATTTACAGTGGACATTCTACTCAGGAAATTCTGGATTCTGATTTTGATTTTATTGCTGAAATAGGATTACAGGAGTTTCTTTCGCCATCCAGAGCAAATGGACTGATGGCAATGACCAAACAAATCAAGTTTTATGCAGTTGCCTATCAACTGAAATCATAGCCGTGACAAAAATTTTAGCATATCGTTTTTCCGCATTCGGAGATGTTGCGATGACTGTGCCTGTTTTCAGAGAATTTCTGGAGCAGAACCCCGGTGTGGAAATTATTATGGTCTCCAGGAAGAATTTTGAAGCGTTGTTTGCGGGAGTTCCTAATGTGACTTTTAAAGGAATTGATCTTGATGATTATAAAGGCCTCTTTGGATTGAGAAAACTGAGCAATGAACTGATCAGGGAATTTAATCCGAATTGTATTGCTAATCTTCATGACGTAATCCGGACCAAGGTTTTAGACAGAATATATAGAAGAAAAGGACTTAAAGTTTTCAAAATAGATAAAGGTAAAGAGGAGAAAGAACATCTTACGGATGTATGGAACCTTGAGAAAGTACAGTTAGAGAAAACGGTGGAGCGTTATGCTGATGTATTCCGGAAAATGGGATTCAAAGTTGAGCTATCCCATCAGCTCAAACGGACTTCAGAACATCAATCAGGAATTGGGTTTGCTCCTTTTGCCCAACATAAGGGAAAGATGCTTCCTCTGGAAAAATCCTATGAACTGGTGAGAATTCTGGCTCAGAAACATACGGTGTATTTCTTTGGAGGCGGTAAAACAGAAACAGAAACCCTTGAAAGATGGGAAAGAGAGATTCCTAATACGAAAAATCTTTCCGGAAAACTAAACCTTACCGAAGAGCTCAATCATATTGCCGGGCTGGAACTGATGATTTCCATGGATTCTGCGAATATGCACCTTGCAAGTCTTGTAGGAACGAGGTGTGTTTCGATTTGGGGAGCTACTCATCCCTATGCCGGATTTTTAGGATTCGGGCAGAGTGAAGAAGATGTGGTTCAGGTAAAAGACCTTACCTGCAGGCCGTGTTCTGTTTTTGGGGATAAAGAGTGCTATAGAGGAGACTGGGCTTGTCTTGAGGAATTCAATATTCAGAAAGTGATAGACCGGGTTAATTTTTAAAAATAATCTTGACGATCTGTTCGGCTTTAGCATGATCCGAATGTGTTTTTTCTAAGATTTCCTTTCTCTTTTCATTGTCATCATAGTTTTTTTCAGCTGAGGTAATAATCTGTTGGCGAATTTCGCCCATATTGGCCCCATACAAGCATAAATTTGTCAAAACGGGGTCATCTGTAATATTTCCATTAATAATCACAAAACGGCTGTTGTAAAGAGTGTTGAAAAGCTTCACTTTGGTTCCTGAATTCTGATAAGAGATCAGAATATTGGCATGAGCATTTTCCAGAAGATGATGAAGGTTTTCTGTGGTCAGGATAGGAGTGAGGCTAATGTTTTCAACCGCTGAAATTTTTCTTTTAATATCTTCACTGGCACGGTCGGAGGCAACAACAAGCTTATACTGTGGAAGGGTTTTGAATAAATCAATAGTCTCAATCAGGGCTTTTTTGTTATCAGCAGTGGTAAGGTCTCCATGAAAAAGAAAATAATCTCCTTTTTTATCCAGCTGCTTTACCGATTGATTGCCATGGAAAATATGAATCAGCCGTGCATTTTTTGAATGCGTCTCTACTTCATCATATTCCTTTTCAGACAGACATAATACAGCATCAAACTTCTTTAAAAGCTTTTTTTGATATCCTTTATGCTTTAAGGATTCAATTCTGTACACAATCTTTTTGAATATGTTTTTTTCTGATGATGAAAGACCTTTATAATACTCTGTTTCGTTGTTATGATAACGGAGGTATAGTTGGTGTCCGCTATCCTTCAGAAACCTGATGATATGTGCTGTCTGCAGTCCTTCGAATAATATCGGAGCATTGATCTTTTCCAGGTTTTTAAGAAGTACATCAGAATCTCGTATTGCAGCTGCGAAAGGAATTCCTGAGAAATAGAGGAGTGGATTCTTTTTCTTTTCATAAAAAAAGACATTTTCTGTGATTTCTTCTATTTCCTGATCAATTGTTTCAGGAACCTGATCAACAAAACAGTGAAGGTGGATTTTTATTCCCAGGTCAGATAAAGCCCTGATCTTATAATACACATCAATGATCCCGCCATAAGAAGGAGGGTAGGGATAGTTGAATGATATGATATGGAGTTCCTTCACGTAGGATAAAATTCAAATGCAGGCAAAGATAAGGAAAAGTGAATGAGAAGCTTTGTGATTTGCTTAGGAAACAATCTCTCAAGAATTGAGAGATTGTTGTTTTATTAATTAATAATATATTTAAATATAGGATTATTTTAAGATCTTATAAGATGTATAATCTTTAATGGTTTTTAGCTCATAAACTTCTTCTTTATCAGCATCTATAATCCTGATATTATCTAAAGGAACATTTTGGCAATGGATGAAACTAATGAATTGCCATGCATTAAATTTACCTTTAACTATAATATCAAAACCTTTTTCTGTTTCTAAAGAACTATACCATTCCCACTCTCTTATTTTTTGGAATTTATATATGGATAAATCAATATCTTTTAACAGCTCATCATATTTATAGTCATCATCACTCAGTTGCTTGATTTTGCTTACAATTCCCTGTGGAAGCCGTTTTTCCCATTTTGGATCTTCATAGTGAAGAGTTTTATTATTTAAGAATATTAATACAGCATTCTTGAAGTTATCTAATACCTCTTTAGCATTGGCTATATTTCTTACCCTAACAATCTGATAACCTTTTAAAGGTTTTTCACCTTTTACATTAAGTTGTATGTTTCCTTCCTCTGTCATCATTTTGTTTAGAAATATTAATTACTTTATTTTAAGATCTTATAAGAAGTATAATCTTTTATGGTTTTTAACTCATAAAATTCTTGCTTATCAGCATCTATAATCCTGATATCTTCTAAAGGAACATTTTGGCAATGGATAAAATTAATGAATTTCCAACTATTAAATTTGCCTTTAACAATAATATCAAATCCCTTTTCTACTTCTATTGAGCTGTACCATTCCCAATCTCTAAGTCTTTGATAATCATCGATATTTGAATTGACGCTGTACAAAAATTCATCATATTTCTTATCATTATCATCCAATTGTTTTATCTTGTTTACTATACCTTGCGGTAATAATTGTTCCCATTTAGGATCTTCATCACTTAAGGTCTTATTTTTTAATATTGTTAGAACTGCATTCTTAAAATTGTCTAATACCTCTTTTGAGTGGGCTATATTTCTCACTCTAACAATCTGATAGCCTTTTAAAGGTTTCTCTCCTTTTGTGTTATACCGTATGTTGTCTGATTCTGTTATCATTTTATCATTGTAGTTAGAGAGTCTTATGGCTGAAAACCATTCTCTACTGTAATTCAAGAATGGTTTTGTTTAGAAATATTAAGTTATTTATTTTAAGATCTTATAAGAAGTATAGTCTTTTATGGTTTTTAACTCATAAAATTCTTGTTTATCAGCATCTATAATCCTGATATCTTCTAAAGGAACATTTTGACAATGGATAAAACTGATGAACATAGCATTAAAATCACCTTTTACAATAATATCAAATCCTTTTTCTGTTTCTAAAGAACTATACCATTCCCATTTTTTAATTTCTTGAAAGTTATAGATAGTCATATCTATATCATCCAATAGCTCATCATATTTATAATCAACATCATTTAATTGCTTGATTTTGCTTACAATGCCTTGTGGGAGTAATTCATTCCATTTAGGGTCTTCATAATGAAGGGTTTTATTTTTCAAGAATGTTAGCACAGCCTTTTTAAAATTCTCTAAAACTTCTTTAGCGTTAGCTATATTTCTTACTCTAACTATCTGATAGTCTTTTAAGGGCTTTTCTCCTTTTGTGTTATATTGTATGTTTTCTGATTCTATTATCATTTTATTTTTACAGTTAGAGTGTCTATGATTGAAAGCCATTCTCTACGATAATTCAAGAATGGTTCTGTTTAGAAATATTAAATTATTTTATTTTAAAATCTTGTAAGAAGTATAATCCTTGATAGTTTTTAGCTCATAAAACTCTTGTTTATCAGCATCAATAATCCTGATATCATCTAAAGGAACATTTTGACAATGGATGAAACTAATGAACTGCCCAGCATTGAACTTTCCTTTAACTATAATATCAAAGCCTTTTTCTGTTTCTAAAGAACTATACCATTCCCATCTTCTGATATCTTTATCAAGAAAATTATCAACACTTGAATGGACTCTATATAAAAGTTCATCGTATTTGTAGTCATCATCACTTAATTGTTTTAGCTTGTTTACAATTCCCTGTGGTAGTAGTTGCTCCCACTTAGGGTCTTCATCACTTAAGTTCTTATTTTTTAAAATTGTTAGAACAGCCTCCTTAAAATTGATCAATACCTCTTTAGCATTGTTTATATTTCTTACTCTCACAATTTGATAACCCTTTAAAGGCTTTTCACCTTTTACATTAAGTTTTATGTTTCCTTCCTCTGTCATCATTTTGTTTTATAGTTAAAAAATATTCTAAACAAAACCATTCTTGAAGTATCGTAAAGAATGGTTTTGTTTAGAAATATTAATTACTTTATTTTAATATCTTATAAGAAGTATAATCTTTAATGGTTTTTAACTCATAAAATTCTTGCTTATCAGCATCAATAATCCTGATATCATCTAAAGGAACATTTTGGCAATGGATAAAATTGATAAATTGATGAGCATTGAACCATCCTTTTACAATAATATCGAATCCTTTTTCTGTCTCTAAAGAACTATACCACTCCCAATCTTTTATATCTTGAAATTTATAGACACTTGTGCTTAGCCTATATAAAAGTTCATCGTATTTGTAGTCATCATCACTTAATTGTTTTAGCTTGTTTACAATTCCCTGTGGTAGTAGTTGCTCCCACTTAGGGTCTTCATCACTTAAGTTCTTATTTTTTAAAATTGTTAAAACTGCATTCTTAAAATTATCTAATACTTCTTTTGAATGAGCTACATTTCTCACTCTAACTATCTGATAGCCTTTTAAAGGTTTTTCCCCTTTTGTATTATATTGTATGTTTCCTGCCTCTGTCATTGTTTTATTTTTTAATAATTACTGCTCTTTCTTTAAATATTCTTTTAAAATCTTCAATATTCATTTTGTATGAAGCACCTTGATTCATAGGTAAGGGGTCACGTAAAAATACTTTACCATCTTCCACTTTCTCCAGTACTACTGCATGTCCTTTAAAATGTTCTGTGCCAATACTCACAACTGCTTTATCTCCGTCTTCTAATTTTTCTAATAACTTTGATAACTTAATATCTTTTTCAGCAATAGCTGTTACCTGATCTTCCAATCTTTTGAAATATAGAGCCTCAGGGATATCTAAAATTGAAGCCCCATTAGTATCAGTTTTTAATGCTCTTGCCAATTCATCTTCTAATAGTAAAATACCCTTGTCATGTAATGTCATTCTCAAAGAAGTAGCAGCACAAGTATAGTCTGTAGATTGTCCAAAGACCTTAGCTTCACTTAAAAATCGCTCTATCTTAATTCCTGCATTCTCAGCAAAAGACTTAGTTGCATCACCGCCTCCTTTTTGAAGTTTTCTTCCTTTGATTATTACTTCCTCTATATCATGGATTTCATCAGCCAGTTCCTCTGCTTTAGCACCATTCTTAGCACCTTGTAATAATTCTTCAATGAATCTGGTAAAGCCGGCAAACCCTTTAGCACAAGCCTTTCCAAATCTAATAATAAATCTTGAAAGAAAAGCCAGTAAATCTGTAATTCCTAATGTAGCCACAGAAACAGTTTCCCTTGCCAGAACCTTTAATAAACTTGCTGCTTTTTGTACATAAGTAGTTCCTTTTACTACATTCCCTGCGCCTTCTGTAAAAATGAGAAGGAGAATGTTTATAAGAAGTTCAAAAGCAAAAATACCTATGTAAAAAGCTACCGTATATCGTGAAATGTCCCCAAAGTATTCTTTCATTTTATCCAATACTCCTTCCATGTCAGATTTTGAAATATTTCCACTGGCTTTAAAAAGGTCTTTGACTCCTTGTAAGAATTTAGGTACATTCTCTGTTACCCAATCCAAGACATCTTCTGCTTTTTCCATTAAATCTCTTCTTTCAAGATACTGTTGATAAGAAAAAGCAGTTATGGGCTGTAAAAGAAATTCTAAAATATAAAGTAAGCATTGGATAAGGCTGATCAATCCATTATTAACACCACAATAGAAGGCATTAGCTAATTTAAGAACCTCTACCCCCTGTTTTACCAATTCACTAAGATCATCTGTTACATTGGTAAGAAAGGATCTAATATCAGTAATAACTCCTGTAATTTTATTAATCAATTTTTTAAAAGCATCAGGAAGGTGGTCTATAGAAGCATCCTTAACTTTATTAGCTGCCTGTTTCACCATAGCCCATACCTTTGAAAAAGCAACTTCTGCTCCCTGAACAAAAGGATTGTCACCTAAGCTCTCAAAGAACTGTGCAGCTTTATTTATATTAACAGGAACTGCAACACCTCCTATAATAGGGATTAATGGAGAATAATCTTTAGCCTGAGGATTATAATTCTTCTCTGTAGGCTTAAAAACTTCCAGCTTTTCAGCACACCATCCAATGGCATCAGCAGGAATAGAAGAAATATTTCCTATAATCTCTTCAAACCTTCTGTCTCCTGTATAAAACTGATATTCTCTCATTAAAGCCTGATGAACAAGGGTAGCATCTATTTTATCCTTCTCAAAAGTATAAGCTAGCTGTGTCAAGTAGGCAGCTTCATCTTCCATAGAGGTAATATTCCTAAAAAACTGACCATTTACATTGGAAGGTAATGGTTCTGGAAATCTCTTAAAGAGCTGTACAAAGTAATCTCCCATCTTGGCAATGTAAAAATCACCAGAGAAGTTTGATTTGTTAGGATTAGGTTTCTCATAGAACAGAAATAAAGCCTGTTTCTTCCTTGCATTACCCTTATAGCTTCCGTATACCTGTGAACCTGTTTCACAAGGAAGAACTTCTGCATAATACTCATATCCCTTTTCTCCTTTTTCATTGACACCTGTTGAAGAAAAAACAGATACAGGATTGTCGGTAAGATAGGAATATCCTAAAGGAGTATTTCTATAATCATGGAATGGACTTCTGTAATCAGGAGAGTTATCTTTGTTGATTATATGATCACCCAAAGCATTTTTATCTCCTACAAATCCCTTGTTTAAATCTTCTATGGAAATGACTTTATATCCTGGAAGGTCACCTTCCCAATCATCGTCAAATTCTTTTTTCATAAGCTGTATTTTAGCAATTAATAATTGTTTTTAATGTTACTAAAGCAAAGCTAATTCTTACTCACGCCAGAACTTGACGTGTTAAATTATAAATGAATTTTAGATGAAAAGTAATCCGATCTCAAGCTTATTGGTTAACTGATAGCTAAGAAAATCTATACTCACAATATTGTAAATTACTATGATAGAGTAGAAGGATATAAAATAAAAAATCTCCCAGTTTCCTGAGAGATTTTTGTGGGCCCTGAGGGATTCGAACCCCCGACCCTCTGGGTGTAAACCAGATGCTCTGAACCAACTGAGCTAAGAGCCCTGAAATTTTTTGAAAGGCTTCAGTATCCTTTTTGTGGGCCCTGAGGGATTCGAACCCCCGACCCTCTGGGTGTAAACCAGATGCTCTGAACCAACTGAGCTAAGAGCCCCTATAACTTGTTTCCTCGTTTAGAGTGGTGCAAATATACAACTTATTCAGATATCTCCAAATTTTTTTCTAAAAAATCTCCAACAACAAAGTTACTTCCGCCAATAAAAATCATTTCTTCGTTTGTACATCGTTCTTTTGCAGATAGATATGCTTCTTGTACAGAATCAAAAATTTTATAAAAAATTTTCGCCTCCTGAAGCAGATTTTCGTAATCTTCCGGGTGTCTTCCCCTGTTGACGGATGGTTTTGCAAAATAAAACTCAGAATTTTCAGGAAGTAATTTCATCACATCATCTATTTTTTTGTCATTCACAAACCCCAAAATGATATGTTTGTGCCTGTCAATTGAACGTAGTTGTGAAAAAACATACTCCAAACCTGCCTGATTGTGTCCTGTATCACAAATTGTAAGCGGTTCTTTTGAAAATTCAAACCAACGGCCAATGAATCCTGTATTCTGATGAACATGGAGCAGGCCGTTTGCAAGATCTTTGTCGGAAATAGATACTTCCAGTTTTCTTAATTCTTCTACCGCAGCCAATACCACTCTGAGATTCTTTTTCTGATAATTTCCCTTCAGATCAGAGTCGAGATCAGTCTCAATAAAAGTTGCGTCTATAAACGGGGCATTTTCTTTTGCTGCTTTCTCTCTGATAATATTTTTGACTATTTCATTTTCATCACCAGAGATTACAGGAATGCTGTTTTTAATAATTCCTGCTTTTTCTGCAGCAATTTCCTCAATGGTATCTCCCAGAATATTCTGATGATCCAGCTGAACATTCGTAATAGCAGAAATCAAAGGTTGAATAATATTGGTAGAATCCAGTCTTCCTCCCAACCCAACTTCAATAATGGCAAAATCTACCTGCTGCTGATAAAAATATTCAAAAGCCATAATCGTAGTAAACTCAAAAAAAGAAGGTCGGATATCTTCCGGAAGCGTTCTTAATTTTTGAATAAACTCAAAGACAAATTCTTTATTACAGTTTTTTCCATCAACCTTAATGCGTTCTGTAAAGTCTATCAGATGCGGAGAATTGTATAATCCCGTTTTATAGCCAGCTTCCTGAAGAACGGATGCCAGCATATTGCTGGAAGAGCCCTTTCCGTTAGTTCCGCCGATATGGATACATTTTATTTTATCCTGCGGATTTCCAAAGAAAGCACAAAGCTTTGTAATATTGTCAAGCCCGGGTTTATAAGCCTTCTGTCCATCTATCTGATAGTTGGGCATCTGTACGAAAAGCCAGTCGATAGCTTCCTGGTATTGTTCATTTGTCATGGTACAAAATTCCCAAAAGTTTTCTTAAAAAAAAATATAATTTTTCAATCTGTAACTTTTTTATATTTAATTCGTCTAATATTGAAAAATCTTAATATGAAGTCGCTGTGATTTGCAAGGTACAATACTGATGAAAATAACACGATTCCATATGACCATTAAAAACAAATAAACATCTACATAATATGAAAAAAGTTTGGATCATCGTTTTTGGATTAGGATATCTGGGTTTGAGCGCTCAGAAGAAATGGTCCTTAAAAGAATGTGTAAGCTATGCAGTGGAGCATAATCTTCAGGTTATCCAAAATCAGTATAACAAACAGTCACAGGACGCCAATCTTAAAATTGCGAAAAAAGGATATTTACCATCCGTTTCTGCAAGCTTGGGGAACACGGTAAGTTTTGGACAAACATCATTTGGTACGGGGAGTTTGAGAAACGATAGATTCAGTAATAATGCCAGTCTTGGAGCTGATGTTTTGGTGTATAATAATGGCAGACTCGAAAAGACCGTTAGAAAAAGCCAGTTTGATCTGGAGGCAAGCCTTTATGATATAGAAACCATTAAAAATGACATCTCATTACAAATTGCCCAGCAGTACTTAACCACACTCTTGAATAAAGAAATTGTAAAAATATCTGAAAGTGCTGTAAGTAACGCTCAAAAACAATTTGACCGAGCCAAAATAACAACAAACGTCGGAACAACAGCACAAACTGTTTTAGCAGAGGCAGAAGCAGCTTTGGCAAGAGAAAAGCAAAATTTAAAAACGGCTGAAGTAAATGTAGGACGTAGTTTGTTTGCTCTTGTTCAACTTTTGCAGCTGTCTGACTATAAGGATTTTGACGTAGATGATGTATCCGTTCCGGATCAGCTGGCACCAGAGCTAAAATCGGTTGATGAAGTTCTGTCTATAGCCTATGAGTCTCAACCTCAGATAAAGGCAGCTGTAAGCAGAATCAATTCGGCAGAGGCGCAAACAGAGGTTTCCAAAACAGCATTTTGGCCTACCATAACAGCAAACGTAGGGATAGGAACTTTCTATAATAATCTTTTAAATACAGATAATATAGGAAATGAATTTGTGTATGTGAAGGAAAAAGGATTTTTCCAGCAGTATAAGGATAACTTCGGGCAGCAGGCCGGCCTTTCTGTAAATATTCCTATTTTCAATAAGGGAATCACAAAACTTCAGGTAGAGCAGTCTAAAATAAATGAAAATATTGCCAAAAATACCCTAGAGCAGAAGAAGCAGACCGTAAGACAGAATGTACAGAAAGCTCAGTTTGATGCAGATGCCAATTATGAAAATTACCTGGCAGCTGTGGAAGCTGAAAAAAGTTCTAAGCTGGCTCTTGAATTTGCTGACAAAAGTTATGCTGCTGGTAGAACAACCATTTACGATGTGAATGTCGCAAGAAATAATTATGCAAATGCACAGGGATCAGTAGCGCAGGCAAAATATAATTATCTTTTTAGTGTTAAACTACTGAACTTCTATGCAGGAATTCCATTAAGTTTGTAAAATGCCTATTCAATCATTAGAAAAATATTTACCTAAAAACAATACTCTTAAATATTTAAGAATCTGGTTTTCAGATTACTATATTCATATAAAAGTTACAAGAAACAGGAATTCAAAACTGGGAGATTACAGAAGGCTTCCGGACAATTCTCATGAAATTACGGTAAACTCTACGCTTACCCCGCAGCTTTTTTTCTTTGTGCTAACCCATGAACTGGCACACTTGATTGCATTTGAAAAATATGGACGAAGAATCTCTCCTCATGGCAATGAATGGAAAGAAACTTTCAGAAATATGCTCCTTGAAAGCCTTGAAATTTATGATGAAGAGTTGAAACCTATCATCGTAAAGTTTTCAAAATCACCCAAAGCAAATTTCATGGCAAGCCCTGATCTGGTAAGATATTTCCATACTGAGAAACAAGATGATACTCTTCATTTTATCGAAGAACTTCAGAAGGGTGAGTTTTTTATATACCGTAACGAAAAGTATTTATTAGAAGGTCTAGTTAAAAAAAACTATCTTTGTAAGAACCTGGCTACTGGAAGGAAGTATTCTTTCAAGCCATTAGCTAGGGTAGAAAAATGTAGCTAAGAATGTTAAAATCAGATAGATACTGCGTTATAATGGCGGGAGGAATCGGGAGCCGGTTCTGGCCGATGAGCACGCAGAAATTTCCAAAACAGTTTCAGGATATTTTAGGTACCGGGCGTACTATGATTCAGCAGACCTATGACAGAATCAGCAAGGTAATTCCTAAAGAACAAATATTCGTGATTACGAATAAGGAATATGTGGCTCTTTCCCATCAGCAGCTTCCGGAGATTCCTGAAGAAAACATTGTGGGTGAACCACTTATGAAGAATACGGCTGCTTGTAACCTGTATATGGCCAACAAGATTGCTGAGATCAATCCAGATGCAACAATGATTGTGCTTCCGGCAGATCACCTGATCCTTAAAGAGGATGTATTTTTGGAAAAAGTGGGGCTGGCATTTGAGGTAGCTTCAAAACATGATTATCTGGTAACATTAGGAATTACTCCAACAAGACCTGATACGGGCTATGGCTACATTCAGTTTGTAGAAAAGAAAGGGTCCGAATATTTTAAGGTTAAAACATTCACAGAAAAGCCGATTCTTGAAATTGCTCAAAGTTTCTTAGAAAGTGGCGATTTCCTTTGGAATGCAGGTATTTTTATATGGAATGTAAAAAGTATTCACCATGCTTTTGATCTTTATCTTCCGGAGATGATGCAGCATTTTATGGCTTGTGAATACAATTCAGAAAAAGAAAACAGCTGTATTGAAACCATTTATCCAAAGGTTCAGAAAATCTCTATTGATAACGGAATTTTAGAAAAAGCAAAGAATGTGTATGTGATTCCATCAGACTTAGGATGGAGTGATTTGGGAACCTGGACATCTGTGTACGAAAATACAGAAAAAGATAAAGAAGGAAATGCGGTGAAATTAAAGCACTTACTTTCCTATAATTCAAAAGGAAATATTATCCGTTTAAGAAACAATAACAAGGCGGTAATCATTGACGGCCTTGAAAACTACATTGTTGTAGATACAGATAAAGCGCTTCTTATCTGCCCGCGAGATAACGACCAGCTTATAAAAGATTATGTTCTTGACTTAAAGAACTTTAAGAAAGGAGATAAGTTTATGTAATATTTGGTATATTTTCTGCTGATTTTTATATTATGATTAAAGCTGCAACCCGATTTACAATTCTTACATTTTTACTTTTGGGAATCTTAGGATATTCTCAGGAGAAGAAAAAATTTTCAAGCATTCCGAATATTTTACAGCAGGTAAACCCAGGTAATAGGGTAGACTCATGGGTATTGGTATACAACAGCTATGGAAAAGGTGAGGAAATAAAGATTTCGGGTAAGGTAAATTATACCCCTCAGTTCTCTGGATTCAACCTTTTTCCCAGTGAAGACAGCTTTTATTATATTGCTTATTCGGAAGGAGGTAAAGTAAATTATGTTACCGATGTTGAAGGACTTAAGAAATTTATAGACCGGATTGATAATGCTCAGGAAGCCGCTGTAATGCTGGCTGCTGAAGGATATATGGTGGATGAGGAATTCAAGGATCTTGCGGGTAATTATCATGAAGACAAATCGAATTATTATCTGGACCTTGGAAAACTGACCTCAAAGGAGTGTCCTTACCAGAAAACACATTATACGGTAACTGTAAATAAATCAACAGGTACTGTAAGCAATGTGAAGGACAATGGAACCTATATTGAGCTTTATAATAAAAAGTGTACTAATAACCCGAGACTTTTAAAAATCGAAAAAAAAGAAGAACCAAAGAAAGATGAGCCTAAAAAAACACCCAAGCGCAAATAATACTTATGAGACAGAGCGATTAATACTTCGTCCAATGTCTCGTGAAGACAGAGATTTTATCTTTGAGCTTTATAACAGACCTAAATTTATTCAACATATCGGCAACCGCAATGTTAATACTATTGAAGATGCTGAAAATTATATCCTGAACAGATTTGCTCCACAGATTGAAAGACTGGGATTTGGAAACTATCTTTTAGTAACTAAAGAAGGGAATGAAAAAGTAGGAGCGGTAGGAATCTTTGAAAGAGAAGGGCTTGATATCGTGGATATAGGATATTCTCTATTGGAAGAGTTTGAAGGAAAAGGATATGCTTTTGAAGCTGCTCAGAAGGTCAAATCCATTGGGATGGATGAGTTTGGGCTATCAAAAATATCAGCTATTATTTCAAAAGATAATGTTTCTTCCCAAAATCTGATCGAAAAATTGGGATTAAAGTTTAAAAAGCATGTGACTCTTCCCGGAGAGACCGAAGAATTAAACTATTACGAAACAGAATAATAAATCCATAAAAAAATCTTTTCACAAATAACACAATTATGTATCTGTCTTATTTGTGAAAAGATTTGTGATATCTGTGTTTTAAAAAAAAAAATTATCCTTCCAGAATCTGCTCAGCAGCAGTCTTTGAAGTCACTTTCTCAATCACTCTTGTACAAATACCATTTTCATCAAAAATAAAAGTGGTTCTTACAATTCCCATATAGGTTTTTCCAAACGTTTTTTTCTCCTGCCATACCCCGAATTTTTCAATGATACTGCGGTTTTCGTCCGCAATAAGATCATAAGGGAAAGCAAATTTACTATGAAAATTTTTCTGTTTTTTTACAGAATCACCACTTATTCCCAGTAACTGAAATCCGGCTTTTTTAAGCTTCGTATAGTTATCACTCAGGTTACAGGCTTCCACGGTACAGGTTGGCGTACTTGCTTGTGGATAAAAGAAAACCACGAGTTTTTTTCCAATTAATTTTGATGAGGTTACTGTTTCTCCGTCCTGATTGAGTTCTTCAAATTCAGGTAATTTATCTCCAACTTTCAGCATAATGATTTAATTTTGTTCAAATTTAAGCGTTACATGACAAAAAAACAAAGAGCTCAGCTCGTTCAGATAGAACTGGAAAAATTATATCCTACAACGCCTATTCCGTTAGATCACACCGATCCGTATACATTGATGGTTGCAGTGGCACTTTCTGCACAAACCACAGATAAAAAGGTAAACCAGGTTACGCCTGATCTTTTTGCAGTAGCAGGAACGCCGCA
Source organism: Chryseobacterium sp. BGA-UO-ETr-SB22 (assembly GCF_059567885.1). Lineage (NCBI taxonomy): Bacteria > Pseudomonadati > Bacteroidota > Flavobacteriia > Flavobacteriales > Weeksellaceae > Chryseobacterium > Chryseobacterium sp. BGA-UO-ETr-SB22. Next base: position 545,153 of record NZ_JCAQOV010000004.1, on the reverse strand, counting down.
AAGAATGGCTAAGTTGGAAGAATTTGAAATCAAAGAACTGATCAAAGAAATAGGATTATCCAATACGAAAGCCAAAAACTTAAAAAGAATGGCCGAACTTTTATTGGAAAGACATAACGGTATTGTTCCCCAGACTTATGAAGAATTGGAAGCCCTTCCGGGTGTAGGACACAAAACGGCTTCGGTTGTAATGAGTCAGGGCTTCGGATTTCCCGCTTTTCCTGTGGATACACACATTCACCGTCTGATGACGCAGTGGAAACTTACCTCCGGAAAAAATGTGGTAGAAACTGAACGTGATGCAAAGAGTTTATTTCCTGAAGAAGTATGGAATAAGCTTCATCTTCAGATTATTTTCTACGGAAGAGAATATTCTCCGGCAAGAGGAAAAGGAGAGAAGGATTTTATTACGAAAATGATGTTTGAAAAATAACCTATTCTAACTTAACGCTAAGTTCGCCAGGGTTTTGTGAAAAATGATATCAAAATAGTTCGCAAGGGCACTTTGTTCAGCCAAGACAAGGGTGTCCTTGCTAAGTAAAACGCCCTTGCGAACTAAAATAAAACGCAAGAACTACTTTGTTATCGTTGCGCTTATTTTAGTTTTTTTATAGGTAATGGATTTAAATATCCAGTAATCTTCTGTGATAATTGATCTGTCCCAAATGATAATCCAGATGGGCAATCAGGTGGATCAGGAAGTAATCTGTGGTCATTTTATTTTCAAAAACAACAAGAGGATATTCTTTTTTCAGGTCGTCTTCCGATAATTGAGAAAGAGTAGAATTTATCATTGTTGCAGTTGCTTCTATTTTTTCAATAAGTTCGGTTCTTGGAATGTTTTTTAAGGAAAATTCCAGGTCACGTTGTCTCACATATCCTGTATTTCCAAGATGTGTTCCTATAAAATGGTTGAGATTTCCAACCAGATGAAGGACCAGATTTCCCGCAGAATTCGCGATACTTTTATCGATTATCCAAAGATTTTCTTCGCTTTGATAGGCTTCTATCTCTGTTTTTAATTTATTTAAATCTCTGTTGTAAAGAGAGATCAGGCTTTCTGTAATCATATCAATTTTGTTGTATTGTAGTTTTAAAATATCCTCTGAAGTGTTTATAAACCAAACTGTCAATCCGGCATTTGTAGTCTATGAATCCATAAATGCTATCATTTTTTTTGAATATATTGGTGTTTAGAATCAGTTTCTGTTCTGAAACTTTTGATTTTATGAATTTTTTTTCACCTTTTAAGGTTTTAGGATCAATATCTTTTATATAAAACTGATTATTGAAGACTTTTACTAGAACGCCATTTCCAAAATATCCATTATCGTTGTTTAGCAAGATATTTAAAGTGTCGTTCTGATATTGAGCTTTACACTTATAATCTTCAAACAGAAATGATCCTTTAAGAAGTCCGTCATAATAAAATGCTTTCTGAATAATGTAAGCTGTTCTTGTTTTACTTTCAATAATTTCACTGTTATATAATTTCAGCTCAGGATACTTTGACAGGAGCTGAATGGTATCATAAGTGGATAATCTTTTGTCAACAATAAAATTTTCAAAATTTTGATCCTTTTGACAGCTTAAAGCGGTCAAAAAAATAAGCATAAAAAACAAAAATAGTTTCATATGAAACTATTTTTGTTTTTGAGCCCAAAGCTCCATTTTTCTGTTAAGAACATCCAATGGAAGGCATCCCTGGCTTAATACTTCATCGTGGAAGCTTGCCAGATTGAATTTCTTTCCTAGTTCTTTTTGGTATTTTTCTCTAAGCTCACGGATTCTTAATGACCCTATTTTGTAGCCTAAAGCCTGTCCCGGCATTGCCATATATCTTTCTACTTCCGCTGTGGCAGATCCCTCATCATAAGAAATGTTGCTTAGGAAATATTTGATGGCTTCTTCTCTTGACATTTTTCCTGTGTGAAGTCCAGTGTCTACTACAAGCCGTACTGCTCTCAGCATCTGATCACTCAGATATCCCATTTTCTGGTAAGGATCAGTATATAAACCGAATTCAGGGCCTAATGTTTCACAATAATGTGCCCATCCTTCACCATAGGCTCCGAACCATCCGAATCTCATAAATTTAGGAAGTTTTGTGTTTTCCTGCTGCAGAGAAACCTGGTAATGATGTCCTGGGATGGCTTCATGAAGGAAAAGAGATTCCATTCCTGAAGTAACATTGAATTTTGTAGGATCAGGGAGTGGAACATAAAATATACCCGCTCTTTTACCGTCAGGAGTTCCCGGAATGTACTCTGCGCTGGCACTAGCCTCTCTGAATTTTTCTGTCTGTCTGATTTCAAACTTTGTTTTCGGAGTAACGTTAAACATCGTTTTAAGCTTCGGAGTAATCTTCGTCAGAATACCATTGAAGGCATTTAAAACTTCCTTAGAGGTTTTATAAGGCATCGCTTTTGGATCCGTTTTCACAAAAGTGATAAACTCTTCCAGAGTTCCGTTAAAACCTACCTGCTGCTTTACTTTTTCCATTTCTGCACGAAGCATGGCTACCTGCTGTAATCCAATCTTATTGATCTCTTCAGGAGATTTCTTAGTCGTTGTCCAGCTTTTTACATAATAGCTGTAAATTTCGTTGCCGTTGGGAAGACTGTTGTATCCGTCAGTATCTCTTGCTTTTGGAAGATAATCTTTTTCTAAAAAGACACCCATTTTAGTATAGGCAGGAATAATTTTTTTCATGATAGCTTCTTTATAAAGTGCTGAAAACTTGTCTTTCTGATCCTGCGTGAAGCTTTTTGGGAAGTTCCTTACTGGCCCGTAGAAAATATTCTTTTCCATATCGGCAGTTGTGATTTCCTCTGCTTTCATCTGAGGTATCATTTTAATAACCAGTTTTTTAGGAAGCACTATTTTATTACTAATTCCGTCACGGAAGTTGTCTGCTGCTGCATCCATCCATTCCGGAAATTTTTCCATTCTTTTTAGCCAGTCACTGTAATCTTTTTCAGTTTTGAAAGGCTGGCTGCCCTGTCCGCTCCCGTACAATGGAAAAGTAAGCGGAAGACCTCCGAATTGTGTGAAAGGAATATATTCCGGGTGATAGGCATAGGCTTCAATTTTATCTTTTAAAGTATAATCCAGCACATCATACACCACTTTATCTTCGTCAGTAAGAGCTTTGTAATCTACATGCTCCAGTTGTTTCTGTACAGAATTATAGAAAGCGATTTCTCCTGAGATAAAATCTTTATCAATGTTGATAGGAAGCTGGTCGTTGTATCTTGTATCCCCCTGAGAAGTAGCATCTAAAGGGTATAGCTTAAGGTACTGCTCATAATAGTTGGAAGCAATAGAATCCAGGTTGCTAGGCGTTACTTTGGTAAGAGGAGAGTCCGTTTTTTTGCATGAAGCAAGACCAATCATCAACCCTAATCCCAGAATACCTTTTGATAAAATATTTTTCATTTTCAGAATCTTTATGAAAACAAAAGTAAGTATTATTGGGATATTCAGTATTATTGTATAAGCCGATTTTAAAAAATTATTTTCAAAATACTTTCAACTTTGAATCAATTTTTTATCTTTGTCTAAAACGTTTAACAATCATATTATTACAGTTCTTTTTTAAGAAAAAATGAAAGGGATTTTAAAAATTTACCATCCGGAGGAGACGCTAAAATACAATATCAGAAATACTTATTGTAAAGCGGTCTACAGCAATCAACAACATTTTTTAGAGGTTGAAGTTATTACGGATGACAGTTTGGATCACGTAGACGATGATTCACTACAGTACAAGTTTCCGCAGCTTTCACTTGAAGTTTTCGATTTGCCTATTGAATCGACGGAAATAGAAGGAAAAACAATCAAAATCAATGACTCTGATGAAGAAACCTACACAGAAGTAGATCTTTTCGATGACGAAGATGCTTATATCTACGACAACGAGCTTCTTTTCGAAAGAAATGAAGAGGGAGAGCTTCAGGTCATCTGGAAGGGCACCATTGATGATTTCTATACCGGATCTGATACACCGATTCCTTTTAGATTAAAATGCGAATTCAAGCAGGATGATATTGAGGTAGACGAGGATTAACAGAAGCCTTGTTCCTTTTTTACTATCGAATTTCTTTTCAAAATTATTTTTTGGAAAGAAATTTGCTATCGGTAAATAATAACAAATTTTAAGTTGTTTTTAAGCAATTTTTAAGAGTTCAATTCATAATATTCTATTACATTTGTCGTTGAAACTTTAATAAAATTCACATTTAATGCTGTTAACGGAACTTTCTCAGATTTTATTTGCACAAATCGCTACACCTGCAGTTGCTGCAGACAACTTAGAGTTCTCATTCTGGAAAATCATGTTCCATGGGGGTGCATTCGCTAAAATAGTGATGGCCATTGTGTTGCTGTTGGGGATATTTTCTCTCTATCTGTTTTTTGAAAGATTCTTCTTTATCAAAAGGCTGACTTCAAAAACGGATTCCAACTTCATGAACAATATTGAAGACTTTATCAAAGCAGGAAAAATAGAGGCTGCAGCTGATTATTGCAAAACACAGAATTCTCCGGAAGGACGAATTTTAGAAAAAGGAATTTCAAGATTGGGACGTCCTGTTTCTGATATTGTAAGTGCTATGGAATCACAGGCCCAGGTAGAGGTTGCCAATATGGAGAAAAACCTGAACCTTCTGGCGGTAGTACCGAGTATTGCACCAATGTTGGGACTTTTGGGTACGGTAATCGGGATGATTATTGCTTTCTTTAATTTATCCCACGCTACAGGATCTTTCTCTCCGAAAACACTTTCAGAAGGTATTTATACCGCGTTGGGACAGACCGCTGTCGGTTTGGCAGTAGCAATTCCTGCAAATTTCTGTTACAATATTCTATTGACAAGAATAGATAAATTTGTACTGAAGGCTCAGAATATGTCAGGAGAATTTTTAGACCTTATCAACAAACCTTTATAAATCTTTCTTACGATGAAAATTCAGAGAAGAAATAAAGCAAACCCGGAATTCAGCTTAGCAGCGATGACAGACGTCATCCTATTGATGCTGATATTCTTTATGATCACATCTTCTGCGGCCAATCAGAGCGCCATTGATGTGAATCTGCCGAAAGCCGGAGCTGTTGACGATACTATACCCAATCCAGTGACAGTAAGCATCAAGCCGGATGGCTCATTCTTTGTGGATGACAATCCTGCCGGTAAAGGGGAACTGGAAAAGATTATTGTAGATAAATTAGCCGGGCAGACCAATAAGTCTTTCACAATCAGAGCCGACGAAAATACGTTGCATAAAGATGTTGTTTTTGTAATGGAAATTGCTGAAAAATATAAGTTTAACATTGCGATTGCAACCGTTAAAGATAAATAACAAATCCGGATTTCCGGAAAGAATTACCTGTTAAGATGAGAAGCTATACAGCAAACAAAAACGAAGAAAACAAAGATAGGATAAAGAGCGCTCTGCTTTCTGTTCTTATCTGGGCTGCTATTTTGCTTTTTGTTTTTTTGTATAAACTAAAACCTGAGATTGACAAAGATCCTGAAGTGGTTACTACCATGTTGGTGAACTTCGGGGACAATAGAAATGGGAAAGGTATTGAAGAACCTGCTGAGCAGCCGGGAAGTCTTGCTGCAGCTACTGAAGAAGTGACCCCTGAACCTGCAGAAACCCCTGTTCCGGAAACAAAAACCATTGTAAAACCAGAACCGGCTCCTACCCCTGAACCCAAAAAAGTAGAGACAAAGGAGAAGGTCATCACAGGAAATTCAAAAGCAACAGTTCCTAAAAAGGAAGATTCAAAAAAAGCTGAGAAAAAAGAAGCAACAAGTACCAGCGCTTCTAAAAATACCAAAAAATCCGGAGCAGCAACAGCCAATTCAAAAACAGGAAATGGAGATGGAAAAGGAAATGCCGCCATTGGAAACCTGATCAAAGGAAGAGGCACAAAAGCGGGAAGCCAGGGAACAGGAGAGGGCATAGGAAATGCAGGAGATCCCTTAGGTGGAGACGGAAACGGTGATAGTAAAGTAGGAATCGACAGAAAACTGACGGGTTATATTCCGGGGACAATGGGAAGAGGAGGAGCGCAGCCATCTCACAGCTGTACAGCAAGCGGATCAATTACCATTGCTTATACTGTAGATAAAGCAGGAAATGTGGTGTCTGCAAGAAGATTAGGAGGTGTTTCAGATCCTTGTGTATCATCTACCTCAGTAGCCTGGGTGAAGAAATATGTAAAGGCAGAGAAAGCCAGTACTTCTTCTACCGGAACTTATAAAATTACATTCTAAAAATACAAAAGCACTTTATTCAAGTGCTTTTTTTAATTCGTTGATTCTATTGATGATCGGAAGGGCAAAAATACCGCTGGTCTGAAGATACAGCTCGTAGAAAGTCTTTGCTTTATCCTGAAAATCTTTGTTATGCTCATGTCTGCTGTTAAAGTAGAACAGATTTCCCAGCATTTCGTAATAGTCTTTGTGATCTCTTTCCTGTCTTTCATTGACAATGGCAATCATTTCTTCCTTGGTTTTAGAAGAAACTTCTGTGAAGCTCATCTTGAAAATGTCTCTCATCAAGGTATCAAAATCCAGTTCTTTCTGCATTAAACTTTCTTCGGGTTTATCCAGGATCAGTTTTTCCAAAGCCTGGGTTAATTGACGAATAAGTCGTAAGGTAAATTCTTTATCTGTAATCATAATGGGGTATTTTGTTGCTAGTTGCTGGTTTGGATTAGGTTCGCCAGCTTAATTGGACATATTTTATAAAGTTATTGATTTTTCCTCCTAAGAGTTTATATTGCTCTGATTTTTCTTTAAAATCTGAGTGTAATTCCGGATAAAGCCTGGTTATTTTTGATAGATGACATATTGTTTCGTCGCAACTTGCTTGAGAGTAAGTGAGAAATCTAATAAAATCACCTTTATAGCTATTTCTTCCGTATCCCTCTGCAATATTTGTAACAATTGAATCGGCTGATCGTCTCAATTGGCTGCCCAATTCATATAATTCGTAGTGAGGTAGTTTGAGTGACAATTTATGTGTTTCAATAAACAATTCAAAAGCAATATTATAAATGTCAAGTTTTTCGTAGCTCATTAATATCTTTTTTCACGGTTAAAAAAACTAGAAACCAGCAACCAGCAACTCTTTTATTAAGCAAAGAACAAATAAGCTAATGCAATTGCAGTAATAACACCGACTAAATCGGCAAGAAGCATAGCGATTACCGTATATCTTGTATTCTTAACGGCTACGGCGCCAAAATAGACTGCAATCACGTAAAATGTCGTATCTGAACTTCCCTGAAGTACAGCGGCTAATTTCCCCTGAAAACTATCAGCTCCAAACGTTGTCATTGTGTCTACCATCATTCCTCTTGCTCCTGAACCGGATAAAGGCTTGATTAAAGCTGTCGGAAGTCCGTCTACAAATCTTGGATCCATATTGGCAACATTAGCAACCCATTTCATTCCATCAATGATCACATCAAAAACACCAGAAGTTCTTAATAGTGAAATAGCAATCAGCATCCCAACCAGGTAAGGAATAATCTTGACACAGGTAGTGAAGCCTTCTTTTGCTCCTTCAATAAAGGCATCAAAAACGTTGATTTTCTTGTAAAGGGCTCCAAGTACAATAGCAAGGAAAATGAAAAGAATTAAACCATTGCTTAATACTTTGCTGAAATCATCCAGCTGATCTTTGCTCAGCTGTACAAGATAGACTACCAATAAGGCAATCACTGCTGAAATTCCCCCTACATAAGCGATAACTACAGGGCGAAGCAGATTAATCTTCTGATAAAGAGAAACGATGATCATTGCTGCCAATGTAGCCGCAAAAGTAGCAATCATACAAGGCAGGAAAATATCTGTAGGCGTTTTAGAGCCCATAGATGCTCTGATGGCAATAATGGATACGGGAATCAAAGTCATACCTCCGGCATGGAGACACAGAAACATAATCTGTGAATTACTGGCTGTATCTTTATTAGGATTTAAAGACTGGAGACTTTCCATGGCTTTTAATCCAAAAGGAGTTGCTGCATTATCCAGCCCCAGAAGGTTGGCACTGAAATTCATCAGCATATGTCCAAATGCAGGATGGTTTTTGGGGATATCAGGAAATAATTTCGAGAAGAAAGGCTGAATCAGACGGCTTAAAAGGTTGATACCTCCTGCTTTTTCTGCAATACTCATAAATCCCATGAATAAGGTCATGATTCCGATGAGACCAATACAGATCTTCACGGCAGTTTCTGACGTTCCAATCACTCCATCAGCTTCCTGAACACGGTAAACGTTTACATTTTGTTTTAAAGAATCTGTTTTATAATGAATTCTGCTGTCCGCAAAATCATTCTTTTTCATCAGGCTGTCTCTGATAACAGGAGAGAGGCTGTTCATCGGTTGAGATACAACCTTCACAGTATCACCACCTTTACCTACCACCATATCATTGAAAATGGTTTTATAGTGACCTGAAGAAACGTATTTTATACTGGCAATGGCAATGGCAATGATAATGAAAGCCGACCAAATTCTGCTGAGAACCATTTGATTGATTTAATTGTTTAAACTTATCAAAAATACTTTAAACCACAAAAATAACTAAAGTCTTTTGTTATTCTGATGTGAAATAGAATTAATGATGGTTTCAGACCTTAGACCATTTTAACGCAATGTCCGCAAAGGTTTCTAAAATGATGTTTTTTGTTAGCACTAAGCAAAGAGAACTTAAATAAGAGAACATCGCTGAATGAAATGCCATTGCGAACAAAAAATATACACTAAGTTTTTAGATTTTCCTTGCGCTCCCTAGCGTTTAAAACTAAAATGATTTACTCCTTCAGGTAAACAAGATGCCCTTCAAAATCATCATCAAGATTCTTCAGAACTTTAGCTTCATCCATTTTTTTGACCAAAGCCTCTACAAAAAAGCTTTTTTCAAAAAACTGACGGTGAATACCCGGAAGAAGTTCCATGAAATAATCCATTCCGATTTTATTGTTATGAAGATCCATTTTTGTTTCCAGGGGCTCATTCGGGAATAGTTCTTCATGCATATCTGTTATTCTTTTGCAAAAATCCAGCGCTTTTTTAGGAGAAGATACTTTGCAGCAGTACATCATGATGAAGCAGCACCACAGAGCATGTCTGAAAGCATTTCCAATTCCGTTGTTGGAGGCTGTCTCAGGGAATTTTGTCTGGGCAATGGTAAACGCTTTTACGGTGGCATGAAAGCTTAGCAGGGCAAAAAGAGGATGGGGAAGGATAAGTGATAAAAGACGTATAATCTTTTTGAAACTCATGCTCCGGATGGTATTGAAAAATATCTTAAAAGTCCTCATAAATAAAAATCTCTCCCTAATTAGAGAGAGATTGTATTGTTTTTGTTACAGATATTATGCGTTTACAGCTAATAAATTAACTGTTTTTGCTACAGTATCCTGAATTTCAGTTCTTTTTACGATGAAATCTACAAATCCTTTTTCCTGTAAGAATTCTGATGTCTGGAATCCTTCCGGTAAGTCTCTACCAATCGTTTCACGGATTACTCTTGGTCCCGCAAAACCGATCAATGCTCCCGGCTCTGCCATGATGATATCAGCAGTCATTGCGAAAGAAGCTGTGATTCCTCCAAATGTAGGGTCACAAAGATAAGCGATATATAAAAGTCCTGCTTCAGAAAGCTGAGCCAGCTTAGCCTGAACTTTTGCCAACTGCATCAAAGAGTAAGTGGCTTCCTGCATTCTTGCTCCTCCGGACTGACAGATAATCATATACGGAAGTTTGTGCTTGATACAGTAATCTACTGCTCTTCTGATCTTTTCTCCCATTACAGAACCTAAAGATCCACCAATGAAAGCAAAATCCATACAAGAAACTACCATTTCAGTTCCTTTTACAGTTCCCACAGCATTTCTGATAGAGTCAGTAAGCTTCGTTTTCGCTTTTACTTCTTTCAAACGGTCTTTGTAAGGCTTTGTATCTTTGAAGTTTAAGATATCAATACTTTCAACGTTAGCATCCATTTCGGTAAATTTACCACCGTCAAAAAGGATGTCAAAAAATTCCGCACTTCCTATTCTTACATGAAATCCGTCTTCAGGAGAAACATAGTTATTTCTCTTTAGTTCATCATGTTCCACAACTTTTCCTGATGGAGTCTGATGCCAAAGGCCTTTGGGAACGTCCTTTTTTTCATCAGTAGAAGTGGTAATGTTTTTTGCTTTTCTTTTAAACCAGTCGAATGCCATTTTTGCTTGTATTAATGTATAAATGTAAAATGTACCAATGTAAATGTATTTCTTATGAATACGTTTTACATCGGTACAAATGTACAGTTCTTATTTTAAAGTATTTACGTTATTTAAATCTTCAAATGCTTTTACCAATCTTGTAGAGAATGTTTCCTCACCTTTTCTTACCCAAACTCTTGGGTCATAGAATTTCTTGTTAGGTTTTTCTTCTCCTTCAGGATTTCCGATTTGAGCTCTTAAATAATCAATATTATTTACCATATAATCTCTAACGCCTTCTGTATATGCAAACTGAAGGTCAGTATCGATATTCATTTTGATAACTCCGTAGTCGATAGCTTCTCTGATCTCCTCTAAAGTAGATCCTGAACCCCCATGGAATACAAAGTTGATAGGTTTAGCAGCCGTTCCGAATTTCTCCTGAACATATTTCTGAGAATTGTCAAGGATTTTCGGAGTTAGAACTACGTTTCCTGGCTTGTAAACTCCGTGTACGTTACCAAAAGCAGCAGCAATGGTAAAGTTATCAGAAATAGCTTTTAATTTTTCATATGTGTAAGCTATGTCTTCAGGCTGAGTATATAATTTAGAGTTATCAACGTCTGAGTTGTCAACACCATCTTCTTCTCCACCAGTAACTCCGATTTCTACTTCAAGAGTCATCTGAAGCTTAGCCATTCTTTCGAAATACTGAGCCGAAATCTCAAGGTTTTCTTCCAAAGATTCTTCAGAAAGATCTAGCATGTGAGAAGAGTAAAGAGATTTTCCTGTCTGCTTGAAGAATTCTTCGTTAGCATCCATCAATCCGTCGATCCAAGGAAGTAATTTCTTTGCACAGTGGTCTGTGTGTAGAATTACAGTTGCTCCGTAAGCTTCTGCAAGGGCGTGGATATGTTTTGCACCAGCGATAGATCCTAAGATTGCAGCCTTTTGTCCGTCATTGTTTAATCCTTTCCCTGCGTTGAAAGCAGCTCCACCATTTGAAAACTGAATAATTACAGGAGAGTTCAATTTCGCTGCAGTTTCCATCACAGCGTTTACGTTGCTTGATCCAATTACGTTTACTGCAGGTAATGCAAACTTGTTTTCTTTAGCATACTGAAAGATATCAGTAACTAACTGACCTGTGGCAACTCCTGCCGGAAAAATTCTGCTCATGTTTTACTTTTTATTATAAATTTATTAGGTGTTTTAATTTCGTGTAAAGGTAATCATTTTTAAGAAATTACTAATTTCTTTTATCTCTTCCCCAAAGTAGCTTCTGACGGATCGTCTCATAGAAACTTAAACTGTTGGGCTGTACCAGAAGAAGCTGGAAACCTGCCTTTTTAATGATAATTTCCTTATCAGTTTCTATATGGATCAGTCGGGAGTCTAAAGAAAGAGAGTATTGAGGTACACGGCTTTCCACCCTGAATTTTATTTCTACTTTATCGTTCACCACTAAAGGTCTCACATTCAGATTGTGAGGGGCAATAGGAGTGATGACGAAATTTTCGTTGTTTGGAGAAATGATAGGGCCTCCACAGCTCAATGAATAAGCGGTAGAACCGGTAGGAGTGGAGATGATAACACCATCACCCCAGAATACATTCAGAAACTCATCATTGATATAAGAGTCTACTGTAATCATTGATGTGGTTTCTTTTCTGGAAACCGTAACATCGTTCAGGGCATAAGGAAAAAATCCCTCCAGATTGGGAGAAACAACTTCAATAACCGAACGGCGGCTCGTCTTTACATCTCCTTTTAAGATGGAATCAAGCTCTTTAAAAGCTTCTTCTTTGGTGAAAAAAGCCAAAAATCCAAGTCTTCCGGTATTCACTCCCACAACAGGAATTTCAAGATCTTCAATGAAGGTTAAAGAATTTACAATCGTTCCGTCTCCACCGAAAGTGAAAAACAGATCAACTTCCTTATCAATAAGATCCTGCTTACAGTTGAAGGTTTCGAAAATTTTTGAGAACTGAAGTGCTTCAGCCATTTCATCATACAGAACAGATTTTACATCTCTGGCTTCAAGTTCAGAGATAAACTTGCTTAAATATAAAAAAGTATCAAGATCTTTTTTCTGAGAATATATGGCTGCCTTCATGTTATATTTCTATGAATTTTTGTAAAAAACCAAATCGGTCTTTAAACAGATCGGATTTCTCATCAGAATAGTATTTTTCAACAATTCTGTAGTCATACCGGTCAAAAGTTGAGTCTATCGAGGCCAGGTTTTCATTGCTGATCTTTATTGTTATTTGGACCACTTCTTCAGACATAAAGCTTATAAACCCTCCATAAAACTTCGAGTTGTTGCTTTCTACGATGTTGGTAATTTCCGTCATAGAATATTTTCTGGCAGGAGTTTCTACAGTAAGAATAGCTCCTGTTTCCGAAAATAAAGGATATCGGGAAAGGTCCTGAAAAACATCTTCACAGGTAATATACCCCAGATATTTTTCATTTTTATTAATCACCGGGATCACATTGCTGCTGAAGGTATAAAACAGACGGATACTGTCCATAATATTGCTGTCCTCCAGAATAGCAAACCGTTCAATCTGGTGCTCAAGATCTTTCAAAGTTCCCCCATCTTCTTCATATAAGAAGTCCACTGCAAGAGCTCCGTAAAAATGATGGGATTTTTTGATAAAAACATGGGAATATCCAAAATCCTCCAACATATTTCTGGCTGACTCTATGGAGTCAGACAGGCTAAAACATGGAAAGTCTTTTGAGATATAGTCCTTGATAAACATTGTGCTAATTTATAAAAAATTAAATGAAACTTTTTCTGAAAACCCGACTTTTTTTAAGCTGAAACAAAAAAAATGCCACTAAAATTTGATTGTAAAGAAAAAAAAAGTACCTTTGTCGCCTTTCATTTTTACTTTTTATTAGATTTATTTCAAACTGCACTGTCTACTAAGGACATATGCAGTTTTTTTATTTTAACGCTTTTGCAAACTCCCACATCACAATTCCGGCACATACACTTACATTCAGAGAATGCTTTGTTCCAAGCTGTGGAATTTCTAAAAATACATCAACATTAGGGAGAACTTCATCACTGATTCCTTCCACTTCGTTTCCTAAAATCAAGGCGTATTTTTTTGATCTGTCAATCGTAAAATCGGTAATAAGCTTGCTGCCGGTCGTCTGCTCAATTCCGATGATTTCATATCCTTTGCTTTTCAAATCAGCAATAGCGGCGTTCGTGTCTGCTTCATGAGACCAGTCTACACTTTCTGTAGCGCCCAGCGCTGCTTTATGGATCTCACGGTGAGGCGGCTGCGGTGTAATTCCGCAAAGAATGATTTTTTCAATTAAAAAGGCATCTGCCGTTCTGAAAGCTGCACCTACATTGTGCATGCTTCTGATATTATCTAAAATGATGACCAACGGAATTTTTTCAACCTTCTTAAATGTTTCTACATCTATTCTGTTAAGTTCTTCCAGTTTTAGTTTCTGTACCAATTGTATTATTTTGTTGAGATTAATTTTCCGTCTTTATAGACCTCTGTTTTTTCTATGCTTCCGTCTTCACGGTAATGAACCCTGTTGCCGTTTCTCTTATCGTTGGCAAGCTCAGTTTCACGCTGTAGTTTTCCTGATGGATAAAATACTTTCCATTTTCCGGTAGCCAGGCCGTTGTCATACTGCCCGATGTCTTTCACAGATTTTCCGTCTTCATGGAAGGTTTTGCTTTCCCCTTGTAATTTATTGAATTTATAATTGGAAATTTCAGTGATCTTACCTGCGGGAGAAAAAAATGTAGCGGTGAGGCTGTTATCATAAATATTCTTGTCTCCGTTTCTGAAAGCTTCTTTGGATGTAAGCACTCCATTTTTATCAAAATAAGACCATTCTTTTACTTTGAATCCTTTTTTGTATTCTCCTTTAGACTGTATTTTTCCGTTATCATAATAAAAAACAGCATCTCCGTCCCACTTTCCTTTTTCCCATTCTACTGTGTTTTTTATCTGTCCGTTGTCATAAAACTCTTTGCAGGATCCTTCCTGTAATCCGTCTTTATATCCACATGGTTTCTGTGCCATCACAATGACAGAAGTGGAGAAAAGGAATAGAAAAACGTACTTCATAGCTATTTTTATTTCAAAAATAGTAAAATACTTATATTTGACTCAAAAATATACTATGAAAAAATTATTCACATTATTCATTCTGATGTATGGGTTTGTGTATCTGAGCGCACAAAACACCTATTATCCGCAGGTTTTTTTTGATAAAAAGATGGCCAGAGATATGCTTGGATTCGGGAATTCTACGATTGAAGGAGTTGCTTCTACCAAACAAAAAACAGCATTAGGAATTAAACCTCTGCTTGGAGAGAAGCATTATGCAAAAGAAGGAACTGTAGTGATGCTTTTCCCGGTGACTCCTTATTTTGAAGAGTTTTATGATATGAGAAGGAAATATGAAAACAAAAAGACCACTGTATATATGTCTGAAGAGGCTTTTAAATATAGAGTAGAGGCTTTAACGGATAATCGCGGAAGGTTCAAATTCGAAAAACTGAAGCCAGGTAAATATTATCTTGAAACAATTGTGAATTTTACGGCAACGGCAAGCTATCAACAACAGACAGGAACTTCAAATACCTATAATGGATATGGAAACTATCTGTATTCTAACCCAATCTACAGCACATTTTTCTACGGATATTCTGCTGCAAACAGAGAAAGTAAATTTGTCGAAATAAAACAGGACGGTGAACTCAAAGAAATCAAGCTTTAAAAGCTTGATTTTTTATTTTCTGTTCATAATCTGATGTACATTTTTTTCGATATTCTGTGCTAATGTTTCCATAGGGATATCATTCTCATCATTATTGAAAGGGTCTTCAATCTCTTCTGCAATAAGCTCAAGGCTCATCAGTACATAATATACAAAAACAGTAAGCGGAATCATGAAAAGGCCAATGGTGATAACATAAGCAATGGGTAAAGCAAAAACGTACAGAATAATAAATTTCTTGATGAATGAAGAATAGGAATAAGGGATCGGAGTGTTTTTAATCCTCTCACAGCCTCCGCATACATCCAGAAATCCTGACAGCTGAGTATCTAAATACAGCATTTCAATTTCTGAAATTTTACCTTCTTTTTTCAATAAATTCAATTTATGAGTCAGCAGAATAACAATTTCGCTCGGACCATGGTTTTTCAAAGAATTTTCTATTTCAGAATAATCTTCATCCAAAGCGAGTCTTGTGGATTCCTTAGAAAGATGTTTGGCTAAAAAATGAGGGAAATACTTTAAATATCTTGCAATCTGCTCAGCATCCTGACGGTTGTCCCCAAGAATGGTATTGATTTTTATGGCAAAATTTCGGGTGTCATTGACCAGTTTTCCCCAAAGCTTTCGGCCTTCCCACCATCTGTCATAGGCAGTGTTGGTCCTGAAAACCAATAAAAGTGAAAGTACAAAACCCAACAGAGAATGAATCATTCCCACGTTACTGATTCCTGATTTTGAGGTAAGGTGCAGATATTCTACTTCCAGGTACTGAATTCCCCAGGAATAGAGTCCTATTAGAACCATACTTGGGAAAAGGATTTTCAGTGTATCACTTTTGTGTAAACTGAAAAGAATTCTAAGGAAATGTTTGGTATTGTAGACTCTCATAAATTCACTTGTTACCACAAATATAATTTTTTTCACTCAGTTCCGGCTGATGAAAACTTGTGAGATCTAATTTTGGAGGGCTCTTTTTTTAATTTTTGCAGGTTTCAAAAAAAGACTATTTTTATTTCGCATTAAATACAAAATACATGATCCTCGAAAACGTAGATACTGTAAATGATATCAGTAAAGAAGATTTTCAGAAGAATTATTTTAAAAAGCAGAAACCTCTTTTAATCAAGAATTTTGCGAGTCGATGGGATGCTTTCGACAAATGGAATCTGGCCTATATTCGTGAAAAAGCGGGAGATCAGGAGGTTCCGTTGTATGACAACAAGCCTGCGGATGCGACCAAAAGTTCTGATGCTCCGGTAGCCCAAATGAAAATGAAGGAATACATTGATACCATAAAAAAAAGGTCTTCAGATTTGCGCATTTTTTTCTATATCATTACAGACAGACTTCCTGAGCTGCTGAAAAATTTCACCTATCCGGATTTGGGAATAAAATTTTTTAAAAGACTTCCGACATTATTTTTTGGAGGGAGTGAAGCTCATGTTTTAATGCATTATGATGTGGATTTGGGTGATTTTATGCATATCCACTTTGAAGGAAAGAAAAGAATCCTTTTGTTTGATCAGAAACAGTCTCCGTTTTTATATAAAGTCCCTTTATCTGTTCATACAGTTTATGAGTTAGATTATGAAAACCCTGATTATGAAAGGTTTCCGGCTTTACAATATGCCAAAGGGTACGAAATTTTTATGGAACATGGGGATGCTCTCTTTATTCCAGGGGCTTTCTGGCACTTCAATAGATACCTGGAGCCTGGTTTTTCACTTTCATTACGAGCGCTTCCCAATAAACCGAATGTCTTTGCCAATATGCTGTATCATGTCTTCATTATGAGATACACGGATAAGCTCATGAGAAAATTATTCAAAGCCAAATGGGTAAACTACAAGCAAAAATGGGCCTATAAGAAAAGTTCTGAGGCTTTGGAGAAACACCTTAGAACAGGAAGATAAAAATTACATCTTAGATAATTTTAACGCAAAGAAGCAAGTTTTAGTTTTATTGCTGCTAAGAGCCCGTAAAGATGTTTCACTCAGCGAAGAAGCTTTCAATTGCTAAATGGAATGCCTTTGCGAACGAAAAATAAGGTGAGTTAATTCATTTTCTTTGCTTCTTAGCTTTAGATTTTGAATCAATTTATTTATTGATAAGCCCAAAGATTGTGGCATCCACAAATTTTCCTTTTTCAAAAAAATAATCTTTCAACGTTCCTTCTTTGCTGAAATTTAATGAAGACAGCAGCTTTTCAGAAGAAATATTGGAAGGATCAATGAATGCGTCTACCCGGTGAAGCCTCATAGTTTCAAATCCGTAAGTCAGGATAGGAAGAATGGCTTCTTTCATATAAGATTGCTGCCAGAATTTTGGATTGAGCTCGTAGCCGATTTCGGCTCTGAAATGTTCCCGGTACCAATTGTGGTAGCCGCAGGTGCCGATCACTTTCTTTTCAGATTTCAGTTCAAGCGCCCATCGGAATCCTTTTCCTTTTTCAAATTCACTGTTAAAGTGCTGAATAATGCGCCGTGAGTCCTCTTCTGTTTTGAAAGTCTCCAGATCATAATATTCCATGACTTCATCCAGAGAAAAATACTCGAACAAGTCTTGGGTATCATTGAAAGTAAGCTGACGTAAAATAAGCCTTTCAGTCTCTAAAACAGGAAATTCCATGAATGATGTGATTTGATGGTGAAAATACGATTAATTACTGATAAAGAAAAGTATAGAAGATTAACCCCTAAACAATTCTCTTACCCTGAATTTATTTTTCTAAATTTGGGGCTCATTTTTTACTATGGCAAAAGCAGCGAAGAAAGAAACCCCATTAATGACGCAGTACAATACCATCAAGGCGAAATACCCTGATGCGCTATTATTATTCAGGGTTGGGGATTTTTATGAAACTTTTGGGCAGGATGCTGTCAGAACTTCTCAGATTCTGGGTATTGTGCTTACTAAAAGAGCCAATGGTGATGGGCATATAGAGCTGGCCGGATTTCCACATCACTCTGTAGATTCTTATCTTCCAAAATTGGTAAGGGCAGGTATGAGAGTAGCGATCTGTGATCAGCTTGAAGATCCTAAAATGGTAAAGGGTATTGTGAAAAGAGGTGTTACTGAATTGGTTACGCCGGGAGTTACCTTCAATGATCAGGTATTAAATTCCAAAAAGAACAATTTCCTTCTTTCTTTACATAAAGAAAAAGAGAAATATGGAATTGCCCTTGTAGATATCTCTACAGGAGAATTTCTGGTAAGTGAAGGAAACCTGGAGAAGCTATTGCACATTGTCAATACTTTTGATCCCAGCGAGATTATTTACCAGAGAAGTGTGCAGATTCCGGAGCAGATTAAGAATAAAAATGCCTTCAAACTGGAAGACTGGGCTTTTCAATATAATTTTGCCTACGAGAAATTAACGAATCATTTTAAAACCAATTCTTTAAAAGGATTTGGGGTAGAAAATCTTCCCTTGGCTATTACAGCAGCAGGAGCCATTTTTGCCTATCTGGTAGAAGATACCCATCATAATCTGCTTGCCCATATTACCAAACTTCAGATCATTCCACAGGAAGATTATCTGATGATGGATAATTTTACCCTTAGAAACCTGGAAATTGTTTATCCAAGCAATCCACAGGGGAAATCTCTGCTGGATATCATTGATAAAACCTCTACTCCGATGGGAGGAAGGCTTTTGAGAAGAAGAATCATTCTTCCTTTAAAATCAGTGGACGAGATCATGAGAAGACTTTCTCTGATTGATTTCTTAAACGAAAAAGATACTCTTAAATACGAAATTTGCCAGCTTTTGAAATCGATTTCTGACCTGGACCGATTGATGGGCAAACTGGCCGCAGAGAAAATTTCACCTAAAGAACTGGGATATCTTCGCCAAAGTTTAATTAATATTCATACAATCAAAGCTTTATTGCATCCTCATGCAGATGTGCTGGCGTGGCTGGAACCCTTGTTTGACCTTGAAGAATTGATTAAGTTTCTGCAAAATCATCTTAATGAAGAACTTCCGGTAAGTATTGCCAAAGGAAATGTCATTAAAGAAGGAGTTTCTGAAGAGCTGGACAGATTGAGAAATCTACAGAGCAAAGGGCGTGGATTCCTGGACGAAATGTGCCAGAGAGAGATTGAAAGAACAGGTATTACAAGCCTTAAAATTGATTTTAATAATGTTTTCGGATACTATATTGAAGTTCGAAATACTCATAAAGATAAAGTTCCGGATGACTGGGTAAGAAAGCAGACCTTAGTGAATGCGGAGAGATATATTACTGAAGAATTAAAGGAATACGAAAGCCAGATTCTGGGTGCCGAAGAAAAAATAGGGGTTCTGGAAACCTCGCTGTACAGAAACTTATGTGCAGAAACAATGATTTATATTGATCAGATTCAAGGGAACTCCAATATCATTGCTCAGCTTGATGTGGCTTCCGGATTATCTGAACTGGCTGTTTCTGAAAGCTATACAAGACCTGTTTTGAATGACGGTTATGCTATCGATTTAAAAGAAGCCAGACACCCGATCATTGAGAATGCACTTCCTCTTGGGGAAAAATATATTCCGAATGATATATTTCTGGATAAAGATTCTCAGCAGATTATCATGGTGACAGGGCCGAACATGGCCGGTAAATCTGCCATTCTGCGTCAGACGGCTATTGTATGTCTTTTGGCTCAGATCGGAAGTTTTGTACCTGCAAAACATGCTGAAATCGGATTACTGGATAAGATCTTTACAAGGGTAGGAGCTACAGACAATATTTCTGCAGGAGAATCTACTTTCATGGTAGAAATGAACGAGGCTGCTAATATTTTGAATAATATTTCAGAACGAAGCCTGATTCTGCTGGATGAAATCGGCCGTGGAACTTCTACTTACGACGGGGTTTCTATTGCATGGGCAATTGCAGAATATCTTCATCAACATCCTACGCAGGCTAAAACCTTATTTGCAACACATTACCATGAGCTGAATGAAATGACGGTTAATTTTGAAAGGGTAAAAAATTTCCATGTTTCTATTCAGGAAAATAAAGGAAATATCATCTTTCTTAGAAAACTGGTTCCCGGGGGAAGTGAACATAGTTTCGGTATCCATGTTGCAAAACTGGCGGGAATGCCTTCTAAAGTGGTCAACAGAGCCAATGAAATTCTTAAAACACTTGAAGCGAGCAGAACTCAGGGCAGTGGAAGCACTTCTGAGAATATCAAAAGAGTGACAGAGGAAAATATGCAGCTCTCTTTCTTCCAGCTGGATGATCCCGTTCTGGAAAATATCCGCGAAGAACTGACAAAAATAGATATCAACACGCTGACACCTATTGAAGCTTTAATGAAGCTGAATTCGATAAAAAAAATGATTGGAGGTTAATCCAATCATTTTTATTTAACAATATTCTGTAAGATTAACAGCAAAATCCATCCTGCATGCCAGGAACTCCGGAGCGTTCTTCTCCTGTGTGCGGATCTGTACAGCTTATTACTCTTGGGCAGATAGGTCTGTTGGCTCCGCCGCTGATCTCTTTTAGCTCACTTTTGTTAAGCTTTCTTTTTTGATTTTTTGAATTTTTCATAGTAATTTGAATTTGGTAAAAGCGAATTTACATAATATTTTTATTGATTCAAAATATTGTTATTCAAATTGTTAAGTTATGTTTTTGATAATGGCCTTATCATTCCTGAAGAAGCTGCATTCCATAAAAAAAGATTGAGGGGCTGCCTCAATCCTTTTTAATTTATCTGATAAGTTTGCTGATATTAGCAGCAAAATCCATTTTTGTCACCAGCACCAAGCTGCCAATCTTCAAATTCTCCCATGCGGCAGAATCCATCAAAGCATAATCTTCCGCTTCCTTTAATATCTTTCAATTCACTTTTTGTCAATTTTCTTTTTTGAATGTTTGATTTTCTCATGATAATCTTAGTTTTGATTTGATTTTTCTTGAAATTTTTTGATTAGCAACAGAATCCGTCTTTTCCTACAAGACCCGGAACCATTTCTCCTGAATCAGGATGTGTACAGAACCCTCGAAGACATCTTGGAGGAAGTGCTCCACCATTAATTTCTTTTAGTTCGCTTTTGTAAAGCTTTCTCTTTTGAATGTTTTGTTTTTTCATGGTAAATTTAGTTTTTGATTCTACTCAAATATACAAAATCATTCATATAATTCTACTGGTTGTGAAAAAATTAACATATCTGTGTATGGAAAATAAAAAGAGCGCTTTAAGCGCTCAGTGTTTTATAAATGATTGTATTCGTATAAATTAACATCAGTGGAACCTGTAGGTGTATTTCCTGTTTTATCATAATAGCTTCGGATTTCTTTTGTAGGATAGCCGCTGGCATTGTATTCAAAATTAGATTTGAATATTGTCCATTCAGTTCCGGTTCCATTATTATAACTGACGATGTGATTGTAGCTTAATGTATTGTGAGCAGATCCGCTTTCATCTTCATTATCAACAATCTTTAGGTATCCGGTTATATTTTTTAAAGGAGCATTTTTTGTATCATATACTACTGTTTTTAAGGTAGAAGTTGCTGTTTCAGTAGTATTATTTTGAGTTCTTGAAAGAGTACCGGTCCAGCTGCTCATAGAGCCATCAGCATTTAGTACAGCATTTCTTGTTTCATTTCTTGTTGATGCTGAAGTAGATGCAGTATAAAGTATTTTTACATTATTATTGGCTTGATAAGTATAGTTGGATTCTGAACTCCACTGTCCGCCGAAATCAATTCCGTTAATTGTCTTTTTTGATAATCTGCCATTTCCGTCGTAGGTAAATTTAGTAGTAAGAGAGGTATTTGAGCCATTAACTACAGATTGTGTGATAAGATCACCAGAATATATAAATGTAGTTACACTTCCTTCGGTAAGATTTTTGATCTGAGAAATTTTTGAACCGTTATAGGTAAACGTTAAGACATCTCCGTCCATCGTCATTTTCGTTACTAAAACCGGATTGTTATCATTGTTGTTCCCGTTGTTGTTAGATGAATCATCATCATTGTTACTGCTAGAGCATGATGCCAAAAAGAAAATTGGCAGAAGCAAATAAGTTTTTTTCATGGTTTTAAGTTTAAGGCTGTAAAAGTATTAAAAAAATGTATTGGTGATAAAAATAAGTTGTTCATTTGTAGATAATTTATGAAATAAGAAAAAGTCATTTTTTATATATTTTTGAATTGTAGTGTTTTATGGTTTTGAATATGAAGAATTTAATAAAGATATTAGCAGTATTTATATTTTGTACGGTTTGTAAAGCCCAGCAGACTGATGTTTCTGTGATAAAATATGAAGATCTGGAAAAGCGGATTCAGCAGGAACAAGATAAATTATTGGTTGTAAACTTTTGGTCAACAACCTGTGGGCCATGCGTAAAAGAACTTCCTCATTTTATGGAAGTGAATGCTGAGTTTACGGATAATCAGAAATTTAAAATGATTTTAGTTTCACTGGACAGGCTGGCAGATAAAGAAAGAGTATTGAAATTCGTTAAAAATAAAAACCTTACCGCTGAGGTTCTCTTACTGGATGATATCAAAAGAATGAATACCTGGATTCCAAAGTTTGAAAAAGACTGGGATGGGAATATTCCGGTAACGCTGTTCTATAAAAACGGGGTGAAATTTCACTTCAATGATGGTGAAATGAGTAAAGCAGACCTTGAAAAAACAATTAAAGAAAATCTACAATAAATAATCGATTATGAAAAACCTGAAAATTTTAATGACCGCATTCATCGTTGGACTGGGATTACTGAGTTTTACAACGAAAGATCATGATAAAAACAAAAGTCATAAAGAAAATATTGCTGCTAAAGGCTATGAAGTAGGGGATGAAGCTGCTGATTTTAAGCTTAAAAATATTGATGGCAAAATGGTTTCTTTAAGCGATTTTAAGAGTGCAAAAGGATTCATTGTGGTATTTACATGCAATCACTGCCCATACGCCAAGAAATATGAAGACAGGATTATTGAGCTGGATAAAAAATACAAAGCTCAGGGATATCCGGTTATCGCAATCAATCCTAATGATCCTAATGTACAGCCGGAAGACGGTTACCAGCAGATGATCGAAAGAGCAAAGCAAAAGGGGTTTACTTTTCCGTATCTGGTAGATGAAGGGCAGAAAATTTATCCGCAGTATGGAGCAACAAAGACACCTCATGTTTTTGTTCTTAAGAAAGAAAACGGGAAGAATATCGTGAAATATATCGGTGCTATTGACAATAATTATGATAACCCGAATGACGTATCCGAATATTATGCTCAGGATGCTGTAAATGCTCTGATAAAAGGTGAATCGGTAAAAATGACTAAAACAGTAGCCATAGGATGTACAATTAAAGTAAAGAAATAATATATTTGCTTATATATAATAGATCGGTGTTCCTTGAATACCGATTTTTTATGCCTAATCCCTTTTGAAATGAAATTACAATTCAGCCTGAAATATCTTCTTCTGACCCTATTTATTTTTCTTATAGAAGTATTGATAGCCACCAAACTGAGTCATGTTTTCTTCGTAAGAGCTTATCTCGGGGATGTTATTGTGGTGATGCTTCTTTACACTTTCGTAAAGAGTTTTGTAAAGGTAAATAATGAAAAACTGATTCTGGGGATTCTTATTTTTTCCTTTCTGATAGAATTTGCTCAGTACTTCCATATTGCAGAAAAATTAGGCTTCCGTCCTGGAAGCCTGATGTATATTGTTATCGGAAATTCTTTTTCATGGATTGATAACCTGTGCTATGCTGTAGGATGTCTGCTGCTTTATCTTTTCGTAAGGATGACAAAAAGTGAAAACTTAACCTCAACCCCTAATCCCTAACAGCTGCAACCTAATCCCTATTGTTTATCTCCCAAAACTATCATATTTATCCTCTGCATACTTGGTAAAACGGTTCAGTAAAGCTACATTTTCCTTTTCCATAGGAGAAAGATCATTATCTACATTGCTGGAAACCGGGATGTACCAGTCTGTTTGTTCAAAGAAATTTCTATAGGTTTCTTTTTTGAAAGAGTAGCCATGTCTTGCAAATACGGAATTTTTGATGATCTCAAGATCAAGTTTTCTTAAGTTTTTAAGATCTTTTTCCGTCAGTTTCTGCTTGGAGGCATTCAGTTTGAATATGGCTTCTGAAGCGACACGGTTTTTGGATGTTTTATAGCTTTCTGTCTTGCCTGTTTCTTCATCCTTGTACTTTTCTGTGAATTCTTTAGGATTGGACCAGTCTACCAGGTCAGAATCTTTATCCAGCATAAAGTTGGGATTATACACAAACTCTTTTTTAGTAAGCTTGAGTGTTTTGGAAGGAGCTTTGACTGCTGTTTTGTTAAAGACATTCCATTTTCCGGTTAAGCTGTCTCCTTTCAGTTTTACTTCAAACCTTCCGTCAGTTTTGTCATTTCCCGGTTCATCCAGAACAAAAGACGCTGAAGCCTCATTGAAAATCCCTCTGAATGGACGTTGATTGCCATTCACAATACTTTGTCCGTAAACGCTGTCCTTGGTGATTCTGTTGATCTTTAAAGAAATTCTTTTATAATTATCAACGTCATATTCCGAACCATCTGTTTCGTCAACGACCTTTTCCATTCCGGCAAATTCTCCGGTATAGATTCCGTAATATTCTTTGTGAACTTCAGGAATAACAACAGAATCTTTTTTTGCAGTCAGAGAATCTTTCCCCGATTCATTGGTCTTTCCCTCTTTTTTACAGCTTGCCAAAGAAACTGCCAGTAAAGAAATCAATGTGTAATTTACAATTTTCATATATGTTTTTTTGTGATTAAATATTCAATAATAAGGATATTGGGAATCCAGCCCAGCCATGCAATGATCTGATAAACATCCATAGGATTGGGATGAAATAAATATACAATAATAACTTTCCACATTCTCAGGGTAATCGCAGATAGTGTAAAAGCAAAACTGCGCCACATCCATTGTTTGTGTTCTTTAAACTTCTTTTGTCTTGCCAGCTGATACGCTTTAAACGTTGAAAACCACCATAAAAAGCCCAAAATAATAAACGAAATCTTTGATAAAAGACCTCCATTGGCGAATATCCCCATATAAATTCCTGAAGGTGCAGCGAAGATCAGAATGAGAAAAATATACACTTTTCCCATATTCCGGTGGAAGTTTTTTACTCCAAAATCTTTTCTCAGTATAGCTAAAAACCCTGAGAGAAGAACAAAAATACTCGTATAAACGTGAGTATAGAAAAATGTGAGATATTCAGGTCTTTCTACCACTTCCGTCTGCTTAATCATCAGAAAACTGGCTTCAGGATTAAAAGGAATATATTCTAACGTAATCTTTAGCATCAGCCAAAAGAAGTATCCAAATCCTATGACGAGAAGGATTTTAAAAAGGATAGATGTATTTCTTTTAGCAGAGAGCATTTAATTATTCAAAATTGATAGTGAAAGGGACAGTAAACCAAATCAATGCAGGATGTCCTTTGTACTCTCCGGGAGTCCATTTGGTTTTCATAGATTTCATTGCTCTTTCCACTTCATGATTAAGAGATTCATTTTCTCCTGTTACAATAATAGTTTCTATATCACCTTTAGCGCTGACTGAGAACTTTGCGTTGGAATGGGCTTTACCTTTTGGTCCCTTTATTCGGTTAGAATTAATTTTTTGACTTACATCCCGCATGAATGCAGAAATTCCACCAGGATATTCTGCCTGCTTACTTTGTTCAGACTTATATTCATCTCTGGAATGATCTTCGGTAGGTTGTGTTTGGGCGAAAGTGAGCCCAAATCCAAGACATAAAATGAATGCTAGTACTTTTTTCATGATTATAGGTGTTCAGTTTATTTATTTTCAAAGAAGTCTATGACTAGTTCATTGAACAATTCCGGTTTTTCTTCAGGAACATAATGATTTGCATTTGGGATAATAGCTAATTGTCCTTTTGGGATAGATTCTGCGATTTTTACCGTATGCTCTGTTTTTATAAGATCATTATCACCAGCAATGATCAATGATGGGCACTGAATTTTATTCAGGTCTTTATACTTCCATTGAGGATACTTCAAATCCAGATTGAGAAGATCAATAAAGATGTCATTTTTATGGTCTTTATTCTCTTTAGTAAGATTCACGAGCATTTCTTTCATGGATTTTAAATCATTATCTTTGACTCCTTCCGGAAATATATTGGCTCCTGAGCATGCTATTTTGTCTACCATCTCCGGATATTTCATTGCCATAGAGAGCGCGAGGATTCCTCCGTCACTCCAGCCAAGAATTTTTGTTTTTTTGATGTTCAGCTTCTCTAAAAACTGCTTGAGATCTTCTGTCTGAATATCAAAAGTAAGTTCTTTCGTTTTGTCATACGTAGATCTTCCCCGTTCACGGCAATCGACAATGATTACTTTATATTTTTTAGCAAATATATCTTTTTGATTCATAAAGGCACTGATGGATTGGCCATTGCCATGAAGCATAAGAACTGGTTCACCTTCTCCATAGACTTCATAGTATAATTTGATACCATTAACGTCCATAAATTTTCCTTCCGGCATTGTTCCAATAATACCACGACCTTTAATCAACAAAGATTTGTTGCCACTGAATGGTTTGTAATCTGAAGTTTCAATTGTAAAATGTTTTACGTGCTTTATTTTCTGAGAACGGATTCCTTCAAACCAACCATTTGAAGATGCAATCTCTTTTTCAAAACCTGAGTTTTCCAGCGGAATTTCAGTCCATTTTTTTGACTTTCCATCATTGAGTTCCAGCTTAAAATTGTCAAAATAAAAATCCCCGTTGCTTTGTGCAAAAGCTCCGATATTCATGGTCTTCGCAGATGGACTGATAGTGCCTTTTATTTCGTAGGTTTTCCATTCATGGGTTACTTGGATTCCATAATATTGATTTTCAAAGAAACTGGTAGACTCATCTTTATTATCTATTCTGCACCATAACCCACAATTGGAACCATTATCCTCATTATCTTTTCTGATTTTTGCGGTGATACGGAAGTTCCAATTCTGTTTATTCTCTATATTGACAGCTTGCGTGAATGAAGTCCAGTCAGAGACAATCGTTTTTTCCTGGCTGTATCCTAAACAGAACAAGAGTAGAAGAAAGAACCCGAATTTTTTTTTCATGTATTTAGTTTTTATTAAAAGTAATATTTTTTTATAAGCTGTTGAGATCCTGTGCAATCAGCCATCCTTCACTCCAGCAAGCCTGGAAATTGAACCCACCTGTCACGGCATCTATATTGAGAACTTCTCCGGCAATATAGAAATTAGGAAGAAGTTTTGAAGACATGTTTTTGAAGTTAATTTCCTTTAAATCAACCCCTCCAGCTGTCACGAATTCATCTTTAAAAGTTGATTTTCCAGTTACCTGAAACTTCTTTTTGCAAAGATTTTCAAGAATTTTCTCCATTTCCTTTCCGGAAATATTAGCCACCTGTTTGTTGAGGTCAACTTTTGAAATATCTAAAATCTTCTGCCAGAACCTGTTGGTAATATCAAAAATCTTAGACTGCCCAATAGTCTTTTTAGGATTACTTTGTTTAAAGTTATTGAAGAGTTCTTCTGCTTCATCCATTTCTATGGAGATAAAATTAACTTCAATTTCAAAGTTATATTTTAGTTTTGCAAGACTTATGGCTTCCCATGCAGAAATTTTCAAAACAGCAGGTCCGGAAAGTCCCCAGTGGGTAATAAGCAGCGGTCCACTCTCCTCAGTTTTTAGTTTTGGAATAGAAATTCCTGCGTTTTCAAAGCTTGTTCCCGGAAGATCTTTTAGCAATTCATCTTTAATATTGAAAGTAAAGAGGGAAGGAACAAGATCTACAATCTTATGTCCCAGATTTTCAACCATTTTTAAAGACTTTGGAGAGCTTCCCGTTGTATACACGATATAATCTGCCTCAAAATCCCCGGAATTGGTTTTTACGATATATTTTTCATCCTGCTTTTCAATCTCTTTTACCGTACATTTTGTTCTTACGGAGACATTTTTCTTTTGGGTCTCATTCAGAAAAGTATTGATGATCGTCTGAGAAGAGTTGCTTTCAGGAAAAGTTCTGTTGTCATTTTCAATTTTCAAGGGAACATTACGCTGATCAAACCATTCCATCGTGTCACCAGGCTGAAATTTGCTGAAAACACTTAGCAGTTCCTTGTTTCCACGAGGATAAAACTGAACAAGCTCTCTGGGGTCAAAGCATGCGTGAGTCACATTACAACGTCCGCCTCCGGAAATTTTAACTTTCTGAAGGACATCTGAGTTCTGTTCTAAAATCGTAATTGTATATTTCTTTTCGTCAAGATTGGATGCACAGAAAAAGCCTGCAGCACCGCCTCCGATAATAATGATCTGTTTCATGTATATGTAATCCTATGCGGAAGATTATTTTTTCAAAAGTACAATTTTTATAAACCATCTTATTTGAGTATTTTTGAAGATTATAATTTTAACGAGACCAAAAACGATTTTCAAATGATTTTCTACCATAAATTTGAAGTGCGATGGAGCGATCTTGATGCTAATAAGCACTTAGCCAATTCATCCTATGTACAATATTGTGCGCAAGCCAGAATGGCTTTTATGACTAAAGAGAAAATGGGAGTTACCCAGCTAAGCAGATGGGGAATAGGTCCTGTAATCCTGCATGAAAGATATTCTTTCTTCAAAGAAATCTATGCAGATCAAATTGTCATTGTAAGTGTGGAAATAGACGGATGTGCAGAAGATTCTTCTATCTACCGTTTCGTACACAAATTCTATACACCGGATGGAATGCACTGTGCGACTGCAGAAGCTACAGGAGTATGGATTGATATGATGCTTAGAAAAATGACCACTCCGCCGGATGATGTAGTGGAAGCAATGAATAAGTATAAAAGTCCGGAAACGGTTGTATTATCGAAAGAAGATTTCAAAAAATTTCCTTTTCACCCACACAATATCGACCCGGCAGAAATTAATATATAAATGATGAATGATGATTGGTCAATGACAGCGATGAAATATTGTATTCTTGATGCATCAATTATCATTTATTAATGATCACTTATAAACAGAAATTATGTTTGAAGATAAATCACAGGAGCTGACGCCCATTTCAAAATTAGGAGAATTCGGTCTTATTAAACATTTGACAGAACATTTTCTGCTATCCAATGAATCTTCAGAACTTGGAGTAGGAGATGATGCAGCAGTAATCAATCCTGATAACAAAAAAGTAGTTCTTACTACAGACGTACTGGCAGAAGGAGTACACTTTAATCTGGGATATGTACCCTTGAAGCATTTAGGATATAAAGCGGTGGTGGTAAACCTTAGCGATATTGCAGCAATGAATGCAACACCTACACAGATATTGGTTTCCCTTGCAGTTTCCAACCGTTTTCCGGTGGAAGCTTTAGAAGAAATCTATTCCGGAATTCAGGCTGCCTGCGGAAGATACAAAGTGGATTTGATAGGAGGAGATACAACAAGTTCCAATTCAGGGCTGGTAATGAGCATTACTGCTGTAGGAATTGAAAATGATGAAAATATCGTCAAAAGAAGCGGAGCAAAACCTAATGATCTTCTTGTGGTAACAGGAGATTTGGGTGGAGCTTATATGGGATTACAGATTCTTGAAAGAGAGCATGCTGTATATCTTGCAGATCCAAACATGCAGCCGGAAATGGAAGGCTACGACTATATCCTGGAAAGACAACTGAAACCTGAAGCAAGAACAGACGTTAAAACGATTCTGGAAGAACTGGATATAAAACCAACTTCTATGATTGATATTTCTGATGGGCTGGCTTCTGAAATTCTTCACCTTTCTGACCAGTCAAAAGTAGGATTCAGATTGTATGAAGAAAAAGTACCATTGGATAATCTTACCATCTCTACCGCGGATGAAATGAACCTGAATCCGGTAATGACTGCTTTAAGCGGAGGTGAAGATTATGAACTTCTGTTCACGATTTCACCAGATGATTTTGATAAAATTAAAAATCACCCGGATTTTACCATTATAGGACATGCTGTAGAAAAAGAAGAAGGAAACTTTATGGTAGCAAGAGGGTCTAACCAGCTGGTAGCGCTGACTGCTCAAGGTTGGGATGC
This sequence comes from Chryseobacterium sp. BGA-UO-ETr-SB22, assembly GCF_059567885.1. NCBI lineage: Bacteria > Pseudomonadati > Bacteroidota > Flavobacteriia > Flavobacteriales > Weeksellaceae > Chryseobacterium > Chryseobacterium sp. BGA-UO-ETr-SB22. Next base: position 515,058 of record NZ_JCAQOV010000004.1, on the reverse strand, counting down.
CTTTTTAAACCAATAAAACCGAAAAATTATATTTAATTTTAAATATTGTAAGAAAACCGCAGCACTTTTTTTGCTGTGGTTTTTGTTTATAGCTAATTATTTTACAACAGAGTAATGATTACAGCAGAAAAAGAAATCCCGGTTCACCATCTCACTTCTGAAGAATTTCAGATGAGTACTTTGAGTGCTGCAGGCCCAGAGAACTTTCATGATGTTCACCGGCATAATTTTTTTGAAATTATCTGGTTCAGAGAAGTCTTTGAAAACAGCCGTTTAGAACTGGATTTTGAAAGCTATAAACTGGAAAATAATCAAATCTGTATCATTGCACCAGGGCAGGCATTCAATATGAAACTGGAAGGAGAGGAAGGATATGCAATGGCAATAAGCAGAGAAATTTTCAATGAAGCCTGTGATATAGAATCGGTACTCACAGGAGGAGAGCTTCCCTTTTTTTTAAATCCCAAAAATGAAAAAACCTGCAGTACGATTATAGCACTCATTGAGCAGGAATATAAAGCGACATCAAGAACGGAACTTTTAAAGGCATACCTGAAAGCTTTTTGTATCATCATTGGGGAGCAAATTCACAGCCAGCAACCTTTATTGAATGACCGTCAACGCATTCAGGAACTGGTGGGACTTATTGAGAGGCATTATATAGTACATAAAGAAACAGGTTTCTACGCTGATCAATTGAAGATAAGCACACATCATCTTAATGATATTGTACGTCTTTTGAGAGGGACAACAGTAAAAAAAATGATTTCCCAGCGTCTTATCCTGGAAGCGAAAAGAGAACTTAGTTTTGGTGCTTTAACAGTGAAAGAGATTGCTTTTAAATTGGGTTTTAGTGACGCTTCCTACTTTTCACGCTTTTTCAAAAAACATACAAACCAGAATCCTGATGGGTTTAGACCTGGAAAAAGCTAATCCTCAGAATGTTCCTTTAAAATATTCATAATGGCTATAGTTAACAAGCGAAATCTTCAGTTTGTGCTATCCTTCCTTCAGTTCTTTTATTGAAAAATAAAGCTTTTTACATCAACTTTGCAGCTGAAAAACCGCCTGTGAAGGCTTATATTATTTATGAAGAAGAATTTGAATATTGTAGTGTTTATTTTAGCACTGCTCAACACATTGGAGTCGCTAAGTATAGATCTTTATCTTCCTGCTTTCCCAAGTATGGCTAAAATCTTTAATACCGATATCGGTCATATCCAGATCTCCATTTCGGTGTTCTTTGCCGGGTTTGCTTTCGGACAATTACTATGGGGACCTTTATCAGATAAAAAAGGAAGAAAACCCATGCTGTATTGCGGGCTTTTACTTTTTATTATAGGAGCTACAGCCATCTATTTTACCTCAGATATTTATGTTTTATGGGGCATGCGTTTTCTGCATGCGTTCGGTGGAAGTGCCGGAATTGTTATTGGTAGAGCGATCATTATTGATCTTTATGATAAACAGAAATCGGTAACGATCTTTTCCCAGCAGTCTCAGATCAGTGGGATAGCTCCCATTGTAGCACCGTTATTGGGAAGTGTTTTCCTTAAATTCTGGGGCTGGAACAGTTCTTTCGCCTTTTTATGCATCATGGGACTGATTACATTTTTTATGGTATACAAATATGTACCGGAAACCAATGCCAGAATCAATCTTTCTGATGAGGAACTGATGGATGAGAAAGGATTAAAAGACCAGCTGAAAATGATCCTTTCCAACAAAGATTTTATCAACAGTACAATGGTAGGGAGCCTTGCTTTTGCGTCACTGATTATTTACATTTCAAATGCACCATTCTTATTTATGGAAATCCATGGTTTCTCAAGCACTGTGTTCAGTTTTATATTTGCTTTTAACTCACTGGCTTTGATAACAGCGGCTTATATTACTCCTAAACTGATCAAAAGAATAAGCAATTCAACCCTTTTATTTACAGCAACGATTGTGTTGCTGGTGGTATGTTCCCTTCATATTCTGGTTGCTGCTGAAAACGTTTCTGTAGCTCTGGAAATTGCAATGCTTTATCTGTCGTTACTGGCTATTGGTATTTTGTTTCCTATTACATCCGCTCACGCGCTGTCTCCATTTAAAGAAGGAAGAGGAACAGCAGCGGCTTTACTTGGATTCATGCAGTTGATGGTTACCTTCTTAATATCGGGACTGATTGGGCTTTTGGAAGCAGACTCTATCCTCCCGATGGTAATAACACGTTCTGCAATGGCATTAATCGCGGTTTGGTTCGGATACCGAATTTTTAAGACTCAAAAAGCAGCAGCTTAGGAAACCTGTTCTCCAGAATATTGGAAAACTAATCCTCCTATTTGATCCTGTTGTCATACAATCCGGACACTTAATCAAGTAATTTTTGTAAAAAATAACCAAAGGGCTCTCTTTGCATAAAATTTAAAATATGAAAAGAACCCTTTCGACGGTTTTATGTTGTTTATTGCCATTAGGATACTGGGTAAATGCACAATCCGGGATTTCTGCAGAGCTGAAAACAGAATATATTCCGGGCTCAAACTATATCCGTCCAGAAGACAGCACAAAAACGAATTCTAAAAGTGATTTTAAAAGGATAGATCTTAACCTGAGTATTCCGTTATCCGTAAAAAAGGATACCGATGGGAAGGTAAGATCGTGGTCTATGCTACTCAGCGGATCTTATGCAAAGATGAGCCACAAAAATTATGAAACCCAGTTATTTCCGAATGAGATGCTGAATGCGCAGGTCGGAATACAGCATATGAGACCTTTGGGCAAAAAGTGGAGTATGATGATGAATGCATCTGTGGGAGTGTATACAGACCTTGAAAGAGTCAATTTTGATGATGTACTGGGGCAGGGAGGAATTTTGTTTATCAGACATTTTAACCCCAATCTTTCATTAGGAGGAGGGCCGGTGCTTACTACGGCGTTTGGAGTTCCTATGATTTTACCATGGATCTATTTTGACTGGAAGACCAACGGAAAAATTAAATTCAATATCAATTTCCCTCAAGGCATGGAAGCCGGTTATATGTTTTCAGAAAAATTTGCTTTAAAAGCTGTTGTAGATCTCAATGGGATGACGGTAGAGAGAAATGTAGGCGGAAAATCTATGCTTCTGGGTTATCAGCAGATCACTGCTGGGCTCAGACCTGAATTGAAAATCAATGATAAACTTACGTTACGTGTAACAGGTGGAACGGCAATACTGAGAAGTTTCAGCGAAAATGACAGGAAAATCAGTAGCATCTTCAGAGACAAAAAAGTAGCAGATCCAAGATTTGCCAGTACATTCTATGCTGCAGTATCACTGCGCTGGAATCTGCCATAAAAATAAGAAAGGGAAGGCTTGTAAAGATATTTTACGCCTTCCCTTTTTTGATACGTTATTTCTTCTTTACTTACTGATCAGTTTCTTATATACCACCTGATTAAGCAATTCCTCTTTTCGGGTACGGGAAATGGGAAGCTCAATTTTATTAATGAAAAGCCTTCCTCCCGAAATCATATCAATATGGGTGATATTGATGAGGAAAGATTTATGGATCCTGAAAAAATGATCTGAAGGAAGAGATTCCTCAATCGCTTTCATCGTCTGATGAATAATCAGCGACTTATCTTTAAAATGAAGCTTGGTGTAATTCTGCATACTTTCAATGTATAGGATATCTACCCAGGAAACCTTAATAAAGGAGTCAGACTGCCTCACATACAGAAAAGGATCATCCAGAGGGGTATTCTTTTTCAATTTTTCACTGATGATAAACTGTTGCTGTGCCTTATTTACCGCCTGATAAAAACGGTTAAAAGCAATAGGTTTTAAAAGATAATCTGCTACCTGCAGACGAAATCCCTCCAAAGCATATTCAGAATAGGCTGTGGTAAGAATACATAACGGTGGGTTTTCCAGCTGTTCCAGAAATTCCAGACCGGTAAGATAAGGCATATTGATATCCAGGAAAAGAAGATCTATTTCACTCTCCTTTACTTTGGCGTCTGCTTCCAATGCGGTGGCACAGGTTCCTTCAACTGATAAAAAATCAATTTGATCAGCCAGTTCTTTAAGATGGAATCTTGCAAGAGGTTCATCATCTATAATCAGGCATTTCATTTTAGGAATATTAGAGCTCATGATGGTCAGATAAAGTTAAAATTAAAGTTATTTTGAAAATATGATGATCTGATTCAATTTTTAGATCATGAGAGTCGGGATATTGCAACTTTAAACGTTTTTTTACATTCTGAAGGCCAATTCCGCCCGCTCCGTCTTTCTTTTTGTAGGTAGCCATATCGGAATAGGAATTTTCAACATAGAAATAAAGATTGTTGTCTTTTTCTTTGCAGGAGATTTTCACATATCCTTTATGCCCGGGAAGCCTGCAGACATATTTAAAGGCATTTTCGATAAAAGGCACCAATAGCAGAGGAGCAATATAAGCTTTCCTGTTATTAATTTCCCAGGAAGCTTTTACATCCAGTTCATTTCCCCATCTCAGTTTTTCTACCTCAACAAGATTTTGAAGATACTCAATCTCTTTATCCAAAGGAACTAATGGTTGATTACAATGATACAGCTGGTATCGTAGAATATCTGAAAATTTCATCAGTAAAAAATCAGCAAGCTGTGTGTCTGTTTTCATCAGAATATGAATATGGTTCAGGATATTGAATACCACATGAGGGTTGATCTGATCCTGCAAAAGTTTAAGCTGGTTTTCCAGATGGGCTTGCTGAAGAAGAATATGATCACGCTCTATCCTTCCATGTTCTTTATAAAATTTTATACCACATGCTGCTCCGTTGATCAAAAATGAAGCAGGCAAGGACATATAAAAGCCTTTCCACAAAAAAGGAAGCTGGTCTGGGAAATTCGGTGGAAGCTCATTTTTTGGAGCCACTTCAAGATAAGTGAAAATAAAAGCGAAGATAAGGCTCAACATGAAAATAACGATTACAGCCTGTATCAGAAACTGTTTCATCTTTTTTTCCCGTAAAGCTTTCGGAAGAAGCTTATTGGTTAAAAAATGAGTGAATGTAAATGAAGAAACCGCAATAATAACGGCTTGGATCATAGCAATATATTGCTCAGTGGTAGTCTGAAAATTACACCACAGTACAATAGCCAGAACAAGCCAGAAACTAAAAGTAAATAGATATTCTTTAAAGGCAAAAGATTTTGTCATGGAACTTGAAATAAGTTGATAAAAAAATTAGAAACTGCAGGGAAAACAGTTTCTAATAGGTAAAGATAATTTAAGTTTTTTAGAACAGGAAATAACCTATTCCCAGGGAAAAACTATGGGGTTTGGACTTAAATTCTTTACTGATGCCTGAAAGACCTGTTTCATACCTAAGATCTACCGTGAAGTTTTTATAATCTACCCCAATACCTCCTGTAATTCCAATATTGGATTTGTCAAACTTTTTAAAACCTTCCTGCAAAGCCTTAGAGGAAGATAAATTATTATTAAAGGCATAGCTGTAAACACCTCCTGCGAATGCTCTTACATTAAAATCATCAGTTTTAATGAATTTATATCCTACCACTACAGGAATATCAATAGCGTTCCATGAAAGTTTTGAAGAGCTTCCGTCTTGGGAGGTGTATGATGTCTTCCTTTTGTTGAACAGAGCTTCTCCCTGTACATACAACCTTCCGATGTCCATTCTTGTCATTACTCCTGCCTGATAACCGAATCCATATTTCCCTTCCAAAGAAGACTCTGTTGAGGTTTTTGTAAAGTTTGCCCCTCCCTTGACCCCAATGTGAAAAGCGGGAGTCTGCTGTGCTTTAGTTTCTATACTGCAAAAAATGCATAATAACAATGCACTTAGCGCTAAAAATTGCTGCTTCATAAATTAATTGTTGTTAAAAATCTGATGCAAAACAACAATGATCAAGGCAGAAATGAAATTTTATTTGATGAATGGCAGAAATGCTTTGACAAGGATCTGTTTTCGGGTGAAAATAAAAATCGGAAGTATCTCTACTTCCGATTTTCTATCATTAAAATGGTTGTTCTTCACATCTGGAAGGAGGATTACATCCGCCGCCGCCTGGATTTCCACCACCTCCTACGGCGATGCATTGTCCGGGATTTTCGTTTTCATACATTTCGCATGCATATCCCCAGGCACATTGGCAATCGTCCTGACAATTATAAGAGTTGCCTCCCATATGACAGCCGTCTATTCCGCTGCCCAGAATTGTAGATAAGTCTTTTCTCAAAAGTTTTTTGATTTTTTTCATAGTTAAGTTGGTGTTAAATGTTATCGTTTATAAATTGTACATCTTTGTAAATATAATGAAAAGTATTAAATAGTTGTAGGTTAATTATATGTTTGGGTATTTTTTATGTAAAAAAACCACTATTTAAGTGGTTTTGTATTAATGTATAAATATTATGTTTTAGAAACTAAAATCCTTTTGATACAGCATATATTCTTTTTTGAAAAGAGGGATCGTTCCTTCATATCTTAGAGGAGCTATTCCAAAACCATAAAACATATCAGCCTGGATTTTGCCTTTTACAGAAAACACGCCTTTTCTTTCAGGAATAAATGTCAATCCTAAAGACGAAAGGGCAGAAGCTCTTCCTCTTAATCCGGAATTGGCAATAGGAATAGAAATAAACATCAGTCCTACAGCTCCTTTTGCTTCTAAGCCTGCTTCAGCAGATAAGTTCCCTTCTGCACTGGTGATGGCAGGTTCTGATTTCTTTTGAAGATTAATATTAATCGCCGGATTTTTGCTTACAAGAAAGTTGGCATTTCCCTCAAGATCCAAAAGTTGTGCCTGTACTTTCCCTGTAGCCTGTACTCCAAGGAAAGGACCAGCAGAAAGAGTAGGACTTAAAATCAGTCCTGTAGGCCCTAAAACGATTGGAACAATAGGTATATTTAGATAGTCTGTAGTGCTTGCCGTATAGCCCAGACTTCCCACAATACTCGCAGTGCTCTGAAGCTTGATATCATCCATAATGAGGTTAACATAGAAGTTGGATAAGTGTCCCCATGAGAATGTGATATTATAATCAATCTTTGGTGTGAATCCTCCTTGTACATTTACAGTGGATGTTCCTGCTGAAGAGAGAGGAAACGAAAAGGTTTTATTGAAATTATAACGGTTGAAGGTAATTAATTTCTGGTTTTGAAGGTTTTTCGCTTCAATAGAAAGTATCTTTTGGTTGATTTGTTCAGAGACCATACCTTCTACAGGGATGTAATTAACCATTCTTCCATCAATATTAACGGGAGCTTTACCGGATGGGTCATATACTCCGCTTAACGTTCCGCTATAGATAAATTCTTCAAGTTTTGCGCTGGAGGTTTGTACGGTAAACTGATTATTTGCTTTAGAAACAAAGCTTACTTTTGAAAGAATTGTGTTCACCTGATCACCTTCTATTTTAGTACCTACAATTACGGTTCCTACCGAAATACTGTCTGTTTGCGGGGTCATACGGCTAAATGTAATTTCCCTGTCATTATGAACGGAAATTGCATTGACAGATTCATCATTCAGAATAATAACATTCTTCTGTAAAGTAAGATTTCCCAAAGTTTTCATTTGAACAGACTCTGCAGGTTTTTCAACAGGAGCATCCGCCGGATCATCCTGAGAACAAGACGTTAAAAGAAACAAACAGAAAATAGAAAAAAGAAGAGAAAAATAAAACTTTCTGTTGATTTTGAAGAAATTAGATTTCATTTTCATAAGCAGTGATTTTAAGTTTTTCTCTAATTTAGGTGAATTATTTAAAGCTTACAAAAGAATCATGTTAAATTAGTGTCAATAACATAATGATTTTCAATGAGATTTAGATGTTCCTCACGATGATGTTTCTGAAATATGGAAAAGAAAAACCCGCTCTCATTGGAACGGGTTCATTATATTATTTTTTAAAAGTTAATACTAAAGGAATAGAAACGTTTGATGACACTGGTTTTCCTTTGTCTTCAGCCGGTTTCCACTTGCCTTTATCTTTTATGCGGTAAAAAGCCGCTTCAATAAATGCATTCACATCTTCATTATTTCCTTTTACATTAGGATCCAGAGCATTTCCTTTAGAGTCAACTACAAAAGTTATTGTTGCTTTGTAGGCATCCGGAGAAAAGTTTAAAAAACCAAGATCAACAGCTTCATATAAGGCCTTTTGGAAGGCTGCTTTGCCTTTATCATACTCGGCTTCTTTAGTGACTTTTGTTTTTACAGGAGGATCTGCAGCGATCATTTTCTGATCCTCAAGAGAAGCTTTATCTAAAGCGTCTTTGTAAGCTGCTATTTTCTCTTCTGTCAAAAGCCATTCTTTCTTCGTTTTTAAATCATTAGGCTTAGGATATTTGTTATACAGAGCCGTTTTCTTTCTTTCATAGCGGGAATCTGCCCTTTGAAATTCAGAAATCTGGGCACTGCCGAAAATAAAAGTGAAAATGAGTGCTGATGCTAAGACCTTTTTCATGATTTATTAAGCTTTTACAATATTAATAATTACTTCAGTTGCTTTTTCCATACTTTCCAAAGCTACATATTCGTAGGGTCCGTGGAAGTTGATTCCTCCTGCGAAAATATTAGGACATGGAAGTCCCATATAAGAGAGCTGGGCACCGTCTGTTCCTCCTCTGATCGCTTTGATCTTAGGCTCGATACCTGCTTCAGTCATTGCTTTTGCAGCAAGATCTACAATGTGCATTTTACCTTCAAACTGCTGCTTCATGTTTCTGTATTGCTCTTTGATCTCCACTTCAGCAGTTCCTTCGCCGTGCTTTTGGTTGAATTCAGCTACTTTTCCTTCCATGAATTTCTTTCTGGTTTCAAATTTATCTGCATCATGATCACGGATAATGTATTGAAGTTTAGCCTCAGAAATATCTGCTGTAATATCCATTAAATGATAGAATCCATCAAAACCTTTTGTTGTTGAAGGCGTTTCATTAGCAGGAAGCATTTGAGCAAATTCAGCCGCTAAAAGAGCCGCATTGATCATTTTTCCGTAAGCATAACCAGGGTGAACGCTCAATCCGTGGATTTTTACTACAGCTCCTGCTGCGTTGAAGTTTTCATACTCCAATTCTCCAACTTCTCCACCATCCATTGTATAAGCCCATTCTGCACCAAATTTAGCAACGTCAAATTTATGCGCTCCTCTTCCGATCTCTTCATCCGGAGTAAATCCTATAGCAATTCTTCCATGCTTAATTTCTGGATGGGCGATAAGATATTCCGCAGCCGTCACAATCTCTGCACAACCCGCTTTATCATCAGCACCAAGAAGCGTATTTCCGTCAGTAGTAATTAACGTTTTACCGATATATTTTTTTAAACTTTCAAATCTTGAAGGAGACAGTGTGAATCCTGTCGCCTGGTTCAGAAGAAGATCATTTCCATCATAATTTTCCCAAACTTGAGGTTTTACATTTTCCCCGCTGAAGTCCGGTGAAGTATCATAGTGTGAAATAAATCCGATGGTAGGTCTGTCATCATTTTCAAGGTTAGAAGGAACATACCCCATAATATAACCATGCTCATCAATTGAAACATTTTCCAGGCCGATTGTTTTCAGCTCTTCAGTGATGTAATTGGCAATATCCCACTGGCGGGGAGTAGAAGGTGTTGTTTCACTCTCTGCATCGCTGGTTGAATATATTTTTACATAGCTAAGAAAACGGTTCAGTAATTTTTCTTTCCACAATGGGTTGAATTCTATTGTACTCATCAGATATCATAAATTTTAACAAAGTTAGCAAATTTGATGCTCAGAATATGTTATTTGCGACTTAATATCAATTATTGAAATTATAAATCAGATATAAATCTTTGAAAATCAAAATAGTGTTAGCTTTGTATGTACAGTATACCAAGTAGTTTAGTTTTATTATATTTGAGAAAATCAAAAAGTAACAATGTTTCTTACCGAATGTCCTAGAGATGCCATGCAGGGATGGGGAGAGTTTATCCCTACCGATAAAAAAATAGATTATATCAACTCCTTGATGGATGTTGGCTTTGATGTATTGGATTGTCTGAGTTTTGTTTCTCCGAAAGCAATTCCACAGATGGCTGATTCTGATGAGGTAGCCGAAAATATCGATAAATCTCGTTCCAAAACGAAAGTTTCCGCGATTATCGGCAATTACAGAGGTGCTGAAAAAGCACTGAAACACCAATCGGTTGATATTCTGGGTTTTCCGTTTTCTATTTCCGAAACTTTTCAGCACAGAAATACCAATAAAAGTCAGGAAGAAGCTTTTGATGAAATTATTAAAATGCTGGAACTGACAAAAAGTGAGGGAAAACAGCTTAACATATATTTTTCCATGGCTTTTGGAAATCCATATGGCGAAATGTGGAAGTGGGAAGATGTAGACCATTGGGCACAGCGATTTTCAGATATCGGAGTGAAAGATATTTTATTGTCTGATACTACAGGAGTAGCAACTCCGGAAACGATTGCTCTTTTGTTTGAAAAAATACCTTCAAAATATCCTGAAATCAACTTTGGAGGGCACTTTCATAACCGTTATGAAGATTCTTATTCAAAATTAAAAGCAGCTTATGATAAAGGCTGCAGAAGATTCGACAGCGCGATCAAAGGTATCGGAGGATGCCCTATGGCTAAAGATGATCTTGTAGGAAATATGCCTACAGAGCAGGTTATCAACTTTATGAGCGTTGAAAAAGCAGAGCATAAACTGAATCTCCTGAACTTTGAAAGTTCTTACAATAAAGCGAAGGATATTTTTCATTTTTAAGATATGAAGAGTTTATTTGCATTGCTGTTTCTTTTTTTAAGTTTTGTAATAAATGCTCAATTAAAAGAAGTAAAACAATTGAAATCGATAGAAAAAAAATATGATTCTATTTTGATTTCATATCAAAAAAAAGCTAAAGACTCATTGTCATATCTTAAAAAGAGCGATAGAAATGAGATTATGGCAAAAGAAGAGGGTAGAATTTATCAAATGAAAAAAGAAGATGAATACGCCCAATTAAAAAAAATAAAAGAAGAAGAACAAGAGTTGGTAAAATTGAATTTGCCGGAAAAACATATAAAGTGTGATGAAGGAGCTGGTATTCAAATGCCTGATCTTCTGATAAAACCAAAATACAAGCCTACTGTTTCAAGAACCACTAAGCAAACTTCAAAAGGAGATAATAGTGAATTAACAACTGTTGTTACCTTTAGTGTTAGTGCTGATGGATATATTAAAAAAGTAAATGCTGTTGGGAATGATGATGATTTTAATAAGCAGTCGGAGTTAACACTTTATAAAATTGAAAAAATGACACCCAGATGTATAGGAGGTATCTCTAGAGCTACAATCTATAAATTGCCGGTAAGAATGACTTTTAATAATTAATTCTATTCTATGATTTCTCCAATAATCTTATCATCCGAACTCAAAAATATTCCAGCAGAAAACCTCATCATTCTTGATGCAAGAACAGGAAAAGAAGTAAAGCAGAACTATCTTGAAAGACATATTAAAGGAGCAAGGTTCATTGATCTGGATAAAGATCTGGCTGAGATAGGAGAGGATGCCGCTTTTGGGGGAAGACACCCGCTTCCTTCAGTAGAAAAATTTGCTGAAACACTTTCCGGTCTTGGAATCGATGATAATTCTCACATCATAGTGTATGATGATAAAAATGCTTCTAATGCTGCGGCAAGAGCCTGGTGGATGCTAAGATCTTTCGGGTTTGAAAAGGTACAGGTTCTGGATGGGGGAATGCAGGCTGCAGAAAAGAATGGGCTGGAATTTTCTTCAGGAGAAGAAATATTTGACAAAGCTTCTTTAATAAAAAAGGATCAGTGGCTTCTTCCTGTTTCCGGCTTGGAAATTGTTGAAAATGAGCTGATAAACAATTCCTCTACGGTCATTGATGTAAGAGATTCCTATCGCTATAAAGGTGAATCTGAACCTATTGATCTGGTTGCAGGCCATATTCCGGGAGCAATTAATATTCCTTTTTCTGAAAATCTTGATGAAAACGGAAATTTCCTGAGCCCGGAAATTTTAAAAGAAAAATACAGCCAGTTATTAGAGAGTAAACCTGAGCATCTGATCATTCACTGTGGTTCAGGTGTTACTGCATGTCATACTATCTTAGCTCTGGATTATGCAGGATTCCCGATGCCGGCTCTCTATGTAGGTTCATGGAGTGAGTGGAGCAGGAGAGAAGGAAAAGAAATAGCAAAAGAAAATTAAATAAAAAAAAGGATGTCTATCAGGCATCCTTTTCTTGTATGGTACAGTATTGTGTTCAGTTGTACTTACTTTTTATTTAAGTGAAGCAGTGAAATAATGATAAATCCTATCCCAGTAATAAAAGGAGGCTGTGCTTTCATCTGCGCTCCTAAATAAAGCATATATATTCCAAGGAAAGCAAGAGCTATTACGGCAATTTTCTTTGTCATTATATCCTGAATGTTTTATAGCATTCCCAGCTCAAACTTCGCCTCTTCGCTCATCATATCCTTATTCCAGCTCGGTTCGAAAGTAAGCTCTAAATCTACACTATTCACAAGCTCTACTTCAGCCACTTTATCTTTTACTTCCTGAGGAAGCGTTTCTGCAACAGGACAGTTGGGAGTAGTAAGGGTCATTATAATTTTTACGTCAGCATCATCGGAGATCTGAACATCGTAAATAAGCCCTAATTCGTAAATATCTACCGGAATTTCGGGGTCATATACGGTTTTCAGCACACCAATGATTTCCTCACCAATGTCAGCAATTTGATCGTCTGTAAATTTCATTTTTTAATCTAGATTGATATTCCTTTTCAACAAATCTTCCTGACGCATGCGCCGGAAAATATTTGCCAAAGTTAAGACATCTTTTTCACAATAGTCTACAATTCTCTGCAAGTCTTTCTCTATGTAGTAAATTGATGAAACCATTGAGCCGTCAATATCATCTTTCGGAGTAGGAATACCAAAGACATGAGCCAATAATTCTAATGATACAAAACTTTTATAATCCCCAAACTTCCACAGTTCCATAGTGTCTATATGAGGAATTTCCCAGGGTTTCTTACCAAACATTTGAAAAGGAGCCGGGGGCTGCATGCCATTGATAAGGTATCGTCTGGCAATCCATGGGAAATCAAATTCCTTTCCATTATGAGCACAAAGAATGACATTGTAAAGTCTTGGGCTGTTGAAGATTTCTCCAAACTCCTGAAGCATTTTTTTCTCATCATGCCCGGAAAAACTTTTTATTTTCAGCGTTTCATTCTTTTCAATCATCCCGATGGTAATGCAGATGATTTTTCCAAACTCGGCCATAATACCGGCACGTTCATAAAACTCTTCTGCCGAGATCTCTTCTTTTCTCTGAAACCGGGTTTTCTTGTCCCACAGATATTGCTCTGTTTCAGATAAGTCGTCCCAGGATCCCGACTGCGGAACGGTCTCAATATCAAGGAATAAAACTCTTTCTAAGGGTATGTTCTGTATCATATGTGTTTTTATTTGCTGTCTATCCTACCTGCATTCCGTTTTTTGTAGGCAATGAAGGGGTTAAAAGAGTAACATCTTTTTGATCTTCACCATATAATCCCAGCACCAGGCACTCACTGAAGAAGTTGGCAATCTGCTTTTTAGGGAAATTCACTACTGCCAAAATCTGTTTTCCGATAAGTTCTTCTTTTTCATAAAGAGAAGTAATCTGTGCGGATGATTTTCTGATTCCTAAATCTCCAAAGTCTATTTCCAGTTGATAAGATGGATTTCTGGCCTTTTCAAAATCATTTACTGAAAGGATTGTTCCACATCTGATATCTATTTTTTCAAAATCTGCCCAGGTGATGTCTGGTTTTACTGTCATGCTAATTCGTTGATTAAATGTTCTACTTCTGTTTTCTGTTCTGCATATTTTTGTTGTAGTTCTGAACCTTCACCCATTCTTTTGTAATATTCCAACGCTTTTCCGCCGAAGAATTTTTTATGAAAATCTGAAACCTCCGGAATCTGCGGAAATACTTTGTGAAAAAGCATCTCATAATAGGCCTGAAATTCTCTTTCATTTTTGTCTTCAATGACATGCCCTGGAGCTTTCTGTCTTACATGAAGCATTTCGTGAGCCACCATATTAAGGACAAGGTTAAGGTCGAAATCAAATAAATTTCTCGGAATCATTACTGTTTGCGGCCCTCCCAGCTCACCTTCTGCAGTAAGAAGCATCGAGGTGGGAGAAAGTTCTTCCCTGAATCCAAATCCTGCAAAATTTTCATGCTCAAGATCAAAAGAATGAATCAGGTATTTTGCTGCATCCAAAATCTGATCGTGTTCTTTATAGGCTTCAAGGTGTAAATTGATCTGCTCGAAATTCATCTGAAATATGTTTTAAACAAATGTATTAAAATATTGAGAATACTATGACGGATTAGTTAAAAATGCTTTAAAATTGGAGTGGTCTTAAGATAAAAACTAAAAAGCCCACCCCGAAAGGCAGGCTATAGATTTAAGCTAAAAAAAATAAATTAAGGATGTTCATTTCTAGCTCTGATGACCAGATTTACTAAATCTGAGCCGCCACTTGCAAAATTATCGCTTGGATTATGCGCGCTTTGAGTAGCAACAGCATACGGAGAGCCGTCCCAATATCCCCAAAAAGGACCTCCGCTTTGTCCAGGCCAGATATCTGCTTTGTGGCTCATGCTTTCGTTGTCATCAGCACTCCAGAAATCTCCATCCAGTGCGATACCTGTTTGGTAGGTTGGTCTTTGAGTTCCTGTAAGATCTCCCGGATATCCTGCGTGAGTCCAGTAAGCACCTCCATCCCATGAATCGGAATAGGATTTTGAACCCAGCCATCCCGTGCTGTTTCCGATAGGTCTGTCTAACACAATCACTACATAATCGTATTGTATCTCTGTTGAATCAATAGATGGGCCTGCCACTTTATACTTGTAATAAGTCAATGTACCCCAGGCAGTTCCGTAAGGAGCGCTTCCGTTATAATACATTGGAGTGAACTTCAGCCATCCTGTTGTGTTATTAGGCTGCCAGTCAACAATATGAGAACAGGTAAGAAGATGTCTTGGACCGATCATTACACCGCTTCCTGAGCCTAAAGAACTTTCCACTCTGCCAACACATCTCCATGGATAGGCGGTAGAATTATATACTTTTCTCTGATCTGCTCCAAAAATAGTTCTTGCATTTTCCGGAGTCAGGAAAGAGTCTCTGTCAATGAATTTTGGTTTACGGTCTCTTTTCGGTTCCAGTTTTGGATTGTATTCAAAATCAGCATGGTTAGGATAGAAATGATCGGTTTCCAGCGATCGGATTTCAGCTGTTTTTTCATCCATAGGCATTCCTATTGTTTTCATCCCTTTCGGAAAAGATCTTCCGTTGATGGTTTCCATGGCGGGAGCCTGGCTGAATAATTTTTCAATAGCTGCTGGTTTTTCAGTTGATTTTGCTTTAACAGTTCTAAGTCTTAAAACTTCTTCGGCTGTCATTGGGTTGTTGTTTTCAATTTTTGACATGATTATTATTTTTAATCTGGTATATTCCTACTCTTTTAATGGCTTTTCGGATTCCGCCGGTAATAATTATATGATTAAGTGAATATTTTCTGTGAAAATTCTGCGGTGATGCTTTCAGTCTGGTTGATCTGAGCTGCTCCCATAGCTGCCAATGCAATAGCAACCTGTTTATCAAGCGTTTTTCTAACAATACTGCCGTTGGTAGCGCGTAATATTTTGCAGAAATGATAAGTGAAATAGCCTCGTATCTGCCCACTGATATTACCTTCCATGGATACCTGATTGTCTTTCGCAGCAGCCCATAAAGTATGATTCATTCCGGCAACAGGGATAAGAGCTTTAGTGAGTACCGGTGATGTTTTAGCATTTTTAGAAGATTCCATTTCACTGGCATAAGTCAGATAAAATTCATCTTCGAGCATGGGCGGAATATAACGGGCGGTTTCGTTGAGAAGATCTGCTTCCAGTCCCAGATCCATTTTTCGGGTTCCAGTTCCGGAATAACAGCAGTCGAAGATAACTTCCATATTGACTCCCGCTTTAAGCTTGCTGAGAACTGTTTTAAAATCATCATCACGAATGACACCAGTGTTTGCGTAATCGTGCGGACAAATAGCTTCATCCAGACCATCCAGTTCCAGATCAGATCCAATATTAGCCACTCTGGTTCCGTGCCCCGAATAATAAAAAACGAGGGAATCTCCTTTTACACTTGTACTGATCAGAGTCTTCAGATAGTTCAATATATTCGCTCTTGTTGCATTTTGATTGGTCAGAATTTTAATCTTTGCCGGACTAAAACCACAAATAACCAATGTGTTTGCCATATCTCTTGCGTCATTTACACAACCATTAAGATCTGGTCCTCCGTATCCGATGGGTGCATAATCATTAATACCTACGATAAGTGCTTTTTTCATTGTATTAGTTTTAAAAATATTCCCTACTCTGTTCCGGCTTTTCGGGTTCTGCCTTTCTGTATTTTTTTCTATGACAAAATTCTATTATTCTGCAGGACGAAAACAGAGGAGAAAACCGTATTTTGAAAAAGGAAAAACACCTTTTAGTTTGTTTATGAGTATGTTATGAATTAAAAATCCGGCAGCTTTGCAAGCTGCCGGATACGTAAGTGTGATGTAAAGATATCTGTTTTTAGATCAGAAGTAAGAGGAATAATTGAGATAAAAAATCAACACAGATCGTGTTTCAGTGCAAAAAGTACCAGACCTGCTCTGTTTTTTATATCCAGTTTTACAAAAACTGAATCTCTGTATCCATCTATTGTTTTGGGACTCAGGCACATCTTATCTGCAATTTCTTTATAGGTAAGTTCACTGCATGCCCACTTTATAAACTCTTTCTCTCTGTCTTTCAACTCCGAAAGCAGGGAGGCATTTTTTATTTCTTCTGTTTTTACTTTCAATAATTTCTGAGCCACAAAATCAGTATAAAAACTACCTTTTTCAAATACGGTATCTATGGCCTGGAAGAGGATAGAAGGCTGCATGTCTTTCAGTAAATATCCTTTAGCACCTGCCTTCAGCATTCTGATGAGAACTTTTTCATCATCATCCATTGTCAGGGCAATGACTTTGATGTCGGGATAATGTTCGGTAAGCCATTCTGTAGTTTCTATACCGTTTTTATAAGGCATATTAACATCCATCAGTACTACGGCGGGTAATTCAGAAGCTTTTTCCACACCTGCAATAAATTCTTCTCCGTTGGGATGATTCATAATTACCCGATATTGAGTGTTTTCTGTGATCATATTCTCCAATGCTTTGGAGATTAAAGTATGATCATCAACGATCGCTATGGGAATAGTTTTCATAATAAATTTTTGTGATAGGTTATCAATGTTTGTGTTCCTTTATTTAGTTCTGAGTGTATAGACAATTCGGCATGAATCAGTTTTGCTCTCAGCTCCATGTTTTTTAATCCTGAGCCATCCTGAATACTGCTGGTATCAAAGCCTCTTCCGTTATCGGAAATACTGATGTGCAATTTTTCACAGTCATCTTCCATTTGTATGGAAACATTTTTGGCTTTGGAATGTTTCAGAATATTGTTGATACTTTCCTGGATAATTCTGAAAAGGATCAGACCATGTTTTGGTGAAATATCAATATCCTGCTTCTGGGTAATAAATTCTATTTTTAATAATTTCAGTTTTTTGATCCGCTGAACTTCTCTTTCTATAGATTCTGCCAATCCGAAGTGAATGATCTGTTCAGTAATCAATGTTTTAGAAAGGTTTCTTATATCCTGTATGCATTCACCCAATAGCTCATTGAGCTCTATCAGATCTTCTTTTTCATTGTTTTTTAATTTGGTAATCAGTTGGTTTTGCCGCAGCCGTACCACGGAAAGTTTTTGCCCCAGATCATCATGTAATTCCTGTCCGATGTAGTTCAGGGTCTGCTCCTTCATTTCTACCTGTGAGGTGGCGAGTTCCTTTTCAAAACGCAGATCTTTTTCCTTTTGCTCTATCACCAGTGTTGTTTTTTTCTTGATGAAGACCGTATAGATGAAGATCATTGTCAAAACAATGATGAATAAGGTAATGGTAAAGATGATGACCAAATTATTTTCTTCCATATCTAAGAAGTATTTATCTGATTTTCTCCTGTTTGTTCCCAATCAAACCCCATATGAGTATGCTGTTACTGATCAGATTCAGCATAAATAAAATGAAGAAATAAATACTCTCCGAAACAGTGGTTCTGAAAAAAAGGATCGGGATACTTCCGATAAAAAAGATCAGCAAAGCCACTGAAATCCAGAAAGGCAGATAATTATTAATTCCCAATATCTTATCTGAATTAAAAGTTTGGTACAGGAACAAAATAATAGAAAATAACAACAGAAGAATATCTACATACAGCATATTAAAAGAAAAATGATGAAGCAGATCATCTTCTATGTAAAACATGAGAGCAATATTAAGGACAAAAAGAATCAGGATGAAGGCCTGGATCTTTTTGAGCACCGGAACATACAATAATTGGTAATAATAAAATAAGTACAAAAAGAATACAATCATCAAAAAACCAATTACATAAAATAGGTCCGTAGGCAGTCTGGTCAGGTCGAAGTAGAAATAACAGAAAATATCAATCAGGGAAAACAACAGATATCCAATAATAAAAAATAAATTTTCCTTTCCGGTTTTTCTATATTTTATGACCATTAAAAGCATCACTATGATGGATAGGATCATCGATATCTGTTTCCCTGTTTCAATATTCCAGTTCATAATTTTGTGTTTTTAAGGCATTGTTCCTGACAAGGTTTTTGGAGGAGGTGCAAGATTGGTCATGTTCATAGATTCTATGGATGGTACATCTGTATTTTCCTCCGTGCTGGCTGATCTGGACATTGCCTTGTCTCTTTCTCTTTTTTGAGCGGTAGGCACTAGAAATATGGTTTGATAGCCTGCGTATTCAGGTTTTGCCATTCTGTTTTTAGGATGATTCATCGGGTATTTTCCCATATAAATTCTAATTCCTGGATTTTTTAATTTCTGTTTTTTGGCATTTTCTTTTACATACTTAATGTATCCTTCCATGTCTTCCAGTGAAAACCAGTACCATCGGGAATCAGGTTCACCATTTCTGTACTTCATGAGAATTTCATGATTCGTTCTGGTGTATTCATCAAAAAGGACCCTGCCTTCACGGTAGCTGATCAGTTTCTTTTTATAACTGTTACTAACGGGTTCTTTAGGGGGTTCAGAGCAACGGGTGCAGCTTAACAGACAGAGAGTTAGAATGAAGGCTGCACAGAGCAAACTTAAAGTCTTAGTAAAAAAGGAAGTTTTCATTTTTATGGTTTTAATTTTATGTAACAAAATTAGCTAACGGCACAACTATAAAAAAGGGTGAAAACACTGTTTTTATCCTTTACTAAATTTACGGCTTTTTGATATTCAGACCAGTATGAATTGTTGATTTATTTTTATTTTCAAGAAGAGATATTAATTATGAATGTTAAAATGATAATGTGTATTTGAGTCCGGAACTGGGTATAAAAAACAGGGCCGGAAATCTCTTCCCGGTCCTGTCAAACAAGATTAAGTGTAAAATTTAGCCTTTAAAGGCAAAAAGGATAATTCAAATTGTGTTCAGATTTTTATTGATCTTAATCTATATTGAGTGGAATTGATAGTAATGGTACTTTATTTTTGTAAGCCATAATAGCTGTTTTACTGCGGTGGAAAAGAGATTCTACAAGATTGTATTTGTAGGGAACCATCGTAAGCAGATCCGGATTTGTCAGTCTGATTTCCTCCTCAATAGCCTTGATGACCTCGATGGATTGAATCATTTTAAAACTGTATTTGATATCATCCAGATCATATCCGGAATTCAGGTCAACATCATGAATAACCTCAGCAAAATCTTCCAGCCTTTCACTTACATTGAAAACCTCAACTTCAGCATTAAATTCATTAATGAAATAATAAATATCATTCATTGCAGTCCAGGTCATACTTTTATGGGTATCATAGGCAAAAAGAATTTTCCTGATTCCTGCATATTCTATATGAGCCGGAACTATTAATATCGGTTTTTTTATTCTGTGGATAGCCCTTGTTACACTGTTGCCCAAAAGCTTTTGTTCAAGCGTTTTTTCTGCCATTCCCATGACAATAAAATCACATCCGTGGATCTGCATACAGTTTTCAAGCTCTTCAATGAAATTACCGGAAGCCAGATGATAGTTGGTTTCTATAGTATAGAGTGTTGCAAGCTCAGCTGCCTTGTCTTCCAGTTTTTTCTGATTTTTAAGCGTCTGGGTATAGAAAAAGTCTGCTGAGGCCTGGGCATTCAAAGCATGAATAGAAACGGTTTGCAGGTTAAAAAGTATGATTGTATATTTATTTTCTTTAGCCATAGATGCTGCATAATGAGTGGCATTTTCAGCTTCGTGAGAAAAATCTGTGCAGACAATTATTGTTTTCATTGTACCGGATTTAATACTGCAAAACTATCATAGACAAGGGTTGTCTTATCATAAAAATAGGGTGACGTTGCATAAAATGATGATGAAATGTCTTTTTCAGGTGATGAACCGTAACATCCATTTGAACACTTCTATTTTACGTTTCAGGGACGGTTTTGGCGGTCTCGTCTAAAATAGAGAATACTCATATAAAATCTATTTCTATATTTACATTCACAAAGTCCCAGATATGAATAGGATTTCTACCATCAGGAAAAATATAGTACGGAATAAGAAGATTCTTTCCACCATGAAAAGAAGGCTCGTGATTTGGGCAGTAGCAGTAGTTACCTTCTGTGTTTTTTCCTACCTTATTGACCCGTTTGATCCCGTTTGGAAGGGATATCTGGTTGCTCCGCTGCAGATGATTCTGGAAGATGCTTCATGGATTATCTTTTTTTCTATCATCATTTCAGAGGTCAGTATATTTATTGACAGAACGCTCAATAAACTGCTTCCCTGGAGAGACAGAACCGTAAAACGATTGTTTATTCAGTGCTTGCTGCAGATTGTGGGAAGTGTGATGATTGTTATTATTATCAATGCAATTGTAGACTGTACCTCAGTAACATTACCCGAGATGGATTCCCGTAGAGAGTATACACTTCTGGGACAGTGGATTGCAACCAATATTGTAATATCATTGATTATCAGTGCATTTAATACCGTGGATTATTTACTTGAAAACTGGAAAAAAACAGCAGTAGAAGCCGCACAGCATAAACTGAGGGCTTCCAAACATAAACAGGCTGCTATGGCAGCAGAGCTGCAGGCACTTAAACTGCAGATAGATCCCCATTTTATATTCAATAACCTAAGTGTATTGTCAGAACTTATCCTGGAAGATCAGCAGCTGGGCTATGACTATTCGGAGAAGTTTGCAAGGGTATACCGATACTTGCTGGTGAACTCCAAAAAAGACATCATTGCAGTAGAAGAGGAACTGAAATTTTTAGAATCCTATATCTTTCTGATTGAAAAAAGAATTGGTGAAGGAGTAGTCTTTAAGATTGATATTCAGGAAGAATTTAGATCCAGATTTACACTTCCACTGTCTTTACAGCTGTTGGTGGAAAACGCCATTAAACATAACCAGACCTCAAAGGTAAACCCTCTTGAAATAGAGGTATATACAAATCCCGAAGGAGAGCTGGTGGTTTCCAATACATTTCTGCCCCTGATCAATAAGCCGGATTCCTCCGGAGTAGGGCTTACCAATATCGTTGCACGGTACGAAATTTTAGGATATCCTAAGCCCGTGATTGAAAAAACTGAAGATAAATTTATTGTAAAACTTCCATTGATATGAAGATTAATAAAATTTTAATAGTTGAGGATGAAAGACCCAATGCTGATAGGTTGAAAAGACTGTTGCTGAAGTTAAGACCCCATATCGAAATTCTGTCTGTAGAAGACTCAATTATCTCAACGGTACATTGGCTGGAAAATAATGTGGTTCCGGATATTATTATGATGGATGTGCGGTTGGCAGATGGGCTCAGCTTTGAAATATTTAACAAGCATGAGATCAAAAGTGCCGTCATATTCACTACAGCATACGATGAATATGCAGTACAGGCCTTTAAATACAACAGTGTAGATTACCTTCTGAAACCTATTGAAGAAGAAGAGCTGGATGCTGCTTTAAAACGCTACGAAACCTTTATGGAATCCGTTCCTGTTTTGGGAACAGCAATCGAGGGGCTGCTGAATTATATCCAGCCGAAGGATTACAGAAAACGGTTTCTTATTGCCCACAGAGATGGATATAAAACGGTTCTTGCTGAAGATATTTTATACTTTTATACCGAATTGGGAATCAGCAAAGCCATGTTGAATACCGGAGTGGTAGAAAATGTTCCGCAAACCTTGGAAGAACTTGAAAAACAGTTAGATCCTAAATTTTTCTTCAGAGCCAACAGACAATTTATTATTCACATCAATTCAGTGAAACAGATTTTTAATCACTTTAACGGAAAATTGAAGCTGGAATTGAGAAAACAGCCTGATGTGGAAGTAATCGTAAGCCGGGAAAAAGCTTCCGTTTTTAAATCCTGGATGGATTATTGATTATTAGCTGACAAAATAATATAGAGTACATGAAGTTGCCTTTTCAGGGGCAACTTTTATTTTTCTATAAGATTCGGCATGATAAAAAATGATCTCCTCAAATTTTATGAGGAGATCAGAAGTATACATGTAAAAAGCGGATCAGGAAATTTACTTTTTATGATTTAGCCTTTTAGCAATCTAGCTTTACAAAGGAATAGCATAACCCAAAGAAACAGTAAAACCTCTGTTTTTCACATCAACTCCTTTTTCATCAGAAATATTGCTTAATCCCAAATTATATCTTCCATCGATAATCATTTTACCAGGACCGGCCGGAATTGCTATACCAGCACCCATTTGTACACCGAAATCTATAGTCTTGGTTTTCCCATAAGCCAACTTTATTTTATCACTTTTCCCCATCAGGAAGCCAATAGAAGGACCTGCATTCACATATACCGGACCAAAACTGTATTTAGCCAATACCGGAACCTCTATATAATTGAAATTGTAAGTCTCGTTTCCAAAGCTGTTTTTAAACTTGGTTCCCTTGCTGATAAAGTTCACCTCTGGCTGTATGGAAAAATTCTTTACGCCTGTCTGTATATTGACCCCTAAACCTGCCTGGAAGGATACTTTGGATTTTTCTCCATTCACATTTTTAATAGACTGGTTGGCAAAATTGATTCCCGCTTTAGGAATCAGTTCTATGCCGGAATCTTTTTTCGTTTCTTTTGTCTGTTGTGCCTGTACTCCCAAACCGAATACAAGAGCTGTGATTGCTAAAAATTTTTTCATTTGATAAAAATTTAAATTAATAACTTATTTTTTGTTGTATTGATACTGCGAAATTATGTCCGTAAATGTCCTGAAACGAGAGTTTTAAATGTGAACCGTATAAATTTGAATCTCAGCCGTACTTTTGAAATATTCAACCGGAAAAGAGGTTTTTTTATCATTTTTATATGCTGAAAAGCATGTTTTCTTTTCATTTTTGGTATCATACGCTTCACCTGCGATTAATTACGCTTCACCAGATTTCTGCATGAATATCCTTATTATATGAAGTTATTTTGCTCCTGTAAAATTTAAAAACTCATGTTATGAATTACAGAAAAGGATATCTGGTACTTTCACTTACAGCTGCAGCGATATTGTCCTCATGCGGTTCCGGGAATGGCCAGGAAAATGCCCAGCAGATGCAGCAGGCACTGCCTACAGATTTTATCCAGGTGAAATCCGGAGATGCAGATGTCTCTACGGGATACCCGGGCAGTATAGAAGGGCAGGACAATGTAGATATTAAAGCACAGGTGACAGGTTATCTGGAAGCCGTATATATCAAAGAAGGACAGTATGTAAGCAAAGGACAGACCCTTTTCAGAATAAACCCATCAGTATATAATGAGCAGGTAAATACCAATGAAGCGGCTTTGAAATCAGCTATGGCGGCACAGGAAACAGCCAAGCTTGAAGTAGAAAAACTGAAGCCTCTTGTAGAAGGAAAAGTAGTTTCTGATATGCAGTTGAAAACCGCTCAGGCAAGCTATAGAGCAGCTTCGGCACAGGTTGCGCAGGCACAGTCTTCTTTAGGATCATCAAAAATTAACGCCAATTTTGCTTACATCAAAGCTCCTGTGAGCGGATATATAGGAAGAATTCCAAATAGAGTTGGAAACCTTATCAGTCCATCAGATGCAGCTCCATTAACAACGCTTTCAAGCATAAACAGTGTGAATGTGTATTTCTCCATGAATGAAGCTGATTTTATTGCCCACAGCAAAGCTTCAGGATCGGGAAATAACGCAGAAAATGTAGAGCTTATCCTTGCAGACGGTTCTACTTATTCTCTTAAAGGAAAACTTGAAAATGCCAGTGGAAACTTCGACAGAAATACAGGGAGTATTCAAATGAAAGCTGTTTTCCAGAATCCTGATCAATTATTGAGAGCAGGAGGGACAGCAAGAGTGATGATTCACAACGCATTGAATGGTGTTGTCAAACTTCCGAAAACATCTGTGAAAGATATTCAGGACAGATTCTTTGTCTATAAACTGAATGGCAAAGACAAAGTGAAAATGACCCAGATTACCGTTTCAGGAAGCACCTCTCAGGATTACTTTATCAAAGAAGGAGTAAATGCCGGAGATAAGATTGCCATCAACAGAATTGATGCCCTTACAGACGGAGCACAGGTTGTTGCGACAACAGTTCCTTTGAAATAGTTGTATAACCATTCTTAGAAAATTCAAAAATGTTAAAAAAGATAATAGACCGTCCGGTACTGGCGACGGTAATATCCCTTATTATTGTCATTTTAGGGATAATAGGATTAAACCAGCTGGCGGTGACCAGATTCCCGGATATTTCTCCTCCTACCATCACCGTTTCAGGATCTTATCCGGGAGGAAACAGTGAAACGGTGATCCGTTCCGTGGTAACTCCGCTGGAAGAACAGATCAATGGAGTGGAAGATATGGAGTACATGAAATCTTCTGCAAGTAATGATGGTACATTCTCTATCTCCATTATATTCAAGCAAGGAGTGAATGCCGATCAGGCAGCTGTAAATGTGCAAAACAGAGTACAGCAGGCCACCCCGATACTTCCACAGGAGGTGGTGAGAATGGGGTTGACCACCTCCAAACAGCAAAACAGTATGGTGTTGATTTTCAATATCTATACGGAAGACAACAAACAATATGATGAGACCTTCCTTCAAAATTATGCAAATATTAACCTTATTCCGCAGGTCAAAAGGGTAAAAGGAGTAGGACAGGCCATGGTATTCGGGTTGAAAGATTATTCCATGAGAATATGGCTTAACCCTCAGAAAATGTCATCTTATGGCCTTGAACCTGCAGATGTTTCCAGAGCAATTGCAGACCACAGTTTAGAATCTGCTCCTGGTAAACTTGGGGAAGAATCAGATGCTGCGTTGGAGTACGTCATCAGATATAAAGGAAAGAAAAACAAACCGGAACAATATGAAAATATTATTGTTAAAAATACCGGAAGCCAGGTAATCAGGCTTAAAGATGTAGCCCGTGTGGAATTTGGAGCTATTTCAAATACAGGAGATAACCTTTCCAATGGGAAAAATGCGGTTACGGTAGCGATTATGCAAACCACGGGATCCAATGCCAATCAGATTGAAATAGGAGTCAATAAAGCTCTTGATCAATTATCAAAATCATTCCCTCCGGGTATCAAATACACGAGTGTAATGAGTACCAAAGAAAGATTAGATGAAGCTACAGGACAGGTGAAATCTACTTTGATAGAAGCATTTATACTGGTATTTATCGTAGTATTTATTTTCTTACAGGATTTCAGATCTACCATTATTCCGGCAATAGCAGTTCCGGTAGCAATTATTGGTACTTTCTTCTTCCTTCTGGTCTTAGGATTTACCATCAATGTACTTACCCTTTTTGCCCTTGTATTGGCCATCGGTATTGTTGTAGATGATGCCATTGTAGTGGTGGAAGCCGTTCACAGTAATATGGAAGGAACTAATCTTTCCGGAAGAGAGGCTACTCACAAAGCGATGAGTGAGATCACAGGAGCTGTTATTTCTATTACCTTGGTAATGTCGGCAGTATTTATACCAATCGGGTTTATGTCCGGATCAG
Organism: Chryseobacterium sp. BGA-UO-ETr-SB22; assembly: GCF_059567885.1. Taxonomy (NCBI): domain Bacteria; kingdom Pseudomonadati; phylum Bacteroidota; class Flavobacteriia; order Flavobacteriales; family Weeksellaceae; genus Chryseobacterium; species Chryseobacterium sp. BGA-UO-ETr-SB22. Next base: position 488,871 of record NZ_JCAQOV010000004.1, on the reverse strand, counting down.
CAGGATTATTCTATAAGCAGTTTGCCTATACATTGGCCATCGCTATTATTATTTCGGCTGTGAATGCATTGACTTTAACTCCAGCTTTATGTGCTGTATTTTTGAAAAATAACCACGCAGGAGAAGGTAAAAAACCGAAAGGATTCGGACAGAGATTTGCGGTAGCATTCAATGCAGGGTTCGGTAATATGACCAACCGCTATGCGAAAGGAGTTCGTTTTTTAATCGGGCGAAAATGGATTGCAGGTGGATTGGTTGTCGCTATCATTGGTGTCGCAGGTTGGCTGATGTCAAGCACTCCTAAAAGTTTTGTGCCGATGGAAGATGATGGATTCTTCATGTACACCTTAAGTATGCCTCCCGGAACAGCATTGACAAAAACTACCGAAGTTTCCAATAAGATCAATGAAATCTTAAAAGGAGTAGATGCAGTGAAGGAAAACACTTCCATTACAGGATACAACCTGCTTAGCAACAGTGCAGGACCGGCTTACGCCATGGGGTTTGTTAAACTAAAACCTAAAAAAGAAAGAGGCGAAGTTCAGGATATTCAGGCGGTTGTAGATATGGCTAATGAAAAGTTGGGAGTCATCAAGGAAGGAAGTGTAATGACCTTCAGAATGCCTCCGGTAGAAGGATATGGTATGACAAATGATGCAGAAATCGTACTTCAGGACCGTATGGGAAGAGATCCTCAGGTTCTTAAAGCTAAAGCAGATGAATTGATTGGTCAGCTGATGCAGGTTCCAGAAGTAGGATTTGCCTATACCATGTTCAGAGCAGACTATCCTCAGATGGAGCTTGAAGTGAATGAAGATAAGGCAAAACAACTGGGAGTAAGTATTTCAAACTTGCTGGGAACGGTTCAGACCTATTTCTCAGGAGACCAGTCTCAGAATTTCTCAAGATTCGGGAAGTTTTACAGAGTAAATATTAAAGCTGAAGGGGTTTTTAGAATGGATGAGCAGGCCTTCAATGATATATTCGTAAAGAATGAAAAAGGAGATATGGTACCCGTAAATACACTTATTACTTTGAAAAAAGTCTACGGCCCGGAATCCGTTCAGCGTTATAACCTTTACAACTCATTAAATATCAACGTATCTCCAAAACCAGGAGTAAGTAACGGAGAATTGATGGGTAAACTAGAAAAGACTTTAAGCAAATTACCTTCTGACTACAGTTACGAATGGACAGGATTGAGTTTGGAAGAGAAATCAGCAGGAAATCAGACGATTGCCATCTTCGGGTTATGTTTACTTTTCGTATATCTTTTGTTGGCAGCTCAATATGAAAGTTATATCCTTCCTCTGGCAGTAATGCTTTCTATCCCAACAGGAATTGTAGGAGCGTTCCTAGGAATAAAAGCGATTGGTTTGGATAACAATATTTATGTACAGGTAGGATTGATCATGCTTATCGGTTTATTAGCCAAAAATGCCATCCTTATCGTTGAATTTGCCATCCAAAGGAGAAAAGCAGGACTTTCAATTCTGGATTCTGCGCTGGAAGGAGCAAAAGCCAGGCTGCGACCAATTATTATGACCTCATTGGCTTTTATTGTAGGAATGATTCCACTGATGATTTCTTCAGGAGGTATGGCTTCAGGAAACAAATCTATCAGTACAAGTGCTGCAATGGGAATGCTGAGTGGAGTGGTTTTAGGGGTTTTTGTAATTCCTGTACTCTACATGTTCTTTCAGTATCTGGACGAGAAATTCTCTACCAAGAAGAAGTATAACACGATAGAAAATCAATTGACAAATGAGAATATTTAATATAAAGAATTTCCTTATTTCAGGTGCAATGGCATCACTTCTGATGTCTTGTGCCGTAGGGAAAAAATATACAAGAACAGATCTTCAGGTTCCCGAAACGTACAAAGAATCTGTACAGGTAACAGGAGATACAGTGGTGCTGCCATGGAAGACCTTTTTCAAAGATCCTAAACTGATTGGGTTAATAGACAAAGCCCTTTCCAGAAATAATGAAGTGAATGTTGCCCTGAAAAATATAGAACAGCTGGATCTCGTTTATAAGCAGGCCAAATTGTCTTTGATGCCCACGTTGGACCTCAGTGCAGGAGCCAACAGAAGCTGGGCTTCCAAAAATACCCTTAACGGTTCTCTTAATGAACAGTTTGTAGGGACAAAATATATGGATGACTTTAGTGCTGCCCTAAGACTTTCCTGGGAAATAGACATCTGGGGAAAAGCTAAAATGCAGAAAGAATCTGCCGCTGCAGAATATTTTGGACAGAAAGAAAACCTGAATGCGATAAAAAGCAGAATTGTTGTACAAGTTGCGCAGGCTTACTATAATCTTATAAGTCTTGATGAGCAGCTGAAAATAGCTGAGCAGAATATTGAGCTGAGTAACAATACCCTTACAATGATGAATCTGCAGTTTACCGCAGGGCAGATTAATTCGTTGGCCGTTCAGCAGTCAGAAGCGCAAAAGAAAACAGCAGAACTGTTGATTCCTTTGGCAAAACAGAATATTTCCATTCAGGAAAATGCATTGAGTATTCTTTGTGGGGAATATCCTGCGAAGATAGAAAGAGAAGGAAACCTTAAAACAATGATTCCTGAAAATAATCTGTCAGAAGGATTACCGGCACAATTGCTGAGCCGCAGACCGGATCTGAAGGTTGCAGAATTTAACGTTATTAGTCTGAATTCAAAAACCGGGTTGGCAAAAGCAGCTATGTATCCGAGTATCAGTTTAAGCCCGCAGATAGGAGTAAACTCCAATAAGTTCAGCTCATGGTTTGATATTCCAGGATCCATTACCAAAGCCATTGCTGCAAATCTGGCCGCCCCGATTTTCCAGAAAAAGCAACTGAAAACAGCTTATGAAACCGCTTTGATTGAGCAGGAAAAAGCAGCCATCAACTTTAAACAATCTGTAATGACTGCCGTTGGAGAAGTATCCGATGCCATGGCCAGGTCTAAAGGCTCTTCAGAAAGACTGCTGCTTTTAGACCAGAGAACAGCTATTCTTGATAAAGGAATTAATGATGCCCTGAAACTGTATAAAAGTGGTATGGCAACCTATCTTGAAGTGATTACTGCTCAGAACAACAAACTTCAGAATGACCTGGAAGCCATTAATGTAACCCTTGAAAGATTAAATGCTGAAGTAGATTTGTACCGATCACTTGGTGGAGGAGTACAATAAAATGGAAAAGGATAAATAATAAAAGGAAGCTAGATTCACGTAGCTTCCTTTTTTGTTATTTCTGAGGCTAAATACAGTTTCGTTTTTACATCAGGTCCGAAATTTGCAGAAGAGTGGTGGAATTTTATATTCATTAAATCAGTTGTTTATGAAAAATCTTGCATCTTTTTTTCAAAATAGATGCAAGATTTTTGAAAAATGAGATTTATATAGATGAGTACTCGAAAATAATTAATGTTTAACGAAAAAAGTAATGCAATGAAAAGATTGACAGTACCCCGATTTTTTATAACAGTTTTAATGGTTTTGGTAGGATTTACGCTATCCTCTTGTAATGATAATGACGGACCGGATATTCCACCTGTGAAAATGGAAGACTTAAAAGGAAACTATAAAGGTAAGCTGGTTATTGTACAGGGAAATAGCAAAAGAGAAGGAGTAAAAGAGTTTAAAGTAAAAAAAGACACCATCTCATTTGCTGAGTTTCCAATAGAAGAAATTGTAAAGACTGTGGTGAAAAACCCTGCAAAAGCAGAAGCCGCATTGAAATCAATGGCAAAAGTGAAGTATGACCTTAAGTATGCTGCCGTAATTAATACAGCAAATAATGTGATAGAACTTACTTTAACTCCAAAAACTATGGAACTTCAGATTCCTGTAGACGGAGTGAATAAAAAGACTGTTGTAGAATTTGTATCTAAGCAAAAAGGATATTATGTAGGATTGGATCAGACACTTAGATATGCTATCACAGCAGAAAAAATTACAGTAGACGGTACATTGGTTACTCCTTACCAGGTGATTGACTATAACTTCCCGTTCTGTATAAAAAATTAATTAATAGATATTATCATCAATGGATTGCGCTTTATTATTAAGATGCAATCTATTTTTGCTTGACAGTTTTAAAATATCCCACTGGGTACGGCCGCAGCATTATATGGAAGAAAGTAAAGAACAGATTTTGGTAAAGCACCTTCTGAAGAAGGAGGAAGCTGCCTGGAAAGAGCTTTTTGGAGCTTATTCCGGAAATCTGACCTATGTCTGCTCCCGTTATGTGGCTGAGAAAGAAGATGTACATGATGTGCTTCAAAACAGTTTTATCAAAATGTTCCGTTCGATAGAGTCTTTTGAGTACAGAGGAAGTGGTTCTTTGAAAGCCTGGATGACCCGTATTACTGTCAATGAATCTTTGAAGCATATCAAACAGAAAGGGGATTTTAAATCTGCGGTGGAAGTAGATGATCTTCCTGATGTTCCTGATGAAGAAGAACCGGATTTTGAAGAGATCCCGCGTGATGATATTATGATGATGATAAAATCTCTTCCTGAAGGGTACAGAACTGTTTTCAACCTGTTTGTATTTGAGAAAAAAAGCCATAAGGAGATTGCCGGACTGCTGGGAATTGCAGAAAATTCTTCTGCATCTCAGTTTCACCGTGCAAAAGGACTGCTTGTTCAGAAAATAAAAGAATTTAAAATGTCAAAAAAAGCACAATATGAATAATGAATGGCTAAATAACCTGCGAAGCAGAATGGATGACCATGAAGAGGACGTTCCGGAAGGATTGTGGGATGACATCAAAGGTGAACTATTCTCCGGGGAAGAGAGCAACAGCATTCCCGGGTTTATTCCTGAAATTCATGAAGGTGGAGCAGACAAGAAAGAAAAAGGATTCAGTAAAGGACAAAAACCCTTATTCTATCGTCTCGGAGGTGTTGCTGCTGCCATTGCATTGCTCTTTTTGCTGACGAAAATACTGCCACAGGATCATACAGACAAAACTCTGTCTCAGAAACCTGCAGATGTGAAAAAAGAAAAAGAAAAAAAATCTTTAAAACCTCTGGAAATTGATCCTGTATCAGGAAATGAAGTGACATCAGAGACAGTGCCTTTTTTAGCTGAAAATAGATCGAATACAGACGCTCCGAAGAAAACGCAGACACAGAAATATTTTAATACTGAAGGAAAAAATGAAGTAGGGAATAATCAGAATATTCAGGAAATCATCAAACCGCCGGCTGTTGTGGAATTATTTCATCAGGAAAGCAGGATCGCTCAGAAAGTATCTCATGCTGATGATACAGTAAAAGAAACGGTCATAGAGAAGACTTCTGATGAGGTTCTTTTCAAACAGGAAGAATTGAAAGAAGTATATGCTGAGAATACAAAACATACTGCTGCAAAATCCCGTGACAAAAAATCCTGGATGTTGAGTATGCTTACAGGAAATGTTGCCTCCAACTCTGCAGAACAGCAGTTTCCGGGGTATGCTTCCATCACTGGAAAAGCAATGAATGTTGAACAGGTATGGAGTACTTCCGAGTACCATGATGATCCTCTGACTGCCGTATTACTGGCGAATCAAAGTCAGCCGGTAGAAGCAAGGATCAGACATAAAGTACCGGTTACGTTCGGATTATCCCTTTATTATAATTTAGGAAAAAGATGGGGAATAGGAACGGGACTGAATTATACCAAACTGGCTTCTGAACTGCATTCAGGTACCGAGAACAATTATATTAAAGGAGATCAGACGGTTCATTACATAGGAATTCCTGTCCAGGTCAACTATAATCTCATTCAGAAAGGACGGTTTACAGGATATATTACAGGAGGGGCACTCGTTGAAAAACCAGTGTCGGGAAGTGTTACAACAACCTATGTGGTGAATGATGAAATAAAAGATAGTTCAAAAGAACGTCTTGATCATAAGCCATTACAGTTTTCTGTTAACACTGCAGTAGGATTTCAGCTGAAGGTCATAGACAAAGTTGGAATTTATGCAGAGCCAGGGATAGGATATCATTTCAAGGAAGAAAATGCTCCTAATACCCTTTATAAAGAAAAACCGCTTCATTTTAATATGAAATTCGGGATCAGAGTGCTGTTGGATTGATGTAGAGGATTTTTAGTCTAAAAATCACACTTAATAATCTATATATGAAAACAAAACTAATTTTTTTAGTGGTTTTATTATTCAGCATTATGAATATAAAAGCACAGTGTACCCCTACAATTACCAGCCCAAGGCTTAACCAGCAATATTCTGGAACCATCTTATTCTGTAATACGGAAGACGAAATACTTTCCACTATACAGACTTACACCAGTTATCAATGGTACAAGCAGGAATGGACCTGGCAGACACCCAACAACAACCCTTGGGTAGCCATTCAGGGAGCTACATCGCAACATTTGACTGTTAATGGAAGTGAGCAGCTGAATTATTTTAAAGTTAAAGTTACAGAAGGAGACTGCACAGCAGAAAGTCCGGCTGTATTAGCAGACGGATTTGTATATGGCCTTCCAGCTATGATGACAACCTATACTCCTGGAACGTATCAGGAAAATGGAGGAGTAGTGAGTGTATGCAATGGTGCTTCTGTACAATTTGATAATATTTTTCCTGTAGTATATGGCAAACATATCTGGTTCAGATGTGTACCCAGCAGCAATCCTCCGGTGGCAGGAGAACCTTGCATCATCCCTGGAGTGATAGGAGATACTTATGTGGCGACAAGTTCCGGAAAATATGGGTTTTATGCCTGTACAGAATATTGCCCGGACGAATGTCAGATGCTGGCTACATTTGCATTTGTTGAGCTAAATTTCGGGGATTGGGATTTTTGTACCAATTTGGGAACAGGAGAGACGAAGAGTAAAGATAATAATCTGAAAATCTATCCCAATCCTACAGCCCAGCATCTTTATATAGGAAAAGAATCAGACAAAATTTATAAGGAAGTAATCATTATAGATATGTCCGGAAAGCTTGTCCTAAAGAAAAATGACCATCAGTATAATCAGGCGATTGATGTAAGCCAGTTGGTACCAGGGAACTATATCATTGTTTCTAAAAGCGCAGATGGAAAAGAATATAAAAATAGATTTATAAAGAAATAAGATTATATAGTCTGAATATGTTAAAATATTGATTGTGGGAAGGAAGATTGGATGTTAGAAGAGGGATGTTCCTTGTCTTGAAGAAGAACTAGAGTAATTTATTTTAATACTTTACGCTCAATAGATAAAGTTTCATCCTTGTTAATCTATGACGGTCATAATTACCCCAAAAGGAACCCTCTCTTTCCGGCATCCGGCTTCCTGACTCACATTTGGTCATTTTATCCAAAATTCAGATGAAATAATTTCTTTCGTTAGTTTTTAATAATGGTTGGATCGGTACAAATCTTTTTGTGCCGATTTTTTTATTTCATCACCAGTGGAACCTTTTCTGTACTAAACTTTCCATGGGAAATTTTAATATGATTTCTTCTTAAAGAATCCAGATCGGAAGGAGTCAGCTGTTCTTTGATAATTGTGCTGTCAAAGTCTACCACAATTTGAATAAAATATTTCCTTCCTTTTTTTGATAGGATAATAAAAACTTATATCAGGAACCTGATTGGCCAAAAGAATGGAAAAGATACCCGAAGAGCTGTCAGCTTAGGTTTTGTGTATACCCTTTGCTGGCTAACTTCTGTCTTTTGGATCTATAGGGTGACTATTTTCTAGCGGTATGTTTTACTTTTCATATGACTTTTTTCATACATAGAGAATTTAGTAGCATAATGTTTTTATATTTATATCTGAATGTGAAGCTGTTATGATTTTATAAGAAATTTATAAATCAATCAATTTTAATTATAATTAGAACAATTAAAAATAAAACTCTTTTTCCTTTGGGAATTAACAAGTGAACCTTTAATTTTGCTATTTGTAATAATTATAAATAATGAAATTGTATCAGCGTATTTTTATTTTTCTCATTTTTACCCTTACAATTTCCCTCATTAAAGCACAGGATGCTGGTTTTATGGTTCAGGGAGTTGTACAGGATCATACAATGAAGGGATTAAACGGAGTAAATGTTTTTGTTGAAAACACAAAAATAAAAACAAAAACCGATCAAAACGGAAATTTCAAGATTAGTTACAAGAAAGGAGAAGCTACATTAGTATTCAGCCTGGATGGCTATAAAAAACTCAAAAAGAAAATAAATTTCGGTAGCGAAGAATCTCCATTAAATATCCAGTTAGCAGAGGATCATGCGGCTGTACAAGAAGTTGTAGTACACGGTAAAGGTAAAGTAAAAGCACTGCAAGACGGTGCTTTTACTGTTAATGCTATCGATGTTGCTAAATTAGCCAATACCACGGCAGATCTTAATCAGGTTCTGAACAGAACGACAGGGATTAAAGTCCGTCAACAGGGAGGTATAGGTTCCGATTATAACTTCTCTATCAACGGAATGTCTGGTAAAGCCGTGAAATTCTTTATAGATGGCGTTCCTCTGGAAATGCTTGGAAAAGGAGTGGATCTGAGTACATTGCCTGTAAATATGGCAGACCGTGTTGAGATTTATAAAGGAGTAGTTCCTATCCATTTAAGTACAGATGCAATGGGTGGAGCGGTCAATATTATTACTCCGTCAAGCAGCAAAAATTACCTGGATGCAAGTATAAGTCTAGGTTCTTTTAATACTCAGCGTATCAATTTGAACGGACAGTTTAAAGATGATAAAACAGGAATTATCATGCGTATCAACAGTTTTTATAACCATTCGGATAATAATTATCTGATGAAAGATATGAAAATCTGGAATGCTGCTAAAAACGAATACGAACTAAAAGACCTGAAACGTTTTAATGACAGATATCAATCTGTTTTTGGAATGGCTGAAGTAGGATTAGAAAACAAAAGCTGGGCAGATTCTTTCTTTGTGGGAATGTCACAATCCGTTTTTGATAAACAGATCCAGACCGGTTCCAATCAGGAAGTAGTATATGGCGGGGTAAAGCAAAACGGAGAGGCTCATAATTACTTTATGAAGTATAAAAAAACAGGTCTGTTCAATGATCATCTGGATGTGAATGTATATGCAGGTTTCTCAAAAAGCGTTCAGAAAGCAACAGATACCCTTATGCGTAAATACAGCTGGGATAATACCTTTGAGCCATCTGCTACAAGTGAAAAAGGAGGAAGAACTATCATCATGCAACATGAAGACCGTCTTTACTCACAGGTAGGAGCCACTTATAAAATAGTTGAGCATCACAAGCTTATCTTCAATTATGTTCTCGACTATCTTAAGAATACCACATTCAATCAACTTGAAGAGGAAAAAAAGAATGTACCTCCGGCGAAGATGACCAAACAGATCTTGTCTATGGCTTATCAACAGGAGTTTTTCAATAAACATTGGACTAATATTTTCTTTGCTAAATATTACCAGGTAGGACTTCAAAAAATGGTATTCGACCCAGTGACCAGAACTGATAATCCGGCAAAAGATCATTTTAGCAGTTGGGGCTACGGCTTCGCTACCACAGTGAAAATTACAAAAGGATTGGGAATAAAAGGATCCTTTGAACGTTCTTATCGTTTGGTAGAACCACAGGAAATTTTCGGAGACGGGGTTGCTGTAACCAGTAATATGAATCTGAAACCTGAAACCAGTAATAATGTAAACGTAGGTTTGTACTATGGTCACCATTGGGGGCAGCATGCTTTCCGTATAGAAGGAGCAGGATACATTCGGGATACAAAGGATTTTATTTATACCGTTCCTAATTTATATAACAGTACTTTCAAATATGAAAACCTGTCTAATATCTTTACACGCGGACTAGAGGGAGAGATAAGTTACCAATACAAAAGACTCCTGAACGTGTTAATGAATGTGAGCTACAACAAAGCTTATGACAATACAAAATTTGCCAACAACAGTGAAGATGTTGTTTCGGCTACTTATAAAAAAGATGTTCCCAACCAGCCTTGGTTATTTGGAAATGTAAATGTAAGTCTTGGTAAAGACGATTGGTTTCAGAAAGACAGCAGGATAGAGCTTTACTACGGTCTGCAGATGACAGAATGGTTCTACAAAAACTGGAAATCCTATGGAAATCCAAAAAACATTCCGATTATCCCAAGACAAACCCTTCACAACATAGGTATAAGCTATTCCATGAAGAACGGGAGATATAATTTGGCATTCGATGTAAGCAACGTTGGGGATGCACTGGCTTATGACAACTTCAAACTTCAGAAGCAGGGACGTGCTTTCTATTTAAAATTCAGATACCTACTTAAGTAAAAGATCATGACACAATATTTCAAAAACAGTATATTTTTAATACTTGCATGTTTAACCATTTTTAGCTGCGAACGAGAACCTGGTTTCAGTGACTCTGAAAGTGGTGAGAAAGACTATAAATATTTTTTACTTTCCGCTCTCGGAAGCTGGCCCAATACGGTACATTATATGACAGCCACCAACGACCTTACAAAAGGTGAAATGGATATTACCAAAGAAGGGGATGAAATTAATTCCAAAGGAACTTACTCCTATATTGTAAAAAATGGTTTTATCTACAATTATAAAACCGATCAGGGTATTTTCAAAAAATTTAAATATACACAGGATAGACTGACGACTGTAAAAGAAGTGCCTTATACCTACATCAGTGATATTGCCAGCTATGTTTGGATAGATGATCATACTTTGGTTATTGTAGGAGATACAGGGGATGGCCAGCATATCCGCTATACTGTTTTCAATGCTGCTGACCTTAGTATTGTCCGTCAGGGTGAGATCGAAGGATTTCAGCCTTTCCCAAGTGCTTATAACTTTTATTCGCTGGGTGCTATGACCTATATGGATGGACAGATCTATTTGCAGTATAGCTTCCGTGATGGTAAATGGCTCACTCCTGAATATTACAATTTTGCTGTAATAGATTATAAAACCTTCAAAGTAAAAAATTCTATAACAGATAACCGAAGTTCTGGTGTAGCCAATGGCTCTCCCTATTTCAAAACGACTTTTACAAAAGATAAAGAAGCTTTTTATTATACATGTTTTCCACGTGCAGGAGCAGGAACAAGCGATATTTACCTTTTCAGGGCTCTAAAAGGGGAAACTTCGCCTGATGCAGGATATCAGATCAATCTTACCAATATTGTTGGGAACAAGCCTCTGGAAACAGTTATCGATTATATTGGTAACAATAAAATGGTTGTCCTGTACCGCGATCCGGCATTAGGAGGTAGCTACAATGGTCGATATGCTATTATAAATATAGAAACCAAGCAGTTGGTAAGGGTCTTGGACGAACTACCAGGGGATGAGCCTTACGAACAAGGTATGTTTGTCCAAAATAACAAATTATACATCGCTGTAAATACCAATAAAGGAGGAAACTATGTTTGGATTTATGATCAGCAAACGGATAAAGTAACTAAAGGAATGAAACTTCCCAATAGTATTTCAGGATTTGCACGTTTTGATAAATTATATGACTAATTAAAGCATATAAATTTCATAGAATATTTGTTTGATTAAAAACCGGGTCTCAAAAATTTTTGAGACCCGGTTTTTGTTAAATGATTACAGATTATTGCAAGCTGTCTGAGAACTTTTATTTCTATAACTTGGTCTTTATTAAAGCTTATAATTGAATGAAAGCGTTACCACTCTGCTGTCTAAATTGTATTTTTGTCGGGTGGTAGAGCTGAAGTTATTTCCTGTTACACGGTAATTATTGGTCTTTAATAAGTCTGTCACAGCAAGTTTTAAGGTTGCTTTATCCTTTAATAATGTTTTAGAAATCCCAAGTGTCAGGTCAAAATAAGCATCGCGGATAAACAAACCAATATTAGATTTCGAAAAATACTGCCCATTAGCCTCTGCTTTCAATCCTTTTGCAATACTAAAACTATTTTGTGCGTTCAACGTAAATGCCAGTTGTGAACTGTTGACCGAGTAATTCTGATAATCGCCTTTATATTCATTGTTGAATACATTCAGCATAGAAGTAAGCGACCACCATTTAAAAAGCTTTGTAGTAGCCGTAATATTGGCACCATATACATAAGATTTGTTTAGATTGTCCTGAGTTTTTACAAGAATTCCTGTGTCTGGCTGATAGTTGTATACTTCCGTCATTACATCGTTTGTGACACTAAAATAGGCTGATGCAATAATGTATTTGCCCCAGGTATACCCCAATTCTGTTGCGTGAGTAAATTCCGGATTCAGATTCGGGTTTCCTTGCCAGTAGTTAAAAGGATCATCATAAAAACGAAACGGATTCAAATCAAAGTGACTCGGTCTGTTGATTCTTTTACTGTATGAGGCATAAAATCCATGCTGATCATTCATCTGGTATTTGATGGATGCACTTGGAAAAAGGTTTGTATAATCTCTTTTTCGTTGTTCCTGAGAAGTTTTCTGGTTGATATCCGTATGGGTTATTTCTGTTCTTAGCCCCAGCTGGAATGTCCATTTCGTCAGATTAAGCTTGTAGTTGGCATACAATGCATGTATCTGCTCTTTGTATGCATATTCATTACTTGCTTTATCATCATTGATCCATTCGTCTCCTTGTTGTATAAAATACTCCGAAGGGTTGTTATTAGACTTTATAGTAGATTTCAAACCTGTTTCCAGATTATGAATTTCACTAAAAGGCAGGGTAAAGTCTACCTTAGCATTGAAAACTTTCAAACGGGAAGCAATACTGCCTTTTCTATTGTTGAATTTCTCTGTTCCCAGATTCACCAGTGCATCTGAAATCTGATTCTGACGGGATAAGAAACGAGAAGTTTCGTATTCCAAATCCACATCTACCTTATAATCCTTATCATTGAAGATGTGTGTCCCCTTTAAATTATAGGTATAATCATACCAGCTTTCCTTGCTTTTATTATCTGAGAGTACATGAGCAAACAGGTTATCTATTGGCTGAAATATTCTGTTTTCCCCTTTAGAAAAATCTTCATATCTCCCTATTTTAGCATCAAATAAAGCACCAATAGTTGTTTTGTCACTAAAAGCATAATCAGCACCAAACTTAAAGTTATTAGAAGTTAAAGGCTCATTGGTCATGGAGTTCTGATTTGTTCTCCGGGTCATTTGCTGAGGTTGCTTTTCATCGAAGAAAATCTGACTAAAGTCCCGTTTTTCTTCCTCACCACGAAAAGTATAGCTGTAATCTCCGTGTAGAGAGAGCTTGTTATGCGTATAGTTCAGGCTCAATCCTGTATTTACTCTGTTTTTGCGGCCTCTTCCTCCGTTCACATAATAGTTGCCACTCAGCCCTTCCGATGAACTTTTTTTCAGAACAATATTAATGATGCCGGCATTTCCCGCAGCATCGTATTTAGAGGAAGGATTAGCAATTATTTCAATATTTTTTACCAGTGTGGAATTGGTGGAGCGCAACAGGTTGGCAAGTTCCTTTGCGGAGAGCGAGCTCAGTTTACCATTAATCATCACACTTACTCCTTTTTTGCCACGCAATGAGAGTTCTCCTTCTTGCGAAACTACCACACCTGGCGTTTTGCCAAGCAATTCCAAAACTGTGGTACCATCAGATAACACACTATTTTCTACATTAAAAATCATTTTATCAGCTTTTTGCTGAAAAACGGCCTTGCTCCCTTTTACTACAATGCCACTGATCTCTGAGATTTTATCTGTCTGTAAAGAATCGTTTTGATTTTCAGTCTGTCCGTAGGCATTCAGGCTCGCCATTAAAGGGAGCCATATATAGTGTTTCTTCATGATAATAGATTTAGGTTGTTGGTTTTTTTTTATTTTTTCTGCCCCACCAGATCATAAATCCGGTTATGGGCAATGAGGCACAGAATAAACTCATGATAAAGGCAAGAATTTTTCCGGGCATTCCAAAAAAAGCTCCCACATGAAGATCATAGGTAGCATCTGTAGCTCTTTCAGCCATAGGTTTATCTCCGTGGGGATGGTTAAATAGAAGTTTCCCGGAGTGCTCATCGAAAATCATCATCGAAGACTCGGCATAAGTGAACTCTTTATCCTTGATCCAGATGCTTAAATTATCGTGTTTGTGATCTGCTTCAGTATGGTCTTCCAAATCAATTCCAAAAGAATAAGCTTTTGGATAATGAGTTTTTACCTGTTCTATGATACGGTCTATAGTTGTTACAGTCTCCACGGATTCCGGAGCGGTTGTTTTATATTGACTATAATCTGGGGTAGTAGAGGAAAAGCCATTGAGTAATGCATAAACCCACACTTGGGTAATACGAAACGAATACATAATACCTGTGATGGCTACAACAATCGCAAGAAAAGAGGCATAAAACCCAAGAATATTGTGTACATCGTAATTTTTACGTCGCCAGCCTTTTACCTTCTCCCAACGGAACCATAGACGCTGTTGACGCATTTTTTTATTCTTCGGCCACCATAGGATAATTCCAGTAATCAGCATTATGACAAAGATGATGGTAGCTACTCCTACGATAGTACCGCCAATTTTATTGCTTAGAAGCAGCGAGCGGTGCAGAGTCATACAGATAAAGAAAGGATTATTTTTTACATCATATATGGCGAGTACCTTCCCGGTGTATTGGTTTACATAAACGTTTTTATAAACAATAAAGGTATTGAAGTGATTCCAACCCTCTTCATTAACTTTAATCAGTCCGAACTGATAAGAGCGTGCAGGATCTATAGGAATGGTGACTTCATCTGTTTTTACGATTTCATTTTTCAGTTGGGCGTTCACAATATCTTTTAATTCGCGTATAGGAATGGGCTTTTTATGCTGAATATCTTTTTCCCCATGAAAAGTATTTTCTTTACGAAGGGCAGCGGTAATATCTTCATTGAAAACAAAAAATGCACCTGACAAAGAAACTACTAGTACAATGATTCCTGAAAGCAGTCCGAGCCATAAATGAGCTTTCAGAATATATTTTTTGAAGGATCCTTTGGATTTTTTATTACCGGTCTGCTGCATTTTATATCTATTTAGTCTTATTAAAAATAAATAAGCTACAAATATAACTTTATTTATACCAATTCTAAACAGTAATATGGCTTTATTTCTCCTTTAAAACCTGATTTTTATTAGGATGTATGCTATCTGAACAGCATGAAAACCTTTAGTTTTAAAGAACCTATCTCAATGCTCTTTTATTAATATCTTTTTAAATATACTTATTTCTATAGAAAATCATTCGTTTAACTATCAGGTTTTCAAAATATTATATTGTTTACTTTTACTTCAAAAACACACCATGCTGATCAAAATTTATGGAAGTGCCATTCATGGAGTGGCTGCACAGACAATAACAATTGAAGTGAATGTAGATACCGGAGGAGTAGGATACCATCTTGTGGGTCTTCCCGATAATGCCATTAAAGAAAGTGGTTATAGAATCTCTGCGGCACTCAAGAATGTAGGATATAAAATTCCCGGAAAGAAAATCACCATCAATATGGCTCCGGCAGATCTCAGAAAAGAAGGTTCTGCCTATGATCTGAGTATTGCGATTGGTATTTTAGTGGCTTCGGATCAGATTTTGGCAGAGGAAGTTGGGAATTATATTATCATGGGTGAGCTTTCTCTTGATGGAAGTCTGCAACCTATCAAGGGAGTTTTGCCTATTGCTATTCAGGGTAGGGAAGAGGGTTTTAAAGGAATTATTCTTCCTAAGCAGAATGCCAGAGAAGCCGCCATTGTAAATGATCTTGAAGTATATGGAGTAGAAAATATAAGAGAAGTAATTGATTTTTTTAATGAAGGAAAACCTCTTGAAAGGCTTATTCTGGATACCAGGAAAGAATTTCATGAAAAGATCAGCGATTTTCCTTTCGATTTCTCCGAAGTGAAGGGTCAGGAAACAGCCAAAAGAGCCATGGAAGTAGCTGCAGCAGGCGGACACAATATTATTCTTATCGGCCCTCCGGGAAGTGGGAAAACCATGCTGGCTAAAAGAGTGCCCAGTATTTTACCTCCATTGACTTTGAAGGAAGCTTTAGAAACAACAAAAATTCATTCCGTAGCCGGGAAAATAGGAACTGAGTCTTCATTGATGACCGTTCGCCCCTTCAGATCCCCGCATCATACAATTTCAGATGTAGCCTTAGTCGGTGGTGGAAGCTATCCACAGCCAGGTGAGATTTCCCTTGCCCATAACGGCGTATTGTTTCTTGATGAAATGCCCGAATTTAAAAGAACAGTCCTGGAAGTGATGAGACAGCCTCTGGAAGACCGTGAAGTGACGATTTCAAGAGCCAGATTTACAGTGAATTATCCTGCAAGCTTTATGCTGGTAGCCTCTATGAATCCCAGCCCAAGCGGATTCTTCCCTGATGATCCTAACAACACCTCATCTGTTTATGAAATGCAGCGGTACATGAATAAGCTTTCAGGACCGCTTTTGGACAGGATTGATATTCATATTGAAGTACAGAAAGTAGAGTTTGAACAGCTTTCTGAAAAAAGAAAAGGAGAAAAAAGCAAAGACATCAGAAATCGTGTACTGAAAGCCAGAGATATTCAGAATAAAAGATACCAAAGCCTCAATATCAGTAGTAATGCGCAAATAGGACCTAAAGAAATTGAGGCCTTTTGTGAATTGGATGAAACCTCTTTCGGGCTTATCAAATTAGCGATGGAAAAACTTAATCTTTCGGCAAGAGCTTATGACAGAATCCTGAAAGTAGCCCGAACAATTGCTGACCTTGAAGAATCTGAGAATATTTTGTCTCACCATATTTCCGAAGCCATACAATACAGAAGTCTGGATCGTGAATTCTGGAATGGATGATCATTCCATATATGTGTTTATAAAGAAACAAACAAAAGTAGTAGTGCTTTTTTAAATCATAACAGATTAGAATTCAGTCTTTTTATTATTTCATTTCTTTTACAATATCAATTTCAGGATGTGGTAGATGATCGTAATTATGTAACACATAGATTAATTTATTATGTTAAGTTTGATTACCCAATCATTAAAAATATTACATTATGAAAATAAAATCTTCAAGCACGAGGTGATGATCGTTTTAACTTTCAGAAGAATAGGTTAAACATATTCTTCCCTCTTTTCGATTGCAATAAATAACGTTTAAGTGTTGTTTACGTTTAGCTCATTGAGTAGATCGTTTCAAGCTTCTGTATCATTCGGTTTTTCCAAAACTACAATAAAAACACATTTAGTAAGTAAACTGTGGCTATCTCGTATGCCCTTTTATTTCTGCTTTGATAGTTTAAAGCGAAACTTACTGATGATAGAAGCTCACGATTACAAAATTTTTAACCAAATTACATTATTACTATGTCAAACACAATTCCCTCATTAGAAGCTTTATCCATAGGTACAGCTGTATTACTGTCATCCGAAGACAGAGAAAAACTTTTAAACGGATTCAATAAAACCGACTGGGGCTATGATCATGAAGAAACATTAGAATCTCTTTTCCGAAAACAGGCACTCCTTCACCCCAATAAAACAGCCGTTGTTTTTCAGGATCAGGAAATTACGTACAGTGATTTAGATCAGAGAAGTACCCAGGTTGCCAATCTATTATTGAGCCGGGGAATCCAAGAAGGAAAATATGTTCCTGTCTGGCTGGATCGTTCTGTAGAATGGATTGTTGCTGTTCTTGGTGTGATCAAAACAGGTGCAGCATATGTTCCTATAGACCCCGCTTATCCTGCTAAAAGAGTAGAATTTATTCTTTCAGATACTGCTGCTGATATGATCATTACCAATCAAAATCTTAAAGATCTTTTATCCGAAAATGAAATAAGAAAAGTTTTTGATCTGAGCAATATGGAAAATCTTAATCATTTACCTTCAGATGATTTGGAAATTAAAATTAATGAGAAGAGCCTGGCATATACAATTTATACTTCAGGATCTACCGGAAAACCGAAAGGGGTAATGGTAAGCCATCAGGCTATCCAGCATTTGGTAACCTGGCATAATCATTATTTTCATGTAGATCACAGCTCAAAACTGACTCTTGTAGCAGGACTGGCATTTGATATATCCGTATGGGAAACCTGGTCAGCCCTTACTTCCGGTGCCACTCTTTTTATAGCAGATAATGAAGATAGAACAGATGCGCATGCATTGGTAGATTATTATAGGAGAAATCAGATTACACACGGTTTTGTACCCGCTGTTCTGGCTCCCCCGGTCGTTCATTGTAGCCGGAATTATAATGATCTAAAATTGAAATATCTCTTTACCGGAGGTGAAAAACTGAAACCTGTGCTTACTACGGAATTAAGCTACGAACTGATAGATTATTACGGACCTACGGAATGTACTGTATTTACAACATTTAAAAAAGTAAAAGATATCAATGGAGAATATGTCTCCTCAATAGGGAGGCCTATTGCCAATGCAAAAGCCTATATTTTAGGTGAGAATAAGGAACTGCTGCCCGTAGGAGCTGTGGGAGAACTATGTATTGGTGGAAATGTTTTAGCAGATGGATATCTTAATAATAAAGAACTTACAGATTCTAAATTTATCGCTAATCCATTCAGGGAAACAGAAAAATTGTATCGCACCGGAGATCTGGCCAAATGGAAACCGGACGGCGATATTGAATTTCTGGGAAGAATAGATAATCAGGTGAAAATTCGTGGATTCCGTGTTGAATTAGGAGAAATAGAACGCACTATGATTCACCAGCAAGACATCAAAGAAGCCGTAGTCATTAGCAGAGATGCAGAAGGAAGTAGTAAATATCTGATTGCTTTTATCGTTTCAAAACCTGAAACTGAGAAAGATATTTCATCAGTTAGGAATGCATTGAAAGAAGAGCTTCCAGGTTATATGATTCCTGCCCAGATTATTTTTATAGATAAAATTCCGTTAACGGCAAATGGGAAAACAGATACTCAGGCTTTAAAAGACCTGGCAGATAAAGAGGCAAAAGAATTGATTTCATTGGAGCCGCCAACTAGTGAGACAGAACGGATTGCTGTTGATGTCTGGTCTTCAGTATTGGAACGTCCAGTTATTAATATTACAGATAATTTCTTTGATATTGGTGGAAACTCCCTGTTGGTAGCAACCGTGGCCGTGGCATTACAAAGAAAGCTGGATATAAAAGTATATCTGCGGGATATTTATCAGTTTCCGGTATTGCAGGAGCTCTCGGAAGCTCTTATAACCAGATCCAGAGAAACAAGAGAAGCTGTTCCAATGGAAGATGTAGAGCCTTATGTTGCCTTACAGAAAGATGTTTATCTCGCTCCCGGAACTATTTTTGCAGGTGGATTTGATCCTAAACAAGTAGAAAATCCAACCACAATATTTTTAACAGGAGTTACCGGATTTGTAGGAATTCACCTTTTGCAGGAGCTTTTGGATACTACAAATGCTGATATTTACTGCCTTGTAAGAGCTCAGGATCCATTTCATGCGATGGAAAAGATAGACAGATGCTTTAAACAATATCATATTCCTCAAAAAGAAGAACAGAAATCGAGAATTATTCCGATCATTGGAGATCTGGCATTACCTGCATTGGGATTGTCCGATGAAATATTCACAAAACTGGCAAAACAAACCGATCTGATTTACCATTCCGGAAGTTCAGTAAACTTCATTGAACCCTATTCTTACATGAAAGCTCCAAATGTAGAGGGATTAAGAGAAATTATCAAATTGGCAGGGGCAGAAAGGACGAAATGCCTTGCTTTATTATCCACCATTTCGGTATACAGCTGGGGACACGTGTTTACTGGAAAAACAGTGATGCTGGAGTCCGACGATATTGAACAGAACTTAATGTCTGTAAGCAAAGATATTGGCTATGTAAGAAGCAAATGGGTAATGGAAGCAGTGGCAGATCTGGCCGCAAAAGAAGGGCTGCCATTGATTACTTATCGTCTTGGATATGCCATGTGCCACAGCGAAACAGGTGCAAGTGCTTCCTATCAATGGTGGTCCGGATTGGTGAAAAACTGTATAGAATTCAAATCTTATCCAGCATTGACTGAGCTTAGAGAAGGTCTTATCACAGTAGATTATATGACGAAATCTATGGCTCATATCACCAAAAATAAAGAGGCGATAGGAAAAAAATTCAACCTGATTGCCCGCCCGGAAACCAATCTTACGCTGGAAGGATTTTTCGAACTTATGAAAAAGTATTATCCTTTTACCCTGAAAGATCTTCCTTATAAAGAATGGAGAAAACAGTGGGAAGATGACAGTAAAAACCGTTTGTATCCGCTGACGAGTCTTTTCAGAGACAATATGCATGAAGGTTTATCTACTGTTGAGCTTTATCAGAATACCTACATATGGGATTGTTCCAACGTGATTCAGTTTCTGGAAGGCTCGGATATTCAGGAACCTGTATTTGATAAAAAAGTACTGGATTCTTATTTGACATACCTTGGAATTCCGGTTGAATAGCATTTGATCATTGAAAGAGCCCTAACAGATTCTGCTTGGGCTTTTTAATTTTTGTTGAATACATACGTCAAGTTTTGTCGTAATGCCGAATGATATTTGTGCCAAGGGAAAAAGAGAGATTGTTTCTCAGTTTTTTTTAATTACCGAAAAGCAAATAATAATAAATGAGTAACATAATTGTTTTGTCTAAAGATTTTGCAGCCAATGAAAGTGCAGTGGTAGATATTAAATCCTTGGGATTTATAAATCCATTGTGGGCTCTTATATTTCAAAATAAAACCGGCCAGTCTGCAAAGTTTCTCTGGCAGGGAGATATAATCCATACTATAGAGAAAGCTGGATATTTTAAAGAAATAACCAATGATTTAGGAGTGAAAGTGAGTCATTATGATGGGTTCATAACAGTTACCAATGGAGGGGGAAATCAACACCTGGAAGGAGAATTAAAAATATAAGAAGACTATCATCCATTCCCGGGATCATGATAATTTTATAATTAAAAAGGTCAGACAATATTGATGAATGTCTGACCTTATTTTTAACGTAGATTAATTCACGGTTACTTTAATCACATTCTGAGCGGCTGGAACCGGATATTGAGTTCCAACTTTAGAAATAACCATATTTTCACTTTGTGGAGTTCCTCCAAATAACGCCTGGTGATTTCCTGCCCCCGGATACTGATCAACACCTGTACCTGAATCAAAAAGCATTGTTTTTGAAGTGAAATCACCTTTGGTATTTGCATCAATATTCTGTTCATTAGCATAAAACCAGTCATTGGAAAATCCGAACATCGTTGCATAAGCTATTTTATCTCCAGGATCTGCATTGAAATTTGTTGTCACTTTATTTCCCGGTGTTACCGGAGCATTACCTGCAATGTAAACCCCTTTTACATTCGGTAAAGATTTCAGGCTGTTTTGAAGTTTCGTTACATTTCCGAACTGTGCAATGTCTTTTAATCCCATTCCGCTGTCTGTTTTTCCCAATTCATAAATAGGATTTTTATCACCACGGTAAATGACTACCAATGTAGGAGAAAGCCCTGTCATAATGCCTGTATTGGCATTAAGCTTGGTCATCATTTTACTGATATTCCCCATTTGAGCAATATCCGTAATTTCTGGATTTGAGAGTGCATTAGGTGTAAAAAACGGGGCATTATTTAGCAATTGAGAACCGTTATAGTTTGATACGGCCCATACTCCGGGAGAAAAAGGAGTTTCGTTGGCAGTTCCTGCAGACGTATTGGTAATAGTAAGGGTGAATTCTGAAGTTACATCATTGTAAGCCAGACTGAGTTTCATAAGCTGAGATGCGTTCACATTGGGAACCTGCATGATGGGTTTGCTTTCTGTCTGCCCAGACGTATTATCTTTGGTTCCGTTGTCCCATAATAATACACTGGAAGAAACGTCTCCTGTTATCGCATTTCCATTGGAGTCAAACAATTTAATTCCCGGCTGTTGCGAAGCAAAAAACCAGTCTTTTGAAGCTCCATACATTGTTGAAAACATCAGGGCCTGCGTTTTTCCTGCATTGAATTTAAAAGAAACAGATTGTCCGGGCATAATGATGGGAGGCGTTCCGGTTCCCTGGAAACTTCCGCTTTGTACAAAATCCTTAGGAGTTACAACGTTTTCTACAGTGATTGTCCGTTGAAAAGACATATTCATCATACCGTCATCCGAATCATTGCATGAAGAAAGTGTAAATGCAGCTGAAGTAACGGCTGCTAAAACTGTGGTTCTGAAAATAGACTTGTTCATAAAGTATTTTTTATAGTTATAAATGATATTTGTAACTATAGTCGGTGACTTTTGGAAAGCCTGACAAAAAAATATTTTATTAATTCACTTTCTTTTCAATGCATGATATAATAAGCTGCATATCCTTAAGTGTAAAATGTAAGACAGCTAGCTTATATTCCCTTTTTCCCATCCAAAATCATCTGAATCATTTTTATCTTTCTGTTTTCTCTTGTTTCAGGTTTCTTGGCCTCTTCTATCCAACGGATATATTCTTTTTTGTGAGTGTAACTCATTTTGTCAAATAAATCTTTCGCTTCCGGATTTTCATTAAAAACAACGGTGATGTCATCCGCAATAGCAACCACTCTTTCCTCTTTGTCTTCAGTAAGAGAAACGGAGATCTCATCACCAAAGGTTTTACCAAGCTGTTTTCTGACCTCTTGAGTAAGGCCTAAAATATGACAGTCAGATTTCATTTTGACAAGGCTTCCGCGGTATTTCACATTGCCATCAAATAGAGCGTTAATTTTTACCTGTCCTTTTTTATTAAACAGCTCTTCTGTAGAAAAAGGAAATTCTACAAACGCAGCATTCATCTCTCCGTTTTGCTGAATGATAGCAGAAAATTTGATTGTTTGAGGATCCATAATGAAAGATTTTAATAGTCAAAAATAAAAAAACCGTGAAAGTAAATTTCACGGTTTGAAAAATAAATCAATTAAGATTATTTTTTATTGATTTTCTTAGGTGTTGTTGTAGTACCTGAGTTTTTAGTTTTTGTATCAGCTGGAGTGTTTTCTCCTCTTACAAGCTTCAATTCGTCAACAATTCTTCTTGCACCAGCAAACTTATCAATTGTCCAAAGAACGAAACGAACGTCTACGTTGATTGTTTTCTGCCATTCCTGCTCGAATACAATATCACCGCTTAATGCCTCACTGTTACCATCGAAAGCAATACCGATAAGGTTTCCGTCTCCATCAATTACTGGAGAACCAGAGTTACCTCCTGTAATATCATTGTTAGAAAGGAAGTTTACAGGCATATAACCCGCTGCATCAGCATACTGTCCGAAATCTTTAAGGTTGTAAAGATCAATCACTCTTTGAGGAAGATCAAACTCTTCATCACCTTTCTTGTATTTTCCAACAAGACCGGTCATGTCTGTATAATAGTTATCAGTAACACCGAAATAGTTTCTGTCATTTCTGATAGGTAATTTATCTACAGTACCATAAGTTAATCTCATGGTAGAGTTAGCATCCGGATAGAATTTTTTCTCAGGCATAGCCTTCATAAGACCTGCTAAAAACAAACGGTTATTTTTCGCAAAATTATCATCTATTTTTACAAATCTCTCAGTGCTTATTTTTTGATCAGCAACGATACCGTTAGCTGCTTTCCAAAGCGGATCAGCATCAAGTTTTAATGCATCTGGATTTAACAAGAAGTTCGTTGCAGAAGTCTTGTTAGCAAAGATTGAAGAATACGCTAAATTAGAAACTGTTTTAGCATCTAATCCTAAAATAGTAGCAGAAGCAACATCAGGATTTTTAACTCTTGCCTGGTAAAGACTTGTCATAGCTGCAAGCATTTCACCTTCTAAAGATGGATTGAAGTTTTCATAAGCAGCTTTGATCGCCGCTTCAGTTTTAGCTTTCATTGTAAGTCTTCCCTGCATATCCTGAGCAGCATAAGCTTTCAGTACAGAACCTACCTGCATAGCAAGGGTAATGTATTTTGCATTTCTTGAAAATTGTGAAGCATAGTTTCTTTCAACGTTTCTATCAGAAACTTGCTTGTAATATATCCCAATGTCTTCTAAAACACCGTTGTATACATCGTTTCCTGGCATTGCAGCCCATTTGTTGTAAGTTTCCTCAATCTTTTGTTTGTCAGAAATGGTTCCGTTTTTCTCTACGGCATCAATAGTACCTTGTCTGTTTTTCCAGTAGTTAGCTACAGAAGCATATTGAGAAGCATAGTTAAGCTGAGTTGCTTTATCCTTGTCCATATACTTTTTCATTACATCCATGGCAAGTTTAGAAGCCTCAACCCAAGCCGGGTAATCTTTAGTTACCATTTGCTGAATTCCGTAAGAAGTCAGGTAACGGTTTGTTCTTCCAGGGTAACCTAAGATCATTGAGAAATCACCAGGCTTGATTCCTTTAAGAGAAACCGGAAGGAAATGCTTAGGCTTCAAAGGAGTGTTGCTAGGAGAATATTCAGCAGGGTTTCCTGCAGCATCAGCATATACTCTGAAAACCGTGAAATCCGCTGTATGTCTTGGCCATTCCCAGTTATCCGTATCTCCTCCGAATTTTCCTAATGATGAAGGTGGAGCACCTACCAATCTGATGTCTTTATAATCCTGATATACGAAATAGTAGAATTCATTTCCGTTGAAGAAATCTCTTACTACTACAGTATATTTCCCGTTCTCAGAGTTTTCTGTCTGGATAGCTTTTGTTTCAGCATCAATAACAGCTTTTCTTTCTGCTCCGGTCATATTGTTGTTTAGTTTAGAAGTGATTCTCTGCGTAGCATCGTCCATTCTCACTAAAAATCTTACATAAAGATCTTTTGCATTGAATTCGTCTTTCTGTTTCATTGCCCAGAAACCGTTCTTCAAATAATCTTTTTCTGGTGTAGAAGCCGCAGCAACAGCACCATAACCACAGTGGTGATTCGTAAAAATAAGTCCTTTATCAGAAACAATTTCACCTGTACAGAAACCACCGAAACTTACGATAGCATCTTTTAAGCTTGAATTGTTTACAGAATAAATTTCTTCAGGCGTAAGGTGTAGACCCTCTTTTTGCATATCAACACCGTTAAGTCTTTTGATGAGCATTAGCAGCCACATCCCCTCATCCGCCCTCATCTGAGCAAAGCCCAGTAAGAAAGTGAATAGTAGAAATAGTCTTTTCATTTTATAAAATAATTTTTGTGTCGCTAATTTACTAATTTTTACGAGATTCTGTCCCGGATTGGTATGAAAATGGGATGATAGTCCGAATGAAAAAGATACTCTTATCAATTTTTGCAGTTTTACTTTTAGGACTTGTTTTGAATTGTTCCGCAGTGCCGGATAAAAATCCTTCCCTTCAAAGGCAGTGGATGCTGGTTTCCTTCGATGGTTTTTCAAAAGAGCAGCTCATTGCGAATAAAGCAGAAATTAATCTGACAGCCAGTATCGTTGACGGTAAAATTCAGGGGAATGCCTATATGGGATGCAACCAAATATCTTTTGTTTCTGAATTTAAAAAAGGAGGAAAAGTGAAAATTTCAAATGGAATAAGTACTATGAAAGCATGTCAGGATATGAATCTTGAAACCTCTTTTCAGAAGAAGTTTGAAACGATGACAAAATATTCGGTAGAAGGGCATTTCCTTACCTTAAATGATGGTAATGGAAATTCAATGAAATTTGTAGCAGCTGATTGGGATTAATTATGCATTCATACAATATAAATAAAAGTCCGCTTTGCAGCGGACTTCTTGGTTTGAAAAATCTAGTTTGGTTATCAGCTTTTTGAGGTTATTAGCCTTTGAGAGTCATTAGTTTTTTGGAATTGTTTTTTTTATTTCTTCCAGGGTTGCTGTATTAGGCAGCCCGGTAACTGTCATTTTTGTGTTCCTAGAATTTATAGTATTATGATATGCCTGTCTGTTGGGGATTGTTTTTTTTATTTCTTCAAGACTTGCTGTATTGGGAAGTAATTTTCCTGAATTGTCAGCTGCCTTTGGTTTGGATTCTTGTTTTTTAACAGTAAGACTATGATCAGAAGGTAATCCGGTATTTACAGTTTTCTTTTCGTCTCTTTCCTTTGCTTCCTGCATTAGGATCGCCTGTTGTTCTTTGGCCTGTTTTACAACCAGTGCCTGATCTTCCATCGGAACAGCCTGCTTATTTTCTTGAGCATAAATAATAGTGCTTAAAAATAATAACGGGATAATATATGCTATTTTCATGACGGTTTATTTTATGTTGACTAATACTTGAATTTTTCCGATCTCTTTTTGGTCATAATCCTGAAGTGCTTTTCCGATTACTTGTCCTATTCTTACCTTTTTGATATCCGCTTTCATGGCAACGCCTGCTTTGGATGAAGTTACCAAAAGGTCTCCTCGTTTTATTTTTCCGTTCTCAAGACATACTTTGGTAGGAATTACCCCAATGACACCCATGGGTGCTTTATCGGAAATATCAGTATCAATATGTTCTTCCGTAAGTAGTACACCCGGTTTGGTAGCGTATACACCTGCAACAAGACTGGAATAAGGTGTTGAAGATTTTTCAACAGTTCTGTCTGCGGTGGTTGAGATGACCAGAATATCACCCGGTTCATACTGAGAAATACTTCCGTCTACATCAAAGACTTCTGCAACGTCAGCACCGCTGTTTTGAGTTCCTCCGTTAAAAAATCCACGTCCAGCTGAATTGATTCTTGCCACATTCACCGTGCCCGGATTTCCGGATTTAAATAGAGCGATAGAACCGGTGCTGTGAGTTTCTACTGTAAGGGGCGGGTTGGTATTAGAAGTATTGAAATTAACAAATCTTGCAGCCCGGCCATTCCCGAAATTAGGAACCCAGGCAAAAATGGCATTTCCTGTTCCATCTGCCGTTGTTTCCACTCCGTCTCCGGTATTCGAGGCATTGGCGGTGATCCCATTTCCATTTCCATCTGCAATAGCGACTAATGCTGGTCCATTTCCGGCAGGATTAGAAGCGTGGAACAGACCTGCATACCCTCCGGTTCCTGAAGATATCGCATAGATTCCTGCAGTACCGAAATTAGCAAACTGTGAATTTACTTCAGCTTTTATGGCTGGGGAAGTTCCTGTAGTTCGGTCTACTTTAAAATTCCCTGCAATACCGTTTCCAATAGTGGTTGATGTTATAACATCACTAGTATTATTATCATTGAATATTTCAAATCTTGCGGCACGTCCGGTAGCAAAAGAAGGAACCCATGCATAAAGCGCATTTCCGGCTCCATCAATGTTGGTTTCCACTCCGTTACCATCTTTTCCTGCATTGGCAGTAATGGCGTTACCGTTACCATCTGTCAGGGCAATCAATGAAGCTCCGTTTCCGGCAGGATTGGAAGCGTAGAATAATCCTGCACGTCCTCCTGTTCCTGAAGAAATTCCAAAAATACCTGCTGCACCAAAGTTTCCGAAAATAGTGTTTACTTCCCCTCTTACTGCTGCACCGACACTATTGGTGTTGTCAACTAGAAAAGAGGCTGCATTTCCCTGTGTGTTGTCCGGAATATTTCCGTTTCCATTCGTTTCTACCTCAAAAGTATTTCCTGTAGTATTTGTCTGGTTAAAATTTTCAAATCGTCCGGCACGGCCTGTACTGTTATTTAAACCTACTTGTCCATAAACACCTATACCGGTTCCGGATGTGTTGGTAGCAACAAATCCTCTTACTCCATATCCTCCCCCGTCATTACGGCCTACTACAGCTCCGGCAATATCACTGGTTGTTCTACCAACGATGGCTTCACCAGCTCCGGTATTATCACCAACAATACCTGCAGAAGACTGAGAAGAGGTGGAGCCATGTACCCCAAATCCTGCTGCAGTAGAACTTCTTACTCCGGCTCCGTTTCCTGAGGTCGTAACATTTACAACCGTACCATTTCCTACACTGGATGCATTAAGAGCAACATTATTATTCGCGTTATTGAGGATTGCAATACTTGCAGGGATTCCATTATTACTGGTAGCATTAAGACCTGTTCCTGTATTACTGTTTGCATATACTCCATAACCATTTCCTGTGGCATTTCCGTAGACTCCTAAGCCGCTAGGTGTTGTGCCGTAAACTCCCCATCCGCTTCCGGCCTGGCTTCCGTATACACCTACTCCCAGTCCGCCGGTTCCGTTATTAATCCCGCGAACTGCTGAAGAAAATCCTCCGGGAGCTGTATTGGTGACGATTCCTCTTACTGCTGCAATATTGGACGTAGTCGTGCTGTTATTGCCTTCTAAAGATGTTCCATCCCCATCATTGGTTAATGAAAATAAAGTAGAAGCATTATTGACAGTCGTGGTATAAGGAATTGTAAAGCTTCCGCCACCTCCGCCTGCAGATTTGGCATACATAGCATAAGGAACACTTAGCAGCTGGCTGGTTCCTACTATAGTATAGCTGGTTCCTCCGGCAGGGTCAGTTTCTGTTTTTAAGTAATAGCTCCCTGCAGGCCAGTCGATGGTGGCAAATGTTCCTGTAAGTACAGTTCCTGTTCCTATTTCAAGGCTGATAAGTCCGTTGGCATTGGTATTTCCGGTGAGTCTTTCTGAATAGACTGCGGCGCCGGCAGGAGATCCCTGCAATACGCTGACTCTTACGGCTATAGCTTGATTGACTAAGAGTTGTCCGGAACCGTTTCTCATGACAGCCTGGTAGCTCATTTTTTCCGGAGCCTGAGAAAGTCCCATAAAGAAACCGGTCAGGATCCAAAACAATAATAATATTTTTTTCATGGCATTTTATTTTTTGATGATTTTAAATGTTTTAATATTTTCTCCATTTTGAGTAATCCTGATGATATACATCGCAGATGGAAGTGAGGAGAAATTAAGCTCAGATTTTGATTGTGAAATCTTATCTTTTTTTACCAGCTTACCTTGGGCATCGAATAACTGATACTCTGATCCTTTAAAATTATTTGAGGTGAAATCCAGATACAAATAATCTCTGAAAGGATTAGGGTAAAGCAAAATGCCTGTGAGTTCAGAAGAAGTTTCAAGGGAAGTAAGAGTGATAATTTCGTAAGGCTGTTGAACGCCTTCGAGAACCTGTCCTGTTCCTTTTTCAAGGTAGGTCGTCTGGCCTACACTGTAAGAAACAAAACCATTAGCTGCTGAAGCATCCAGTCCGGTTGCCAAAACTGCAGATTGTGCGTGCAGTATGGGGACAGAAAAGACAGACAGAATAATACAATAAATAGATATTCTTTCCATGGATAACAGTTTTTGGTGATTAATAGATGTGTTTTTTAAGGGAATTTTGGGAAGACTAAATTACCACCTATCTCAATTGAATGGTGGGAAAATAGACCAACGGCAGAAATAATCGACCAATGGCGTTTTGTGAATTATTATTGGGGTTTATTTAACCTTTTAAGGATTGAAAAAAGAAAGATTATCCTTATAGGTTCGTCCGATGGGGAGCTTGATGTGATGAGCCAGTTCTATTTCGTGGCAGTTTTTTCCACGGATGAGGTGGCGCGGTACTGCATAGCTTCTGTGTATTCTAACAAAAGAATCAAAAAAGTTTTTTTGCAGGAGATTGCCCAGAGAATTTAAAATACAGTGATTTTTTTCAAGAGTAATGATCCTTGTATAGTCTTTCAGGGCTTCCAGATACAGGATGTCTTTCATTTTGATTTGAAAAATGTTTCCACCTTCTTTTATTTTAATGCAGTTTTCTCCTACCATGGCATCATAGCATTTGCACTTCTCTTTTACTTCAAAAAAATCGAAAAGTCTTTCCATAGAATAATGAAAACGTTCTGCAGTAAGTGGCTTGGTAATAAAATCTAAAGTGTTTGTTTCAAAAACTCCGGCAGCCAGTTCCGGATGTGAGCTTACAAAAATACAGGCCGGGATTTTATGGGCCAGCTTCCGGAATTCGAGTCCGCACATTCCCCGTAAATTAGTTTCAGTGATCAGAAGGTCTGTGGGGAGATCAAGATAGGGAATCGCCTTTTCTGCAGAATCAAAAGAGGCAACAATCTCAATGTTTTGGTATTGTTTGATATAATGCTGAAGAACCAGTCTGTCCAGTTCATCATCATCAATAATCATACATCTAATATGGGTAATCATGATATTCCGGAGATTAGTTTTAGTTTAAATATTTAATAATCAGAAATTTATTACATAAAGTTATTGATTTTTTGTAAAACTTTCATCAGTAAACTTAAATTTATATTAAAATATGTTATTAAATAAAAATTGATTTTGTTTTTTTTCTGAAAAATATTAACTTGTAAAAATCATAAACATAGATAGAACTTAATGTTAGAAAAGAAAGAACATAACTATGAGAAAGCGGTCTTGGTGGGTGTTATTACCCAGAACCAGGACGAAGAAAAACTGACAGAGTATTTAGATGAACTTGAGTTTTTAGCTTTCACAGCCGGAGCAACCGTACAAAAGCGTTTTACCCAAAAACTGACTCAGCCGGATTCCAAAACCTTTATCGGAAGTGGAAAAGCAATTGAGATAAAAGAATATGTAAAAGAAAACGAGATAGGAACTGTAATTTTCGATGACGAGCTTTCTCCTTCCCAGCTTAAAAACCTGGAAAGAGATATGGAGGTTAAGATTTTGGACCGTACCAATCTTATTCTTGATATTTTTGCCCAGAGAGCTCAGACTTCTTATGCGAGAACTCAGGTAGAACTGGCACAATATCAATATCTTTTACCGCGATTGACGAGAATGTGGACCCACCTTGAACGTCAGAAAGGGGGAATTGGAATGAGAGGTCCTGGGGAAACGGAAATTGAAACTGACCGTCGTATTATCCGTGACAGAATTACATTACTGAAAGAAAAATTGAAGACCATTGATAAGCAGATGGCAACCCAGCGTAATAACCGTGGGAAAGTAGTTCGTGCCGCTTTGGTAGGATACACCAATGTTGGAAAATCTACTTTGATGAATTCTATTTCAAAATCTGAGGTTTTTGCAGAAAATAAACTATTTGCCACTCTGGATACCACAGTAAGAAAAGTGGTGATCGGAAACTTACCGTTCCTGCTTACAGATACGGTAGGATTTATCAGAAAATTGCCTACTCAGCTGGTAGAATCATTCAAATCTACTTTGGATGAGGTTCGTGAAGCTGATCTTTTGATTCATGTAGTGGATATTTCGCACGAGAGTTTTGAAGATCACATAGAATCTGTAAATCATATTTTGATGGAAATCAATGCCCATCAGAAACCGATGATTATGATTTTTAATAAGATTGACGATTTCAGTTATGAGAAAAAGGATGAAGACGATCTTACCCCTTCAACCCGTAAAAATATTTCTCTGGAAGAGTGGACGAAAACATGGATGGGAAAATCAAAGTATCCAACTGTTTTCATTTCTGCTTTAACGAAGGAAAACTTCCCGGAAATGAAGAAAATGATTTACGATGAGGTGATGAAGATTCATATTTCCAGATTCCCATACAATGATTTCCTTTTCGAATATTTCGATAACGACGAGGAAGAAGAAAGCAACAATTAATGAAATATCACTTTTTCCTTTTATTCATCATGTTTTCGGTTTTTGGTTTCAGCCAGAAATCAAAACTTGATTTAAAAGCTGTTGAGAAAAGTCTCAAAAATTCTGATTCTCCCTACAATTATGAGAAGCTTATTTTTAAATTTAAGGGATATCCAAAGTCTTTGGACAGTATAGAGTCACAATATCTTTACTATGGAAGAAATTTCAGGAAAGATAAAGTAAGCACGTCAGATGATAGCTTTAAAAGCCTTGCTGAAGCCTTTAAGCAGAACAATTTTGCAGACTGTATCAAGCAGGGGAAAGCTTTGTATGATAAAGATCCTACGAACCTGGATGTTTTGCTGATCCTTCTCAGAGCCTATGATTCTGTGAAGGATGGCAGCAATTTTATACATCACCTGAATCAGTTTCGTTCGCTTACGGAAGGAATAAAAGTCTCAGGAGACGGAAAATCTGAAAAAACAGCCTATATCGTCAATTCTGTAGGAGATGAATACATTCTTCTGAACATTCTGAATATAGGTAAGGATTATACGAGAAGCTCAAAACCCGCTAAAGACGGTATGTTTGATGTTTGGGAAAAAGAAGGGCAGCAGCTCTATATTAAAATACTCTATTTAGAACTCACCAATTAATCATAAAATAAGAAACACTTAGTGGAATTATATTATTCATTTTCAGCATTAATCGTATTAGCATCAATATTTGCATATCTCAATTACAGGTTTTTAAAACTTCCAAGTACCATCGGAATTATGGTGATCGCCATTGTGGTATCTATTTTTCTGGTAATGTTTGGAGAAACAGTACTTCCGAGAACTTTCGGACATCTTCATAATCTGATGGACAGTATCGACTTTACAGAGGTTTTGATGGGGGCTATGCTTAATTTTCTTCTTTTTGCAGGAGGAATTCATATTAATATTAATGACCTGAAAGAACAGTTCAGACCTGTAGTGATATTTTCCACGGTGGGAGTTGTGATCTCTACCTTTGTGGTAGGTTTTGGAATGTTTTATTTACTGCCTTATGTAGGTGTTAAACTTCCTTTCATCTACTGTCTTGTCTTTGGAGCATTAATTTCGCCTACCGATCCGGTGGCGGTTCTGAGTGTTCTGAAACAGGCTAAGGTGTCCAAATCACTGGAAACAAAAGTAGCCGGAGAATCTCTTTTCAATGATGGTATGGCGGTTGTGGTCTTTACAGTAATTTTGCAGCTTGCCGTTGGAAAAGAAGTGGATCTGGGAGTTGAAACCATCGGATTACTTTTGCTTAAAGAAGCGGGAGGAGGCCTTCTATTGGGAGTTCTGCTAGGATGGGTTACTTCGAGATTGATGCGTGAAGTGGATGATTATATTATCTCGGTATTAGTAACACTTTCTGTAGTGATGGGCGGTTATCTTATTGCAAGACAAATGCATATTTCCGGGCCGCTGACTATGGTCGCAGCAGGATTGTTTATGGGAAACTTCAACAGAAGCTTTAAAATGAAATCTGTCACTCAGGATTATCTGATCAAATTCTGGGAACTGATTGATGAAATTCTGAATGCCGTATTATTCCTGTTCATTGGTTTTGAACTTTTGATGATCAAAGACCTTAAGCACTTCATGATTCCTGGATTACTGGCAATCATTGTGGTTCTGCTGGCAAGATTTATTTCAATCTGGGGACCTACGAAATTTACTTCTTTGAGAAAAAGTTTCAGTCCGCAGACGGTAAAAGTTCTGGTTTGGGGAGGAATCCGTGGTGGAGTTTCCATTGCATTGGCGATGTCTATTCCTAAAAGTGAATACAGTGAGATTATTTTAAGTATTACCTACTGTGTTGTCGTATTCTCAATCATTGTTCAGGGGCTTACCATTGCCAAAGTGGCCAACCCTAATAAGATTGCAAAAGAAGAGGAAGAACAGGAGAGTATTGCCCTGGAAGAGAAAGCGTAAATTATAAATAGAAGTCATTTCGGATATGAGTATTGTTAAAGAAATACAGGAATCACTGGCTGTTTTATCCATCCCTGAAAAGGCAGAATTCTTTCCAAGGTTTTTCAAAACGGGAAAAGGAGAATATGGGGAAGGGGATTTGTTTCTGGGCGTAAAAGTCCCGGATCAGCGGTCTGTTGCCAAAGAATATTATCCGAAAATAAATTTAGAAGAACTCAGTACATTACTCTCTTCCAAATACCACGAACATAGACTGACAGCGCTTTTTATGCTGATTTCAAAGTTTGAAAAAACAAAAGATAAAGCTGTAAAAGAAGAAGTGATTGCATTTTATCTTCATCATCTTCCTCATGTCAACAATTGGGATCTGGTAGATTCAAGCTGTTATAAAATTCTGGGCAGGTATGCTTTTGAAAATCAGAAAGAAAACCTTCTCAGAGAGCTTTCGGAATCTGAAGAAATGTGGCATAAGAGAATAGCCGTTGTGGGGACAATGCATTATATAAAAAAGGGGTCATTTGATCTTACTAAGGAATTCGTTACCCGAAATCTGAAGCATCCTCACGATCTGATGCATAAAGCAAACGGATGGCTGTTACGCGAAATGGGGAATAAGAATGAAAGCGAATTGATCAGCTATCTGAATTTATATTACAAAGAAATGCCCAGAACCTGCCTTCGGTATGCTATTGAAAAGCTGGACGAAGATCTTCGTCAGGATTATCTGAAAGGACGTATTTAAAAAATAGTATACGGAATCGTACCGTATTTTCCCCTAAAAAAGTACCGGGAAACAGCTATTTATGGCCAAAAAATCAAAGATTGTAAGGATGTAAGGTCAGAATTGAGTAATTTTGTGCTTTTAAACCCAATCATGAAAAATTTTCTCAGATTATTTCTTTTATGTGTCCCTTTGCTGTTCCTGACAAGCTGTTTCGACATTCTTGATAAAGTGAATGTAAAGGCTGACGGTACAGGAGAGTATACGATTATTTTGAATGGCAGCAAAAGCAAGACAAGGCTGGCTTCAATCTCCAAAATGGAAACTATCAATGGTAAAAAAGTTCCCAAAAAGGCTGATATTGAAAACAAAATCAATGAAGCAGCAAAAATTTTCAAAGGAACTCCCGGAATCAGCAATGTGAAAACATCCATGGATTTTGATAATTATATCATCAAACTGAGCTGTAATTTCAAAAAAATTGAAAACATCAATGCCGGACTGGAAAAACTTAAAGCTCAGAACATATTGGGTAAAATGATTCCTACCCAAATTTACAGTCAGAATCTTACAAAAAAGACATTGACAAGAAATAAAGTCAATACATTCAAAACAGATTATGACAAGATGAGCAAGGCAGATAAGGAAGTTTTTAATGATGCCAGATATACTTCCATCATGCAGTTCGAGAGTACGGTGAAATCACAAACAAACAATACTTATGTGCTTTCTCCCAATAAAAAAGCACTCAAACTGGAGGCTGATATTCTGGATTTGATTCTTCAGAAAAAACAAATACAAAACACAATCCTTTTCCAATAAATTTCTAAACTATAGTCATGAAATCTATCTTATTAAAAACACAAAAAATTATTTTTGTACTCTTTGGTTTTACACTGGTTTTTGCCCAGAATAGTATGAAAATCCCTACGGATGCCGTATTTTATATGGAAGTCAACGGGAAACAGCTTAATAACAAAATCAACTGGAATAAACTGAATCCTTTGCTGCATGAGCTGAGTAAAAAGAGTAAAGAAGCCCTTTCGTGGACAGATTATTCAAAAACCGGAATCAAGTACGACGCCGTTCAATACCATTATGCAAGCTTTAATGACTCTATTAAGGCTTACAATACTCATTTTATCATTGATAATAAGGAGAAATTTCAGGAATTCATTAATTCTGTCAAGAAAAAAGGACAGGAAGTTTCTAATAAAAAGAACTATTCTTACGTAGATATTGATGATGATATTTTTGTTGCCTGGAACGGAAGCCGCGCAGTTCTTAGGATGATAAGCTATACCAAACCTTATAAGGATCTATGGACTACAGAAGCTGTTGCAGACAGTACAGCGGTTGCGGTTGACAGCGTTGCAGTAGATGCCGGAGATAGCGCTTATACTGATGAGCCGGAAAAGCCTTTTAATTATAAAGAGGAAATCAAAAGCCTTAAAGATGATATTAAGTATCTGAAAGAAAGCATTAAAGATAATAATAACGAGATCGCAAGAATTCAGAAAGATATCAAGTATCTGCAGAAACACCACCAGTATCCTGCAGAGAAAGAAAGTGCCGAAAACTCTGAAAACGGGGAAGAAATGCCTGAAGCAGCGTATGACGAGGAAGAAGAGACATCTTACAAGAAAGAACAGGATTCTATCCGCAGAGAAAACTTTAAGATCGTTAAAAAGAATGCTGAAGATCATTTTGACCAATACTTCAGTTCAAACCTTGAAATTGAAGTTCCTAAAGAAATGCTGTCATTCAGAGATTCTAATTCTGATGTTTTTGTCTACACTGACTACGGGAGAATTGTGAATGAAGGAATCTATGGCAAGATGACGAAATTCTATAGTTATGGACAGTTCTTTAAGAATATGTACAACTCCAACTACTCTTACAATCTGTATTTTGATAAAGATAAAGTAAGACTTGTTAATAATTATCAACATAAAAACGCTGATATTCAAAAGAATATCTCAGCTATTTATAAAGGAAAGAAAAATAAAAAGCTGCTGGAACTGATCAATGAAAAAAGCGTTGGATACTATGCAATGAACGTGAATGGTGCCAAATGCTTTGATATGATGTACAGCCTGCTTCAGGATTCCGGAGAAAATGAGTACAAAAAAGAAATGGAACTCATTATGGAAACCATGAAAATTGTCCTGGATGAAGAAGCCATTACCAGAATAGCACCAGGAAACGGAATTTTTGTTTTGAATGAATTAAAATCTAAAAAAGTAGAATACACCGATTACGAATACGATGCTGATTTCAACGAAAAAGAAGTAAAGAAAACCAAAGATATTGCTGTTCCTAACTTTACTTTTGCATTTGCAACAGAAAATGAGGGTTACTGGAACCGTATTTTTGATTTATTGACTACCAATAAAAAACTGGCTAAGAGATTCTCTAAAAAAGGGAACCTTTACACCTTTAAAGATGAAAAGGATGGAGGATATATTGATCAGCTGTTCTTTACAGTAAAGGATGGGGTTGTATATCTGATGAGCTCTGCTGACAATATCTTATCCGTAAACCAGTCT
Source organism: Chryseobacterium sp. BGA-UO-ETr-SB22 (assembly GCF_059567885.1). Classification (NCBI taxonomy): domain Bacteria; kingdom Pseudomonadati; phylum Bacteroidota; class Flavobacteriia; order Flavobacteriales; family Weeksellaceae; genus Chryseobacterium; species Chryseobacterium sp. BGA-UO-ETr-SB22. Next base: position 452,227 of record NZ_JCAQOV010000004.1, on the reverse strand, counting down.
GATATTTCCAGAAAATGGGCAAAAGATTCTGCAAAATATCCTTTATCAGGAAGATTGGATATCCAAAAGCTTTTAACAGGTTTAGATAAAGAATTCAAGAGCCCTAAAGAGAGAAAAGCCCTGGATGCGATCAGAAAAAATGTAGGGGAATTATATTATAAAACAGAGGTGAAAGGAGAAAGCATTCAGACTGAAATGAATTATAATATTAAAGATTCTTCAGAAAATAGTTTAATGTATTTCTTTGATGTATTCGATCAGGTTTTTAAAACAAAAGAAACAGAAGAGAAGCCACAAATTTTATAGATGAATAAAAAGAAGATTATTGTCCCGTTATTTTTATTGCTCGCAGTTGCAGTATATTTTGTGGTTTTTCATAAAAATAAGAACCTCAGATATATTCCTGAAAACGCAGATGCGGTAGTTTTAATTGATATTAAAAAAATAACGGGACAGTATCTCTTCAGCCTGGCAACACATCCTTCACATTGGTCAGGAAACAAGTCTAAAGGCAAAAGTGCAGGCTCACTGAAAGATTCAGGAATCAGAATTCCGGATTTCCTGCAGATTTTCCATATTAAAGACACAAAGCTTTCCGAATGGTACAGTGTTTTAGAGCTTAAAGATTCTCAAAAGTTCATTGCTTTTTTAAAAAAACAGAACTTTGTAGATAAAGGAAACAACCGTTTTCAGAAGGATCAGATGTTTATCATGATCAATGGAGATCATTGTATTGCTGGAACCTCAGATCTGGCTTTTGAAAACATTCAAAAAAAACTTCTTCAGACTTCTGAAACTCCTGTTTGGGATGCCGATAAGCTGATTCATAATACATCAGGGAGTATTTCTTTCATTTCAGGACAGAAAATTCAAAATTTTTCTATTGAGTTAAATGATGATGAAATTGAAATAAAAAACAATTCAACTCCGGAAATTCTTAGTTCTATTGCTTCTAAACTCCAGACGGGAAATCACTTCCTGGAAATGGAACTGGACAAAGAAAATATCAGAAAATTTTCCCATCTTTTCAATAAAAGTATAGCAGATTCCTCACAGGCTGTTTACTTGAAAGCAACCGCGGATATTGAACAGGTCAATGACACGATTATCAGTTATGAATATGATGATAATTTCAATGAAGTTGAAAAAAAGGCCTTTCAAAAAATAACGCAGCCTAATTATATTATTGATATTCAAAGTAATGATTCAAAAAAAACCTTGGAGTATTTCCAGTCTAAAAAATGGGTCAACAGTGAAAATCAATTTACAGCAATTCCTTTCCAACCCAATACAATCAGTCAGAATAACAGTGGAGTGGTAATACACTCAACCAGAAAGCCAATATCACTTTCACCACGTTCAAAAGAAAACTACATCTTTATCAGAAACAGTGCTCTGCTGTATTCTTCTCTGAAAACGCTGGGAAATGCTGAAAAAAGAATCATTTCAAACATAGATTATGTGTTGTATGGAAATAAATCACAGGATTATTGGGTAAAAATAAAAGCAAAAAACGGAGAATTACCCTTAATTTTACGGTGGTAACTTTAGAAACCGAATAAATTATTCATTAATGGCTCCATCTGACATCGCATTGCTCAAAACCTTTACTCATTATTTTTTGCATCTCGTTTTTCCGGTCTTTATTGCATTGATTTTTTATCGTAAAAACTGGAAGAAGGCTTATTTTATTCTTCTTGCTACGATGCTGGTAGATCTGGACCATCTTTTTGCTAATCCTATTTTTGATCCGTCAAGAGGAAGTATAGGTTTTCACTTCTTACATTCTTATTATGCCATTGCGGTGTATTTTTTGATGCTGTTCTTTAAAGGAAATATCAGAATTATAGGAATTGGACTTCTGTTTCATATGTTGACAGATTATCAGGACTTTAACTTCTGGCCTCATTAAAATATCATTAATATTTTCTTTTGATATTGAAATTTTCATAGATTTTTTGTATTTTGTAGTCACTTTATGAGACCTAAAGAATTTTTACATTATACCTATATTTTTCCTCTTCTTGCAGTAGGGTACTACTTTTCTGGACTGATGGGAGCGGGAGTGCTTTATGATATTCTTGCGGGAATTTTATTGATTGGAAGTGTTTTATCAGCAGTACACCATGCAGAAGTAGTGGCTCATAAAGTAGGGGAGCCTTTCGGAACCATTATTCTTGCTCTTTGTATCACCATTATTGAAGTCGCGCTTATCATCTCACTGATGGTGGCCGGCGGAGATCAGGCGATCACGCTGGCCAGAGATACGGTTTTTGCCGCTGTAATGCTTATTCTTAACGGAATTCTGGGAATATGTATTCTTGTAGGTGGTGTTAAATATCATGAGCAGTTCTTTGCAAGAACTTCAGCAACTACTTATCTGGTGAGTATTGTTTCAATCCTTGTACTTACCCTTGTTCTTCCCAATTTTACTTCAAGTGTCAACGGACCTTTCTATAACGAAGCTCAGCTTATCTTTATATCCATTGCCTGTCTTGTCATTTACGGGATTTTCCTGATGGTACAGACCGTTCGTCATAGAAGCTACTTTATCGTTCCAGATGAACATCCGGATGAACATTATATCCCCTCATTGGCAAAAACGCTTATCAGCTTTGGTTTTCTGGTGGTTTGCCTTGTTATTGTAGTGCTTATGGCAAAAGGATTATCTGATACAATAGAAGGTATGGTACAAAGTCTGGGAGCTCCAAAATCTTTGGTAGGGGTCATTATTGCAGCCGTTGTTCTTCTTCCTGAAGGAGTAGCCGCAATCCGGGCTGCAAGAGCCAATCAGATACAGTCCAGCTTAAATCTGGCATTAGGTTCTGCACTGGCAAGTATCGGATTAACGATTCCTGCAGTGTCAGCAGTGTGTATCATGTATGATATTCCACTGGTACTTGGTTTGGATAAAAAAGATATTATTCTGCTTTCTTTATCTGTATTTATCGTAATGCTTTCATTAAGCCGTGGTAAAACAAATGTTCTTTATGGGACCGTTTTATTAGTCAACCTGGCAGCATACATCTTTACGGTAATCGTTCCTTAAATAAGAAGGAAGCCTGATTAAAATAGATACTCAGCATCTCGCGTCCAGTATCCCGTAACTTACTAAAGTCTTCTCGCCAATTCCATCTTGAAAGCCATTAGTTTTGCTATATTTTCGGATTTGTAGATGGCCATATCTGCGTTTTCTCCTACGAAGTTTTCTTCAATGGTGGTACGCCAAAGCTCAAGCCATCGGTCAAAATGTTTCTGTTCCATGGCCTGTATTTCATTAATGGGGAAATGAACGCCCATTGGATTTCCTTTATAAGACATCTGCCCGAAAAGAATAGATTCCCAGAAAGAATACATTTTAGGAAGATGTTTATCCCAATCTACTTTAGCGACATCATTAAAGAAGAATCCTATGGTTTCATCCTTAATGACCTTTGTATAAAATGCGTTAACGAGGTGTTCAATATCTTCTCTTGATTCAAGCTTTTTCATAGCTCAAAGTTAGTATAAATCATGTAAACAATTCCAGTCGGTCAATTGATAAATTTCATATAAACAGCATTTTAGAGAAAAGCACAAGATAAGAAGAAAAAAATTAGGAAAAATTAAAATTTGATTAATTCGCAAAAAAATGGCTTTAAAGAACCTGAGTTTTGGTAAATTCAACTATTAAACACTAAAAAATTATTAAAATGATTAAAAAAATCAATTCTTTTTGGTTTCTCTTATTGATGCTTTCGGTATCATGTTCAAGAGATGAAGTGAATGTAATGAATGATGATTCAGAAAAGGTAAATTCTTCTGAAGTAAAGAAAGTACAGCTGACAGAAGCTGAGATGCTGCAGAAAGGCTGGAAAATTGTAGATGAGTTTAAACTGTCAGATAATAATCTGGGTGTAAACAGATCGGCTAATGAAGAGCGCGAAATCCCTTTCAAGGCTAACCATTTGAAAGATATGGGATATGATATCAGCTTTTCTGGTGAAAAAACGAGGTTAAAAAATGTTTTTGCCTACGCTGGCCAGGTTCCGGATGGAATTATATTTAATCCTGATCTTTCTGTAGATGGAGATACCCGGAATACAGCTCCCAATCCGAATGTTTCTATTGTTTTAGGCACCCCTCAGGTAACAATAAAAACTGACGGAGTAGATTTACCGGATAATGCTTATACTACGGAGGCTATTAATAACGGAGACCGTGAAAGCGAAATTACAGTGTCTTATTCTTACAAAAAAGGATATTCAACTTCGTGGAAACGTACGGTCTCAGGGTCATTTGAGGTAGCGGCTTCCGTATCTGTTGATATTCCGCTGGTTGCAAAAGCTTCAGCAAGCACAAAAGTTGTGGTGGGAGGAGATACAACGGAAGGTACAGAGAATTCTGAAGAAATTACAGAAACCAGTACCTACAAGACTATTGTTCCGGCGCACTCTAAAAAGACCATTTCTATCCTTACGAAATTAAAAGGATCTTCTGTAGAATACTTTGTCCCTATGAAGCTGAATGGAAGATTGCAGGCCAACTTTCCTTCTCCGGTCAATGGTCATTATTACTGGGCTTTTCCTATCGAAAATTTCCCTGATTTTCTTTCTACTATACATGGAGAATCCGGGACAGTGAAATCGGTCAGCAATGTAAGTGTTACGGTGATGGAATCTCCTGCACAAACTATATAAAACCATTTTAGTAAATATTGTACAAACAGCAGAGGTTCAAAATCTTCTGCTGTTTTTGTAGGTGTTATTTTAAGTAAAAACATCATAAAAGGGTATGGAAAAAAATCTGTTATCCGAATGATTACTAAAAAACATAACTTTGCTTTTTTAAATAATATAAAACAGAGGAAAAGAGTTGATCATTATCAGCGTATTTGCAAAGGAAAATCATAATATAACACAGTCAAAATGATTAAAAAATGACAGGAGGATTCAGAAAAAAGATCCGTCAGAAAAACGCGGAGAACAGTGGATTCGGAACGAATGCCTCCGGAAGATTTATCAACAAAGACGGCCTTCCGAATGTTCAAAGAAGAGGGGTGAATGTTTTTAACAGGTTAAGCTGGTACCATACCATGCTGAATCTTTCCTCGTTTCGCTTTATTTCTTATCTGGTCATAGCTTATATTCTGATCAATCTTGTTTTTGCAATGATCTATTATCTGATTGGTGTAGAGCATCTTACCGGAATAGATAAAAGTGATCCGTTGAATGAATTTATTGACGTTTTTTTCTTTAGCTCTCAAACATTTACAACCGTAGGATATGGAAGAATAGCACCTGTGGGGTTTTTGGCAAGTCTTGTAGCTACTTTTGAGGCTTTTCTGGGATTGCTTACCTTTGCCATTGCAACGGGACTTTTTTACGGAAGATTTTCAAGGCCGAGAGCATATTTGCGATTTTCTGATATAGCAGTTATTGCCCCTTTTCAGGAATCCTCAGCATTAATGTTCAGGCTGGCTCCGTATAAGAATAATGCATTGACGGATGCAGACGTAATTGTATCTGTCGCCATTGAAGTGATAGAAAATGGGGTTGCAAAAAGTAATTTTTACAGGCTTAATATTCAGATGAGTAAGATTAATACGCTGGCTCTTAACTGGACTGTAGTGCATAAAATAGATGAAAACTCTCCGTTTTATGGCTTTTCAGAAGAGGATTTTAAAAATACTGATCTCGAGCTTATTGTGCAGGTACGTGCATTTGATGAAGTATTTTCCAATACAGTGGTCCAGCGGTCATCCTATACCACCAGAGAAATTGTATACGGGGCTAAATTTGTTCCGATGTATTATCCTAACAAAGAAAATCTCTCGACAGTTCTGGACCTGGATAAAATAAATGAATATAAGAAAGAAGATCTTCCGGATTCAACGGGAAATAATGAATAAATGGATTTAGATTTTTATAAAAAACAAGCAATACAAAAGCAGAAGGAACACAAGAAATTTCTGGACGGATTAAAGAAAAAACCGCCCAAAAACCTTGATTATGTGGTACAGGAAACCCACGATGAAGTTTTTGATGAAATAGACTGTTTACAATGTGCCAATTGCTGCAAAACAACCGGTCCTTTGTATACAGAAAAGGATATTGAGCGTATTGCCAAGCATCTCCGTATGAAGTCTGCAGATTTTGAAGCCAAGTTCTTAAGAGTAGATGAAGACAATGATAAAGTACTGCAGAATCTTCCCTGCTATTTCCTGAATAGTGATAATACCTGTTCTATCTATGAAGTAAGGCCCAAAGCCTGCCGGGAATATCCTCATACAGACCGGAAAAAGATCTACCAGATTAATGATCTGATGCTGAAAAATACAGTGATCTGTCCGGCCGCCTTTGAATTTGTAGAAAAAATGATGAAGAACATAGCGAAGTAGGTTTCACGGATAGAGCTTGGGAGAAGGAAGTTGTTATACCAAAGAAATGATGGTTCAACTGTGATAAACTTCAAGCTTCAAGCTTCGTTCCTCCAGCCAAATTCGTTAGAATTATTTTTTGCAAATTCCTCTTAAATAATTATAAAGTACGTTAAATAAGCTTATTGCATATAATTTTATAAATGATGCCTCGTTTAAGTTAAACAATCATTTAAATATTACATTATGAAAAAGTTATTTTTAACGGCAGCGTTTACATTAGTCGGAGTAATCGCAGTATCAGCACAATCAACACCACAAAAGCCAGCCGATACTTCTACTAATAACCCAACGACAACTCAAACACAACAACCGAATACACAGACTACAAGTCCTTCGGATTCCAAGACTCAACAGGAAAAATCACCTGCTACCACAATGGAAACTGCTCCTGCAACTGACCCAACTGTAAGTACAACACCTACAGATGCGACTAAACCTGCAGATGCACCTAAAGAAGAAAAGAAAGACAAAAAGAAGAAAAAGTAAAGTACTTTAGCAAACACTAGTTGGAATCCTGAAATCTTGTATTTCAGGATTTTTTCTGTTCAATTTCCTCTACTTTGAACTGAACAATCTTATTGACCAACTCTAACGGAAGGTCATCTGAAATAGGAAACTGTACAGCTCCTTTGGAAAATGTATATTTTCTTTCCTCAAAATCTTTTTCAAAATTACGGATCCCTTCCGCCCCGGGATAAAAGCCAATGTGTTTTTTATACGCGGCAAAATAAACCAAAGGTTTTCCTTTATACCTGAAAGCTGGCATCTGATATCCAATATACTCTTCCAAGTCAGGAACCTGTGAATGGATGGCTTGTCTCAAGTCAAGCAGTTTTTGCTGTACTTCTATTGGGAACAGAAGAATATATTCATCAATATTTTTAAAAGTGTTTATCATGATATAAAAATAAAAAAAGCGCTGCATATAGCAGCGCTTTCTCCTTTCACTTTTTACTTTTTTCCCATTATCCCGGGAACAGGCTATATCAAAAAAGGTCGGGAATTTTTCCCAACCTTTATTTTTTCTGTTACACAACTCCTTGAGCCAACATTGCTTCTGCTACTTTTACGAAGCCGGCAATATTTGCACCTTTTACGTAGTTTACATAACCGTCTTCGTCTTTTCCGTAGTCTCTACAAGCTTTGTGGATACCGATCATGATTTCCTTTAATCTTGCATCAACTTCTTCAGAAGTCCAGTTAAGACGGATAGAGTTCTGAGTCATTTCTAATCCTGATGTAGCAACACCTCCAGCGTTGGAAGCTTTACCAGGAGAGAATAATACTTTATTGTCTAAGAAATAGTTGATTGCATCTAATGTAGAAGGCATATTAGCCGCTTCAGTTACACAAACACATCCGTTTTCAACTAGTTTTCTTGCATCATCTAAATCTAATTCGTTTTGAGTTGCAGAAGGGAAAGCAACATCACACTTAATATCCCAAGGACGTTTTCCAGCGTGGAATTCAGCAGATGGATATTTTTTAGCATAATCTTCAGCTCTGTTGTTTCCTGAAGATCTAAGTTCTAATAAATAATCGATCTTTTCTCCGCTGATACCATCTTTATCGTAGATGTATCCGTCAGGACCAGAGATAGTTACTACTTTAGCGCCTAATTCAGTTGCTTTTTTGATAACTCCCCAAGCTACGTTTCCGAAACCTGATACCGTTACTGTTTTACCTTCGAAGTTCTGTCCGATAGTCTTAAGCATCTGCTCAGCAAAGTATACTACACCGTATCCTGTAGCTTCAGGACGGATTAATGAACCTCCATAAGCAAGACCTTTTCCTGTAAGAACTCCGGTAAACTCATTTCTGATTTTCTTGTACTGTCCGAATAAATATCCGATTTCTCTTGCTCCAACGCCAATGTCTCCTGCAGGTACATCTGTTTCAGGACCAATGTGCTTGCACAATTCTGTCATGAAAGCCTGGCAGAAACGCATTACTTCCATATCAGATTTTCCTTGCGGATCGAAATCTGAACCTCCTTTACCACCTCCCATTGGAAGAGTTGTCAAAGAGTTTTTGAACACTTGTTCGAAAGCTAAGAACTTAAGAACTGATAAGTTTACAGTAGGGTGGAAACGGATTCCTCCTTTGTATGGTCCAATAGCAGAGTTCATCTGAATTCTGAAACCTCTGTTAACCTGAATTTCTCCTTTATCATCAACCCATGGAACTCTGAAAATAATAATTCTTTCAGCTTCAGCCATTCTTTCAAGCAGCTTCATTCCGGTGTATTCTTTTTTAGTAGCAATGAATGGAATTACGGTTACGGCAACTTCTTTTACAGCCTGTAAGAACTCCGGTTCGTTAGGATTTTTTGCTTCAATTTTTGCAATAAACTCTTGGATTTTCTGGTCAATATTATATTGTTCCATATATTAAGGTTGAATATTATTGTCAACAAATTTAATTTTTTTTTCAAGATTCACAACACTGTATTTCAACATTGTTAAAAATTAAATAATAATGTTTCGTAATATTATTAAATTGATAATTTGTGTTCAAATTTTATTAAAAATGAAATGTTATGTGTGAAATAATGCAATATTAAGAAATCGTTAAATCTTAAATTACGATAAATTGCCTCCCGGAAAATGATTTTACTTTCCCTAAAAGTTCCAATTCCAAAATTATTGGCAATATTTTGTGAGTGGGAACCTCAATCTTCTGAGCCAGATCATCCAAAGAAATCTGAGGTTGGTCTTTAATAGATTGGTATATTAAATTCTGATTATCAGATAATTGTATTGTAGTCTCACTATAAGGAAATAACTCTTCAATTTTTTCTTTAGGACCATTAAATCCCAGCATGCTGATAAGATCTTTTAGGGTAGAAATGGCTGTCGCTTTGTTATGGAAAATCAGCTGATTACATCCCTGACTGCAGATATCTGTAATTTTTCCGGGAAGGGCGAAGACGTCACGATTATAATCATTGGCAAAAGCGGCTGTACTTACAGAGCCTCCTCCAAAAGCGGTTTCCACTACAATAGTTGCCGGAGATATTCCCGCCACAATTCTGTTTCTCTGGATAAAGTTTTCCCGGTCCGGTTTTTTAGAAGAAGTGAATTCTGTAATTAATGCACCTCCTTCTTGAAGGATTTTCTCAGAAAGTTTCCTGTTTTTTGCCGGATATAAATATTGAAAACCATGTGCAAGGACTGCTACGGTTGGTTTCTGATGACGAATAGACTGCTCATGAACCTCTTTGTCAACTCCCAGAGCGAGACCACTTACTGATACATACTTTGAAGATTGTGAAGTTTCAAAAAAATCTTCAATAAACTGCCTGCCATAAGACGTCATATTTCTGGTTCCAACAATGCTTACTTTTGAAACAGCATCTTCAATATTCCCTTTTTGATAAAGAATAGCGGGTGCATCATTGCATTCATTGAGGAGGAGAGAGGTTTCACTAAGATGTTTTAGCCTGATTTGAATATTATTCTTTTCACAAAAATTTAACTCTTCTTCTGCGAATTTCAAATGATTGTTATTTCCAATATCTGAAACTGTTTTTTGCCCTATGCCTTCCAGTTTTTTATATTCTTTCTTTGCTCTTTTCCATGCTTCCTGAGCACTTCCAAAAGTACGGACAAGTTTATGAAAATGAATGTCGCCAATCTGGCTGCACTCGCGGAGGGCGATTGCGTAAAGGTATTCTTCGGAAATCATGTGTGTTTTTTTTCAAATGTAGTGAAAATAAGTTTTTATCTCTTCCTCAATTGATCCAAATGATCCCAGATATCATCTCTTTTTTTGTAAGGAAGTTCCATAAAATCTTCGGGATGATTTTCCTTGTATTCCTGCCACAATTTATCATCTTTTTCACTATAATAATTAGGGAATTCCCAAATGAATTTTTTCTTCTTTTCCCCAACATTTTTAAAAGCAAAGGCAATAATACTTCCAACTACAGCTCCGGAAAGATGGGCCTGCCACGAAATTTTACTTGGTTCCTGCATATTATAGAACAGCTCTTCCGGCAGCATTCCCCAGACTAAACTTCCATAATACAGCACAACAAGCATTGAAATAGTCAGAAGTTTTGTATTCCATTTGAATACCCCGCTGAAGAAAAGGAAGAACGCAAGTACATAGACTACACCACTGGCTCCTATTGTACATGTATACATATATTCGCCGGAAAGAATGTCGATAGGAGGAAGAAGCCATACCAAAAGGCCTGTTGCCAGCCAGCCGATAATAAAAACTTTGTTTGCTACCAAAGGGTAAAACTGATAGAGCAAAAACATAAGTGCAGCTATCGGAATAGAGTTTCCTATAATATGATCTATATTTCCATGCAAAAGAGGAGAGGTAATTATACCGAGAAGCCCTTCAGGCAAAAGCGGAATAATCGCTCCAAAGCAGCTTTGGAAAAAGCCCTGCATTTGTAAAAAATACCCGAGCCACATCGCAGAAAGCATCAGCAATGGGTATATAATCGCTCTTTTGGAAATTGCATTTTTAAACATGATGATTTTACGTCAAATCAAAAGCCAATGGTAAATTTCGGAAAATTTGTCGATGAATCAATTTCTACTCACCTGATTTTAAGACAAAAGGTATCAAATATTTTTCAGACTTATTATTTTGGCATTGATTTTATAGAGATATCTTATTGTTAGGTAATTAAACTTTAATGAAACAGGATTCTTTAAAGCTGAATTTGCCTTTAAAAAAAATTATATTAATACTTTTGCAGTGAAAATTATTTGAGTAATGAAGAAGTTTTTATTGATTCTTTCCTTTTTTATAGGGATTTATGCAAGTGCACAAGAAGAATTGAAGAAAGATTCGGTTGTGGTGGACACAGTAAAATACTGGTCAGTGATTGGAAAAAACACATTAATGATCAACCAGGCTGCCTTTTCAAACTGGGTAGGAGGGGGAGCCAACAACGTAGGATGGCTTGCCGGGATCAATTATAACCTGACGTATGAAAAAGACAACGATCTGTGGGAGAATATCATTATTCTGGGGTATGGACAGAATGATACCAAAGGATTGGGAATAAGGAAAACCCAGGATGTTATCAATGTTTCTACCAACTACGGACGGAAATTTTCAAAAAGCTGGTATTTCTCTGGTGGAGCAGGGCTGCAGTCCCAGTTTGCTGCAGGGTATGAAGATGGGAATAATCCTGAGGCAAAGAAAATATCGAATTTTATGGCACCAGGTTACGTGAATGTCGGTATGGGTATCACGTACAGACCTAATGATGATCTTACAGTCACTTTACGTCCTACCAACGCCAGATGGACTTTTGTATTGGATAAAGATCTTCAGACGGCAGGAAGTTATGGTTTGAAAAGTGATGGTGATTCTTCATTATTACAGTTTGGTTTTCTGGGAACGGCAATTTATAAGCTGAAAATAATGGAAGATATTTATTTAACGAATACTGCTTCTGTCTTTTCAAATTATCTTGACCGTCCGGATAGACTGGTTCTTGCGTATGGAGCACTATTGAACCTGAAAGTAAACAAGTATATCTCATCCAATGTGACATTAGATTTATTGTACGATCACAATCAGATCGAAAAAACACAGATGAAACAAACCCTTGGAATCGGATTCGCTTATACCATAGATAATGGTGTGAAACGTTCTGAACGTAAGGACAGTCAATGGTGGATTAAAAAATAGTATAGAATACATCAATTTTAATAGAAAAACGCTTCAGAAATGAGGCGTTTTTTTGTTTTTAAAATACTGTGGTTTTAAGTTGGTTTAAGTTTGTGACATAATATGGGGTAGTTTAAATAGTTTGTTTTCATTGTATTATAAGCGAAAAATCAACTATATTCAATTCATTTTAAAGTGAATTTTATTTAGACGTAGATTATTATTTATACATTTGTAAAAATCATTATTATGAAAAAACTTTTATTGATCAGTTCCATTTCTTTTGGAGCGATGGCTTTGGCGCAAGAAACTAAAACAGATGCTCCGGCAGCAGACACTGTTAAAGCCTGGTCTATTCAGGGACAAAACACATTAATGCTTAACCAGGCGGCCTTTTCAAACTGGGTAGGAGGTGGAGCCAACAATGTAGGATGGCTTGCTGGTGTCAATTACAACCTGACGTATGAAAAAGGGAAAGATCTTTGGGAAAATATCATTATTCTGGGCTATGGACAGAATAATACCCAGGGAACAGGAGTGAGAAAAACTCAGGATGTGATTAATCTTTCTACAAACTATGGTAGAAAATTTGCTGAAAGCTGGTATTTCTCTACAGGAGCCGGTCTTCAGACTCAGTTTGCTCCGGGATATGAAGATGGCAATAATCCTGATGCTAAAAAGATTTCCAATTTTATGGCTCCCGGATATGTAAATGTGGGTGCAGGGGTTACTTACCGTCCTAATGATAATCTGACCGTGACTTTACGTCCGGCGAACGCAAGATGGACTTTTGTGTTAGATAAGGATCTTCAAACCGCAGGAACTTACGGCCTTAAAAATGATGGTGATTCATCGCTTTTCCAGTTCGGTTTCCTCGGGACTGCTATTTATAAGATCAAGATCATGGAGAATATTAACCTGACCAATACAGCGTCTGTATTTTCTAATTATCTGGATCATCCGGATAGATTGGTATTGGCTTATGGAGCGATCTTAAATATGAAGATCAATAAATATATTTCATCCAATATTACCCTGGATCTGCTGTATGACCATAATCAGATCTGGAAAACACAGCTGAAGCAGACATTGGGAGTAGGTCTGGCTTACAATTTTGATAATGGTAAGAAACGTTCAGATAATAAGGATAACCAAGGCTGGTTAAAAAAATAAACAGAAATAACATCTGTAAGAAATATAAAAGCACTTCAAAAAGAAGTGCTTTTGCGTATCAATATATATAAGTCTTAGAATTCTATATCTACTTCTAGTTTCTCAGCCAATAGCTTTGAAATTTTCTCTTTTAGAGGTTCTATATCAATGTTCTGCATGGCATCATTTGCGAAAGCATATAAAAGCAATGCCTGAGCTTCTTTTTTAGAGATTCCTCTTGCTCTCAGGTAGAATAAAGCATCTTCATTCAGCTGTCCTACTGTACATCCGTGAGAACATTTTACATCATCTGCAAAGATTTCCAACTGAGGCTTTGTATCAATGCTTGCTCCTTCACTTAGCAACACGTTGTTGTTTTGCTGATAAGCGTTTGTTTTCTGAGCGATTTTATCTACAAAAACTTTTCCATTGAAAACTCCGTGGGCATTGCCATCGAAGATTCCTTTATAGTTCTGATAACTTTCACAGTTCGGGAAGTTATGGTGAACTGCCGTATGGTGGTCTACCAGCTGATCTTTCCCGATGATGGTGATTCCGTTCATGAATGAATTGATGTTGGATCCATTATGAATAAAATCAAGGTTGTTTCTTACCAGTTTACCTCCGAAAGTGAATGTATTTACAGTTGTTAAGCTGTCTTTCTCCTGTCTTGCGAACGTATTGTCGATAAGATATGTTGTGTTGTTGTCATTCTGAAGCTTGTGCCAGTCAGCCTTTGCATTAGGATATGTAAAGATCTCTGTTACAGAGTTTGTCAATACATAAGTGCTGTCAAAATTATGGTGGCTTTCAATCACTTCTACTTTTGCGCCTTCTTCTACGATCAAAAGGTTTCTTGTATTGTAGAATGTATTTTCTTCCTGATTCTGAGAAATATAAAAAATGTGGATTGGTTTTTCAATCACTACATTTTTAGGAACTTTTAAAAAGAAACCGTATTTGCAGTAGGCAAGGTTTAAGTTCGTAAAAGCTTGTTCCTTAGAAGCAATGCTGTTGAAATACTTTTCAAAAACTTCTTTATGCTTTGCATCATTCAGTGCATAGTTGAATGAAAGGAACTCTACATTTTCAATAGAAACTTTTGAAAGTTCTTTGTGAAGTTTACCATTTACAAAAACAATCCAATCAAAATTTTCTTCACCAAGGTGCAGTTCATCAAACTGTTCTTTAGTGATATTGTGGCTCTCTTTCGGGAAGAAGTTGTAGCTTTTTTCCGTGATTTCCTTTAGATTGGTATATTTATATTCTTCGTCTTTTTTTGTCGGAAAACCAACGCTTTGAAACCTTTGAAGAGCTGCTTTTCTGCTGTCATCCAAAAATCGGTGACGAAGACTCTCCAAAAATTCATTATGGTTCTCTATAATTTGTTCTTTTAATGCCATTACTGGTATATCTGTGGTTTGCACCATTTTTTCTTTTTTTATTAACTAAAATATTGTTATTCCGAGGAATAGGGAACCCAATTTTTAATAGTAGAGATTTTTATTTTCCCGTGATTTCAAGAATGACTGCGAAAAAAGTAATCTCTGAAATAATATATTTTCTTCTTAGTTAAGAAGCCAGTCGTAACCTTTTTCTTCAAGTTCTAACGCTAAAGATTTATCACCGGTTTTGATGATTTTTCCATCCGCTAAAACGTGAACGAAGTCAGGTTGAATATAGTTAAGCAATCTCTGATAGTGAGTAATCAAAAGAACTGCATTTCCTTCATTTTTAAAGTGATTTACCCCATCTGCTACGATTCTTAAAGCATCGATATCCAATCCGGAGTCGGTCTCATCAAGAATAGCCAGTTTAGGATTAAGCATCATCATCTGGAAGATCTCGTTTCTTTTCTTTTCACCTCCGGAGAATCCTTCGTTCAGTGATCTTGAAAGGAAGTCTTTCTTGATGCCTAGTTTTTCAGATTTTTCACGGATTAATGCAAGCATTTCTTTTGCCGGCATTTCTCCCAATCCGTTTGCTTTTCTTGTCTCGTTTAAAGCAGCTTTGATAAAGTTCGTTACAGAAACTCCCGGAATTTCCACTGGATACTGGAAAGAAAGGAAAATTCCTTTGTGAGCTCTATCTTCAGGAGCGTCTTCAATGATGTCTTCTCCCTGGAAAAGAATCTCTCCACCAGTCACTTCGTAATCTTCTTTTCCAGCGATTACAGAAGATAGGGTAGATTTCCCAGCTCCGTTCGGCCCCATGATAGCGTGAACTTCGCCTGGCTTTATTTCAAGATTAATACCTTTTAATATTTCTGCGCCATCTTCAATTTTGGCGTGAAGGTCTTTAATTTGTAACATTCTTGCTAACTTTTGCTTTTATAATTGTGTGAGCTTCTTCTCTGTAAGTATAATAATACCTATTATCTGCAGTATTCTCAACAGACGAAGAGAAGCTTTTTATATTTTATGTTTGTCATAATCCTCTGTGAAGATTAGAACTTATATTTCCGTATGTAACGGTTTTTGATCTGATAAAAACGCTGAAAACCTTGCCATTAATCAGTTTGTTTGTATCTAATAGATCTTTTTTTAAGGATTATCCTACTGAACCTTCCAGTGAAATTTCCAACAATTTCTGTGCTTCAATAGCGAATTCCATAGGAAGCTTGTTTAAAACTTCTTTACTGAAACCATTTACGATCAAAGCAATGGCTCTTTCTGTATCAATACCTCTTTGGTTACAGTAGAAAATCTGATCTTCCCCAATTTTTGAAGTCGTTGCCTCGTGCTCTAACTGTGCAGTAGGATCTTTGATTTCAATGTAAGGGAAAGTGTGAGCTCCACATTCATTACCCATCAATAAGGAGTCACATTGAGAGAAGTTTCTTGCTCCTTTTGCTGAAGGCATTACTTTCACCTGTCCTCTGTATGAGTTTTGAGATTTTCCTGCAGAAATACCTTTTGAAATAATCGTTGATTTGGTATTCTTTCCAATGTGGATCATTTTCGTTCCTGTATCTGCATACTGGTGGTTGTTGGTTACCGCAATAGAGTAGAACTCTCCGATAGAATTGTCACCTTTCAGAATACAAGAAGGATACTTCCATGTTACTGCTGAACCTGTTTCTACCTGTGTCCATGAGATTTTTGCATTTCTTTCGCAAAGTCCTCTTTTCGTTACAAAGTTGAATACACCTCCTTTACCTTCTTCATTACCCGGATACCAGTTCTGAACGGTAGAATATTTAATTTCGGCTCCATCTAAAGCAATAAGTTCCACTACCGCAGCGTGAAGCTGGTTTTCGTCTCTTGACGGTGCTGTACAGCCTTCAAGATAAGAAACGTAACTTCCCTCATCAGCTACAAGAAGGGTTCTTTCAAACTGTCCTGTTCCTGCCTGGTTGATACGGAAATACGTGGAAAGTTCCATTGGGCATTTTACGCCTTTAGGAATATAACAGAAACTTCCGTCAGAGAATACTGCGGAATTCAATGCTGCATAAAAATTATCTCCTCTTGGAACTACTTTTCCAAGATATTTTCTTACCAGATCTGGGTGATTTTTAATAGCCTCAGAAATTGAACAGAAAATAATTCCTTTCTCTGCCAATGTATCCTGGAAAGTGGTTTTCACAGAAATTGAGTCCATTACGATATCTACAGCAACTCCTGAAAGTCTTTTCTGCTCTTCAATATTGATCCCTAATTTTGCAAATGTTTTCAATAATTCAGGATCTACCTCGTCAAGACTTGCCAGTTCAGGCTTTACTTTAGGAGCAGCATAATAACGGATTGCTTGAAAATCTGGTTTTTCATACTTGATATTCGCCCAGTTAGGCTCTACCATTTTCAACCAGATTTTGAAAGATTCCAGTCGCCATTCGGTCATCCATTCCGGCTCTTCTTTTTTAGCAGAGATGGCACGGACGATATCCTCATTTAAACCGATCGGGAAGTCTTCATAATCAATCTTCGTTTCCCAACCGAATTCATATTTTTTATTTTCTAGATCGACTCTTAGATCGTCTTCTGTATATTTACTCATTATTTTTTTTTAGATTTTAGATTTTAGATTTCAAAATTCAGAATGATTCTGAGGTCTGAAGTCTAGGATCTAAGGCCTTTTCTCTAAAGACTAAATGATTCTCCACATCCACATGTTCTGGATGCATTCGGGTTGTTAAATACAAACCCTTTTCCGTTCAATCCTCCTGAATACTCAAGAGTTGTTCCAGCCAAATAAAGGATGGATTTCTTATCTATAATAATTTTGATGTTATTATCTTCAAATATCTGATCCGTGTCTGTTTTTTGGTTATCAAACTTTAAAACATACTCTAAACCAGAGCATCCGCCGCTTTTCACCCCTACTCTTATATAATCTTCAGCAGGGTTAAAACCATCTTCAGTCATCAACTGGATAGCTTTCTCCTTTGCATAGTCTGATACTTTTATCATTGTATTTATTTAGAATGATTTAATGATGCAAAAATACGAACTAATTTCCGCAATCTCAAATCGAAGATATCTATTTTAATGATTCTGATATTAATAGCGATCTTGAAGGGGGTGATTTATGTTAAAATTAGATAAATTTCTTATCCTGATGTGAAGATTTTACTTCTGATTTTAACCTTGAATCGTATTTTCTATCTATAAAGAAAATTGGTAATGGGACAAAAAATAATATTTTTTTTTGTATTGTTTTTCACCGTAGTGTCTTACGGACAGACTACAAGATATGTTTATGAAACGCTTGTAAACCCAGATTCTATTAATCTGGTAAGTATGAAAAGTGAAAGAACTTTTCTGGATGTTAAGGGAGAGCGGTCATTATTCATCAGCGAAAATAAACTGAAAAGAGACTCTCTTTTTACTTCTCTAAGATCAGAAGTAAAAGAAAATGATAAAAAAGAAGAAAAAGATTTTTCAAAGTTGGAAGGAAAGAAACATTTTGAACCTACTTTTTTTGAATATTTTATTTCTAAAAGTATTCCGGACCAGAAAGTATATTATTATGAAAGAGCGGCCGGAAAACAGATTTACTATCAGGAAGACAGACCTGTAAAATGGGAAGTGACAAATATTATTGAGAAGCAAAATGGATATTCTGCCCAAAAAGCAGTTACAGAGTTTGGAGGAAGGATCTGGACGGCATGGTTCACAAAAGAGATTCCTCTATCTGACGGACCTTATAAGTTTTCTGGATTACCGGGGTTGATTGTGAAGCTGGAAGATGATAAAGGAGATTACAAATTTGATCTTGCTCAAAAAATTATCATTAAAAATGCTTTTGAAGAACAGATAAGCTCTGATGCTAAACAAAGTACAAGAGTTAATTTCCATGGAGATAAAGCTGCTCTGGAACTGGAGTTTGGTAAAAATAGAAAAGCGATGGCTGGAAATAACGGAGGCGGAAATATGAATTTCGGAGGTGGAAAACATGGTGGCGGCATGGGCGGTGGAATGAACGGAGGAGGAATGAGGGGCGGAGGCCACGGAGGTGGCGGAATGCACAGAGGCGGAATGGATGGTGGAAATCAGGGTTCTCCTATGTTACAAAGTTCGTCTGTAGAAAGTCCTTCCTTTACTAATACAGTCCAAAACCCAATTGAGTTAAAATAAATAAAAAAATATAAATGAAAAAATTAGGTATTATCGCATTGGCACTCTTTATACAGAATGTTTCTGCACAGGCAAACAGGTTTGTGTATCAGGTGACTATGAAACCTGATGCAGAAAATAAAACAGACATTAAGACAGAAAATGCTTATCTGGACATTTCTCCGGAAAAATCTGTGTTTTATTCTGAAAACAGGATCAAAAGAGACTCTGTCATGCAAAAAGCATTTCAAGGTGGAGGCGGAAGAGGAAGTATCAACAGAGATCAGATGGAAGGTTTGAGAACGAATATCAATTATTCTGTAGAAAAAGATAAAACAAACCAAAAGACTTACTTTAAAGACAGAATTGGCAGAGATATCTATTCGTATGAAGAAGACCGACCTCTGAACTGGAAAATTGAATCAGAAACAAGAAAAATAGGAGAGTATAAAGTTCAGAAGGCTGAAACTGATTTTGGAGGAAGAAAATGGACTGCCTGGTTTACAACAGATCTTCCTTATCAGGATGGGCCTTACAAGTTTGGAGGGCTTCCGGGGCTGATCGTAAAAGTAGAAGATGAGAAAGGTGAATATTCTTTTGATTTAATGAAAAATTATAAAATTGCTGAGTTCCCGACTTTGAACCAGTTTGGAAATACTTTAAAAGTGAAAAGAGCAGATTATTTAAAACAGCAGCAAAAGTTTAAAACTGATCCCATGTCATTCATGAATCAAAGTGGTGGACAAGGTGGGTTTGCGACTACAATGAGAGTAGGCGGCGGCGGAAGAGGCCCTGGAGGCGGTGGAGGAAATCAGAGCCCTGCCGATATGAGAAAAAGAATGGAAGAAAGGGTAAAGGAAGAAGCCAAGAAAAATTCTAATCCTATTGAATTACAATAAATAAAAAATGCGGTCTTAAAGTAAGACCGCATTTTTATTTTGTATCATCTTGATTCTGATAAACTATTTTAATAGCTGGTTGAAAGTATCACCCTGTCTGATATCTCCGGTGTTATAGCCTTTCATAAACCATTCTTTACGTTGTGCAGACGATCCGTGAGTAAAGCTTTCCTGATTGACATATCCCTGGCCTCTTTTCTGAATGTTATCGTCTCCAACGGCTTCTGCAGCATCTATGGCAGACTCAATGTCTCCAGATTCCAGTATATGTTTGGTGTCATTGGTCCTTTTCGCCCAAACTCCGGCATAGAAATCAGCCTGTAATTCTGTAGCCACGGATACTCTGTTCATCTGTTCTTCAGAATATCTTCCGCTCCTTCTTAATTGATCCACTTTTTGAGTGGTTCCTAAAAGAGTCTGAACATGATGTCCTACTTCGTGGGCAAGAACATAAGCTACCGTAAATTCCGTTACTTTAGCTCCGAATTTTTGCTGAAGCTCACCGAAAAAACTCATATCCATATAGACTTTCTGATCTGCTGGACAATAGAAGGGCCCCATGGCAGCCTGAGCTGTACCACATGCTGAAGAAGTTGTATTTTCAAAAAGAACAATACCCGGATCAGTATAAGTCATCCCATTTTCTTTGAAAATCTGGGTCCAGGTCTGGCTATTCCATGCATCCATCATTTTTACCATTTCCCCGATCTGTTTTTCACCAGTTGTAAGTTCTCTTTGTTCTCCGGAATTTCCTGAAGACTGCATACTGCCAGAATTCAGAATACCGGATGGATCACCTCCCAAAAAGAACACGATAGCTGCTATAATTAAAGTTCCAAGTCCTCCGCCTACGATCATACCTCCATTTCCACCTCCGGAACCACGGCGGTCATCAACGTTTCCGCCTCTGTCGTCTGTCCATTTCATAGTAATAAATTTATTCGTTAATTTAAATATTTTAAGCCAAACTATAAGCGAAAAATATCTAGATCTTTATCTGTTAAGTTGTTTCGTTTTTAACCAGTAGGATGTAGATTGATATGCTGATACGGCATCATCTACCAATTTCTGGTCTGTATTTTTTAAGAGTTTCTCGTTGTAATAGAGTTTAAATGCCGGAGCTAAATCACTTTTTTCCAGTTCTAAAGAATATTGTTTTGCCTTTTTTACCGGTGAAATAATGGTAAGACGGCCGTCTTTTACAAGTCCTAAATCCTGGTACGTTGCAATATAGGCCTTAGGCTGGAATTCTTTTTTGAAGACATCCTGACCCAAAAACTTAGATTGGTAGCTGAAGTTCAATAGTCCTAAAACGGTTGGCATTACATCGATCTGGGACATCAGTGCATCAAACTTTTGAGGCTGAATAAACCCTTCTGAAAATACCATTGCAGGGATTCTGTATTTATCCATTGGAAGTTCAGTTTTTCCGGCACTCGAAGCACAGTGGTCTGCAATGATAACGAAAACAGTGTTTTTATACCAGTCTTGTTTCTTAGCCATATCAAAGAACAGTTTAAGAGAGTAATCGGTATATTTTACACCACCTTCACGGGATTTTGCAGTTCCTGGAATATTTATTCTTCCGTCAGGATAAGTAAATGGTCTGTGATTGGAAACCGTCATCCAGTGATTGAAAAATGGTTTTCCTGATTTTGCTTCAGCATTCATTACCTGAATAGCTTTTTTAGCCATATCTTCATCAGCAACTCCCCAAACATTGGCAAAAGTGATTTCTTCAGGTTTAAAGTTATTTCGGTCTACAATTCCGTAGCCGTTTCCGCTAAAGAAGTCCTGCATATTATCAAAATAGCTGTAACCACCATATAAAAACTTAACATCATACCCTTTGGATTTAAATACATTTCCGGTTGTGAATTTGTTTTTATTGTCATCTCTTTTGATGATACTTTCTCCCGCTGTAGGAGGAATACACAATGTTAAAGCTTCCAGTCCGCGTACCGTTCTGTTTCCGGTAGCATACAGATTGGTAAACATCAGTGATTTTTCGGCAAGGCTGTCCAGGAATGGCGTTATTTTTTGTGTATTTCCATAGTGTTCCATGAAGTCGGCAGAAAGACTTTCAATGGAGATCAATACTACATTTTTATTGGTTTCAGGCTGTTCAGCAACGATATTTCTTGATAATGTCTGCTGTGGATACTGGCTAAGGAAATTCTTTTCGGCCTGCTGCTGATTGATCTGGGAATAAAACTGGAAGTAATCCAGCTCATTATGAGTAAAGGCCCAATAGAACTTCGGAAGTCCGTTGGCTTCAATTTCGTCAGCAAAAACATTATCTGATTTGATCTGCATTAAAGATGGTATTGCCAGCATACTAAGAGCGCAAAGGACGATAAAACTACCCAGAAGAACCATTTTTTGTTTAAAATCCGGAAGTTCAAGCAGCTCATCTTTCGTTTTCTTATAAATGAACCATGTGATGGTAAGTGTAACGATCATTATCCCGGAAAACAATGGAACAACAGGATAACTTTCCATAATATTCCCAATGACTTCATTGGTATAGATAAGATAATCTACTGCAATAAAATTATAACGAACTCCGAATTCATTGTAAAAGAAGTATTCACTTACTCCGTTGAAAATAATCAGAAGAACATATAATAATAATGTGATGAAATATAGGGTGTTACGAATCTTTATTCTTTGTGTAGGAAGGAAGAGCATCAGTCCGAAGAAAAGAGTCTTTATACCTACAAAAGCAAGGGCCACTTCTGTTACAGAACCTCCATATTGCTTGAAAATGTTGTTGGGAATAAGCCAGATATAGAGTAAGAATAAAACCAGTGCTCCAAAGATAATGTAGCCATAAGGTTTTTTATATTTTGAATTGGAAAGGAAGAGAAAGTAAAGCGCGAGAATAACACTGGCAAGCATGAATACAAAAATATCATTCACCAGGCCTATTAACAGGACTTTTATAACTTCGAAAAATCCAAAACTAGCGGTAGTAATAGGATGAAAAAAGAATACTGTTCTTATTATCAATGAAATAATAAGATAGAAAACTCCTAAATAGAGGAACGGTTTTATTTTTCTTAAAAACATGTATTTACTGTCTATATTAGTTTCACAAAGATAGTTTTTGTACTTTACTTTTGATGGAAAAAAACAAAAACATCCTGTTTATTAATAAGATTTTAGATTTAAAATTGTACCAATAAAAAAGGACTATTAAAAAATAGTCCCTTTGTGTTGGTTATGGTTGATTTTCGGTTAAGAATGTCCGAAACCTATATTTCCTTTTTTATCAGATAATTTCTTTTTGAAATCAATCATTCTTAAAGCTGTAATGGCTGCTTCTACCCCTTTGTTTCCAAGGTCACCCCCGCTTCTTGCGATAGACTGCTCCTTTGTATCATCTGTCAATACACAGAAAATGGTAGGCGTATCAGTCATAATGTTGCAGTCTTTTATTCCCTGTGCTACTGCAGAACATACGTAGTCAAAATGAGGCGTTTCTCCACGGATTACACATCCGATAGAAATTACTGCGTCATATTTTCTCTCTTTGCAAAGCTGCATGCTTGCATAGTTGAGTTCAAAAGCTCCGGGAACAGGGAAAAGTTTGATATTTTCAGGTTTTACCCCTTCTTTTTCAAGAATTTCCAAAGCTGCATCACGAAGATTGTACGTTACAAAATCATTCCACTCAGAAAAAACAATGCCGATAGAAAAATCTTCGGCATTAGTTATATGAAGTGGCTTGTAATCGGAAAGATTAACTGTTGCCATTTTTTAGTAATATTTAGTCATTTCAATATAAGAATCAGACATTCCGTTGTCGTAGTCCTGATATTTCTCATCAATTGCAGAGAAGTATTTTTTAGCTTCTGCATTTTTCTTTAACCCTAAAGCAACAATACCTGCTTTTCTTGTAAAATAGTATGCTGTGTAAGGATCATCAGAAGCTGTTGCTGCTTTGTCTAATAAAGCCAGAGCTTCATCATTTTTGTTAAGACCTGATTTTGCATCTGCCATAGCTCCGAATTTCATTGCTACTAAAGTTTTGTTGTCAGATGAAAATTGATCTAAAAGATCATAAGCTTCCTGGAATTTTCCTTCTTTGAACTTCAGTAAACCAGCGTTATAAGATGAAAGCTTACCGATTTTAGTAGAAGAATATTCGTTATATGTACCTACAAAACCTGGGTTGGCTGCAGATTTTCCTCCCAAAGCATCTTTATCTTTGCCTTCAGTAAGGCTTTTCTGAGCAGAAAGGAAACTTTTCACAGCTTCAACGTTCTTTGGAGCAACTACAAATTGCTTGTAAGCGAAGAATCCTAAAACGGCTAAAATTAATGCTCCAAATACAAAACCTAGAGGTTTTGAATATTTTTCAACAAATCTTTCAGTGTTTAAAGCTTCTCTGTCAAGGTCTTTAAAGAACTCAACCGTTTCTTTACCTTCTTGCTCGTTCTGAGCACTCTTTCCCAATTTTGCCATAAGTTTTTAAAAATTGAAATGCAAATTTAATTGTTTCTGAGAGATTTACAAAATACTTTGTGAGTATTATTGATGAAATTTTGTGAATTGTTAATGGTGAATGATGAATTTATTAAAAAAAGATGCTTCGGCAAGCTCAGCATGGCACTTCTAATTTCACAGTAAATTATTAGTATTGTCATGCTGAGCTTGCCGAAGCATATATGTTTTAACTTTAATATCCTAAAATATGATACACTTCTGCACCAAATTTTTTCAGCTTTTCATCACCATTCAAGCCTTTTAAGCCAATCAGGAAACTGAATTGGGCAACTGTTGCTCCCTGTTTTTCTACCAATTTGGCTGCTGCTTCAGTAGTTCCTCCTGTTGCTAAAAGATCATCATGAATCAAAACTCTTTGTCCCGGCTTTATCTGCCCTTCACGGGTTTCAATAATGGCACTTCCATATTCCAGGTCATATTTTTCTGAAATGATAGGGGGAGGAAGCTTTCCGGCTTTTCTGATTAAAATGAATGGAACTTCCAGTGCTACAGCAATAGCGATTCCGAACAAATAACCACGGCTTTCAATTCCGCAGACTGCATCTACTTTCCCTTTACTGAAGGCTGCAAGATCTGCAATCACGTCTTCATAAAGTTTCGGATCTAAAAAGATGGGTGAAATATCTTTAAACTGTATTCCCGGAATCGGAAAATCAGGGATATTTTCAATTGTTTCTTCTAAATTTTTGATCAGTTCTGCTGAAGCCATTTATTAATTGATTTTATAGCTGGAAATTTTCCAGTCTCCGTTTACATTTTTAAGCCCAAATGTTACTTTTAAAGAAGTTGTTTTACCACTTTTATCTGTTACATCATAGGTCGCATTTACGCTAGCACTGTTGGTTGTAGCACCGCTTGTTGTAATATTCTTTACGCTCACATTTTTCACAGATCCGAAACCTGAAGTAGGATTTGAGAAAGACTCATAGCTTCCCCAGTTTGGATTGCTGGCTGTTTCGTATGCCGCTTTTAAGTTCTGTGAACTTACACTGTTCAAAAATTTGCTTACTGTATTCTTAGGATCTGCGGTTGGCTGTTTTGGAGCTGCTGGTGTAGCTGGAGTAGCTGTCGCAGGATCTGTAGTTGTTCCAGTGGTAGCAGATGGGTTATTTGGATCTATTACAGCATTTGGTTGTTCTGGTACAGCTGTTGTATCGGTTTTAGGAATGGCAGGAACTTTCAGAGCTGCCGCATTCACATCAAGACCGATTTTTGACATTTTGAAGGTTTTCGCTGTCGTTTTTACAGAAACCGTGATATCGATTTTGTTGTCGATAACCTTTGCTGCCGGAATGGAAGAGAACTTCAGGTTGAATCCTTTGAAGTTATTATCCTGCATCAGGTTTTTGGCTGTAGCAAGTCTTACTCCATTACTGAAGACTTCCAATGTAGCTTCCAGACCTGCACCAGTAAAGGCTACGGGTTTTCCAGCCGCATCCACAAGTCTTGGAACGATCTGAATTGCAGTAGGTGCTCCAGATCCATCATCTCCTGTAGGGTTTGTTATAAGGGTTAATGAGCCGGCCTTAACGTCGTTAGGGTCACTTTCTTTGGCTTTATCATCGCCGAAAATATTCATTTCTCCAAGTGATGGTGGGGCAGTGCTGGCCCATTCTATTCCGTTTTTTTGTGCAACTTCGTCTGCAAGTGCCATGACTTCAGGAACTTTTTTCCCGTTGATCAATTTACCAAGAGCTTTCAATTCATTGATATCACCATCTGCCTCTACGCCAAATGTTTTAAGGATATAAAGAGCTTCATTAAACTTAATCTGCTTAATGGTAGGTAAACTGGAAGTCATATCATTGATACTTGACTGCAGTGTTTTAGTATTCGTAGCATCTACATGATCTTTCTTACATGCTGTAAAAAGCAACAGACTGAAAACAAGTAGAAAAGAAAACTTTTTCATTTTTATTTGGTTTGTTGCAAATTTAATAAAACCTTTATTAATACTGGATTTTATTTTTTACTTTATGTTTTTTGCTTATTTATTACTTTTTTATAGGAATGGATGCTGTTCTTTTAATTTTAGAATTCAATATTGGTATTTGTACTATTGAAAGTGATCATGAAAAGGATTCTTATTATTTTTTATTTGTTTGCTCTTTTAAATCATCCTTGAAAAAGGTGCTGAAAATAGTCTGCATGTTGGGAAATGAAGAATCCTGCCAGTAGGATGTTTTGTAATTGCTGTTGTCTTTATCAAACTTCACTTTCTCAATATCATTATCATTGCTGAAGTTAAGTTCTGTGGGATAAAAATTAGTATAAACTGCTATCTGATTGTAATTCGGTTCGCTTTTATGTTTCAATTTTATAAAAACAAGTTCATTGTACTCCAGGAAATCTTTCAGCGTTTTTTCTGAGCCTTTTTCGAAGGACATATTTAGGATTGTTCTTATGTCATAAAATCTATATCCAAAGAATGAAAATTCTTTATCCTGCAGGGCACCGCCAGTCACTTCAATCTGATCTTTGCGGTCGCCTTTTAATTCTTTAATGATATTTTTTGTTGTTTTATATTCTTCAGGATTTCCTACGTTTTTGAGTTTTGGAAGCTGAAGAGAGTTGCCATAATCCCATGATGAAGTTTCTTTTTTCTCATTTTTAGATTCTGCCAATCTGAAAATTCTGTACTGTTCAACATTTGTACTTTTCAGCTTTTTGGATTTATTATCAAAAATGTAGGTTACAATTCCGTCAGCATAGCTGTTCAGTTTATTGTTTACCGTTACATAGGCATTAAAATTTCCCTTGATGAAAATATATTTGGCTGGTTTGCTATTTTTAATAACAACGGTTTCAATTTCTTTTACCTGGTCGTTTATTTTAATGACTGGCTGATCAAAATCGGAATAGGATAGGGTGGCGACCGGAAAATTATTATAGACCAGCTGAAATTTTTCCTGAGCAGGAGACAGTGACTGCTTGTCAATCTTGCCATCAATATCAGAGTAGGCAAGTATGCTTCCGTCTTTGCCAAATACAGAAACTCTGGGAAGAGGATTATTACTTTTTTCAGAAACGAAAGTTATGACCTGTGCATTCGTAAATACGGAAAGCAGACAGAACAGAAGGTATAGAAGATGAGTTTTTTTCATAGCAGTATTTTGGTTTCGGTGTTAATAATAAAACAGACTTTTATATAAAGACGGGAAAAGTAGAAAATGGTTGCCTGAAAATTCTTATTTGCGTCATTGCATAAAAAAAGACTGATTGTTTAACAATCAGTCTTTTATAATTTTATTTTGTTACAAGTCCTTAGAAAGGATACTCATAAATTTCAGATTCGTGTAGGTATGGGTTTCCTGTAGGAATCAACTTCAGTTTAGATAAAGCTGAAAGTACAGTAAACATAAATAGTCCAGCTACGAATAGAACTGCTCCCAGAATTAATAAGAATACTTCAGGAGTGTTCCAGTATGGTCCTACCGTTCCCGGCATTACCATGTTGAAGTAATCTAAAAGGTGTCCTAAGATAACGATTACAGCCATTGTGGTAACCACTTTGTAGTTTCTCTTGATGCTGCTGCTTACTAATACCAATAGTGGTAATAAGAAGTTTACAATCAGCATTGGTAAAAACGTAGTACCATAGTGCTGGAATCTACCGAAGAAGTAGTTAACCTCTTCCGGAACGTTTGCATACCAGTAAAGCATGAACTGAGCGAACCATGTATATGTCCAAAGCATACTTGTAGCGAAAAGGAAAACTCCTAAATCGTGTAAGTGGTTGTCATTGAACTGTGGTAAGAAACCATTTTTCTTAAGATAAACACTTAATAAAATGATTACAGCAATACCACTTGAAAGGCAGCTAACCATTGAATACCAGATATACATTGTAGAATACCAGTGAGGGTCAATAGACATCAACCAGTCCCAAGCCCAAGCTGCAGAAGCAAATCCGAAGAATGCGATATATCCTACTGCCCATCTGTAAAGCATTTGATACTCTACTTTAGACTTAGTTTCATCTACTTTTTTAGACTGAGCTTTTAATTTCCAAGCAAAGAAAGAAGCACCAATCACGTAGATTAAAGTTCTTATTGCATAGAAAGGAATATTTAAGAATCTTTTCTTTTCAAATAGGATCACATCAAAATGTGCAGATTCCGGGTTTGTCAATTCAGGGTCCATCCAGTGGAATAAGTGACCATTATGAGTGATGTTCAAGATCATCATGATAACCAGAATTGCCCCACCGTAAGGAATATAAGAAGCAATAGCTTCCATTACTCTTGTGATGATAATAGGCCATCCTGCGTGAGCTGCGTGCTGAATACAGTAGAAGAACAGTACAGCGCAACTTACTCCAAAGAAAAAGACAGCTACAAAGTGCAGCGATGCTAATGGCTGGTTGTGAATCTGAAGCTCAGCATGCTCTAAATGAGCTGCGTGATCCTGTGGTCCAACCATTTCACTTGAGTGTGTAGGAGCATCATGACCAGAAGCATGAACAGCTTCCATCATTTGTTCTATTTTCTCAGTAGAAATTCCTTTGTTCATAAAGAAACCAATACCGAAAAGAACTAAACCTACAACAAGAAGTATTATAGAAGTTGATTTTAATTTTGGTGAAAAACTATACATTTCTTTTCTTATTTTTTAGTTTCGGTAGTCGTTTCAGTTGTTGCTGGTGCCGCCGCTGTAGCTGCTGCCGGTGCTGCTGCTCCTTTCTTGAAAGCACTCATCACATACAATGCTACTCTCCATCTGTCTCCTGCGTTCAGTTGTCCCGCATAAGATCCCATTGCATTTCTACCGTTTGTTAATACATAATGAACAGATCCTACAGTAATTTCTCTGTCTGCATAGTTGGGTACTCCAGAGAATGCCCCACTTTGTACGATAGGTCCTTGTCCATCACCTCCTGTTCCGTGACATGCCGCACAAGTGTGATCAAACAATATTTTTCCTCTTTCAATATCCTTAGCTGCATTAGCCGGATTTAGAGGAGATACTGTAAGTTTTTTGGAAGCGTCATACCCAGCGTTGTACTCGTCAACATTCTTAGGTAGTAAGCTTTCTTCAAAAACTCCATCTTTATTTTGAGAAACTGATCCTTCTACTGGAGCAAGACCTGTCGCGCCACTATTTTTAACAAAAGCAGGAATTTCATTTTCATGATCTGAATAAGCATCCTGTGCTTTCATCAATGGATCATAAGCTACCGGAAAATACATGTCCGGGAAATATACCAACGGAGTATTCTCCTTTGGTCCACAAGAGTTAAGTAAAACCGTTGTTAAACCTAAAACTGCTGTAATTTTTAATACATTCTTTTTCATTTTAAGCGTCTTTAACAGTTATTTCTTCAACTCCAGTTTCAATAAGCAACTGTTTTACAGATTCTACATCTTCAGTTACAAATTCCATCATGAATTTATCATCAGTAGTTCTTGGATCTGGGTTCTGAGCTGGAGCTCCCGGATACATTTTGTTTCTAACCAAGAAAGTTAAAGACATCATGTGAGCAGCACAGAATACCATTAATTCGAACATTGGAACTACGAATGCCGGCATGTTGTGTGCCCAGTCAAAAGCTGGTTTACCACCAATATTCTGAGGCCAGTCATGATTCATCACATACCAAGTTACAGTAGCACCGATAGTAACACCGTAAAGAGCATATAAAAATGCGGCATCAGAAATTCTAGTTTTCTTTAACCCTAAAGCCTTGTCTAGTCCGTGAACCGGAAACGGAGTATATACTTCGTTTATAGCGATTCCTTTATCGTTGAATGCTTTAACGCCGTTCATTAAATCGTCGTCGTCAGCATAAAGTCCGTATACAATTTTAGTGGTGCTCATCTCCTTCTTTTGCTTTATAAGTTTCACCTGAAATTTTCAGAATCGATTTTAATTCAGCCTGTGCAATTACAGGGAATGTTCTTGCGTATAGTAAGAATAATACAGAGAAGAATCCGATAGTTCCCAAATATACACCCACATCAATGATCGTTGGCTTAAACATTGTCCATGATCCTGGTAAGTAGTCTCTTGAAAGGTTGATAACGATAATATCAAAACGCTCAAACCACATACCGATGTTGATGATCAATGCAACAATGAATGTCCAGATAATGTTCGTTCTAAGTCTTTTGAACCAGAAAGAAGCAGGAACCACAAGGTTACAGATGATCAATGACCAGAATGCCCACCAGTAAGGTCCTACAGCAGCACCTGGAGAAAGATATGTGAAATCTTCAAATCTAGATCCTGAGTACCATCCGATGAAATATTCAGTAGCATAAGCTACGGTTACCATACCACCAGTAAGAACGATTACGATGTTCATAATTTCGATATGATACATTGTAATATATTCTTCTAAGTGACAAACTTTTCTTGCAATTAACAATAGTGTCTGTACCATTGCAAATCCTGAGAAGATCGCACCAGCTACGAAGTAAGGAGGGTAGATTGTTGAGTGCCATCCTTTAATAACTGAAGTTGCGAAGTCAAAAGATACGGTAGTGTGTACTGAGAATACAAGTGGAGTTGCCAAACCTGCAAGAACCAAAGAAAGTTCTTCGAATCTTTGCCAGTGTTTTGCTTTACCACCCCAACCGAATGCTAGGAATGTATAAATTTTCTTAGTCCAAGGGGTTTTAGCTCTATCTCTGATCATTGCAAAGTCAGGGATAAGTCCCATGAACCAGAATACAGTTGATACTGAGAAATACGTTGAGATCGCAAATACGTCCCAAAGTAGAGGAGAGTTGAAGTTCCCCCAAAGAGAACCGAATTGGTTTGGTAAAGGGAATACCCAGTATCCAACCCAAACTCTACCCATGTGAATTACAGGGAAGATTGCAGCCTGTACAACCGCAAAGATCGTCATCGCCTCTGCAGATCTGTTTACAGACATTCTCCATCTCTGTCTAAATAATAATAATACTGCTGAGATTAGGGTTCCGGCGTGACCGATACCTACCCACCATACAAAGTTGGTGATATCCCAACCCCAGTTAATAGTTCTGTTAAGCCCCCATGCTCCAATACCTGTCCCGATAGTGTACGCAATACAGCCGAATCCATAGAGGAATAGAACTAGTGCAGCATATAGTGAGATCCACCATAATTTACCTGCTCTTTCTTCGATAGGTCGTGCGATATCTTCCGTAATATCGTGATAAGTTTTGTGACCAATAATTAGAGGTTCCCTTATCGGAGCTTCGTAATGTCCTGACATTTTTTACCTATTTATTATTTAAACTTTATTTTTCTACTCTGTTTCTTACTTTAGTGTGATAGAACACGTTTGGCTTTGTTCCGATCTCCTCTAGTAAATAATATCTTCTGTTAGAAGCATACTGCTCTCTAATTGAAGAATCTTTATCATTCATGTCTCCAAATGTCATTGCTCCTGTAGAACAAGCTTTAGAACAAGCAGTCTGGAATTCTCCATCCTTCACTTTTCTTCCCTCTTTCTTAGCCTCAAGAATAGTATTCTGAGTCATTTGGATACACATTGAACATTTCTCCATTACCCCTCTAGTTCTTACAACTACATCCGGGTTAAGTACCATTCTTCCTAAATCGTTGTTCATGTTGAAATCGAACTTTTCATTTAGGTTATAAGTAAACCAGTTGAAACGTCTTACTTTGTACGGACAGTTGTTTGCACAATATCTTGTCCCGATACATCTGTTGTAAGCCATATGGTTTTGACCCTGCTTACCGTGTGAAGTAGCCGCTACCGGGCATACAGTTTCACATGGAGCGTGGTTACAGTGCTGACACATTACAGGTTGGAAGATTACATCCGGGTTGTCTGCAGGGTGGTTTAATGCACCTCCGTCTCCGAAAGCAGTACCATACAATTCAGGTACAGCCATTCCTTCTTTCAATCCTTCGTATACTTCTACTTTCTGTCTTGAAGAATAATAACGGTCAATTCTTAACCAGTACATATCTCTAGACATTCTTACCTCTTCTTTACCTACTACAGGAACGTTGTTCTCTGCCTGGCAAGCAATAATACATGCTCCACAACCAGTACAAGAGTTCAAGTCGATAGATAAGTTGAAGTGAGGACCATCTGTATCATCGAAAGCATCCCAAAGGTCGATTTTTCTCGCTGGAAGTGCTCCACTGATCGTGTGGTATTCCAAAGGCTTATTCCATCCTTTGTGTTCATCATCAAAAGCAACGTTAATGAATTCAGCTAAAGGAACTTCCTTCGCGATCTCATAACGACCCATTAATGTATTTTGAAGCTGGATACCTGCAAATTCGTGATCTTCTCCTGTCTTCTCGATTTTAACACCTGAAAGAGCTAAGTTAGAACCATCAAATAAAGGATAAGCATTTACCCCTGTATCTGCAGTTGCTCCTGAGTTTTTCTTACCATAACCAAGTGCAAGACCTACAGATCCTTCAGCTTGTCCTGGCTGTACGAATACAGGAACGTTTTCTATTTTTACTCCGTTTACAGTAAGGTTTACAATAGAACCATCTAACTGCATTCTCGCATTAAGATCGTTGTCAATTGCAAACTTCTCTGCATCTTTCGGAGAAATTGTAAGGTAGTTATCCCAAGACATTCTAGTAATTGGGTCAGGTAATTCTTGCAACCAAGGGTTGTTTGACTGAGTACCATCTCCCATTGAAGTCTTAGTATATAATACTAATTCTAATTCAGAAGCTTTGAAGTTTCCTAATTCAGCAACCGCTTGTGCAGCGTTTCCGCCTGCGTAAGATAAAGTTGCTGCGTTTGTAGAAGCGTTGATACCATTATACAATGCTTTGTTGAAAGAAGTACCACCTAAAAGTGAAGCTGAGCTTGCTTTTAAATAATCGTAGTAGTTGTTTGCTGCATTGTTTTTACCATTCTTCCAAACCAATAGAGATTCTTCAATCTGTCTAGATTTGTAGATTTTCTGGATCGTAGGCTGCATCAATGAATATACTCCTGTCTGTGGTTCGATATCTCCCCAAGACTCTAGCCAGTTAGCTACAGGAATTACAGCTTTCGCTGCTTTGTACATTTCATTTTTCTTATCTGCTACAGCAACTACATAAGGAACTTTTGATAAAGATTTTTTGAAATCTTCTCCTTTTGGATGAGAGTAGATAGGGTCTACGTTGTTGGTAACTAATACACCAACTTGTCCACCATTTACCCATCCCAGGAATTCCTGGTATTTAGCACCGTTAAATTCTTTAAGGAAGTTTGCTTTACCAGTGAAAGCTACTGAACCTAATTTTTGGTTGATTAAGTGTGCTAAAACCTGTGCTCCTTTAGAACCGTCAGCGAAAACAACCGCTTTGCTTCCTTTTGCTTTCAATTCGTTAGCAATTTCAGTGGCAGTCTTATCAGAAGTCCCTGCACCTACAATTGCATTGTAAACTTCAACTAACGTTTTGTTTACAGCACTTGGTTTTAATCTATATCTTGAGTCAGCATTAGCACCAGTTAATGACAAGTTAGATTCCACTTGGATGTGTCTCAACATGCTTGCTCCTGGTTTTCTAGCTGCTGCATAAGAAGTTTCTAAGCTTGAAGCATTATAGTCTCCTAAGAAATCAGCCTGGAAAGCAACTACCAATTCAGAACCCTTAAGGTCATAAACAGGTAATGCTCTTTGTCCGAATACTTCCTGAGCTGCATCTAATCCTGCAGAATAAGGGAAAGCATCATAAGTTACTAATTCAGCTGTAGGATATTTAGCTTTGAATTCAGCAAATAACTTTTTGAAAGTTGGTGAAGCAAAAGAGTGTGATAAAACCACAATCTTTTTGCCAGACGCTTTAGCTTCTTCCAAACCTTTAATAACAAAACTGTCTACTTTATCGAAAGTTTCATCTTTACCGTCTAGTTTAGGCTGCTTTACTTTATCATTATCATAAAGAGAAAGTACACTTGCCTGAGCTCTTGCATTAGTTTTACCTAAATCACCACCAGCTGGGTTTGGTTCAATTTTGATAGGTCTCCCTTCACGGGTTTTTACTAAAACACTAGCAAAGTCGAAACCGTCAAAATATGTTGAAGCGTAATAATTAGGGACTCCCGGAATAATGTCATGCGGCTTTACCACATAAGGAATCGTTTTGATTACCGGAGCTTCGCAGGCAGCTAATGTAACTGCTGCTGTAGAGAATCCTAATAATTTCAGGAAATCTCTTCTTGAAGTACTAGATCCGTTTTTCTCAGCATCTCCAAGGAAATCTTCTACCGGAATTTCTTCCTGAAACTCTTTCTGAGCCAGCTTATTATTCAAAGCTGGATCTTTAAGTTCATGAATACTTCTGAATTGTATTTTGTTTGAAGCCATTTATACTTCTAATTTTTTAGTTATTAATAATGACATTTACCACACTCAAGACCTCCAATTGCATCTACAGTAATCTTACCTCCATCTTGTGGATATTGTTTTTTCAACTTGTCATGTAGATTTTTGAAGTACTCTTTATTATAACCGTTGTTCATATCAACTTCAGTCGTTCTGTGGCACTCGATACACCATCCCATAGTAAAGTCGTTAGCCATTTGAACAACATTCATTGTATCAATTTTACCATGACAAGCTTTACATACAACATCAATTTTGTTGGTAGGATTCTTTTTGTTGAAAGAATTGATGATCGCTTGTTCTCCAGCAATTACGTGCTGAGAGTGGTTGAAGTAAACGAAATCTGGCATGTTGTGGATTCTTGTCCATTCAACCGGCTGTGTTTTTCCTGTGTACTGTTGTTTTGCAGGATCCCAACCTGTTGCAGCGTAGATCTTCTGGATTTCTCCGTCATAGAATGCCTTATCTTTTCCTGGCTCCATGTAGTGATCTGCGTTGTATTCAGAAATTGTTCTGTGACAGTTCATACAAACGTTCATAGAAGGAATTTCAGATACCTTTCCGTATTTAGCACTAGAGTGGCATAGCTGACAATCAATTTTCTGTTCTCCAGCGTGAATTTTGTGAGAGAAGTAGATAGGCTGCTCAGGTTTGTACCCTTTGTAAACCCCAATCCACATCAACCAGTTCCATACTCCATAGGCAGCTAAAATAGCAAGAATTGCTAACAGCCCTTTCCCAATGTAGTGGAACTTCTCATACATTTCACTGAAAGAACGAACTCTTGATTCGTTGAGTCCAGCTAAGTCTTCAGATTGACCCAGTTTTACCAATTGTCTTAGTTTTACCAAGATCCAAACTAGTAATCCTGCG
This sequence comes from Chryseobacterium sp. BGA-UO-ETr-SB22, assembly GCF_059567885.1. Classification (NCBI taxonomy): domain Bacteria; kingdom Pseudomonadati; phylum Bacteroidota; class Flavobacteriia; order Flavobacteriales; family Weeksellaceae; genus Chryseobacterium; species Chryseobacterium sp. BGA-UO-ETr-SB22. The sequence goes on along the minus strand of NZ_JCAQOV010000004.1, from coordinate 416,865 downwards.
ATCGCTAAAAGTGAAATGATAACAACGTTTGTCGTAGTTTTGTCTGCAGGTGCTGCCGCAGTAGCGTCAGTTGCAGGGGTTGCTTCCGGCTTTTTCTCTTCCGGAGCAGGAGGATTAGTAGTGAAAGCTAAAATGTCGTCAATATCCTTATCTGTAAGATTAGGAAACTGCAACATCTCAGTTTTATTATACTTTTCAAAAATTTCATTGGCGTATTTATCCCCAGAAGCTCTCAGAGCTTTGTTGTCTTTGATCCACTTGTGAAGCCAATCTTTGTCTACACCGCCTTCTGTCTTTACACGTTCTACAACCCCTTTTAATGGAGGTCCAATAACTTGTTTGTCCAGCGCGTGACATGCAGTACAATTCGCTTTGAAAAGTTTCTCTCCGTTTTTAGGATCGCCGTCTTGCCCGTAAAATGAAGCACTGGTTGATAGCAATAATCCTATTGCGATCAACGTTTTTTTATAATGCTTTCTCCAACTAATCATTTAAATTATCTTATGTTAGTAAAATATTGAACATATCAATCCCGCAAAAATAATATTTTTAACAGGAATTTAACGGTATAAGGAAAGGGGAAAATATCATTTACGTTTAATTTGTATTGATTCTAAATAACTCTGTTTGGTATAGTTTTTTAATTTGTATAAATTTGCGAAAACAAGTTTAAATGAAAAATTTGATTAAAATATTTTCGATATTATCATTATTTGGTTTTTATAATATTGAGGCACAGCAGGTTGTTAAAAAAGACACTCTTTCAGGAACAGAGCTTGTTATGACAATGGACTCCAAAATAAATGCTGCTTTGGAAGGAGTGGAAGGAAAATGTGCGAAAGTTACTCCTACAAATTTTCCTAAAGATTCCGGATCCAATGATATTGGAATTTCTACAGGGATAAGTACAAAGCCTCCTAAAATCTTTGTGCCGAACAGAGAACTTACCAATGCTGAAATTTGTAAGAAAAATCCTAGAATTTTAGGGTTTAAGATTCAAATTACAACGGTAAAAAGTAACGAAGAAGCTAATGAAGTAAAGTCTTATTTCAGAAAAAGATTCCCTAACCTGAAAGTGGAAACGGATGCTTCTTTAAGACCTAACTATAAGATTTTAGCTGGAAGTTATTTCACTAAACAAAGTGCAGCGAGCGACCTTTCTAAAATCAGAGAGTATTTCAAATCTGCTGTAGCAGTACAGTACAGAATTTTCTGTGCGGAAGCAAAATAGAAGTGATTCATTTCAACATAAAAACAAAAAAGCTGAGAAATATTCTCAGCTTTTTTTATTGGTAATACGTTTCCATAAACCAGAAAAATTCTGTCATTCGAAATAGGTTGTTGAGTAGCAGATAGACAAATAGTAAAACCACAGTTAATGTTAAAACTGACAATATTTTCGGGGATGATCTGTAAGCATAAAAAAGCCATCCCAAAAGTAGTGGATATACGAAAACAAAATGTCCTCCGTAGATAGAGGAAGTATGAAGCCCGAACCTCATCACACAATGGATCACAATATCAACGAAAAAAGAAATGGCAATAACCTGAACCCATTTGTTTTTGAAATTTTTAAAATAACTCCAAACGAGCAGGATCATTAAAATTGCTGTAAAAATGTAAGGAAAAGCAGATGAATAAAGGTCCATATAAAGCCCTTTAAAGTCAAATCCCTTCATATTATGTTTATCTGAAATAATGAATCCCGGGAAAAGAATGTTGCCTCCGAAAAAGAATGAAAGAATCATATCCCAGGTGGGCATTGATTCTACATTAGAGAATTTTTCATATTGCTGATTGGTTTTGGAAAAGATATTCTGATATTTAAAATCAATTCTGTTTAAATAAAGCAGCACAAAGCAAATGGCAGCAACAGCTACTCTAAGCACTGCATTTCCGAATTTTCTCCAGTCTTTGAAAAGATTTTTTTCAAAAAGTAGGGGAATGAAAACCTTTACAAAATTGGTAATAGTAAGTCCTCCGATCGTAATTCCGGCAAGCGAAAGAGCGACAGCTGGTGTTTTTTCCTCCTTTCTAAGTTTTATTGCTGCATAGTAATTGTATAATGAGAGTAAAAATAGAGTGTAGGTAAAGTTTTCCGGAGTAAAGGACAATATAATATTGGTTGAAAAAGCTCCAAAAAATAAAATAATTAAAACACTCAACCATAGCGGAAGACAGATAATGTTCTTTAGATATTTGAAAACCTGAACGATGTTTAAGCTGATGATAATATTGCTAAGCCATGCCAATGTAAGCCTGAAGTTTGCATCCATTTTTCCCCCTGAAATAAATAATGAAAATTCTCTTACCCAGTTGAAAAAATAGTAGGATAGAGGGTGTCTTTCAAAACTTCCCCCAGTCATAAGGATAGATTTGTTATCAAAACTGAAATAAGCATCCCAAGGAATTCTGCTGTCAAATATAATCCTGTAATGAAGGGCGATATATGAGCCTAAAATTCCATAGCAGATTATAAAAAAGAGAAAAACTGCCAGCTCAGTGTAAGTGGAAGGAAAAATCAGTTTAAAGAAATTGATGATTTTTGTTTTAATAAAAGACACGTGTAGGATTTTTTGCAAAAGTAAAATAAAAAAACCACCAAAAGTTGGTGGTTGTAGAAGTTTGTATAAACGGTATTATTGTTTGATTACTTTTTCTGTAGTAGAAGTTCCGTCAGAGAAGTCTATTTTTAATAGATAGTTTCCTTTTGGAAGGGAAGAGATGTCTATTCTTTCGGAAGTGCTATTGAGTAAAGATTTTCCGCTGATATCAATTACTGTGGCAGATTTGATTTTTTTATCTGTTTTGATATTAATTTCTCCTTTTGTTGGATTTGGATAAACGTCAGTGATACCTTTTGCTTTAGCAATTGTTTCTTGTGTAGATAATGTAGCACTTGATAAAACCTGTACATCATCTATTGAAAGACTATCTGCATCATTGGCAACATAGTGGAATCTGAATTTAACATTTGCCTGTCCGGCATATGGTGTTAAACTAACTGTAATTGCCAATGTTTCATAATCAACAAATACTCCATAGTCTTCTTCAACCCATACTTGATTCCATACAGTTCCTCCGTCTGTGGAAACCTCTACTTTTAAATCTCCGTTAGGATTGGGATCAACCATGTATTCGTATCCTATTTTGGCATTAAACTTAAGTACCGGATTGGTTGTTCCGACTAAGCTGAAAGAAGGACTTGTTAAATGAGCGTCCTGTGCCTGTGCAATCCATCCAATACCTGCCGATTTTCCTCCATTAATATTAAATGTGAGCTGTCCGGATGCATTGAAGATGATTGTTGTAAAACCCCAAGGTCTGGATGCTACATTGGTGCCTGTTGTCCATCCCGTAGGGGGAAATGTTGTACCTTGGAAAGTCTCTGAGAGAATTTGCGCATTCCCAAATATAAAAGAGACTAAGAACATGAGTAGTAATTTTGTTTTCATTTTTTTTGGTTTTAAAGTTGTTAGTAAATGTAATAAAAAAATGAAAATAATTACTTGTTTTTGTGTTATTTGTGAATATTTCTTATTTAAGAACTACAGGAAAGTGTAGAACATCCTGCAGTATCATCATAACCAGATGGTCTTTTAATAGAGAACTCAGGGTATATTTCCTGATAGGGAAATTCTAAAGCTTTGGTGAGTTTCTCCAGCATTTCTTTTTTACCGTTACTGATCTCTTCAATGCATTCGTAAAGAAGATAATTTCTCAGGATAAATTTTGGGTTTGTTTTTTGCATAATGGCTAATGAAGCCTCTCTTGAAATAGAATTTAAATCTAGCCTCGCTTCATAATTCTTAATAAAATCTCTAAGTTTTTCCTGCATTTTTTCATTCAAAACGATATAAGAAACATCTTTAAAATGCTCTTTGATATCCGTATCTTGAGTTATTTTTTCCAGCTGAGTGAAAAACAGGGTGTAGTCTAGCTGAAGCTCCTGCATTAATCCCTGCCAGTTAGTGAAAAAATCCTCATCTTCTTTTTGAAGCTTATCAAATCCAAATTTTTTACAAAGCATTTGATCATGAGCTTCCCAAAAAGAAGTTCCAAAATTATTTAAGGTATCTTCTAAAAATTTTTCATCTTTAATTAAGGGATGAAGTGCATTAGCAAGCTGCCAAAGATTCCATTGGGCAATCTGTCCCTGCTTTCCGAACGCATATCTTCTTCCGGGCAGGTCTGTGGTATTGGGGGTGAAATTCAAATCATATTCATCCATCATAGAATAAGGTCCGTAGTCAATAGTTAATCCCAGAACAGACATATTATCAGTATTCATAACTCCATGTACAAATCCTACTCTGAACCATTCAACCATTAAGTTTGCAGTACGCGTACAGATATTTTCAAAGAAGTCTCTGTATTTCTGATTGTCAGATGATGTTATTTCAGGAAAATAATTTTCAATGGTAAAATCAGCAAGTTCCTGCAGGCTGTCGTACTCTCTTTGAGCTGACATTAGTTCAAAGTGTCCGAAGCGGAGGAAACTTTCAGCAGTTCTGATAACTACTGCACCTTTTTCAAGTTGAGGATTTCCACTGTACATAATATCGCGCATTACATCTTCACCGGTAAAAGCGAGACTAAGTGCTCTTGTTGTAGGAACGCCTAAATGATGCATAGCTTCACTCATCAGATATTCCCGTACAGAAGATCTTAATACGGCTCGTCCGTCAGCATGTCTGGAATAGGGGGTAGCTCCGGCACCTTTCCATTGAACTTCTGTCTTTTTTCCAGCTTCGTTTGTAATCTCACCTGCGAGGATTGCTCTTCCATCTCCGAGCTGTCCTGCCCAGTTTCCAAACTGATGTCCTGCATAAGCTGTAGCATATGTTTTAACGTTTTCGGGAAGGTTGTTTCCAACCAGAAAGTCCAGATCTTTATCTTCAAATTTCCCTAATCCTATTTCTTCTGATAAAATTTCATTAAAAGCAATCAGTTCAGGCTGATCAAAGCCAGCGGGTTTGATAGTGGCGAATAAAACCTTTGGAGTATTTCTCTGCATTGCGTTGTTGGAAAAATCACCTGGAAAATTCTCAATAAAAGGTTGTCTGATACGTTCGATATTCATAGGTCAAAGGTATTAATTATAAAAGAAAAGACCTTCCAAATAATTGAAAGGTCTTGTGTATTTCTAAAAGAGAATTTATTTATTGAAATCTACTTCATCATTAGAATGAAGGTTTTCATTGATGTTGTCCTCTTTCTTTTCTGTAGGTTTTTTAGGAGTAGGATCTGCCGGTCTTGGATTTTTGATCTCATCAATCGTCTGAAGACTTCCATCATCTCCATATCCTCCGCTTAAGCCTTTAAGGTTTGAACAGCCGTCTTTCCAATCAGAAGGTTTTACAAACTTATCATCAGGAGTAACTCCTAAGCTTTTGTCTGCCCATACTTTCTTCATGAAGATTGCCCATATTGGCAATGCCATTTTTGCCCCCTGACCTTCACCGGTTCCAAAGAAGTGAGTGGCTCTGTCTTCCCATCCAACCCATGCTCCGGTTGCTAATTTTGGTGTGATTCCCATAAACCATCCATCGGAGTTGTTCTGAGTTGTTCCTGTTTTAGCAGCAATTTCTACTGCTTTTGAAATTCCTCTTCTTCCAAGCTCTCCGGAAGCGGTTCCGTATTGTGCAACACCTTTCATCAGTTCGATCATGGTGTAAGCATACATTGGGTTCATTACCTCTTTTGGCTCTACATTTACTTCTTTGATAACTCTACCATTGGCATCTTCAATTCTCCAGATCATTTCCGGTTTATTGTGGTTACCATAGTTGGCAAAAGTACTGTAAGCTCCTAACATTTCATAAATAGTAATGTCTGATGAACCTAAAGCAATTGTATTGTTTCTTGGAATATCTTCTGTTACTCCCAGATCTCTTGCAGTCTGGATTACAGCATCTACTCCTGTCATTTCAATAAGTCTTGCAGCAACAGGGTTTTGAGAGTGTGCCAATGCATCTTTTAAAGTAAGCATTCCTCCTCTTCCCGGTACATGCCATCCGTTATGATCGTAAGTTCCGTTAGAAACAGCAGAACAAGGTGTCATTCCCAGTTTCATGATAGCTGTTGCATACACGAAAGGCTTGAAGGTAGATCCTACCTGTCTCTTACCTTGTTTGATGTGGTCATATTGGAAGTGCTGCCAGTCAATACCTCCTACCCATGCTTTGATCTCTCCGGTTCCAGGAACCATAGACATCAGACCTGCCTGTGCAATTTGTTTGTGGTATCTGATAGAATCCCAAGGAGACATCTCTACTTCTTCTTCACCGTTCCATGTGAATCTTGAAGTTTTGATAGGTTTCTTGAATTCCATCATGATGGAGTCTTCCGGCATTCCGTCAGCTTTTAACAGCTTGTATCGGCCTGTTCTTTTCATTGCCTGAAGCATCACATCTTTGATCTGTTTGTCATTAAGATAGTAGAAAGGTCTGTTCTTTCTTCCTCTTTGTTCTGCATCAAATCTTTTCTGAAGATCCGTTAAGTGTTCCCTGATTGCTTCTTCTGCATACTTCTGCATTTTAGAATCAAGAGTAACATATATTTTTAAACCGTCTTTGTAAAGGTTAAGTTTTTTACCGGTTTCTTTTTCATGAGTTTCAAGATACTTATCAATCTCTTTTCTCAGATAGAATTTGTAATAAGCTGAATATCCGTCAGTAATGCTTTTGATAGGGTGGAAGTCTACTTCTATTGGAGTGTTGGCTGCTTTTTCATAGGTAGCAGCATCAATGTATCCGGTTTTCTGCATCTGATCCAATACAACATTCCTTCTTTCTTTTGCCTTTTCAGGATATCTGTAAGGGTTGTTTTTTCTTGGGTTTTCGAGCATTGCTACAAAAGTTGCAGCTTCAGGTAATGTAAGCTCCGAAGTCTTTTTGTTAAAATAAACTCTGGAAGCCATTTCAACACCGTTAGCATTGAAAAGAAAATCAAACTTATTGAAATAAAGAGTAACAATCTCTTCTTTGGTATATCTTTTCTCAAGGCTTACTGCAACAACCCATTCTTTTAATTTCTGGAATGCTCTTTCAAACTTATTTTGAGATGCATTTCCTGTGAAAAGAAGTTTTGCCAGCTGTTGGGTGATTGTAGAACCACCACCACGTCCACCACCATATGCTACGGCTCTGGCAATAGAATACAAGTCGATTCCTGAATGTTCTTTGAAACGCTCATCTTCTTTAGCCTGAAGGGCATAAATAAGGTAAGGAGGAAGATCCTTATAAACAATGGGCTGTGTTTTTTCCTTTTCGAATTTACCCAACATAACCCCGTCTGAAGAAATGATTTCAGAAGCGACAAAGATGTCAGGGTTTTCAAGTTCTTTTACATCAGGCATTTCCCCAAGGAATCCTTGAGAAACCGCAAAGAAAAGTCCCGAAATTCCCAGAACTACCGCAATGAGTCCAATCCAAATAAATGAAACCCATTTTTTCCAGGAGGTATCTTTCTTTTTTTTGGGAGGCAGAGGAAATGTTTTCCCCTTATTTCCTGCATTTTTTTTGTTTTCTTCCATTTATGGTTACGGTTTAGCCGTTTCTATTTTTATCCCAATATCCTCAATTCCTGAAAGGTTATCGTTTCTCATCGCCTGGGTCAGGCCGATTTCGTATTTTCCTTTTACCGGAAATTGATAATTCCATTTATACTGAAACAAAGTTTCCTTTGTATCACCAAAGCCTGTACCAAGCCATTCTCCATTTGGTTTTGCCAGTACATAATTCAAGGTGTCTGTTTCCTTTTTTTTAGTCTGGAGATTGGTGAAATTCACAATAAACCTGATATTGCTGTAAGGATAATCACTATTATTCCTTACAACAAATATAATATTTTTAGGATTCTGCGGATCTGAAATTTCAAGATTAAATTTTTGCTCATTTTTCTTATTCCATTTGTTATCAACGGAATTCATGATGACATCTCCTCCTGAGGAAGAGTTACAGCTAAAGAAAAGGATAAGGGAAAATAATCCTAAAATTTTATGCATTATTATCTTTTTTTGGAGGATATTTCTTTTTAAATTTCTTCTTGTTCGGGTTGTTTTGTGGCTTATTATCAGCATCAGAACTACCCTCTACTTTCTCCGCAGGTGCTTTTTGCTGAGGATGTTGTTTTTGAGGTCTGGGCTGATTTCCAGGCTGAGCATTAGGGTTTTCAGGCTTTTCAGATCTTTCCGGTCTGTCTTGTCTTTCCGGTCTGTTTCTTTTCTGCCCTTGCGGCTGCCCTTGTTGTCCCTGTTGGTGGTTGCCTTGCTTGTTCTGATTGTTTCTGTTTCTGTTGTTACTTCTGTTTTTCTTTTCAAAACGATCCACACTGTTTTCCTGGATCAAATCAATATTTTGAGCAGAAGGTTCAGGTTGTTTCAAGTCTTCCAGAGGAAGTATCTTTTCTCCTCTTTTATTTTTTGAAATCAGTTTTTTAACAAGATCAATGTCGAAATCATACCAGGCAATGGAGCTGTCTACATAAGCAAACCACATTTTCTTTTTGAAAACATCAATTTTAATACAAAATGCTTTTCCTTTCTCTGTTTCTAAAGTAGTTGAAGAAGAAGGGAAATTGCTTAATGCATCCAAATAGCTGTCAAGCTCGTAGTTAAGACAGCACTTAAGCTTACCACATTGTCCGGCCAGTTTCTGAGGATTAATACTCAATTGCTGATATCTTGCCACATTGGTGTTTACAGATCTGAAATCTGTAAGCCATGTAGAACAGCAAAGTTCACGCCCACAAGATCCGATTCCACCTACTTTTGCAGCTTCCTGTCTGAAACCGATCTGTTTCATATCAATTTTAGTACGGAATGCTCCGGCGTATTCTTTGATTAACTGTCTGAAATCCACTCGGTTTTCAGCGGTGTAATAAAAGGTTATTTTTGAAGAGTCCCCCTGATATTCCACATCGGTAACTTTCATTTCAAGGCCTATTCTTTGGGCAATTTTTCTTGCTTCAAGCTTTACACCATCTTCTTTTTTTCTTGCTTCCTGCCATACCTCAAGATCTTTTTGGTTGGCCTGTCTGTATATTTTGAGTGCCAATTCTTCAGAAAATTTTTTCTTTTTCATCTGAATCTTTACTAATTCTCCCGTAAGGCTTACAACGCCTACATCGTGTCCCGGACTTGATTCTACTGTAATTACGCTACCAATATGTAAAGGAATATTATTTACATTTTTATAAAACGATTTTCTGTCATTTTTAAATCTAACTTCTACAAAATCACACCTGTTAGGTGCCGGATTGTTGATGTCAGAAAGCCAGTCAAAAACACTTAATTTATAACTATTCCCGCAGGTATTTACACTTTCACAGCCATTTGCGGTTTTTTTAGGGCCGCAAGAATGTGCAGAATCGCCGGATGTTTTACATCCACAACTCATATTACTATTATTTATAATCTGCAAATTTATGTATTTTTATCTTTATGCAATTCTAAAATACTTAAATAACCTGAATTCGGGACAAAACATTGATGTATTTTAAGTAAGAATAGAAGCGGGAGACTGAAAGAAGCTTGTTCTAAAGGAAATTTTTAATGAAAAGATTTTTCAACTTTAACATTTATTATCATTTGATACCCTGTTCTGAAATTTTGAGGTAAGATAACTTTAAAGTTAAACAATTGTTTAATGTTAAACACTTAAATATGGATTGTTTAAAAATATTCTTAAATGTTTAATAATGAAAATTTTGAGTTTTGTTTATATGAAGGTGTTATTTTAAACATAGTTTTCTTTTGAGATATTGTTTAAAATATTAGCAAATATTAACAGACGTATTCAAAATAATTTTATATTTGGCTTATATAATAATAGTCTATGAAAAAAATATTAGTATCAACTGCTTTATTGGCGGGAGTTCTATCTTACGCAGGAGGCTTCAGAGTTTCCCTGCAAGGGGTAAAACAATTGGCAATGGCGCATACTAGTGCTCATGCCGAAGACGCGAGTGTGACATTCTTTAACCCTGCGGGTATGTCATTTATCCCTTCCAAGCTGAGTGTAGTGGCAGGAGGGTTTGGTGCAAGTAATAAAGTTACTTTTCAAAACTTCAATACTTTACAAAGCGCAGAAACGGATAACCCTATAGGGACTCCTTTCTATGCGGCGATTACTTATAGACCAATAGAGAAACTTACCGTAGGTCTTAGTGTTACAACACCTTTTGGAAGTACAATAAAATGGCCTGAAAACTGGGAAGGTAAAGAATTGGTTCAGAAAATGGAACTGAAAAGTTTCTATTTCCAGCCAATGGTCTCTGTGAAACTGGCTCCTTGGGTATCTTTTGGTGCTAGCTATATCTACGCAAGAGGAAAGGTAGATTGGGACAAAGCGGTAACACAGTTCGACGGGAAAGTTAATATTAATGATGAAAATGCAACCGGACACGGATACGGATTTGGTTTCTATTTCAGACCTGACCCGAAATTGGACGTGAGTATTGCCTACCGTTCAGCAATAGATATGAAAGCTAAAAGTGGAACGGCTACATTCCAGTTTCCGTCACAATCTGTTTATACACAGCTAAAACTGAATGCAGCAGGACAAGATGGTTTCTCAGCAGTTCTTCCATTGGTTGAAGAATATACAATCGGTTTAACCTATAAAGTGACACCGAAATGGCTGGTTTCTGCAGACTTTAACTACCATGGATGGGAAAGATATAGCAAACTTACTTTAGATTTCGAGAATGCTCCTATTGGAAATAATCCATCGGATCCTACTATTCTTACCAATCCTAAGAACTTCAGAAATTCCAAGACATTCAGATTGGGAACTCAGTATGCGTTCACTGATATGATCTACGGACGTTTGGGAGCTTATTATGACGAAGCACCTTATACAACAGATAATTTTATTCCGGAAACACCTTCATATGATACTTATGTAGTTACAGGTGGGGTAGGATTTAAACTGAAGCATTTCGGGATTGATGTTGCCGGAGGATATGCAATGCCTCAGTACAGAACGGTAAATAATGTTAATATAGGGCTTAACGGACAGTCAAAAGCAACAGCTTTCTACTTTGGTCTAGGTTTCTCTTATAATCCATTTTAATTTTAGAAGACTATGAAAAAAATTATAATATCGACAATTGCAGTTTCTGCACTTCTTTTTACAGTAACAAGCTGTAATACGGATTTCGATACGGATGTGAAAGATATCCAGGTAACAAAAGGTGACGCAGACTTTACAAAATATATTTCTTTAGGAAACTCTCTTACTTCAGGATATCGTGATGGTGCTCTTTATAGCAGTGGCCAAAATGAATCTTATCCAAGTATGATTGCTGCACAGATGAAACTTGCAGGTGGAGGAGACTTTAAACAACCGTTGATGCCTAATGATACCGGAGGGTTTACTAATTTATTTAACCCAACAACAGGAGATTTTGCAGGTAAGTATGTGCTAAGTGTTGTAAATGGTGCTTTAACTCCAGGTCCAACAGCTCCTGGAGGTGCACTTGACAATATTTCTTCAGGAGGTCCTTACCAGAATATGGGGGTTCCAGGGGCAAGAGTAGCTCATTTATTGGCACCGGGATACGGAAATCCGGCCGGATTAGTTGCTAATCCAGCTACTGCTAACCCATATTTCGTAAGATTTGCATCATCCACATCAACTTCTGTATTAGAAGATGCGTTGAAGCAGGATCCTACTTTTATTTCTTTATGGATAGGAAATAATGATGTGTTATTGTATGCCACCTCAGGGGGAGCTGATCCAAATGTTCCGATTACTCCTGTAGATGGAGCAATAGGAGTAGGATTCAGTAATACCTATGCTTATTTAGTCGATAAATTATTTCCTGCCGGTACAAAAAGAAAAGGAGTTATTGCTAACATTCCAACCGTTACCAATGTTCCTTACTTTACAAGAGTTCCTGCTATGCCTCTTACAGGATTGACAGATGCTCAGGTAACTCAGCTTAATACAGGATATGCTCAATATAATGCAGGATTACTTCAGGCTAAAACATTGGGAGCAATCAACGATGCGGAATATCAGAGAAGGTTAATTAAATTCACTGCTGGGGCAGCTGTAAATGGCGCTGTAATTGCAGACAAAGATTTGTCAACAGTTCCAGGGCTTCCGAAATACAGACAAACTACAGCTAAAGATTTAATTCTTTTGCCGGCAAGTAAAGTTCTTACCCCACAGGCTGGAGGAGGTACTTCGGTTCCTTTAGAAGATAAACTGGTGCTTACTGAAACTGAAACGGCAAAAGTACTTACCGCAACTGCTGGTTATAATGCCGCTATTAAAAAAGCAGCAGCTGATAAAGGTCTTGCTTTTGTAGATATGGATGCTAAAATGTTGGAATTGAATTCTAAATCAGGAATTGTTTGGGATGGGGTGAAATATACTGCAGCATTCGTTACAGGAGGATCTTTCTCACTTGATGGAGTTCACCTTACTGGTAGAGGATATGGTATTGTTGCTAATGAATTTATTAAGTCTATCAATACTAAATATAAATCTACACTTCCACAGGTAGATCCGAACAAATATTCAGGAGTTAAGTTCCCTTAATAATTGATAAAATAAAAACTTAGAAACCACAGGAGTAATTCTTGTGGTTTTTTTTTAAATTTGCAAAATCTTTTAAAAAGTAAAAATGGCCGATCAGTTAAGTTATCTATTTTGTACAAGAACCAGCAGGGACTTGGCAGAGAAAATTGCCCAGAATTATGGGAAAGAATTAGGGAAAATCAACTTTCAGGAGTTCAGCGACGGGGAATTTGAACCTGTTTTGGACGAATCTGTAAGAGGAGGAAGAGTTTTCCTAATCGGATCTACATTCCCTCCTGCAGACAATCTTTTAGAACTTCTTCTAATGATTGATGCAGCAAAAAGAGCTTCTGCAAAGAGCATTACCGTTGTAATTCCTTACTTCGGACTTGCCAGACAGGACAGAAAAGACAAACCAAGAGCGCCGATCGGTGCTAAGCTGGTTGCTAACCTTCTTACAGCAGCAGGAGCAACAAGAGTGATGACAATGGACCTTCACGCAGATCAGATTCAAGGGTTCTTCGAAATTCCGGTAGATCATTTGTATGCTTCCAGTATTTTCGTAGATTATATCAGATCTTTAAATCTTGATAATCTTACCATTGCTTCTCCGGATATGGGAGGTGCAAAAAGAGCTAAAAACTATGCAGGCCACTTAGGTGCTGAAGTAGTAATTGCTTATAAGGAAAGAAAAAAAGCAAATGTTGTAGAAGAAATGTTCCTTATTGGGGATGTGACAGGTAAAAACGTAATCCTTATTGATGATATGATTGATACTGCTGGAACACTTTGCAAAGCAGCAGATATCTTGATTGAAAAAGGAGCGAAAACAGTAAGAGCTATGGCAACTCACGGAGTGCTTTCAGGTAAAGCTTACGATAATATTGAGAACTCACAACTATTGGAAGTTATTGTAACTGACTCAATTCCTGTTAAAAATAATTTGTCATCTAAAATAAAAGTGCTATCTTGCGCCCCGTTATTTGCTGATGTTATGACTATGGTTCATGAGCACAAATCAATTAGCAGCAAGTTTGTTATTTAATTGGTTTTAAGCAAATTACAAATTAAATCAGAATAATTTTTTAAATTTTTATAAATGAAATCTATTACAATTCAAGGTACAAAAAGAGAAAACGTGGGCAAAAAGTCTACAAAAGCTTTACGTGATGCTGAATTAGTTCCTTGTGTTGTTTATGGAGGTGAAGCACCTTTAAACTTCTCTGCTGAAGAGAGAGCTTTTAAAGGATTAGTATACACTCCTGAAGCACACACGGTATCTATTGAAGTTGACGGAAAAACAATTCCAGCTGTTCTTCAAGATATTCAGTTTCACCCAATTACTGACAAAATTCTTCACGTAGACTTCTTCCAATTATCTGACGATAAGCCAGTAGTTATGGAGGTTCCTGTAAGAATTACTGGACGTTCAAAAGGTGTTGTAGCTGGTGGTGTTTTACGTCAGTCTTTCAGAAAGCTAAAAGTAAAAGCTATTCCTGCTAACTTGCCAGATGAGATCGTTGTAGATGTTACTCCATTAAGAATTGGTAACAAACTTTACATCGGTGGTATCAAAGCAGAAGGATATTCTTTCATGCACCCGGACAATGCAGTAGTAGTTGCTGTTAAGATGTCTAGAAATGCAATGAAAGGTGGTGCAGCAATGGAAGATGATGAGGATGAAGAAGAAGTTGCAACTGAAGAAGGAGCAGCTCCAGCAGAAGAAACTGCAGCAGAATAAGAATTGCTTATTTAAACAATATAAAACCCGTCATTTTTTGACGGGTTTTTTTGTGCAGTACTAAAAGCCCAATAAGAAGATTCCTTTTTACTAAATAGTCTTATCTGCTTTTTTTACTATACGCCATCGAATATTTCTATCAACTGATAACGATCAGCGGTTAGCCCTATGCTTCCTTTCGGAAAAAAAGCCGTAAATTTGAAGTGTTCTAAATAAGAACATCTTAATTTAAAAAATAAATAAATGTTTGACATTCAGGAAATAAGAAGCCAATTTTCTATATTGGACAGGGAAGTGAATGGTAAACCATTGGTTTACTTGGATAATGCAGCTACATCTCAAAAGCCAAATTCAGTTTTAGAAGTCTGTCACGCATATTATACAGAACTTAATGCCAATGTTCACAGAGGGATTCATACTTTAAGCCAGCTGGCAACAGAAGAAATGGAGCTTTCAAGAAGGAAGATCCAGAAATTCATCAATGCTGAACATGATTTTGAAGTAATTTTTACAAAAGGAACAACAGAAGGGTTGAACCTCATCGCTTATATTTTAACACAGAAACTGCAGAAAGATGATGAAATCATTATTTCATATCTGGAGCATCATTCTAATATTGTTCCGTGGCAGATGCTTTGTGAAAGAACCGGAGCAAAACTTCGTGTGATTCCTATTGATGAAAACGGAATTCTTCAGATGGATCACTTTGATCAGTTTTTAAATGAAAAGACAAAGGTTGTTTCTGTAAACCAGGTTTCTAATGCACTGGGAATTGTAAATCCTATTGAGGAAATTATCGAAAAAACAAGAAAGAATACTGATGCGTATGTTGTAATCGATGGTGCTCAGTCTGCTCCGCATTTCAATATAGACGTGCAGAAGCTGGATTGTGATTTCTTTGTGTTCTCTGGTCATAAAATGTATGCTCCAATGGGAACAGGTATCCTATATGGAAAACGTGAAATATTAGAAGCCTTACCACCATTTCATGGAGGAGGAGAAATGATTGCAACATGTTCTTTTGAAGGAACTACTTATGCAGGTCTTCCGTTTAAATATGAAGCGGGAACACCCAATGTAGGAGGAAATATTGCTTTAGGAGCTGCTGTTGATTTTATGAACAAAGTAGGACATACCAATATTCAAAATCATGAAAATGCTTTATTGGAATATGCACAAAGACAGCTGTTGGAAATAGAAGGAATTAAAATCTATGGTGAAAAGGCAAAGAGAACCGGGGTTGTGTCCTTTAATCTTGAAGGAGTGGGGATTGCTTCTGATGTAGGAATGATCCTTGATAAAATGGGAATTGCTGTAAGAACGGGACACCACTGTACACAGCCTATCATGAACTTCTTTAATATTGCAGGAACGGTAAGAGCAAGTTTTGCTGTTTATAATACTTTCGAGGAAATTGATATTCTGGTAGAAGGAGTGAAGAAGGCACAACGAATGTTGAGCTAATTAATTCTTTATCATATAAAATAAAAAGCAGCCGTTGAGCTGCTTTTTTTATTACTCCCATGGAATACAATAACATCGACCATCAATAATGACCTGATAATATCCGATAGCACATTCAAGGCAGATTTCTCCACCTGCCATAATGCTTTTCATCTTGTCTTTGTTTAATTTTTTCATTTGATGTAATTTGGAGATTAGATTTAAAGATATAACTAATATATGAAAGAATAATTTTTTTTATGTTAGTTTTTATAATATATTGATTTTCATATTTAATTATGTTTTATAATAAATTATTTACTAATTTTATACAAACATCAAATATTTTATTATGAAAAAATTATTTATCCTCTTTTTATCCATTTATGGAATATGTGATGCCCAGGTCTTTTCCGAAAACTTCAATGGTAATGGTTTGCCAACCGGATGGACGGTAGAAAATCCGGATACAGCTTTTAATTGGAGTGTGGGTGCACAAAGTGGTTTTGCCAGCTTTCCCGACGGGGCAGCTTTTTTTGATGATGATGATGCAGGTCCAACCGGATTAAATTCAAATGCCAGGTTGGTTTCTCCAGTGATCAATCTTACCGGGTTCGTAAATCCTAAGCTTTCATTTAATTATGCCAATAAAATTTATGATCTTGACTCTACTTTAAAAGTTGAAGTGTTCAATGGGACCTCCTGGGTTCAGGTTTTCACCTTTTCGGGTGATGCAGGCGTTTGGGATATTGATTTTAATACCTTATCATATGTGGTAACGTCTTATGCTTCGGCGGCAAATATAGATTTAACACCCTATGTGAATGCAGCTTTTAAGCTAAGGTTTGTATATGATGACCTCGGAGACTATTCGTTCGGTGTGGTGGTAGATAATTTGACTATTACAAACGGAGCTGCTTTGGCGACATCAGAAGTTTCACATTCAGCTAATATAGAGATGTACCCCAATCCGGTAAAAGATAATATTCATATTAAACTGGATTCCCGAAATAAAATAGAAAAAGTCAGTATTGTAGATATGTCCGGGAAGCTTGTAAAAACTTTTGATAAAGCATCAGATTCATATGATTTATCAGATATTCCCAAAGGGGCTTATATCATAACAATTACAAATAATGATAAAGAAGTGATAAGGAAGAAGATAATAAAGGAATAGACTTAAGAATAAAATAATAAACGATTAATTGCAAAAAGCCCTTATAGAATTTCCTATAAGGGCTTTTTTATATTTTTAAAAGAAATAATCTTATAAATTCGGTTTCCAGTCAACGACTGCTCTGATGAATGCTTCAGCATTTTCTACAGGAACATTAGGTAAAATTCCGTGACCTAGATTCGCAATATATCTGTCTTTTCCAAAGCGGTTGATCATTTCATTCACCATTTTCTTGATGGTCTCAGGAGTAGAATGAAGTCTTGCAGGATCAAAGTTACCCTGTAAAGTCATCGTATGATTGGTAAGTGTTCTTGCGAATTCCGGCTTAATAGTCCAGTCTACACCAAGAGCGGAAGCTTTAGACATCGTCATATCTTCCAATGCGAACCAACATCCTTTTCCAAATACAACCACATGGGTAAGCGGGCTTAAAGCCTCAACAATCTGGTTGATGTACTGCCATGAGAATTCCTGATAATCCGTAGGAGAAAGCATTCCTCCCCATGAATCAAAAATCTGTACAGCAGAAACTCCTTTTTCTACTTTTCTCTTTAGATAAGCAATCGTAGTATCTGTAATTTTCTGTAATAATAAATGAGCCGCCTCAGGCTGTTGGAAACAGAAAGACTTTGCAATATCAAACGCTTTACTTCCTTTTCCTTCTACACAATAACAAAGGATTGTCCATGGAGAACCTGCAAAACCGATCAATGGAACATCATTGTCCAGTTTCAGAAGAGTAAGTTCAATAGCATCAAAAACGTAGCCTAAAGTATCATTTACATCCGGAGTTTCAATATTCTGAACCTGTTCCATTGTTCTGATAGGAGTATCTAACCATGGCCCTACGGATTCTTTCATTTTGAAATCAATACCCATTGCCTGTGGAACTACCAGGATATCAGAAAACAGAATCGCTGCATCCAAAGGAAATCTGCGGATAGGCTGTAATGTAATCTCAGCCGCAAGTTCAGGGGTCTGACATCTTGTAAAGAAATCATATTGATCTCTCAAAGCAATGAATTCCGGCAGATATCTTCCAGCCTGCCTCATCATCCAGACAGGAGGTCTTTCAACGGTTTCTCCGCGAAGTGCTTTTAAATATAGGTCGTTTTTTATCATAATCTATTTAAACTAATATTACCGGCAATATTTCGGTAACGGATATTCTAAATTCTACTTCTGATTTCTCTTCTTATCAGTTCAAAGATCGAAGTCAGAGTATTTTCTTCAGAAGTGAAAATTTCTTCCTGCGTATAATTTCTTAGCTCACTGGAAGTGGTTTCGCCAATTGAAAAAAGGGTCATGCCTTCCAGAGAATTTCGCCTTGCAAAACTACGAACTCCGCTCGGACTAAAAAATACTGCAGCATGATATTTTTCATTTATTAAAGGATGAGTTTCCTCAGTATTGTATATCGTAACTTTTTTGTACTTAATGTTTTGTAAAGGAAGCTCTTGATCCAGGACATTTATAGCAAGGTTGCCGCAGAAATGAAGAAACTGTTCATGCTGGCATTTTCCAATGATGAACCTTGAAAGCGTTTCAGCATTTTTCAAAACCTTAAATGTTCCGAAGCCATGTTTTCTTAGCTCCCTCTTCGTTTTTTCACCAACACAATAGATCTTGTTGTAATTTTTCGCTGTAAAATCCTCATTAGGTTTAAACCTGTTTTTAAAAAATGAAATGACTCCATTGGCACTGGTGAAAATCAAAGAGTAATTTTTCAGATCAAAAGGACTGATCATAATAGGCTTGGTCTTAATTACCTCAACACAGTCAGCCAAAGTATCCTCTCCTAATTCTTTGGATAGTATTGTCTGGTCTATATTTTTGGTAAATAAGATTTTCATGTCTGTACAATTAAGAAGATGAAAAGGGCAGTGAAAGAAATTGACAATCTGATAGGTTAGATCTGGCTTTTGATTTCTGCCATTAATTCTTTTCCTCCGTTTTCAAGAACGATTTTTGCAAACTTTTCTCCAAAATTTTCTGTTGGAGTATACACAAAGTTTTCGTCTACAGAAATGCAGTTTTTCCCATCCAAAGAGCAAAGAGCTGCTTTGAAGCGGATCTGATCTCCGATGATTTCGGCAAAAGCTCCGATAGGAGCAGTACAGCCGCCTTCCAAAGTACTTAAGAAGTTTCTTTCAATCTCTACACAGATTTGGGTAGGATTGTGGTTGATTTCACGTAGAATCTCGTTGATCTCCGGTTTGTCAGTATGTCCCGCTACGGAAATTACCCCTTGTGATGGAGCAGGAATCATGAATGGAATCATCTCGTAATCAATTTCCATTTTCATTCTTTTGATTCCGGCCAATGATAGAATAGTTGCATCAAAATTTCCGTCTTCCAGTTTTTGAAGTCTGGTTTGAATGTTTCCACGGATATCCGAAAAATCAGTATTCGGATAATTTCTCAGCCAGAAAGCTCTTCTTCTCAAACTACTGGTTGCCAGTTTAAGCTCATGAAATTCTTTATTCCTTGCAGATTCTTTTCTGATCAGAATGTCCTGTGGATAGTCTCTTTCCAGATAAGCGATCATCTCAATATTTTGAGGCAATTGAGTAGGAACATCTTTTAAAGAATGTACGGCAATATCAATTTCGTCATTCAATAAGGCAATATCAAGGTCTCTTGTGAAAACCCCGGTGATTCCTAAAGAATATAAAGGTTGATTGAGATTCTTATCACCAGAAGAAATGATAGGAACAATCTCCGTTAAATAATTGTTGTTCTGAAGGTGCCTTGCAACCTCTCTAGCCTGCCAAAGTGCAAGTGCGGAATTTCTTGTTCCGATTCTAATGCTTTTCATTGAATTCGTTGTTTGGTTGTTCAACTAATATTTCGTGCATTAATTTACTAATTTCTTCGGCTTTCAAAGGATTATCGATGATGTATTTTGCAAAACGGTTGGTGATTTTCTGTATCATTTTGTCAGAAAGTTCCATGTCCGTGATGTTTATGTATTTATTCTTTTTATAAAAATTATGCATTTCATTGCGTTCCATGTTCTTTAAAACGGCTTTGAAATGATGGATATTTGGTGCCAGCTTTCTCTTTTTTTCCCATTCAATAAAGTCTTTCATCAGTTCCTTGATGATTTTTTCAGCTTTTGGGATTTCTCTTTCACGCTGTTGAATCGTTTCCTGGATCTGTTTTGAAAGCTCATCCACATCAATCAATGTTACGTTTTTATTTTCGGTAACATTCTTTTCAACGTTATGAGGAATAGAAAGATCAATGATCAGTGTTTCTTTTCCGTTCGGGAAATGAGACTGGTTGACAATAGGATGTTTGGCTCCTGTTGCCACAATAAGAATATCAGTGTTTTTTAATTCCTGGTCAAAATCAGAATAATCAACGTGAGGAATATTATATTTCTGGGAAATCTTTTCAGCTTTCTCCTGAGTTCTGTTTGCAATTTTAATTTTCGGCTGGAAGACATGCTTTACCAGATTTTCAACAGTATTCTGCCCAATTTCACCTACTCCTAAAAGAAGGATGTTCTTTTCAGCAATTCTTTTCTGACTGTTTAAAATATAATGAACTGCTGCATAGGAAACAGAGGCGGCCCCATTGGAAATACCGGTTTCATTTTTTATTCTTTTCGAGATCTGAATAGCAGCATTGATGGCTCTTTCAAGATAAGGATTAGAATTTTGTCTCTCTTTTTTGAAACGGCTGTATGCTTTTTTGATCTGTCCGATAATTTCAAAATCTCCGATAATCTGACTTTCAAGTCCGGCAGCAACTCTGAAAAGATGGATCAGTGCTTCCTCCTTGGTGAGAATATTGGCAAACTGAAGGAAATCCGTAAGATGTACTCCAATGGTTTTGCAATACTCTTCAGCCACTAAAAGGTAATTGGGAGAAGTGGTATAAATTTCGGTCCTGTTACAGGTGGAAACCACAAATGCATCCCCAAGATCTTCCTGGTGGACCCTGGAAACAAAGTTTTTGATGTTTTCATCAAAGAATGCAAACTTTCCTCTCGTTTCTACGTCGGCTTTCTCGTAGCTTATAGAAAGCACGGCGAAATTTGACGTTCGATGAATGTTGGAATACTGTAACATAAGCAGTCGCAAATTTACGCTTTTTTTAATTAATCACTCTCAGATAGTGTATATGATAATTATCGTAAAAAACTATAAGATGATAAAAAATGAAAGGCTGGATTGTTGAAAAATATGAATTTACTTCTAGATGGAGGTTTGCTAAATTCTACATTGATTATTTTGCTAATTATTTTTTCAGAAAAATCAATAAATCTTATAAATGTAAAGCAGAGTTGCTTAGAAGTCCATTTTTCTCCTCTTTATCTGCCTTTTTGCACTGTATCTATTTCGCTTTTTCACCCTTTTAACAACCCATTAATTTTAGTTTAACTCAAAGTCTGTAATTATCTAAACTGAAAGTTAATAAAGAATTATAAATTTTAATAAAATTTTAACCAAATTAAGTTGGTGGGAAATTTCTTTAGTAGTGTTTAATTTATATCTTTGTAAACTTAAAATCAGAAGAAAAATATGAGTTTATTTGATATGTTTACGCAAGAAATTGCGATAGACCTTGGAACTGCTAATACCCTAATCATCCATAATAATAAAATTGTTATAGATCAACCTTCAATTGTTGCAATTGAACGTTCATCGGGTAAGCCGATTGCCGTCGGAGAGCAGGCCAAGCATATGCAGGGTAAAACTCACGAGGATATCAAGACAATCCGTCCTTTGAAGGATGGGGTTATTGCCGATTTCCACGCTTCTGAACACATGATTAAGGAATTTATCAAAAAAATTCCAGGAATCAAAGGTAAATTCATACAGCCAGCATTACGAATTGTAATCTGCATCCCTTCTGGTATCACTGAAGTTGAAAAAAGAGCGGTAAGAGACTCTGCTCAGAAAGTAAACGCAAAAGAAGTAAGATTGATCTATGAGCCAATGGCAGCTGCAATTGGAGTAGGGATTGATGTACAGAAGCCTGAAGGAAACATGATCATCGATATAGGTGGAGGTACTACGGAAATTGCTGTAGTAGCTTTAGGAGGTATCGTATGTGATAAATCTGTGAAGATTGCAGGGGATGTATTTACCAATGACATTGCTTATTATCTGAGAACTCACCATAACCTTTATATCGGGGAAAGAACAGCTGAAAGAATCAAAATTGAAGTAGGTTCTGCAGTAGAAGATCTTGATGTAGACATCGAAGATATCCCGGTACAAGGTAGAGACCTTATTACAGGTAAGCCTAAAGAAATTATGGTTGGATATAAAGAGATTGCCCGTGCATTAGACAAATCGATCATCAGAATTGAAGATGCTGTAATGGAAACTCTTTCTCTTACGCCACCGGAACTGGCAGCTGATATTTACAAAACAGGTATTTATCTTGCCGGAGGAGGAGCGTTGCTAAGAGGTC
Organism: Chryseobacterium sp. BGA-UO-ETr-SB22; assembly: GCF_059567885.1. NCBI lineage: Bacteria > Pseudomonadati > Bacteroidota > Flavobacteriia > Flavobacteriales > Weeksellaceae > Chryseobacterium > Chryseobacterium sp. BGA-UO-ETr-SB22. The sequence continues at coordinate 394,541 of NZ_JCAQOV010000004.1, read as the reverse complement.
TTGCGGACAGAATCCACAAAAAGACAGGTCTTCCTGTATTTGTTGCGGAAGATCCGTTGAGAGCTGTAGTTCGCGGAACAGGTATTGCCCTTAAGAATATGGATAAGTTCAATTTCTTAATTAAATAATTTTAACTTTTTACGACTTTATATCTGAATGGGATTTTTGCTGAGATTATTTTCGAAGAATACTCTTTTCGTCTTCTTTATATTTCTGCAAATTATTGCTCTGGTTTTGATATTCTCCAGAAATGCCATGCAGAAATCCTGGATAGCGGGGCAAACTGCTGCGTTTAATTCCTGGGTTTCCGGATATATTGATGAAGGAGTTTCTTATCTGAAACTAAAACAGATCAACGAAGATCTTGTGGTTCAGAATAAAGCCCTTATGACTGAACTCTACGGAAAAGACGGATCAAAGAATCCTGTTTTCAAAAGAGTTCATGATACCATTGGTGGTGGGCAGATTTATACTTTTGTTGATGGAGAAATTGTTTTTAACAGTATCAACAGGAGAAATAACTATTTTACAATCAACCGTGGCCGAAGAGACGGTGTCTTTCCTCAGATGGGAGTGATGGCGCCAAGAGGTATTGCGGGAATTGTAATCAATTCTACAGACAGTTATGCATTAGTTCAATCGGTCTTAAGTGTAAACAAGATCAGAATTAATGCAGCACTCAAAAACTCAGGATATTTCGGTACTTTAACATGGAATGGTGATAACTCCAGGGTGATGCACCTTGCGGATATTCCAAAATATGTTGCATTGAAAGTGGGAGATACTGTCGTTACAGACGGTAAATCTGCAATCTTCCCTAAAGGAGTGACGATAGGTACCATTGCGGGATATTCTGTAGACAATAAAACCGGCTTTTGGGATATCTCCGTGGAGCTGAGTGAAAAAATGGGAGCGTTGAACAAAGTGTATGTAGTGAAGAATCTTAAGAAAGCAGAAGTGCAGAAGATTCAGGACACTATGCAGGCTGTAATAAAAAAAGAAAATGATTAGCAGGACTTTATTTACTGATATATTGATCATTATTTTTCTTGTGGCATTACAGATATTTGTATTGAACAGGATTATGCTTTTCGGGAAATATACTCCGGTATTATATCCTGTATTTGTCATGTTCTATCCTTTTTTCAGAAATAAATTTCAGTTCCTGGCATTAAGCTTTTTAATAGGACTGTCTATTGACGGTTTTCTTTATTCATGGGGGATCAATGCATTTGCGACAACGCTGATTGCTTATTTCAGAACGTTGATCTTCAGGACTTCTACTGATACGTCTACGGACTTTTTCTCTTTTCAGTCCCTTCAGTGGGCACAGTTTTTACTGTTTTTATTTTCTAGTATTTTCCTGCACCAGCTTTTAGTGCAGTATATAGAATTCTTTAAGTTTAGCAGATTTTTCGAAATATTGTTTAATGTGTTGGTGACTAGTGTAATTTCATTTATATTTATAGTCATTTACGCACTAATATTTAAAATCAAACAAAAAGTTTGAACACACGTTATTTTAAAATTTTTTCCATCCTCGTTGTCATCGCCCTTATTTTTGTGGCGAGGCTTGCGTATTTACAGTTGTTTACAGACCGTTATGCATTAAATGCAGCAAATACTTCTATTAAAACCGAATATGTCATTCCACAGCGTGGAGTTATTTTTGACAGAAATGGTAAAATCATGGTAGGAAACCAGCCTGCTTATGAAGTCTCTTTTACGCAGGCGTTGATGAAGCCGGATTTTGATACTCTGGGTTTCTGCAGCCTGATGAAAATTACCAAGGCTGATTTCATCAAAAGAATTGCTGTTATCAAAAAGGAAAAATATTATTCCAAACTGACTCCGATGACTTTTTTGAAGGACCTCAGCAGGGAAGATATTGCAAGAGTTCAGGAAATTATTTTTAAATATCCTGCTTTTACAATTGTACAGCGTCCACAGCGTCAATATGAAGTGTCCACATCAGGAAACCTTCTGGGATATACCAGTGAAGTAAATGAGAGAGAGATCAAAAAAGATTCTATTTACTATTTACCTGGAGACTTTATCGGAAAAACAGGAGTGGAGAAATCTTATGAAATAGAACTGCGTGGGGTAAAAGGAATTAAATATATCCAAAAAGATATCAGGCTCCGTAATATAGGATCTTATAAAAACGGAACATTAGATAAAGACGTTATTACAGGTAAAGATATTACCTTGACTATTGATTATGATCTTCAGAGAACAGCTGAAGAAATGCTTGTAAACAAACACGGTGCAATTGTAGCTCTAGATCCTAATAACGGGGAAGTACTGGTTGCTGCTACCGGACCGGATATTGATCCGAATCTCTTTACAGGACCTAATAAATCAAAAAATTTATATGCTCTTTCAAGAGATACTCTTTACGAAAATAAACCCACTTTTGATCGTTCTTTACAGGCGGGATATCCTCCGGGATCAACATTCAAATTGTTGACTGCACTGGCTGCTATGCAGATGGGAGTAATGGATGAAAAGACAATTTTCCCTTGTGGAGGTGGATTTTTCTATAAAGGAAAAAGAATTAAAGGCCATGGTGGAGCAGATCCGCTGATTCCTTCAATTCAGGTTTCCAGTAACTGTTTTTTTACCTATGCATTTATTGCAATCATCAAAAAATATCCGGGAAATCCTTCAAAAGGTGTTGATGAATGGAAAAAAATCATGAGCAGCTTTGGAGTTGGTGAGTTTTTAAATAATGATTTTGCCGTGGGGGCAAAGGGACGAATTCCTTCCGGAGATTTTTACGAGAAAAGGTTTAAAGCCATCATGAAAGCAAGCGGTTCCAAAAGAACTGATTTTAAGAATTGGGATGAGATGTCAACAGGTGCTATTTATAATGGAATGGGGCAGGGAGATGTTTTGGTAACCCCTATTCAGTTGGCAAATTATGTAGGTGCTATTGCTAACAAAGGATGGTATTATACCCCTCATATCGTTAAAGCAATTGATGGAAAGCCAAACCCTGATCCAAGATTTAAGGTTAAACATAAAACATTAGTTGATCCAAGGCATTTTGAACCCGTTTTAAAAGGGATGGAAGCTGTGGTTTTAAGAGGAACTGCAAGAGGATTGAAATCCAATGACTTTACACAATTAGCCAAAACAGGAACAGCGCAGGTTCCGCAGGGAAAAGATAATTCTATCTTTGTACTGATTGCTCCTGCTGATAAGCCTAAAATTGTGGTGGTTGCAGTTATGGAGCATGCCGGATTTGGTGCTACATGGGCTGGCCCGGCTTGTACAGTAATTGCAGAAAAATATATTACAGGTGATCTGAAACGTGAGAATCTTTATAAAAAGATGATTACTTCCAGCTTTATGCCGGAATATAAGAGACAATGGGTTATTGACCTTAAACGTAAAGGGTTGTATGTTGATCCTAAACCGGATTCAATTAAGCAAAAAAGAATAAAGGACAGTCTGGATCTTGTTAAACAACAAAAAGCCAAGCTGCAAAAGAAAATAGAAGAGGAGAATAAAAAGAATAACACTGCTAAAAAAACTGTCAAGCAATGAAATGGACTGAAGGAATAGATAAACTGGGCCTTGGGCTGTACTTCCTGCTTTGCATTTTTGCCATTGCAAATATTTATAGTGTTGACCAAAAACTTGGGGAGAAACAATTGGTCTTTTTCTGTATTTCACTATTTGTGGGACTGATCATATTTTTCAGCAGAAGTAAGTTCTTTGAAAATATGGCCGGGATTATTTACATTGGTGGAGTCTTATTACTTATCGGACTTTTTCCCTTTGGAAAAGAAATCCTGGGACAGAAGAACTGGTATAAATTTGGAAGTTTTACCATGCAGCCCGTAGAATTTGCGAAGATAGGAACAGCGCTGATGCTTGCCAACTATGTTTCCGGACCTGATTTTAATCTTAAAAACAGAAAGTCTCTATGGACTACTTTAGCCATTATTGGTGTTCCGGCGGCGGTTGTTCTTGCTATTCCGGATGTAGGTTCCATGCTTGTGTTTATTGCATTTTTCATTGCTTTATATAGAGAAGGGCTGAGCGGTCTTTTGTTTGGAGTAGGATTTCTTTTTGCCGGAGTTTTTCTGATTTCGTTGGCTGTTCCTCCTGTTTATGTTGCTGTGGCTGTTCTGGTGATTGCCGGAATTCTGATAGCGATGAATTATCATAGAATGTCCTGGGATGTCATTTCTATTTCAGGAATTTCAGGATCCATTCTTTTACTGTGCGGGCTGGCTTTTGCCTCTCCTTATATTTTAGAAAAACTTCCTAAACACCAGAGAGAAAGAATTGATGTTCTTTATAAAGGTGAAAAGGCATTTAGAGATACTTCAGGATACAACTTATTATATTCCAAAACAGCTATCGGATCCGGTGGGCTTTGGGGGAAAGGATATCGTGAAGGGTCAGTTACCCAAGGGAAATTTGTACCAGAGCAGGAAACCGATTATATCTTTTGTACAGTAGGAGAAGAATGGGGCTTTTTAGGAAGTGCAATTCTTATCTTGTGTTATATGGTCTTTATCGGAAGAATATACTATCTGGCAGAAAGGCAGAAGTCTACTTTTAACCGGGTCTTCGGATATTGTTTTGCCTCGATTCTGCTGATGCACTTTTCGATCAATTTAGGGATGGTTATGGGGCTTTTCCCTACAGTTGGGATTCCTCTTCCGTACTTCAGTTATGGAGGAAGTTCTTTATTGGCCTTCTCTATGATGACTTTTATTTTCTTTAAACTTAATTATTCAGATAAAAACAGCTTAGTGTAATGGTCTTTTAGATCAAAAAGACAGCTGCAAAAGCTAAAGTTTATTCTTGTTGACCAATCTGCCTGAGGGTGGAGTATACCGCCATCAATAAATCATACCATATGAAAGAATCTTATTTCCTTGATCAGGATTTTGAAAATACTGACTTTTCTCAATTGGAAAAAGGAGAGTACGAAAACTGTACTTTCCGAAACTGTAATTTTGAATATGCAAATCTTTCCGGATTCAGCTTTACAGACTGTGAATTTATAGAATGTAACCTCAGCATGACCAAGCTTGTGAAAACGGCTTTTCATGATGTGATTTTTAAAGGTTGTAAAATGTTTGGGCTTCAGTTCAGTGATTGTAATGCATTCGGGCTGTCTTTTACATTTGATGGATGTGCTTTGAATAATTCTGTTTTCTATCAGACATCCATTAAGAAAACGGTTTTCAAAAATTCCAGGTTAATTGAGGTAGATTTCACCGAGTGTGATGCGTCTAATGCTGTCTTTAGCAACTGCGACCTGTCAGGCGCTGTTTTCGATGCTGCAAACCTTGAAAAAGCAGATTTCAGGACTTCGGTCAACTATTCAATAGATCCGGCTTTAAACAGGCTTAAAAAGGCCATGTTTTCTCTTTCTGAAATATATGGACTGTTGTATAAATTGGATATTGAAATTGATAAGAACAGCTAATGTCCGTAATAGGGTATTGATTACTGTAAAAATATAAACATTGATTCAATTGGTTCTTGCTGAAACTTACTACAAATAATATACATAAAAAAGCCATCAGAATTCTGATGGCTTCATTATTTAAATCAATTATTTATAAAATTAAAAATTTGCTGGTGTAGCGGGAGTAGTTGCTGCTAAGTTGTTGTAGTTTTCTCCTTCTTCGTTGATTACTCTTTTAGCGAATCTGAACTTAGGTCCCCAATAAGAATCATTCAGTGAAGAAATCATTACTCCTTTTGATGTTGCTGCGTGGATAAACTTGATCTCACCCTCTTCAGTAACACTTTCTACAATACCTACGTGAGAAATTCTTCTTCCATGAGAAAAGAAAATCAAATCTCCTTTCTGTAGTTCTCCTTTTTCAATTCTCTCTCCTTCCTGAGCCTGAGATGCTGCTACTCTAGGTAAGCTAAGCCCTGCTGCAGCTCCGAATACAGAAAGAACAAAAGCTGAACAATCTATACCGTTTCTTGTAGTTCCTCCATATCTGTAAGGAGTTCCAAGGTATGTTTCAGCTTCTTCAAGGATACCGTCAATGGTTTTATTATGTTTGATTGCTTTTGCAATCTCAGAATTCTTAACTGCTTTTTTAGCACTAGCGATAGATGCAGCCTTTTCAGCCAGGAAAGAGTCGATAAGTTTCTGCTTATCCTGCTCCATTCTTTTGTTATCTATAGAGGCTAGTTTGGCATCTGTTTTGTATTCTTTTGTGTAAGTTGCTGGTTGTGAAACCACATAATTTGTAGCACACGATTGCAATGAAACTGTAGTAACTAGAGCAACTAAATAAAACAAAACTCTTTTCTTCATATATATTTGATTATCCGTGTTAAAAAGGAATATTTATTTTCAAAAGCAATACAAAAGTAGAGATTCCGAGCAAAAGACCCCTGATATGATAATTGTCAGGATCTTATTTTAACACATTTTAACATATAATTTACATATGTTAAAGAAAAATAAACCGCAACGGCCTATTTTTGGTAAGTGTGCGGTTTTTTTTATTAAGATTCTTTAACAAACTAAATCGATTTTCTTCTATATATAAGGGTTTGTAATTTAAAGCCCTCATTTTCAAAGGTGTTAATAAAACAAAAAAATTCCCCGGAAAACCGAGGAATTTAAACTAATATGAACTTTACAGGTGTTATTTTGTGAACAACATTTCTCTGTATTTTGTCATCGGCCAAAGCTCATCATCTACCATCATTTCCAATGCATCAGAAGCATCTCTGATAGGATCAAATAGTGGTTTTACTTTGCTGCAGTATTCTTCTGCCTGCTTTTGGCTGTTTGATATGCTTTTTGCCGCTTCTCTGGCTTTAATAAGATCTTCCACACCAAGTTTAATTTTTGAAACATTTTCAGAAATGCTTGTAATTAAACTCATCTGCTCTTTTGCTAAAGATTTGAATTCTTTATCACCAAAGATCTCTTTAAGGCCTTTCACGTTTTCAATTAATCTGTTCTGATAATTTAAGGCAGAAGGAATGATGTGGTTTCTTGCGATATCACTTAACACTCTTGCTTCAATATCAATAACGGTAGAATATTTTTCTAATTTAATTTCGTTTCTCGCCTCAACTTCTCTGTGGTTGAAAATTCCCATCTCTTCATATAGATCTAAGAATTTCTTATCCATTTCTTGCTTTAATGCTTCCGGAGTTGTTTTAAGGTTGTTTAATCCTCTTTTCTTAGCTTCTTTTGCCCAGTCATCAGAATATCCGTCACCTTCAAACATAATGCTTTTACACTGCTTGATGTATTCTCTTAATACATTAAAGATCGCTTCGTCTTTCTTAAGACCGGTTTCAATTAAAGCATCAACTTCTTTCTTGAAATCATTAAGCTGTTTTGCTGCTATGGTATTCATTACCGTCATAGATTCTGCGCAGTTTGCAGAAGAACCTACCGCTCTGATCTCAAATTTATTTCCTGTAAATGCAAATGGAGAAGTTCTGTTTCTATCTGTGTTATCTAACAAGATTTCAGGAATTTTTCCAACTACGTTTAATTTTAATTCTGTTTTCTCCTCAGGAGATAATTTCCCGTTAGTTACTTTTTCAAGTTCTTCTAAAACGCTGAACAGCTGACTTCCGATAAATACGGAAATAATTGCTGGCGGCGCTTCATTAGCACCAAGTCTGTGGTCATTACTTGCAGAAGCAATACTTGCTCTTAAAAGATCTGCGTATTCGTGAACCGCTTTAATCGTGTTAACAAAGAACGTTAAGAACTGTAAGTTTTTCTTTGGGTTTCTTCCTGGGCTTAGAAGGTTTTCACCTGTATCAGTAGCTAAAGACCAGTTATTGTGCTTTCCGCTTCCGTTTACTCCTGCGAATGGTTTTTCGTGGAACAAAATATGGAAATGGTGTTTGTGAGCTACTCTTGCCATGATGTCCATCAACAAAGAGTTGTGGTCTACAGCAACGTTTACTTCTTCAAACATTGGAGCAAGCTCAAATTGGTTTGGAGCAACCTCGTTATGTCTTGTTGTTGCAGGGATACCCAATTTCATACATTCAATTTCCAACTCTTTCATGAAGTTCATTACTCTTGTAGGAATAGAACCGAAATAGTGGTCATCTAATTGTTGTCCTTTTGCAGGAGAGTGTCCAAGTAATGTCTTACCTGTTAACACAAGGTCAGGACGAGATTGGTATAAAGCTGAATCTACAAGGAAATATTCCTGTTCCCAGCCTAAAGTAGGGGTTACTTTTGTAACATTTTTGTCAAAATACTGCATTACGTTAGTTGCAGCTTCGTCTACAGCGCTCAAAGCTCTTAAAAGAGGTGCTTTGTAATCTAAAGTTTCTCCTGTATAAGAAATAAAGATAGATGGGATACACAATGTAGTTCCCATGATGAAAGCAGGAGATGTAGGATCCCAAGCAGTATATCCTCTCGCTTCAAAAGTATTTCTGATACCTCCGTTAGGGAATGATGAAGCATCAGGTTCTTGTTGGATCAATAAGTTTCCACTGAATCTTTCAATAGCTCTTCCTCCTTCAATAGGTGTGAAGAATGAATCATGTTTTTCCGCAGTCGTTCCTGTTAAAGGCTGAAACCAGTGTGTATAATGTGTTACGCCTTTGCTCATTGCCCAGTCTTTCATTGCTACAGCTACCTGATCAGCAATATGTCTCTGGATTTTAGTTCCTTTCTTTACAGCATCCATAATAGAGCTGAATGCTTCCTTTGTTAAATATTCTCTCATTGTCTCTTCTGAGAAAACATTTGTACAGAATAATTCTGAAAGTTTTGCAGGAATCTCAACAGAGTTATCTTTTCTGAAGTCCTTAAATGGTAGAGTTTCTAATGCTTTGAATCTTAAGGTTGACATGTTTGGGTGATTTTTGATAGGGCAAATTTACAAAAAAAATGAATCCAAAACATTTTAACCCTAAAAATTTTAGGGGTGTTTTGAAATTTCATATAATTTAAACAGGTGTTTGGGTGTTTTTTGATGGGGTAGTTTTGTTTTTTATGGTTAAAAGTTGACATTCGCAGGCTTGAAAAACCAAGGACATTACCTTTAACTGTACAAAAAAGAAGATACAGTCCGATATAGAAATAGAATTGTATAGCATTAAAATTACAATTATTTTAAACTAATTCCTGATTTTTTTTCTGAAATAAATAAAAAGATGGATGTAGAAACAGAAAATGAATAGGAGAAAGGCTAAAATAATATGACAATAAGCATCAGATAAAATAATAATATGATTCAGAATACTCCAAAATAAACCTGCTTATCCCTAGGTTTTAAACAACTTATTAAAAGATAGTTAAAATAAGTTGAGTGGAGATTTTGTATATTTGTGTGAAATTTATTTTATGACAAATTCTAGAGCAAGAGAAACAACGGAGGCTATTGAAAGACTATACATCTCTATGAGACACTTATTTTATAGAGGGTTTTTCAAGCCAGGAGGAGTTTCAGGAGAGAGCATCAGAAGCTTGCTGAAGACAATCAACCCAGAAATTTATGGTACCATGAATATTCCAAGTAAATTGGAGCTTGACGGGTTGATGTATGTTTTAGACAGACTTCCGGAAGGAATTGAGGAATGCGCTTTTATTCATCTTACATCAGATGAAGGGTTTGATAAAGGAAGTTTCGAACCTATTGTTCCAAAGAAAAGAAGAAGAAACTGTTATAGAATAGACGAACACCAGATGAATATTGAAGTTCTTTTGGGACGTTCCGAAATTTATGACATTCTTACCCACCTTACATTCCTGTTTATAGAAGCTGATAAAATCCGTAACCTGGCATTTATCCAGGATGAAAACTGGAAGCCGACACGCGCCTTTAAGATTATTGAAGAGGTTGTGAAGGGTGAAAAGAAATTCAGCAGAAAAGAAAAGGAGGTGGCACTTATTCATCTTTCTTCTTTAATAGGAAGATCTTTTGATGAAACGTTAAGAGCTTACAATACTTTCGGTGATGATCATAATCCTGACCGTTTATTCAAAATCATCTATAACTTAGGAAAAGTAAGTCTTGAGGATGCCAAAAGCAGCAGAGAAAGAGAAATTCATTTCAGTTCTATATTGAAGGAAAGAGTAGGGCACCATTATTTTGGTGAAAAATGGGCGAATAAAGTGAAAGAAGTCTTATTTGAAAATAATCTTCATATGAGACCTTTGCATATTATTTCTGCCAATATGCACTCTGTGAAAAATATGCTGTATGCCAATAACGCTCTTAAAAAGAAACAGCATCATGAGATCGACTATAAGTTATACGAAGACATCTCCAATAAAAAAGAACTTCGTGACAAAGTATTAAAATATGCTTTGGATGAAGGGATGATCCATATTGCTGATAAAAGTGGGAGTAATATCGATGTTCAGATCATTGACCTCAGCAAAACAGATCTAAAGAACACACCATTTGCTGACAGTAAGTTTACAGGAGATGATGTGATCATGGTATTCGATTATGCTTTCGGAGAGCAGGCTTTTGAGGTGATGGACGAGCTTTTGAGACCTTTTGAGCATAAGGGAGAAATCTATATGATGAAAGTGAAATCTGTCTCTATTATGGGTAAAGCAGGAATTCTGACAGGAGAAAAGGGAGATATTATGATTCCTACTTCTCATATTTTTGAAGGAACTGCAGATAACTATCCATTTGAGAATGCCTTGAAGCTGGAAGATTTCGAAGACGATGAATTGAAAGCTTTTGAAGGTCCAATGATTACTGTTCTGGGAACTTCACTGCAAAACAGAGATATCTTATCCTACTTTATGAACACTTCATGGAAAGCGATTGGTCTTGAAATGGAAGGAGCTCATTATCAGAAAGCCATTCAGGTAGCCTCGAAGATCAGACATCACATTTCACCGGATCTGTTTGTAATGTACGCTTACTATGCTTCAGATAATCCGCTGGAAACAGGAAGTACATTGTCTTCAGGAGGGCTGGGTCTTACAGGAGTAAAACCAACCTATCTGATCACTTTAAGAATCCTTGAAAAGATTCTAAGAAACAATAAGAAAGAAGTTTCTGCTAAAAAATAATGGTAATTTAATTATTATAATATGAGCCTCAAATGTAAAATACATTTGAGGTTTTTTTTAATATGAATGACAGAATGTGTTGCTTGCTATTGAAAAGCTATTCTCCCTTCATCAATGGTGTCAAAATAATTACTCAGAGATAAAATACGGTCTTTATTTACAGGATTAATATATCGTAGAAACATTTGTTCGGTACTGTGTCCGGTGGCTTCCATCAGAAGCGGTGTCGGTATTTTTCCATAAAAGTTAGTAGCAAAGCTCCTTCTTCCTATGTGACTCGAGAGGGTTTCCCATTTTTCTGATTGTACTTCTCTGCTTCTGTACCCGATTCTTTTTCTGGATCTTAACGATTCATTCAGGTGGGCTAGTTTTGCAATTTCTTTAATGGATCTGTTATATTGTTGGATATCCATTATTTTAGGAAAGTGATTTTCGTTCTTTTCAATGATATGTAGTACTTTAGGATGTAGGGGCAGAAAAATTTCTTTTTTTGTTTTCTGCTGTGCAAAGGAAAGGCAGGTCTTTCCTTCTATAATTTGTACTTGCCGCATATTGAAACGTATAAAATCTGAAAAGCGCTGGCCTGTATAACAGCTGATAAGCAGCCAGTCTTTTGCAGCTTGTAGTTCTTTTGGAACATTCGTTTTCTGTATTTTGATGATCTCCTTTTCTGTAAGAGTTACCACTTCTTTCTTTTGCTTTTCCCTGCGCAGCTCCAGTTCTCTTACACGAGTTCTTATGCCTTTTCTTTCTACAAAATTTAAAATAGTTTTGATAAAATGAATGGTGCGGTAGATTGTATTTTCACTATATTCTTCTTTCTTTCCAAAAATCATGAAATCACTTATGAAATCAGAGTCAACATTTTCAATATAAATAAATTTACATGAGAATCCTTCAAAACGTTCCAGGAGACGAAAGAAAACTTTATATCTTTTATAAGTGGAGTGGCAGATGAGATCCTTTTTGCTGTCAATATACCATTGCATGTAATAAAGGAGTGTGTTTTCCTGTGGTAGATCTTCCATTCCTGTACATATTTCTTTTATTTTAAATGCTATTTTGCGTCGGAGAACTTTTTTATAATCAGTTTCTTGATGATCAATATATGCGGTTATTTTCTTTTTTATACAATCCAGTTTTGTGTTAAGGAGTTTATTTTTTTTCAAATAAATATTATTGGGGCGTTGTTTTTCTTTGTCCCAGTTTTCTTCAGAAATAGTAAGCTGGGTAAGGAAATTGTATATTTTGTTCTGTTGGTTATCAGTAATTCTAAGGTTGATGTTTTTTTGTGAATTGCTGTTTTTAGATAAGAAAAATTGGAATGTCATTCTGCCGAGTTTAACGATTACTACAGGCTAAGTTAAAACAAAAAAAGTAGTCCTCTTTAGACTACTTTTTCAATGCAAATATAAACTTTTTTTTGAGAATCCCAATAATTTAAAAACCTGTTTTCTAGTTTGTTGTAAGTGTTTTATTTTATTGATTTATTATTTATGCGTTAAAAAAACACAACAAAAGACCTATATTGGTGTTAATTCTTCATTGCGAAGTTATTGATTTGTAAATCAATGGGTTAAATAATAGTCTAAAGAGGACTATTATTTAATGATATGATGAAAAACATTCTGATGAAAGAAAGTTTGTTTCCAATAGCATACCGTAGATGCGGTATGTCTATTGGCTTTTTTCTGCAGTTCATCTCTGTGTTTTTATTCTCTCAAACTTTTAATAAAAATAATCCGGTAGTAAGCATACAGAATGGTGTTATTTTTTATACAGCACATGACTTTTCCGGCGAAATTAAAGATCTAAGTATTCGGGAAACAAAAATCGATACCGGCAAAGCTAAAATTTATATTGCAAAAGATGTCAATATATATGGCGTAGAACATTTTGGAAATTCAACATTTAATAAAGAAAAGACGATTGCTTGCAGATCAGAAAAAAGAAAAGCTGATGTAAAGCCAAAAGATCAAAAAGCAAAACTTTATAAGGATGAGAAAAAAACTATTGCTACTTCTTTTATAAGTTCCTCAGAAAACAGTCGTACATTCTTTGTGTTGTCCGAAAGTTATCTGGGATTTGCCGTATTAAATAATAATCCTGTTATCCAAAAATTTCAGATCGTATATGAAGATTTATATGTGCCTGCATACTCTGTTACTAAGGAAGCTATCATCATATTTTCAGCCCATTCATCTTCTCTTGTAAAAGAAGAAGTGCTGGCTCATTATTCCAGGCCACCACCTTTCATTATGTTTTTTACTGTTTAAGCCTTTACAATTCCTATCAAATTTAAAAATCATGAAAAGGGAAGTAAAGGATTTCTAAGATAACAATATTCGAGTTTAAAAAACGCAAAAAATATAATTAGTTTAAAATATATATTATGAAAAACAAGTATTTATTAATTTTATTCGTGATGCTATTTCAAGTAGCAAATAGCCAGGTCGGAATCGGAACAACAGCACCCAGAGGCGCATTAGATATTAATAAACCAACCACCTATAATATGGGCTTGGTATTGCCTACCAATGCGTCTACCGGAAATATTATAAACCCTCAGGGAGGAAATGTAGCAGAAGGAACAATTATTTATGACAGCAGTATGAAATGTGTAAAAGTATTTAACGGCACAGCATGGTCAAACTGTTTATGTGATGCTTGTTCTACTACTCCTACTATAGCGGCGGACTGTACTCAAAGCGGCTTTCAGGGTATTTATACAGGAGGTGTAGCATTATCTGGAGCCACATTTTCTGTAACACTTACCAATAACTCCTTTTCCACGGCTACGATTGGCTTTCAGGCCAGCGACCTTACTTTAAGTGGTGTAACCGGAGTAACTGTTGCTTCTGTAACCCCTGCATCGGCTACTCTTAACGCAGGGCAATCACAAGTAATTACTTACAACTTAAGCGGAACCCCTTCCGCATCCGGAACCTTAACGGGAGCATGGGCTAAGTTAAATTTAAGCTGTTCAAACTCTGTAGCTGTTCGAAAAACAGTTCGTTTTGCCTATTGGTCTACCTATGCAATAGGAAGTGCTGAACAGGCTGCGTACAATTCGCAACTGAGCAATGCTGCTAATTATGGAACTGCCGGAACATATACAGGTAATTTCAATGGGTTTACTTTTACAAATATCACCTCTACTTTATCAGGGCTTACAGTGGCAAACTTATTAAGTAACTATGATGTTATAAGTACAGGATTCGCCAATATGACGGCTGCTGATGCTGCTAAAATTAAAGGATTTGTAGATGGAGGAGGAGTTGCAATCATCCTTTTTGATTCTGGTGTTGGAACCGGTCTGTTTAATGCATTCGGAGGTACAGGTGCTGTAGGTGCTGGTGTGGCAACTGCAACAACCAATATCAATGCGATCAACAATGGAATATTTGGGAATACAACAAATACTCTGATAACAGGTCAGGGAACATATGGTGCGGTCACGACTGCTCAATTGCCTGCAGGATATACGCTTTTGGCTGCTAATGGAGCTGCTCCTCAAATATTTGTTGCTGGAAATCAAGGGAAAGCTATTTTCTTCTGGGATGAAGGGACTTTCAGAGATACCTCAGTGGCAGGTACTGTGATTGACACTCAACAAGAGAGATTCTTGCATAATATCATGGCTTATGCATTAGGTAAAGCTGGGTTTTAATCTGTAAATCAGGTTTTGAATTTTGATGCAGTGCTTCTTTCTTTAATATGATGAAAAGAATATTGAAAATTGAAGGCTGCATCTTTTTAATAATCTAAAAAGCTGTACAATGACAAATTTTAAGGAAATACATATAGGAAAGATGATTGAAAAAAGAATTACAGAATGTGGAACGGACATATCCCGTATCTGTAGCTTTATGAAATGTTCAAAGGAAGAAATAAACAAGATGTATGAAGCCGAAAGTTTAGATGCTGAGGTTCTACTCCGTTGGAGCAAGCTTTTGGAATACGATTTTTTTAGAATTTATACACAGCATCTGATATTATATGCCCCGCCCTCTTCTGAAAAGAGCAACCACAAAAAGACATCCCTTCCTCAATTCAGGAAGAATATTTACACTAGAGAAATCATAGATTTTGTCCTTGAGCTTATTGAAAGTGGAAAGAAAACAAAATTTCAGGTAATAGACGATTACAGAATACCTAAAACAACCCTTTACAAATGGATAGAAAAATATAGAAAAACAACAAATATTTAAGCTTAAGCCTAAAAAATTACTATGAAAAAATCTACTATCAATTATCAGCAAATCTTCATGGATATTCTTGACGCCAAATATCCTGAGAAAAAAGCAGCGTGTCTTCCTTTACTGCAAAAAGAAAATCTATCAGAAATAGATATCATAACGCTTAATCAGAAAATATTTGGAAAAGCAGATAAAAAGATAGAAAATCTTAATCAGAAACACCGCTCTTATGGTAAATCTGCGATTCTGAAAATACTGGACTTTCAAAAAAAGAATAATATGAATAACCTTGAGCTGGCGAGTTATTTTAACCTTAGCAGAAATACAATCACAAAGTGGAAGAAAATTTTCTACGTAACAAATTCGTAAATAATCAGTATTATGATTTCATAAGAGTATTGAATGCTGTCACCATGATTCCCCAATACAAATGTCAGTTTTCTAAAAGCTGACATTTTTTTGATATCTACAAAGTCTATGGATCTTAGAAATTATTATCCAATTACTTATCTTTAGAAAAATAAATAGCTTGCCCATGAGTTCAGTGTCAGAATTATCAAAAAGATTCAGAGAAGTCCTGCTTGATGGTCTCTGGATTGCCAATACCAATTTTAAAGACCAGCTTTCAGATGTTACCTGGGAACAGGCGGTGAAGAAGATAGATTCTTTAAATACCATTGCTATGCTCACTTTTCATATCGATTATTATATTGCAGGCATTGTCAATGTTTTTGAAGGCGGTGGTCTCGAGATCAAAGACAAATTCAGTTTTGATCTTCCTCCCATAGAGTCTCAAAAACAATGGGAAGATTTGTTGAATAAACTTTGGTCAGATTCTGAAAATTTTGCAATGTTGCTGGAACAGATGCCAGATGCTAAACTTGATGAGGTTTTTGTAGATGAAAAATACGGAACTTACCAAAGAAATATTGACGGAATGATTGAGCATTGCTACTATCATCTGGGACAGATTACTTTAATCAAAAAACTGTTGAAAAATAAGTAGAAACGCCAATTATCATACTATCAAAATCACCTATGAAAATCTGTGCTATTGGCAGCTCATATAATCAATCACCTCATCTTTATAAATTTCTATTTTAACAATTCTGATTAAAATCTATCTAAAACCATATTAAACAGAATAAAATCTCAGAATAACTCCTATTTGAGGGTCTTATTTAAATTACCTACCTTTAAAAAAAATAAAATTTTAAATGAGAAAATCGGCTGCAATCATTTTTGCGTTTATCATTTCACAATTTCAGGCTCAGCAAGGAGCTTATTATCAGCAGGCTGCGAGGTACAAGATGGATATTGATGTCAATGCTGAAAAATTTACCTATCAGGGAAAACAGACTTTAGAATACACCAACAATTCACCAGATGAGCTGAATGTGGTTTATTTCCATCTATATTGGAATGCTTTTAAACCTAATTCTATGATGGATCAAAGAGTAGCTTCCCAAGGCAAAAATGGTGACGGAAGACTGCAGAAAGATGGTATCTCAAGATTGGCTTCCATTCCTAAAGATCAGGAAGGAGCTCAGAATATCCACTGGATCAAGCAAAATGGGAAAGACCTGAAGTTTGAAGTTCAGGAAACCATTATGAAAGTATACCTGGCAGAGCCTATCAAACCGAATTCTACCACTACTTTTACGATGGACTGGGATTCTGTGATTCCTCAGCAGATCAGAAGAAGCGGCAGAAACAATAGGGAAGGTGTAGATATGACGATGACGCAATGGTATCCGAAAATTGCAGAGTATGATTATGACGGCTGGGCAACTTTTGATTATCTGGGAAGAGAATTTCATGCGCCGTTCTCAGACTTTGATGTTACTATTAAAATCAACAAAGATTATGTTGTAGGAGCAGGAGGTATTCTTGAGAATCCAACAGAAGTAAAAGGGTATGATACCAATGCTAAAATAAAAACCGAGAAAGACAAAAAAGCAATCTGGAAATGGACTGCAAAAAACATTCTTGATTTTGCCTGGAGTGCAGACAGAGATTATTCTGTAGAAAGTTTTGATGTTCCTGAAGGTCCGAAAGTATATTTGGTATACCAGAAAAATGACAAAACAAAAGCATGGAGCGAATCACAGCCTTATATCACCAAGTATTTCCAGATCATGAATGCTCACTTTGGAAAATATGTGTATCCTACCTATGCATTCATTCAGGGAGGTGATGGCGGAATGGAATACGGAATGTGTACCATGATTTTAGGTGAAGCGAAAAATGTTAAAGATTTACTGGGGCTAATGGCTCACGAAGGATCTCACTCATGGTATCAGCAGATGCTGGCTACCAATGAATCTGTACGTCCATGGATGGATGAAGGTTTTACAAGCTATGCAGAAGGATATACCATGTATCAGCTATTCCCTGAAGATTTGCCGAATCCTTTTGTTGAAAGATTGGATGCTTACAGAAAGTTTATTAAAAAAGGAATCGAAGAACCTGCTGTCTGGCTAGGAGACCACCATGATAACGGAACGGCTTACACGTATGCATCTTATGTAAAAGGGGAATTATACCTGGTGCAGCTTGGATACATTATGGGTGAACAGAATCTTGCTGAAACCTTAAAACAGTATTATGACCAGTGGAGCATGAAGCATCCTTCAGACAGAGATTTTCTTCACATTGCACAGAAAGTTTCCGGGATGGATCTGAAGTGGTTCCATAATTATTGGATCAATACGACAAAGACGATAGATTACGGAATAAAGGATGTAAAATATGATGCAAAATCTACAACCATTACCTTAATCAACGATGGTCAGGTTCCAATGCCGATAGATTTCGGAGTGATGACAACGGATAAGAAAATAGTGACTTACCAGATTCCATTGAATATGACTCATACATGGAAAGAGAAGGATATCTACGGTGATTTTAAAACAATGCCTTACTGGCCTTGGACACAGAAAGAATATACTCTTACCATTCCTTACACCAAATCTCAGTTGTCTGTCTTGGGAATTGATTTCAGCCAGAGAATTGCAGATGTAAACATGGAGAATAATTTTGTTGAAGTAAAATAATTATATCACAGATAAAAAAATCCACAGATGAGTCTGTGGATTTTTTTTATTTTATTCCGAATTGCAGTACCATCCAATGATTCGGATGATTTTTGATAAGATCCTGCCTCAAGGTTTCATCTTTCGTGTTCAAATAGCTATAAACCTTTAAAGGAACAGAATCAGGATATTCCTTTAACCCGCTTGCAACGGTTATTTTTGCTTCCTCTTTTTTTTGACCTCCATCTAAGGCTTCAGCTTTAAAAATGTAAATGATTGCCGGGATTTTTCCATACACATCTTTTGTTTCATTTTCCAGAAGACTCATGATTTCAATCTGAAATTCAGGATTGGGACTTGTTCCTTTTGTTACTGCCTGGCTGATATGCTGCTGATACATCAGGAGAAGATATAATAAGTGCATATTTTTGGTGTCAGTATCAGAGACGGCTTTTTCCATTTTATGCATAAACTCAGGAGTCATTTCGTCATTTTCAGCCTGAAGATTCTTTTGATAAAGCTCCTCCATCAGATCATAAACTACTTTATCATTAGGGTCAATTTTTGACAGATTTTTTATTTTTTGAAAAACGGTTGTTATTGCAGAGCCAGACTGCGCAAAAATAGAGACACTAAGGCATAATAAAGTACCGAGGATCAGTTTTTTCATGAGTTGTTTTGAATAATGTTTTGCAATTAAATATACTGATTTGTTTCAAAGAAAGAAAAAATAAGTGTGTCATTGTAATTTAGTTTTATAATGGCAGGTTCTTTTTCTTAAAATCATTAAATTTAGTCCCTCAAAATTAAGCAGGAATTTCAATTATAGAGTAATGAATTTCTTCTGAAAAATATGTCAATGAATTCAATTGTAATAAACGTAGGAAACAGCAATATCAGATTTGGTCTTTTCAATGGTGATAATTGTGATATTTCGTGGGTAATCAATACAAAACCTTACAGGACGGCAGATGAACTTTATGTACAGATGCTGATGCTTTATCAAACCTATAAAATTGAGCCAACGGAAATTGATAAAGTAATTATTGGGTCAGTAGTCCCTCAGCTTACCAAAGTAATGAGTTCCGGGATCAAAAAGATTCATGGAGTTACTCCCGTGATTGTTGACCGGGCAACTCCTTCAGAGGTTCAGGCAAAATCTAAGCAGATGGGAACAGATATCTATGCAAACCTTGTGGCGGCACACAATCTGTACCCGAACAGGAAAAAGATTGTCATCGATTTTGGAACAGCTCTTACAGCCAGTTGTGTGGCAGAAACAGGAGAGACTTTGGGAGTGATTATTGCTCCGGGAATTGTTACTTCCTTAAATTCGTTGATCAACCAAACTGCACAGCTTCCGGATATTGAACTGAAAAAGCCAAAAACTGTTTTGGGATTGGATACCGTAACCTGCATGCAAAGTGGAATGGTGTATGGCTTCCTGGGAATGGTAGAAGGTTTTGTGAACCGCATCAATGAAGAGGTAAATGACGATTGTTTTGTAGTGGCGACGGGAGGCGTTTCCCATGTCTATAAACCTCTTACGGATAAGATTCATGTGATGGACAGGCTTCATACATTGAAAGGTCTTTATTTCCTGGGGAAAGATTTATAATAAAAGATTTAGGCTGGACTTGCTTCAGGTTATACTCTTACTCTCAACTTTAATTTTAATAGAATGGAAAAATTTCCCATAATAGAAACCGAAAGACTTATTCTTTCACAGCTGGAAGAGAAGGATGTTCCTTTTATTGTTGAATATCTTCAGCATAGGATTTATTCTGACCTTACCTCCAATATTCCTTATCCTTATACAGAAAATGATGCTATATCCTGGTTGAAAATGTCAAAAGAAGCTTTTGAAAATCATAGTGGCTATACTTTTGGGATCCGTAATAAAGAAGGGCATATCATTGGAGCTATTGGTCTTCATGACCGGGAAGATGATAAAGCAGAAATGGGGTACTGGATAGGAATGGCCTACTGGAATAAAGGATATGTAACTGAAGCCGCAAAAGCAATCGTAGATTTCGGTTTCAAAAAAATGGAGTTCCATAAAATTTTTGCTACCCATTTTCTTCACAATCCGGCATCTGGAAGAATAATGGAGAAGATAGGAATGGAGCAGGAGGCTGTTTTAAAACACGAAATAAAAAAAGATGGAGAATATTTTGATATCGTGAGATATTCTATTTTTAAAAACTGATTCAAAGGAATATCAATACATTCCGGATTCTATAAAAACAAAAGGCAGAGGATATTTTTACTATTCTCTGCCTTTTTTGAAAGGTTTATCTTTTACTTTTAAAAAAATCTTTAACAATAGAAGAACATTCGGCTTCCATAATCCCTGTGATAATTTCGGTTTTCGGATGCAGAGAAAGATGTTTATTGATAAATCCCCTTTGTTCATCCCGTGCACCAATTACTACTTTTGAAATCTGAGACCAGGAAAGTGCACCAGAGCACATGATACATGGTTCCATCGTTACATACAATGTGCAGTCTTTCAGATACTTTCCGCCAAGGAAATTGGCTGCTGAGGTGATGGCCTGCATTTCTGCATGAGCGGTAACATCATTAAGTGTTTCGGTAAGATTGTGGGCTCTTGCAATAATCCGGTTATTGGAAACCACAATACAGCCAATAGGAACCTCATCTTTTTCCAGTGCGGCTTCTGCTTCCTGTAAAGCCATTTTCATGTAATATTCGTCAGTAAACATTTAATCGGTTATCGTTAAAGTTAAAGGAAGTTTAAAATAATAGGTAGTAGGAGCTCCTTTTATCATTGCAGGAGAAAATTTTTCTGCCAGAGAATATAATGCAATTTCTGCCTGTCTGTTGAAGGTGAAATTATCGCCCTGTGCATGAACATTGCTGACTGTTCCATCTTTTTCTACAATAAAATCAACATCTGTCTTTATCATTTTTTCTACAGAATAGACACCGTCAACATACAGCAGATTGGCCACTTCCTGCCTCAAAGAATTAAGCCCTCCGGGATAATCTGCAATCTTTTCTGCTATTGAAAACTTTTCAGATGAGGTTAATGTAGGATTTTTGATGGTTTGGAGGTCTTCCAGGTTTCTTACTTTCAATAAAGCTCCGATCAGCGCATTGTTTTCAATGCTGTCCATTTTCTTCATGAAAAAAAGAAAATCTCCTTTTATTGCTCCTTTTTTTACCGTATTGGATTCGGAATCAAACTTTTTTTTGAACTCTTTATTCAGCATATTTCTATGCTGGTTGTAATAGTTTTTTACAAGCCTGAACTCTTCTTTCTGCTGTGATAGTAAAAAGGAAGAAATAAAACAGGTGATGCCAATGAATAACGTTTTCAATAAGGAGATATTTATGTAAATATAACAAAAAATATGAAATTTATTTTTTATAATCAGCTTTCAAGATAGCGGTTCAAAGATTCCTGCAAATGATTTCGGATGTCATCAACTAAACCTTTAGGTTCCAGAACAGTAACTTCTTTTCCAAAAGAAAGAATCTCCTGCATAAAATCATAAGTAGGATGTAGAAAGAACTCAAAATAGATCTCTTCCGGCGTTTCTTTGGTTTCTTTCTGCGATTGATGAAGAGGAAAACTTTTGATATATTCACCCTGATGACGGCTGCATTTCAATACAATATTCTGTGGTTTCTGCTCCGTCAGATTCATGACTCCGAATGCATTTTTAAAATGCTCTCTGAAATTGTATTTATACTTTTCTTTGAACTGGTTTTTAGCTACATCCAGATAGTTGATTCTATCCAGTCCGAATGATTTTAACACTTTATCTTTTGTATCAATGGCGATAAGATACCATCTGTCTTTGGATTCTTTTAAAGCTAAAGGATGAACTTTTCTGGAGGTCATCAGTTTGTTTTTGTAATTGTAATGTTCAAAGCTTACAACCCTTTTATTTCGGATGGCGAAAAAGAGGTCATAAAAATTTTCCACACCCGTTGGCTTCCGGCTTTCAAAAAATATAAAATCTGCGAAATCGGGGTGGGTATTCATGGCATTGCTCACCTGAAAAGATTCGAGTAACTTTTGGTTGTATTCATCCACTTCCATGATCGGGCGGCTTTCGATGTAATATCGGTTGTCCCCCTTTTTCTTGTTGTGAATGGAGAGATTAAAAAGATCGGAAATCTCACGGATATCCCTCTGCAGGGTACGGATAGAATAACTCTTGATGTCTGCATCCTGAAATTCAAAAGAGTTTAAAAGATAGTCCTCCAGCTGAGAATAAGTTGCCGGAGAACTTTCTAATCTTTTTATAATTAAGGCATATCTTGTCAGATAAAAATCTTTTTTCATTTGTCTATTTTTATAGTGCAGCAATGCTGCGTTTCATGGTGAATTTTATAAGACAAATATATATGCTTAATGCGACAAAACGTGTCGTGTTTTATTTTTTGTTCTAAACTTATTGTCCGTAATCTATGAAAGAATTCTTATTTATGAATAAGTGAAACATACTGGTTGTAACTTCTATCTTTGAAATGGGGCTATTGGAAATAATAAAAGTTGTTTTATTATTTTGTTCATTTTCTGTAAATGATTTCCCTTGTAAATGCGTTTTTACAATATCTTTAAACACCTGAGAAGGCGTTTGGAACTCTATAACTAAGTTGTCCAAATATTCAGTATTTCCTCCGAAGTCAGTTTTTACACCATCTTTAAAATCGAATTGTATTTTTTTGATATCTTTTCTTTTTGATGATTCTTTTTTTGTTTTCATGTCATAATCTACAATTCCTGTCCAGATAGGTAGTGGATTTGCATATTTATTTTTGAATACTTTGATAATGGTTGCCAATAAATCATTTAAAGAACATTGTAATAACAATTCTTCCAAATGTTCTTCTTTATTCATATTTTCCAATGTATTAGGATCATGTATTTCCTGATCAAGTGCAGTTAATCTGTACTTTTCAGGAGTAGTATAAAATAAAATTTCTAAATCTTTATCTGTTATCATAATTTATAATGTTTTATAATGAATATATTCTACCCTATCACCAAAGTTTTCTATCAATTTATTTACAACATCTTGGTATAAAAATAGAAAAGGTAACTGTAAGTTACCTTTAAAGATTAAAGATTATTTATAATGTTCTTAAATTATTTAGCCTAAAAGTTAATATCCTCTTTGGGCAAACAAAATGGATTTATCTACCAATTCATCAACAAATTGACTGAAAGTATCATTTAGTTTGATAAGTATATTAGGATCTTCATCATCTTCTCCGTAAGTAGTGAACCATACAGCGGGATTTTCTGTTCCCTCGTTAAGATAGAAGAAGAAAAACTGCTGAAATCCATCTTTCTCTGAGATTACCCAAAAAGGCTTGTTGATCGGTATTTGAAACTGTTCTATTGATTTCTCCAGTCTTTTTCTTACATCATCTTTCACCAGCATATCTATACTGCTATTGCCTTCAGCAAGTCTCAAACCACCAGTATAATCTCCCGCGAGATATAAAAATTCTTTATAAACAAGAGGAAACTTTACATTCAGCCTTTTCTCTATTTTTTTTATTGCGTCTTCGGAAACTCCCTTAATTGTTCGTCTGTTAATTGTTGGGTTTTCTTTTAGTTTTTTTAGATATTCTATTGTCATGATTTTTTGCACAACCTGTTTTTATTATAAACTTATTGCCCGTAATCTATGAAAGAACTCTTATTTATGAATAAATGAAACGTGCTGGGTGTAACTTCTATTTTTGAAATAGGGCTATTGGAAATAACAAAAGTTGTTTTGTTATTTTGTTCATTTTCTGTAAATGATTTTCCTTGTAAATGAGTTTTTACAATGTCTTTAAACACCTGAGAAGGCGTTTGGAACTCCATCAATAAGTTGTCCAAATATTCAGTATTTCCTCCGAAGTCAGTTTTTACTCCATCTTTAAAATCGAATTGTATTTTTTTGATATCTTTTCTTTTTGATGATTCTTTTTTTGTTTTCATGTCATAATCTACAATTCCTGTCCAGATAGGTAAAGGATTTGCATACTTTTCCTTAAAAATTAGTATTAAAGTAGAAATTAATTCAGAGAGAGAGCATTTTAATAATAATTCTTCCAATATCTCTTCTTTATTTAAATTCTCCATTGCTTTGGGATCATACTTTTGTTGATCTAATACAATAGCTCTGTATTGTTTTGGTGTTACATAATATAACACATCATAATCTTTTTTTGTTATCATTTTATAATTTTTTATAATGAATATATTCAACCCTGTTTTTTAATTTCATAAGCTGTTCAATATAGAGATCTGCAACTTCTAAAGAATTATCGGAGAGAGTTGCCGAAAACATTTTTTTCTCATTTTTAGCTTTTACTATTTCCTTTATAAGAAGTCTAATCTCCGTCGTAGTTAGTGGTTCTCCTACATATTTTAACACAAATACACTTTTGTCGGTTGCCGATATGGCTCTAAGTTCTTTTATTTGATTAAATAAAAATGCTCTAATATCTCCGGTACTTAAACTGCTTCCTGCAGGGTGATTATGTGTAACTATTGACCCTGGTAAATGTTCAGAATGAGGAGTCAAATCTACTTCCTTACGTTTTCCACTTGTAATACCTTCAATCATTTCTCCTGTGGATTTCTTAATTCCCGCATATTCATCTGCAAACTCAAAAATCTTCTTTTCGTATTCAAGAATTTCAGCAGGTGCAATATCAGACGCTATATCCACTATTTTTACTAAGGTACTTCTAATTTCATTTCCCGCACCTTCATAAAGAAGTAGTTTTTTATTATTTGAAAACCAATCTGCGATTTTTTTCCAAAGATTATTTACAAAATCCTGTAATTTCTTTCCTCCTTCTTTAATCAGAAGTATGAGATCTTCTAGGGCTTTGCTTACTTTTTGATAAGCTTCAGCAGTTTGGATTTTTACAAATTTAGTAGTTTGAGAGATTGTTTTTCCAATTTCAGAGTTAATTTTTGCAAGGATCTCTCCCATCTTTCCAACTTCAGATACTTTTGCTGTATCTGCTATCGGAATAAAAAACGTACCTATAAATGAAATGGTGAAACCGGCAGCATAATTAATTCTAACCCAATTCAAATCATTACCGTCTTTACTGGTAAGATATTCTTTGATTTTTTTTACACCTTCTTTTATGGCTTCCCATAGATTTTCAAATAGTGTCATATCCAGCATATCCCAGAAATTATCTATCATTTCTAAAGTATGTTGAAAATCTTTGCTAATGTCAAAAGGTGCTTCTAACAAACCTCCAAAGAATTTAAGAGTAGAAGCAACAAAGTCTACCAAGCCGTTCCATATTCCACAAAGTAAAGCAATGTTTTCAGTCAAATTCTCTTTTAAAGACCCTGCTAGTGAGTCAGATGGTTCGAAGAATTTTTCTATTTGTTGTTTTACATAGGTATTATATTTGATTATAAATTTTTCAATGCTATCTAGCTGATCGATAATCAAATCATCTAAAAATTTTGGAGTAAGATCAGCAAGATCGAATCCTTTTTTATCGGTGAAAAGATTGCGTAAATATTTTAATTTTTCTGTTGGAATTGTAAACGCTTCTGTTAATTTGTCCTTTTTGAAAAAATAACCTTCAATCTCAGTATCCCAGAAGTTATCTGAAATTTTTAAATAGTCGACACCTTCTCCAAGTTTCTTTAATACCCAGCCTAATGCTTTGGCAGGAGCGGAAACTCCCAACATAACATATCTTAAAAGGCTAAAGAATCCGCTTTTTATTTTACTTTCTTTGATGTAGCCATTCTTCATTAATTCTTCTACAATTTCCTGATTTACACTATCTGTATTTTTTAATACAGCTTTCATAATCTCATTATCGAAGAGATTACTTTTAAGATTACCCTGATCATCAGTAAATTGTTTTCGAACTTTTGCAGACATTTTTCCGAATAAAACATCTTTGCTTAGCTCTCCTGAATCACTTTCCAGGAATAAAATGACTTCATCATCTTTGGGCTGTACAGTCTCATAGCATTCTCTAACTTTATTTCCATCATTTGAAACAAATAATAATAATTTAAAAGCCAGAAGATCTCCTTCATCTCCATATTTTGAGTTCCTGTTATTGTCAAAGTAATAATTATAGGTGCTGAATTTATATTTATTTTTAACAGTAATATTTATATCTTCTATAATATTGGTATTGCCATTGGTGGTTATATTTCCATCCGGATAATATTTTTTAAGTATATCTTCAGTTGACTGATTGAAAATCTTCACCGTTGCCAACGGACTCACATTATTCATTCCTCGGATATTTTCACCTATGGTAAAAGCATTTTGCATTGAAGGAAATGAAAATTTATTATCCATAGACAAAGCCTCTTCACCAACATCAAAGACATTTTTATAATCTGTGTTTTTCATTTTTAATAATTTTAAAGATTAATAAAAAAGGCAGAGTAAAATACTCTGCCTCATGAAGTATGATTCAACAGAATTATTGCAATGCCTGCTTTAATTCAGATAATGGTAATGAAGCGATAACTTCTTTAGGATTATCATCTGTCGTTAACTCAAGGAATCCGTTGTTAAGTTCAATTTTGTCTACAAACTTATCGTCTCCTGCATTTAATTTAGAGTCAACAATAGAAAATTCAGTTTCTATAACAACATCTGAAGGAACTTCGAAATCTTCAGGGTTTTCCTTTGTGAATGGCAATGCCGTAGTAGTTTTTAATCCAGCGGAATCTTCCTGTAAAATATTTAGGGAAGTAGGAAGTACAGTGATCCATGCTTTTCCTTGTTTTATTCCTACAGGTTCACGCATTTCGTCAACAATACTCAGATACATCGGATCTCCGATTACAGGTACTTCGCCTCCGTTCCAGATTCTTCCGGTAGACATGAAGAATTGTACAGCATCTTCAAATCCTGGTTTTACAGTTACAATTACTCTGGCCATTCCTGCCTGCAGGAAGTTTCTGAATAAAGGATCTGTACTTTGAGACAGATACATATCCTGCCATTTTGCTTTGTCACCCCAGTAATAAGGGTAGAAAGTATAATCCATAATGCTCCATTCAAAAGCTTGCTCCATGAATTTCGCTAGTGCGGTATATTGTTCAAGATCTTCACCTAACACGATACTGAAATCCTGCATTCTTTCTGCTCCATTGGTGAAGTTTTTCCCCAGAGAAGCATAATCCTGTAATAAATAAGCAATACAGTTATGTTTCAGAATGACAGACTCCATGTTACGGTAGAAGTTGCTTGAGTTCAGCTTTTCTTTATTTTGCTCTTCCTCTTCCTTCGCTTTTTTCTCAATTTCTGCTTTTTTCTCCAAAAAGACGGCATAAGCTTCATCGTAAGCTTTGATGATTGCGGTGAAGTTTTCTAAGAACCATGATGTCATGTATGCTGAAGAAAGTTTACAAGTGATTTCGAATGCGATATTGACAGAATCAATATTTTCGCATCTATATACAAAATCATATAAACCAGTTACATTCTGTGGAGTAAAGTAAGCGGTACTATCAACAGAAGGATCCCAGTTTTCAAAAGCAATTGTGCCTCCGGCAAAATTGTTGGTATATAAAACGCTTTTCCCTCTTGAATCCCTCTCAAAACCGTAGAACATTTTTATAGCACTTGCTTCATAGTTATCAGGGATATCAATTTGTCTGTGTCTGAATTCTCCGTTTCCATCTACTTTTTCCCATTGTTTTCCTAGAATAAGATTGATAGGAGATTTTGGCTGCTCAGTAAGTTTTACATTATAGTAATTTGCCCAGTATTCAATCTGTTGTTGAGTAGCTTTTTGAGCGCTTGGCATATTCCATTGTCCAGTAACTGTTCTAGGATCTAAAGGAGGCGTTAATGTATCAGATTTTGAAGCAGCGGTTGCAAGCGTGTGAAGTCTTGCAGGTTCAGGAACCATAAATTCAAACATAGTACGTTTACCGTAGTTGAAGATCTGGTTTTTCATTTTCTTATCAACCCATCTGTAAACTCCTACTACATGTTTATTTCCGTTTCTATTATCAAAACCATGAGCATTGTTTTCTTCAAATTCCTCAATGATTTTTTCAATTCTTTCTTCTGCAACTTTAGTAAGAATTCTTTCGGTCGCTTTTTCTGTAATTTCCTGAGATTTTGAAATAGCCTGTCTTGTGCTGTTTTCTTTAGAATTTCTGGCAGCAAAGCTTCCTCCCACTTCAAAAGATTTACCCATACCTCCATATCTGAAATGTGCCTCAGTATTGATATCCTGTTGGATAACATTTGCAACTTCAGACTGCATGTCATTTCTGGTTGTGGTGGTTGTATCACTCAGAGTTTCTCTCTCAGTAGACTTGGAAGTAGTGGTTTGGATCTCACTTCTTCTCAATCTACGAGTCGATTTTTGTTTAAACTCTTTTGCCATGATGTTTTCAATATGAGTCACCTCACCTGGAACATAAGCGTGTGTTGTCTGAACTACTTTCAAGTAATCAGCAATCCCTAATCTTTTTACTCCAAAATGTTTAGGAATAAATGTTCCCGGTTTATATCCGCCGTTTCCTTCAGATGGATCTCCTGTTTCATCTTTTGTTTCTTCAGTATAAAGGATTCCTGTGAAAGTTCTGTTGATTTCAATTTCAGAAAGCTGTAATGAAGCTTCTTTCCCGTTATTGAAATAAATTTTAATGTCCATGGATCTGATGAACTTACCAAACTTATCAACTAAGAACAGAGGTAATGCAACTTTTCCATCTAAGACTTCAATATTGGAAAAACTTTCTTCAAACAATCCAAAATCAGTGCTGGCATTGATTCTTACAGAAGCAGCTCCCCATGCATTGCTTTCAGCCTGATAATAGAATGTGGTTGTTGCAGGCATTCTTGAATATAGTGGTTCATACGATGTTTTCAAATAGTATGATCTTGGAACAACTCGGGATGAAACACTGTAAGAAGCAACAACAGGTACCAATACACCTCCTACACTTGCATAAGTCTGTTCATTAACTGGTGATTTCTGAAATAAAGTCTGAACTTTTGAAGTTGTTTCTTCATCCAGTTTTTCAAAAATTTCCGGATACGTGTCAAACTCGTCAGTAATGGAAACTTCAATTCTTCCTAACTGTAGTTTTCTTTCATTTAAAACAGTGATTGTTGAGAAATCCAATCCGTTCTCAGGCTTTTCTTCGCTGGTTACTTTGGTGAAAATATTGACAAACAGTTTAAAAGAATTCAATGAAAGTTTCTCTTTCAGATCTTCAAAATTAATTTCATTTTTATATTCAAATTTGAACGGCGGAACTTTTAATGCTTCCAATGAAGCATACAAAGCATCTATTTGCTCCTGGGTTAATCCCCCTTTTGAGATTTGAGCTTTAATACTCTCCTGCAAGTTGTTGTATTTTTCAATATCTGTCTGATAAGTATCCATATATTGTTTATAGGCCTTATCATATGCTTTTGCCCTTAAAGTATAGAATAATTTTTGAGTAGCTTCCAGTTCAGACCTCAATTGTAACATCCCATCTTTCTCAAAGGTAAGATATGACAATTCTGAGATTCTTTCTCCTTCTTCTTTTAATTGCTGCTGTACTGAAAATGAAAGGGGAGTTGTACCATTGATAATTCCTTCTCCAATTTTAGAGAGATTTACCTCAAAGGCATTGCCTGAAGGATTTGATGCAGAACTTTCTCCTTCGTATCCATCTCCAAACAGCTTCATAGGTAACACAACTCTTGCTTCCAGTGCTTTGGCTTTTAGATCTTCACCATTGATTTTTACTAATTCCGGTGTGGAAGGTAAATCAAAAACATATCCAAAGTGAATAGCTCTTAAAATGTGAACTAAGGCTTCTTTTACATAAAAATTTTCCTGGGTAACAGTCTGATAAATAAGGTTATCCCAAATTTCTCCCATTTTAGATTGGATAGCGCTACTATTATATAAATTTTTAGCTGTGATTTCATCTGCGACAGAAATTGCTTCTTTTTTTGCGATTTTTCGTCCGATTTTAAGTGCTTCAGAAAGAGGACCACCTTCAATTTCAATTTCGCTTTGATAGCCTACAGGATTGAAAGACTTAGCAGCACGTTCTAATGCCTGGAATTTTTCTAAAGCTGTACTTCCCGGATTAATTGCGGTGTCAAAAGAAGTTGTAAGCTGTGATGGTCTGTGAATGAATCCAAGATTTACTTTTTTAGTTTCTGTTAATTCAGGATTTCTTAAGCTTACAAATCTAAATAAGGTTTGTGGAGCGCTATTATTTGTTTCGTTTGTTGCCATTTTTAATATTTTGTTTTTATTGTGTCTAGTCTTTATTTAATGAGCTGCTATTACAAGGGGCTGTCATTTTTTTTAGTGTATTCAAGAGTTAGGGTAAATGAGTTGATAAGAGAATAATTGTAATCAGGGACATTCATAAGTTCAATAATTGCTCTTTCCCTTTCAATGGTGATGTAGGTTTTTGTACGCCATTGATTTCCTGCAAATGCGGCCTTGATATCATCCCACTCTGTAAACATCTCATTGGAAATAATGGTTTCAAGATCTGGGAATTCAGGTCTTAAATCGATTTCACCTGTTCTTGGAATCTGATCCAAATACAAGGTTTTTTTGTAAACAGGTTTGCCATTGATCCATTTTCCGCCTGTTCGTTCTTCCTTGGTTGTATAAGAATGCTGTTTGTCTGCATATTGTTTTTGAATATAGCTTTCATTTTGATAATAATCTCCATAGTAGCTTCCTCCTTTTAACCCAGAGAAATTAGGACTATTAGAACCTACCGTAACATCATTATGGTAAACCCGTAGTATGGTTTTTATATCTTGGCCTCCCATCCAGTACATATGTGGTGTTAATGCACCATCGTCTTCAATATCAAAGCCTGCTTTCTCAGTGTCTGAATGACTGCTGTGAAATCCGAATGAATTGATACCTGTTGTATCATTTCCTTTATATTGAATAGCTCCGGTTAAAGGATTATTCTGTTGTGTTCCTGTCAGCGGAACAAAATCAGTAAAGTCTGATAAGTTTTTATATCCAAATACATTACCGGCATTCAGAACAGCTACTTTTGTATAAGTGTTGTCAGCGAGAGGAGTTCTTCTTGCAGAAACAACAGCATCAAAATCAAGTGTTCTTGCGGCAAAGTCACCACCAATTAGAGGCGTAACAAAATCATGACGTCTTGCTACCGGATTTGATTCAATAACCAGCTTGTTAAATGTTGAACCTCCTAGTGGGGCATTACAGCCGATGACAACGTTATTATCTCCCCAAACCCCCATAGCATGAGTGGTAGAGGCTGCATTATATCCAATAAAAGTATTGGAGCCCCAGGCACCTGAGGTAGTAACTTTTCCATGAGTCTGACCGGCATAAGCTCCAAGGAATGTATTTTGAACTCCATGAGTAAGCCAGTATCCGGCTCCAACTCCTAAAGCAGTATTATATTTTCCATCGATATTTTTAACACCTGATTCATCTCCAACATAAGTACATGAGAGAGCAGATGTTGAGTTTTTACCAGCTTCAGTTCCTATCATTACATTATAGTTTCCGGTAGTTAAAAGAGAGCCGCTATTTACCCCAATAAGAGTATTCCAATCTCCTGTTGTTAAATTTGCACCTGCAAACCCTCCTATAGCAATATCACTTAGCCCTGTTGTTAGCTTTGGCAAAGTATTGTATCCGATTCCGATTCCATATGTTCCGGTATGATCTGTATTCATATTTCCGAACCATAAAGAGTAAGTTGTAGGACTGAAATTTATTTCACCTGCTCTTCCTTCGCCCGGTTGAAAAATAATAGGTTTAGTTGTTCCGTTACCTCTGTCAATGACATTTTGTAAATTATCATTCCCACTAAAAGTTGGTTTATCAGAAAGATCATTATAGCTTCCTGTTACGGCTACTTTTTTCAGAATGACTTTTTCCTGTCCTTCCTGAGACAACGTTACGCTTCCATCAGAATTGGTCGTAGGAATGATACTGAATTCCGAAAGATTGATGTGAAAGGCTGAACCATCATTTTGGGTAATCGTAATAATATTTTGAGAAGCATCATATACCGCATTCTCAATATTGATATCACGGGTGATCAAACTGCTTAAATCTACTGATTTACTTTGCTGAACACCATTCTCTCCTGTATAAAACACAGTTAAGGCATTTCCGTTCAATTGAGGAGCCTGAATAGTTGTTTGAGTTTCAATTTTATCTTTCCAAAGCTGAGCATTCTGCGGACTTAGATTAGATGCATTTACATTTGCTTTTTGAGAGAGATCATAGTCTAATTTATCTGCTGGAATTTTTTCATCCTTGTGCCAATAAGAATCCTGCCACTCCCAGAATTCTTCCTGTACTGGAATATCTCCGTTTTCGAAATATTTTTTTAATTCTTGTTTTGTTTTCATTTGTTGATTTTAATAAGTTTAGACAATAGCTTTTTCGTGAAGGTATTCTGAAAGGGCATCATTCTTCTACGATCCTGTCCAGAATAAGTGCTGTTGCTGGGATTCCTGCGTCTCTGATATCCAATCCTATAGGTTTTGCTACAGTCTGAAGAGAGGAGATGGCAAATGCATTTTTTCCAACAAATTTTACCGAATTAGGAATGTCTAAAAATGTTATAGAACTTCCCGGTAATTGAAATGCTCCGTCTTCAATAGTTTCAATGCCATTTTCCAATATGAGTTCTGATACATTAGAAATACCCGTTGCGAACGCATACGATTCTACTGTCTTACATGCCCCTGGAATTGTCAAAGTTCCTCTCAGATTTTGCCCATTAAATGCTCTTGTCTTTATTCTTTCCAAAGATTTTGGGAACTTAATTTTAGATATGCGATTTTGATATGAAAGTGCGAAATTAAATCCTCCAATAATTTTTATTCCTTCAGGAAAAATCATAATTGAATCAAGCCCAGTGACTTCAGCACTGTCTGTTGGTGAATAAATAAATTCGTTATAAGGAGTTAAATTGAGATGGGTCTTATCTAATTTTTCATTCTTATGCCAATAAGAATCCTGCCATTCCCAAAAATCTTCTTGTTTTGGAATATCTCCATTCTCGAAATAGAGTTTTAATTCTTCTTTTGTTTTCATATTTGTTTTATCTATAGGTAATTGTGGCGGTAGCAGGGATTCCTGCATTGCTTAAATCCAGTCCTGCAGGAGCAGAAATTGTTTTTAACGAAGGGATTGCAAATGCGCTTTGTCCAACAGATGTTACTGTATTTGGAATGTATAAATCTTCAATAACAGTAGCCCTGGGGCAATTAAATGCTTGTGCTCCAATAGTTGTTAAGCCTTCATTCAGGATGATTTCTTCTAATGAATCAGGTCCATTAATACCGTTGCTTTGATTTGCAAAAGCTTGGTCTTTAATTATTTTTAATGTCGAAGGTGTTTTGATACTTTTAATGTTTTGTCCCAAAAAAGTAGAGTCTCCTATTTCTTCAAGCCCCTCGTTGAAAATTACTTTTATGATTTGATATGACATTCCTGTATAAGTAAAGGCACCATAAAGGATTTTTTTTGTAGCGACAGGAATAGTAAGTACTACTGCTGAACCAAGCAATCCATTCTCATTGAAAAATGGAACTACTTTCTCGTAGTTTTCAATGAAGCTTTCGGAAATTCTCTCACTCTTATGCCAGTAAGAGTCCTGCCATTCCCAAAAGTCTTCTTGTTTTGGGATATCTCCATTTTCAAAATAGAGCTTTAATTCTTGTTTTGTTTTCATATTAATAATTATTATAGGTCTACATAGTATAATATTGTTGCTGTTGATGGAATACCAGCATTGCTGAGATCTAAACCTCTCATAGCAGAAACTGTTTTCAGAGAAGAAATATTGAATGCATTTTGCCCCACTGATTTAACTGATTTCGGGATGTGTAAATCTGTAATGGTCGTATTTCCAGTAAGTTGAAAAGCAGAATTATCAATGGTTTCAATACCATTTTCTAAGATGAGTTCAGAAACTCTGGAATTTGAACTGCTAAATGCCGATGCTTCAATTATTTTGCATGATCCGGGTATTCTTAAAGTTCCGGTTATGAATTGGTTACTAAATGCAACCGATTTTATTCTTTCCAGTGTCTTTGGAAAATTTACATAGGTAATAATATTTTTTGCCGCTGGCTGATACTGAAAACTAGGTCCTCCTGGTATTGTACCAATAACTTTAATACCCTCAGGAAATGCAATTCTTTTCCCAATTCCTACAATTTCTGTATTGTCAGTAAGAGAAAATACGAATTCTTCATATGCTGGCAGGTGAAGAGAGTTACTGCCTAATTTTTCATCCTTATGCCAGTAAGAGTCCTGCCATTCCCAAAAGTCTTCTTGCTTTGGGATATCTCCATTTTCAAAATAGAGTTTGAGTTCTTCTTTTGTTTTCATAAAACGTTGTGTGGTTTATTGGTTAATACATTGATTGTTGTGGCCTGTTTTTAGGGAAACAAATTCCACTTTTTACTATATTTTCAGACATAGTTCTGGCTGTCCAGCATTTTGTGAATGGTGAATTCAAAGGTGTGAGAATGTTTAATGAGATTGCTGTGCGCGTATTATAGAGATTTCAAAAATAGTGTCGGACAGCGTCAGAACTTGTCGTGTTTTATTTAGAGAGTATCTTCTTCAAGTACTGCTTCTTCAAAATCTTCTCTGAAGAAGTTTTCAATGTCGCTGAGATAGTTTTCATAATCCATCTCAGTATTTTCAATGTCACTCCATTCTATTGTGTAGAGGCCTTCATCGAAGAGAATGTTGGTATTGGTTATTTCCATGTTTTGTGTTGTAAGATGTTTGTTATATTTTGAACATATTTCAGGCTGTTCAGCATAGGTAAATGTTGAATTCAAAGGCTATTTAAAAATTTTATTGATGGTTGTTTTGTGTCTTTCTGATACTCCAAAGATAGTGGGGTGAAGCGACAAAACTTGACGTGTTAAAAAAAAATTTTTATAATTTTAAATATAATCTTCAAAGCTTATATTAGGTCATTATAAGGTTTAGAGCTTATACTTTGTTTTTGATGAGTTTTTGAACAATCTGATTCAAAGTTTCTCTGTTATCATCAATATAACCCAATCCAGCTTGTATCAGGTTCTCAATATTAGATCTTCTTACATTATCCATTGCTGGAGAAGCATTTTTCAGTGAAGGATTTAAACGGTAATAGTTTTTCTGATTTCTTAGACCTAGTGTCTGAAACATCTGTTCCAGCTGATAATCTACTGTTTCTGCATTGGCAGACATTAAAATGTCAATGATCGGGCTTACCCAGCCAATTTTTCCGGCTTTTTCCAGTTTTTTAAAAGGATAAGGTCTGGCTTCAATTCCTGTTCCGATAGAAACAATAATTATATCATTTACACTCGGATGGTTGGCTTTCTGATGATTTTTCAAAACTTCTGCAAAAGGAATTTTCCTTGCTTCTGCATAAGCACAAAGAGCGGGATTATTAGCAAACATTCCTCCATCAATCAGACTGAAGATCTGTCCATACATTGATTTGATCTGTACCGGACTAAAATACGTAGGAGCTGCTGAAGTTGCTCTGCATATATCTTTTACATAGAAGTTATCTGTGCTGAGGTTGGCTTTCCATGAGTTGAAAAGCTTTGCTCTTCTGTTCTCAATGTCGTAACTTGTTATTAGACATGGTTTTATTAATTCTTTTAATTCTAAATTTCCAAAAAAGTCATTTAAATTCCTTTCAAGTGATTCCTGTGGAATTTTTTCATTCAATAATCCGAATGGATTAACCAGCTTTTCCCAAAAGGAAACCTGGAAGATATCGCCGCCCTTTTCCGCATACAATTCTAATCCTTTCTGAATAGAATATTTTGCTTTTCGGGTTTCGTCGGGACATAGAATAATAGATGCAATCAGACCTCCGGTACTGCTGCCTGCCACCAGATCAAAATAATCCCCAAGCTTTGCTGCGGGTTTATCATAATACTGGAGCTGTTCTTCTATGTAGCGTAGAATAATGCAGGTGATGATTCCCCTTATTCCGCCCCCGTCCAAAGAAAGAATGGTTGTCTTTTTCATGTTATTTTTTCATTTTTTTAAGGAAACATTTGGCAGCTTTAGACAAGTAAAACCAATAGATTTCCGAAAAAATGTCTATTGGTTTCAGCTTATTATTAGGACTGCTTTCTGGTGTTTTCTTATAAAGCAAAGATAGATGGGGGAAGCGACAGAACTTGTCGTATTACAAATGATTTCAATTAATTTATCAAAAAAAATAGAACTTTAAATCAGTGAGTTAGGTGGGTTTCGTTTTTTTATTTTAAATAAATGGAAGCTAAAAAACAACATAATTCTGCTTGTCTCTGGGCATCTTCAAAAGCGTTCTCCAGCTGGTTTTTACTGGCCCTTTTTTAGAAGGAATACTCTTTTTTTCGAAGTGGGGAAGATCCTTGAACGTTTTCCAGTTTCCGCCCCAGTCCCAGCCATGGCGGGCAAAGATCTTTACACACTCATACCAATCGGCAACTTTATCATTATCCCAGTCTTTTGCGGTATCCCAACTTGCTGTTTTTCCGTCAATCATCAGACAAATATCTACGGCAAGACCATAATTGTGTATGCTTTGTCCTGCCTTAGCATTGGTTACCTTTTTTCCAGATGTAATTCTTCCAATTGCATAAAGTTTTTCCTGTTCTTCAAAAGATCTTAACCCTTGAGTGATCCGTATCTTGGCTCTTCCGGTGAGTGCTTCATCACATTCCTTTACAATCTGCTTCACTTCATCTCTTACCAGCGGGTGAAGCTTCTCAATTCGTTCTAAGGTTACTCTGTCCATATTTCTTATTTTGTTATACTGCAAAAGTATAGAACGGAAGCGACGAAACTTGACGTGTTTTATTTAATTTTTATTGAAAATTCTATCATATTCAACCTGAGTGAAAAACATAATATACAAACAGATTTATAGCATTTGAATCAATTGGTAAGTATTAAGAGGAAGAAAAAATTGCTTTTAAATTTTCAAAAACCAAATAGAAGTAGTAAATAGGGTGAGCAAAAACACAATATCAAATGCATACCATCTTACCCTTTTTATTGGCCATGATAGCGGCCATTGTGCTGTTAAATATGTGGGCGGTCAAGTTAAAAATTGCATACCCTATTTTACTTGTTGTATTTGGGCTGCTAGTCAGTTTTGTACCAGGCTTACCGGTTGTAAAGATCAATCCGGATCTTATCTTTTTTATTTTTTTACCCCCATTATTATTTGAAGCAGCATGGTCTATTTCCTTTAAAGAAATGAAAAGATGGTGGCGTATTATTGGGAGTTTTGCCTTTTTGGTTGTTTTTTTTACAGCGCTGGCAGTTGCTGTGACAGCTAATTATTTTATTCCCGGGTTTACTATCGCTCTTGGATTTCTGCTGGGAGGAATCGTATCTCCGCCTGATGCAGTAAGCACGGGAGCGATCATGAAGTTTGTAAAAATACCATCTACTACATCCGCTATTCTTGAAGGAGAAAGTTTGTTGAATGATGCGTCTTCACTTATTATATTCCGCTTTGCCTTAATTGCTGTAGGGACCGGACAGTTTGTATGGCAGGAAGCTTCATTAGATTTTTTATGGATGATTATTGGAGGTGCCGGAATTGGTTTAGCCCTGGCATGGATTTTTGTACAGGTTCACAAAAGACTTCCTACAGAAGCTGCTTCAGATATTGCCTTAACCATCATTGAACCTTATCTCATGTATTGGATTGCAGAACAGTTTCATGCTTCTGGAGTTTTAGCTGTTGTTTGTGGAGGTTTGTATATGTCAGGTAAACGATTGATTTTTTTAAACAGTACCAGCCGTATTATGGGATATAGTGTGTGGCAGAGTTTTGTATTTATTCTGAACGGTATTGTATTTCTAATTATAGGACTCGAACTTCCTGAAATTGTTGGTGGGCTTCGATGGGAAGGAATTCCTTTGAAGGTTGCCATTCAATATGGGGTTTTGGTAACAGGTGTTCTCATTGCGGCCAGAATAATAAGTGCATACGCTGCCATGTTGGCTACGTTGATTTTTCGGCCAAGTGTAGCACCGCGTGCATCCTCTGCAAGAAGGCGTTTGCTGATGCCGCTTCTGCTTGGATGGACGGGCATGAGAGGTGTTGTCTCCCTGGCAGCTGCATTGGCAATTCCCATTACTCTTGAGAACGGACTTCCTTTTCCCAACAGAAACCTTATTCTGTTCATTACTTTCGTTGTGATTCTGCTTACATTACTTGTACAAGGGCTCACATTGCCATACCTTATCAAATATGGACATATATTTGATGACTTTACAGATGAAGAAAAAGACAAGCAGGCCAGAGAAGAAATAAAGCACAAACTGAAACAGCACGTTTATCATTTTCTTAAAAGTAAGCATGAAAATGAACTAAATAGCCACGCGGGGTTAGAAAGAATGCTGAAACATTGGGAGGAAAAAATACAGACCAATGATACGGAATGGATGAACGAAAAAACAAAAGATATCTTTTTTGAAATGCTGGAAAGCCAGAGACAATTTCTTTCCGAACTGAATAAAGATATTGACGTGAATGAAGAGATTATCCGCCATCAGCTTTATCAGATTGACCTTGAGGAAGAGCGCTTGAAAATGATTTAATCTTCAGCGCAATAACTGTTTTTGAACACAAAATTAAATCACTAATGCGACAAAACGTGTCGTGTTTAAGAATTTTATCCATTTGTTTTTCAGATTGTTAAATATGATGTTAATTATGGTCCAAAAGATTATTTTATTCTTTAAAAGCTCTAATTTTGTGTAGATATTTACTATGCAATTATCATGTACGCACTCGTAGATTGTAACAACTTTTTTGTTTCCTGTGAAAGGACTTTAGATCCTGATCTTGAGGGCAAACCCGTTGTGGTTCTTTCCAACAACGATGGGTGTGTTGTATCCAGAAGTAAAGAAGCAAAAGACTTAGGCATTCCTATGGCAGCCCCGGCATTCAAGTACAAGGAGCTTTTTCAAAAACATGATGTGAAAAGCTTTTCTGCAAAATTTGAGTTGTATAATTACAAAAGCCAGCAGGTTATCAATATTGCCAAATCTTATGTTGTTGATCATGAAGTCTATAGTATTGATGAGCTTTTTCTTGATTTGACAGGGTTTAAGTATATCGATATGTATGAATACTGCCTTAAAATCAAAGAAGAGATTGATGAGAAAGAAAACCTTCCGGTAAGTATAGGAATCGCTCCTACAAAAACCCTATGCAAAGTCGCCAACAGAATTGTAAAAGATTTTCCGGAGAAATTTAATGGAGTGTATATTCTGAATACTCCTGAGAAAATTGAAAAAGCCCTGAAATGGCTTAATATCGGGGATGTTTGGGGAATCGGAAGAAGACTGGCTGTCAAAATGAATGACAATGGCGTCCATAAAGCCTGGGATCTTCTTCAAAAACCTGAAATGTGGGTTCGGAAGGTGATGGGAATTCATGGGGTAAGGATGATCAATGAACTGAAGGGAATTCGTCAGCTGGAACTGGATGCACCTTCTCCTAAAAAATCTATAGCGGTTACCCGAAGCTTTATGCAGATGCTTACGAAAAAAGAAGAAGTACGGGAAAGGGTAGAAACTTTTGGAATGTATTGTTCAGAAAGATTAAGAAAACAGAATACCTGTTGTAAAATGATTACCGTTTTTGTACAGACGAACCGCTTTAGAAAAGATCTGCCTGAATACAGAAACGCAATGACCCGGATTCTTTCCAATCCTACCAATTCCTCAATTTTAATAGGAAGAGTGGTTAATGAACTTTTTGAAGCCATCTATAGAGACGGATTTCATTATAAAAGAGCAGGAGTGCTGGTGAATGATTTTGTACCTGAAGATCAGAGACAGATCAGTCTTTTTGAAGAAGATATACAAAACCAGCATCTTCCTGTAATGAAAGCTATGGATGCCATGAACAGGAAATATGGTAAGGATAAAGTACGTCTTGGAAGCATGAGTGGTGAAAATACCTTTGGACGTGCAAAACTATCTCCAGAATATGAAGCATTCCTGAAAAAGAATACATTGCCGGAAGCTAACTTCAGGTTTCATTAAGATTGTTTTTAATTCAAAAATTCTGTTTATTTTTCGTCTTTCTTTCTAAATGATGTCATTATTGAGGAACTGGAAACAGGTAAAATGTTGAAATCGGAAGACAATAAATCATACACCGAACTTATTCATGAACTTCAATCTTTTTTCTAAATAGGCTTTCGAAATAATTTTTTTCTTTAAAAATTCTATAAAAATTTCCCATAAAATAGGATGGTGGTTTTATTTTAAATAGCAAAATTCCGTATTTTGACAATGTGAAATAAGAAGTTATTTGTCTTATTTACAGTATGTTGTGTGTTTTTGGTTTAAAGACTGCTATTGTATGTAATGTGCTTTTGCATTTATCTTTGGCCAAGAATTGTACACGTTTTAAACCACAAATTAAATGAAAAATCTAAGTATTTGGATGAAGGGGATATTGATTTCCTTGTGCTTTACCATAAGTTATTCAAAAGCGCAGGTAGGTATTAATACTCCAAACCCTCAAACCACTTTCCATGTGGACGGGGCAAAAGATAATCCCGGATCCGGAGTTCCTTCCGCTGCCCAGGCTGCCAATGATGTTGTGATAACTTCTACAGGAGAAATGGGAATTGGAACATTATCTCCCGCTGTTAAAATAGATACACGGTCCACATTTAACACAGACAACTCAATCGGAATAGGAGAGACCAGTCAGACAGCTTCAGCAGCAGGTGGAGGTGCTGTAAGATATAATCCGCTGAATGGTGGAAAAATGCAGTATTCGGATGGTATTGTATGGCAGGATCTTATTTCTTCTCCCACCAAAGCGGTAGTGGTAGCTAATATTCAGGCAGCTAACTTTGCCGTTAAAATTCCTTATCAGGTTTCTACAGGGATTGCCGGATGGACGGAAATTTCCGATCCAACAGCAAACTTTACTCCCGGAACAGGTGTTTTTACAGCACCAAGAACCGGAGTATATCTTGTTTCTTTTACGTATGATTTTGTAAGAATCCCTATAGCTTCAGGCTATTTTTCAGAGGCGAGATATGTAGTGAACGGAAACAATACCGTTAAAAAATGTGTGAAATCCTTCTCCAATATTTCAAAACAAGCCCAAGTTGCAGGTGCTTGCGTAGCCGGAGTGCAGCTGAATAAAGGCGATACTCTTCAGCCCTATATCTACCAGTCTGTTTATAATGGTAACCTCAGTCTGAGAACAGACCTAACTTCTGCAAGCAATGATTATGGCTTTGTAAATCTTTCTATTTTAGAACAATAACACACTTGATATGAGAAAAAAATTAGGACTGGCTTTATTCATTTGCTGTGGCATAGGGATTCAGGCCCAGATAGGAATCAATATGTCTGCCCCGGAAGGAACAGTACATATAGATGGACAGAAAAACACAAATGTCTCAATACCTTCCAGTTATTATGATGATGTAGTGATTACTCCCGCCGGAAATGTAGGAGCAGGAACAAAATCCCCCAAAACAAGGCTGGACCTTAGATCCAATGAACGTTTGAATGCAATCGGAATTGGGGGAACTTCGCAATCTGCTTCTGCAGCAAAGGCCGGAGCGCTGAGGTATAACTCCGGAACACAGGATCTTAGCTATTCTAACGGAACTTCATGGGTCACACTGGCTCATAAAACTTCCAATGATTTTGTAGATGCAGAAAACTCTTCGGTACAAAGCTTTGGTGATGGAGTGCAGACTGCTGTTATTGGCTGGACTAAAAAGACGGATGTGAACAGCAGTTTTAATGCCGGTACAGGAACTTTTACAGCCTCAAAAACTGGAGTATATATTGTAGCCTTTACCTTTTCATTAGCATCCGGAAGTATTGCGAATGATTCAAGATATGAGACTTTGATTCAAACCAATTCAACGTCCTCCACCACCAATAAAGTGTTCAAGTGTGTAGGAAGCTATCCCGGAACCAATACCATTGGAAACCGTGTTGCGGGAAACTGTTCAGGAATTTTTAACCTGAACCAAGGGGATAATATTACCGTAAGCCTGAATCAGAAACTGGGAAGTTCAAAAACTTTGGATACTGATGCTACACTTACTTCTTTAAGTATTTTCGGATTATAAAAAGACAGATGATGAAAAAAAATTGTTTACTGATTTTAATGACTTTAAGCTTCCAATGTGCATTTTCACAGGTTGGAATCAATACTCCAAATCCACAGGGTATTCTGCATATTGATGGACAAAAAGATAATCCTGTTTCAGGATCAACGTTTACTCCAGTTCAGCAGAGCAATGATATTCTTGTGAACAGTGCCGGAAAAATAGGAGTGGGAACGCTTACCCCGGTTACAAAAGTTGATGCCAGAAATTCAGGAAACGGAGCCATTGGCTTTGGAGCTTCTTCGCTTACGGCGCTTGCGGCTGATGAAGGAGCAGTACGTTATAACAGTGGAGTGGAATATTCTAACGGGAATGAATGGCTTCCTTTACTCACCGCGCAGCCCACAAATAATAAAGTAATCGTTATTGCAGCCAAAACGAATAATAATGTAAAGCTGGCAACTCCGTCTATTCCGACGATAACTGCGGGTTTACAAAACAGGGCAAGCAATTATCTTGTAGACTGGAGTAAAACCTTTGAAAGTAATTCCGGAACGAATTTTAACGCTGCCACTGGTATCTTTACCGCACCCCGAAACGGAATTTACGTAGCTTCTTTCACTACAGATCTGGCTCCATTGGCAATTAATTATACTACGGATCCTTTAAATCCAGTTCAGATAGAAGCAATCTGGCAGCTGTATGATAATACGGCAGGATTAGCGGTCACCAATATCGTCAATACCGTAAAATGTGTTAATACCATGTCCTCAAACAGTGTAGGAAACATTGATGCAGGAAGTAACTGTACCGCCTCATTCTACATGACAGCAGGGCAGAGGCTGATGCCTTACATTTGGTTTAATTTAAATAATTCACTCGTTGCTAATTTCTCATTAAATAATACGGGCGGGTATAATAACCTTACAATAGCAGAACAGTAATCAGGAGATTTCATCCAGCGTTTTGATAAATGCAGACGGATGCAGCCCTGTGATCTTTTTGAACTCAAGAGAAAAAGCACTGTGAGATGAATATCCCGTGATCTCAGAAAGATGATTGATCTTATACTTTCTGTACTGCGGTTCGTTTTTTAATTGATTGACAATATAATTGATCCTCAGATGATTAATATATTGGTTGAAATTAAATTTCTTATATTTCTTAATAACCGCTGAAAGATATTTTGTATTGATATTCAACGTGTTTGCAAGATTGTAACGTGAAATATTCTTGTTGTTAAACTCAAGGTTTTCTTCAAATATTTTTAATCCGTGTAATATGTTTTCCTCTACTTCAGGTGAAATTTTTATTTCTGTTGGAGTAGGGGTATTTTTATGTTGGATATCATCAGAAACTTCCTGGGGATCTTCTTCATAAACCACCGGAGAAATACCTTCTCTGTAAATTTTGGCAACAGCTTCTTTATGCTTTTTACGGAGACGGATGCTGTTTAAAATGACAATTCCCAAAACAATGATCAGACCAAGGCATGCTATAACAAGCCCTTTTGAAATGGAATGGCTCTCATTGAGCTGCTGATCAAAACTTTCCTCTTTTTTGGATAATGTTTTGTTGACGGCCATTGATTTATTATAAGCAATGCTGTCTTTTAATTTAAGATTTTCAAGTTTATATTTCTCTGTATTGGGTTCATCGTGAAGCTGAGTGTAGGCTTCCTCAAGATTTTTCGTGATCTCAATCTTTTTTTCATTGAAACCATACTGATCTGCAATGGCTAATGCTTTTTGATAATAAACCACAGCACTGTCAGGCTTATTCTGCTCCGAGAATGAGAATCCAATATCATGCAGGATATTAGACCGGAGATAATGATTGTTTTCCCCAACCAAAGAAAGGGCTTTTACGAAATAGTATTTAGCCTCCTTAAATTTTTTCACTTCCGATAAATTATACCCCATGTTGGTATAAGCAGAGATCAGGAGTTCATTTCGCCGGGCCATATTTTTAAGCTTCTGAAATTCCTGAATGGCACTTTTAGAATAAAACTCTTTCTCTTTGTACTGATTCTTATTGAGAAGGATTAAAAAAGA
This sequence comes from Chryseobacterium sp. BGA-UO-ETr-SB22, assembly GCF_059567885.1. NCBI lineage: Bacteria > Pseudomonadati > Bacteroidota > Flavobacteriia > Flavobacteriales > Weeksellaceae > Chryseobacterium > Chryseobacterium sp. BGA-UO-ETr-SB22. The sequence goes on along the minus strand of NZ_JCAQOV010000004.1, from coordinate 350,120 downwards.
ATTAAAGATCATTCCTTTCAGCTCATGTCCTTCCTCTGTATTGTTATTTTTTACTTCAGACAGGGCATTGTGAAGACTTGTAGAAGATTCCTCAAGCAGTCCGAGCTTTGCATATTGAGTACCCTGCATCCTGTAAGCCAGTGCTTTCCCGATAGGATAATCGCTTTGGACGGATATCTTAAGGGCTTTATCTGCAAAATCAAGACTTTTCTCAGCATCGGATTGTAAATAGCTGTTGAATGATTTTAAATAATAAGCTTTTGCAAGAAATTCAGGGAGGTTTCTTCTCTGTGCAGAATCTATCATCTTATTCAGAACGATTTCAGAACTGTCCGGATTCCTGGATGAAAGAGTACGGGCATACTTGTACTGTCCCTCAAAATCAAATGCCTGAGAGAATGTAGAAATCGAAATAATAAGGAAGAAAAAGAGAATAATTTTTTTCTTCATCGTGTTTTTTGTGTTTTATTTTTTTTGGTATTTCCAGTTACGGCCTTTACCTTCTGCTATCCACTCCAAAGATTGTTCCAATCTTTTATTTCGGGTGGCTTCAGTTTTCGCTTCTGTTACCCATGCAATATACTCTTTTCTGAAAGATGGTGAAGCTTTTTCAAAAATATCCGAAGCCTTTGGATGAGCATGTAAAGCAGACTGAAAATAATCAGGAACTTCCATTTCTGTTCTGGAAGGAGGGGCCTTCTTCATCATAACGCCCATATCCGTAAGTTCCATAGCTTCTTTAATTGCTTTTTTCAGCTGAGGTTTCGAGGGAAGATCTTCAATCTTTGTGATCTTTCCAAGACTAAACATAGAGTTCTTCTCAATATCCTGAGTAATTTCCTGCATGGTTTTCATCTCTTTTTCCAGCCAGAAGCCAAATGTACAGTGTTGCTTGAAAGAAGCCATAGCACAAAGGTTTTTACCCTTGTAGATAAAATGTGGAAAACTCCACTTCATCGTTTCTTCTGCATCAGGACAACATTCATGAACAGTTTCCCGGAGATAATGAAGAATAGGTTGAGCAAAGTGGTGGGACTTTTCAATATAGTTATCTATTTTTGAGCTGTGCTTTTCCATAGTGTTTATTGGAATAATTGTACAATTTCATTTACAAAGAATTTTACCTGATCAGGTCTTCCTCTGTCATTTTTAGGATTGTTGGAGTAGCTTCCGGTTTTTACAACGACGATATTGTGTTCCGGAACCATAATAATATACTGCCCCTGTAATCCCAGGAAATAATAATGCTTGATGGGATTGTCATGGTTGATCCAAAGCCCCATTCCATAAATGTTTTCGGACTTTTCAGTGGGAGTTCTCATCTGTTCAATGAAATTAGTGTTGAGAATCTGCTGATCCCCGGCCTTTCCATCGTTCAGAAACAACTGTCCCAGTTTAGCAAAATCTCTTGCATTGGAATGAATGCAGCAATACGTTTTTTCCATTCCGTAATCGTCTGTACTCCATTTGGCATTCTGTTCCATTCCCAAAGGAATCCAGAATTTTTCTGATAAATAGCTCGCCAATGATTGATTCAGAGCCTTTCTGAGGGCAAACCCAAGAAGCTGCGTAGAACCGCTCTGGTATTCGAATCTTGTTCCCGGTTCTTCTTTAAATTTTCTTGAGAATACAGCTTTTACAAGACTTTTTCCATAATAGGCTTTGGCATTGGGAAGAAATGGGTTATTGTAATTTTCATCCCAGTCTAACCCGGATTCCATGAGAGCCAGATTTTTGAGGGTAACCTGATCTCCGAATGTTTTATTTTTAAATTCCGGATAAAAATCTGAGAACTTTTCATCAATAGTAGGAATAATGCCTTCTTCCAATGCTTTTCCCAGCAGCATCACAGTCACTGCTTTTGCCATTGAAAAAGAATTGGTTTGTGAAAGCTGATTATAGCCATCCCAATATTGCTCATGAAGAATTTTTCCATTCCTTATCACAACAAAAGCAGCTGTTTTGGAATGTTTTAAATCATCAACTAAATGTTTAGGTAAATCCTTTTTGTTGTAATCTGGATCTTCTTCCCAGAGTTCAGGTTCCTCTGTGGCAATAGGATTGCTCGGGAAAAGATTTCCGTCATCAATATATGCACTTGATTTTCCTTTAAGATAGGTTTTGGAAATACCACTAAATAAATAATCATATCCCAGAAAATAAACGGCTGCCGCACCAGCTACCGCTCCACCTATCATATACTTTAGTATTCTCATTTTTTCATGAATGGGTCTCTAACAAATTTAGAATAATTTGGCTATAAAAATTAAAATGAATCATCAAATAAGTTATTTTTGTTCTTATTGATGAAAACTATGACCAGAAAACTTATTATATTGGGGTACTTCCTATTTTCAATCATGGGAATAGCCCAGATTTATAAACCGATAGATACCGCAGATTATATACAGCGAAAAGATTTTTTAAAGAGTTTTGAAGGGAATAATGAAGCAACCGTAAAGAAATTAAAATCTCAGTATTCTGGGAAAACAGGCTCTGAATTGTCCAAAATTTATAAAGAATTTGGAACAGACTTTCAAAAGCAGGTGAAAAATAAGGATTTTATCTTTAAATCTGAATTTGAAACCAGCATACAGCTTATGATTCAGCGTCTTAAAAAGAATAATCCTACGATTCCTCAGGATTTGAAAATTCTGATCGCAAAAGACAATACTCCCAATGCTTACTGCCTTGCTGACGGAACTTTTGTTATTAACATGGGGCTTTATAGCTGGCTCAACAATGAGGAGCAGATTGCGGCTGTGATTTCTCACGAGCTGGGTCATAAAATAGAAGAACATTCCCTGAAAACCTTTCTGAAAATTATCGAACAGGATAAATTGGATAAAGTATTGGTGGAGAATATCAAATCTACCACCACAAGCCGAAGCCAGAGCCAGAATCAGAAAGCTTTCGATATCTTTAAAAATACAGTGTATAAAAAAAGTGTGGAAAAAAGGCAAAGCGAAATGCAGGCAGACTCTTTAGGCTATGTCATTTTTAAAAACAGTGATTTCAAAAAAGCAGAATTTGTAAATGCACTTCAGAGGCTGCAGGATTTTGATACTATTTCGCCAAGAGAGCTGAAGATGGAAACCTATAAAAAGCTGTTTAACCTTCCAAAGCAAGCTTTCAATGAAAAGTGGATGAAGAAGGAAGATTTTTCACTGTACAATTATAATTTCTACAAAGAAAAGCTGAACAAAGATTCCCTTGCCTCACATCCAGAAGTGTCCAGAAGAATTGAGATGCTTAAAAAAACGTTTGCAGAACTTAAAAGCCCAATTGCTCCGGAAAAACCTTCCGACCTGTTTGTCACATTAAAGAAAACAGCAAGAATGGAAATTTTGCCCAATTATTTCCATTCGGAAGACTATGGACAGGGAATTTATGCTGCCATGCAGTTTCTGCAGGATGAAGAGGAAGAAAAGTATTATAAAAGTTGGCTGGGAAGATGCTTTTCCAAAATATATGAGGCTAGAAAAAACTACAACCTGAACAGGTATCTGGACCGTATAGAACCTAAAAATCAAAGTGAAAGCTACCAGCAGTTCCTGAACTTTATGTGGAATTTAAGTTTGGATGAAATAAAAAATATTGCAGACTATTATAAAATGAATGAAACCCTAGCAAAAGCAAACTAATTTTATTATCAACGATTTAAATATCAATAGGAACGGGCTTTAGCCAAAACATAAAAGAAGACCCCTGATGTTTCATCAGGGGCCTTTTTATACTAGTAATTTAATTTCTCCAAACGGATTTTATTGAATTTCTCTTTCTCATTATACTCCCGAAGAAGGATATAACCCTCTTTTCCCACATAAGGCGTTACCGTATAATTGTCTTTTTCAGAAATAGGGATGATCTCCTGTTTGAATTTCCCGTCAATAATGGTATTGATGAATAAATTCCATCTTTTCTGCTTTGTTACTTCATCTTTCTGATAGTCACGATAGAAAAATACGACATCTTTTCCTCCATTGAGATATTGTGAAAACAGATAATCACTGTTTACCCATTTTGATTTTTCTTTTTCAAAGACCTGAACATTTTTCACTTTGAAATCTTTATCGGTGTAAATGTAAACAAGGTCTGTTGTTTTGGGAGCGTTGTATTGTCCTGCCGGTTTATATTTTTCAGATAAGATTCCCACGCTTCCGTCATTCATAAAATACATGTCTTTGGTCTGAAGCATATATCCGTTTTCCACCATTCCGTTTTTATTCACTTTTGGAAGGAATGCGGAAATATTAGGCTCGTAATTGATTGTTTTAGTATCTGCCGTAAAGTTTTTTTTGTCTACCATCATTCTTGCAAATCCTACTGACTCAGAGTCATCATAGTTTCTTCCCAGCAGAACCACTTTATCATCGAAATTCTTATCATTATCAATCTTTCTGTAATTGGAGTAGAAAGATTCAATATTGTCTATCGTATCATCGGATAACCCTGTAACTGGTTTGTTGGAAGTTTCTTTTCCTGTTTTCATATCAAGAACCAGAAGGCTGAACGTTTTCTGCTTGTCATTCACTTTCTTCAGAATGCAGTACATGTAATTCTCGTCTCTTTCCAGAACAGATAATGAGGTGTAAATTTTTTTGCTTCCGTCTGTATTGTATTTATATCTCCAAACTTCCTTTTTGTTTTCATCAAACTTCATAAGGCTGTTGTTATTTTCATACTTTCCGTAATCTTTATACTCCACAGCAAAGTAACCACCTTCTTTCAGTTCACCTACAGCAGAAACGTAGTTGTATCCTTTGTCTTTTTTCTCATCACGATTTTCCTTACGCTGTTCTTTCCAGCTCTTCGGTTCGTTGATTTCTTTGAAAGTACCGTTTTCCAGATAATCATAATATATTTTTCTGGTAATAGAGTTTGTTTTAGGATCAATCACCATAGAAACCGGTGTAAATACTTCTCTGCTTTTTACCAGAGAATAATCCATCATTGATGGTTTTAAGATGATCTGTCCTTTAAAGTCGACATATCCTAAATAAGAAGCAGCAGTGATATCTCCTTCAAACTCTTTATTGGCAACAGGGTTGAGGTTTTTGTCTAGAACTACATACTCAAATTTCTTGGTCTTATCACCGGATTTTCCGTAAGAATATAGAGAAACGTAACCGTAAAGATTGTCTTTATCATCGAATAGAGCATTCATTCCCACGTGATCCCCGGCAGCGAGTGTTGTCAGGTCCTGGGTTTGGGAAAATGCAAATGTCTGGATCAGTCCAAACACTATGAGTGTTATTTTTTTCATGGTTAAAATTTGAGGGATAAAAATAATAAATTAACCCATATGTTGAAAAATAAAAAAGCCCTGTTTCCAGGGCTTTTAAATTATAATTGAGAAAGTAAATTTCTGAAGTTCGTTTTCTCATCGATGATTCTTCTCAACTCTGAAACAGGAACTCTTTCCTGCTGCATCGTGTCTCTGTCTCTGATGGTTACGGTGTGATCAGTCAAAGAGTCATGGTCAATAGTGATACAGTATGGAGTACCAATAGCATCCTGTCTTCTGTAACGTTTTCCGATAGCATCTTTTTCTTCGTAGAACAGGTTGAAATCATATTTCAGATCATTAAAGATTTTTTCTGCATACTCAGCCAAACCGTCTTTCTTCATTAATGGAAGAATAGCTGCTTTAATTGGCGCTAATGCCGGAGGTAAAGATAAAACCGTTCTTTCTGAACCGTCTTCCAATACTTCGTCTTTTAAACAGTGAGAGAATATAGAAAGGAATAATCTGTCTAAACCTACTGAAGTTTCCACTACATAAGGAACGTAATTTTCATTTCTTTCAGGATCAAAGAACTGAAGCTTTCTTCCAGAGAATTCTTCATGCGCTTTTAAATCGAAATCCGTTCTTGAGTGAATACCTTCCAGTTCTTTAAATCCGAATGGGAAGTTAAATTCAATATCTGCAGCAGCATTCGCATAGTGAGCCAATTTCTCATGGTCATGGAATCTGTAGTTATCATTTCCTAGACCTAGAGCCAAGTGCCAGTTCAGACGTTTTTCTTTCCACTTCTCATAGAACTCAAGTTCTGTTCCCGGAGCTACAAAGAACTGCATTTCCATCTGTTCGAATTCACGCATTCTGAAGATAAACTGTCTTGCAACAATCTCATTTCTGAATGCCTTACCAATCTGCGCAATACCGAAAGGAAGTTTATGACGTGAAGTTTTCTGTACATTTAAGAAGTTTACAAAGATACCTTGTGCTGTTTCAGGTCTTAAATAAAGATCCATTGCACTGTCGGCAGAAGCTCCCAGTTTTGTACCAAACATCAGGTTGAACTGTCTTACTTCTGTCCAGTTTTTAGAACCGGTATCAGGATCTGCAATTTCTAGCTCTTCAATCAAAGCTTTTACATCAGCAAGATCTTCATTTTCCAGAGATTTTGCCAGTCTGGAAAGAATAGCCTCTCTTTTTGCTCTGTATTCCAAAATTTTTGGATTCGTCGCCTCAAACTGAGCCTTATCAAAAGAGTCACCAAATCTCTTCGCTGCCTTTTCGATTTCTTTGTTCTCTTTATCTTCAATTTTCAAACAGTAATCTTCTACCAAAACATCTGCTCTGAAACGTTTCTTAGAATCTTTATTATCAATCAATGGATCGTTGAAAGCGTCTACGTGGCCTGATGCCTTCCATGTTGTTGGGTGCATAAGGATCGCCGAATCAATACCCACAATATTCTCGTTAAGCTGTACCATAGCTTTCCACCAGTATTGTTTGATATTATTTTTAAGTTCGGCCCCGTTCTGTCCATAATCATAAACAGCGGATAAACCATCATAGATCTCACTTGATGGGAAAATAAAACCATATTCTTTAGCGTGAGAAATCACTTTCTTGAAAACATCTTCTTGCTTTGCCATAATTTTTTTACGTCTGATGTGCAAAAATAGCAAATTGGATCCAAAATCATGAGATTCAATAAAAAAAGCAGTTAATAAACAGACAAATATTTACATTTTAATTTTTCAGGAGCCGGGAACCTGCTTTTCACTCTATCTTTTGCTTAGCAAAAGGATGCCGCTACAATCAGGGCTAGATCGATTGAAAATTTCTACTTTTGCACCATGTTAGAAATTCTTTATCGCGACGAGCATATTATTGCTATCAATAAACCAAGTGGATTATTGGTTCATAAATCGTATTATGCCGGAGAAGCTGATACCTACGCTATTCAGGAACTGAGAGACCAGATTGGACAATATGTTTATCCTGTACATCGTTTAGACCGAAAAACTTCGGGTGTTTTGCTGTTTACTCTAGATAAAGATACTTTACGGATAATGAGTGACCGGTTTGCACAGCGGCAGGTTGAAAAAAAATATCTAGCAATTCTTCGGGGCTGGACAAAAGAAGAAGAGACAATTGATTATGATTTAATCAATGAGGATGAAATTCAGCAGAATGCCATTACCTATTATCATCGTTTACAGACTTCAGAAATAGATTTAGCTTTTGGAAAACATCAGACATCACGGTATTGTCTGGTAGAAGCTATTCCGGAAACGGGTAGAATGCATCAGCTGAGAAAACATTTTAAACATATTTTGCACCCTATTTTGGGATGCCGTCCTCATGGCTGCAATAAGCAGAATAAACTGTGGCTGGAAACTTTCAATATGAACAAACTGATGCTTCATGCTCATCAATTGATTTTTAATCATCCCGTTACCAACGAAAGAATGACAGTCAACGCTACTATAAATGACGAATTTAAAAGGGTAGGGAATATTTTAAATTTCGATTTGAGTTCGTATTCTTAATTTAATAAAAAGATATCTGGCTCTATTCAATAGATAATGGAGATATTGGTCTCTTTTAGATTTTATATATAAAAGACATTTTGATAAAATATCATAGGTTAACCATAGATTAATTTTAAATTGAGTATTTTTGTAAAACTTTTTTTCAATGTACAAATCGCTCATCCGTCCGATTCTTTTCAAATGTGATCCCGAAGAGGTTCATCACTTTACATTTTCAATGCTTAAGAATTTTGGATTCCTTACTAAATTATTTTTCCCAAAACCTATTGAAGACAAACGTCTGGAAAGAGAAGTTTTCGGATTGAAATTTAAAAATCCTGTAGGACTGGCTGCCGGTTTTGATAAAAATGCAGTTTTGTTCAACGAATTGGGAGATTTAGGTTTCGGATTTGTAGAAATAGGAACTGTAACCCCAAGAGCTCAGGTAGGAAACCCTAAGAAAAGATTATTCCGTCTCATAGAAGATGGTGGAATTATCAACAGAATGGGATTCAATAATGACGGTCTTGAAGCCGCTATTGAAAAACTGAAATCCAACAAAGGAAAAATAATCATCGGTGGAAACATCGGAAAAAATACAGATACAAGCCCGGAAAACTATACCCAGGATTATCTGGACTGTTTTGAGGGTCTTCATCCTCATGTAGACTACTTTGTACTGAATGTAAGCTGTCCTAATGTAGGAAGCCACGCCAAACTTGAAGATGTAGAATATCTGAGAGAGCTGATTACAGAAGTGAAAAAGATCAACCAGTCAAAATCTGTACAGAAGCCTATACTGCTGAAAATTGCACCAGATCTTAATAACAATCAATTAGACGAAATTATTGATCTGATTGCAGAAACAAAGATTGATGGTATTGTAGTTTCCAATACTTCTGTCAACAGAGAAGGTCTGAAGACTTCTCCGGAAGTTTTAGAACAGATAGGAAACGGAGGTCTGAGCGGAAAGCCGATTCGTGAAAGAAGTACGAAAATGATCAAATACCTTTCTGATAAAAGCAACAGAGCATTTCCAATCATTGGAGTAGGAGGAATACATTCCGCAAAAGATGCCATGGAGAAATTGGATGCGGGAGCCAGCCTGATCCAGCTGTACACAGGATTTATTTATGAAGGTCCGGAACTGATCAACGAAATCAATCAGGAGCTTCTTAAAAGAGCAAGCAGATTACCAAGATAAAATAAAAGAGAGTTTACATAACTCTCTTTTTTATTTCGATTTTATAATAGAAGCATTGTTTACATCAACTGTAAGAGTATAAGACGGAGAAGTGGCAGTTTTGTTGATCTTATATTTTAATGTTTTTCGGTCTTTAGATTTTGTCTTAGTCGTGTCGTAAATGTTTTGCAGGCAGCTTTCAGTCAGGAATTCTTCATAATTTTTATAGTTCCAGTCCTTTGTAAAGTACAGGATTCTGTACCCTTTTTCGCCTTCACTTGCTCCACACATTCCGCATGCGTTGAAATTAGACATTCGTTCAAAATATAAAAGAACTCTGTTTCCTGCATGGTCAGATTTATAGGATATTAATTCATTACCGCCATATCGGTCAATGAAATCGTATGTATTTATTTTCCTATTGTTAGGGAGAATCAGGTAATTGTTAAACCTATAAATCATATTGTCTACAGTAAATAATTTTACAGCATAAGTTTTATCTTTCAAATGAAAATTTCCGGTAATTTCTGTATGCAAATCTTCATTGGTAAAGTCAAAGACTTCTTTAGGTTCCAGCATTTGGGAAATACTATCTGTTTTTTCTATCAACTGGGGAGAAGTAATCTTTTCCTGAAGTATTTTAAAACTTTGCTTTTGTTTATTTCCAAAATTGTAGAGGTAGAGTTTACCATAATCATAAATTCCGGACAAAGGAATCTTCTTTTGATGCTTGTTGTAATAATACCAGCCTTCTACAAAATGCTGATATTGACTGCAATCTACAATTCCGGTGTAATTTAATTGCATAGTAATTGGTATTCCTGCAATTTCTCCTCTGAAAACCTGCGAGGAATCCGTTACCTCCTTAAGTTCAACTTTCTGACAGAGAAAAAATGCTAAGCTTAAGGAAAATAATAAAGTAAAAATTTTTTTCATGGTTGGGTTATCAATAGTATTCGTTTTTTAGAGGAAGAAATGGGAAATAGTGTAGATAATGAGCCCTACCAGGCCGCCAACCAGTGTTCCGTTCACCCGGATAAACTGAAGGTCTTTTCCCACTTCCAGTTCCAGTTTCTCGCTTAATTCCTTACCCTGCCAGTTTCCTACGGTAGAACTGATGAGGTTTCCAAATTGGTGGGTGTTTTTAAGGATATATTTGTAGGCGGTTACTCTTACCCAGTGGTCGATCTTATTCTGAAGATTTTCGTCTGTTTTTAAATTTTGAGAGAATTCATTCAGGTTTTTAGTGAGGTAGCCTTTTAAAGAGGACTGATCATCCTGTAGTTCTTTCATCAATGTCTTCTTGATGGAAGTCCAGATATCGCTGGCATACTCATCCAGTTTATCATTTTTAAGCAGTCCGTTTTTGATGGTTTTAAACTCCTCATCCCATTTCGGGTCTTCTTTCAGATCCATAGAAAACTCATGAATCTTTTGAGTTATCAATCCTCTTACTTCATGTTGCGGGTCTTCTTCTATTTCTTTAAAAAAATCAGAAAGGCCATCTGCGATTTTATCTGCAATTTTATTATCTACAAAAGAAGGGATGAATGTGTAACTGCCTTTTTTTACGCGGTCTTTGATCATTTCATCGTTCTCAATGATATAATCTTTGATCTGTTTAGAAAGATTGGTAATGATTCTCTGATGGTCATTTTTTTCCAGAATATAACCGATTCCGTTTCCAACCACTTTATTAAGCTTAATATCATCCGTCATTTCAGACACCTTTTTGCTGATAAACTGGCTTACCGTGGAATCATCCAGTTTATTAAGAATATCAAGAACGATATCTGAAAGATTTTTAATCAAAATATCCTGACTCTTTTCCTTACCCAGCCATTCTCCAACAAAATTGGAAACTTTAAGCTTCTGGATATAAGGTCTTATATTTTGAGGAGAAAGAAAGTTACCTACTACAAAATTACCAAGGTTGTCTCCTAATCTCTGTTTGCTGTTTTCAATCAGATTGGTATGAGGGATCGGCAGCCCGAGAGGATGACGGAATAATGCAGTTACAGCAAACCAGTCAGCCAGAGCTCCCACCATAGCAGCTTCGGCAAAAGCCCGTACATAACCGACCCAATGAGAGGTATTAGACTTCTGTAAAATAGTGGTAACAATGAAAATAATGGCCATCAGGACAAATAATCCTGTAGCAAATGCTTTATATTTTCTTAGTTGTTTTCTTTTTGCTTCGTCATTCATATTCTCAAATTTACTAAATTTGGTCATGAAACCGTTTAATCTTAATAAAAGCTTTTAAACCTCAAAACTTTTGCAGGTAAAGAATGAAATTTACGATGAAATTTTTAGTTTCAGCCATCTTACTATTTTTTCTGCAGGCATGTACGCAGAAATATGAACCTATAAAAACCTCCTCTATGGAAAATACAGAAGCAAAAAACAATCCATACTATTCGAGAACCGATACTACAAAACTCAATATTTCCAACGATGAATGGAAAAAAATACTCGCCCCGGACTTGTATGCAATCGCCAGAGAAGCAGCAACAGAAAGAGCTTTTACCGGAAAATACAATGAGTTTGATGAGATAGGAGATTATTATTGTGCTGTTTGTGGAAATCACCTTTTCCGTTCTACATCAAAATTTTCCAGCAGCTGCGGCTGGCCGAGTTTCTTTGAAGCGGATAAAGAAGGTGTGTATTACAAAAGAGATACAGCCTACGGAATGGATAGAGTAGAGGTGCTTTGTAAAAGGTGTGATTCCCATCTGGGGCATGTTTTTGATGATGGTCCGAAGCCTACAGGATTGAGATACTGTATGAATTCTGTGAGCCTGGAATTTGTGGCTGATGCTCAAAAATAAGACGTTTAATTCACAGAATCAGGACGTTAAAGTTTCTTAAATAGCGTTAAACTTTTTAGAGTTATAACCCCTTGGTAATTATGTTTTTATAATTTTGCCCCACTAATTTGGATTTACATATTATTGAATGAAAGGATTTTATAGCGTATTAGGCCTTGTTTACATGGTGACGACTTCATTCTACATTTCTCCAAGAATAGCGGTGAAAAGTGAGAATGTCAATACAACGAAAACGGAAAAAGTAGCTGAAACGAAATCTGAGAAGAGCACAGCAGCTGTATCTTCATCAGAAGCATTATACCAATCAATTGCATTTGACCCTGAACATGAATTGAATTATGAAGTGTTCTCAAAAGCATTGACTGGGTTTGAAAATTTGAAAAAAGCAGGATTGCTTACCCAAGAGTCGCATTTGTTGACTATCTGCGATTTTTCTATGTCTTCTAACACAAAAAGACTTTGGATCATTGACCTGGAAGACAAAAAAGTTCTGTTCAACTCATTGGTAGCACACGGAAAAAATACAGGCGAAGAATTTGCGACGAATTTTTCTAACAGGGAAAGTTCGTTACAGAGCAGCTTAGGATTTTATATCACGGATGCAACTTATCAGGGTGACAACGGATATTCTCTGAAGTTATTGGGAATGGATAAAGGTTTTAATGATGCCGCATACAAAAGAGCTATTGTATTACACGGTGCTGATTATGTAAGTGATGCATTTGCATCCATGCACAAAAGAATCGGAAGAAGCTGGGGATGCCCCGCGGTTCCAAGAGAACTGACACAATCTATAATCAATACGATTAAAGGAAAAAATTGTCTCTTCATCTATTATCCCGATCAGAATTATCTTTCCTCCTCAGAGTGGTTGAAAGCATAAGATAAAAAGAGCAGTCAGATTTGACTGCTCTTTTTCTTTTAAAATAAGTCCTGTAATTCGAAAATAACAATTAAATTTATATAACCCTTTTAGCATTAAAGTATCATAGAATGATGAATGGACAAGATGAAAACCACGAAAATATAAGTGTAGCTCTGCAAACCTCTATCAGATTCATTCCAGCCATAAGACTGATTAATAATCCTGATGGCTCATGTACTTTTGAGAAAGGTAAAATGCCCACTCTTAAACCTATCAATGCAACGGTTTTCTGGATGAGTAATGAAACGGAAGAATGGGAAAAAAACGCACATCCGGCTCCCAGAAGACAATATGTTATTACGATCAAAGGGAATATAAGGTTTAAAGTAACAGATGGTACTACATTTATAATTAAACCGGGAGTTATCCTTTTAGCTGAAGATCTTAAAGGTGCCGGACACAGTTGGGATATAGTGAAAGATAAAGAGTGGGAGAGACTTTATATCCCGATTTCAGAAAACGAAAGTGATTTTTTCATTCCTGATGCTGATTGTATGTAATAGTTAGAGATAAAATAAAAAATCCCTGTATGACTTTCATGCAGGGGTTTTTTTAATTATTTTTTAATTCTGATTAGCTGAATTTTTTGAAAACCAGAGTCGCATTATGTCCTCCGAATCCAAAAGCATTGCTTAAAGCATAAGTAATCTCTTTTTCCTTTGCTTCTCCAAAAACAATATTGATATCTTGTGGAATGTTTTCATCAATACTGTTAAGGTTGATTGTTGGCGGAATAATTCCGTTTTGAATCGCTTTAATAGAAAGAATCGCTTCCACCGCACCGGCAGCACCCAATAAATGACCTGTCATAGATTTTGTAGCACTGATGTCAAGGTTTTTACTTCCTTTAAATAATTTATTAATTCCGTTCAACTCAACCAGATCTCCAAGAGGAGTAGAGGTGGCATGAGGATTAATATAATTAATATCATCTGTGTTGATTCCTGCTTCATTAAGCGCTAGCTGCATGGCTTTGATAGCTCCCACACCATCCGGATGAGGTGCTGTCATGTGATAAGCATCTGCTGTCATGGCTGCTCCTACTAATTCTGCATATATTTTTGCGCCTCTTGCTTTAGCGTGTTCATATTCTTCAAGAATCAATGTTCCAGAACCTTCACCCATTACAAAACCATCTCTGTCTGCATCGTAAGGACGGCTGGCTGTCGCGAAATCATCATTTCTTGTAGACATTGCCTTCATAATGGAAAATCCACCGATAGAAGCTGGAGAAATAGCCGCTTCGGAACCACCGCTCACGATCACTTTCGCTTTTCCAAGACGGATATAGTTGAAGGCATCCATCAATGCCGTATTTCCGGTTGCACATGCTGAAACAGTGGTATAGTTAATTCCCTGAAGACCATATTTCATAGAAATCATTCCCGAAGCCATATTGGCAATAAATTTCGGTACAAAGAAAGGATTGAATCTTGGCGTTCCGTCACTAGCAGCAAAATTCATCACTTCACTTTCGAAAGTCCACATTCCGCCTTGTCCCGTTCCCCAGATGACACCAATATCAAACGGGTCCATATTTTCCAGTTCAAGTCCGGAATCTTTAAGAGCTTCCGCAGTAGAATACATTGCATATTGTGAAAATAAATCACTTCTTTTGATTTCGTTGTGTGTTAAATGGAGTTTTGGATCAAAATTTTTAACCTCACAAGCGAAATGTACTTTAAATTTTTCCGTATCGAAATGGGTGATTGTATTAGCTCCACTCACTCCATTGATACTGTTTTGCCAAAATTCTTCGACATTATTTCCCAAAGGCGTCACAGCGCCAAGACCTGTAATGACAACTCTCTTCATACTTAGTTATTGATTTTGAATAAATTCGAGGTTCCTCTTGCGATTAATCGTGTTTTGTCTGCATTCCATATTTCGCATTGTGCGTTTACGAATTGCTTACCTCTTTTAATGATTTTAGTTTCAGCTACAATATTATCATTTTCTTTTGCAGTTGAAAAATAATCGATGACATTATTTATAGTAGTGATGAAAGAATTTTCATTTAAAGAAAACATGGTGGCCCCAATAATATCATCTACAATAGCTGCTGTAACCCCGCCATGAAGATTCCCTATAGGATTCAGCCACTCCGGTCTTACCGTATATTGAAAGGTCAATTGTCCTTCTTCAACAGAAAGAACAATAGGATTGAGCCATTTCATAAAAGGAGATGGTGACTGATCAAATTCTTTTCCGATGAATTGTTTTAATTGTGCTAATCTGTCCATACTTTCAATTTTTATTTCTCTAAAATCATAGTTACGCCCTGCCCACGCGCTGCACAAATGGATATAAAACCTTTTCCACTGCCTTTTTCGTGAAGTAATTTTGCCAGCGTTGCGATAATTCTTCCTCCTGTTGCGGCAAAGGGATGAGCTGCTGCAAGGCTTCCGCCTTTTACATTCAACTTATTTCTATCGATTTTTCCAAGAGCTTTCTCCAGTCCGAACTTTTTGGCAAGCTCATCATTTTCCCAGATTTTTATGGTGGCTAAAACCTGTGCGGCAAATGCTTCATGAATTTCATAATAGTCGAAATCTGATAGATTCATACCTGCTTTTTTCAGCATTCTTTCTGCAGCAAAAACTGGTGCAAGAAGTAGATCCTGTTTATTTTCAACATATTCTATCCCTGCCAGTTCCGAAAAACTGATATATGCTAAAACAGGAAGATTATTGGCTTTTGCCCATTCTTCACTGGCCAGTAAAACTGCTGAAGCTCCATCGGTAAATGGAGTCGAGTTTCCGGCTGTTAAAGTTCCGTTCTGCTTATCAAAAGCGGGTCTTAGCTGGGATAATTTTTCAATACTGCTGTCACGTCGAAGGTTATTATCTTTATCTAAGCCAAAAGCCGGAGTGATCATATCATTAAAAAATCCTTCATCATAAGCTTTTGCCATATTCTGATGACTTTTTAAAGCCAGTTCGTCCTGTTCTTTTCTTGGAATATTGTAATATTTCGCTGTAATTTCTGTGTGTTCTCCCATTACCAGACCTGTTTTGGGCTCCTGTCCTTTGTATGGAATAGGCATCCAGTCTTTTAATTTCGGGCTTAGCAGTTGTTTTAATTTTCCAAATGCTGATTTTTCTTTATTTGCTTTTAATAAAGCTTTTCTTAATCTGGGTGAAGATTCAAACGGGATATTGCTCATGGCTTCCACTCCGCATGCAATACCGCAGTCTATCTGCCCTAAAGCAATTTTATTTCCTATGTAAATAGCAGCTTCAATTCCTGTATCACATGCCTGCTGAAGATCACAAGCAGGTGTAGCAGGATCAAGACTGGTATTCATTACAGTTTCTCTGATGAGGTTACTTTCAGAAATGTGCTTTATAACAGCACCTCCGGCAACTTCTCCGAGTCTTTTTCCTTTGAGGTGATAACGGTCTATCAGTCCGTTCAGAGAAGCGAGCAGCAAATCCTGGTTTCCCTGCTCTGAATAAGCGGTATTCATTCTGGCAAAAGGAATTCTGTTGTATCCTACAATAGCCACTTTTTTTGTTTCCATATCGTATAATTTATGATGGAAGAATATTGAGTTCATGATCAATCATGTGAGCGATTCTGTCTAAAGAATGGTTTAGAAAACTTTGATCACCCATGGTTTTTGAAAGCAGGATTCCGCCTTCAATAAGCATAATAAATAAGGAGGCATACTGTTGTGCATTGATTCTTTTATCAATTTCACCCTTCTTTTGCCCCTCAAGAATGGCAGTTGCTACTTTTGACATCCATTGTTCGAATGACACTTTAACCTGGGTTTTTAGAGCCGGGAAAGAATCATCTGCTTCTGTTGCCGCATTCATTAACGGGCATCCACCGTTGGAAAATACTGCCTTCCAGTTTTTTCTATAAAAATCTACAAAAGCATGGAGCTTATCCAGCGAGTTAGGATATTCTTCACCAAAAGAACGGCCGAGGGTTCTGCTCAGCAATCCGGCATTGTATTTATACACCTCAATGGCTACTTCATCTTTATTTTCAAAATTTCCATAGATGCTTCCTTTCGTCAGTCCGGTAACCTGGGTAATATCGGACAGAGACGTAGAAATATACCCTTTTGTATTAAAAAGAGTTGCTGTTTTCTCGATGATATGCTGTTTTGTTTTCTCTGCCTTCGACATTTATGTTTGTTTTATATGCAAATATACAAAAATATACCACTTGGTATATTTGTTCCGAAAAGTTTACCTGAGAAAATGTTTTGGTCTTTAAGCTTTGGCTAAAGCCAATAGAATTACTTTTAAAATAGAAAACGGGCTAAAGCCCGTTCCTATTGATTTTGAATAAATACTTATGATTAATTCTCTAAAGTAGCAGTCAATGTAATTTCAAAGTTGAATGCTGCACTTACCGGACATCCTTCTTCAGCAATCTTAGCAAACTTCTGGAATTCTTCTTCTGAGATTCCCGGAACTTTAGCGGTTAAAGTCAGCTCAGATTTTGTAATCTTTCCGATATTTGGATCTAAAGTGATTACAGAAGTAGTTTTTAACTCTTCAGGATTGTATCCTGCCTGTGAAAGCTCTGCATCCAGTTTCATAGTGAAACATCCTGCGTGGGCTGCTGCCAGTAATTCTTCAGGATTGGTACCTACACCATCCGCAAAACGGCTGTTGAAAGAATATTGAGTCTGGTTTAAAGTTGTACTTTGAGTAGTTAAGTGCCCTTTTCCTTCTTTGATAGTACCGTTCCAAACGGCTGTTGCGTTACGTCTCATAATGTTTGTTTTTTGTATTTAATGTTGTTTGATTTTGATGTTACAAAGGTATGTCTGTAGGTAGTCCTTTTCAATAGATAAAAAGACTTAAGTATTGTACTTTTTTCCCGAGGAGTAATTTTTTTTGAAATTTGCTGGTGTGCTTCCTGTTTTATTTGTGAAAAGACGGTTAAAGTAAGCCGGATCTTCATAGCCAAGGTCGTAAGCAATTTCTTTTACAGGTTTATCCGTATAGAATAGCAGTCTTTTTGCTTCTAGTAAGATTCTGTTGATGATGAACTGATTCGGGGAATCCAGATTTAAATTTTTAAACTTATGCGTTAAGGTTTTTGGAGCCAGGTGAAGGAGGTCTGCATAATCTGCTACATGATGTTTTTCTCTGAAATGAATTTCCAGATGTCTGCTGAAGTCTCTGAAAACATCAAGTTCACTGCCTGGTATTCTAAGCGTGTCATGATCTAAATTCTGTTTTTTCCATTTTCGGGTGGCGCGGATGATGATCTGTTTTACATAGGTCCTGATCATTTCCTCAGCAGAAGAATCTTTCCACTCAAGCTCATCGTGAATATTCTGAAACAGACCTTTTATAAGAGTGGTTTCGGAAGGGTCAAGCTCTACGAAAGGAATTTCAAATACATTATGGAAAAGAAGCCCGTCACAAGCCACTTCTTTATCATGAATCTGAATGCAATAGAAATCACGGTTGTAGAAAAGAAGGATAGATTCATCTTTTCCTTTTTGAATGTTCAGATGCTGGTTGGTGAGAAAAAAAAGAGAGGGTTTCTTTGTCTTATAATGGTTAAAGTCTACCGTAAGTTCATATCCTGAAGGAATAAAAAAAACTTTGATATCAGTTCTGAATTGGTTTCCATTAAAATTCTCCAGATTATCTTCTGAAAATATTTCCAGTCCGAGTCTTTTATAGTGATCTTCAAAAATAAGCTGTTGCGGCATCCTTTAACTTTAGTTTAAAGATACAAAAAAGCATGATTTGAACTGTATTAAATTATTGAAACTCCAATTTCTGATGTCAGGCATATAGAATTGGAATAAAATAAATCGGAAATATGTTTTTACATTGATATTATTTTATCATTTTTACAAAGATTTGTATTACGATCTATATTAACCCTTTTTTCAAAACTGCCTGCATGAGCGAATTAGAAAATATTCTGAGAGAAATAACTCCACTATCTCCTGAGGACAGTTTTCTTGTGTTTGACAGGATCAAAGCGTCATTCGACTTTCCGTATCATTACCATCCGGAAATTGAAATCAACTTTATCTACAAAGGGAAGGGATACCGCAGAATGGTTGGAGATCACACCGGAGAAATAGGAAATATAGAATTGGTTCTGGTAGGGCCCAATTTACCGCATTGCTGGGCCAATTACAGATGCAAAAACAGAAAAACCCACGAGATCACGATACAATTTAACCAGGATTTCTTTCAACAGTCACTGATGGAGAAGAATATTCTGAAACCCATCAACAATCTGATGAAAGACTCCATCAGAGGAATTCTTTTTTCTTCAGAAACAGCTGAAAAACTAAAAGATTCGTTTCTCAACCTCTCAAAGATGAATAGCTTTGAATCTTTTATAGAGATAATGAAAATACTGAATGAGCTGGCGGTTGCAGAAAATAAAACGCTTTTGTCATCATACAGCATTGAGCTTGAAACCTTTGCTGATAATGATAAAATGAAGGTCGTTCATGATTTTGTACATAAGAATTTTGAAAATAAAATAACCCTGGACAAAGTAGCCTCATTGGTGAATATGAGCAATGTAACGTTCAACAGGTTTATTAAAAAAAGAACAGGAAAAACCTTTATCAATTATCTGAATGAAATAAGAATCAGCTATGCTGCACGCTGGCTGATGGAAAAAAATCTTACTGTATTTGAAATCGCTTTTGAAGCAGGGTTTAATAATATTGCCAACTTCAACAAGGTATTTAAGTCAATTAAAAAGACAACTCCTACTGAATTTAAAGAACAATTTAAGGGAGTGAAAAAAATTGAGTAATACGCTTTTGAAATTCACTTTTTCTACATAATCAGCTCAGAATTACAATAAAATCCGGATATAGATATTCGGATAATTTTTGCTGAAAACAACGATAAATCCCCTTTTTTTGATTGATTTCAATGTGGTGTATTTTGTTGATATGTAATGGTTTAATGGCTTTTAAATAAAATTGCTGAAAAAATAATATCGTTTTATGATAAAATAGTATTATATCAGACTGGCTACAAAATTTAGATTTGTGAATGTGAATTAAATCTTAACAAAACTTTAAATAATTTAATACATAAACGGTAAAATTTTGCTAAAAAAACAATAGTTTTTTTTGTATTGAAAAATAAAGCAATGTAATTGATTCTCAATTAAATCTAACGAATCTAAACCTTATGAGAAAAGCAGTTATACCTGTTCTGTTCGTTTTTTCACTTTCTGCGAATGCACAGGAGAAAAAATCGGCCGACACTACGAAGACAAACAGTATTGAGGAGGTCGTAGTCACCTCTTTGGGGATAAAAAGGCAGGCCCGCTCTTTAACGTATTCCAGTCAGCAGATTGGTGGAGATGAGCTTACCGAAGTGAAAACTCCCAATCTATTAAACTCGATCAATGGAAAAGTTTCCAACGTACAGATCAACAGAACCAATGGTGTAGGAAGCTCCGTAAGGGTGATTATGAGAGGTAATAAGTCTGTAAACAATGCACAACCATTATACGTAATTGATGGAATTCCAATTATCAACGGAACAGGAAAATCAGCGGATATTGGACAGTATTCCAATATGCCGGATCCGGGAGATGTGTTGAGCTCCATCAATCCTGATGATATCGAAAGCATGAACTTCCTGAAAGGTGCATCTGCATCTGCATTGTACGGTTCAGCCGGAGGTAACGGGGCTATCCTGATTACGACTAAAAAAGGACGTGCAGGTAAAAGTTCAATTACTTACAGCTCAAGCCTTACAGTAGACAGAGCATACAGTCTTCCAAAGCTGCAGCACAGTTATTTATCTTATGATCCATCTGTAGCAGGGTCACAGCCTGGGCAGGCCGTAGACAGTTGGGGAGCAAAAGGGTCTTCTAAAGATTATCTTAAGGATTTTCTGCAAACAGGAACTACGTGGGTAAACAGTCTTTCATTTCAGTCAGGAAATGAAAGATCAACAAGCTATTTCTCTATCGGAAATACTACCAACAAAGGAGTGGTTCCGATGTCATATTTTGATCAGTACAATGTCTCTTTCAGAAATTCAAGTAAGTTTCTGGATGATAAATTAACATTAGATGCTAATTTTATTGCTTCTTTACAGGAAAGTAAAAACAGACAGACTCCGGGAGCATCTTTTTCTCCTTTGACGAGTTTATATTGGTTACCAAGAGGAGTAGATTTTGACCAATATGGTGGTGATAATTATTCTTACCTGGATAAAACAAGATTCTTGCCGGCTCAGAACTGGTGGGAAGTAAACCCAGATGGAAGTTTCAAAGGAAATCCGGTAACACAGAATCCTTACTGGATCTTAAATCGAAATCCGGTTACAGTAAGCAATAAAAATACATATGGAGCTCTTTCATTGTCTTACCAGATCAATCCTTGGTTAACAGCAAGAGTAAGAGGAAACTATAGCTGGAATATTTCAGATAGCCAACGTGATATTGCAGCCTTTTCAGCACCAAGTTTACTGGCTAATGGTACTAATGGCAGAATGCTTAAAAATACCTATGAAAATTCTTCTACTTATGGAGATGTTTTGTTAATTGGTAGTCCTAAAATAAGTGAGTCTATCTCTTTAGATTTTACAGTAGGAGGAAGCATCAATACAACAAGAAATAAAATAGGGCAGATTGATAATGCTTATCTGGCAAATCCTAACCTTTTCACTTTGAATAACCTTCAGTGGAATGTAAACAGATCGCCGGGAGATGGATATCATAATACCTATACAAACATGAAAAAACAGGTACAGTCTGTTTTTGCGAGTGCTTCCGTAGGATACAAAAATATGTTCTATGTAGATATGACCTTCAGAAATGACTGGGATTCTACTTTGGCCTTAACAGGAAGAACAGGCTTTGACTACGAATCTGTAGGTGCTAACGCTATTCTATCTTCTATCTTTAAACTTCCGGAAGTGATTAATTTCTGGAAAGTAAGAGGTTCTTATGCAACTGTAGGATTAGGATTGCCTACCAACATCACCAATGCAATGGTTGAATATAATAAGGGATATGTTTATGGAGTAGATGCAGGAACAATTGTATATCCTAAAAGTTCTTTTGCTACAGGTGCTGGTTTTGAAGCACTACTTCCAAAGCCGGAACTTAACAAAACTTTTGAAGCCGGAACTGAGTTAAGAATGTTGAATAATAAGTTAAGTTTTGATATTACTTATTACAATTCAAATACAAGTAACCAGTTGTTGGAAACTACAATTCCTTCCTATTTAGGAGGATTGGCTCCTGGATCATATTATATCAATGCTGGAAAAATCAGAAATACAGGTTTTGAATCTTCATTATCCTATAAAATTTTTGGTTCAGAAAAATTTGGATGGACAGCTACTTTGAATGCATCGGCAAATAAAAACAAGATTGTTGAATTGTTACCAACAAGCATCAATGTTTCTAAAGACCTTACTTTCTCACTGACAGGAGGTGGGGATTATACAAGATTGAAACTGGGAGGTTCTTTTGGAGATCTTTATGGAATCAAATTCAAAAGAGATGATCAGGGACGTGTTCTTGTGAATGAGAAAGGTGTTCCTTTAGCAGAAAGTGTTCCTTCTTATCTGGGGAACCCGAACCCGAAATTTATTATGGGATTCAATAACTCTTTTAATATTGGTAAACTGGGAATTTCTTTCCTTATCGATGGTAAATTCGGAGGGAAAGTATTGTCTCTTACCGAAAAAGCGAATGATCTTTATGGGGTAAGCCAGACGACTGCTGATGCAAGAGATGCCGGAGGTGTATCAATTCCAAATGCAGTGTATGCACCAGGAACTCCAAATGCAGGACAAGCTTATACAGGTTTGACTAATACAAAAGATTATTATAAGGCAGTCGGAACAACAGAAGGATTTGGAAAAGGAGTTGATGAAGCTTATCTGTACAGCGCTACAACAATACGTCTACGTCAGGCCTCTGTCTCTTATACATTTGATGTCAATTCAAAATATTTGAAAAATGCAACAGTAAGCTTAGTAGGAACCAATTTGTTTTTCTTCTATAAAAAAGCACCGTTTGATCCGGAGCAGGTATCAGGGAATACACCAGGTGGAGTGGGAGTAGACTCATTCGGTCTACCGGTTACCAGATCTATCGGATTATCATTAAAAGCTAATTTCTAACTTTTACAATTACGAAAATGAAAATCAATACTATTAAAACATTGGTATTTGGAGCTGCAGTACTATTTTCTGCATCAGGATGTACCAATGACTTTGACCAATATAATCAGGAAAAGCTGGGCGGACCTGAAAATTTTTATGCTGATTTTATTGCAGTAGTTAATCCCCTGAAATCTATACAGAGAGGGTTACAGGCAGATTATCAGCTGTATCCTAATCTTAGTGCGGATATGTACAGTGGGATGTTTAGTACAGCTACACCATTCAATGGGGGAGTAAATAATATGACCTATTCTATGATGGACGGTTGGAATAATAGAATTATTGCCAGACAACAGGATATTTTCAATTACTCTATCATCATTGATAATGCAGCTAAAGGTAACTACCCAGGAGTAGATTTTACCGGGACTCTTGCTGTGAAAAAAATTCTGAAAGTCATTACGGCAGCAAGAGTTTCAGATAATCATGGTCCTGTAGTATACAGCAAATATGAGAAACCGAACCCTAATGGAGTTACCGATTTTGATTCTCAGCAGGAAGCATATAATTATTTTATTGCTGACCTTACTTCTGCTATTACTGATTTACAGACTGTAATTGTTACTCCTGCAACAAAGAATGTAGAGGATAAAACATCATTGAAAAATGCGGATCTGGTCTACGGTGGAAATATGGCACAATGGGCAAAACTGGCTAATTCATTAAAGTTGAGACTTGCCATGAGAATGAGCTATGCAGATCCGGCAAAATCTAAACAATATGCAGAAGAGGCGCTGGCTTCAACAGCAGGATTGATCACTGATAATGCAGACAACGCTTTGATCAGTGTAGGACAATCAGAATTAAGCTTTATCATTTACTCATGGGGAGACTGTTTGATCGGGGCACCTTTGATGTCTTATATGAACGGATATAATGACCCAAGACTTTCTGCATATGCTATTCCTGCATCTGACCCAGGTTTACAAGGAAAATACATAGGAATACGTCAGGGAATTGATTTATTAAACGGTAAATCAACTTACGGTGGATTTTCACAGCCACAGGCAAAATCTGCCAATGGAGATTATTTTTCCGGTACTGACGGTAAAATGAAATTATTCACTGCAGCAGAAACCTGGTTCCTGAAAGCGGAAGCTGCTTTGAGAGGGTATGCCGGAGCAGGAGATATTCAAACCAATTATACTACAGGTGTTCAGCAGTCTTTTGGAGAATGGGGGAAAAGTGCTAATGTTGCTACTTATCTAGCTGATACAACTTCTACAGAAGCACCTTATCTTGATCCAAAAAATGCGGACAATAACGTACTTGCTGGAAACCCTCAGTTAAGTACCATTACTATTGCATGGAATAACGGGGATACCAACGAAAGAAAATTAGAAAGAATCATTACCCAAAAATGGCTTTCTCTTTATCCAAACGGACCGGAAGCATGGGCTGAGCAGAGAAGAACAGGGTATCCGGTTCTTTTCAAAGTAAGAAAAAATGATAGTGGCGGAGCAATCAGTACAGAAGCAATGATCAGAAGAATTCCTTTCACTATTGATACTAAAACTTCACTTTATAATTATCAGCAGGCTGCACAAATGCTTAACGGCCCTGATACCGGAGGCACTAAGCTATGGTGGGATAAGAAATAAAAAATATTCAGAATCACTCATTAATAAAGAGACATCTCAAAATCAGATTTTATCTGTTCATTCATTGAGGCAGGAGAGTAAATCTCTAAAAAAATTATAGTTTCGTTTTTAGCCTGAATGAACTTTTGAGATGTTCTCTTTTATTTAGAATCTTATTTTCAAATATGGGAAAAAACAACTCCGGAACCCGTCGGATTCAGCCAATTCTCTGGATTTCCACATTATACTTTGCAATGGGTGTTCCCTTTGTAACCATTAATGCGGTTTCAGGAATTATGTATAAAGATATGGGTGTTTCGGATTCGCAGATTACATTCTGGACAGCCCTTATTCTATTCTCCTGGACTTTAAAGCCTCTTTGGAGCCCATTCCTGGAGATCTATAAAACAAAAAAATTCTTTGTTGTTTTTACTCAGTTTGCCATAGGAATTCTGTTTGCATTATTGGCCTTAAGCCTGCCAATGCATGATTTTTTCAAATACAGTATCGCCCTTTTTGCAGTAATAGCATTTTGTGGAGCCACTCATGATGTGGTAGCAGACGGAACTTATATCGGTTTTCTTACCAATAAAGAGCAGGCGAAATATATCGGATGGCAGGGCGCTTTTTACAATCTGGCTAAGATTATCAGCAGTGGGGCATTGGTTTATTTTGCGGGCTTTTTAGAAAAGACAAAAGGAGTTACTCATGCCTGGATGATTATTATGGTGATCTACGCATTGCTGTTTTTTCTATTGGCTATTTATCACTATTTCATTCTGCCGAAAGAAAATAAAGAAGAACTGAAAAAAGAGAAAACAGCCGGAAATGTTCGTAAAGAACTGTTGGAAGTTATTACCTCTTTCTTCACCAAAAAGAAGATTTTATGGTGTATCCTGTTCATTATTTTGTATCGTTTTGCAGAAGGATTTGCGATCAAAATAGCCCCTTTATTTTTTAAAGCTCCAAGAACTTCAGGAGGATTGGGACTATCCACTTCGGATATCGGACTTATCTATGGAACATATGGTTCTGCAGCATTCATTTTAGGATCTGTACTGGCAGGATATTTTATCTCAGCCCGCGGACTGAAAAGATCTTTGATATGGCTATGCTGTGCATTCAATATCCCATTTGTGGTCTATGCATTATTGGCTCACTATCAGCCGGATACCCTTTTGCCAGTAGGAATTGCTGTGGTAGTGGAATATTTCGGTTACGGATTTGGTTTTGTAGGGTTAATGCTCTACATGATGCAGCAGATTGCACCCGGAAAACATAAAACTGCGCACTATGCATTTGCCACAGGCATTATGAACCTTGGAGTGATGATTCCCGGAATGTTCAGCGGGATGATCAGTGACTGGATCGGATACAAAATGTTCTTTATCTGGGTGCTGATTGCTACCATTCCTGCATTTTTAGTCACTTTATTCGTTCCTTTCCCTTATCCGGAAAATCAGAAAGAACAAGAAATCAATTAATAAACAATTTTAAATAAAAAGTAAAAAATACTTTATGACAGCTCAATCAGTAATGATCCCATGGCAGGATCGCCCGGAAGATTGCAATGATATCATGTGGAGGTTTTCCGAAAACCCGATCATTAACAGATATGCGATACCAACATCCAACAGTATATTCAACAGTGCGGTGATTCCTTTTGAAGATGGCTTCGCTGGAGTATTCCGTTGTGATAACAAAGCAGTGCAGATGAATATTTTTGCTGGTTTCAGTAAAGATGGAATCAGTTGGGACATCAATCATGACCCTATTGAAATGCAGGCAGGAAATACAGACATGATTGAATCCGATTACAAATACGATCCCCGTGTTACTTTTATAGAAGACCGTTACTGGATCACATGGTGCAACGGATACAATGGTCCTACCATTGGAATTGGATATACTTTTGATTTTAAAGAATTTTTCCAGTGTGAAAATGCTTTTCTTCCATTCAACAGAAACGGCGTTTTGTTCCCTGAAAAAATCAATGGTAAATATGCGATGTTGAGCCGTCCGAGTGATAACGGACATACTCCTTTCGGAGACATTTATATCAGCTATAGCCCTGATATGAAGTACTGGGGAGAACACCGCTGCGTGATGAAAGTAACGCCTTTCGAAGACAGTGCATGGCAGTGTACAAAGATCGGAGGCGGACCCGTTCCTATCAAAACAGAAGAAGGATGGCTGCTTTTCTATCATGGCGTGATCAATACCTGCAGAGGATTCAGATATTCAATGGGAGCGGCTTTGCTTGACCTTGAAGATCCTACAAAAGTATTGTACAGAACGAAGCCTTATCTGTTGGCTCCGGCAGAATTGTATGAACTGACAGGAGATGTGCCGAACGTGGTCTTCCCTTGTGCAGCATTGACGGAAGGAGATAAAGTAACAGTGTATTATGGTGCCGCTGATACCGTGGTTGCTATTGCCTTTGGATATATCTCAGAAATTATTGATTTTATGAAAAAGAATTCAATCTAATTAGTAATATAAAGTTTTTAGGAAAATAGGTTAATCATCTTAATTTTCCCTTTTTTTGGGAATTTTATAATGGTTTTCCTATTTTTAAACCAACTTTTAAACAAAAAAATCTCCGATACCTCTCTTATCATGAAAAAAGAACTGCTTATCTGCTTTTTTACAGCCCTGATTTCTGTAGCAAATGCCCAGCAAAATAAAAACGATGTCTTATCCTGGGTAGATCCTTTCATAGGAACAGGCGGTCACGGCCATACGTTTCCGGGGGCAACTACGCCATTCGGGATGATACAGCTAAGTCCGGATCAGAATACTAAAAGCGGCGACTGGGACTGGTGTTCAGGATACCACTACAGCAGTAAGACGATCATGGGATTCAGCCATAACCATCTTAGCGGAACAGGTTGGGCAGACCTTGGAGATATTCTGGTAATGCCAACTGTAGGACAAGTAAAAATGGTCCCGGGATCAGAAGATAAACCGGAAACAGGATACCGTTCAAAATTTACGCACGATAAAGAAGTAGCATCTCCGGGATATTATTCCGTAATGCTGGACAGCTATGGAATAAAAGCTGAACTTACCGCTTCTCCAAGAGTAGGATTTCATAAATACACTTTCCCGAAAAGTGATGAGTCTAATATCATTATAGATCCTACCAATAAAATCTTCGGAAATATCTACCATACTTTAGTGAGTGTGGAAGGCAATAATAAAATCAAAGGTTACTGTTACAGCAATGGCTGGGGAGGTAAACGATTTGCTTACTTCGTCATGGAGTTTTCCAAACCGTTTAAGTCTTACGGCGTATATGCTGACGGAAAAATCAAAAATGATGAAAAAATTGCCCTTGCCAAAGATGCTAAAGCATTCGTAAGATTCTCAACTGAAGACCAGGAAAGCATTGAAGTAAAAGTATCTTTATCTCCGGTGAGTACAGAAAACGCACAGGAAAATTTCGATACTGAAGCTAAAAATGTAGATTTTGCGAAAGCAAAAGAAACAGCCCAAAAGACTTGGAGAGATCTTATCGGAAGATTCCAGGTGACAGGAGGAACAGAAAGTCAGAGAAAAATTTTCTACACAGGGGTTTATCATACATTCATTGCCCCAAATCTTTACATGGATGTGAATGGAGATTATGTTGCCGCTCAGGAAAACATGAATACCAAATGGTTTACCAACTACAGTACCTATTCATACTGGGACGGGTTCAGAGCAACGCACCCGCTTTTGACCATTATGGATCAGAAACATACGAAAGAATTTGCTAACTCGTTGATCAGTAGATATACAGATCGTAAAGACCACATGCCAATCTGGGAATTGTGCGGATATGATAACTTCTGTATGTTGGGCTATCACAGTGCATCAGTAATCTGGGATGCCATTTCAAAAGGAGTTCCGGGTATTGATGAAGAAAAAGCATTTGCAGCAATGAAAGATGCTTCTTTAACAGATAAAATGAGCAGCAGCGACGGAGGCGGTGGTCTTAATGATTATATCAAGTTAGGCTACACCCCATCAGAAAACGGTGCTTCAGTTTCTGCAACATTAGAATATTCATATGATGACTGGTGTATCCAGCAACTTGCAGAAAAATTAGGGAAGAAAGAGGAAGCAGAAGTGTATAAAAAACGTTCTATGAACTTCCTGAATACCTTCAATAAAGAAAATAATCACTTCTGGCCAAGACAAAAAGACGGGAAATTCTTAGCGGATTTCAAGCTTAATGATTGGAAAAAACTCCAGCCACACTGGGTTTCCGGAAATATCTGGGCGTATGATTTCTTTGTTCCACATCAGATTGATGAAATGATGAATCTGTATGGCGGGAAAAAAGGATTTGAAGAAAAACTGGATAAAACCTTTACAGAAGCGCTGCATATGGAAGGAGAACAGCATGTTGATATCTCTGGATTTATTGGATCTCTGGGATTTGGTGATGAGCCGGGACATCATGTTCCATATCTGTACAACTATGCAGGAAGCCCTTACAAAACTCAGAAAATGGTAAAATTTATCCGTGACAATATGTACGCGGCGAAACCGGACGGAATTGTAAATAACGAAGACTGTGGTCAAATGTCCGCATGGTATATTTTCTCATCATTAGGATTCTATCCTGTGACACCGGGAAAACCTGTTTATGCCATTGGAGCACCACAATTCCCGAAAGCATCATTAAAATTAGAGAATGGAAAAACGTTCACGGTGATCGCAGACAAAATTTCTGATAAAAATATATATGTTCAGAAAATGTTCCTGAATGGAAAAGAATATAAAAGCTGGGAGCTGAATCACAGCGATATTATGAACGGTGGCGAACTGAGATTTGTAATGGGAAGCAAGCCGGTAAAATAAGACTCATAAAAATAAACGAAACAAAAGTATCAATGGAAAGGAGAAATTTTATTAAAACAAGTGCACTGGCAGGAGCCGGATTGCTGTTTACTCAGAATGTTTTTGCTAAAAATTTAGTGCTGGATGATTTTCCTGTTGTCCGTGTTCCTAAAGATAAAAGACATTTTACCAGCGAATCCGTAGAAAATGCTATCGCTGCTTTTAAAAAGAAAGTTAAAAACAAAGAACTCAGCTGGCTCTTTGAAAACAGCTTTCCGAATACATTAGATACTACTGTTTTCTATAGTGAAACCAACGGAACGCCGGATACTTACGTCATCACGGGAGATATTGATGCGATGTGGCTTCGTGACAGTTCTGCACAGGTATTTCCTTACCTGCAGTTCTCCAAAAAAGATGAAAAGCTGCACAAACTGATCTCAGGAGTAATCCACAAACAGACTACTTTTATTCTGAAAGATCCTTATGCGAACGCTTTCTATAACGATGACCAAAAGATCAGTAAATGGAAAGAATATGACCATACTGATATGAAACCGGGAACCCATGAAAGAAAATGGGAAATAGACTCACTTTGTTATCCTATCCGTCTGGCATACCACTTCTGGAAAACAACAGGAGACACAAAACCTTTCGATGTCAACTGGCTGAAAGGAATTAAACTTACTCTGCAGACTTTCACAGAACAGCAGAGAAAAAATGATCTGGGACCTTACAAATTCGAGCGCACAACAGCGTGGGCAACAGATGGAGTTCCTATGGGAGGATATGGCTATCCAACAAAACCTGTAGGCCTTATCAGTTCTATGTTCCGCCCAAGTGATGACGCTACCATCTATGGATTCCTGATTCCGTCTAACTTATTTGCAGTAGTAAGCTTACGTCAGGCTGCGGAAATGGTTTCTCAGATTAAAAACGAAAAAACGTTGGCTCAACAACTGAACAGCCTTGCTGATGAGGTAGAGGCAGCCATCAAAAAATACGGAATTTACAATCATCCTGAATTTGGAAAAATCTATGCTTTTGAGGTGAATGGCTTTGGGAGCTACAACCTGATGGATGATGCGAACTGTCCAAGTTTGTTAGGACTGCCTTATCTGGATGCGGTGAAAGCTGACGACCCTGTATATTTGAATACAAGAAAATTTGTGTGGTCAGAAAACAACCCATTCTTTTTCAAAGGTAAACTGGCAGAAGGGATAGGAGGTCCACATATCGGACTAGACATGATCTGGCCAATGAGTATCATTATGAAAGCACTCACTACGAATGACAAAAGTGAGATCAGATGGTGTATCGATACCCTACAGAAAACGCACGGCGGGACAGGCTTTATGCATGAATCCTTCCATAAAGACGATGCCAAAAAGTTCACCAGAGAATGGTTTGCATGGGCAAATACGCTATTCGGTGAATTGTTATGGAAAACCTTTAACGAAAACCCTGAGCTACTGACATAGCCCTCCTTTTTATATGGTTTATTCATCTGAGGTACTTTCCTGAAAAGAAGGTATCAGGGGAAAGCTATATAAAATTTCAGACACCAAAAACACCTTAAAAAGATTATACAATGAAAAAAAAATCCATCCTTACCGCACTGATGGCAGTGATGCTTCAGTCAGGTTCTCTGATTAACGCACAGCAGCTTAATCCTACAGGAATTTGCTATGTGGAAGTGAACAACAACAACCTCCTGAATGCAGGAGCGTATAAACTGCAGACATCGAACAGCTATCTGTTCAATGTGGTGAATATTTTTGCGGCTAATATTAATTATGATAGCAGCCGTGGAAGAGCTTATCTGTATTCCAATAACAATGTCACGAAAGTGCTTACTAATGCGGATACTTACATAAAGCCTCTTCAGCAGAAAGGAATGAAAGTAGTACTCACTATTTTAGGAAATCACCAGGGAGCGGGAATCTGTAATTTTCCTACCCGTGAAGCAGCCAAAGACTTTGCTCTACAGCTTGCCAATACAGTGAATACCTACGGTCTTGATGGAATTGATTTTGATGACGAATATTCAGAATATGG
The DNA here is from genome assembly GCF_059567885.1 of Chryseobacterium sp. BGA-UO-ETr-SB22. Classification (NCBI taxonomy): domain Bacteria; kingdom Pseudomonadati; phylum Bacteroidota; class Flavobacteriia; order Flavobacteriales; family Weeksellaceae; genus Chryseobacterium; species Chryseobacterium sp. BGA-UO-ETr-SB22. The sequence continues at coordinate 318,789 of NZ_JCAQOV010000004.1, read as the reverse complement.
AAATAACGGAACAGGGCAGCCTAACGACAGCTCTTTTGTAATGCTTGTTCAGGAGCTTAGAGCATTGCTTCCAGGTAAAATCATTTCATTCTATTATTATGGTCCCGCTGCTTCAAGACTTTCCTGGAACGGAGCCAGAGTAGGAGATAATGTAAACTACAGCTGGAATGCAATGTATGGAACGTTTTCCGCTCCTAACGTACCTCCTCTTACCAAAGCACAAATCTCTCCCGCAGCCGTATGGATGGGAAATACTTCCAATTCTACGACAACCAGCCTGGCAACTCAGACTAAAAACGGTGGTTATGGAGTATTTATGTGGTATGATCTGCATGGAACCAATGAAACGTCACAACTTTCAGCAGGAACTCAAACATTATACGGAGAGCCAACTGTTTTAAGCGGTACTTTACAGTCATGGACACAAGGTACAAACTGTGATGCACCTATCGGACTGTATACGAGCAATCTTACCGGAACAAGTGCAAAACTCAACTGGTCAGCCGTAGGAACCAATACCTATGATATTGATTATAAACCAGCTTCTTCAACAACCTGGACGAATGCGGTATCAGCAACAAGTTCTACTTCTGTAACGGTTTCAGGTTTAACAGCCAACACTGAATACGACTGGAGAATCAGAACCAACTGTAGCGTGAAAAGTGCTTATATGTTTGCCCCAAGATTTACCAGTACCTCAGGAACAACACCTACAGGTTCTTATGCATTATCTCTGGATGGAAGTACTGAATCAGGAGCCGCCGGAAGTATGAACTTGAGCGGTTCTGCATTATCTTTTGAAGGCTGGATCAAACCTTCTTCCTTTAAATCCGCTTCTCCTTATATTTCTTCTATTATGGGAACGGAAATAAGCGACAGCAATTCTGCATTCTTACGATTGGGAGATGCCAGTCTTGCCAACAATAAACTTCAGTTTGTCGTAAGTATTAATAATGTACAGCAAAAACTGGCTTCTGCAACCGCTTTGAATGCCAATACCTGGTATCATGTTGCAGCAACCTATGACGGTGCCAATATGAAACTCTACATCAATGGTGTTCTGGATGCAACTAAAGCACAAACCGGAAATGTAAACTCATCCGGAGCGTTCAACGTAGGATATCTATACAATACTTCCCGAAATTTCAATGGTAAAATAGATGAGGTAAGAGTTTGGAAACGTGCATTGAGCCAGACGGAGATCAGTCAGAATATGTGTAATGTATCTGTTCCGGCTACATCATTGGCGGCTTATTGGAAGTTTAATGAAGGCAGTGGTTCTACTGTTCAGGATACATCAGGAAATGGTGTGACCTTAACATTGACAGGGGTTGATGCTTCTAATTGGGGAACAGATCTGCCATGTACAACAGGAAGTTCACTATTGGCAAGAAATGGCGCGAGTCAAAAGGCAGTAAGTGCAGGACAGACCAGCATTAAGAATCAAATAAAACTATATCCTAATCCGGTAAGCAAATCTTCACCACTTACAGTTTCTGTTCCGGATGAATACAGTAAAGGAAAATTGACAGTTTATGATTTTAATGGAAGAATCGTAGACACAAAATCACTGAACTCAGGAGATAATCAAATTGAATTGACAAGACTTTCAGCAGGAAGCTATATTGTTCAGTTTGAATCTCATGATGGAAGTTTAAAACAATCCGAAAAACTAATTGTAAAATAACAAATTTAGTCATTGGGCTTCGGCCCAATGATTTTTCTACTACAAAATTAATATACTATGAGAAAAAAATCCTTTTTTATTCCCTTGATGGCCCTGATGCTTCTGACAGCTCCGTTGCTCAAAGCACAGCAGCTTGATCCTTTGGGAGTCTGCTATGTGGAAGTGAACAACAATAATATGCTGAATGCGGGTTCTTATACATTGCAGAACACCAACAGACAGCTTTTTGATGTTGCCATTATCTTTGCTGCGAATATCAATTATGATGTTTCCAAAAACAGAGCTTATATCTCAAACAATAATAACGTTACCAAAGTTCTGAATGATGTTAATACCTATGTAAAACCTTTACAGCAAAAAGGAATAAAAGTACTTCTGGATCTTCTTGGAAACCACCAGGGAGCCGGAATTTCTAATTTTCCTAACCGTGAGGCTGCAAAAGATTTCGCTTTACAGGTAGCGCACACAGTTTACACTTACGGATTGGATGGAGTAGACCTTGATGATGAATATGCAGGCTACGGAAATAACGGAACAAGTCAGCCCAATAACAGTTCTTTTGTTATGCTTTTGCAGGAATTGAAAGCAGCAATGCCGGATAAACTGATTACATTCTATTATTATGGCCCGGCTACAACGAGACAGACTTATAACGGGGATCTGGCTGGAAATTATATCGATTATACCTGGAATGCAATGTACAGTACATACAATGCTCCTGTAGTTCCTCCTCTTAATAAATCCAAAATCTCAGCTGCTGCGACCTGGATTCTTAATTCTAATTCAGGATCTACATCCGCTACAACACTTGCTAGTTTAGCGACCAGCACAAAAAATGACCAATACGGTGTGTTCATGTGGTATGATCTGGGTGGAACAAATGTTGCCAGTTATCTGAGTACAGGTTCCAATATTCTTTACAACGAAAATACGCTCCTAAGCGGTCAGTTATATTCATGGTCTCAAGGACAAACCTGTGATCCGCCATTGGGACTGGATATTTCCAATGTGACAGGAACTTCAGCAAAACTGAACTGGACTTCCAACGCTTCCCAGTCTTATAATATTGATTACAAACCAGCCAATTCAACGGTATGGACGAACGCGGCCAATAATTATTCAGGAAATAATATTGTAATCAATAATCTTACGCTGAATACAGACTACGACTGGAGAATACAGTCCAACTGCTCACCGACATTAACAAGTACTTATATTTTTGCACCAAGGTTTAACTCCGGAAGTGGCTGCACTACGCCATCAGGATTAACTTCCGGAAGTTTCCTTGGTAATACTGCTCAGCTGTCATGGGATGCAGGAAATGCAACTTCATATACACTGCAATATAAAACAACAGCAGCGGCAACATGGTCTGAAATTCCGAATATTACCACCAATTCCTATTCATTACAAAACCTGACTCCAAATACAAACTATGTATGGAAAGTGCAGGCAGGATGTGCGGGAGGAACTACAAGTACCTATTCAGGAGAAGGATCATTCAACAGCGGTTTTGCTCCTGTTACAAGTCCTGGTGCAAGATCTCTTTCTTTCAACGGAAGTACTCACTATCTGAATGCAGGCCAATTTAACCTGAGCGGAAATGCGATGACATTTGAAGGATGGGTAAAAGTAAATGCCTTCAAAACAGGATTCCCTTATATTTCATCAGTAATGGGTATTGAAGTGGGAGATAATAACTCGGCAATGCTTCGTTTCGGAGATGGAAACCTGGCCAATAACAAACTTCAGTTTATTTTGAGTTTCGGTTCATCTCAGGTGAAGCTTAACAGTAATACAGCATTTAATACCAATACATGGTACCATATTGCAGCCACTTATGATGGTGCAGCAATGAAAATATATGTCAATGGAACCCTGGATGCAAGCTCAGCAGTGACAGGTAATTTCAATGCCAACGGTATTCTTTATCTGGGTAGGAATTATGACAATTCCCGTACTATCAACGGATTCCTTGATGAATTCAGAGTCTGGAAAAAAGCCTTAACTCCTCAGGAAATATTGAGTAACAACTGTAATGTTCCAGCCAATTCCACAGGGCTTGAAGCCAACTGGAAAATGGATGAAGGTAGTGGTAATGGTGCTTTGGATGCTACTACAAATACCCATTTTGCAACCCTGATCAATATGACAGATGCTAACTGGAAAACAGATGTTGCCTGTGCTTCTAATCTTGCAGTGAAAGATGTTGAATCTGTGAAGGAGAACAGCGCAGTCTATCCAAACCCTGTGAAAAGAGGAACTGATATTCATTTCGTTATCAGTGACAGCTCAGCAAGTGAAGTGGCATTGTATGATGCTTCAGGAAAATTATTCAAAAAACAGAGCATTAATCAAAATAATAACGCAGTCAATACACAGGATTTAATCAGTGGTACTTATATTTACAAAATTACATCCACAAACAGTAAAGTACTATCCACTGGTAAAGTAATCGTAAAATAAGATTCAGATAATGAAATAGTTATCAGGATTAATAATATAAAGTCTGAAATATAAAGCAGACAGACAGGTGGTGTACTCCTGTTTGTCTGTTTTTTCAGTCAAAGGGATGTTTGAATTTAAAATAATAAATAATGCAGAATATAGTAGGAATAGATATCGGAGGATCGCACATCACGCTGGCTCAGGTAGACCCGGAAAAACGTGAAATCATTTCATCCACCTATGTAAGAGAACATGTAGATGCTTTTGAAAACAAAGAAATTATTTTCTCCGCATGGGTTTCAGCCATACATAAAGTGGCACATGACCTGGTAAAAGAAGACCTTTTAATTGGGATTGCAATGCCGGGGCCTTTCGATTATGAAAACGGAATATCATTGATGCAGCAGGGAAAATTTATCGATATCTATCAGGTGAATATCAAAGAAGAGCTGGCAAAAAGGCTGTCTGTTTCTCAGGAGCAGATTCATTTTGTAAATGATGCGGCTGCCTTTATGGAAGGAGAGGTATTCGGAGGATGTGCTCAGGGATTCAACAAAATTTTTGGTGTGACGCTCGGTACAGGATTGGGAACTACCTTCTTCAACGGGGAGTTTGCTACGGATGAAGACTTATGGGATTCTCCTTTTAGAGACTCTATCTGTGAAGATTATCTGGCGACTCGATGGTTTGTGAATCGTTATAAAGAATTGACCGGAGAAGAAATTTCAGGGACTAAAGATTTGTTGGATAAACCAGCGGAAATACAAACCCAAATATTTGATGAATATGCAGATTCTTTCTCTGAATTTATCGTGAAATATGTAGACCATTACAAACCGGAAGTTTTAGTTATAGGAGGTAATATTGCGAAGGCATACCCTTACTTTGAGCAAAGATTTATTCAGAATGTAACAAAGAATAATATTAACTTGCAGGTTAAAATTTCTGCCATATTTGAAGATGCAGCCATTCTGGGAGCTGCCAGCTATGCATTAAAAAAGCTTATATAAATTAACAAACGAAAACGATACAATGAAGTTTATATTTTCTACTTGCTTACTGCTGTTACAGGCATGGGCCCTGGGTCAGAACATATCTCCCGTAGATTATGTGAATCCTTTGATGGGAACGCAGTCCAAGCCTTCCTTATCCAACGGTAATACCTATCCTGCAGTCGGACTTCCATGGGGAATGAATATCTGGACACCACAGACTGGTAAGATGGGTGACGGATGGGCGTATAGCTACGATGCAGATAAAATAAAAGGATTTAAACAGACCCACCAGCCTTCTCCCTGGATGAATGATTACGGCGCATTTGCCATCATGCCGGGAGTAGGAAAAGTAAAATTTAAAGAAGACGACAGAGCGAGCTGGTTCAGCCACAAAGCTGAGGTGACAACTCCCTATTTCTACAGTGTATACCTTGCGGACATCAATGTTACTACAGAATTTACACCCACAGAAAGAGCTTCTTATTTTAAATTTGATTTTCCTAAAACGGACAGCGCTTACATCGTTGTAGATGCTCTGAACAAAGGTTCTTACATCAAGATTTTACCGAAAGAAAGAAAAATTATTGGGTATACCACAAAATATTCTACCGGGAAATATGATAATTTTAAAAACTATTTTGTCGTTCAGTTTGATAAAGATTTTGAACTGACAAAAACCTGGAAAGACGATAAACTGGTTAATGACCAATTAGAAATTACCAGCGATCATACAGGAGCTGTTGTAGGTTTTAAGCTTAAAAATAAAGAAACGGTTTATGCAAAAGTAGCCTCTTCATTCATCAGCTTTGAACAGGCAGAACTGAACCTGAAAAGAGAAATAGGAACCAAAAATTTTGAACAGGTAAAAACCGATGCTAAAAATATCTGGAATAAAACATTAGGCAAAATAGACGTAAAAGGTGGTACAGATCAGCAGATGAGAACCTTTTACTCCTCTTTATACAGAACTCTATTCTTCCCACAGAAACTATATGAAGTGGATGCTCAGAATACAATAAAACACTGGAGTCCTTATAACGGTAAAATTGCGGACGGGAAAATGTTTGCAGGAACCGGATTCTGGGATACTTTCCGTGCTTTGTACCCTTTCCTTAACCTTGTTTACCCAAGCATCAATGTAGAAATGCAGGAAGGATTGGCAAACGCTTACAAAGAAGGAGGATTCTTACCGGAATGGAGCAGCCCTGGATATTCTGATATTATGATCGGAAACAATTCAGCATCCGTTGTAGCAGATGCTTACATCAAAGGACTTCGCGGATATGATACGGAAGCGCTTTGGCAAGCTGTAAAACACGGAGCGAATAATGAAGGTCCTATAGAAGCGGTTGGTCGTGCAGGGGTAAAGTATTATAATGAATTGGGTTATGTTCCTTATGATGTAAAAATCAATGAAAATGCAGCAAGAACATTAGAGTATGCTTATGACGATTTTTCTATTTATCAGCTAGGAAAAGCATTAGGAAAACCCGCTTCAGAAATAGATATTTATAAGAAAAGAGCCTATAATTACAAAAATGTCTTTGATAAGGAAACAGGTTTGATGCGTGGTAAAAATAAAGACGGGAACTTCCAGAAACCTTTTAATCCTTTCAAATGGGGTGATGCTTTTACAGAAGGAAACAGCTGGCATTATACATGGTCTGTTTTCCAGGATATTGACGGTCTGTCAGAACTGATGGGTGGAAAAAAGAAATTTGAAGCTAAATTAGATGAGGTATTCTCATTGCCGCCTGTTTTTGATGACAGTTATTATGGAGGTGTTATCCATGAGATCAGAGAGATGCAGATCATGAATATGGGACAATATGCCCACGGAAACCAGCCTATTCAGCACATGATCTATCTGTACAATTATGCAGGATCACCTTATAAAACACAATATTGGGCAAGACAGGTGATGAATAAACTGTATCATGCTACTCCGGATGGATATTGTGGAGATGAAGATAACGGACAGACTTCTGCATGGTATATTTTCTCAGCGCTTGGGTTTTATCCGGTAACACCGGCAACAGATCAGTATGTGTTGGGAGCGCCATTATTTAAAGAAGCCACCATTCATCTTGAAAATGGTAAGAAAATTGAAATAAAAGCTCCGGAAAATACTTCCGAAAATCTATATGTAAAATCACTGAATGTAAACCAACAGCCTTATTCCAAAAACTGGTTAAGTCATAAAGAGTTGATGAAAGGCGCTGTGTTAGACTTTAAAATGGATAACAAACCGAATAAAGAAAGAGGTTCACAGGAAAAAGATTTTCCGTATTCAATGTCAAAAGAAGAATCAAGTAAATAATTTTTAATTTAAAAATATCGCTGTATGAGTACAGAAAAAAAAGAAATATTCGATAGAGTAGAGAACATGCTGCAGACACAAGGTTTTACTATTGCAGCTAAAGATGATACAAGACCATGGGGAGGTTTCTTTGTGATTGATGAAACGCAGGCGCAGGATTTTGCCAACCAGTATTTTGATGGGATTGATGTAGATAATCTGAGAATAGGAGGGAAGCTAAGCCCAAAGATTCTTATTGTTGCTCCGGAAGCAAGATTAAGCTGGCAGTATCACCACAGAAGAGCCGAAATCTGGCAGGTGGTAGAAGGAACTGTAGGAATCAAAAGAAGCAATACCGATGAAGAAGGAGAATTAGGAGAATACGGCCCAAAAGATCAGGTAAAACTTCAGCAGGGAGAAAGACACAGACTTATTGGTCTTGCAGGATGGGGAATCGTAGCTGAAATCTGGCAGCACACGGATGCATCCAATCCTTCTGATGAAGATGATATCGTAAGAGTACAGGATGATTTTGGAAGATAATCCAGAATAAGTAAATAGTACAAATCCCATTTTAGTAGGTCATAGGGCTCTAAAATGGGATTTTTTATTGAAGTGGAAATGGCAGACGAGTTCTTATTCTTCCCAGTTTTTTTCTATCTCTTCCAGTGTTTTTCCTTTCGTCTCGGGAATCATTTTCCAAATAAAGAGGAAAGTGATTACAGCAACAATCATATAAATCCAGAATGTATAAGCATTCCCAATAGATCCTATGAGGACGGGAAAGGTTTGAGATACTAGAAATACCGCCAGCCAAAGAAAGAAAGTAGCCACAGACATTGCCGTAGCACGGGCTTTTGTAGGGAAAATTTCAGCAATAACAACAAATGTCAAAGGCCCTAGAGACATGGCAAAGCATGCAATATAACCAAGGATTGCAATGAGTACAAGATATCCCTGCTGTTGGGTATAGAAGGCAAAACCTACAATAAAGAGGCAGACAGCCATCCCGGAAATTCCCAGAAGGAGAAGTTTTTTCCGGCCCCAGAGATCTACATATTTTATAGCAACAAAAGTGAAGATGAGATTGATAACTCCCACCAGAATGGTCTGTATAAAAGCAGAATCAGATCCTACACCCGTTGATTTGAAAATTTCAGGAGCATAATACATAATGGCATTGATTCCTGTAATCTGTGAAAATACAGCGAGTAAAATCCCGATAATAAGGGCTCGTTTTAATTGGGGTTCCTTTATCTCGGAAAAAGAAAAGGGAGTTTCGTCTTTCAGGGATTCATTAATAGATTCCAGTTCCTGCTGAGCCGCATTGGCTCCATTGATCTGTGTAAGAATAGCTAATGCTTCATCGTTTCGTTTCTGTTTTGCCAGCCAGCGTGGACTTTCAGGTACAGTAAGTAACAACAGAATAAAGATTATTGACGGAATAATTCCTGACCCAAACATCCAGCGCCATCCCGTAGAAATATTCCAGTTTTCATCATGGATACCGGCGATATAAGCATTCACAAAATAAATAACAAGAATACCTGTCACAATTCCCAGCTGAAAGATGGATATCAAACGCCCCCGAATTGCTGCAGGTGCCATTTCTGAAATATACATCGGAGAGAGCATAGAAGCAATCCCGATTCCCATACCTCCAATAATTCGGAATATGACAAAAATCCAGAGGTTAGGAGCCAATGCTGTACCTATAGAAGATACTGTAAACAAAAGGGCAGAAAGCATTAATACTTTTTTCCTTCCAACCCGATCACTAAGTTTCCCTGAATACAGAGCTCCGATGATACAGCCCAGTAAAGCACAGGAAGCTGCCCATCCGGTCATCACATCAGAAAGGCTGTAATAGACCTTCATAAAGCCGATAGCTCCCGAGATCACAGCCGTATCATACCCGAACAATAAACCGCCCACAGAAGCTACGAGAGTCGATTTATAAATAATATTTGAAGAGGTGTTTGTTGACATACCGTTTATTTTAAAACTTTATCTGCAATCATTTCCGTACGGACACTGGCTTTTATCGTAGCACATTCCTTGCCTGCACTTTCGCCATGAGGAGTAATGGTATAAGCACCTACATGAGCCGGAACAATAAAGGTTTCAGCATAATGAATGATATAAGGCTCAAAATGGCTATGCGGACTCTCAATAATTGCTTCACGGCCTTCTACAAGATTCAGAACGTTTACAACACCCTTTGTGTGATGATGAACTTTTTGGGTAAACCAATGTCTGCGGGTTTCAATAAATGACCAGGCATCCAGTCCGGTACGTTCTTCACGCCATCCTTCCCCTTCAGCAATCGGTTCCGTAAGATTGAGGATATGATCTTGGGTCCAGGAAGTGGTTCTGTCCCATTGTATTACATTTTTGCCATGTTCCAGGGATATCGGCCGTGGCTTACCATCCAGTCCCATTCTTCCCCAATCCCAGAGTTTAAATGTAAAAATATAAGGGGTTGCACTTATTTCCAGTACTACAGAATTTGCTCCAGAGCAATGTATGGTTCCGGCTGGTATAGATACATGATCATGTTTGCGGACGGGCCATTTTTGTACATATTCCTCAGCATCAAAAGTGAGATGATCATTTTGAGCTGCAGTAAGCGCTTTCATCATATGATCGGGGTTTACATTTTCTTTCAGTCCAAGATATACAAAAGCATTATCTCCGGCATCCAGCATATAATAACTTTCATCCTGAGTATAAGACATCCCAAACTTTTCTTTGATGTATTCTTTCATCGGATGAACCTGTAAGCTTAAATTTCCGCCTTCCATGGTATCAAGAAAGTCAAAACGGATAGGAAACTCATCCCCAAATCCTTCATAGACCTCTTTTCCAAGTAAAGCATCCGGCTGAAAAAATACAAGATTGATAGATGGAATTTCCACAACCTGATCTCCAAACTCTAATAACAAACTGTTTTCTTCCGGTACACAATCGAATCCCCAGGCAAAATTGGGCGCATTTCTGTCCAGATCACAAACTTCTTTCAGCCACTGTCCGCCCCATGGTCCCGGATCAAAGAAAGGAACCACTCTGAAAGGCTGTTGCACAGTCTGTTGAAGAGCTTCAAACAGCGCATGGGTACTTATCATTTTAGGCTGATGAGGAATGGTGGTGTCCAAAACAAAATGACAAGTCTTAAGAATTCTTTTTTTATAACGGTCACAGACGCGCCAGTCTACAAAATAGGCATGTTTGTATTGGTAAGAAAAAGCATCTGCATAATTAGTTCTGCCCAGATTACAGGCCGTATTGTTTCGGAAACGCATCTGTATTTCCCATCGCGGCATATCGGCATAAATAGCAAGATCAGGTTGGCTGGTAATCAAAGTGGCTCCTGGTCCTATAACTACTGTAAAGCCCTTGTTCTCATCAATTTTTTGTTGAATTTCCAATACTTTTGAAGCATGAAAATAATCTTCAAGTTCTAATGGTGTGATGTAGCCAAATACAGGATCATCCGTAACATATTCTTGTACCATTGCAGCAATATCATCTTCAGATTTCATTGCTTCTGAAGTATCAATGATCAATCCAGGGTTTAAAAGTTCCTGTGCTGAGCTAATGATCTCTTTGAGAAAAACACCTGGATAACATTCAATGGCAATTATTTTAGGCGTATTTTTTTTAATTTCTCTAAAAATATCTTCCCAACCTGTTATGCAGGTATGGTTTTGTATTCTGATGACAGGAAACTTATTGAAATTTGATTTCATTCTGATTTTTTATTAAAGATTGACAAGATGTGCGATCCCAAGTAAAGCTGCAGTACCTGGAAATGCACCTTCTTCGATATGTACCTTTCCCCAGGGAGTCCATGCGTGAGTGTCTATATAGTGTTTGATATAAGGAATAATCTGTGAGCTGCTGGCCATAATGCCACCCGTTAGTACAAGAACTTCTGGATCATAGGAATGGATGAGGTTAATGGCAGCTGCTGACCATGCCTGTAAACTTTGATCCCGCAGATACAAAGCCGTGGTGTCACCTTCTTCAGCAAGCCTGAAAACAAGTTCGTAATCAATAACGGGAGAGGCAGACGGCTTACTTTCGGTAAAATTTTTATGTAATTTTGCCATTGCAGGCAGACTCCATGTGGAAGCTTCAGTTTCTACACAGCCTTTATTTCCGCAGTTGCAGGAATCTCCTTTATAATTAATTACAGAATGCCCACCCAATATGCCGGCTGTAAAATGTTTGCCTTTCAGCAATTGTCCTTCCATGATTGCAGCACTTCCAACACCGGTTCCTAATGTCATTAAAACAACATTCTCATAACTTTTTGCATTTCCATATTTCCATTCTCCCAATAATGCAGAACGGGCATCATTTTCTATAGTAAAAGGAAGGTTGAATGATTGTAAACACCATTCTTTCAGATCAATATCAGGAGCATCTCCAAATTTTTTATCAATAGAAAGAATTTTTTTCTGAATACTGTCCACAATACCTGGAGAAGCTATCCCCAAGCCGGCAATATCAGCAGTTGAAAGTCCCTGCTGATGTAGCATTTTTTCCACAGTTTCCTGTATGGAAGGCAATCTCTGCCTGAGACCTTTATCGGAATTGGCATCAATGGATACAGAAGATAAGATAGTATCACTTTTTATGATTCCTATTTTAATTCTGGTTCCACCCATGTCTATAGCAATTACTGGCTTTGACATCTGATTTTGGTTTTAAATGTTTTAAAATAATATAACCTGTAAGATTTAAATCAAAAAACTAAGGAACTATTCTGATTTCTATCACATCCATTCCGGATAAACTAATCTTTTCGTCAGGAGATAATACTTTTCCGGTTTTAAGTTCAATAATCTTCGAAGGCTTCATTTGTTCCCATAAGAAAGCAGTTGTCTGCTCACTTTCAGAAGGGTTGTAAAGTCTGATAAGGAAACTCTTATCCTCTTGTGGAGTAACACTTGTCACAACAATATTGTCATTGTTCACACGGAAAAGGCTTTTTGCAACAGATGATTTATCTTTGACAGGAATTGCGATAAGAGGCTGTGTAAAAGCTGTTGCTGATTTTTCATTTTCTACAGCATCAAAAGCAGCATGAGGGCGCAGCGTATAATGATAATGTACAGGGCCTTCCTGATCTGCTTTATAATTGGTATGCCAGTAGTTATTCATTGCATAGCTGAACCAGTTTGTCGTTCCGGGGGTTCCCTGATCTTTCCATTTTTTGTGGCTGTTGTCAATAGTCATTCTTTCATCAATCATTTCTGCTGCTTCAATCAATGGCGTTTCCAGCATCATCCACTGCATTCCCTTTTGTCCGGAAGATGCATCTACCCAGCGGCGGCTGTACCAGTAATCCATATTGGAGCCTGGAAGCTGATCTTTAAGATATTTCATCGTTCCATAACCAGCATCTATCGTAATATTTTTAAAATCTGCATTGAAAGGAAAACCAAAATGTACAGATTCTTTTGTACGGACAGGTTTTTTATCCACAATATTCTCCAGCGCTACTTCATCACTTCCGGCTGTCAGCGTAATGATTCTTTCTAATTTTTTAACTCCTGGAGCTTCTGATGTAATTGAAACTTTAGCGATCACAGGACCATTTTCCAATACTTTTACTTTTACATCAGCATTTGATACCGCTTCTTTCGGGTCAGATCCCGGTACATACCAATAACTGTTCAGCCCCTGATCATTGAAGTTTCCTGCATAATTTGTTGAATTGTTATCAGTAAATCGGGTAATGCTTCCTGTTTTAAGATCCCATGTCAAAGAAACTTTTCCATTGGAGATCCCGGTATCCGTAATGGTGAAAGAGTTTTGAGTTGTTGCTTTATTTTTAATGACAGTATAGATCGCAGATCCCAATGCAGGAATATCTTTAGCAAAAAATACCATCGTTCCGTCCTGTAATTTCTGAAGAGGAATTTTATTTCCAGAGATATCCTGAACAGCGTTCCCAAAAGCCGTTTCCGGAATTGTGACCATACCGCTTCTTATCCATGATGAGGTGTTGAAAACAGCAATTGATTTGGAAGAAGGATCCGTGAGAGGCTGCAACAGTTCTTTTTCTAGCTTCTCTGCAAGGGAATTTCCATCAAGAGAAAACTGCCTTTTCACTTTCCATTGATCTGCCACAAATGGAAGATCAGGAGCGGTAATACTGTTGAAAGCTCCCCATGTATGCTCATGAAACAGAATCACATTTCTCCAGGCTTCATAAAAACTCTGATGATTATATTGAGCAGGGTTCAGCATAGCATAAAGTGTGGTAAGCTGCTGTAATTTCAGGCTGCTGTTTCGGTTGATGCCTTCTTCTTTCGCAGTTGACATGGCACCGTCTTCCCAATAAGGGCTGATATCACCTTTTACTACCGGAATCTGATCACCGTATTTTTTTTCAAATACTTCAAACATTTTTTCATTCGTGCTTAAGATGATCTTAGGCGAAGTATATTTTTTATTCCATTCATCTACAAATCTGGAAACGGAAGGATCTATCGGGCCATTGTCTGCTACAATATTATAGCGCCATTGTACCATATCATACGGATAATTGTTTTGGGTAAGATCATTCAGATACTCTGCAATTTTTTTCTGCCCGGTATCAAATACAGCTCCCGGATGTACACCATGCCATGAAGAATATCCTCTTCCAGCAGTCCAGAATAATATTTTTTCTTTTCCGGAAGGAGATTGCCACCACACAGGTTTATCACCCCAGTTTTTTACAAAATTTCCTACACGATCTCCCAGATAAGGATTCGTTTTTCCTAAATAATTAGGTCCGCTGGAAAAATATTTTACTCCAGATGAAGTTAAGGCCGGAACCAATGCCCAGGCAAATCCCGGTACATCAGACATCATCGCACTGTTGATTTTTAGGCCATATTCTTTTTCAAGTTTTTGGGCATACTCTGTATAATGGAAGAGTTCTTCCGGCTGGCTTAGCCCCGTTAAAATATTTCCGTACATGGCAGAAAGACCGATTCCTCCTTCTTTTACTGCTTTTACAAATGATTTTTTATCCTCGACAGTTGCATTTTTCATGAAATTTTCCACATCCCAAAGAGCTTCCACATTCCATTTGAAATGGGCTTCTTCCGGAAGGTTTTTGGTTTCTTCAACCATTTTGATGGCGTCATAGATATTTTGGGTATGAATTCTTTCTACCTCCGCCTGTAGATGAGAATATCCTACATCAGTATGGGAATGATGGATAAAATAGAGCGTGCGCGGAACTACTTTTCCAGCTTCAATATTTTTCCGAAGAAGCTCCTTTTTTCCTGAGGTTACAACCAATTGTAATGCTCCTCCTTCAGGCGACAAGGTAACCGGGATATCAAATGTCTTGATTCCATCTGGCATGGTGAAAGAATGGATGTCTTTACCATTTATTGTTGCTGTTATCTTTTGATCCGGACCAAAATGTAAAGTGGTAAGAGTGATCAGGCGCTTTCCATCTTTCAGGATAAAAGGAGTAGAAGCGGCGTCTATTTTTTCTTCAAAAGTAAATTTATAAGTCATAAACCAGTCCCTGCTGTTCTGGGCTTGTCCTACCAGTTTTAAACGGAGAGGTTTCCCTGGAGTTATTTTACTGACCGGAACACGTAAGTAGGCAATTCCATAAGAATCCTTCAGTCCATCCACTTTAGTTTGATGAAAGACAAAAGCAGTACTGTCAGCAGCTTTGGATATCCAATCCGGACGTTGATTGGCAGGGTAGGTAGTGAGAGTTAATGCCTTCTGATCATCGATGTACAGATCAAAATTTCGGTTTCCTCCGCTGGTTCCCGATGAATGTGATACCAACCAGTTAAAATATATATAAGGTCCAGTATTTTTTTGTGGTACAGGAGCCGTTTCCCATTCTATCGTTTTGGCTCCATCCGTAGTACGGGTAAGAAGTGCCCGGGTTGCATGATCGGGAAAGGCAGAAAAATAATCAATGTTTTCACCTGTTATTTCACGGTTGTATCCGTTAATGGCTTTTACATTGCCAAAATAGGGCACTTTTTTCTGACCATAGGCAATATTGCTTATCAGGAAAGATACAAGCAAAAGAAAATACCTGTTATACATAAGCTTAGTTTTTATAATTATATGTTAGAATGTTTGAACATATTGGTTGCTAAAAAAGAATTAACTTCCCGGAGATTTATTAATATCTATGGTATACGTAAACTTATCAGAACGGTAATACCCTACATTATATTCTACAGGTTTACCATTGATGTCATATACAAAACGTTCACGTTTCAATACGGGAAAAGAAGCAGATACTTTCAGTTTTTTTCCTATTACAGCACCTGCCTGGCAGGCACTTATGTTTTCCCGGGAACGATGTACGATTACCCCATGATTCTCCTGCAGCATACTATATAATGGCATATTGAAGTCATCATTTTTATCAATCCCGATCCTTGGGTGGAAATAGCTTTCAAAATAAACGATAGGATCTCCCGAGCTTTCCCCTTTTAACTTTGAAAGTTTGAATATTTTTTTATCCGGTGCACAATGAAAGAAATTACATATTTCTTCATTGGGCTGTACCATAGTTGTTTTCAGCAGCTGATTGATGACATGGATTCCTTTTTCATGCATTTCTCTGGTAAAACTGTACCAATGATCCAGACCTGTTACCAGACTTTTCTTTTCAGCAACACGGGTTCCGATCCCTTTTTTACGGAGGATCAACCCTTCGTTTTCAAGCTTGTTAGTCGCCTGACGGATCGTATTTCTGGACACTCCCCACAGATTGGCAAGATCAACCTCTTTGGGTAATAAAGCCCCTTTTTTATAAACATCCATTTGGATAAGTTTACGGAAAAGGTCCTCAACCTGTACATGCAGAGGGAGTTTGCTGTTATGATCAATTGTAAAATCGTGAGTAGGTATGTTCATACATATAAGAAAGTGTAAATATAGTATTTTTTTGATTTGATGATGATTTTTTTTAATAAAAATGAAAAAACAGTATCAATCTGATACTGTTTTCTACTATTTAAAAAGATCTGATGTGAACTTTATAGGTTTATGCAACCTATAAAGTTTTGTTTCTTAAGATGTTTCTTCTATTCAGGGGATTTAAAATGTCACATCCAGTCCAACATAGAAGTTCGCCTTCATGATTGGGGCATATACCATTCCTCCATCAAAATAATTCCCAAAAGGATTTTTAAAATCAACAATCGCATTTTTCTGATAATAGGAAGTCAGGTTTTCTCCACCTACATAAGCTCTTATTTTTTTATTGAAATTTCTTGAGATCTGAGCATTTAGAACCGCATAAGATTCCGAATATGTTGGTAATTGAAACTCTGCCGGATTACTTGAAGTATCAGGAAGTCTCTGTTTTCCCACCCAGTTTAAAGTGGTATCAAAGCTCCAAAATCCTCCATTGTTATTTTTATTGGTAGCATACGCTAAATTCACAAATCCTCTGTGTTTCGCCATGAAAGGAACTTCTCTTCTTCCTCCGATATAATCAGCCTGTACATCATAATACTTATAAGCAAGTCTTACATCAAAGTTTTTAAAAGGAGTGAAATCCCACTGAGTCTGAAATGAGTTTGCAAATGATTTTCCTTCCAGATTATAGAACGTAAGCTGCTGAGGAGATTTGTCAAGATCCACCAACACCTGATCCTGGAAATCTGTTCTGAAGAAATCAGCGATGATGCTGGATTTTCTTCCGAATAATTTGAATTCCTGTTGTAAACTTACGCCATAGTTCCAGGCGATTTCAGGTTTTAAACCGTAAATATTTCCTCCGTTAGATAAAATATTGATTGCTCTGTTCGATGCAAAATATTGCTGGCTTTCCGCAAATACATTCGCTGTTCTGAATCCTCTTCCCGCAGAAAGTCTTACAATAGTCTGAGGCGTGAAATCATACTTGAAATTTAACCTTGGTGTAAACTGAGTTCCTGCCAGATTGTGAAAGTCTACTCTGGTTCCTGCTACTAATGTATATTTTAACCCTGTTAAAGTATATTCAGCAAAAATTCCCGGTACAATTTCATTTCTTTTCAGGTCGTTCAATAAATACGTTTCCTTATAACCATCATATAAGAAACTTGCCCCGGCTTTATACTTATGGTTGGTATTTCCAATAATGCTTTCAAAGATTAAATTGGAATAATACGTGTGCTGCTGTCCTGCATAATTTCTCAGTCCGAAAAAACTATCCTGCTGGTGATACACATACTGGTTCATCCACCCGATGCTTTGGTAAGGTTTTCCTTTAAAGACATACCCGGTTTTATTCCAAACCTGAAATCTTGAAATATCAATTCCTACCCCATAAAACGGCTGTTTGTCCTGAGCCAGTTTCTTATCAAAACCAACTTGTCCTGCCGTTCTTTCATCTCGGATAAAATTAATTCCGAAGTGAGATCCGAATCCTGATTTTTCCAGATCATTATAATTCAATAAATAGGCAGCATTGATCTGAGTTCCTTTCGGTCTGTCCAGAAAACCGTCATCATTCATATCCGTATTCCCGAAAGTTCCGTTTCCGTGAAGAAGGAAAGTCTGAGACCATTTATCGTTGATAGGAGAGACATTGGTAATATTGACTTCCGCTCTTCCGTTGAAGTCAGAAAAAAGGTTCAGTGAAGTTTCCGGAGTTTTTGCATTTTTCAAAAGCTCAGTGTTAATCTGTCCTGTAATACTTTCGTAACCATTCGTCACAGTGCTTCCTCCCTTAGTAAGCTGGATGCTTTCAATCCATCTTCCCGGAATAAAATTTAATCCATAGGCAGAAGCTAAACCTCTGATTTCGGGTAACTGTTCTTTCGTTAAGCTGGTATATTTCTGATCCAGACCAAGCATTTTCAACTGTTTTGTTCCTGTAACAGCGTTGCTGAAAGAAACATCAACCGTTGCATTGGTTTCAAAACTTTCTGACAGATTACAACAAGCTGCCTTTAAAAGTTCTTTTTTATCAATATTAAAAACAAGCCCGGCTTCTTTTTTACTTAAAGCAGTTGCTGCTTTAGAACCTGTTACCACTACACCATCAATGTTTTTTTCATGTTGGGAATGGTCTTCTTTAGCTGGTGAAGTCTCGTGGTCTTTATGATCTCCCTGCTTTGCTTCTTCTTCGTAATGTACCTTTGGATTAGCTTCACCAAAAGTAAAATCTCTGTCATACAGGCAGCATCCCGGAAGTCCATTATACGTTGCATCCGAAGTCTTGTATTTTTCATTATCATGACCTGCATCGGCAATCGCTTTTAAGATCTTATCTGCTGAAGTTTTTGAAGGATCAAAATTTAAAATAACAGTTTGCTTTTCTGCATTCCATTCTGCGGCATCTGCACCTGCACTTTTTGATGCCTTTTCAATTCTTGCTTTACAAGAAGCACAGTTTCCTCTTACATAGAATTCATTTTCTTTTTTATCAGAAACATTAGCATTTGTATGGTGTTCGTGATGAGTTTCCGCCTGGGATGGCTGCAAATCTCTATTATACAGACAACATCCCGGAAGGCTATTGTAAACAGCATCCGAAGCCTTGAATTTCTCGTTATCATGGCCAGCTTCAGCCACTTTCTGCAGAATATCATCGGTAGATACCTTGTCAGTTTCTAAAGTTAAGGTTTGAAGATCAACAGAGTAAACTGCTGTTTTTGCCCCTGCTTTTTTGGCAGCACTTTCAATTCTTGTTTTGCACATTTCGCAGTTCCCTTTTACCTTGAACTGATTTTTTGAAAGTGTTTGAGCAGATATAAATTGTGTAAATAGGAATAATGCACCAAGTATAAACCTGGAAATATGTAATTTCATTTTGTTTAAAGTTTAAATTAATTAAAAAACAGTCCATTACATAATATAATGAACCCGCGGTGTTTTAATTAACCTATCTTAGGCGGCTGCCAGATTTCCTTTAAACGGTCTGAAAGATAAGGATCTGAATATCGGAACTGAGCATTCTTATTTGCTTTGTAATAAGACAGTTCCAAACGTAGATTTTTTGAAAAAGGAGTTTCAATAAAAGTGTAGCAGGCAACACATGATGAGCAGCAGTCATCAGTACATGATTTTGTTTTGTCATGCTTACTGTCTTTTTTTGAAGAATGGTTTTTGCAGCAGTCACTTTTTTTCGAAGATTCTGCTTTACAGCATGTTTCCTGCATTGCCTGCGCATAGAAATTGTCCTTGGGAATTAAAAAAACTCCCAGGCAAAGTACAATTGCAAGTAGATGAAACAGCTTCATATCTGCAAAAATAAGAAATTTATGGCAAAGGATCACCAACTTTTAGAGAACAGCTGTGCCAAGGTTCTCCGTGTGCCGGGTTTAACTTAGGTTTTTCTCCCATTGCCAGATTCTGTGCAGCAGGTGCTGGGGCAGGGGTAGTCTGTACTACATTTTGAGCTGGTTGAGGAGCTGGTGCAGGTTTGCTGTTTAATGGCTGCCCTACAGGAATGTCACATCGGTGCCCGGGCTGTCCGTGTGGAGGATTCATCCCCGGAGCAGTTTTTGCCTGCTTCCCGTTATTATCAAGGGTGATTTTTCCTGGTGCTACTGCATTAGGATCAATCTGAACAATATTATTTCCGGCTGTATTTATATTTTGTGTGGCAGGAGCTGCGGCTGCAGGCTTACTGTTCAGAGGTTGTCCTACCGGAATGTCACATCTATGGCCAGGTTGTCCGTGTGGAGGATTCATCCCTGGGGCAGTTGCCATTGGAGCAGGAGTAGAGGCAGATTGAATGCCAGACTGATCCATGAGTGTTGTTTTTGAGGTTGTATTAAGGGCTACGCTGGGTTGTCCGGCATTGGCTTCTTCTTTTAAATAAGTGGCTTTTTCATCCTTTTTACAAGATGCAACTAATAGTGATACGGCGATCAAACCTATAAATGTATTCTTCATATCCATGGGTATGAAACAAAATTAGCAAAACATTTTCAATTGTTTTGCTAATTTTATATTTATAATAAGATTTTTGGATTAATTTTTTACCAAAAGTCTAAATCCTTCTCCGTGAACGTTGATGATTTCCAATCCTTCGTCGTCTTTTAATAACTTACGAAGCTTTGCGATATACACGTCCATACTTCTTGCTGTAAAGTAATTTTCCTTTTTCCAGATCTTTCTCAACGCAAGATCTCTAGGCATGAAATCGTTTCTGTGAATGCAAAGAAGTTTCAATAATTCATTTTCTTTAGGAGAAAGTTTATATTCTTTATCACCTACTTTCAGTTGTCTCAGCATAGAGTCAAAGAAAATATTGCTGATTTTAAACTGCTCCTGTTCTTCATTTTCCAATGTAGAACTTCTCTGTAAAATAGCCTTTATTTTGTATAAAAGAAGCTCAGTATCGAAAGGTTTTGTGATATAATCATCAGCTCCCAACTGGTATCCTTTCAAAATATCTTCTCTCATATTTCTTGCTGTAAGGAATATGATCGGTGTATTTTTATCAATCTTTTTTACATCTTCAGCTAATGAAAATCCATCTTTTTTAGGCATCATTACGTCAAATATGCAGATGTCGAATTCATTTTCTGTAAATTCTTTAAGTCCCTGCTCCCCATCAGTGGCTAGCGTTACTTCAAAATTATTGATCGTCAAATAATCTTTAAGCACCGCCCCGAAACTCTGATCGTCCTCTACTAATAATATTCTGTTGCTCATAACTTTTTAATAATTAATAATTAACAATTAAGAATGAACTTCCTCACTCTATCTTCTATATTTTGATATTTGGTTTAAACTTTATAATTGATGAATGATAAATGATCGTTGATTTTGAAATCGTCCTTTGATCATTTATGGCTTATCATCGATCATTGATATTCTTTTCTAGCCCATTGGCAGTTTTATCGTGAACGTACTTCCATTTCCTTTATGGGAGTCTACGATAATCAGCCCTTTGTGCAGTTCTACAATTTTTTTCACATAGGAAAGGCCTAATCCCTGTCCTTTTACGTTGTGAATATTTCCGGTTTCTTCCCTGAAGAATTTTTCGAAAATTTTGGTTTTATTCTGAGTATCCATTCCCATTCCTTTATCGGAAATCTCAATGATATACCAGTGTCCTTCATTTCTTGTTTCCACATGTATTTCCGGTGCTTCAGGAGAATATTTATTCGCATTATCCAGTAAGTTGACCAGCATATTCGAGATGTGGAATTCGTCTATTTTAAAATTATAATGGGTGGCATTAAATTTCTGGGTAAGAGATCCGTTTCTTTGTTGTACAATCAGATTGAAAGATTCTGTAGTTCTTTTGATCAATTCCCTTACGTTGGTTTCTCTTAAAAACAATTCTACTTCATTTCTTTCAAGTTTAGACATATTAAGCACGTTTTCTACCTGCTTTTTCATCCTTAAGTTCTCCTGCTTGATCAATTCTGAGTAATATTTTACCTTATCCGGATTGGTGGCAATTTTATCATTCGCCAAAGAATCCGTTGCTACAGAAATGGTTGCCAATGGTGTTTTGAACTCATGAGACATATTGTTGATGAAGTCTGTTTTTACTTCAGCAAGCTTTTTCTGTCTCATCATATAATTGATGGAAATAATATAAATTCCAAGAATGGTAAGAAGAGAAAGAAATGTTCCTAAAAGCATTGGCCAGTTGTTCATCGCCAGTGAGTATTCTTTTTTAGGGAAAACCAATGCGAGGCTGTACAATGTGTTTTTTTTGTCTGCAAAAAGAGGAAAGCTGTAGATATTACTGTCTTTTTTCTCCTTATAAGCTTTATTCACAATGCTTGTAAGCTTGTTGTTGCGGTCTAGAACTCCATATCCGAACTTAGCAGATATTCCTCTGATTTTAAGTTCTTTAGCGATCACGGAGTCAAGCGTTTTCGGATCCACTCTTTTGGTGATAGGAAGATTGTTTCCATATACTTTCACAAATTCTTTCATGGAGTAATCTCCAGTCTCAATCTCCTGATTGATATCTGTGGTAAGAAGTTCACGGTTGGTGGTATCTCTTTTTATTTTATAGGCTGCTTCGTCTGTATATAAGGTTGTCAGCTTGATAGAATCTCCTTTTTGAGAAATCGGCAGCTGAGTTTTTTCAATAATATTTTTAGAGTAAATAATCTGTCTCTGAGTACCGGAGTCTTCTACCTGTTGAATAGTAGTTAAAGACGGCTGTTTGCTGTTGGCAAGAATATTTTTTCTGAAATCTTTATAATCCTCATTCAGGTATTTATCGGCTTCAATCTCTTCAATACTTTTTGAAGTACTTTCCAAAACTGCATATACTTTATTTGAAAAATCCTGTTCCAGTACGCCGTAATAGCCTTTCAACCAATAAAATTGGAGCGTCACAAAGACAATCAGTGAGATCGTCATAAACACTGAAATTATTGGGATGAATTTGTTATTCATTATTTAATTATATATGTTTTGGAAAAATGAATGTTAAAATTAATTGTTTTAAGACTACATAAACAAAAAACGAGCCAAATAATTGTTTTTTTTTTCTTAAAAGACTGTTTTTTAACAATTATTTATGAATTATCTTTTACTTGTCATATGAAAAGTCCCTTTCAATAAATAAAGTGCTAACTTTATTAAAAATAAAAATATATGGAATCTAATATCATTTTCAACAAAGATTTTGATGCGGCAAGTACATATGTCATGAAGATTTACAAGGCTGATGTTTCAAAAGTATGGGATCACTTTACCCAATCTGAATTATTGGATCAGTGGTGGGGGCCTAAACCCTGGAAATGCGAAACAGTAAGCCAGGACTTCAGAGAAGGAGGAATCTGGATGTATGCGATGGTAGGGCCAAACGGTGAAAGAGGTCCTATGTATGCTCAGTCTCAATATGGCGAAATTACGGAGCACAGAAGTCTGGACTGGATGAGTGCTTTTTGTGATGAAAAAGGAAATATCAATGAAGATTTTCCAAGGTCAAAATGGCTGATCGGCTTTACAGGAGTAGAAGAGGGAACCAAGGTCACGATCAATATTCATTACCATTCCGAGGAAATTATGAAGAAGATTATGGATATGGGATTTGAAGAAGGATTTACAATGGGACTGACCCAATTGGAAGAATTGATCAGCTCATAAAAATTGAGCATCGGAAAAATTTGAAGTGAAAAATGATGTTGCGTATTCATTTTATAATAAAAAAACAGGATGCTCATTTAAACATCCTGTTTTTTTATTAAATCAATTCTTCTTCCTGAAAGTATTGAATAATAGCCTTTTTCATAAGCAAAGTTTGCTCGTTGGGCTTTAATTCCGGAAGTCCTTCCAGCTTATCAAACTGTGGCCATCCATCTTCATAGTGTGTGAATTTATAATATCCAAACGGCTCAAGCAGTCTGCAGACTGCAATATGAATCAGGTTTACTTTGTCTTCCTTAGTGTATTTTTGCTGGCCGCTTCCCAGCTCCTGCAACCCAATCAGAAATAAAAGGGTTTCAATGGGCGGGTTCTTTTCAGTCTGGAAATTGTCTTCAAAGAACTGTTCTATTTTTTTCCAATATTCGGACTCGTTCATATGATTATAACTGCCATTTTATCATGACAGTGTCTTTTATAAATTGTTACTTTCTTTATTTTTAATATCTTCTTCTCTTGCTTTTTTCAGCAGATCCTGTATTTTTTCTTCTTGTTTGGTTTTAAAGTCTTCTCTCTTTTCCATCCTGGTAATTTTCTGTTTTTGGATCAGGTAATAGATGATAGCGATTGAAATAAAAACTAATAATAACATATACGCTGTATTTGAAAATTAGTGAAGAAAAGAATAAAACTATTTTTTATCAATCTTTAATAAAAAGGCATATTCTAATGCGTCTTCTTTTAGAGATTCAAACCTTCCGCTTGCTCCTCCATGTCCGGAGCTCATGTCAGTTTTAAAGACTAAAATATTATCGTCTGTTTTTAATTCTCTAAGTTTTGCCGTCCATTTTGCAGGTTCCCAATACTGCACCTGTGAATCATGGAATCCTGTAGTGATCAGCATATGTGGATAATCTTTAGCTTCTACATTGTCATAAGGAGAATAGTCTTTCATATAATGGTAGTATTCTTCATCATTAGGATTTCCCCACTCATCATACTCTCCGGTAGTCAAAGGAATCGTATCATCCAGCATGGTAGAAACTACATCTACGAAAGGGACCTGTGCTACAATTCCGTTAAATAACTGGGGTTCATAATTGACCACAGCACCTACCAACAGACCTCCAGCACTTCCACCCATCGCATACATATGTCTCGATGACGTATAATTTTCTTTGATTAAATACTTTCCAGCATCAATAAAATCAAAGAATGTATTTTTCTTGAATAGCATTTTTCCGTCTTCATACCATTCTCTTCCCAGGTATTCTCCACCACGGATGTGAGCAATAGCATAAATAAAGCCTCTGTCCAGAATAGATAATCTTACATTTGAAAAGCTGGCATCAACGGTATGCCCATAACTTCCATATCCATACAGAAGAAGTGGAGTGTCAGCTGATTTTTTGGTGTCTTTATGATATACTAAAGAAATAGGCACTTTTGTCTCCCCATCTCTGGAGTCTGCCCATATTCTTTCTGAAATATAATTTTCATGGAAATATTTCCCACCCAATACTTCCTGTTGTTTCAGGAGCTTAGTGGTTTTGTCTTTCATGTTATATTCGTAAGTGGAACTCGGCTGTGTAAGAGACGTGTAACCATAACGAAGAATCTCAGTGTCAAATTCAAGGTTGATTCCAATATAAGCTGTATATGTTGGATCAGAGAAAGGTAAATAATAAGATTCTTGCGTCTTCTCATCAATAATTTTGATCTGAAGCAAACCTCTTTCTCTTTCCTCAAGAACCAGATAATCTTTGAAAATTTCAAAGCCCTCCAACAAAACTTCAGCACGGTGAGAGATAACATCTACCCAGTTTTCCATACTGCAGTTGTCAATCTTTGCTTTTACAATTTTGAAGTTGATGGCATCATCAGCATTGGTAATGATGTAAAATTCATCTTCATAATGCTCTACTGAATATTCAAGATCATCTATTCTTGGCTGTATTATTTTCCATTCTGCAAATACGTTGTCAGAAGGGATGAAGCGGTGTTCATCAGAAATAGTACTTGAACTCGCAATGAAAATATATTGTAAGGATTTAGTTTTAAATACATTGACATCAAAAGTTTCATCCTGTTCGTGGAAAATCAGAATATCTTCGGAAGAATCTGTTCCCAGCTTATGTCTGTATACCTGGAAAGCACGCAGGCTTTTATCTTTTCTGATATAGAAGACATGCTGGTTATCATTTGCCCAAACTGCTTTTCCTGTTGTATTAGGAATAGTGTCCGGCAGAATTTCTCCGGTTTTTAAATTTTTAAAATTAAGCGTATAGATTCTTCTTCCTACATCATCTGAAGAAAAAGAAGCTAATTCATTACTAGGGCTTACCGCTAGACTTCCTACTTCAAAAAATTCTTTGCCTTCCGCCAGAATATTAACGTCAAGGACGATTTCCTCTTCATTGTCAAGACTTTTGTACTTTCTGCAGAAAATAGGATATTCCTTACCTTCTTCATAGCGTACAATATACCAGTATTCATTAAAGATATAAGGTAGAGATTCATCGTCCTTCTTATAACGCGCTTTCATCTCTTCAAAAAGTTCTTCCTGAAGAGCTTCTGTATCTTTCATGATGAATTCTTCGTAGGCATTTTCTTCCTCAATATATTGGGTGACTTCAGGGTTTTCCCTTTCATTCAGCCAAAAGTAATTATCGATCCTTCTATCGCCGTGGGTTTCTAATATTTTTTCTAATTTTTTTGCCTGTGGAGCTTTCATCCGGATATTTTGATTTTTTATTGAGCAGAGCTCGTCTTTATACTTTTCTTCTGAAAGAAAGCAACTTTTTATGCAGACGTCTCATCCAATGTTAATTTTCGTTCAAATTTAGGTAAAAAAAAACCATCTTTCCTTTATTGAAAAGATGGTTGATGGTATTTTTATAATTAAAGACTACTTATGAAGTGCTTTAATATACTTTTCAAGGGCCATTGTCATGGAAGGAGTTTCCTTCGTAGGTGCCATTAAATCTACTTTTAATCCAGCTTCTTCTGCAGCAGCCAAAGTCGTGTTTCCAAAAACACCAATCTTGGTTTCATCCTGCTTGAAGTCAGGGAAATTTTGTTGTAGTGATTTGATTCCTTGTGGGCTGAAGAATATCAACATGTCGTAATCTTTGACAGTGATATCAGTAAGGTCACTGCATACAGTACGATACATGATTGCTCTTGTCCAGTCTACATTAGAGGCATCCATGGTTTTTACAGTATCCGAACTTAGAACATCTGAAGATGGCAGCAGATATTTTTCAGTTGGGAATTTTTTGAAAAGAGGAAGCAGATCTGAGAAGTTTTTCTCCCCAAAGCTGATTTTTCTTTTTCTGTATACAATATGCTTTTGAAGATAGTTGGCAATTGCTTCCGACTGGCAGATATATCTCATTGTATCCGGAACGGCAAAACGAAGTTCTTCCGCAAGTCTGAAGTAATGGTCAATCGCATTTTTACTGGTAAATATAATACCGGTATACTGCGTCAGATCTATCTTCTGTGTTCTGAGCTCTTTATTGTCAACCCCTTCGACGTGGATAAATGGACGGAAATCAATCTTTATTTTTTCCTTCTTCGCTATATCCAAATATGGAGAAGACTCACTAGGCGCTGGTTGAGAAACCAATATAGACTTTATTCTCATCATTGACATTTATTAAAAAAATAACAACTTCCAAAGCAATAATAATGGTGCGATTTGGAGGGTGCAAATATACAAAAATTTATAATACCATTTTTCAGGAAGAATCTTGTTCTTGTGAAATAAGTAGAAAAAGACTTTGAAAATGAATACAAAAGAAAAGAAAGACAGATAATACAAAAACATTTTATTTCTGTCTATAGGGAAGTAATAGTGGGCTACACAAAGAATTATTAGCAAAAATGTAAGAATGAAATAAAATTTTGTAGAGGTAAAATAAAAAATAGTCCATTTTTTTCCGTCTCCTATACTTTGATAAAATAAAAACCCGAATGTTGATTTTATTAAATAAAAAAACAATACAGCCAGCAAAGTATACCCGAATTTATTAAGCTGATATCCAAAAAGCTGAAGATCGGCAATAAATTTTGGTACAATAGGAATGTATTGCGAAATCAAAACAGATAAGGTGAGGGTAGTCACACATGAGGTGATGATCCAGCTGGGAAGGTTGTTACTGGCATCAAAATACTTTTGAAGCAGAAAATCTTTGAGACTGGCATCTCTTTCTATGACGTTCATCATAAAAACATATAAAAATATACAGCCCACGAGGATAAAGATTACCCAGTCATTGTTCTCAGGTATTCTTACATGATTGATGAAGTGTTGTGATGATGGCAAAATTTAAGTTTTTATTATTTATTATTTAACTTCCTATAGCACAATCCGGCACAGATTTTCCTATCACCTGATTATCTATCCGTAGTTAAAATATTTGCTCTCATCGATTTTACGTGTTGTTCAGATCTTTTAAATAAAAGTTTCTGTTTCATCCGCCCAATCCCTGAGAAATATTTTTGCAAAATTATAGATTATTTTGTATAAAATAAAAAGGTTAAATAAACTATCTTTGCAAACTGAAATGAAAAAACTCGTCATTATCCCCACATACAACGAAAAGGAAAATATTGAAAATATTATTTCCGCAGTTTTTGCATTGGAGGATGACTTTCATATCTTAGTAGTGGATGATACTTCTCCGGATGGAACAGCAGAGGTTGTAAAAGAATTGCAGAAGAAACACCCCCATTATTTACATCTGTCAATAAGACACATAAAAGACGGGTTGGGAAAGGCATATATTCATGGTTTTAAATGGGCTATCGAAAATAAATACGATTATATTTTTGAAATGGATGCCGATTTTTCCCATAATCCTAACGACCTGCCGAAACTTTTTGAAGCATGTATAAATGCAGATATGGCCATCGGGTCCCGTTACTCGAAAGGAGTAAATGTGGTCAACTGGCCTATGGGAAGAGTGTTACTTTCTTACTTTGCATCAAAATACGTAAGGTTCGTATTAGGTCTTCCTATTCATGATACTACCGCAGGATTTGTCTGTTTTTCAAAAAAAGTATTGGAAGAAATAGGATTGGATAACGTGAGACTGAAAGGTTACGGGTTTCAGATAGAAATGAAATTCAGAGCATTTAAAAAAGGCTTTAGAATTGTAGAAGTTCCTATTATATTTACCAATAGAATTTTAGGAGAAAGCAAAATGAACGGCGGAATTATTCATGAAGCAGTTTTTGGAGTGTTAAACTTAAAGTGGAAATCAATCATCAATAGACTGTGAAACAATGTATAGGCAATTCTTCTCACATAGAGGAATATGTATATGCAGAGTTCCATCAGACCATTAAAAAATATAAAAATAAACTGATGAAAAAGCTAATCTTTATTTTCGTTTTGCTGGGCCTGTTTTCGTGCAGCGATTATATTGATAAGCCCAAAAATCTGATCGATAAAGATGTGATGGCAGAAATCATTGCAGATCTTGCGATCAACGATCAGGCTATCTATGTGTATCCTGATAAAAATATGGAAGCCGGTACAAGGGCTGTCCTGAAATCACATAAAGTAAAATCTGATGACTTTGTAGAAAGCTTCAAATACTATGTGATCAAAGAACAAATGGATGGGATCACCAATGATGCACAGGAAATACTGGTTAAAAAAGATCCCAAAGCAGATAAATATATAAAGGATAAACTGAAGCAAAATGGAGCTGTAATACCTTTGGTAAGGTAAAAACATCACCAGAGTTTCTAACCTATAAGAAATCACTGATAATAAGGTGAATTAAAAAAGTAGAGAGATGAAATTTTTTAATATTGAAAAAACCTCTGAAGGAAAAGCAAGAGCAGGGGAAATTACCACAGATCACGGGAAGATTCAAACTCCTATATTTATGCCTGTGGGAACTGTTGCAAGTGTAAAAACAGTTCATCAGAGAGAATTAAAAGAAGACATTAAAGCTCAGATTATTCTGGGAAATACTTACCACCTTTACCTTCGTCCGGGAATGGAGACGATGCAGGATGCAGGTGGACTACATAAATTCATGAACTGGGATCTTCCTATTCTTACCGATTCAGGAGGTTTTCAGGTTTTTTCATTGGCGAGTAACAGAAAAATGACAGAAGAAGGAGCGAGATTCAAATCTCATATCGACGGAAGCTATCATATGTTTTCTCCGGAAAGATCAATGGAAATTCAAAGACAGATCGGAGCCGATATTTTCATGGCTTTTGATGAGTGTACTCCTTACCCTTGTGAATATAACCAGGCAAAATCATCTATGGAGCTTACACACCGTTGGCTGAAAAGATGTATTGAATGGACTAATGATAATCCTGAATTATATGGGTACAAGCAAAGACTTTTCCCAATTGTTCAGGGATCTACCTATTCTGACCTTAGAAAAATTTCTGCAGAAGTAATTTCTGAATCGGGAGCCGAAGGAAATGCCATCGGTGGACTTTCTGTTGGAGAGCCTGAAGAGGAAATGTACAGAATCACAGATGAAGTGACAGATATTCTTCCAAAAGAAAAACCAAGATACCTGATGGGAGTAGGAACTCCATGGAATATTCTGGAATCTATCGGACTGGGAATTGATATGATGGATTGTGTAATGCCAACAAGAAATGCAAGAAATGCAATGCTTTTCACATGGCAGGGGGTGATGAATCTTAAAAATGAAAAATGGAAGCGTGACTTTTCGCCTTTGGATGAATTTGGAACCAGTTTTGTAGATCGTGAATATTCAAAAGCGTATCTTCGCCACCTGTTTGTATCTAAAGAATATCTGGCAAAACAGATTGCTTCGATTCATAATCTTGCATTCTATCTTGATTTAGTAAAAGTAGCCAGAGAACATATTATTGCAGGTGATTTCTACCAGTGGAAAAATTCTGTAGTACCGGTTCTTAGACAAAGACTGTAAGAGATTATGCTTAAAATTGTAGACAAATATATCATTAAAAAATACCTGGGAACCTTCAGTTTCATGTTGGTATTATTGTCTATAGTCGTACTTGTAATTGATGTTCAGCAAAAGATTCCAAGGATAGAAAATGCCAAAGCCATTGATCCGAAGCTGGATCTGATGTACTTTCTTGTACATTTTTATCCCTTCTGGATTATTAATCTTGTGGTGACCTTTCTTTCCATTCTTGTATTTATTTCGGTGATTTATTTTACCTCCAGAATGGCAAATAACACTGAAATTGTAGCCATTATCAGTAGTGGAGCAAGTTTTCACAGATTTTCAAAACCTTATCTGTATACATCCATTTTTATTGGTCTGATTGCCCTTGTGGTCTATCATATGGTGCTGCCATGGGCTAATATCAAGAAAAATGAACTGGAAGCTTATACCTATAACGCAGCCAATAAAGAAAAGATTTTAGGAACAGCTCCAGCCTCTTCACAGCTGAGCAAAACAGAATATATCTTTGTTGATTCCTGGAATAAAAGAGAAAAAAGAGGGTCAAGTTTTGTCTATCAGAAATATGATAAAGACAGAAAAATGATCTACGAGCTAAAAGCTAGTGAAGTCTATTGGGATAAGGCAAAAAAACAGTTTGTTTTAAATAATTATTTAGAAAAAACAATCAATAAAGACAATACCGAAAAGCTGAGTAACGGGATAGAATTAAGGAAAAACTACGGGCATTCACCGGAAGAACTTTTCCCTAATGAGCTTTTGGGACAAAATAAAACCACTCCAGAACTTTTAAAATTTATTGAAAGAGAAAAGGCAAGAGGAAACAGTAATCTGAACTCTTATCTGAATGAGCTTCATCAAAGAACATCAATGCCTGCTTCTATCATTATTCTGACATTTCTGGCGCTTTCCCTGTCTTCACAAAAGAAAAGAGGAGGGTTGGGTGTTAACCTTGCCATAGGGATCTCATTAGCCTTTGTTTTCGTGTTCTCATTTGAAGCCTTGAAAGTGGTTTCGGAAAATAAAAGTTTGTCTCCCGCTGTAGCTATGTGGCTGCCTAATATGGTGTTTCTGCCGCTTACCCTATATCTTTATATCAAAAGAGCCAATCAGTAAAGCAGTTTTACTTCCTTGTGATAAAAGGAATGCATTCCGTCTTCCAGTTCGATCCAAAGTTCTCCCTTCTCGTCTGCATTTCGGATAATGCCATTTTGTCGCTCTTTTTCAATTTCAAAGACAGAGATCTGATCCCTTCTGAAAAGGTTTGCATTGAATCTATCCAGAATTTCCTGATCATTAGGAATGTTTTTCAGTTTTTCAGACAAGTATTCATGAAGATCAAATGAGACTTTTTCAAGGTCAAATACAAGGCCTGTTTGCGTTAGAAGTGATCCTGCATTAGATATTTCATCAAATTTGTCCTGAAGAATATTGATTCCTGCTCCTATGATGAAATAATTATTTTGATTAATTTTTTTCTTTTCTATTAAAATTCCAACGATTTTTTTACCTTTAAGGATAATATCATTCGGCCATTTGATTTTTACCTCAGATTCAGACAATTTGGCAAGGAAATCCCGGATAACCATTGCGGTATAATAATTGAGTATAAAGTCAGAGCACAGGATGTTCTGAGTATTTACTGCCAGCGTATAAGCCAGGTTTTTTCCGGCAGTTTGAGTCCAGACATTTCCATACTGACCACGCCCTTTAATTTGATTAAAAGTATGCAGTCCAATAAAATCTGAATTTTTATAAAGTAAAAACTTTGATATTTCGTCATTAGTAGAAGAACATTCTTTCAGATAGAAGAGTTGGCTCATTTAAGAAAACTTTAAGACATTAAGAGGGTAAAAGTAAGGTTAAAGTAAAGAAAAAACAATAAATTTGCAGATTATAGTATTTTTTTAATGAATAAAACAGCAGAAAAACAGGCGTTAATAGATAAAATCGTTGAAGCTATCCAGGATGTAAAGGGAGAAGACGTTATGATCTTCGATCTTTCCAACATCGAAAACTCCGTAGCAGAAACGTTCGTGATATGTAGTGGAAACTCAAATACACAGGTTGCTGCATTAGCAGGAAGTGTTGAGAAGAAAGTAAGAAACGAACTGCAAGACAGACCTTGGCACGTAGAAGGTACTGAAAATGCAATGTGGGTATTGGTAGATTACGTTACAGTGGTAGTTCATATATTCCAAAAAGAAGTACGTGAGTACTACGATATAGAAGAGCTTTGGGGTGACGCAGTCATTACCAAAATTGAAAATGAATAATAAAAATTTAAAAAGTCTAAATGAATAATAAAGGATTCAACTGGTTCTTTCCAATTGCAATCATAGCACTTTTGCTTTTCTTTGGCTCCAATTTCCTTGGAGGTGATAGCGCAAAATCTATTGATGAAGATGGTTTCTTTAGAGAAATGCAGGCGGGGAAAGTCCAGAATATAATTATATACAAAGACATAGAGAAAGCTGATGTTTTCCTAACAAAAGAAGCAAAATCGGCAATGGTTTCCAAAGCCGGAAAAGAAAATAACCCTCTTTCTGCCTTCGAAATGGCTCCTAAAGCAGATTTTTCTGTAAAATATGGAGACCTTCAACTTTTCCTTCAGAAATTTGAGCAGGTGAAAGCCAGCAATCCGGTTATTAAAACATCGAAAGATTACGGAACAGGCAAAAGCGCATTAATGGACATTTTAGTTCCTGCGTTGGTTTGGATTTCTATTCTGGGATTATTCTACTTCCTTCTTTTCAGAAAGATGGGTGGAGGCGGAGGTCCTGGCGGACAAATCTTCTCTATCGGTAAATCTAAAGCAAAACTTTTTGACGAAAAAGAAAGAATTCAGGTGACATTTAAAGATGTTGCAGGATTAGAAGGAGCTAAAGAAGAAGTTCAGGAAGTTGTTGATTTCTTGAAAAACTCTGAAAAATATACAAAACTGGGAGGTAAAATTCCTAAAGGTGTCCTTTTAGTAGGCCCTCCGGGAACGGGTAAAACGTTACTGGCAAAAGCCGTTGCAGGTGAAGCTAAAGTTCCGTTCTTCTCACTTTCAGGTTCTGATTTTGTTGAAATGTTTGTTGGGGTAGGAGCTTCCAGAGTAAGAGACCTTTTTGCTCAGGCTAAAGCAAAATCTCCGGCGATTATCTTTATTGACGAGATTGATGCTATTGGACGTGCAAGAGGAAAAAATAACTTCTCTGGCGGAAATGATGAAAGAGAAAATACATTGAACCAGCTTCTTACCGAAATGGACGGTTTCGGAACAGATGTCAATGTTATTGTAATGGCGGCTACCAACAGAGCGGATATTCTTGATAAAGCATTAATGAGAGCAGGTCGTTTTGACCGTTCTATTTATGTAGACCTTCCGGAACTTCACGAAAGAAGACAGATCTTTGATGTTCACTTGAAAAAGATCAAGCTTGATGATAATGTAGACAGAGATTTCTTAGCAAAACAAACTCCTGGATTCAGTGGGGCAGATATTGCTAATGTTTGTAATGAAGCAGCATTAATCGCAGCACGATATAACCATACTTCCGTTACAAAACAGGACTTCCTGGATGCGGTAGACAGAATTATCGGTGGACTTGAAAAGAAAAATATGGCCATCAAGCCATCTGAAAAAAGAAGAGTTGCTTATCATGAAGCAGGTCACGCTACAATCTCTTGGTTGGTAGAACATGCATCACCACTTTTAAAAGTAACGATTGTTCCAAGAGGACGTTCTTTAGGGGCAGCATGGTATCTTCCGGAAGAAAGACAGCTTACCACTACTGAGCAGATGCTGGACGAAATGTGTGCAACACTGGGAGGTAGAGCAGCAGAACAGGTGATCTTCAACAATATCTCTACTGGAGCACTTTCTGATCTTGAAACGGTAACGAAAAGAGCTCAGGCAATGGTGACAATCTATGGTTTGAGTCCAAACATTGGTAATATTTCTTACTACGACAGCTCAGGCCAGTCTGAATATTCTTTTGGGAAACCTTATTCTGAAGATACGGCTACTAAAATTGATGCAGAGATCAAGTTGATTATCGAAGATCAGTATGAAAGAGCGGTAAGGATTCTTGAAGAAAATAAAGATAAACTGGATGCTCTGGCTAATAAATTATTAGAAAAAGAAGTGATCTTCCGTGAAGACTTAGAAGATATATTCGGAAAAAGAGCATGGGATCCTGAATTGACAGAGAAACCCGTTACCAATACTATTCCTGAAAAAGATCAGCCGGTAGTAGTGGAAACACCTCAGATCAAAGAAAAAGAAGAAGAAAGCGAAATACAGGCTCCAGAAAGCCCAACACAGCTTTAAGACTCTTAAAAAATAAACCTTACAAAAACCTGACAACCTCAAAATTGTCAGGTTTTTTCATATTTAAAGAGATATTTTGGACTCTATTGTAATTTATTTTCTATTTTTGTATAAAGTTGACTAAAAATAGATTAAGTTGAATTTATTCAAGAGGATTGTAAGCAAACTTACCAACCAGCCTGACGAAGAGGACAAACAGAGCCTGGAGAAGCTTGGGGATTCGCTGAAAAATGCGGATCTTGACTATAAGTTTGCGCAATTATTTACGCATTCGGGGGGATTTTTTAATTATTGTGCAGATGAAGCGGAAGCTCTACAAACTTTAAATCAAATTATCAAAATAGAAGGTACCCACAACCTTTTCTGTTGGGACAAGGAACTTCAGAACTTTTTAAACGTTGTGAGGACTTCTTACACGTCAGAACTGCAGCAGGCTAATGATGCCGCATTCATCACTTGTGAATACCTGATTGCCTATGACGGCAGAATCATGCTTTCACATAATAATATTCTTCATTATCATTCTTCAAGACTTCCCGATAAAATTATCATCATTGCCAATGTTTCTCAGATTGTAAACAACCTGAATGATGCCATGGGAAAAATAAAAAGAAACGGAAATATCAAGAACCTTACTTCCATCAGTGGAAGCCAGTCAAAAATGGACAGTTCTTCCAATTCCAATACAAAACTGTTTTTATTGCTGCTTGAAGATTAAGCAACCACTTCTAAATTTTAAATTTTGGACAAAAATCTCATTCAAAGAACCTTATCAGGTATAGTCTATGTAGCCATCATTATTCTTTGTTCTACTCCGTTGGGAGCGCAGCTGCTTAACAGCATTGTTCCTGGTCTTGTAAAGCAACAGTATCTTTATTACGGATTAATGAGTCTGCTGCTGATTGTGGGTACCTGGGAATGTGTCAAAATCATGAAATTTGGAAACGGATATGAAAAGTGGGTGGTATATCCATTGGTCATTTTTATATTCTATATTTTTTCCAAAAGATATTTTAATCACGACTTCTTTTTTGATTTCAGACTCAGTGAAATACTGGCGCTGGCGTTGATTGGGATTGCTGTGGTTACTTTATTCAAATATCCTAACGAATTATACTTCGACAGCGGAAAACTTATTTTTACCGTTATTTACGTAGCGCTCCCATTCAGTTTTGCATTGGGACTGCCAAAGTTTTCCAGCTTTAATGATACTTTCTCACTGGAGGTTCTCTTCCTGTTTATCCTGATCTGGAGTAGTGATACTTTTGCTTATCTGGTAGGAAAGTTCTTTGGTAAGCATAAAATGGCACCTAAAATATCGCCTAAAAAAACATGGGAAGGATATGCAGGTGGCGTAGTGCTAACATTGGTTTTATCCTACTTTATTGAACATTATCAACCTGAATTGAGAGGGAACTGGATGATCGTAGGATTTTTGATTGCTGCTTTTGCTCCGCTAGGGGATTTGGTAGAAAGTCAATTGAAAAGAAATTTCGGTGTGAAAGACAGTGGAAACATCATTCCGGGACACGGAGGAGTTTTAGATAGACTGGATAGTTTTATTATCTGCGTTCCTGTCGTATATTTGTACTTTATTTTAGAAAAATTTATTTAGTCTCATGAAATTACATAGAGAATCAAAAGGAACAATTACCGTTGCAACCCTGCTTTTTATCATTCTGGGTGTTTTAGCAATTTATTTCCTTAAAATGTGGTCCCTGCTGATCATTATGCCTTTGTTGGTTATTTACAGTTTAGTTTTCTGGTTTTTCAGAGTTCCGGATCGTAATATCCTTGACCACAAAGAAAACGTGATAGCTCCGGTGGACGGAAAAGTGGTAATGATCAAAGAAGTGGATGAAGATGAATTTATAAAAGGAAAAGCCATTCAGGTTTCTATTTTTATGTCTCCACTGAATGTTCACATCTGTAGATATCCGGTTTCGGGTGAAGTGATTTACAAAAAATACCATCCTGGAAAATATCTGGTTGCATGGCATGAAAAGTCTTCTACAGAAAATGAGAGAACCACTTTGGCGGTACAAACTTTAACCAATCATAAAGTAGTTTTCAGACAGATTGCCGGATATGTGGCAAGAAGGATCGTTTTCTACTGTAATGAAGGTGATAAAGCAAAAGCCGGGCATGAGTTTGGATTTATTAAATTTGGGTCCAGAATGGATGTATTCCTGCCTTTGGACACTGAGATTATCTGTAAGATCGGAGATATTACAAAAGGAGGTTTGGATGTTATTGCCAAACTGAAAGAAAATTAAAGAATTTTATAGTTTATAAACTGAAAAGAGAGCCTTTATGGCTCTCTTTTTTATTTAGTGAATAAGAAGGATGTTCTGCTCATTTGAGTTTAACTACGCGTGAGTAATATTGCGTATCAGGGAAAGATGTATTTTTTATTTGTATTAATAATTTTATTTGCTTAAAAAACACATGCTATTTATACTTTTAAATGAGATAAAACAAATCGATATTAATTTTTATAAAAATGCTTTTTTTTATTTGATGATTTAATGTCAGATTTTAGTAAATTGTAATTGAAAAACACGAATCATACTCTTTTATTACTAAAAATTACAGACCTATATTTTGTTTTGTGAGTTTTTATTTAAAAGCTATTAATATTGGAAAATTTATGCTATAAGTAGTACAAATGCCAACTTGAGCTTGTGAAAACATAAAAAACAACACGATGATTTATAAGTTTTTCTTTAAGATGATCAATGACGAAGCGGAGAAAATGGATGATGATTTTGACAGTAACTATCTCAATCTTATTAACCGTTATTTGCTTTTATTGTTTCTTATATTCCTGTTTTATTCCATTTTTATTATTGTTTTTTTTGGGGATATGTTGATCTCAACATTTCTTACAGTAATTACTTTTTTTTGGCTGTTATTAATGGCACTGAAAGGAAAGATGAAACGGTTCAGGAAGGTCTTGAAAAATTCTATTCTCTTTGTATTTGTCTTGCTGACTTTTATAGTAAGTTTTTTTAATATTTATACGTATAAAAATGCGGGAGTAGAGTATTTCTATTTCTGTCTTTTATTTGCTGTCCCGTTCTTTTTGAACTATAAAAAGGAGGCTTTTTCTATCTTTCTCATTACTTTTATGATCAGCATTAATTTTATTGTATGTCTGTATTTTGATTTTGATTTCCTGCCGAAGAGCAGATTTATAGAAACAGGGGATTTTAAAACAATAAAGTTGCTGAATATTTTATTTTCCGTTACCTCTTTCCTAATGGATATTGTGTTTATTACTCAAAAAGACGCGCTGATTCATGGTTTAATTTCTGATAAAAAAGAGAAAGATTCTACCATTAAAGATCTGGTAAAAACCAATACGGAGCTGATGAAACATCAAATGCTTATCAATCATCTTTCAGAAGAAAATATTGAAGAGATTTTAAATCTGGCAGGTAATAATTCACCGATGTTTTTTGAAAAATTCCAAGTGTTTTTCCCTCATTTTATCCCGGGTATTTTAAAAATAAATCCTAATCTTATTCATTCAGAGCTGTACTTTTGTGCATTGATGAAGCTTGATTTTGATACCAAAAAAATTGCACAGTGCACCAATAACAGTATTCGGGCGGTAGAAAGTAAAAAATACAGAATCCGGAAAAAACTGAATATATCCTCTGAGATCAATATCAACAGCTTTCTGATTAAAATTTAAACAAAATTCCGATTTTTGTTACTTATACGTAGTGTTGAGTATCGTTTGATGGTATTTTTTGTTTTTCTTGTCAATATTTTTACTTAAAAATATTGTGATGAATATTAAGAACATTCATATTGGAAGCCTGATCAGATCCAAAGTAGAGGAACATCAGATTTCAATAGAAAGAATCTCCCGATTTTTAGACAGGACAGAAGATGATGTAGAAATGATGTATCAGGCAAAAAGTATGGATACGGATATACTGATGAAATGGTGTAAGCTATTAAAGTTTGATTTTTTTAGATTTTATACCGGTCATCTTATTTTGTATGCTCCACAGTCAAGAATTGATAATGAATTCAGAGAAAAGGGAAGTACCATAGTTTTCAGGAAAAGTATTTATACCCAGGAGGTAAAGAATTTTATACTTGAAAAAATAGAAATGGGAGCAATGACAGCCAATGAAGTTGTTGAAAGATATAAGATTCCCAAAACAACTTTATACAAATGGATGAAAAAACTATAATATGATACCTGACTATAAGCAGATCTATACTGATATTCTTAAGGAAAAGTTTCCGGAAAAACTAATAGATATAAGCATCAAGAATAAGTTGGAAAGATTGCATTCAGCAATTGATGTTCTGAAGTTTAATCAATTGATTTTTGGTGAACCGGAATATGCAGTTGGGTTCAAGAGTCAAAGACTCCGCTCTTATGATGAAGAATCTATTTTGGAAATTCTCAGATATCAGAAAAAAAACGGACTTACCAATTTTCAGCTTGGCTGTCATTTTAAAATAAGCAGAAATACAATTGCCAAATGGAAAACTGTTTTTAAAATATGAAATGACATTGTAATTCATTGGGCTTAATTAAATTATTTTTTTTGATAAATAAATAATAATGGTTTTTGTGTTTGATTGGTTGTAATTTTTTGAATTTATTATTGAATTAAATGAAATAACTCAACTTTCTATCTGTATTTCTATGTAATCCTAATTTGCTGTGGTTTTGTGAGTTTTACTACGCGTGAGTAGTATTGCGTAGTGAGAATTAATTTGTAATTGTCTGAGGGTGATAATTTTGTGACGGTTAAATGACTTAGTCGAAAATTTTAATCATTAAACAATTATAACTTTAAAATGATGGAAACAAAATTTACAATTCCCCCAATCAAAGTCTTGCTGATAGCACTGCTCTTTGCCTTTGGAAAATTTTATTCACAAGCCAATAATGGCGCGGTAGGAATTAACACTACTACACCGAACGATAATTCTGTTTTGGATGTCATCTCAGGAAATAATAACAAAGGAGTGCTGATTCCAAGGCTTACAGAAGCGCAACGGAATGCAATCACAATCAATCAGACTAAAGATGATGGATTAACGATTTACAATACCACAGAAGATTGTTTCAATTACTGGAGTTTGACAGATAATGAATGGAAAAGTGTTTGCGGACAGATGGGAAAAGCTGTTTTTACGGTAGATTGTTCCTCTTCCAAGGCGATTGGGAGCTATGTGGAAGGTAAAGAACTTACCAATTCAAATTATCTGAGTATTGCTGTCAATGTGACAAAGTTGGGTAATTATACTATTTCCGGAACAACAACAAACGGGTATAACTTTTACGGAACAGGAGTATTTCTGAATACAGGAACACAAACGATACAGATTCCGGGACAGGGAACTCCTCAGAATATCCAGACAGATGACGTGTCACTTGAAGCAAATGGAACTGCTGTTACGTGTACTCCGGCGATCTCCATTACGGTATTAAGTCCTGCAGGAACATATACCATGAGCTGTGGAAATGCAACGGTAAATGGAGTGTACAAAGTAGGGACAGCTCTTACAGCTTCCAATACGATTACGTTGCCTGTAAATGTTTCAATATTGGGAAGTTACACCATTACATCCAATACGGTTGACGGAATTTCTTTCAGTGGGTCGGGAACATTTACTGCTACAGGAAATCAAAATATAACATTAGGCGGAACAGGAACACCATCTTCTACATCAGTGAAAACAATTACTATTACTTCAGACAGCCAGGGAGGAGTATCTACAACCTGTTCAGTAAATGTAGTGGTTGTAATTCCGAAGAAGACAGTACTTCATATCGGATTAGAAACAGCTTATGGCTATAGTGCTTACACCGGTCCTTCACGAAGTCTGATGGATGCCCCGGCAAACTTTGGAACAACAGCCTCAAGTATTGTTAAATATGAAGGTTTTACCCATACATCTCTAGGAAATTCACCTTCATCAGCGGCTCTTCAGACAGCTCTTAATAACAAACCTGATATTGTTGTCATTGGGTACAACTATACCCCTAATGCTACAGATGCAGGTTATATTGCTTCTTACCTTAATAAAAAAGGAGTTGTAATTGCTATGACAGATGATACAGGTACTGCACAGAACTTATTCAGAGGAATATTCTCTGATCCTACAATTTCAGCTTCTTATGGAGGTGGTGCAGGTTCTGTGTATGCTCTTACCAATTCTAATGATCCTATCCTTAACGGACCTTTTGGAGATGTAAGAGGTAAAAACTGGGGTGAAGATGCCTCTACAACCGTAAATATTTCAGGATTGACAAGTGGATTTGTTCCTTACAGCTATGCACAGCCTATCAACAGTACAACGGCGAGAACAGGAATTTCAGGATTAAGAAACACCAGTTTGAATTTTATCTGGTTTGGTGACGGTGGTTTTTTAAGTAATGAAAATGCGAATGGAAATCAATATGCAAGTAATACCATTGAACCTTTTGTAGCACCGAGTTCGGGAGGATATTTTCCGGTTCAAAAATCTTCTTATGGATATGCTGGAAACGGTTATGCAACAGGATCAATGCAGGTTCAGAATTCGATTCTTTTTGCCAATATGATTGCCTGGGCTATCAAACAGGCAGAATTCAGCGGAATAAACACACAATGATAAAGTTTTTTAAAGAGGGCTCCGGTACGATAATTCGTGCCGGAGTTTTTTATTTTATATACTTTTTAATCTCTTCTGTAAGGCTTAATATGAATTCTACAGGAAGATCTTCTTCAGCGTCAATTAAGAGGATTTTAAACTTCTTTCTGCCATCCTGAATAAGCTCCGGGTAATCCAGTTTGTCACCATGGTAAAAGCTGATATAATGTTTCCTGTATTTTTTGCTGTAATAGAAATAACACAGCATTTTCTTTTTGTATTTAATAAACGGAAGCCCGAAACTGAATGTTTCTGTAATATGTTCCGGATCTGAAGCTAAAATAGTATTGCGTAAAAATAAAAGAGTACTTCTTTCAGGCTCTTCAATTCTGTAGAAATACTCTTGTATGGGATTCATTTTATGATATTAAAATGTTAGTCAAAGTTTTGAAGTTCAACAAGCTTGTTATACATTCCTTTTTTAGCAATCAGGTCATGATGTGTTCCTTGCTCTACAATATCACCTTTTTCCATCACTACAATCCAGTCTGCTTTCTGAATGGTTGAAAGACGGTGGGCGATTACCAGAGAAGTTCTGTTTTCCATCATTTTCTCCAGTGCATCCTGTACAAATCTTTCAGATTCTGTATCCAGAGCAGAAGTTGCTTCATCCAGAATCATAATTGGAGGGTTTTTCAGTACTGCCCTTGCAATGGAAACTCTTTGCTTTTGGCCTCCGGAAAGCTTACCGCCATCATCTCCGATA
This sequence comes from Chryseobacterium sp. BGA-UO-ETr-SB22, assembly GCF_059567885.1. Classification (NCBI taxonomy): domain Bacteria; kingdom Pseudomonadati; phylum Bacteroidota; class Flavobacteriia; order Flavobacteriales; family Weeksellaceae; genus Chryseobacterium; species Chryseobacterium sp. BGA-UO-ETr-SB22. The sequence continues at coordinate 276,664 of NZ_JCAQOV010000004.1, read as the reverse complement.
TTGGAATCATATCCTTCAGGAAGTCTTGTGATAAATGCATCTGCATTAGCAATTTTTGCGGCAGCAATCACTTCTTCTCTTGTAGCATCAGGTTTACCCATCAGGATATTATTGTAAACGGAATCGTTGAATAATACAGATTCCTGTGTTACCATACCCAAAAGCTTACGGTATTCATTTAATTTTAAATGTTTAATATTGGTGCCGTCAATCATGATTTCTCCTTCAGAAACGTCATAGAATCTTGCTAAAAGATTGGCAATCGTTGTTTTACCACTTCCACTTTGCCCAACAAGAGCAACTGTTTTTCCTTTTGGAATAGAAAGTGAGAAGTTTTTAAGAATCGTATGATCTTTATCGTAGTAAAAGCCAATATTATTAAACTCGATTGAGCTATTTAATGTTGAGATAGAAACAGGATTTGCTATTTCATCAATTTTTACATCAGCATCCAGAATGGCTAACACTCTTTCAAGAGAAGCTTCTCCCTTCTGTACATTGGAAATAGACTGAGACAAACTTTTCACAGGAGGTAAAATCTGGAAGAAAATTCCAAGGAAAACCAAGAAATCCGCTGGTGAAATACTTTGTTCTACAATGATTTGTTTTCCACCGTACCAAGCAATGATTAAGAAAGTTACCGAACCCAAAAATTCGCTCATTGGAGATGCAAGTTCCTTTTTTCTTCCTAATCTTATGGAACTGTTGATCCATTTCTGCATTGACTGCATAAAACGGTTATCCATTATTTTCTCTGCACTGAAAATCTTAATCACCTTTGTAGACTTCAATGTTTCATCTACAATGGAGAAAATAGTTCCCATCTCATTCTGAGCTTCGTGAGAGTCTTTTTTCAGGCTTTTCCCTATTAAAGCAATCATTGTTCCCATTACCGGCAATACCAGAAGTGAGAAAAGAGTCATCTCTGTACTTAAAAAGAAAAGAGTCACCAATGTGCTTATCAGCATAAAAGGTGCATTAATCAATTCCACTAAACTTCCCAGAATATTACCTTCTACTTCACCCACGTCATTGGACATACGGGACATCAGATCTCCCTTTCTGCTTTCCGTAAAAAAGGAAACAGGTAAAGCAAGAATCTTTCTGTACATCGCTCCACGAAGGTCTTTAGTAACACCTACACGATAATTGATCAATAAAAACGAACCTAAATATCTGAAAAGGTTTCTCAGTAAAAACATAAAAGCCGTTATCACGCAAAGCCACGCCAAAACGTTAAGGGCTCCATGCTCAGTTACTAAACTCTGAACATAATAATTGGCATATTCTTTTGCATAAGAGAAAAAATCTAAAATCTCACCCGAATAAACAGGTGGTTTGCTGTATTTTTTGGCCTCAATGGTTCCGAAAAGCATTCCCAAAACCGGCAGAATAGTTCCTAAGGAAGCAATCTGAAATACAGAATACATAAGGTTGAAAAACAAACTTCCGTAGATGTATTTTTGGTGAGGTCTTGCGAACTTCAGTATTTTAATATATTGGTTCATTCAATGAAAAAATTGGATAGCAAAATTACGTAAAATTAAAAGATAAGACGTTCTTAATCCTGTTTTACTTTAATGGATAAGTTTCAAAAAAGTTCTTTTTGTTACAACTTAGAGGTATTTTGAATTATTTTTAAAATAAATAAGCAGGGTAGTACCTAAAATGATGAGATAAAAGACTTTGCTTGTTTAATGAAAAAAACCGCTGAAACAGCGGTTCTTTATATGTTGGTTTAATTAAAATTTTACCTGATCATTGTACTTTGGAGTAAAGTTTTTAGGATTCAGTTTATCCAGCGTTTTTCCAAAGTTATTGATGATGTGTGTCATATTATCGAAATCTACAACATGAATATCATCATTTTCCTGGTGATAATGAGACGCTTTCGTCATATCAACGGTAGAGAATGAATGGGCAATGATTTTCTTTTTTACAAAGCTGACATTGTCTGAACGGTAGAAAAGCTGCTGTTTCGCATAGGGATCTGCATTGATTTTTAATCCGTTTACTGCATTTTGATTGAAAAGTTCATCAAGATCTGAGAATCCGTCTCCGGTCATATATAATGCATTTTTTCCCCATTGGGATTCTGTAGCTACCATTTCAAAATTGAAAAGAGCGGTCATCTTATTATAGATAGGATCCAGGTTTTTATCTGTTGAAATTGCTCTTGAACCCAACATTCCTTTTTCTTCTCCATTGAAAGCCATAAAAACCATTGAAAACTCAGGCTTTTTATTTTTAAAATAGTCGGCAATACCTACCAGAGTCGTTATTCCGCTGGCATCATCATCCGCTCCGTTATAAATATTGTCACCGCTTTTATCACTGGTTCCGATATGATCAAAATGCCCTGAAAATCCAAGATATTGATCTGTTTTTCCTTTTTTTACACCACAGACATTATATACTGTTTTCCCATTATAATCAAATGGTACCAGATAAGATTTTCCGGTGCAGTATTCCAGATTATTTTCTTTGAAAAGTTTGGCAATATAGTTGGCTGCATTTTCATTTTCCTGAGTTCCGATTTCACGGCCCTTCATTTCGTCTGATGCGAGAGTGGAAAGAACAGTCTTTACTCTTTCATTGGAAACTTCCTGTGCAAAAGTAAATATGGAGAATAGTGATAAAGTAAGATAGGTGAGCTTTTTCATTGTCTTTTATTAAAAGTTATATGATCTGTCGCGTTTTTGATTAAAAAGTTGCAATGAATTTACATAAATTAATTTATCTGACGGAGAAGACTTTATAAATTAAGGATAGGCAAATAAAAAACAGCTCCTTAAAAGAAGCTGTTCTCACTCAAAAAATCGTTGTAAGGTTATCGAAGTCTGTCTACAGATTTTACGAGCCTCTCATCTTTACGGATGTACATGTTTGCAATAAGCAGACAGATTACCGCAATTAATGGGAAAATCGGCTCAATACCCTTCTCAGGAAAATGAATTCCTCCGGATAAGTTTAGTAACCAGTACGCCAATACACCAATCAACAAAACGTTTATAATGATGCTGATGGTATTCAGCAAAATTTGTCTTTTTCTGTTTTTGAAACTAAAAATACTTAATGCTCCAATGATAACAAGCACTATACTGCCTATATTAAGTAGAGGAATACTGTCGGATATGACAACATCCTGTCCTGTTATAAAAAGGAAAACTGCGGCTAAAACTGCCAATAACGTCCATATAGTTTGTATTCTCTGTAGCATTGAATATTAAATTCTTGGCAAAAATAACATAAATTTTGCACAATTCAAAAATAAGTGTAGATTTGCATTATACAATGTACTTGAAAACAATAGTCACCGGACTTACTTTTCTTACTCACAATTAATTACATTTTTACATAAATATGTTTAACATAGAAACGTTAAGGTCAAAATCCGTAACGGAACTGACTAAAATCTTAAAAGATTTGGGCGTTAAAGTTGCAAGAACAAGCAATGACAATGACAAGATCTTTGCTATTCTTGACTTTCAGGCTTCTAACCCTAAAGTTGCAAAAGATTATTTCAACGCCACAGAACCCGCCAGTATAAATACTGAAGAGGCCCCAGCAGAGAAAACTGCTAAAGCCCCGGTAAGAAAAGCTGCTCCGAAAAAACCAGCAGCAAAACCAAAAACAAATGCGAAAGCTCCGGAAGAACCTAAAGCAGAGGAAAAAGTAGAAGAAAAGGTGCCGGCTCCTGAAGAAATAAAACAGGAAGAACCTAAAGCGGAAGCAGCAGCCATTACAGAAGATGTATCAGCCGCAGCTCAAGCTAAAAAGAAAAGAAAAAGAGTTACTACCAATACAGGTAACACAGAAGTATCTCAGGAAGCTGCAGTAGCTCCAAAAAACACAGAATCTCAAGAGCCTGCTCAGGCTGAAGAAAAGCCGAACAATCCCCCTCAACAACAGGCTAACAGACCTCAAAAAGGACACAATCATCCACAGAACAGTGGAAACCAACATAAAAATCAAAACCAGAACCAGAACCAAAATCAAAACCAGCATCAGCAGCATCAAAACCAAAATCAGAACAGACATTCTGAAAAGGCAGAGGAGCAGCATGACCATAAAAAAGAATTTAATTTCGATGGATTGGTAAGTATTGAAGGGGTTTTGGAAATTTTACCAGATAACTACGGATTTTTACGTTCTTCAGATTTCAGTTATATCTCTTCTCCTGATGATGTGTATGTATCTACAGCGCAGATTAGAAATTATGGTTTAAAAACCGGAGATACCGTAAAAGGGATTGTAAGACTGCCGAAAGAAGGAGAAAAATATTTTTCACTACTAAAACCTACAGAAGTTAACGGACGTGACCTTGCGTTCATTAAAGACCGTGTAGCTTTTGAATATCTTACACCGCTTTTCCCTGAAGAGAAATTCAATCTGGCAGGAAGCGAATCTACAATTTCTACAAGAATTGTTGACTTATTCGCACCTATCGGAAAAGGACAGAGAGCAATGATTGTGGCACAGCCTAAAACAGGTAAAACCATGTTGCTTAAAGATATCGCCAATTCTATTGCAGCTAACCACCCGGAAGTATATATGATGGTTCTTCTTATTGATGAACGTCCGGAAGAGGTTACTGATATGGAAAGAAGTGTAAATGCAGAAGTGATTGCTTCTACATTTGACGAGGCCGCTGAAAAACATGTGAAAGTAGCTAACCTTGTTCTGGCGAAAGCACAGAGAATGGTTGAGTGCGGACACGATGTTGTTATCTTACTGGATTCAATCACGAGATTAGCAAGAGCATACAACACCGTTACGCCTGCTTCAGGTAAGGTTCTTTCCGGTGGGGTAGATGCCAATGCTCTTCACAAGCCGAAAAGATTCTTTGGAGCAGCAAGAAAGATCGAAGGAGGAGGATCTCTGACGATTATTGCAACTGCATTGATTGATACAGGTTCTAAAATGGATGAAGTGATCTTTGAAGAATTTAAAGGTACAGGTAACATGGAGCTTCAGTTAGACAGAAAAATTGCTAACAGAAGAATTTATCCTGCTATTGACTTAATTTCTTCAAGTACCCGTAGAGATGATCTTCTTCTTGATGAAGTAACTTCTCAGAGAATGTGGATCTTTAGAAAATACCTTTCTGAAATGAATCCTGTGGAAGCAATGGAATTTGTAAATAAAAACATCAAAGGAACTCTTAATAATGAAGAATTCCTGATGTCTATGAATAAATAAATTTAATTATTGTTAAATAGAAAGCACGGGCCATTCGGTTCGTGCTTTTTGTTGTCATGTGGATAAATATTTAAAAACGTAATTCATTCTAAATCAATGTGTCAATGTTAAAGATTTATTAAAGTAATCTTCAATCCTTGATAATCCCTTAAATATTGGCTAATTTTGAGGTATAACATTAAAAATAAAGATTATGTCATTTGAATTACCAAAACTTGGATATGCATATGATGCATTAGAGCCGACTATTGATGCAAGAACTATGGAAATCCACCATACAAAACACCACCAGGCATATATTGACAATTTAAATAAAGCAATTGAAGGAACTGAACTAGCAGGAAAAACTATTGAAGAAATCTGCCAGACAGGAACTGATAAGCCAGCAGTAAGAAACAATGGAGGAGGACACTTCAACCACTCTTTATTCTGGGAAATTTTAACTCCAGGAGGAAGCAATGAACCTGTAGGAAATGTGAAAGCTGCTATCGAAAATTATGGAGGTCTTGAGAAATTCAAAACTGACTTCTCTGATGCTGCTAAAACTAGATTCGGTTCAGGATGGGCTTGGTTAGTAAAAAATGCTGACGGTTCTGTATCTGTTTCTTCTACACCAAACCAGGATAACCCATTAATGCCTGTAGCAGACGTTAAAGGAACTCCGGTTTTAGGATTAGATGTTTGGGAGCATGCTTATTATTTAAACTACCAAAACAGAAGACCTGATTATGTTTCTGCTTTCTTTGCAGTCGTAAACTGGGATAAAGTAGAAGAATTATTCAATAAATAATTTTCAGCTATTATAAAAATAAGAAGGTTCAGAATTACTCTGAACCTTTTTTATTGGGTGTGATTGTAAAACTACCTTATGGCATCGCTTCCGGATAACCCATTCATTTTTAATTTGTACTTCCAGTTGACATAGGCGAAAACCTGGTATAATTTATATTCAAATTTGATCCCGTAATTTTCCTGAGGATCATAATCTATCCCGGATTCTATTATATTTCTGTATCTGCCGGAATTGTAATAGCTGTTCCACTCATTGACCAAAAATGTATTTTTTGTTTTCAGATAGGATTCTGAATACTGGCTGATAGGTTTGGCAACAGCGCTCAAAAAATAATCGAATTGTGTATCAATGACTGTAAGTTCCCATTCTCCGTCTTCATTTTTAGAAGGCTTCATTTCATGCTGCTCTTTGTCTTTCTTTGTTTTTTCCTGAGAAAAACAGCTGAAAGGAACCAATGCAATCATTACTAATAAAATAATATTTTTCATGATGTAGGTATTTACATAAAAAAAGCACTCCAATAAGAGTGCCTAACTTTTTTATGGTTCTTTCTGAAGAACTACAAATGCCGGGAAGTGGTCACTGTAGCCTCCTGTAAACTGGTCTCCATTCCAGGATCTGAAAGGATAACCTTTATAATTTCCTTCTTTATTGACTAAATAAGCCGGGGCAAAAATTTCTGTTTTGTACACAGAATATTCTTTAGTTACCTGATCTGAAATGACGTTTTTAGAAACAATAATCTGGTCAAACAGGTTCGGTGCATCCTGATAAGCAAGAGATGCCACGCCTTTCTTATATAAAGGATACATCAAGTTCAGGTAAGGTGTTTCATCGCTTAAATCTTTAGGTGCTGCCTGAGCTTTCAGGTGGTTTTTTAAACTTGGGCTTACAGGATCGTCGTTAAAGTCACCCATTGCAAAAAGCTTCGTCGTTGGGTCTGCAGCTCTTACACTGTCCATCTGTTGTTTCAATAAAGCTGCTGCGGCATTTCTCTTAGGTAAAGAAATTGCTTCACCTCCTCTTCTTGATGGCCAGTGGTTCATAAAGAATGCCACTTTTTCATTATCTAAAAATCCTGTTACAACAAGGATATCTCTTGTATATTCTCTTCTGCCGTTGTCACCATAAATTTTCAGTTCTTTTTTTAATGAATTGGTAGGGGTGAATCTTCTTTTCTGATAGATCAGTGCAACGTCAATTCCTCTGTAGTCATAAGAGTTGTAATGAATGATTCCATAATCATATTTCTTTAAAGCAGGTTCGTTGATCAGATCCTGAATAACCTGTCTGTTTTCAACCTCAATTAAACCAACTACTGCAGGAGCTGTTTTGGTATACTGTGCCCCCATTTCAGAAATTACTTTGGCTTCGTTGGCCAATTTTGCTTTATAAATTTTAGTTCCGTAGTTTTTCGCACTTTTCGGGGTAAACTCTTCAGAACCACTTTGTTCTCTTACTGCTTTTTTACCAATTAAAGCACCATCACTCCATGGTCCGTCATATTTTTCAGCTTCCAGAAGTTTGATAGAATCTATAGGGATACTTCTGTGAAAAGCAGGATTTTTAATGTCTTTGGTTCCATCAATATAATCCGCTGAACGAATAGTGTCCCAAAGGTTTTCTACGTTTAAAAAACCTACAGTAGCTACTTTTCTCAGTTTTCCTTGTTGTTGTGAGAATGCCATGATCGAAATAATGATGGCAAACAGACTCGAAAATCTCTTCATCCTCTTTGAGTTATTATTAATACTATTTAATTTACAAATTTACTTTTTTTAATTAACTACGTTTTAAATATTTGTAAATTTAAGAGCAATTGCCTTAGCGTCACTTATATAATGATTCTTAAAAGCTTGCAGTCTTAAGGAAAAATATTGTTAAAAAAGTTGTGAATTACAAAATTTGATTAAATTTGTGCCCCCAACTTTTAAACTGTTGAAAATTAACAAGAAAAGTATTAAAAAAATAAATATAATCATGATTAAAAAATTATCATTGATCTCTTTATTTACTTTGCTGCCTGCGTCATATTATTATGCGCAGACAACTGTGTTTGCGTATCTTAAGGATGCGGAAGGAAAACCTGTTGAGCAAGCAAGTGTAGATTTAAAAGGAGCAGGAAATGATGCAAAGGCAGACAAAATCGGATATTTCCAATTTACGGATTTGATGCCAGGACATTATCAGATTATGGTTACAAAACCAAATTTTGAAACTAAAATTTTTGAATTTGACGTAACTACTAATGAGAAGAGAAAGGATCTTGGAGTAATTACTCTTTATTCTGCATTGAATGGTGCGGATCAGGGTCTTGCTATTGTAGAGGATTCGGGAGAAAGTGACAGCGGTGGTGCACAGCAAACTGCAACTGTAGGATTACTACAGTCTTCTCAGGATGTATTCAACAGAATTGCGAGTTTCGATTTAGGACCATACTGGTTCCGCCCAAGAGGAATTGATAGCAGAACAGGTGAGAATATGATCAACGGGATTTCTATGGCTGCTGCAGATAATGGAGACGTAGACTTCAGTACCTGGGGAGGATTGAACGAAATTACCCGTTACCCGGAAATTGCAGCTAATCATGCACCTTCCGAATATGCTTTCGGAGGAACTACCGGAGTATTTTATAAGAATACTAAAGCCAGCGAGTACAGAAAAGGAAGTCAGCTGACGTATTCTCTGACCAACAGAAACTATACCAACAGATTGTCTTACAGATTCTCTTCCGGAATGAATAAGAACGGATGGGCATTTACAGGAATGATCGCGAGAAGATGGGCACAGGAAGGGATTCAGGATGGTACTGCTTATGATGCATACAGTGGATATATTGGGATTGAGAAGAAATTCAGTGACAGTCATACGATGACTTTAAATGCTATTGGGTCTAAATACTCAAGAAGTTCTTCAAGTCCAAGTACTCAGGAAGTATATGATTTCAGGGGAGTTCACTACAACTCTTACTGGGGATGGCAAAACGGGGATAAAAGAAATGAGAGGGTAAAAAGAGGTTTCCAGCCAATGATTCAATTGCAGGACTTCTGGAAAATCAATAAAAATTCTCAGTTATGGACATCTGTTTCTTACCAGTTTGGTAAAGAGTACAGTTCAAGATTAGATTGGTACAGAGCCAATAACCCATCACCAACTTACTACCGTAATTTACCAAGTTATTGGTTAAATTATACAAACCCATCTCCGGAGCAGGCAGCCAACATCGGAATTACAAGAGACTGGTGGACGAATGATGATCAGTCACATACACAGATCAACTGGGATAATCTTTATAATGCCAACAGAAATGTAGCGTATAATGCTATGTTTGGTGGTAGAAGAGCCGCTTATTATCTTGTGGATGATGTAAAAGATGATAAAGTATGGAATCTGGCGACACATTATACTTATAACTTTAGTGACACATCCCGTTTCATTTTAAACTTATCTTACCAAAACTACAGATCTGAACAGTACAGAGAAGTAAACGATCTTTTGGGTGCTGATTTTGCCCTGAATATGGACCCGTTTGCATCTAATACAATGGCAGGAAGCGTTTGGGGTAAATTTAATACAAGAGAAAATGATACTGATGTTGCCAAAAGAGAAGGTGATAAAATAGGATATAGCTATATTTTCAGGAGACAGGAATTTAAAGTAAATCCTGCTTTCAAATTCTCAACAGGGAAATTTGATGTTTTTGTTTCCGGATTATTCGGTTATACAACGAACAGCAGGGAAGGATTATTCCAACATTATCTGTATGAGTCTTCTTACGGAAAAGGAGCAGACCAAAACTTCTGGAATGCAGGGGTTAAAGGTCAGGTTACCTATAAAATCAATGGTAGAAACTTCCTGGTTTATAACGGAGCTTACTTTTCACAATCTCCTTTCTTAAATGATATTTATTTTAATACCAGAGTAAGTGGTGTTACAACTCCGGGAATCAAAAACGTTGTTGTAGATGCAAACGATTTGAGTTATGTGATTTCTACTCCAGTAGTTAAACTTAGATTGACGGGTTACCTTGTTAATACTCAGAATGAAACAAGTGTACAAAGATACTTCGCACAGGGAGTTAAGCTGACTACTCTGACTGAAAGCGGGGATCAGACTCCTGTTCAGGATGGTGCTTTCATTACACAGGTATTGGCAGGTGCTAATAAGAGAAACATGGGGATCGAACTTGGTGCACAGGTGAAACTTACTCCTACTTTGACAGCAAGTGGATTATTAAGTGTAGGACAGTATACATATACAAACAATCCTACTGTTTATTTTGCATCTGATGCTGTAGGAACATTCAGAGAACTTGACGGAAACGGAAATATCGTTTCAAGATCTTACACCAATATGGGAGAGGCTACTCTTAAAAACTACAGACAAGGTGGAACTCCTCAGGAGGCGTATACTTTAGGTCTTAGATACAGCAGCCCTAAATACTGGTGGGTAGGAGCTACATGGAACTATTTCGGACATTCGTTCCTTGATCCGTCTCCGGTAACCAGAACAGAAAGATTCTATACCAATCCTAATACACCGGGAGTTCCTTATGATAACGTAACCGAGGAAGAGCTTGCAAGAATTCTGACTCCTACAAAATTACCTTCAGCATTCTTCTTCAATGTGAATGCAGGTAAATCCTGGATGATTGGTAAGTATTATGTATTGGTGTCTGGATCAGTAAATAATATCCTTAATAACAGAAACTTTATTACAGGTGGATTTGAGCAGACGAGAAACGTTAACTATACTGACTATGCTAATGATTATGACAGCGGAAACATGGTATTCGCTCCTAAATATTGGTATAACCAGGGTAGATCTTATTTTGTTAACCTTCAATTCAGATTCTAAAAAATTAAAATTAAAAATCGAAAACAATGAAAAATATATATTTTAAAGCGGCGATCTTTACTGCCATTTCAATGCTGGCGATCTCGTCTTGTGTAAAAACCGATGATTATGATGTGCCGGAAATCAAATGTACCAACAAATTTGCAGCGGCTAACCACCAGTTATCTGAGATTACAACCATTGCAAAAGCAAAACCCGTTGAAGCTGATATCATTAAAGAAGATTTCATCGTAGAAGCTTATGTTTCTTCAAGTGATGAATCCGGAAATCTTTACAAAATGATGTTCCTTCAGGATAAGCCTGAAAACCCAACACAAGGTATTGAGATTGACATTGATGGTGCAAGCCAATATCTTGATTATCCAGTAGGCGCTTTGGTAAGAATCAACCTTAAAGGATTGATCGTTCAGGGAGTTAATGGAAACATTAAAGTAGGTACTTATGATCCTAACTATCCTATCGGTAGAATCAATCCAAGTAAAGTTTCAAATTACATGGCAAGAGTTTGTGACGGACAGAAGCCTGTAGTAGCCGCAATGAAGCCATTAGAGTTCAACTTTATCTCTGATGCTCTGAAAAACGGTGCGCACATTAACCAGCTTGTGAAAATTAAAAATGTTCAGTTTGAAGAACCTGAATTGACAAAGAACTTTGCTGACGAATCAGCAACAGGAGACCGTTATATTACAGATAAAAAAGCAGGCAGATTAGATCTTCGTTTCAGTAACTTTTCAACTTTTGGAAAATCTCCGATCGCTCCTAAATATGAAAAAAGTGGTGATATCGTTCTTGTTTTAAGCCGTTTTACAAGCTCAAATAACGCAACGGTTTTCACAGATCAGGCTTATATAAGAGATCTTAATGATATTAACTTCCCTAACGCCAGATTCACCCCAGGTGAGCCGGAACTTCCATCTGCTAATGCTGTAAATCTTTTCCCGAGCTCTGATTTTGAAAACTGGCCATCTTTCCTATCAAGTTTAAATAGCTTTGGGCTTATGCCTTATGCATCTCAGGGTATTGGTTTGGGATATAACGGTACAAATTCCCTTCAGATTAAAGGTACACCTGCCAATAACGACTATGTATTTACAGCCAATGCTGCGTCAGGAGTACCAGCGGTTCCGAAGAGAATTACAATGTATATCAAAGGGACTGTATCAGGAAAATCACTTTCTTTCAACGTATATAGAGCAACGCCACTGGCTCCTAATACGTCTGCTTTCTATACCTTCAATTTAGGAACATTCTCTACAGGGGCTACTTTAAGCCCGGAAAGTGCTAATTCATATACAGGATCTATCAACACGAACGGACAATGGAGGCTGATTGAACTTACCCTTACAGGTCTTACCGATCTTAATACTACCGCTGGAAAACCAATGTTTGCCCTAAAAACAGGAAAAGACGGAATATATGATCTTCAGATTGATAATATCAAAATTGAGTAATTCATTAAGATTGAATATATTCTAACATACTTTATAAAACTCGGGCAGCTCGTAAGAGCTGCCCGAGTTTATTTTAATATTTTTTTGATTTCAAAAATCAAAGAATTTTATATTTTTAAAAACAGTTTTAAACCAAGAAGCTATATTTTACATGGAATATTTCATTTATGCATTGAATCATACCTATACCGATGATTCTCATACTGATACTAAGTTTCTGGGTTTTTCAAATAGCCTTGAGGATTTGGAAGAGCTAAAAGCAAAAGCTATTCTTATGCCTGGATTCAGGGATTATCCGGATAGTTTTGTTACGGATTGTTATATACTTGATAAGATACACTGGAATGAAGGGTTTAAAGAGGTAATTGGTGAAATAGGACGTGACTATATTGAAAAAGGTGATGAGATAGATGAAAATCATATTTCAATCAAAGAATTAGGTTTAAGTACTGTCTTTAGTGTCAGTCATTATTATACAATACATACCTTTCTGGATGACGAAAGATATATCGGAGTATTTTCATCTTTAGAAAAAGCAGAAAAAGCTATTGAAGAACTCAAAAATAAACCTGGCTTTAAAGATCACCATGATGATTTTGATATCAGTGAGCTGGATCTTGCAGTACTTTTATGGAGCAGTGGATTTGGGAGCATTTAAAAAAGAAAAACCACCGCATCAGCAGTGGTTTTATCTATTTTCGTTTACTTAACCGTAATTGTTGGATCCCAGTAAAAGTAACCGTACAGAACCTGTTTGTTACTGTCATTCGGGTCTAAAATATAAAGACCAAACTGTACATAGAAGTTCTCTTTTCCAGTAGATCTTACTTTTGAGTCAATACTGGCAAAGCTGATATCTGCAGAAGTGGCAGGGAGGCCGTTTAAAGAATTTACATCTGGTACAGCAGCTTGCTTTCTTCTCACAGAATTGTATACGAAATTATTAAAAACCTGATCTCCTGACCAGTATTTAATATTATAAATAATAACTGCGTCATCCGAATTCTGATAGATTGAAGTTCCTCTGAATGAAACTGTATCTCCGGCTCTTGCACTGAAATTGAGGTCAGCAGAACCTTGTCCTGAAATAGCGTTGGCATTGGAAACAATCATATGCTGACTGTTATGGTCAATCCCTACAGGTTTATTTGGATCCGTACTGGGGTTTTTATAATTTGCTCGTACATAATCCGTGTCAATGACAATCAGGACATCTATTGCCTGACTCGATGATTTAAGTGTTACGTCGTCCATGATATTTGGTTTTAGTTTGGTGGTTTCTTACTCATTTGGCTTTTCAGATTCTGCCCCGTTATTTAAGTGATTCCGGCTTCACGTTGTGGTTGTAATTACAATACAAATGTACATTGCTGTATTTTAATATGTTATGGTGTAAATGCTGAAATTAATGATTAAGTATTTGTACGTAATTAGTCTCTTTGATGTGATTTGTTTTTGAGTGTGAACAAAAAAATACCCTGAAAAGTTTTACTTTCCAGGGTACCCATTTTATAATGGTTAAATCTAATTCATGTTAAAAAGAAACCTCATTCACTTCTTTTCCTCTTTGAAAGTTCATTGTTTTCTGGCTGCCTTTATAGGCAATATTGACCAGATTGATCTGCTTAGGAAAAGCGCTTAAAAGAATCGTATTTTTAATCTTTAAGGTGTTGATATCTGAAACGCCTCCGGTTTCAAAATACACCCATACAGTTTCTCCACTGACCTGACTTCCTGTAAAGGTTATCGTTTTAGGAGCACCATTGACAAACACATCAAAATTATTGTTTACATATTTTTTTACCTCCGCTTCAAATCCAGCCGTGTTGGGGTTGATCTTGATCGCATCAGAGATGTGGCTTGTATTCATTTTTGTGGTAAACTTCAATGTCTTGCTTCCATCAACATAATCCACTTTGGTCATTGAAGAGAAAAAGTCTACATACATAAAACTCATTAACACAAAAAATGTTAAAATACCTGATATATATAAAAGTTTTTTCATCTTAATTAATAGATTTACAATCATTCTTGTTAGTTATAAGTCACAAATAATATGCCAATTAAAAATTTACATTCACAGAATATTTATCATAAAAGGCTTTAATATGTGCTACGGCCTCGTCAGCGGTATCTACCACACGATAAAGATCCAAATCATCTTCAGCAATCATACCTTCTTTTAATAAGGTTGCCTTGAACCAATCTAGTAATCCTCCCCAGAATTCACTTCCTACCAGAACAATTGGAAATTTTCCTATTTTGTTGGTTTGAATAAGGGTCATTGCTTCAGTAAGTTCATCCAATGTCCCGAAACCGCCGGGCATTACTACAAACCCCTGAGAATATTTTACAAACATTACTTTTCTCACGAAAAAGTAATCAAAATTCATGGAATAGGATTTATTGATGTAAGGATTAAAGTGCTGCTCAAAAGGAAGATCAATATTCAATCCGATTGATTTTCCTTTAGCGTTGAAAGCTCCTTTGTTTCCTGCCTCCATAACCCCCGGGCCGCCTCCGGTGATAATTCCGAAGCCTAATTTGGTGATCTTTTCAGCAATATCTACAGCCATTTCATAGTATTTGTTCTCCGGCTTTAGTCGGGCAGAACCAAATATAGAAACACATGGTCCAATCCTGGCCAGTTTTTCATAGCCATCTACAAATTCAGCCATGACCTTAAAGACCATCCAGCTGTCTTTGGCGATTGTCTCGTCCCAGGTTTTTTGTCTGAAACTGTTATGCAGTTTTGTTTCGTTAATATCAAGTTCCGGATTTACTAAACTCTCATCCCTAATTCCATCAATTTCCATTGCAAAATTTATTTAAAGTGTTTTTCGGCTTCTGTTACAGATGACGGTCTTCCGACGTCAATAAGAATACTGTCATGTACAAAACCGTGTATATGCTCGGTCTGCATGAGGTCCAGATATTCTTCCATAACAGAAAATTTGCCTGTTCTTTTTATTTTTTCGAAGATCTTGGGATTGATACAATGAATTCCGCTGAAAGCAAGAGCTTTAAAGCCTTTGTTGAATTCTGCCAGCCTTTGTTCACCAGTCTGTACATTGAGCCAGCCTCTCAAAACCATATCATCATTGAAAAGGAGTTTTCTCGAGCTTTCTCTGTCCGAAACCGCTAAAGTAGCAAAATCTTTTATCTTTTTGTGGTATTCTACCAACGCATTGATATTTAAGTCGGTGAGGATATCAGCGTTCATGATTAAAAAATCTTCTCCGTGATCAAGGAATTTTCTCGCAAAAATCAAGCCACCTCCTGTTTCAAGAAGTTCGTTGGTTTCATCAGAGATTTCAATCTTACATCCGAAATTATTGTTTTTATTTAAAAAATCAACAATCTGTTCTCCAAAATGATGGATGTTGATTACAAAATCCTTTATTCCGAAACTTTTCAGGTAAGTGATATTTCTTTCAAGAAGAGAGATTTCGTTTACTTTTGCCAACGCTTTTGGATGGTGATCGGTAAACGGTTTCAATCTGGTGCCTTTTCCTGCTGCGAAAATTAGAGCTTTCATAATAGTATGAGTAATGAGTGATAGATAATAAGTAATATATAAGCGTAATAAGAAGATTACTTATTGCTCATTACTGATTACTAATGTTTAGTTGCGGTTGTTCGTCGTGATGAAGAGTGATCTCGGTTCCTTCAGGATATTTTTCTCGGATAAATTCAGCGATTTTTATAGCAGAATATACCGATCTGTGTTGTCCGCCTGTACATCCGAAATTGATCTGCAGATGCTCAAACCCTCTTTCAAGGTAATTGTCAATATTGATAGAAACAAGAGATTTTGCCAATTCTAAAAACTTTGGCATTTCTGTTTTTGTTTCCAGATATTCCTGAACTCCGATGTCATTTCCGGTCTGAATTTTATATTCTTCAATTCTTCCGGGATTTAAAATTCCACGGCAGTCAAAAGCGAAACCTCCTCCGTTTCCTGAATTGTCTTTAGGAATTCCTCCTTTCTTGTATGAAAAACTGTGTATCTCGATGTGTAGCATATTCTTTCTTTCTTTTAAATTTTAAACCATTAAGGTTCATTTAGTTTTTAAGGTAAGTTAAGATTTTGATAAATCAAAATTTAGTCAGGAAGTTCTTTAAAAAAATCATTAATAAAGGGTTTCATTGACTTGGTAATATTGTTCGTGAAAAAGTTAATAAGAAGGCCTTGTGGCTTTTTAAGAACTTTCATGTAAGTGAGTAGCTGTGCCTCGTGTATTGGTAAGACTTCTTCTACAGCTTTTAACTCTATAATAATTGTATCATTGACGAGGAGATCTACAACAAGCTTTGTTTCAATTTCTATCCCTTCATAATTAATGGGAAAATACAACTGCTGTTTGACATCATAACCATTTTTAATAAGCTCAATTTTTAAGCATTCTTCATAGACACTTTCAAGGAGGCCAGGACCAAGAGCTTTATGGACTTTAATAGCAAAGCCTGTAATTTCATATGACAGTTGGGTAATTTCTTTTTTGGTCATAACCTTAATATTCTTAATGACTTAAAGCTTCCTTAATGGTTTAAATTTATTATCTCTTTAATTTTTTCTTGGGCTTTATCTGATTCTAATTGCTGAATTACTTTTTTCAGTTCAGGATAATCATTCATTGGCTCCCATGCAGAAGCAAATTGTGTAATATTCTGAATTCCTTTTTCCAAACTGGCTGTAAAGTGCTGCTTTCTCTGAATTAATCCCCGGAATCCGTAAGCTCCCAAAACCTGTAAAAATCTCATCATCTGAACAGGCATCACCGCATTTTTTAGTTGAATCTTTGTTTCAGGATTTTCAAACTGTTGAATATAAAATTCCAGCATTTCCTGTTTAAAATCATCGGTGAAGTTTGCTTTAGCCTGAAAAAGGAAAGAGATGACGTCATACATTAACGGACCTTTCATTGCAGATTGGTAGTCGATGAAAGAAACTTCATTCTTTTCATTCACCATGATATTTCTTGCCTGAAAATCACGGATCATAATTCCTTTAGGCTCAATACTTTCAATGAGTGAAGCAATCTTTTTGAATTCCTTTAAAAGTGTCGATTTGTTGTATTCAAGCTCCAGGACATCAGCCACAAAGTTTTTAAAATAATAAAGATCATGAATCACAGGCAGTTCATCATAACTTTCATATTCAAAGGTTTTTGAAAAATCAATTTTCCCCTGTGTCTGTGTCTGCATTTGGAAAAGTCTTTCCAATGTCTGCTGTACCAAAGATCTTACAGTAGAAGATTGCTGTTCTTTTGTAATCACCTCCGAAAGAGTTTGCTGCCCTAAAAATTCCTGGACGTACATTGTTCTGTCATCAGAAACAGCAAGAATGGAAGGAGTATTAAGGTTCAAATTTGAAAATAGCCCCGAATAGTAAAGAAAACTTTCATTTTCCGGAATATTTTCATTGTACGTGATGATGTATTTTTCAGTGCCGGCAGTGGCCAGGAAATTTACCCTCGCAGAGCCGCTTTGAGCTAATGTGACGAATTCGGAAGATTTTTTACCCAAATGGTTTTCAAAAAATCGTTTTGCGTTTTCAGAAGTCATAATATGGAAACAAATATACTAAATTAACATGAGTTGGGAATTATAGTTTAAAGAAGTGAAAATGTGAAAGGAAGAGACTGTTGTAATGAGGGTATAAAAGAAGTGTTGAATATTTGTTTTACTAAGTATTTTAAAGAAAATTTTTCACTGTTATAACCAATAATCGATAGATCTGATGGATGATTTTTAAGTTTCTTGATTCAAATTCAGGATATTACAGGCTAATTTTTATCTTTGCAGTATGCTGAAAGACTTTAAACCTGTTTTAGGTATCTTATTGCGTTTCATTATTATTTACCTGGTACTGCTTTTTGCCTATCAGTTTTACCTGAATAGCGGTAAAGATTCCGGGTTGGATTCTTTTTCAAGAATAATTGCCAATCAGGTGGCTGCTCTGCAGAATACGATAGGCTATCCTACGGAACTTTATGATGATGTAAAGAATGAGCAGGTTTGGTTTTATGTAAAACAGCGTTATGAGACGAGAATGGTGGAGGGCTGTAATGCTGTTTCTGTTATCATTCTGTTTGTCTCTTTCGTTTTTGCTTTTTATAAAGGGGTGAAGACTTTTGTCTTTGTTGGAGTAGGATTGGTTATACTGTACATAATGAATCTTCTGAGAATCGTAGGATTAAATATCGTCATGACCGATTATAAGGAGTATGGTAAAATGTTCCATGATTTCATTTTTCCTGCTATTATTTATGGAAGTGTCGTTGTACTTTGGCTGGTCTGGATTAAATTTTTTGCTTTAAAACATGAAAATTCTTAATTGGCTTCTGGTTATAGCCGGCATCTGCGGATTAATAGGGGTGAGGGCTCTGGAGAATACTCTTTTTTATGATCCTTTCCTTGGTTACTTCCATGAAGCGAATAAACATATTGAATTCCCTGCATTTGAATGGGGGAAACTGCTTGGTGGGCATCTGTTTAGATTTGTTTTAAATCTTTTGTTTTCCTGCCTGATCATTTATGGTTTATTCAAAAACAAACAATGGGCACTGCAGGGTGCTGTGATGATGGTTATTGTGTTTGTGATCTCTCTGCCTATTTATCTGTATTGTATTCATGATAAATTCGAAATAGGATATCTTTTTTCTTTTTATATGAGAAGGTTTGTGATCCAGCCTTTGATTATACTATTGATTGTCCCGATGTTTTATTACAGAAAACAGATGATGGATAAGGAGGGTAAATAAGCAAGTTTATTTATTCTACGGTGTGTTTATCTATACTGGTTACATTTTCCGGAGTCCATTCTACACGTTTCACAAAGTCTTTTTCACGGACAGGACAGTCTTTGATCTGGCAGACCGGGCATGAAATCGGTTTACAGTCATCCATGTGAAAATTGAACTCAATACTGCGCTTCATATTTTTGGCAAGAAGGATAATTACTTTTTCCATCTCACTATGGGCATCACGAAGATCATAATACCAGGGAAGGGTAATATGGGCATCAATATGCAGAGAAGACCCGAATTGCTGTATTTTCATATTGTGTACATCAATCCATTCTATTTGTCTGTTTCCTTCAAGAATTCTAATGACCTGATTCAATATTTCAGGATCCTGTTCATCCATAATACCACTTAAGGATTTTCGGACGATTTTATAGCCTACAAATATGATATAAAGTCCAAAAGATAGGGCTACTGCTGAATCCAGCCAATAGATTTTAGTAAAATAAACAATCACTAAACTTGCAACTACTCCAAGGGTGGTAATGGTATCAGACTGAAGATGTTTACCGGATGAAATAAGAACCAGAGAGTTTTCTCTTTTTCCTTTTTTTATAGAGATATATCCCAATAAATAATTAATAATTGCCGTTGCAGCAATGATCCATATCCCAAGATCTATTTTACTCAGAGTTTTTCCTACGATAAGGCTATGAACCCCTTCATAGATAATCATAATACCGGCAATAGCGATAAGAGCTCCTTCAATACCGGAAGTCACAAATTCTACTTTCCCGTGGCCGTATGGATGATCTTCATCTTTAGGCTTGGCTGCAAGATGGAGTGAATACAGTCCCATGAATGCGCTGATGACATTGACGATACTTTCCATGGCATCAGAAAATACAGCATCAGAGTTGGTAAGTTTCCAGGCAATAATCTTTCCGATAAAAAGGATGATTCCAAATATAGCTATGAGCTTTTGGAATCCTATTTTCTCTTTGTGGGTATTTTTCTGGGTATTCATATTAAGTTTGATAAAAAAAAGAATCTCAATTTTGAGACTCTTTTTTATTTTGTTAGTTTATACTAAGTTGTTTGCTACAAGGTATTCTGCAATTTGTACAGCGTTGGTTGCTGCTCCTTTCCTCAGATTGTCTGCAACGATCCAGAGGTTGAGCGTTTTGGGCTGTGACAGATCCCTTCTGATTCTTCCTACGAAAACTTCATCTTTTCCTTCCGAATATAAAGGCATTGGATATTGGTTGTTTTTCACATCATCCATTACGATTACCCCAGGAGTTTCGGATAAGATTTTTCTTACTTCATCCAGTTCAAATTCATTTTCGAATTCAATGTTTACACTTTCAGAATGTCCTCCCTGAACCGGAACTCTTACTGCTGTTGCTGTCAGGTTGAAGGTATCGTCTCCTAAAATTTTCTTAGGCTCCTTCATCAGTTTGATCTCTTCTTTCGTGTAATCATCATCAGAGAATACATCACAGTGTGGTAATGCATTTTTGAAGATCTGATAAGGATATACTTTTTCAGTAGATTCATCTCCGCTGATTTCACCGTTTAACTGGTCTACAGCGGCTTTCCCTGTTCCTGTTACGGACTGGTAAGTAGAAACAATTACTCTTTTTAAATCATATTTTTTGTTCAAAGGTCCCAGAACCATTACCAATTGAATGGTAGAACAGTTCGGATTTGCAATGATTTTATCTTCTTTTGTCAAAACATCAGCATTGATCTCAGGAACAACTAATTTTTTATCAGGGTCCATTCTCCAAGCTGAAGAATTATCAATTACTGTGATTCCTGCTTCTGCAAATAAGGGTGCAAATTCAAGAGAAGTAGAACCACCTGCAGAGAAGATTGCAATATCCGGTTTGGCAGCTATAGCGTCCTTCATGCTTACGATGGTAAATTCCTTCTGTTTATACTTCACCTTCTTGCCTACAGATCTTTCGGATGCTACCGGGATTAATTCTGTTACAGGGAAGTTTCTCTCCTCCAAAACTTTAAGCATAACTTGTCCAACCATTCCTGTTGAACCTACTACAGCTACTTTCATTGATTTAATTAAAAATTTAAGATTAAACTATTTATAAATTATAACGCATATAATTTCTTTGTCTTTTTTAAGCTCCAAAGACTCTTAGCCAAGGGAACGCGAATGCAAATAGACCTGCCGCGATCAATCCCATAATAACTACTCCAAGAGAGATTGTGTCGTTGGATTTTACTTTTTTGTTGATAATGGTCATTAATACTGCTGCGATTAACATAGAGAAAGGGTGCTCAACAAATGTCTGTCTGCTGTAAGCATCTTTCATTAATGTTCCTGCATCTAAAGCAGCTTTGAAACCTGGAGAAAATATGAATAACAAGCATATTCCTATTAAAAACTGAACGTGGAAGAAAATCATCGTAAAGAGAGTAGTCTTCTTTAAAAATTTGTTCACTTTTCCACTGAAGCCAAACATAGTAGCTAAAAGTGCAATGATAAATAATGCAACTAAAAGAAGTTCTAAATACCCGAATCCTTTGTGTGCACTAAGAAAAATCTTGTAAAAATCCATAATCCTATTTTTTTGTACACAAAGATAACAAAAATCCCGGCTCAAAGCCGGGATTGATATTTATAAAATCTAATATTGTGATATTATTAGAAGTTGAATGATAATGTTGCTGCCCAAGTAGTTCCGAAACCGAAATAAGCACGGTTACCAGTTGCTACACCATTGTACATTCTACCAGCTTCTTCGTAAGTTTTTCCTTTATCAGGATCGTTGTTTGCTGTAATTTTATCTGTTCCAAAGATGCTTGTTGCAGAATCGGAAATATAAATTTTATCAAACAGGTTATAAACGTTAGCTCCAATAGTGAAATACTGAGCTTCGTTCTGTAATCTGATTTTGTAAGAGAAGCCTACATCAAATAAGTTGAAATCTGGTAATTTCAATACACCTCTTTCCTGTGCGGAAACATTTGTGAATGTTCCAGGATCAACAGTAGAATATAGTTTACCTACATATCTCCACGTTCCAAAGATATTAAGGTCTTTTACTGGTTTTACAGTAAGTCCTAATGATGCAGTCATCTGAGGAATACTGTTGTTACTCGATCCACCCACTTTTACTTTATCAAGGTATAATTCGTTTCCAGACGCACCAGCTAAAGTTACTGGGTTGTTGTTGTCATCAAACGCTGCTACAGAAGCATTTCCTTTATAGTAGTAATCTCCCCAAGAGAACATTCCTTGAATTTCTAAGAAACGGTTAGGTTTGTAAACTCCGTCAAATTCCACTCCCTGGTGAACTTCAGTAATACCGTTGATCTCAGCATAACCTGTAACTGTTGAATTATCAGGCAATGTAAATGTCTGGTTAGTTTTTCTTAACCATCTGTCTTTCCACTGTGTTCTGTACACGTTAACGTTTGCACTGAATTTAGCAGATCTGAAGCCATATCCAATTTCAGCAGAAGAAATCTTCTCGTTAGTTAGAGTTGGGTTGATAAGCTGTTGGTTACTTGGATAAACTGTGTTAAGGAAAGGCTGTTTGCTATAGTAACCTAAGTTTGCAAAAACGTTATGTTGCTCGTTGATGTTATAGTTAGCACCCCCTTTAATATTATATCCAAAAAGGTTTTTGAACCCTGTTTTAGTATTTACCGTCTGACCTTTTAATGTACTTCCGTCTACAACATAGTTGTCAATTCTCTGATACCCTTGGTTAGATACGGAACCTTGCAAGAATGCAGATAAGTTATCTTTAGTATATTCTACTTGTGCAAATCCACTGTACCAAAGTACTTCTCCGTCATTGCTATATCCTACCTGATCTTCAGCTGGAGCCATTTTACCTCCGAAAGGATTCCACGAAAGTTTTTTGTAATCATAAAGAGTATTTACGATTCTTGGTGCAGGTAGGTTTTTGTTAGCAGCATCTTTATATCCTGAAGCTCCATAAAGGTCTGTAAGAACCTGATAGTGGTACCCATAGTAATATCTGTCATCTGTACCTATTGAGAAGTTCCAGTTGTCATTGATTTTGTGTTGGAAGTTAGCCAAGATACCATACCAGTTGTGAGAGTTGATATTTGATCTACGAACCAAAGTACTTCCTGCACCTGCAGTATTTAAGTTAACTGCTGCGTTAGCTGCAAAAATAGCATCATAGTTGAAGTGACCTGCTGTATCATAGAAATCAGTGATTCCTTTTCCACCTACTCTACCAAGTTCACCAGTTCCACCACCTCTACCATTGGACATGTATAAAACCGTACTTAACTTAGACTTTTCATTCATTGTCCAGTCCCAGTTCAACATCATTACCGGCTTAGCATAGTAGTTTGATCTGTTTGCTAAGGCAACTTTATTTCCGTTTGCATCCGTATAGTATCCAAAATCTGAATTATATCTTCTATAAGGAGTTCCATCATGGTCAGGATTATAGTTGATGTAATTTTGAATTGTTGGAGCAAAAGTTCTTTGATCGTGCCATTGAGGAGCAGAAGTTACAGTAAACTGTAAGTTATGTTTTTTGTTGATTTCATAACCTAATGCAAAGAAATATGCATAAGATTCATAATCTGTATTTTCAATATAAGTACCTCCGGCTTGTCTGCTCATTAAGAATGATGCTGAAACACCATCTTTAGATTTTCCTGTATTGTAAGAAAAGGAAGTTTTTAAATAATCGTTGTTACCAACACCTAATCTAATTACCCCTCCTCTTTTCATATCAGCAGAACGGGTAAGGAAGTTAACTGTTCCTCCTACAGAAGCAATAGCTAATTTAGAAGAACCTAAACCTCTCTGAACCTGTAATGTGCTTGTTACATCAGATAAACCAGTCCAGTTTGAGAAATAAACAGCACCACCTTCCATATCGTTAACTGGCATACCGTTTACCATTACAGCAATGTTTCTTGATTCGAAACCTCTGATTGTAAGACCTCCATCACCAAAACCACCTCCGGATTTTGTAGCGTAAACAGATGGAGTAGTGTTCAAAATCTCAGGTAGCTCTTGGTTACCTAATCTTTCTGCAAGTTGTGCTGCTTTAATGGTAGAAGCAGCAACTGGTGTCTTTCTATCTTTAGCGATATCCGTTACACCTCTTAAGATTACCTCGTCAATATCCTTGGACTTTTGTACTGTGTCCTGAACTTGTTGAGCGTAATAAACACTAGCTGTAGATAAAGTAATAACCGCAGTTAGTATCGATTTGTTGATTAATTTCATAATCGTTAGTAATAATTAGTAATAATTAGATTTAATTTTCTGCAAAATTCGCAAAATAAAATTTAACTATTATTAACTCAATGTTAATTTTTAATTATTCTCAATAACGTTAATGTGTTGAAATTCAGCATTGTAACTAAAAACTGGGTTTTTACATGAAAAAAGTCATGTTATTGAATTTTTAACAAAGTGGGGGTGTTTTTGTTAAAAATTCAACGCTATTTCACTGCTTTGAGACTCAAATCTATATTCTCAGCAGAGTGTGTAAGGGCTCCTACAGAGATAAATGTGACCCCTGTGGAAGCAATTTCTTTCAGCATATCACGGGTAATTCCACCTGAAGCTTCAGACTCAGATGAACCGTTGATCATTTTTACAGCTTCCTTCATGGTCTTCACATCCATATTATCAAGCATGATTCTGTCAACTTTTGCATTGATCGCTTCCTGAACTTCCTCAAGGTTTCTTGTTTCAACCTCTATTTTTAACTTTTTCTTATTCTTTTTAACATAGTCCTTCGCCATTGCCACTGCATTGGTAATGCTTCCGTTGTAATCAATGTGATTATCTTTCAGCATGATCATGTCATAAAGACCGTATCTGTGATTGGTTCCTCCACCTATGGCAACTGCCCATTTTTCACACATTCTGAAGTTAGGAGTCGTTTTTCTTGTATCTAAAAGTTTAGTTTTTGTCCCTACCAATCTTGAGTCCCAGTCATGGGTAAGGGTAGCAATACCGCTCATTCTCTGCATACAGTTAAGAACGAATCTCTCAGTGGAAAGAATAGACCTGGCGCTTCCTGTTACAATAAGTGCAACATCCCCGAATTTACAAGGCGTTCCATCTTTAATGAAAACTTCCACTTTCAGATTTTTGTCAAAAGTATTGAAAATGATTTCCGCCAGCTCAACACCTGCCAGAATACAGTCCTGTTTTACTAAAAGCTTAGCACTTTGTATAAGATCCTGCGGAATGGTAGACAGGGTAGAGTGGTCTCCATCCTGAATATCTTCTTCAAGAGCATTTTTTATAAATGTCTTTAGTGTTTTATCTGTTACGTATGCTGGTCTTTTCATAATTTTGATTTTAATAATAAAAGGAGGATCTTTTTCCGAATAATAAATCGTGAATAATGAAGAGTAAAAGGACTTCATTTTCCTTTGCATCTATTTTTTCAAAATCTATATTGTCTTTTATATTTATATTGTTTTGATTAATACCTTGAAACTCTAATACTCGTTTTTCGTTTCGTCCTTGTGGTATGATTTTATAATTCCATTTAAAATGATCCCAATTATATTCCTGAGTGTAGTAAGTGATTTTTTCTCTATTGAATGTTAAAATCGGATATTGAGGATTATTGATATAGTATAGTGTTAAGCATAACTTATTATCTTTAATGATATTATTTAAATCAAATTTTAGACTTCCATAATAATTCGGTTTTCCCAACCCTTGCATATTGCATAAAAGATTTAAAGCTAAAGGGTATTTGGATCTGGGAACAATAATCTTTTTTAATAATGTGATTCCGTATAATCCGAAAAAAAGGCCCAAAAGTATTATTCCTGCAAGGATGGCTATATTTGAAAAAGTATCAATTTTTTTATCTTGCTCCCAAAAACTCAATAATACTAAACCACAAGTCAATGAAAGGATCATTCTTGAATAGAATAAAATATTGACTGTTGTAAGAATATTTAAATTCAGGGTTTTCATTTGTTTAATTAAAATTAAACCAAATCTTTATTATAAAATGCTCCCTTATTCTCTGTCATTTCCATGGATTGGGTAATGATGAGGTGGGCAACGGTTGTAAGATTTCTTAATTCCGATAATTGTGGAGAAAGAATAGAGTAGTGGTAGATCTCATCTACGGCAGCCGCAATTTCCTGGTGTTTCTGCAAAGCCATATTCAGACGTCTGTCACTTCTTACAATACCTACCAGATCGCTCATCATTTCCTGGAGCTGCTTTCTGAGATAGCTTACGATTACCATTTCGTCCATGATTTTCATTCCTTCTTCATTCCATTCCGGAACGGCTTTCAGATCATCAAAGTTGAAATTGTTTTCATTCAGAAGGTCTACTGTTTTCATGGCAGCATTGTGTCCGAAAACCAAACCTTCAAGTAGTGAATTGGATGCCAGTCTGTTGGCTCCGTGAAGTCCTGAGTTGGTACATTCTCCTACAGCAAAAAGATTTCTGATGGAAGACTGTCCGTCTCTGTCCACTTCAATACCGCCCATTAAATAGTGGCAGGCCGGTACAACAGGGATGAGTTGAGTGAAAGGATCAATTCCTTCGTCTCTGCATTTTTTATAAATATTGGGGAAATGTTCTAAAAATTTTTCATGGTTCATTTCCTTACAGTCTAAACCAACAAATTCGTCTCCGGTAATTTTCATTTCGGCATCGATGGCTCTGGCAACAATATCTCTGGATGCTAATTCTTCACGCTCATCATATTTATGCATGAATTTTTCGCCTCGTTTGGTTCTTAATTTTGCTCCGTCTCCACGAACAGCTTCAGAAATTAAAAACAACATTCCATCCATTTTGCTGTACAAAGCTGTTGGGTGGAACTGATAATACTGCA
The DNA here is from genome assembly GCF_059567885.1 of Chryseobacterium sp. BGA-UO-ETr-SB22. Classification (NCBI taxonomy): domain Bacteria; kingdom Pseudomonadati; phylum Bacteroidota; class Flavobacteriia; order Flavobacteriales; family Weeksellaceae; genus Chryseobacterium; species Chryseobacterium sp. BGA-UO-ETr-SB22. The sequence continues at coordinate 249,756 of NZ_JCAQOV010000004.1, read as the reverse complement.
TATTGGAAACTTTTCCTTTTGCTCTGGCCACGAAAGCTATTCCGTCTCCTGTAGCAATGGTAGGATTGGTGGTGTTTTTATAAACATGTCCCGCGCCTCCTGTTGCAGCCAGTGTTATTTTAGAAGTGATTTTTTTGATGGTCTTGGACTTTTCATCCAGAATATAAGCGCCATAGCAGTGAATGTCTCCTTCATTAAGTTCTTTTCCGGGAACATGGTGCTGGGTAATGATATCGATTACATAATGATGGTCGAGGATTTCAATATTCGGGCTGTTATTGGCTGTTGTCAGCAATGCCCGTTCAATTTCAAAACCTGTAATATCTTTGTGGTGTACAATTCTGTTTTCGGTGTGGCCGCCTTCTCTTCCTAAAGCAAATTTGCCATTTTTCATATCGAACTGAGCGCCCCATTCTACAATTTCGTTGAATCTTGCAGGAGCTTCTCTTACCACCATTTCTACAACATCACGCTTGTTTTCTCCGTCTCCGGCACGCATCGTATCGTCAATATGTTTTTGAAAATTATCATTTTGAAAATCTGTAACAACAGCCAGACCGCCTTGTGCGTATTTGGTATTGCTTTCGTCTTCGTCAGATTTTGTTACGATAATGATTTTGGCATCAGGGAGCTGTTCAGAAACTTTAATGGCATAGGAAAGTCCGGAAATGCCGGAACCAATTACTAATACATCCGCTTTTATCATATGCTTGCTTTAGGTACAATCGTTTGAAAACGATTAAATAAATTTAAACAATTTTTCGTTTGGTTTCCTTACTTTTTTCATGTGCTGAAAATGGTCTTCTTCAGAACGGTAGCCTAAAGCGAGGGTGACGGTTACTTTTTCTGTTTCAGGATTGATATTCAGAATTTCTTCTATAATATTCTGGCGAAAGCCTTCCATAGGGCAAGAATCTATACTTTCAATAGCAGCGGCATACATAAGATTGGCCAATACGATATAAGATTGTTTTTCTGCCCAATTGAAAATTTCATCCTGTGTTTTCTGATTGATATGCTGGCTGATGCTGTTTCTGAAAGGATCCAGTTTTTCAACAGGAGTATCTCTTACTTCAGATATGTGATTAAAATATCCCCGGATATAGTTCTCCTCAATGACTTTTTTTGAAATAATGACAATAAGATGAGAACAGGTAGATATCTGAGAAGGATTATAGAAAGCCGGAATTAATTTCTGCTTCATTTCCTCACTCTCAACAATAACTATTTTATAGGGCTGAAGTCCCAGAGAACTGGCAGACAGCTTTCCTGACTCAAGAATATTGTGAAGAGTTTCCTGAGGAATAATCTGATGATTGAATTTTTTCACAGAATATCTTCTGCTTAAAGCTTCCAAATAATTCATAGGACAAATTTAAGAATTGAATATGAATAAAGAGTCTTTAAAATGAAATATCTCCGCCCTGTTAATACAAAAAATCACCCCGGCTGGCGGGGTGATTCTTTTGATGTGATGGAAAGTGTAATTATTCTCTGTTTTTTACAACAATCCAACCTGAGAATTTTATCGGAGTACTGTTTTTATTATTTTCATTCCATGAAACAGAATACCAGTAATTTCCTGTAGGAACTTTTTTGCTTCCATTAGTGGTACCTGCCCATTTGTAGCCATTGGTTTTATCAGCCTGGAACATTTTGTAACCGTATCTGTCGAAGATTCCTATTTCCAGATTCTGTTTGTTGGCAAGAGCAGAATAATCAACAAAATCATTAATACCGTCATCGTTAGGAGTGATCACGTTGATCAGGTTAGGTACAGTAATATTAACTTCAACAGGGATACAATTGTATCCGTCTCTTACATATATTTTGGCTTCACCTCTGGCAATATTGGTAAAAATGTTAGAATCCTGCCAGTTGATATTATCCATAGAATACTGATAAGGAGGAGTTCCGCCGTTTACAAATACTGTAACCGTACTTCCTGAAATATCAACAGTAGTGACAACCGGATTATCAGAAGGATATACCGTTACTTTTTGTAATGCAATACAATCTCCGGTTTTAAGTTTTACCCAATAAGTACCTACACCTACATTTTTGATTGATTGAGTGGTAGCTCCTGTGCTCCATTCATAACTTTTGAAGCCGGCCCCTGCATCTAATATTGTAGTATTTTCTATACAAATAGTCTGATCAAGTAATGTTCTTGAGAAAACAGGAGGGATTACAGTGAGAGTAACTTTAGCAATTGAATAACATCCGTTTGCACTGAATACTTTAATATAAACAACCCCATTAGGAGCAATATATGCCGCCGGAGTGGAGATTGCATTAGTTCCGCTGATTGCATCAGCTAATGATGGGTAATATTCTTTTGTAAGTCCGCCTTGAGAAACGATGGCTCCCGTAAGATTAAAAGATGCCATAGATGGATTGGTTTCTATAAAGCAGGATTTTATTTCAACATCATTGACAACCACAACAGGATAGATGTTAAGTGTAATTTTAGCTGTACTTACACAACCTTGAGGAGTAGTTACCCTTACATATATTGTAGCTGCCGCAGAAGCATAAGCTGAAGGGTTAGTAATTTGGTTGGTTCCATTATTGAGATCAAATAAAGTGGGATAGAACTCTTTGGTAGTTCCTGCTACGTTCGTTACAGTGGCAGTGTTAAGATCAAATGTTGCCGTTCCCGCATTGTTATTATTACAGCCTGTAAGACTTGCATCGGTTGCAGCAAATGGAGTAGGATTAAGCTGAATAACCCCATCACCATTATCACAAAGAGTGGAAGTAGGGTCTTTTACAATAACCTTAATGGTAGTGTTTCCTGAATACTGGAAACTTGCAGGATTAGCAATAGGCGTAGAGCTTCCCAAAACATAATAAGTGAAAACGTAGTTTGCAGGATTATTTACAAATTGAGAGTTGAAAGAAGTAAGATCCACTACACCATTTCCGGTAGCGGGATTTGTACATACGAAAGGACTTACCGTATTACTTAAAATAGGAACTTTATCTACAAATACTTTTACATCTTTAATAGAATGTCTTGCGCTGGCACCTCCTGTTGCTGCAGAAAAACCGAAATATCCCTGTGACATTCCTACTGCGCCTCCGGAAGGAGCAAAAGACTGATCTGCGATAAGCACACCGTTGATTCTTACTTTGATAATCCAGTTTGTTGGATTGGTAAGGTCTGTTTCTCCGTTTACTTCAACATGTCTGTAGGTATCTCCTACAAACGGCTGAGTGGCAATAAGGTCTGGAGAATGGAATGTGCTTCCTGCGGTAGTATTGTATTCGATATTGTTACCAGCTGTATTATTGGTGCCGTAAAGAATATGAACTTTACTCATCTGACCCTCGGTAGTGTTGTTGAAGATATCAAAACCAACCATTAGACCGGAAGCATTCGCCGGGATACCAAGCCCTCCTCCTGAAACGAATCCTGTTGGTGGATTGGCAAGATACCAGAAGGTAAAGCCGTCTCCTTTTCCGAACTGTGCAGTTCCGTTTCCGTCAATTCTGAAATCGAATTCCACTTTCCATTTATCACAATAGCTCAAGGTGATAGGAGTGGATAATTTTACAGCCCCGTATCTGCTGGTCTGATCGGTTGTAAGTCTTACAAAGTCTCCGCTTACTACAGCATCAGAGACCAGATCCCAGCCTGTTGTATTTACAGGGTTTCCGGTAAGCTGGTATGTTTGTGAAAACACCCTTCCCGGCAAGCATAATAAGATAGTCAGTAAAAAAATGAGTATATCTTTTTTCATAGTGGATGGATTGTGATGTTATTTGTTTTTTTTGATATAAAATTGATTTTGTTACATGTTTAATTTGATCATAAAAGCAATATTTAATTTCAAATTCAGGAGGCGAGAATGCTTATTTTAATACCAAAACTACCCCATATGAGGTAGTTTCGGATACTAAATTTATTCTCTGTTTTTAACCAATACCCAGCCTGAATATTTGGTTTCTGTATTGTCTTTATTGTTCTCGTTCCATGAGATGGTGTACCAGTAAGTTCCTGTAAGAACTTTTTTACCGGAAGCAGTTCCGTCCCATGTGAAGTTTCTCATTTTTCCAGCCTCATATAATTTGTTACCATATCTGTCGTAGACGATGAATACCAGGTTTTTCTTGTAAGCAAGTGCTGAATAGTCAATGAAGTCGTTTACGTTGTCGCCATTTGGAGTGATGGCATTAATCAGATTAGGTACGGTGATCTGAACTTCAATAGGAGTACAGTTATAGAAGTCTTTTACATACACTCTTACTTCTCCTCTTGCCAGTCCGGTAAATATATTGCTGGTCTGCCAGTTGACTCCATCCAGAGAGAATTGATACTGAGGTTTTCCTCCGGCAACATTTACTGTGATGGTGTTGTTATCAATATCAATGCTGGAGATCACAGGGTTTGCAGATGCATTTATTTTTACAATCTGGGTAGTGATACAATTCCCTGTTTTAAGCTTCACCCAATAAACACCTACTCCCAGATCTTTAATAGATGAGGTAGTTGCTCCGGTGCTCCACTCATAGCCGTCAAAGCCAGGACCTGCATCCAGATCTGTTTTTTCACCAATACAAATGGTTTTATCTTTCAAAACCGAAGAGGTTACAGGTGGTAATACAATAAGATTGATTTTGGCAATATTAAAACATCCGTTGGCATCCGTTACTTTTGCATACACGGCAGTACTCGTGGATAAGTACTGAAGAGGATTCATGATCTCATTGGTTCCGTCTAAGGCATTAGCAATGGAGGTGTAGTATTTTTTTGTCGCTCCGGTAGTTAATGTAGTAACATTCGCTGTGGTCAGATTAAAAATAGCACTGGTAATATTGTTTTCAATAAAACATGATCTAAGTGTAGCTTCTTGCACAGGAGTGTCAGCATAAAAGGCCAGCGTGATTTTTGCTGTACCTGTACATCCCTGAGGAGTTGTTACTTTTACATACACTACTCCCGGAGCAGATAAGTAGTTGCCGGGATTTTGAATTTCATTCGTATCCGCGTTGAGATCTGCTAATGTTTTGTAATATTTTTTAATAGCTCCCGGAACACCTGTTACATTTGCTGTATTCAGGTTGAAAGCGGCACTTCCGGCTTTGTTATTATTACATACCGTAATGGTTTTATCCTCCGCTTTAAAAGGAGCGAGAACGAGTAAAATCTTACCATCCGGGTTATCACAGAGCAATCCTGCATTATCTTTAATAACAACAGTAACTGTTGTATTCGCATTGAATTGGTAATTGGCAGGATTAGCAATAGGAGTAGAACTTCCCAGTGGATAATAGGTAAATGTATAGTTTGAAGTATTGTTGACAAACTGTGAATTGAACGAAGTCAGGTTTACAGATCCGTATCCGGTAGTGGGATTAGGACAGAAAGACTGCGTGGCCGAGTTTTGTAAAATAGGAACTTTATCAGTATAAATTTTTACATTTTTAATAGAATGTCTTGATCTTGCACCTCCTGTGGAAGCTGAAAATCCAAAATATCCGACTGTCATTGCAGCAGCTGTTCCGGCAGGAGCAAAAGACTGATTACAAATTACATTGCCGTCTATTGTTATTTTTAAAATCCAGCTTGTAGGAGCCGCGGGATCTACCTGTGCGGTTACTTCAACATGTTTAAAGGTGGTACCCTGAAAAGGTTGTGTAGTGTTCAAATCCGGTGAGTGAAAGGAACTTCCTGCAACATTGAAAAATTCAACGTTATTGTTGTCAGTTGTATTTTGAACCTGTCCGTAAGCAACATGAACCTTGCTCATTGTAGCAGTGGTTGTATTGTTGTAAGTATCCAATCCTACGATAAGTCCAACTGCGTTTTGAGATACTCCGAGTCCGGATCCTAATACGCTGGCGACAGGTGGATTAGCTAGATACCAGAAGGCGATTCCATCTCCGTTGGAGGTTTGGTTAGAATCCATTCTGAAATCAAATTCTACTCTCCATTTGTCACAATATTTTAAGTTGATGGGGTCATTCAGCCTGATAGAACCGGATTGGTTGTTGGTGTCCGGGGTGAGCTGAATAAAATCTGTGTTTACCTGGGTAGGGGAAACCATCGTCCATCCAGTAGTCGTCACTGGGTTTCCGATAAGCTGATAAGTCTGGGCAAAGGACTTCCCGGCTATGCAGAGTAAAAAAACAGATAAATACAATAATAGATTTTTATTCATTTAAATGGGACTTTGATTAATGTGTAAAGATATTAAATCCCGATTAAATAATATGTATTTAGTGTTAATTTTGCTAAAATTTTAATAATATTTTAAAAAAATAATACTTATTATGAGGTAATGGTGAATATTGTAGTATTGATTACGTATTTATATGAATTAAATTAAAATAAGGAATTGCTATCCAAACCCTCAAAATAAGTATCAATTTCGAGATCAGGAGAGCTGGCGGCTGCAACCGCTAATTTGTCGCAAAGTTCGTTCTCAAAGTGCCCTGCATGGCCTTTTACCCAATGCATTTTAGGGGTGTGTTTATTATATAACTCAACAAATCTTTTCCAGAGATCAGGGTTCTTTACATTCTTCCAGCCTCGTTTGATCCATCCGGCAATCCAGTTTTGGTTTATCGCATCAGATACGTACTTACTGTCGGTATACACATGAATGTCATTTTCTGTAGATTTCAGTTTTTCCAATGCGGTGATGACCGCCAGAAGTTCCATTCTGTTGTTGGTAGTTTTTCGAAATCCTTTGGAAAACGTTTTCTGATAATTTTTTTCGGGAACGCGCATAAGAATTCCATATCCGCCTTTTCCCGGATTTCCGCTGCAAGCTCCGTCGGTATAAATTTCGATTCTCAAATCTGCTTTTTAAAAAATTGAATTATGGTTTGGGAATTAAGCTGAATTTAGTTTAAGCTTCAGTTTTCAACTTAAAACGGAAAATCATCATCATCATCAAAGTCATTCATTGATGATCCGGAGAGTTTTGAGCTGTCCGGAAGGTCAAATGCTGCTCCTGGCTGAATGGTGGTTTTTATTTTGTCAAAGCCGCTTGGTTCTCCAAAGTTGGAAGGGTATCCTCCTCCGGCTCCTTCCATTGCTGCTTCAATATCAGCAAATTTTGCAAAATGTTTTAAGAAAGATAATCTGACATCTGCAGTAGCACCATTCCTGTGTTTTGCAATAATCAGCTCGGCCTGGTTTTCTGTAGAAGTTTCCTGTCCTTCCTCATCATTATCCCAAACAGTAATTTTATAATATTCTGGTCGGAAGATGAAAGATACGATATCCGCATCCTGCTCAATCGCCCCGGATTCCCTCAAGTCAGAAAGCTGAGGTCTTTTTCCTGGACGTGCTTCCACACTTCTTGAAAGCTGCGAAAGTGCAATTACCGGTACGTTAAGTTCTTTTGCAATGGCTTTTAATGAACGTGAAATCATGGAGATCTCCTGTTCACGGTTTCCAACTCCTTTTCCTCCGCTGCTTCCTGCTGTCATCAACTGAAGGTAGTCGACCATGATCACCCTTACTCCATGCTGCATGACAAGTCTTCGGCATTTTGCACGGAAATCGAATATGGAAAGGGAAGGCGTTTCATCAATATATAAAGGAGCATTTTCCAACTCAGATACATTAGAGAATAGTCTCTGCCATTCTTCATCATCCAGGGTTCCTTTTCTTAATTTCTCAGAAGAAATTCTTGTTTCAGAAGCAATCATTCTGGTGATAAGCTGTACAGACGCCATCTCGAGAGAGAAAAGAGCCATAGGAATTTTGTGTCCTACTGCAATATTTCTGGCCATGGAAAGAAGGAATGCTGTTTTACCCATCGCGGGACGGGCAGCAATAATGATAAGGTCAGAATTCTGCCATCCACCGGTTTCCTTATCTACATCTCTGAATCCTGAAGGAACACCTGAAAGTCCTTCCTTATCTTTTAAAGATTTAATCGTATCAATTGCCTGTTTTACTAATGAATTGGCCGTATCAAATCCTTTCTTAATCGTTCCGTTGGTGATTTCGAAGAAAGATTGTTCTGCTTTGTCCAGAAGTTCAAAAACATCCGTAGATTCTTTGTAGGAAGAATCTATTACATTGGCAGAAACATTGATAAGGCTTCTTAAAATATATTTTTCAAGAATGACACGTACATGGTATTCAATGTGGGCAGATGAACTTACTCCCATAGTCAGATCGATGATATAGTGGTCACCACCTGCCTGGCTCAGTTTATCTTCTTTTTTTAATTCCTGAATAATGGTCATTAAGTCTACCGGATGGTTGCCTTCATAAAGCTTTAAGATGGTAGAGAAGATGACCTGATGTCTTGGATCATAAAATACTTCTGAAGTAAGGAGGTCAATGGAGTGGTCAAGACCTTTTTTGTCAATCAAAAAAGTTCCGATAACAAGTCTTTCAAAATCCACTGCATTGGGAGGCATTTTTCCATCCGCAATAGACAATTCTTTTGCAAAGTTTCCGTGTGTCAGGGATGATAATGTTTCTTTCTGCGCCATGGTGCAAAGATAGTTTATTTAAAAAATAATAAAAAAATAGTATTCAACAAATTATTAGCAGTCTTTCGGAAAATGCTGTAAATAGGAGATTGATCTTGTTGATAAAAAAAATCACCTCGGTCTGAGGTGATTTTTTCAAAAAGATTGAGTATAACTTATTCTTTATTTTTTACCAATACCCATCCTGAATATTTGGTTTCTGTATTGTCTTTATTGTTTTCGTTCCATGAGATCGTGTACCAGTAAGTTCCTGTTAGGATTTTCTTACCGAAAGCAGTTCCGTCCCAAGTGAAGTTTCTCATTTTGTTGGCTTCATGAAGTTTGTTTCCATATCTGTCATACACAATGAAGATAAGGTTTTTCTTGTATGCCAGTGCAGAGTAGTCGATCACATCATTTACGTTATCTCCGTTTGGAGTGATAGCATTAATAAGGTTAGGAACAGTAACGGTCACCTGAATAGGAGTACAGTTATAGGTATCTTTTACATAAACTGTATTCTCGCCTCTTGGAAGTCCAGTAAATGTATTGGAATCCTGCCAGTTGATGCCGTCTACAGAAAATTTATATGGAGGAACTCCACCTGTAGCGGTAACAGTAATGTTGTTGTTTGAGATCTCTATTCCTGAAATCACTGGCTGAAGGCTTGCATGTACACGTACTTCCTGAAGAGTGAAACATTTTCCAGTCTGAAGTTTTACAAAATAGACTCCTACACTTACGTTATTGATAGATTGTGTAGTTTCTCCTGTGCTCCATTCATAGCTGTCGAATCCAGGTCCGGCATCCAATGTGGTTTTACTTTCAGCACAAATCGTTTTATCTTTTAATACTGCAGATTTTACAGGAGGTAATACTTTCAGTTCAATCTTAGCAATTGCATAACACTGCTTGTCATTGTTTACTCTTACGTATACCGTTGTGCTTTCTGAAAGATAATTAAGCGCTGCCGAAATTGGGTTGGTCTGAGCCTTGGCATCAGCTATCGAAGTATAATACTTAATGATAGTTCCTGTAGGTGTTGGTACAGGTACTCCGATATCAGCTTTAGAAAGGTCGAAAGTTGAACGGGTAACATCATTATCAATATAACAGTTTTGAAGTACAGCATCTTTTAATACTACTGTAGGGTAGAACAATAGTCTGATAGTAGTAGTTGCTTTACATCCAAAAGTGGAAATTACTTTTGCGTATACAGTTGCTTCCGGAGAAATATAGTTAACAGGGTCAGTAATCTCGTTGACTTCTGCATTCATATCATCAACCGTAGTGTAATACTTAATCGTTGCTCCGCCTCCGCCGAAGATATTGGCTGTTGTTAAATCATATTTAGCTGTACCGGCTCCATTGTTATTACAAGAATATAAAGTGGCAGTATTGGCTGAGATGCCTACATTCACAAATTTAAATTTCCCGGTTATGAAACATCCGTTGATAGGGTTCGTTGGGTTATTCGGATCTTTATATACAATTCTATAATAGTATATTGTTGTCCCATCTACAGTTGCTATTGTAAGAGGGTTTTCTCCTGTAAGGGCATCATTGGTTGTCTTGTGATACGTAACCTTGAAGTTAGAACTGTTACCATTAATGATTCCTGCTGACAGGGTTGTAAAATCAAATTGTGAAGGCAATGAACAAACCATTACCTGCATTGGGTCATTAGGAGTTGCTCCAGGAATTCCCGGTGGAATGAATGGATTAGGAGAAAGAAGAGGATCGTTAAATGCAGAACTTAAACTTGCAGTACCTGACCATTCCATAGAAAAGCCATTAACGGATCTACTGAAGTTATCAATAACCAAATAATAGGTTTGTCCTGCTAATACATCCATATAAGGACTCCATTTACCATTGTTCATACTGGCTGTAGTACCAGGAGGATTGGTAGGGAATACTGCAGGTGGAGCAAGAGTAAGATCAAGTCCTGTATCTCCCGGAGTACCGCTATAGTTACATCTTATAGGCTGTATGAACACGTGATCTGCATTCTGTAAAGAAGCACAGCCGTTTGTTGTAGGTCCATAGACTGCAAAATCATAATCATCAGTTTGGTCATTAGGTTTTATTTTAAATGCAAGTGTACCTGGTGTAGATACAGTGAAAGTATACCAAACGGTATATCTTTCATTGGTGCCAAGACACCCTCCGTTTGCATTAAGAATTTCTATAATATTTCCAGGTCCTGAAGGGGTGTAAGAAATGTCAGAGTTACCACAGATTGGAATGGCTGTGATACAATCTGACTGTGAGTAGACTATCTGTGTTATCAATAAAATAAAAAGAAGTAGTATTTTTTTCATTGTTAAAACGATTTTTGTTAAACAAAATTGAGATCAATTAATTTTTCATGGTTTAGTTAAAAGAAAAAGCCGCCAAAGCGGCTTTTTCATATTATATAAGGGTTATTCTCTGTTTTTTACAACGATCCAACCTGAAAACTTGAACGGAGTATTCTTCTTGTCATTCTCATTCCATGTTACAGAATACCAGTAGGTACCTGTTGGAATCTTCTTTCCTGCAATAGTCCCGTCCCATTTGTATCCGTTGGATTTGTCTCCTTGGTGGATTTTTGTTCCGTATCTGTCAAAGATACTCAAAACTAGGTTTTGTTTGTCAGCAATGGCAGAATAATCTACAACATCGTTCACACCATCTCCGTTTGGAGTAATCATATTGATCAGGTTAGGAACTACTACCGTAACTTCAATAGGGTCGCAGTCGTAAGCATCTTTTACATATACTTTGTATGTTCCTCTTGCTACATTCGAGAATGTATTCGAAGGCTGCCATATGATTTTATCCATAGAATACTGGTAATCCGGTGTTCCTCCTATGACATTGATTGTTAGTGTAGTGTTAGAAACATCAATGCTTGCTACAACCGGCTGATCAGAAGGATATACTGTTACCGTTTGAGTGGTAATACATTCTCCTGTTTTTAATTTTACCCAGTAGATTCCAACTCCTACATCTTTGATAGACTGAGTTGTAGCTCCAGTGCTCCACTCATAGCTTTTGAATCCAGGTCCGGCATCTAAAGTTGTTGTGTCTTCTATACAGATGATTTTGTCTTTCAGAACATTAGATTTTACAGGTGCAAGGACTGTTAAACCAATTTTTACAACTACAAAACATCCTCTGGTATCAGATACTCTTACGTATACCAGACCACTAGGTGCAATATAATTTGCATTTAAAATTTCATTAGTTGCATCCACAGCATCCGTTAATGAAGGGAAATACTTCTTAGTAATACCAGCTTGCGGTGTGATGACAGCCGCATTGTCAAGGTTAAATAATGCTGTAGAAGGATTTGCTTCAATAAAACATGATCTTAATTCAGCATCTTTTGCAATAATAGCAGGGTAGAACTTAAGGGTAATCTCTGCAATATCAGAACATCCAAATACGGAGGTCACTTTTACATAGATTTTACCTTCAGCTGAAACAAACTGATAGATGTTGGTAATCTCATTGATTGAGTGATTCAGATCATATAAAGTATAATAATATTTTTTTGTAGCCGTAGGATCTGCAAAAACATCTGCTGTTGTAAGATCATAAGTTGCTGTACCTGCATTGTTGTTATTACAGCTTGTTAAAGTAACGTTCGTTGCCTTGATCGTACCATCTTTAAATTTAAATTTACCCGTCTGTCTACATTTATTAATAGGACTGTTGGGGTTAGTAGGATCTGTGTAGTTAATACTGTAGAAATAAACACCTACAGGAGTAACTGTTTGAGGGCCAACAAGAGGGTTATTGCCTGTTAAGGCATCATTCTGGCTTGTATGATAAGTGATATTGAAGTTCGGGTTTCCATTAAGGATTCCTGCCGTTAATGAAGAGAAATCAAAACTTGCAGGGTTTGCACACACCACTACTTCTCTAGGATCTGCAGGCGTTGCTCCTGGAATTCCCGGTGGAATGAACGGGTGAGGCTGGATATTCGGATCCGTGAATGGCGAAGATAAAGTAGCTGTTCCACCCCATGACAATTTGAATCCGTTAGCGGTTTCTCTGTGGTTATTTACAATTAAATAATAAGTCTGACCAGGTAATACGTCAAGGTATTTCACCCATTTGTCTCCTGAGGCATCCTCACTAAGATCTGTAGCGGTCATATTAAGACCTGTGTTTCCACTTTGTCCTGAATAAGAACAACGGATTGGAGCTCCAAGGTTGCCACATGATTTGTTAGGACCATATACCCCGAAATCATAATCATCGGTCTGGTCATTAGGAATGATTTCAAAAGTTAGGGTTCCGGCTGTAGCTACCGTAAAAGAGTACCATACAGAGTATTTTTCATCGGAAGTTAAACATCCGCCGAGGTCTTCGGCAATGTCTCCATGCCCGCCCGGAGTATATGAAATATCCGAGTTACCGCATACTGCCATTGCAGTAGTACAGTCTGATTGGGCAAAGAAAAGATGTGAAAATATAATTGAGAAAACAAGTAATGCTTTTTTCATAAGAGTTGATTTTAAAAACAAATAGTAAATTGTTTAATTACTAAAAAAATACAGTGCTTTATCTGATACAAAATAATGTTTCTCTGAACATTGAATAATTTAAAAACCTTTCATATCAAATAGCAACCTGACCACCCAGTTTACTCAGGAGATCATGCATTTTCTTACTGTTAATTTGTTCCGATCAGCTGTCTTCCCCAGTTAGGTGAACTGGATGAGGCGTTTGATGTTTCGAATTCTTTGACTGCCTTTTGATAAAGTTTAATAGCTTCTGCCTTGTTACCTTGTTTTTCAGCCATTTCAGCTTTTAGGAAAGAAAGTCTTGGATTGTTCTTTACAGTTGTTTCCGCTTTCGTCATGAAGCTTGTAACTGTCTTTAGTTCCTTCTGAGCATCTGCAGCCGTTTTTATTCTGATTTTCTGAAAATGAATAAGAGCAAGAAGAATATTTACTTCTCCATTATTCTTTTCAGAAGCCAGAGCTTGCATAGCCAGTTTTCTTGCAGATTCATTAGGTTCTCCAAGAGGGCTGTTCGGGCTGTTCTTTAAAAGGAAATTTGTTTTAAGATACAAAGTTGCAGCAGCATAATAATTAGCCTGCCATTTTTCTGTTTTAGCCTCTGAAAACTTAGAAAAAAGAGTATCATAATCATTTTCTGATTTTGCAGTATTCAGCTGCAAAGCAGATTGCTGTAAGGTTTGATCTGAAAAAAATTGAGCATTCATCAGCGAACCTGTGACGAAAAAACTCAAAATTAGTAAAAGTTTATACATAGGGGATATTTTATCAAGCAAATATAAAAAATTATTAACGTTAAATTAAAGATTTTGAGATATATTTAATGAAAGTAATATATTGATTTCTAATATTGTATTTTATTATTTAAGTGAAATTATATAGACATCGTAAAGATATTAATGATTTCACTGAATATTTGGGATTTAATCTTCTGAATGGTTTTGAAAAAATGCCTATAAAAGTAAAATCAGAATAGAAAACGTTCTATTCTGATTTTAAGTATTTCGGATTGTGATTTTTTTTAATATTAAATTTGAAATGGATTGATAAATAATAAGTTAATATTGCATTTTTCTTAGTTTAGGATTGGTGCTTCCTACAAGTAAAGCAATCAAAACAGTCATACATCCTCCAAATACCACAGAGCGTACAACGCCTAATAATTTGGCCATCACACCACTTTCGAACTGTCCCATTTCATTGCTGGACATAATGAAGATTGAGTTGACACTGAGGACACGTCCTCTTATATGATCAGGTGTTTTTAACTGTACAATGGTGCCTCGGATAACTACGGAAATTCCGTCAAGCATTCCGCTCATTACAAGGAACATGAATGACAGCCAATACAATTTAGATAAGCCAAACCCAATAATGCAAAGCCCGAATCCTGTAACAACTGCAAGAAGTATTTTTCCCTGATTTTTTCGAAGAGGAACAATGGATAAAATAGTAATGATACACATGGAACCGATATCAGATGCCGCATTCAGCAATCCGAAACCTTCAGCCCCTGACTTTAAAATATCGGTAGCAAATACCGGGATCATAGCGACTGCACCACCAAAAAGTACAGCAAACATATCAAGACACAATGCTCCCAATATCTCTTTGGTTTTAAAAATATAAGAAATTCCTTCACGCATACTCTCCGCTACATTTACAGTTTCCTTTTTGTACTCTGAATACTGTTTGTGAAGCTGCCAGAAAAATAGTGAAGCAACAAATATTAATGCTAAAATTGCGACCAATGTCCATTTTACACCTATAAACCCAATAAGAATACCGCCTACCGCATGTCCACAGACAGAAGATATCAGGAAAGTAGCCTGGTTCAAAGTAACTGCGTTGGGAAGGTTTTCTTTCTTTACAATTTTAGGAATCATAGAAGGTACAATAGGGCCAATGAATGCTCTTGCTATTCCGGTAAAAAAGATAACTCCATAGATATAATAAGTAATCTGATGGCCTGTAAAGTGCATTTCTACATCAAGGAATGCGGGAACCAACAGAAGTCCGATCAGAAAAATATAAGCATAATTGCAGATGAGAAGCAATCTCTTTTTCTCATTCATATCAATAACGTGTCCGGCATACAGCGCACAGCTTACAGCAGGAATTACCTCCGAAAGCCCGATAAGGCCTATAGAAAAAGGATCTTTTGTTAATTGATATACCCACCATCCTAATAAAGTGGCCAGCATTCTGAAAGCTAAAACAATAAAAAATCTCCCGGTGAGAAGATTTCTGAACTCAACATTTTGTAATGTTTGTAACGGGGTAAAGGAAATCATGAACAAAAATAGCCCTAAAAATTTATTTAGGACTATCCATATGACAATTTTTGAAAGATATATTAAATATATCTCAAAAGATAAAATCTATTTTAGTCAGCTCTTGAAGAACTGATTACGATGGCAGCAACACCTGCAGCCCCAATAATAGTAGCTCCGGCAGCAATTCTTGCTTTTCTTCTGTCTTTTACAGCCGCTACATTCGATTTAGGAATGACCACTTCCGTACTGTCTTTCTTACCTGCTGTACCTACAAGATTATCACCCACCATGTTTCTGAATAAGATGGTCTGTTTCGGAGAGCCGTCTCTCATAGTTACTTTATATACTTTTCCGGCTTCAAGATTAGAATAGTTGTTTTTTGAAATATCTTCGCTGTATTTTGTCGTTGCACAAGACGTGATAACAAATAAAGAGGTTAGTAAAGATGATTTTAACAGTACAGATGCTTTCATTATTTTCTTTTAGTTTTTCAAATTTATAATTTTTTTCGAATATACGTTTTTGGAATTGAAAAAATATGATTATTTTTTGTAAATTTCTAAGAGATCTGCAATGTTTCTGTCATTAGCCAATCTTGGAGTCTTGTTTTGCCCTCCCAATTTACCCTGAGATTTAGCATATTCATGAAAGGCATTTTTCTTTAGTCCTGTGATATGCAGTTTCTGTAAAATATTCCCGGAAATAAGATCATCATAATAGGTGTTTCTTGCTCTCAGCTGCAGATCCAGCTCATCTCTGAATACCTCTAAACTCTCCGGTTCTTTTTCAAATTCAATCAGCCACTCGTGATATGGAAGTCCTTCACCTGGGTTTACCTGAGGGGCAAGATGGAATTCTGTAATTTGCGCAGGGTGTTTTTCAAGAGTAGCTTTCATCGCTTCTTCTACCTCAAAAGCAATCACATGTTCCCCGAATGCCGAAGTAAAATGTTTGGTTCTGCCGCTTACCAGAACCCTGTAAGGATCTTTACTGATAAATCTTACAACATCTCCGATAGAATAAGCCCACAGTCCGGAATTCGTAGTAAGAATAAGGGCGTAATCTTTATGAAGTTCAATATCTTTCAATGTTAATCTTCTTGCTCCAGGCTTGCCATATTCTTCCAAAGGAATAAATTCATAGAAAATTCCATGATTGGTCAATAATAGAAGACCTTCTTTTGTATAATCATCCTGAAAAGCAAAAAAGCCTTCAGAAGCTGGAAATGTCTGAATAATATCCACTTTTCCTCCCAGCAGATCTTCCATTTTGTCCCGGTATGGTTCGTAATTGACACCTCCGGTAACAATAAGCTGCAGATTCGGGAAAAGCTGTTTGATTTTTTTGCCGTGCTTTTCTGTTAACTTCTCAAAATACATGATCAGCCATGGCGGAATTCCTGAGATCAGGGTCATGTTTTCATGTTCTGTTTCTCCAATGATTTGATCTACTTTGGCTTCCCAGTCTTCCATAATATTGGTTTCCCAGCTTGGCAGACGGTTTTTTTGAAGATAATTGGGGATATGATGTGCTACAATACCAGATAACCTTCCTGTTTTTATTCCAAAAACTTCTTCCAGTTCAGGGCTTCCCTGTAGAAAAATCATTTTACCGTTTACAAAATCAGCATTGTTCTTTTTACTGATATAATGAAATAGAGCACTTTGAGCACCTGCAATCTGAAGTGGCATTCCTTCTCTGGAAATCGGAATATATTTAGATCCGGAAGTTGTTCCCGATGTTTTGGCAAAATATTCAGGCGTTTCCGTCCATAGAATATTGCCCTGACCCTTTTTTACCCGCTCTATATAAGGTTTCAGATCTTCATAGTCTGCTACAGGAACTCTGTCCTGAAATTCTTTTACAGAATGAATGCTTTCAAAATCATGTTCCCGCCCAAAAAGTGTTTTTTGAGCTGTATTGACTAGAGAAAGTAATAAGTCTTCCTGGTTTTTCTCTGCATTTTTTTTGAATTCCTCCGCTTTTTGGACATGTTTCTTTGCCCAGATAAGCGCTGCATTTTTCTTGAAGAAGTTTAACATGGGTCAAATTTATAAATAAGTAGAGAATATGGAGTCATTTTTTAATAAGCTTCACATAAAAAAAACCGATGGAACAAGTTCCACCGGCTTTTTCGAAATTTGATTATGAAAATAACAACTATATGTTAATGTTATGCTTATTTGTTTGCTTTGTATCTTTTATCTGGAGTACCGTCTTTTTTCAGGTGCTTATTGTCTTTATATCTCTTATCTGGAGTTCCATCTTTCTTCATTTTCATTCCTTCTGCAGATGTAGGGGTAGAGGCTACTGCTGGTTTTGCTGTTTTTACTTCAGCTGCTTTTAAAGCTTTTGGTGCTTGTTGAGCGGATTTAGAAACTTTTGCCGGAGCACTTTTAGTAGCGGTTGCTGGAGCAGTTTGCTGAGCAGTTGCAAGTCCTAATCCAAGGATCAGTGACATTGCTGATAAGAATTTTTTCATAAGAATTATTGTTTGTTTTTTGTTGAATAAAGATATACAAAAAGCAGGCTAGAAAATTTAGATTTTCAACCTTAACTAAAGTTTATTACTGCTTAAAAAAAAATTAAAACACTTCATTTACAATAGAAAAGCCTGTCTTCAGAGGAAAACAGGCTTGCAATAATATATAAATAGACAGGAGGTTAGCGTGTACAGTTGGCTGTCCACGTTTTACCATCCTTTGCGTATAGGATTTTTAATGTATTGTTGTCAATTCTGATATAAGAGGTTGCCGTAGAACCAATCATAACAAGGGTATGATCTCCTTCCTGATTAAACTCTATTCCGTTAAGATCCGGAATGCTGTTTGAGAAAGCGAAATTATACTTGGTGCCGCTGGCAATCTTCGTTACAAAAACACTTCCGTTATCTGTACTTACATTAGTAGATCCACCATCGTTATAAGAAACACTGCCTTTATATGTTCCTGCAAAGAATTCATTGTTTACCGGGTCATCATCCTTGCTGCACGACGAAAAAGATAATGCTGTAAATACCAGCAGCATCATAACTCCTAAGATTTTAATTGCTTTTTTCATAATACTTAAATGTTTGGTTAGGCTTAAAATCCCAAACACTATGCCATGAGGGAAAAATTGGTTTTTTTTAACGGGTTCTTAAATAAATTTGTAAAAAATTAAGATTTATTATGCTAAGTCATTCATTTTAAATCCGAAAGTCACTCAGTTTTTTAAAGGAAGAAAAAAATATCCGTACCTTTGTACATCATAAACGGTTTCGGAAAACTCCCGAAATCGCTTTTGTCGTTTATACCATACTATTTATGCAATTAAAATCCATCAACGAAAAGTTTCTTCCAGATCTGATGCAGAAAGAGTTCGGGAAAGAAATTTTCACCCAGCTAGAAAACAACCAGCATATTGCCGTAAAAGGGAGTGCAGGATCTTCGGTTTCTATTTTTGTGGCTGAGCTTTTTTTGGTTCAAAAGAAAAATATTCTTTATCTGGTAGATGATAAAGAGGATGCATTGTATGCCAATACGGAGATGGAAGATCTTCTTGGCAAAGAAAAAGTGCTGTATTTTCCTGCGACCCATCTTGAGCCTTATCAGGTAGAAAAGACGCAAAATGCCAATCTGGTTTTAAGAACTGAGGTTTTAAATAAAATCAATTCCGGAAGATCTCCAAAAGTTATTGTGGCTTATGCCGGAGCTTTATCTGAAAAGGTATTGAAAAAAGAAGATTTTAAAGCCATTTCTCATCATATAAAAGTAGGAGACCAGCTGGACTTTGATTTTGTAGACGAACTGCTCACTCATTACCATTTTCAGCAGGCCGATTTTGTTTCAGAACCGGGAGAGTTTTCAGTAAGGGGAGGAATTGTGGATGTGTTTTCTTATTCATATGAGAAACCATACAGGATTACATTCTTTGGGAATGAAGTGGAAAGCATTAAAACTTTTGATATTGAAACCCAGCTTTCTATAGCTAAAGTAAAGGACTTTCAATTGGTTTCCAATATGAACTTCTCTGTTACAGGAAGCAGAGTGTCATTGCTGCAGCTATTGCCAGATGGGAGTTTTGTAGTTTCTAAAAATGGAATGATAGGAATGCAGAAGATTAGAACATTCTATGAAAAGTCTCTGGAAAAATATGATACATTAAGTAAAGATATTGCGCACAGAACTCCTCAGGAGCTATTTATTTCTGATCAGGAGTTTTTATTTGATTATAAAAAATTCAAAACTGTTGATTTTGGAGGGTCAGTGATTGAAGGGTTGAAAGAAATTACTGAAGTCAGAATGGAACAGCTTCCACAGCCTTCTTTCCATAAAAACTTTGAACTGCTGATTGAAGATATTGAAGAAAAACAGAATAGCGGATTTGATACCTGGATTTCCTTTTCAACAGAAAAACAAAGAGAAAGACTGGAGTCTATTTTTGAAGAACTCGAACATGAACTTCCTTTTAAAAGTTTTAAGTCTGAATTGCATGAAGGATTTGTTGACAACGGACACAAGCTGCTTGTGTATACAGACCACCAGATTTTTGACCGTTATCAGAGATATAAAGCGAAGAATACTTTTGCAAAATCAGAGCAGCTTACCCTGAAAGACCTGATGTCTTTAAAAATTGGAGACTATATTGCCCATATCGATCATGGAATCGGGAAATTTATGGGGTTGGTAAAAGTAAATAATGATGGTAAGATTCAGGAATGTTTTAAACTGACCTATAAAAACGGTGACTTGTTGTATGTAAGTATTCACTCTCTGCATAAAATTTCGAAATATAACGGACCGGATGGAAGAGAGATTGTTTTGAGCAAACTTGGTTCTCCGACCTGGAAATCCTTAAAACAGAAAACAAAAGCGAAGGTAAAACAAATTGCTTTTGACCTTATTCAATTATATGCGCAGCGAAAAACAGCAAAAGGATTTGCTTATACACCGGATTCTTATCTTCAGAATGAACTTGAAGCCAGCTTTATCTATGAAGATACGCCGGATCAGGAAAAAGCTACAGTAGATGTAAAGAAAGATATGGAAGCCGATACTGTGATGGACAGGCTGGTTTGCGGTGATGTTGGTTTTGGTAAAACGGAAGTGGCAATCCGTGCCGCATTTAAGGCAGCAACAGACGGTAAACAGGTTGCTATATTGGTTCCTACAACCATTCTTGCTTTTCAGCATTACAGAAGTTTTAAAGAAAGACTTAAAGATTTTCCGGTAAATGTTGGCTATGTCAACCGATTCAGAACGGCGAAGCAAAAATCTGAAACCTTAGATGCTTTAAAGAATGGAAAAGTAGATATTATCATTGGAACACACCAGTTGGTAAGCAGTTCTGTAAAATTTAAAGATCTGGGCTTGCTGATCATTGATGAAGAGCATAAGTTTGGGGTTTCAGTAAAGGATAAGCTGAAAACACTTAAAAATAATGTGGATACGCTTACCCTAACGGCAACTCCTATTCCAAGGACTTTACAGTTTTCATTAATGGCAGCAAGAGATTTATCTGTTATCAAAACACCACCGCCTAACAGGCAGCCTGTAGATACACAATTAATCGGATTCAATGAAGAGATTCTTCGTGATGCCGTTTCTTATGAGCTTCAGAGAGATGGGCAGGTGTATTTCATCAACAACAGGATTGAAAACCTGAAGGATATTGCCGGACTTATCCAGAGGCTGGTTCCGGATGCGAGAGTCATTACGGGGCATGGGCAGATGGAAGGCAGGCAGCTGGAGAAGAATGTGTTGGATTTTATGGAAGGAAAATATGATGTTCTTGTGTCTACTACCATTGTAGAAAGTGGGGTGGATGTCCCGAATGCGAACACTATTTTCATCAATGACGCACAACGGTTTGGGATGGCAGATCTGCATCAGATGAGAGGAAGGGTGGGACGTAGTAACAGAAAGGCATTCTGCTACCTGATCACTCCTCCTTATGATATGATGACTTCAGATGCCAGAAAACGTCTGGAAGCCATTGAGCAGTTTTCCGATCTGGGAAGTGGTTTCCAGATTGCAATGAAAGATCTTGAGATCCGTGGTGCCGGTGATCTTTTGGGTGCTGAACAAAGTGGATTCATCAATGAAATGGGTTTTGAAACGTATCAGAAACTAATGCAGGAAGCACTTGAAGAGCTTAAAGATGATGCTGATTTTGAAAACCTGTTTGAAAATGAAGAAGACAGGCAGAAGCTTTTCAAATCTGTGAAAGATGTCAATATAGATACTGATCTTGAATTAATGCTGCCTGATTTCTATATTTCGAATACAGAAGAAAGGCTGCTGCTGTATCAGAAAATAGCAGAGATTAACAATGAAGTAGATCTTCATCAGTTTGAACTTGAACTGATTGACCGTTTTGGAGCATTGCCGAAAGAAGCCGTCAATCTGTTGAAAAGTGTTTCTCTGAAATGGCTTGCTGCGGATATAGGTTTTGAGAAGATTGTTATGAAAAATGGCGTGTTCTTAGGATACTTCCCGGGGAATCCTCAGGATAAATTCTACCAGACGGATAGATTCCGACATATCATTAATTATTTAACCCGAAATCCTGCTGAGGCCCAACTTAAAGAGAAGTCCGGAAAAGAAGGTAATCAATTGATGATGAGGAAAGAAAGAGTGAAAAATGTAGATGAGGTCAATATGTTACTGAAAGCTATTATTGAACATAATTAAATTATAGGTTCTGTTTGTTATAAACAAATTTGTAAAAGATGTGAAAAGCGTATAAAAATCTAAGATTTTTATACGCTTTTTTGTGATTGTTATCATGTTTTTATTGGGTAATATTCCTTGAGATGGGAATTAAGGCCGTTTTAAGGGGGTTAAAATCACTTTTTAATGAGTAAAAATATCCTGCAAATCCCCGTACAGTAAGGGTTTGAGATCTTAATTAAAAATTTAAAATCTGAAAAGTAGAGTTATGTAGAAATAATTCTACTTTTATGTGTGATTAATTCTATGTTGTAATGTGTTTATTTCTATAGGTTTATGGATGTATAACTGGAATTTTTAGGACTTCATTGCGTACCTTTGCAGTCCTTATTATGAAAAAAATTATATATTGCTGCGCGGCTGGACTTCTTTCACTCTGCGCTAACGCACAGGTGGGAATAGGTACTGCAAAACCTAAATCTGTTCTTGACGTGAATGGAAAAACCACCTTAAGAAAAGAACTTAGAGTAGGCGGTACTTCAACTCAGGCTGGAAATGCCGGGTTAAACGGCCAGGTTTTGGTTTCTCAGGGTGAGGGTTTACCTCCCGTGTGGAAATCTTTGAACATTTCCTTTATGGAAGAGGGACAGTATAAGTTGATCAACTCTTATCTGTCGTCAGATCAAGCAGGGATTATATCACTTACCAATGGTACTGCTGGTGATGGTATTTATAAAAACAGTGTTGGAGATAATATTACTGATGCTACTAAAGGAGCCTGGAAAAAGATTGATGGGCTTCAAAATACCTTTACCATCAAAAATGGTAAAAACAGACTTACCTATCAGTTCCAGACAGGGGTTGAAATCAAAGCACCTACCTCTACAACGATAGAAAGTGTAAGATTTACCTGCGGTGTTTTCAGAAACGGAACTCTGGTTGCTGTACGTCCGGATAGAATTGCTTCTAATAATAACAGTGGGAAAAATGGTCTTCAGGACTATATCTTTACCCTTAATTATACCGAACAGAACGTTCCCGTTGGAGCTCATACGATCGAGATTGCCTGCAGAAAGATTGATACTTCAAATTCTACCTCACAATTTGCTATCGGGCGTAATGTACAGGCTTCAAACGGAGCTTCCAGTGCATTTACTTTAGAATCTACAATGAAAATGGACGTTATTGAATACGTGAGCTATAAAACAAACTAATGATGAAAAAACTATTATCAACACTGTTTCTGGCCATAGGACTTTTGGTTTCAGCTCAGGTAGGAATAAAAACTGATACTCCAAAAGCAACTCTTGATGTAAACGGAGATGTCAACTTCAGAAATAAAATTGCAGTTCTTAACACTACCGATAACTCAATTTCTCAAGGAAATAATGACCAATTGCTGGTTTCTCAGGGAGAAGGCTATGCCCCGATCTGGAAATCGCTTCGTATTCCTGAATATGAGCCTAATAAATTTTACCTGATCTACAACAACTCTTTTTCAGATAAAGTAGGGGTTTCATTTACTTCTTCTGATGATTCATCGGTAGGTTTAGCCTCTAGAGGGGGAACTTTTACCAAAGGAAAAGATATCAGCAGTCTTACTAATTTTAAAAAAATAAACAATCTTTCGCAAGTGATCAGTGTGTTCAGTACTCAGAGTAAAGCTTACTTTCAGTTTGAAACGGTTGTACAGGCAGACTTCGGAGGCGTGGGTTCTACAGATACTTCAATAGATTATGCCTGTGGTATTTTTGTAGACAATAAACTGGTGAATTTGAGACAGAGAAACTTAAAAGCAATCAGTACTTCATATCCTTTCCTTACCCATACTCAGATTGGTATTGTAGATAATCTTGCGAAAGGAAATCATACCGTAGATGTTGCCTGTACAAGATTGGGTTCTTACGGAGCGTCCAACAATACCCTTACGATAGGAACTAATGTATATACTAATATTAATGGATTTATTTCACAATCATCTCTTAAAGTAGATGTGTATGAAGTTCCAGAAGTGTTTAACACGATTATAAACTAATGCAGATTATGAAAAAAATATTATTTGTAACAACACTTCTGTTAACTGTTGCAGCTTCTGCCCAAGTGGGTATTAATACACCTGATCCGACTAATATGCTGGATGTAAATGGAGATCTGAATGTTGGAAAAGAATTAAGAACAGGAGGTACAGATGTATTGAGAGGATCTGCCGGAACAGCAGGTGATATATTTCACAATAATGCCAACCTGACTACCAATGACTGGAAGGCGATAAAAATTGCAGATGGGCAAGGAAGTATGTCTGTTTTTTCAATCAATACAGTTGCTGATAAAGCGGGAGTTACTTTTGTTGCACCAAACGGGGCTACTACTCCTTATAGCGATGGAGATGCTTTAGCTGGGAACTGGACCGTGCTTCCAGGGGCAGTGGATACATTCTCTGTAACCAATATGGTGAATAAAGCTACATTTTCCTTTCAGACTACGGTTCAAAAAACAGGAACAAACTCTGCGAGTTTTGCCTGCGGTATTTTTATAGATGACAAACTTAGAGCAGTAAGAACGGATGTTTTATTAGGAGATAGTGGTGCATATAAGATTTTTAATCTTAATGCTACTCTTGCGAACCTTACTCCTAAAAACCAATATAGTGTGAAAGTGGCTTGCATCAAAAGAGCCATCTCAGGAACAACTCTGGGAATAGGAAAAGCTGTTGATGCTACTTATCTTAATAGTGATATGTCACAATCTGTTTTGACAACATCTATATTGCAGCCTTATTAATTTTTATCATAATACAATAATTATAAATCTAAAAACGTTATGTTTTTAGATTTTTTTTGATTATTAACTCTATTTCTTGTGAATTTGTCCAGATAAAGTGAAGTGTATTATCGAAAATTGAATTATATTTGGGCAAGCTAAAAAAATTCTATATGGTAAAAAACTATTTTTTTAAAATGTTTGCCAGTATTGCTTTTCTTGGGCTGCTGACAGCATGTAATACTACCTCAGATCCTACAGAATCTATCCCGAATCCGGATGATGGAGCACCGCCTAAAAGAGTGTTATCAAAGGTGGGAGCAAACAATGTTTCTCAGGAAGAATATATTACAACTGCCGGAACCGGAGATTTACAGGCTGCAATCTCTAAAGATGAATCTGCTGGGGGAAGTGCTTATTATACCGGAACGGTAACGTATACCAACAAGAATATTACGAAGGTTAAATATGTAAGCTCTGCAACATCCAGTCTGGTTTATGAATTTAATATTGTTCCTGATGCTACAGGTAAAAAGATTTATAATGCCACTTCTACAACTACAGGTGCCACTCCTTCGGTCTCTGTTATAAGTGACTATACTTTTACTTATAACTCAGTTACCAATAAACTTACCAAGATTCTTGAGAAGAGAAAAGAAGGTGGAATCAGTGCTTATAACAAATTTATAGACTATACTTTTGTGTATAGTGGTGAAAATGTTATTCAGGTAGTTTGTTCCAAAGGAATATTGGATATCAACGGAAGCCCGAATATGGGTACTGCAGTAGTAAGCAAATACAGCTTTCAGAACTATGATTCTCAGAAAAGTCCTTACTCTACACTTCCATCCGTCTATTTCATTACACGAAGTCTGATAAACCCGGCTCAATTCTATAAAATTTCTCCGAATAATCCTACTTCAATGTTTATAGAATTGCCTTCACCAGCTGCTCCTGTTAATACAGCTCAGAGTTACTCTTATGATAATCAAGGGTATGTAGTAGTTGAGAAAAATCAGAATGTTACTTTTACCTATAAAAATTTATAGGGGAAGGAGATAATTACTAATCTTACCAGAATATAAAATAATCATATAATTTTTAGGTAAAAAAAATTATATTTGTCAAAAAAATAATCAATTACAAGGAAATGAAGCAAATTTTCTATTTTATTTTACTAATCGCAGGTTTTTCCTCAATACATTCCTGCAAGAGTTTACTAGATGAAGATGGGAATCCATTATTGGATCTTAATAATACAGGAGGATTAAGCGGTCCCAGAGCATTATACAGAGAAATTACAGATAAAGATACTATCGCAGAATATCAGTACAGCGGGCTTCTGGTAACTAAAGTGCTTACAGACAGTGCTTCAGTTACTAATATTATGTACAGTGGAGATAAGATCAGCCAGATTAATTTCAACGGCTTTTTGGATCTTGACGGAAACGGAAAGCTTGATAAGGACAGTGTATCATACACTCAATTATTTACTTACGTTAATAACAATAAGCTTCAGACTATTTCTGAAAACCGTTCTATCTTCAGAAGACCTCCGCCAATAATACCGGGAGATCCTCCGGGACCACAGACATTACTGAAAAAAGAGAAGAGTCTTTACAGTATTAAATATAGCACAGCTACAGGAAAGCTGGATTCTATCATCATGAAGAATGGTCCGGATGTAGCGGGAGTGCCGCTTGCTTTCACAGATTATTCTAAAACAGCTTACACATATGTAGGAGACAATGTATCTAAGGTAGCAAGATACTATGGAACAATGGCAGGAGGTGCATTTGGTGCGGTTACAGGAAAGTATAGTTATGAATATTATGCATATGATGATCAGGTGAGCCCGTTCACATTATTGCCACACGTATATAAGATTTCAAGACTTTTATCTACGGTAATCAATGATAAAGAAAGCCTTATTTTATCTCCAAACAATCCTAAGAGATGGTCGGTGACAGATCTTTCGCCACCTATTCCAACTCCGATTGTAAAGAGTACCAATTACGTTTATGATCCTCAGACTTATATGACAAAAGGATATGGTGTTAATTACATCTACAAACCACAATAGAAGACTTTTTTAACAATATTCAAACTCAATCTTTCATAAGATTGAGTTTTTTATTTTTTATCCCTTAATT
This sequence comes from Chryseobacterium sp. BGA-UO-ETr-SB22, assembly GCF_059567885.1. NCBI lineage: Bacteria > Pseudomonadati > Bacteroidota > Flavobacteriia > Flavobacteriales > Weeksellaceae > Chryseobacterium > Chryseobacterium sp. BGA-UO-ETr-SB22. Next base: position 222,952 of record NZ_JCAQOV010000004.1, on the reverse strand, counting down.
TTGCAAAAAATTTCTGATGAAATATTTAATCGTCGGGCTTGGTAACAAAGGCTCAGAATATGAAAATACACGACATAATATAGGCTTTAAAGTAGCTGAAAAAATAGCGGAAACTCTTGAAGTATCATTCAACACCTCCAACTTTGGATGGCTGGCAGAAGGAAAGCATAAAGGCAGAAAAGTTTTTATCCTTAAACCAGATACCTACATGAATCTTTCCGGAAATGCAGTGAAATACTGGATGCAAAAAGAAAATATTCCTTTGGAAAATGTACTGATCGTGACGGATGATCTTGCCCTTCCTTTCGGAACGTTAAGATTGAAAGGAAAGGGGTCTGATGCAGGCCACAACGGGCTCAAAAACATTAATGAAGTATTGCAGACTCAGAATTACGCAAGGCTTCGTTTTGGAATATCTGCTGATTTCTCTGCCGGGAGACAGGTTGACTATGTATTAGGAACCTGGAATGAAGAAGAAGTGGCAACACTTACTGAGAGAATTGAAACCTTTTCAAAGGCAAGCCTTTCTTTCGTATTTGCAGGATTGAATAATACAATGTCTGCATTTAATGGGAAATAGTTGAGAGGTAATGGATTATAGGTGTCAGGTGATAGGGAAGTGACAGTTTTTATTCTGGCTTGTCTCTGCACCATTGCATAATGAAAAAATAAATGCCACCGGATTCCGGTGGCATTTTCTGTAAATTATAATTGAAATTTAATGAGTTTTATCTTTATAACCAGCTTACTGCACCTGTTTCAACATCGTAATTGGCTCCAACAATTTTAATTTTACCTTCGTTTTCAAGGTTTCTAAGTGTTGAACTTTGTTTACGGATATCTTCAATTGCATTTTTTACATTTTGCTGATTAAGCCTTTCCAATAGAGAGCTGTTTTTTGATGAACGCTCTTCATTTTCTTCAATAATATCATTGATGATAGGGTTGAAATGATTGATCAGGTGGTTAAGATTATCCATCCCCAATCCTTCAATCTGTGCAGCATCAAGACCTCCTTTCAAAGCGCCGCATTTCGTGTGTCCTAAAACTACAATAAGTTTAGAACCGGCAACGTTACAGCCAAATTCCATAGATCCAAGAATGTCCTGATTAACAAAATTACCGGCAATTCTGATACTGAAAACGTCTCCTAATCCCTGGTCAAAGATAAGCTCCGCAGAAGTACGGCTGTCTATACAGCTCAAAACTACGGCAAACGGCCATTGTCCTTCACGGGTAGCATTCACTTGTTCAAGAAGGTCTCTATTTGCTTTAAGGTTGTTTACAAATCTTTGGTTTCCTTCTTTTAAGAATTCTAATGCTTTCTCTGGAGTGATAGTAGACTGTGTTTCGTATGTATGTGCTTTCATATTATGTATTGTTTTCGAATTTAAAGTTAAAAAAAAATTAATTGTAAATGGAGATTACATGGCTCTTTTGTGAGTAACCAAAATATGGGAATCCTCACTTCTTTCGTAATCTCTGTATGAAGTTTTAAAGCCTAGAAGTTCTACGTTGATGTCCTGTTCTTTTGCGCGGATATTGGCAAAATCCTGAATCATTTCCAGTACATCTGTGGCGATGTATGAAGTGCTTCTTGCATCAATGATAACCGTTGAGCTTGGTTTTATATTTTTAAGTGTTTTTTTGATAGCTGCCTTATTTAAAAATGATACTTCTTCAGCTAGTTTTATATTGATTCCATCTGCATCATCCAGCCTTTCTCTGCTTAAGTAATAAGCTCTTTTCATATTCCCCTGAAGAATATAGAAAACTGAGATGGTAAGACCAATTCCTACTCCTTTTAATAAATCTGTTGCCACAACAGCTACCACTGTTGCTACAAACGGAATAAACTGGAATTTTCCTAAATGCCAGAAATGCTTGAACGTAGCTGGCTTTGCCAATTTATATCCCACTAAAATTAATACCGCTGCCAAAGTAGCTAATGGGATTAAGTTGAGAATAACAGGAATAGAAAGTACACAGATCAATAAGAATATCCCGTGAATAATAGCTGAAGCTTTAGAAGTTGCGCCGGCGTTAGCATTAGCAGAACTTCTTACCACAACAGATGTCATTGGAAGACCTCCAATAAATGAGCTGATAAGGTTTCCGATTCCCTGAGCCTTAAGCTCAAGATTGGTATCCGTAATTCTTCTCTGTCTGTCTAATCGGTCTGATGCTTCTATACAAAGTAACGTTTCAATAGAGGCCACAATAGCAATTGTTGCTCCTACGATCCATACTTTAGGATTTGTGAAACCATTAAAGTCAGGAGTGGTAATCAGGTTCTTGAAATCATCAAAAGACTTGGGAACAGGTAAAGAAACCAGATGCTGGGTTTCGATAGCCAGAGAGCTTCCGGACATCTTAAAGAGCTGATTCAAAAGAATACTTACAATTACCGCAACCAAAGCTCCGGGAAGCATTTTCAGCCTCTTCAGAACATGGATTTTATCCCATGCAATAAGAACTGCCACTGAAACTAAAGTAATCACGATAGCTCCAGGATGAATAGCCCCAAATAATTCTGTAAAATATCCGAAGTTTAAACCATTGTCAAAAATAGATTCATGACCTTCATAGTCTTTATCGAATCCTAGAGCATGCGGAATCTGTTTTAAAATAATAATGATTCCTATAGCAGCAAGCATTCCTTCAATCACATTGTTCGGGAAATAGTTGGAGATACTTCCCGCTCTTACAAACCCTAAAATCAATTGAATAAGTCCTGCAATAATCCCCGCACAAAGGAAAAGTTCAAATGCGCCAAGATCTGTTATAGCGGTTAAAACAATTGCCGTTAAACCCGCTGCAGGTCCGGAAACTGAAATATTAGAATTACTGAGTGTTCCTACTACCAGGCCGCCTATAATACCGGAAATAATACCTGATAATGGGGGAGCACCTGATGCTAAAGCAATTCCTAAACACAACGGAAGTGCTACTAAAAATACCACGAGTCCTGAAGGAAAATTCTCCTTGATTCCTCCTATTAATGATGTCTTTTTCATAATGTGAAGCTGTAAAGTATAACCGGCTTATTTCATTGTAAATAAGTCAATTATAAAAAGTTGAGAAAAAAAATAATTTTTAAAGTACGTGTGTATCCGATATCAAAAATGATATGGAAATAGTATCAAAAAAATCTAATGATAGGAGTTACGCTTCCGGAGGGGGAGAAAATATAGTAAGTAAAGGTGAAAGATGAAAAGAATCATCTATCAGTACAAAAGACACGCCCTGAAAATCAGGCTCGGAAAACTTCAGGTAGTCGAAAACGTCCAAAGGTTTCGGAATAGTCTTTTCGTAAACAATGAATGAGGATGGGTGAGAATGTGGTTCTTCTTCGTTGATTATTATATTCGTTCTTGCAATATCCCAGCCCGCTACCGCAGCAATGCCTGGCAGCGCTGTAAAATTCAGAAAAAACGTTAATACAATAATACTCCAGAATTTCATTTTACATTCTTTTTAGAAAAACTACTTGGTCTTTCTGCTCATTACCCAATCTGAACCTGTAAGGTTGTAGATCTTTTGGATGTCTTTTAAGGTTTTCTCAAAATCAATTTCCAGATCAATGATCTTACCTGTTCTAAGGTCAAATACCCAGCCGTGTACAATAGGTTGTTCTTCTAAAATATACCTTTCCTGTACGCAGGCCATTTTGATTACGTTGATGCACTGCTCCTGAACATTAAGTTCTACAAGTCTGTCATAACGCTTGTTTTCGTCTTCAATAGAATCCAGCTCTGCCTGATGTAATCTGTAAACATCACGAATGTTTCTCAGCCAGGGATTCAATAATCCCAGATCCTGAGGAGTCATCGCTGCTTTTACACCACCACAGTTGTAATGTCCACATACAATAATGTGTTTCACTTTCAGATGTTCTACAGCATATTGAATAACCGCTGTGGAACTCATATCTAAAGTATTGACAACATTGGCAATGTTTCTGTGAACAAAAACTTCGCCCGGCTTTGCTCCCATCAATTCTTCTGCTGTGGCTCTGCTGTCTGAACATCCGATATAAAGGAATTCAGGATGCTGAGTTTTTGCAAGTTCTTTGAAGAAATTCGGGTCTTCAGCTACTTTGGATTCTACCCATTTTTTATTGTTTTCAAAAATAACCTCGTACGATTGTGACATAATTTTAAATTTTTAAAAGCTTATAATTATTTATTTCGTTTAAATTATTTCCAAAATCAATAGACTAAATCAATAATTGTACAAAAATATACTTTTTGTTAAAAAATCAATCACTTTTAACAAAGTTTAATATTAAAATATGCTTAAAATCATATCCCATATTCCGATATACTTTGCTTTGCAGCCATTAGGCTCTATATAGGGTAATCCAAACGCTCAAAAACCACGATAAAATTACGAAGTATAAATTAAAATTCAAGATTTGTGAATTAAAATATTCTTAATTTATTGTCAGATAATCGAACTGTTTTGGAAGGGCTATTAAAAAAGCTGTTATATATCTCAAAAAATGAATAATTTAACACCCTTATTAATCTATCAATCTGATGTCTGATTTTGGTCTGCAATCCTTATCACCACTATTTTACTGGGCAGGAATTTTTATTGCCTTTTTTTCATCTTTTCTGATATTGGGTAAATCCAAAAAAGTGACGGCAGATTATGTGCTGGCGATATGGTTTATGATCATAGGGGTGCATCTCATTTTTTTTGTTTTGTTTCGCGCAGAAGGTTATTTGCATTTTCCGGCTCTCATTGGTTTCGAGATTCCTTTTCCTTTCATGCATGGGCCGATGCTGTATGTATATATTTTGTGTGTCACCAACCAAAATTCCGGCAAAAAGATTTGGCTGCTGCATTGGATCCCGGTTCTGTTCATTTATATCGCTTTGTTTCAGTTTTTGATGCTTTCTCCTCAGGATAGATTAGCTGTTTATCAGAATAAAGGTAAAGGATATGAAACATTGAGCCAGGTGATCAAAATTCTTATGATTATCTCCGGAATTCTATATGTAGGACTAAGTCTTCTTGCTGTCAGAAAATACAAGAAAGAAATCTCTGACCAATATTCAAATACTGAGAAAATCAATCTGAATTGGGTGTATTATCTTATTATCGGTATAGCACTGATATGGGTGGCTGTTATTATAAGAAATAATATTCTTATTTTTTCTATGGTAGTTTTGTTTATCCTGGTTGCCGCTTATTTCGGAATCAGCGGAGTTGGAATTCTGGATTATTCAGCAATAAAGATGGAGAAGACGATGGAAAATATTCCGGTTGAAAATCATTCTGAAATTCCAAAATATGAGAAAACCTTTGCCGGAGAAGAAGCAATACAGGAGATTTATAATAAGCTGGTCATTCAGATGGAAAAGGAAAAGCTGTATAAAGATCCCGAATTGAACCTGAACTATGTTGCAAAGCTTTTGGATGTTCATCCCAATATACTTTCCCAAACCATCAATTTTGTTGAAAACAAAAACTTTTACGATTATATCAACCGTCAGCGGATTGAAGAATTTAAAAGGATAGCAGTATTACCTGAAAATGGAAAGTTTACGTTTCTTTCATTGGCATTTGAGAGTGGGTTTAATTCAAAAACGTCATTTAACCGGAATTTTAAGAAATACATGGACTGCTCACCTAGAGAATTTCTAAAAAGTCAGAGCATTACTATGGAATAACCCGTTAGTTGATTTTTTTAAACGTAAGTTGTTGTTTTATAGTAGTTAGTGAATTTGTTCCACCTTTCATTTTGGAACAGATGAAGCATTTATATTCCTCATTTTTACAGAAAAATTGAATCAGATCTTTATGAGAAAATTATTATTTGTAATCATGTGTGTGTTAGCATTGCTTATTGGTGCTTATCCTCTTATTTATGCTTTTGTGGAGCATAAACATACCTTTTTAGGATCTAAATCTCCTGAAATACTTCATAATATCATCTGGAAAACAGCCTTTTTTGCCCATATTATTTTCGGAGGGCTGGCGCTTTTTATCGGTTGGCGGCAGTTTGGCAGTTCATTCCGGAACAAATACCTCAAAATTCATAGGAAAATTGGAGGTTTCTACGTAATTGCAGTGATCATAAGTTCTGTTTCTGCTATTTATATGAGTTTTTACGCTAATGGTGGACTCATTTCCACAATAGGATTTATCAGTTTAGGATGTACCTGGCTCATGACAACTCTTGCTGCAGTTGGGCAGATAAGAAAAGGAAGTGTTGTGATGCATCAACAGCTCATGATTTATAGCTACGCTTGTACTTTTGCTGCGGTGGCACTGAGATTGTGGTATCCTTTGTTAACCAATATTACCGGAGATCCTGAGAACTCTTATATTGCCGTTGCATGGTTATGCTGGGTCCCTAATCTATTGATTGCTTATTTTATCAATAAAAGAATGACTGTGATATAGTTTTTCTTTCTCAGTAGAGATTATATTTTACTCCGGCAGCTGTCTATATTCCATACTCTTCATCTCTAAATTTAAATATTTATTGCCTTCATTTTTATAATGCTGAGGAACCTCAAGACCCATATATTTCATAATCAGAGGATAAATATAGGTCGTTTGGGTCTGCTTGGTTTCATGTCCGGTAATTCTATACGCTGCAGGAACTTTATCTCCATACCACACAAAGAATGGAACCTGGGTAGATTCTTTAGAGTCTACATGCAGTAATTTGTCTCCCTGTATTTTAAGTCCATGATCTGATGCATAGATGACTACGGAATTGGTGTTTTTCAGCGTGCGGAAAATATTATTGAATACATAATCAGTGTATTTTATGGAGCTGTCATAGCAGTTTAGATCCTCGGAGTTCCAGTTGGGAGGAAGTCTGTTGCATGGATTGGGGTGGCTTCCCATGATGTGAAGAACCACAAATTTATCCTCTTTCTTCTGAATAACCTTCTCCAATTCCGGAACAATTACTTCGTCATAACCGTTTACCCATTTTTTATTTTTAGACATCGAAGCGATGGCTGTTATCCCTCTTGCGCTCGCCTGTGTGCTGAGCCAGAAAGAATTGTATCCGGTTTGATTGGCCAGATTGATAATATTGTATGATAGTTTGTCATAACGATATCTGAATTCATCAGGATGAATGCTGGACAACATTAAAGGAACACTCAGATTGGTAATTCCTGCAGGAGAAACGGCATTGTCAAAGATCATCATGTTCTCAGCCTGCTGATCCGTATAAGGAGTTGTCTTTTTAGAATAGCCATACAGTGACATATTTTGCTTTCTTTCAGACTCTCCGATGATCAGAATTACATTTTCTATTCCCGGCTGTATTTTCTTGATGTTGAAAACGGGAACGTTTTTTTTGATTTCATTAATATCTTCCTGAATTTTCAATGCTGTGTTGAAATCAGAATAATGATAATACACACTTTTGATCATTTTTCCACCTCCTTTATTGCTTACATATCTGTGTTTAAGATAAAAAGTAAACGGCATAAGAAGCCATAATAAAGCAATAATGATGAACTTGATATTGAATGTAACTACATTTTTTTTCAGGTAATTGACAGAGTAAAGTAACAATCCCAGAAAGATAAAAAATAAAATTCCCGGCAGAATAAACATATAAGACATACTCATAGCCTCATTCACGTTAGATTCCAGAATACTGATAGCCATTCCCACATTAAACCCTGAATGGTAAATGAAAAAACAGGATACGGATATCAGAAAGTTGATACTTAATAATATGCATAGAATGACAGCGATGGCAGTGGTATATTTATTCTTAAAAAGAAGTGCACAGAATACAAGGAAAGAACAAAACATAATTCCATATTCAAAAATATTCCGGATGCTTTCCAGCTTTTCTGCCCCGAATAGATTATCAAAGATATAAGGGAAGGAAAGAAGAAAACCTGTGAGATAGATTAAAATAAGAAAAATCGGAATTATTTTTTTGAGCATGGTTGTATATATATTTTCAGGGCTGTTAAGATCATTTTTTAATAATCTTTCTTAAGAGTCTTTCGGGTAAGAGTCTGCTGAATATCAGAATCATGTATGGCATGAGAAGAATTAATGTCAGATAATAATTCTTAGGTGTTACAGATATTGTATCAACTCAAAAAGAAACTTTTGAAAGATAATTGTTACAGTTGCATGGCGGAGAGTTATTTCTGTCCGCTTAGATTTTCAATGATGGTAGAAAATGTAACTATAGAGCTGATAGTGCAGATAGGGAATGGGGAAAATGCGGATGTATTTCTTTCATCAAAAATTATTTTTTAAATTAATTAAGCCTGGGTTGTGTTTTTAATATTAAGCGATTTTTATCAGAACAAGTGACATTGATGGATTGAGGCCATCCGGATCATAAAACTTACTATTGTTTATAAAACCGATTGATTGTATCGTTATTTCATAACCAAACAATGCCTTTTTTACAAATGTACACGAAATTACCGATAAATGCAAGTAGAACTTTTACTATAAGTGCTGGAATTACTACACTTTACGGTTGATATAATCCATTGTTGCATTGGGAGTAGGGATGATTTTTGCCGGGTTTCCTATAACAACAGAATTAGGGGGAACATCAAAGTTGACATAAGAGTTTGGAACAATCAAAACATTATTTCCAATAGTGATTGCCCCTACAATAACGGCATTGGTGCCTATCCAGACTTCATCACCAATGATTGGGGAACCTTCATTTTTTCCACGGTTTTGCTGGCCAATGGTAACTCCCTGTGCAATATTACAGTTTTTACCAATGACTGTTTTCGGATTGATGACAAGACTTCCCCAATGACCCAGATAAAATCCTTCGCCAATCTGGGTTTCAGGATAAATCTGAAATCCGTATTTGATTTGATAATGTCTTAATACAATTCTCCAGAACGTATTCAAAAGAGGATTCTTCTGATACTTCTGAGCCTTTCTCAAAATGTAAACAAAATGAAGATTGGGATTAATACATTTTTTCCAGATCTGAAAGGTTGAAAGCCACTTTCCGCTTTCCCGGTAAAAGTCTTTTTGAATGATAGAATAATCAGCCATTGTCAATGTTTTTATACTTCATCAATTATTTTCTGAAGATGTTCCACAGATTTTTCAAGCACAAACGGCAGCTCGGTTACTGAGATCTGTTTTTTGTATTCTTCAGTTACATTTTTATCAGTAAGAAACTTTTTCATTCCCTCATATATTCCCTCTTCGGAATTTGCAGTAATATTGCCCAGTTTTCCGTTTTGCAGGAGATCTCTGATGCCGGAAATATCCGTTGCAGAAATAGGTTTGTTGAGAATAAGTGCTTCCGCTATGATGGTAGGGAATCCCTCATGCCTTGATGACATTATATAGAAATCCGCTTTTTTCATATACGGATATGGATTACTGCTGAAGCCCAGCATTTTTGCAGTATCCTGAAGCCCTAGTGTATTGAGCTGATCCTGAGTTTTCTCAAAATCATAACCATCACCAATGATCAAAAGCTGATGCTTTAACCCTTCATCAATCAGTTTTTTATGAACATTCAATAATCTGTCGTAGCCTTTTTGTGGATATACAGTTCCTACCGTTACAAAAGTAGGAAGATCACTGTTGAAAGGATAATCATTGATCTCAATATCTGCCTTTCTTAAGGTATCATTCTTATCAATTGGATTAAAAATCTTGATCACAGAAGCCTTTTCCGCCTCATTTTTGGCGAGATTATGCATTCCTTCCTGCAGTTTGTTGGAAATCACAAGGATTCTGTCAAACTTGAAAAACTGTCTGATGACTTCCGGAGTGTATTCTTTCAAATTGAAAATGTCATTCTGCACCCAGATAATCTTTTTAGAATCTTTTTGAGGGCTGGACAGTATTTCCTGGTGCATAGCATGGATGGCGGCAATCTCTACATCGTATTTTTTATTTTTTAAAACAAATTTATAAAGTAGAGAAGGAAACCAAAGAAACATTTTCTGATAAAGAACCCTGTAGGCTTTCACAGGAATATCCTGAGGCCTGTTAGTTGTTATCATTTCCCCTTTTGTCAGATAGTATAAAGTTACCCATGACGGAACCTCTTTAATGTATAATCCCGAATAAAGGTTGACCAGAAGGTCTACTTCATATTTATCGGAAGGGAGATTTTTCAAAAAGTTGATTAATACTTTTTCTGCACCGCCATGACGTAATGAACCTATACGAATGAGGAGTTTTTTCTTTTTCAATTTGTTTCTTTTATGATTTTACAAGATTAAATTTATTTAATTTTTCTTGCTTTTTTATACTTGTGAGGAAGATTTTCTTTGATATAGGCATCCAGTTTTTTCCTGTCTTTCTCCAGTTCGCGGGGATATTCCGGGTTGTTTTTAAGAACAATATCACCATAATCTTCAATGGTGCAGAGAAATTGCGCTGGATTCCCGATAAAAACCGTATTATCAGGCATAGATTGTGACAGCACAGAGTTGGCCCCCAGAATACAGTTGTTACCAATCTGTACATCCTGCATAATTACAGCATTGAGACCAATTGTACAGTTGTTTCCAATCTTTATTCTTCCAAGAATTCTGGCATCTTCATATCCGGGAAGTCTTCTCAATAGAGTAGTGGTTCCGCCGTGATTTACAAATCTTACGTCTCCGGCAATATTCACATTGTCACCAATCTCAATAAGGTAAGGTTCAGTTCCAAAATACACTTTATCAGGCATATTGAAGTTTTTTCCTACCTTCATACCTCTATATTTAGCCACTTCAAGACTGCCTCTATTCAAAAAAGATTGATAGAGAGCGTCTATTTTTAATAGGATTCTGAATATAAAAATCATCACAAGTGTAAAGTTGTTTTCGTTACTTTTGCAAAGAAAGAGAATTTATTAATATGATGAAAATTTCAAAAATAGAATATTATCTGCCTCAGCAGGTGTTAACTAACGAGGGTCTTGAAAAATTGTTCCCCGAATGGAGTTCAGAACGCATCAAGGAGAAAGTAGGTATTTCCCAACGTCATATTTCTTCAGACAACGAAACGGTGCTGGATATGGCGGTACAATCTTCAGAAAAAATTTTCGAAAACTATGACCGGGATAAAGTAGATTTTATTTTGTTCTGTACCCAAAGTCCGGAGTATTTTCTGCCTACAACGGCCTGTATTTTGCAGGACAGACTGAGACTTAGAAAAAATATCGGAGCTATAGATTTTAATCTTGGCTGTTCAGGATTTGTATATGGACTGGCTTTTGCGAAAGGATTGATTGCTGCAGGAATTGCAAAGAGTATTCTTTTGGTTACTTCAGAAACGTACACTAAACATATTCATCCCGATGATAAAGGAAACCGAAGCATATTCGGGGATGCTTCAGCTTCAGCAATTGTTGAAAAGGCAGAGGGTAATGACTACCAATTCTGTCTGGGAACAGACGGAAGCGGTGCCGAAAACCTTATCGTGAAGAAAGGGGCTTTCAAAAAAGACTTTGAACTGAATCCCGAGCATGAATTCAGTCCTGAAAATATTTATATGAATGGTCCTGAGATTTTTAATTTTACGATTGAAAATATCCCGGGATTGGTAAAGGAAACCCTTGAAGTAAACGGAATGACGATGGATGATATTGACCATTTTGTTTTTCACCAGGCCAATTCTTTTATGCTGAATTATTTAAGAAAGAAAACAAAAATACCGGCTGAAAAGTTCTATATTGATATGGAAAATACCGGGAACACTGTTTCTGCAACCATTCCTATTGCTCTTAAAAACATGATGGATAAGGGAATGCTGAAGGAAGGAGATAAGGTTTTAATGGCAGGCTTTGGGGTAGGATATTCATGGGGTGCCACTATTATGGAAATTTAAGATAACAAACATTTAAAATTATAAAATATGAAAACATCCGTTTTTTTAGAAAAACTACAAGAAGAATTGGAGGAAGATGAAACATTGACCACTGAAACGAATTTAAAATCTTTGGAAAGCTATGACTCTATCAGTTTGCTTTCTGTTATTGCGTTTGTAGACGAAAATTTCAGCAAAAAAATTGATACCAAGCACTTTAAAGATATCGAAACTGTTTCAGATCTGATGAATGTTATAGGAAAAGAAAATTTTGAAGATTAATGGTTGCTTTCTCATTAAAAAATAAAATTATTCTCATTACAGGCGCTTCTTCCGGGATCGGGAGAAGTTGTTCTGTAGAATGCAGCCAAAGCGGTGCAGATCTGATTCTCGTGGGAAGAAACCAGGAAGAACTGATGAAAACCGTTTCTCTGCTGAATCCTGAAACCAAAGTTGAGATCATTGCTGAAGATATTACCCAATCTGACAATCTTGAAGCAATCATTGCTGATAAAGTTTCAGTTTTAGGTAAGATTTCAGGATTTATACACTGTGCCGGTATCGAAAAAACATTACCATTAAAAAAGCACAATCCTCAGTTGTATCAGGATATATTTTCAATAAATGTTATCGCCGGTCTTGAAATTGCTAAAATTTTATCTCTAAAAAAATATAAAGACGAAACCTCCAGTTTTGTATTTATTTCTTCCGTTGCCGGAATGGTAGGAGAGGCTGGAAAGGCTGCTTATTCTGCAAGTAAAGGAGCTGTGATTTCAGGAGCCCGTTCGTTGGCTATGGAACTTTCCAGAAGTAAAATCCGTGTCAACAGCATAAGCCCTGCAATGGTAAATACCCCGATTCTGGAAAAAATGTTTGAAGATATTGGTGAAGAAGCTTCATCAGAAATCATAAAAAAGCATCCGCTGGGAATAGGTGATCCTAAAGATGTAGCGAATGCTTGTATTTTTCTATTGTCTGATGCCTCAAGATGGGTTACAGGAACTAATCTTGTAGTCGACGGAGGATATTCCGCACAGTAATTTATTTTTTGTACAGCGTTTCAATAATATTTTCTACGCTGTCAAATATTTTCTTATTGTCAAACTGACTTTCAATATTTTTAAGATTTTCTCTGATATGGAGAACAAGGCTGGGATCGGTAAAGAATGTCTTCATTGCCGAATACATTTCATCCACCTCATAACTGATGAGGTATCCCGTTTCCCGGTCTTTGATCATCAGCCCTACATCACCTACATTCGTTGCAATAATAGGTTTCTGGAGGATTAATGCTTCAGCAATGACCAAAGGCCATGCTTCAGATTCCGAAGAAAGGATGAAATAATCGGCCTTTTTGATGTACGGATATGGGTTCATCTGATTTCCAGCCAAAATAAATGTTTTTTCAACGTTATTTTTTGCGACCTGAGCTTTAAGGTTCTTCATTTCGTCGCCATCACCAATGACGATGATGCTATGATGGAATCCTTCGTTGATAAGCCTTGTATGGGCTTCAATAAGTTTATGATATCCTTTTCTTGAATGAAGTCTTCCGATAGAAGCGAAAACAGGTCCTTCAGGGAAACTGTCAAGTTTTTCTTCAGCTTTACGTTTTATTTCCTCGATAGGAATAGGATTGATAATAACACTCTCAGCGGGATAATTGAGATTCGGATAATACTGATGCATCATATCCTTTATTTTATGAGAGCAATACACCATATGATCAAACTGCGGAAAACTCTTTAAAATATCCGGAACCAAAGGTTGAAATTTTGGAACATTGATTTCAGAGTGAAACCATCCGATTTTTTTTGAATTCTTATGGGTAGAACTAAGAATCGCATCATAATCCCTGTAATCCATCCCGATTTCTATATCAAAAGTATCATTGATAAGTTTGTCTGCAATGGAAGGGTTGTTTTTCAGTTTACGAAGTTTTAACCTTCTCTTGACAAGCTGAAGTTTCTGTAAGAGAGCGTTGTCGGAAAAGTCCTCTTTTCCATCAGTAAGATATATTTTTCTGATATGTTTCGGAAGTTCATCACGCAACTTACCCTGGTTGAGGGTAAGACATACTGTCATTTCAAATTTGTCAGGATTCAGGTTGTTGAGGAGCCCCAACAATACTTTTTCTACACCTCCCATTTCCATGGAGCGGTGTCTGAACAAAATTTTTATTTTTTTTTCTACCATTATCCGAAGATTGATTGTAAAGTAATTTTTATTTTTTTCTTGATACGGAAAGGAAGCTTATGCTGATATTGCAGCAGGCCAAATATTTCATCTGCCCCTGTATAATGATCAGGAATTTTCTGGCCGTTGATGGTTGTAAGCCCTCTGCGTTTCATGGTATTGAAAATCACCTGCGCAAAATACTCATGGGATTTCTTTTTATTGTCATTCTGGGAAATTCCTCCCTGATGAGTTCTGTACAGATAGTTGGTGTCATTAATGAACTGAACTTTCCCTTTTTCATACATCTTAAGGTACAGATCCTGGTCTTCTCCGATTTTTAAATCCGGATTCATTTTTTCAGTCTGTTCATATACTGCTTTTCTGAAAGTAACAAAATGAGCAATCTGAATCGGGAAATTAAAAAAATAAGGATCACCATTCGGGACCTGCATTGCAGATCTGAACGGAGAAATAGGTTTCAGATTCTGATCACAGGCCATAAACCTTGAATAGGTAAGGACTGTGTTTTTTTTAGTCTGAAAGATCTCCATACATTTTTCAATGGCCGTCGGGTGTATAGCATCATCAGGATCCAGGAATCCGCAGATTTCCCCTTCCGCCAGCTCAATCAGTTTACTTTTCGTAACACCTACACCGGAATTTTTTTCATTTTCAAAAAATCTAAACCTTTTATCATTTGAAATCATTTCCCGGATCATTTTCTTTCCGCTTTCAGAGGAGGCGTCATCAAGAATAATGGCTTCCCAGTCTGTATACGTCTGTTGAAGTATGCTTTCAAAACAGTCTTTGAAGAAATGAGCGTTATTATAATGGGCTATAAGAATAGAAAACTTCATTAGTGTTCCTTAAAGATTAATTCCTGATGATTGATCACGGTGGTATTGGAAGGCACATCTTTGTAAATGGTACATCCTGCCCCAATAATACAGTTATCCCCAATGGTAACTCCTTTTAAGACGGTAACATTACTTCCGAGCCAGCAATTGCTTCCGATTTTGATGGGAGCTGTGGTGAATTCAGCGTGAGACAGTTTAAAATCCGGATGGGTCTGATATGCATGGTTATGATCATACAGTTTTACATTTTCTCCAAATAACGTATTGTCACCTATTGAAATGCTGTCCAGACAGTTAATGGAACAGAAGTTATTCATGAAAAAATTGTTTCCGATTTCTAAAGTGGCATTCTGCTGCACAAGAACGTGTACATAGTTTCTGAAACTGACTGCATTACCAATGGTCACCTTCTTTACATTTTCATGCAGAATAAAATGATCACTGATCCCAAGCTTTATCCCCTTGAAAGAAACATGAGGATGTTTTTTGAGGATAGAAATCTGGCTTTTCCGTTGAAGTTTTGCTAAAATTTCATAAAGCATACCTAAATTTATTTTCACATTTGTAGCCTACAAATATAATTTGTTTTACATAATTATAATAATAAATCTTATTTTTGTGCCTTAAAATTAATACTTTATATCAAATAAAAGCAGCCTTCAACGTTGAGTCTGCCGTGTTTTGATAAAGTAAAGCATTTTGCGATTCTGTGAAGATAAGTCAGATTACATTTACCAGGTTTGTTGCCGCAATGGCAATTGTCATTTCTCATTTCAATAAAGATCTGTTTTTATATAAGATAGATTACATTTCCAATCTTTTTTTGAGAGCGAATGTAGGGGTAAGCTATTTCTTTATTCTTTCAGGGTTTATCATGATCATTGCTTATCATAAAAAGGATAAGATAGATTATCTTGAGTTTTATAAAAACAGGTTTGCCAGGATCTATCCGCTTTATATGCTGGGGCTTCTGCTGTATTTTATGACAAGATATGAAATGTTTGATTGGTATAAGCTGGTTTTATACGGATTGGGCATTCAGAGCTGGATATCAGGAGAAGCTATGATTCTTAATTTTCCGGGATGGTCTATCTCTGTAGAGTTTTTCTTTTACCTGCTTTTTCCGTTTTTATATAATTATTTTTACGCGAAGAAAAATAAAATGATCTGGGTATTTGCTATTGGACTCTGGCTGATTACTCAGGTATTTTCAAACCTTTATCCGATGTATGGGGCGTATGAAGGACCACACACGAAAAGTCATGAGTTTCTTTATTATTTCCCTTTCTGGCATCTTAATGAATTTCTGATCGGAAATCTGGCGGGAATATTTTTCGTGAGAAATTATAAGCAGAAAAATTACGACCGTCAGGTGGTTGCAGTCTTTATATTGATCCTTGTATCGCTGATGTTTGTTCCGCTTTTCTACCACAACGGTTTGATGGCTTTACTTTTTGTACCTGCAATTCTTCTGATTTCTGCTAATAACGGTTGGGTCAGCAAGCTTTTTTCATTGAAGCCGATGGAATATCTGGGAGAAATAAGTTACGGAATATACATTACTCATATCCCTGTTCTTTATCTTGTTAGGGAGTTTTTAAAATGGCAGGAATACACGTTCAGCATTGATATTGTATTTGTGATCTACATTATTGTTATGCTATTCAGTTCTGCGGTTTTTTATCAGTTTATTGAAAAGCCAATGCGGGATCTTTTAAGGAAGATCCATTTTACTAAACGATAAAAATAAAGTTTTTTTAAAACTAAATATCTAGTTTAGTCCTGCAATTAGAATAAATCGTTTCTAAAATTAATATTATAAAGTCCAGAGCGTATACTTTTATAATCGGTAAGAAGATATTTTGTAATCATTCCCCATTTTTTCAAAAACGGAGCATTGGCGATTTGGAAACTTCTGTAGACTCTTTTGATATGAATCTTAACATCATCAGGAATAGTATTTTCATTCTCTGCCCAACGGTTGACCTCCTTCCACAATACAACTCTTGTGGAGGCTGGCTTAACTTCTCTGGAATCTATTTTGGTAATTCTGTTATTCTCATGAACTCCTCTTACGGCTACTGCCTTATCAAGAATTCCCGGATATAAATTCAGATAGTAGGAGAGTCTGAATAAAAATTCAGTGTCCTGATGAAGCTTTAAATGAGTTTTAAAGAAATACTCCATGTTTCTCAAAGAACTTTTACGGATGGTCAATGCATCAATGCTGAAAAGTCCGAAAGTTCCTCTCATATTAAGCTGTCCCGGAAATACATCTTTTGGGGAATGCTTTTTATAAACCGTAGTCAGACGGTCACCAAAGACCTTGTAATATTGTTCCTTTGCTTTCTCAGAATAATAGTGAACCCCAATTGCACCATACACTCCATCTACATCTTTATTGACAAATAATTCTTTTTCTGCATCAAACCGGTTGGAAAGGTAGTAATCATCAGCATCCAGGAAAGCAATAAAGTCTCCTTCCGCTTTTTCCAGTCCTAAATTTCTGCTGGCACCCGCTCCGTGATTGCCCTGATCAGGATGCTGAAAAAGTTTTACCCTATCATGTTTTTCAGCAAGTTCCTTACAGACCTGCAGTGCATTGTCCGGAGATTTATCCTCTACCAAGACCACTTCATATACCTCTTCAAACTGAAGAGCAGAATCTACAGCCTGTGAAACATATTTTTCTGCATTGTAAACGGGAATAATTACTGAAATTTTCATTTGTATCGGATTATGCTTTTAATTTAATTTTTAAATAATTGGTTACTCTTTTCTCAACAAAATAATACAGAAGTGATGCCACTATAATGACTATGACAATTTTAAAAAGGAAAAAGGGAATGCTGAGGTAGCCTTCAACTTTAAATCTTTTTAGAACAATTTCTACAAAAGGATGTGACAGATATAATGAATAGGAGATGTCTCCCAGAAAAATTAATGCCTTGTTTCCTTTAAAACGAAATACATAATCAAAAGTTAAGAAAGAAAAGACAAACAGGGAAATAATGGCCAGCTTTATCATATCATTATCTATAGGAATAATGCTAAGCAGTACCAATATAAATAATACGATTCCTGTTACAGAAAGTAATGCTGCCCAGTTTTTTGGAATTGTAAATCTATTCAGTAAAAGTGAAAAAAGGATTCCCACCACAAAATAAAGGTTCAGAGAATGGGTTACCATTCGTAAATACGGGTTTTCAAAATGGATAAAATATCCTAAAATTGAAGTCAGAATAAAAAAACCTGCAATGAAATAATATCTTTTTTCTTTAAAAAATAATGAGAGTCCGAATATTAGATAAAAGAACATCTCAAAATTTAAGGACCAGCCTAAGAAAAGCACTGGAAATTCTTTCCTGGTAGGAAGGAATAGTAGTGAATGAATAAGCTCATAGAGTCCTGCTCCATGAAAATACAGGAGAAAGCTGCCTCCGGGTATCATGGCAGCAAATGTCAAAAGATAATACAGCGGGACAATTCTGATCATCCTTCTTTTGTAAAATAAAGTAATCTGCTGAAAAGAATCTTTACTGAAATTTATTTTTTGAGTGGTGAAAGCCATGATAAATCCACTGATAATAAAGAATACGGGAACGCCAATACTCCCTTTTTTAAAGAGAATATTACCAAGATCCAGCCCGGGCAGATTTATTGTTTCACGGAAATGAAAGCAACAGACCAATAAGGCGGAGATCCCTCTTAATATCTGGAGGTTGTTAAGTTTCATGACAGAATGAGTCTTATTTTTTAAATATCTTTTTCAAAATAAGTCCCATTACAAAAGGTACTCTGGCAATATTATGCTGAAGTGTCTTGAACCCGTCTATTGTAAATTTGGTATCTTCTGTCATCCCATATTCTGAAAAATCTACTTCAGGAACGGCTTTATGTTTAAAGGTAACATTCATTAAGTTGTACTGATGGATCACCTGGATGTACATCTCCTTACTGTCTTCCACAGAAAAATTAGGGTAATGACGATAGCTGTTGTGCGCTCTTTCTTTCAGCATTGTTTTGAAATTATCTACACTTTCTGCTAAACTTACAAAAGGGTTTACTGCCTCATTATAGACATTCACAACTGCTTTACGGTCCGGAAGCATGGTAAGTTGATATCCTCTTCTTAAATCTATTACCAGATCATGGATGGGTTTGAAATGTTCTTGTACCGTTTTTATATAATCCTGATGCAGCATGTCGTCGTTATCCAGTTCGCTGGTGATCACAAATTTTGTGTCTGGAGTAAAAAACTGTGGGATTATCTCTACAGCTTTCGTTTTCATAACATCAAAATCTTCTACAAATACCGCTTTGAAAGTAGGGTATTCTGTTTCAATTTCTTTGATGATTTTTCTAAACTTATCAGATGTATTGGTATCGAAAAATGTAAGCCAGACGTAGTTTTGATTGGTTTGATTTTGATAAGAAGGAAGTACATAAGTTCTGAATAACCTGAAACGGTCATCCAGCCATTCTTCAGTAAGAGGTTTATATCCTGAACGTGTTTCGTTCCAGCCTTTTGTAGGAACATTGAATCTTGTCATTATCACGTGTACAAATTGACTCATCTAAATAAATTTATTTAAAGTTACATAATTTTACAAGGGTTTCTGCTTATATCTGTTTGGCAGTACCCAGCTCATTTGTGTAGTTTTTATGGAAATATAGTTGTCTGAAGTACATTGAACGCAGGTTTAGCCATCTACTTTCTTTCTGAAAAGCTTGTAGTAAAATCTTTTAAAAGAAAGATATTTTGCAACTACAGCCAGCGGAATCATTTTTTGAAATTCCTTTCTTTGCTGTACAAGTTGTGTTGTACGAACTTCTATGATTTGATAAGCCAGCTTGTCATGAACTTCTTCACCGTAAAGTTTTTTTAATGTCGGTAAAATTTTAAGACGCTGTTTCATGATCTTGAGCGGATCAGCGGACATATTATCATTCACATCTTTTCTGTAATGAGCCAGGGGTTCATTAATCAGAAGAGCATCAGGATTGTCTTTGGTGATATAAATCCACATTACCCAGTCTTCACAGCTGGTAAGAGTGGTGTCAAAAAGGAATCCTTCCAAAAGCTTTTTATGTATCAAAGCACAGTGGATAGGAATGGAAAATCTGAGATCCCAGCCATATACAATTCCATCAAATGTAAGAAAACTCTGTTCTACATCTTTATAGCCCGGAAGGTGGGTTTGGTTTCTGTAGATGGTATACTGACTTACAATCAGCGGGTATTCTTTGTCTCCTGCAAAGCTCTTTGAAAACTTTTCACGGTGTATAAGGTCATCGGAATCCAAAAACTGTATATAATCTCCGGTAACGATTTCCAGAGCAGCATTTCTTGCAGAAGATAAGCCGCCGTTTTCTTTATAAAGATATTTAAAACGACTGTCTTTTTTTACCCATTTATCAGCTACTTCATCAGTATTATCGGGTGATCCGTCATTGACAATGATGCATTCCCAATTTTCATAAGTCTGATCCAGTATAGACTGCAGACATTCATCTAAAAACTGAGCCTGTTTGTAGCAGGGAACAATTACGGATATTTTGGGATTCATTTTCATTTTTTATTCAATAGGTTTAATGTGTTTTTTATTCTTCAGTTGGTAATAAAACCTCCGCTTTTTCGGCTTTAATGATCTCTGAAATTTTCTGGTCGAAGGTACAAAATTATTTTTTCGGCACAGAATGGTATCTTTCAGAAGCAATCATATAAGATCTTCTATAAATAAGATGAATAGATTTTTTTTAAGTATTCATCAGGAGACAGACCGGCGAAAAAATCTTCTGTAAGGCTGTTGAATTCTATATTATAAAAGGAACCTTCATCCACTGTTTCATAATCTGCATTTTTTGCAAGATGATTTTCCAGCTGAGACAAAATCTCCGGTAATGAATACTGGTAAGGATAGGCCAAATTGACAATCTCATTGTTGAGGTCTTGCATATACTTCCCGACAAATGATGCAATATCATCTGTACCAATCAGGATTCTTCTTGCATTGCTGTGAATGGTAAGCTTATTTTCTGATAAAATTGAGTTTTTAAGAAAGTTGATCAGTGTATTGGGATTTCCTCCGCGGCCTACAGCGTTTCCTACCCTGAAAATAATAAAGCTGGAACATTGCTCAGCAATTATTTTTTCAATCGTAATTTTATGAACAACATAAGGGCTGTCTGTTTTGGTGGGGTCATAAATACTGCATGTGGAAAAATAGATCAGCTTTTTATCTGGATGCTGGCTAATAACCAATTTCAGCAGAGATATTTCTCTTTCAAATTCAGCAGGATTTTTTTCCAGCGAATTGGAAACTCCTGATGCAAAAAAAACAACATCCTCTTTATCATAAAGTCTTACGGCATTTGCCAGAATTCCACTACCAATAATCATATGCTTCTTTTCTAATTAAGATGTTAGTTTTAAATCTTTTAGGTACATCAACAGATTTAAAGTTTTTTAAAGATTTTAAAAAGTCCAATTGTATTCCCCAATTTTGCCCATCTTGAATTTTTTACATGATTCAATTGGTTAAGTGCCTGGTCATATTTCTTTTTCGGAACATAGCTCTGAAGAAAAAGATCTTCAACACTTATGTTTCTTCTTTCTGCCATTTTGATCAGGGCAACCCAGTGCCAGAACAAGGCTTTTTCTGAATTTTTGGTCGTAGAAATCCCATTATCATGGATTCTGTATAAATATAAATCTTCATCAATATATTTAACCGGGGCTATTTCGCACATTTTCATGTACCAGTCTTTATCTTCAGCAATTTTTAAGAAAGGATCAATGCCGGACGTTTTTTCATAAATCTTCTTTTTGAAAGTAACGAAATGTGAAATCTCTGCATTGAAGTTAAAGTAAGACTGATCCAGTTCTGTGATTTGTTTTGCTTTATGAACAGACAGAGGATTCAGGTTTTCATCACAACGGACAAAATTTGAATAAACCAAACCTGCTTCCGGATAATCGGAATGTGTTTTTAAAACAATTTCCAGAGCGTGAGGAGCCAAAGCGTCATCAGGGTCCAGAAAACCACATATTTCTGATTCAGCAAAATTTATTAATCTCTTTTTTGTATATCCGATTCCTCTGTTTTGGTCATTCTGATGTATTTTAAACCGGGAATCATCACCTATAATCTTTTTAATAACTTCAAGAGAATCATCGGTAGAGCCGTCATCTAAAATTACCGCTTCCCAATCTGTTTCAGTCTGCGCAACTAAGCTTTGGCAGCATTTTTCAAAAAAATGTCCATTGTTGTAATTGGCAATAAGTACACTGAATTTACTCATTTCGACTGTGTTTATTCAATATTTTTTTTAATGCATTCAGATATCCGAAACCATGTTTTCTATCTGGTTCCAGAATATTTCCTTCTGCCCATTCGTTCCAGGATTTAACAATTAAAAACTGTTCAGGATAGTCTTTTTTATCTTCAAGATATTTTGCAGCTTTTTCAACCTGCTGTTCAAATATTTCCGGGGAATTATTAGCAAGTATAATGCCTCGATAGCCGCTTCTTGGAGTATTGTCCCAATTAGGCAGGATACATGGATAGGTAGGAACGTTGCTTTCTTCAAACTTTAAATCGTTGACTACCGCCTGGGCGTCCTGAATTCTAACTTTAGGCTGTTCTTTTTTCTTAATTCCGATTAATCCTTTTATCCTGTTTTTATAATATTGAGAATGGGAGATATATTCTTTTTTATCAATATGAGGTACCCATGCTTTCTGAAAAGCATTAGAAATCTTACTGTCATATCCCATAGACTGAAAATCAAGGTCATCACGGAGCTTATTGGATGCCATCACATATAGACCATCAAATCCGTTTTCTTTTGCAAGCTCTCTGAATCTGGAAATATAGTGTGAATCTCCATCATTTAAATGGTTGGGATCATAGATGATTAAAAGAGGTTTGTTGTCCACTTTTATATACCTCTCATCTTTAAAGAAAGGAAGAAGATATTCAAAATGGGCAATTAAGTCCTGTTCGTTTGGGTAAACCTGTTTTGCCAGTATTTTTTCTGACAACCCGTGCCATATTCCTGACCATGTTTCATTGGCCCAGCAGAAGCAAAACGGGAAATCTGGCTTTCCTGATTTTAAAACATCGTTTGCAACACGTTCCAATAGTTGTTTGCCATTACCAAACCAGTAGTGATAATAGATAAACCCGTGTACTCCATAGTCTTTTGCCATCTGAGCCTGCTGCTCTCTTACTTCAGGAACCCGTAGATCATAATATCCCAGATCTCCAGGATATATAGGTTGTTCATGCCCTTCAAATAAAGGTTGGGCTTTTCCTACATTCGTCCATTCTGTGAATCCTTTTCCCCACCATTCGTCATTTTCAGGGACAGGATGGTATTGAGGGAGATAAAATGCAAGGGGCTTTATTTTTTTTATCATTGATTTAAGAATAATGTTACCAACTTTTATAATAAACTTTTTGAAGATAAAGCATTGTATTGTAAGTAAACTTTCCTACATTCTTCAGTATTAACTTCTCGCTAAGTGTTTTATTATCAAGTTCTCTAAGGTATTTTTTATGACTTTCCGTCAATTTGTTTTCTTTATAAGCCTCATGAATAAGTTTTAGAATTTTCTTTTTCATTTCAGGCTCTTCTTTGTGTTTCATATAAATATCAAAGAATGATACATCTAAAAAGTTTTTCTTTTTATGAGAATTCGTGGCGTGCATTCTATAGCTGCAGGATTTGTTGTCATCATAAATGAAGTCATATTTCTGACTTAACCTCAGCCACATATCATAATCCTCAAACGTTAAAGTTTCATCCCATCCTCCAATCTCTTTTATCAAAGAAGATTTTGTGACACATGACATTGCGGGAAGAAAATTATCTTCAAGCAATCTTTTGTAAAAGTTTCCTGATTCAATACTCAGATATCTATGAAAATAAGGAATAAAAGTGTTTTGAAAGCGTACAGAATTATCGTCTATTATATGGGCATTTGAAAATACAAGAGCTTCGTTAGGGGACGATTTTTCAAGAATAGACACATGCCTTTCAATTTTATCAGGCTCCATAAGATCATCAAGGGCTATCGTAATAATATACTTACCCTTTGAGATATTCAGAAGTTCATTCAAAGATTTACAAATTCCTTTATTCTGAGAATGAGGAATAAACTGGATATTCAGTTGGGGATTGTCTTTGATCCAATTACTGATGACTTCTACAGAATTGTCTTTAGAACAATCGTCACAAATCAGGATCTCAATATTATTATAGTTCTGAGATTTGAAACTTTCTAAGGATTCTACTACAAACCGTGATTGATTATAGCTAAGACATAATATAGAAACCAATGGTAATTCGGACATTTTTTTTTGTTTAGAATTATTAATAATTTAAAGTATTAGTATGGCTATTCTAGTTGTTCTTTAGCACCTTCAATACCCAGTAAACTCTGTATTTTTTTTCCTTCTTCATCTAAAGAATAAATCAACTCTTTTTTATTCCCCTTTACTAAATAAATTTCAGAGGGAACTATATTGGCATTATCGATAAATTCAGGAATAACTAATTCCAATGTGTATCCATCTAAGAATTTTTCATTTAAAAATTCGGGTTTAATATGTATTGTTGGATTTAAGCTGTCAACAGAGACTCTATTTAGTTTTGTTGCTACCAGTTGTGAATGTATAGGACTTAAGCCAATACGAAATAATTTATTTTTTGTGATGTAATGATATCCGTTTTCTTCTAAAGTTACCGGATTATGATATACCATCTTTTCAAGATGTTTTAAAAGACCTTGAGAATGGTATACTGTGGCATCAACGGAAAAAGGAAATGTCCAATGATGAAATTCAGAGTCAGAATAATAATCCCATTGATAATATCCATCTTTTTTTTCTATATAACTTGGATGTCCATCAAGGTTTTCCCCAACATACATTCTATAGGATGCGTTTTCCGGATTGTCTCTGATAATATTAAAAACTTCTTCAGGGATATTTACTTCTTCATAAAAAACACCATCATCTGTATTGAACATTACAAATTCACAATTGCTTTCACGAATTATTTTTTGAAGAAGTCCCTTGAAGTTATCACTTTTTTTATTGAACAGATTTTTTTCTTTAAAAAACTTCCAGTCTTTTTTAGAGTTTAAAGCTTTAATATAGGAAGAATCAAAAAATACAGGTTTTCGTTCAACAAAAGAAATACCTTTGTCTTCATACTTTCTTTTTAACAGTTCATAGCCATCTTTATGAGCTCCGGTCGTGTGGTAAAGAATTACAACTTTAGAATCGGTTTTAAAACGATCCAAAATAGACTGGATAAGATAATCCAGCTGAACTGCACGGTTATAGGAAAAGATTACATTAAGTACCATTAGCTAAAAGAATTTAAGGTGTTGATTATTTGGGTAACTTCATTGTCTGTCATTACAGGAGAAATCGGTAAGCTTAATACTTCATTATGAATTTTCTCTGTAATGGGCAGCTGCAATTCCTTAAGATTGGAATAAGCTTCCTGGTGATGAGGTGGAATAGGGTAATGAATCAAAGTTTGTATACCGTTTTCTTCAAGGTATTTCTGAAGATGATCTCTATTATCGGTTCTGATAACAAAGAGGTGATATACATGGCTGCTTTCTTCTATTTTATGATGAGGAAGTATAATTTTTGGATTTATTATTTCCGTAAGATAACGATCTGCAATTTCTTTTCTTCTGTTATTCTCTTTATCCAAATATTTAAGTTTTACAGAAAGTACCGCTGCCTGTATTTCGTCTAACCGCGAGTTATACCCTTGATATTGATTGATATATTTCTTCTGAGAGCCATAGTTGGCTAATGTTCTGATGCATCTTGCAAGTGCCTCATCTTTGCAGGAAACGGCGCCTGCATCACCTAATGCTCCTAAATTTTTTCCAGGGTAGAAACTGAAGCCTGCGGCATCTCCCAGACTTCCGGATTTTTTGTTGTTCCAGACAGCGCCGATAGCTTGTGCATTATCTTCAACTATTTGTAGATTATATTTTTCGGAAACAGTTTTAATTTCGTCTGAAAAAACAATGCTTCCGTATAAATGCACCAAGAGAATGGCTTTGGTTTTGGAGGATATTTTTTCTTCTATTTGAGCTAAATCTATATTGTAAGTTTCAATATCTGGTTCTACTAAAACGGGAACTAATTTATTATCTGTAATGGCAAGAAGGGAAGCAATGTATGTATTGGCGGGAACCAAAACTTCATCACCTTCTTTCATGATTCCAAGTTCTATATATGCTCTGAAAATCAGTCTTAAAGCATCAAGACCGTTAGCAACTCCAATTGCATGGGGAACATTACAATAGGTTGAAAGTTGTTTTTCAAAAGCCTGTACTTTTTCACCCAACAAATACCATCCAGAACGGAAAGTCTGTAATATGGCATCTTCAATTTCCCGCTGATGAGAAAGGTTTACTGTTTGTAGGTCTAGAAATTTAATCATTGTTGTTTTTCTTTAAAAATTTTGCAGGATTTCCTACCCATATTTCATTGTTGGGAACATCTTTTGTAACGACACTTCCTGCTCCAACAAGGGCATTTTCTCCTATTGTTACTCCTGCTAATATTGTGGTATTTGCACCAATAGATGCTCCTTTTTTTACTAAGGTTTTTACTAATTTAAAATCCTTATTTTTGGATTTTGGAAACAAATCATTTGTAAAAGTTACGTTAGGACCAATGAAGGCATCGTCTTCAATTGTTATTCCGTCCCAGATTTGTACACCGGGTTTTACTGTTACGTTATCACCAATTACAGCTTGATTTTCAATCAATACCTGACAATTGATATTACAGCCTTTACCAATAGTTGCATTTTTTAATATCACACAGAATTGCCATATAGAAGTACCCTCACCGATATTTTGAGACTGAACGTCTGCTAAAGGATGTATCATTTTGTATAACTTTTAAATTCATCAAAATCTCTGAAGTAATCTTTTTCATCATATAATTCCGAAGCTAAGCATAATAAAACTGCACTATGGCTGAATTTGATATCTCTCCATATCAGTTTGGGGATATAAAGTCCTTTTGAAGGAGAATCTAAAATGAAACTTTCTTTATTTCCCTTTAGATCTAAGGTATTAAACTCAATAGTTCCGGAAACCGCAAATATGATTTGCTGAAGTTCTTTGTGGGCGTGTCCTCCACGGATAACATCCTGAGGTGTATAATAAGTCCAGTAGACTCTTTTGATTTCAAAAGGGACATTTTTTTGATTTTCAGCTACAGTAATGTATCCTAAATCCTGAGAACCAATTTTAGAAAAATTTATTATATGAGGACTATCCATGTGAATATGGGTTTTTAATAATGCTGATAAATGTATAAAATTATTAGCTATGAAATTATTGTGGTTTTATTCAGATTCTTTCAACTTTGTGCGTGATACGTGGAAACAAAATTCCTGGCGACTTTATGATTTCACCAAATTGATTCTGCATTCCATGTACTTCAAACCCAAATAATTCTGTTCTAAAAGCTATGTCAGATCTATTTATTCCCCAAAAGAAATCAAAATAATAAGAATCTTCATTAATTGTGTAGGGAGGGATTTCAAAGCTTACAGTGTAATCTCCTTTTTCTGAATTTTTATTTTGACTTACCATCATTCCTGTACTCATTACGGTAAGATCATGACTGTTTTTTAAAAAGAATGAAAGATCAATATCTACACTCTCCAGTTTACTCATAAAAGTAACGGTTACTCTAATTCCCGATTTAATATTAATCATATCACCATTGATGGGCTCCGCTTTATATGATTTCACTAAAATCTTGTTATTTTCAACTTTTATCTCGTCATTTGAATAGTCATAAAGAAATTTAATATCGCTGTTTTTTTGATATTCAATAATACATTTATTGATGTCACCCTGAGCCACAAGATTTCCTCTGTCCAGTAAAATGCCATAATTACAAAGCTCTTTAATTGCTGTAATATTGTGGCTTACAAAAAGAATTGTTCTTCCTTCTCCTTTAGTAACATCCCCCATTTTTCCCAAACATTTTTTCTGAAATTCGGCATCACCTACGGCAAGAACTTCATCTATGATAAGAATTTCGGATTCGAGATGTGCGGCAACTGCAAAGGCTAAACGAACATACATCCCTGAGGAATATCTTTTTACGGGAGTGTCTATATATCGTTCTACTCCTGAAAAATCAACAATTTCATCAAACTTTCGTGTGATTTCTTTTCTTGTCATTCCAAGGATAGCTCCGTTCAGATAAACATTTTCACGTCCAGTCATTTCAGGATGAAAGCCTGTTCCAACCTCCAGAAGAGAAGCAATTCTTCCATTACTGTATATTTTACCTGTGGTAGGTTTGGTAACCTTACTCAAAAGCTTCAGTAATGTAGATTTGCCCGCACCATTTCTGCCAATAATTCCTACAGCGTCTCCCTGCTCTATTTCAAAGTTGATATTCTGTAGTGACCATACATATTCTGAATCTCCTTTTGTTGCTCTGTCATTGGCTTCTCCAATTTTCAGATAAGGATCTTCTTTTCCT
This sequence comes from Chryseobacterium sp. BGA-UO-ETr-SB22, assembly GCF_059567885.1. Lineage (NCBI taxonomy): Bacteria > Pseudomonadati > Bacteroidota > Flavobacteriia > Flavobacteriales > Weeksellaceae > Chryseobacterium > Chryseobacterium sp. BGA-UO-ETr-SB22. Next base: position 194,559 of record NZ_JCAQOV010000004.1, on the reverse strand, counting down.
CTTACTTTATGCCAGAATCTGTTGAGGTCATGAGAAAGAGTTCCTGTTCCGACTTGTCCCAGACGGTATTGTTTAGATATATTTTCTGCTTTTAAAGACAGCATATTTTGAATAATTTAAAATTAATAAAAAGGCACTAGTAAACATTATACTGTATCCATAAAGCTTTTTTCAACTTTATTGAAGACAAAAATTCCTATCATTAAAAGAATAAGAATGATAATTGTGCTGATTCCAAGCATCGCGGGAGAGAAATCTCCTACACCGATCCACGCATATTTAAAGCATTCAAAAATACCTGTCAAGGGATTATAATATGCCAGTTTTTTGAAAAATCCCGGTAATGAGGAAACTGGATATATTACTGGAGTTGCATACATATATAAGCTTACCCCAAAACCTAAAAGCATTGCTAAATCTTTATATTTCGTAGTAAGTGAAGAAAAGATCATTCCAACACCTAATGCAAAAAGTGCCATCAGAAGTATGAGAAATGGAGTTGCAAGAATCCAGATATTGGGATGGGCTTCTCCTTTATAATAATAATACCCCCAGGTAAGGATGAATAAAACAAACTGCACCCCAAACCTCATAAGGTTGGAGATAACAATAGATAGTGGCGTTACCAGTCTAGGAAAATATACTTTTCCAAAAATTCCGGCATTTCCGGTAAAAGTAGAGGATGTTGCCAATAATGAGGAAGAAAAATAATTCCAAAGAGTGACACCGGCCAGATAAAAAAGAAGAGGCGGAGCTCCATCTGTTGGGAGCTTGGCAATTCTTCCAAAAATAATTAGGTATACAATGGTTGTTAGAATGGGATTGATAAAAAACCATATAGGTCCTAAAATAGTCTGCTTAAAACTGGATATAAAGTCTCTTTTTACAAACATATAAACAAGATCTTTGTATCTCCAGACTTCTTTTAGCTTCAAGTCAAATAACGAATGATCTGCATCAATCGTCTCAGTCCACTTCTGTTGTGGTTCATTCATCTGTGTAAGTTTTTGCAAATTTATAATAATTAATTCTTACCATATCTTTTAGTTTATAAATTTTCATGATAAATAAAACTAAAAAGCAACAACTAATATATTGATATTTGGTGGTATGAACAAAAACTATTGGCTATAAAGCCAATAGTCTATGATTTTTATAAATTGTATTTGTTATTTACCAATAAGTTGTTTCAGGTATTCACCATAGCCGCTTTTGCCATATTTGGCCGCGGTTTCAAGAAGTTTCTCTTCATTAATGAATTTATTTCTGAATGCAATTTCTTCAATGCATCCGATTTTAAATCCTTGTCTTTTTTCAATAACACTTACAAATTCTGAAGCGTCATGAAGAGAATCAAAAGTTCCGGTGTCCAGCCATGCAGTACCTCTGTCCAGAACAGCAACTTCAAGCTTTTCGTTTTTTAAATAGACATTGTTGATATCGGTAATCTCCAGCTCACCCCTTGCAGAAGGCTGAATGTTTTTAGCGATTTCTACTACATTATTATCATAAAAATAAAGACCAGGTACGGCATAATTTGACTTTGGATTTAGAGGTTTTTCTTCAATAGAAACAGCCTTTAAGTCTTTGTCAAATTCTACAACACCATATCTTTCCGGGTCGGCAACGTGATAGGCAAAAACAACTCCTCCATCCGGATTGGTTTTATTTTTTAGTAAAGTTCCCATTTCGGAACCGTAGAAAATATTATCACCCAGTACCAGTGCAGCAGAATCATTGCCAATAAACTGGTCACCCAAAATAAATGCCTGTGCAAGACCGTCGGGGCTTGGCTGTACAATGTATTCTATATTACAGCCGATTTGAGAGCCATCGCCCAGAAGCTTGATAAAACCAGCCTGGTCATGTGGAGTAGTGATAATCAGAATATCCTTGATTCCTGCTAAAAGTAGCGTAGAAAGTGGATAGTAGATCATAGGTTTGTCGTAAACAGGCATCAGCTGCTTACTTACTGCAATAGTTAGAGGGTAAAGTCTTGTTCCGGATCCTCCGGCTAATATTATTCCTTTCATTTGGTGGTGCGTATTACGCTTATTTCTTTTGTGTTGTAAGTTGAATTTCTTTTGCTATTTATAGATGGTTATTAAAGAATAAAAGGTTGTTTCGGCTATTCTTTATCTTTTCTCAATAGCTGAGTGATTAGCTGTATTGCTTGCTATAGTAATCCTGATAGTTTCCTGAAGTTACATTTTCAAGCCACTCTTTGTTTTCAAGATACCAGTCAATTGTTTTACCCAATCCTTCTTCAAAGGTTACTGACGGTTTCCATCCTAAATCTTTATTTAGTTTTGTTGCATCAATAGCGTAACGTTTGTCGTGGCCTGGTCTGTCTTTTACAAACGTAATCAGTTTTTGAGAATAACCTTCCGGTTTTTCAAGTTTAGCATCTATTTGCTTGATGAGTTCCTTTACAAGATCAATATTCTGCCACTCATTGAATCCTCCGATATTATAAGTCTCACCAGTTTTTGCTTCCATAAAGATTTGATGAATCGCTTTGGCGTGATCAATTACAAATAACCAGTCTCTGGTGTATTTTCCGTCACCGTAAATAGGAAGAGGCCTTTCGTTGATAATATTTGAGATACAAAGAGGGATCAGTTTTTCAGGAAAGTGATTGGGTCCGTAATTATTTGAACAGTTGGAAACGATGAACGGCATTCCATATGTATTTCCATAAGCTCTTACCAAATGGTCAGAAGCTGCTTTTGAAGCAGAATACGGAGATTGAGGGTCATATGAAGTTGTTTCTAAAAAGAATCCTGTTTCCCCTAAACTTCCATATACTTCATCAGTTGAAATATGGTAAAAAAGGTTTGTTCTTTTTTCATCTGGGAATCTGCCATGAGTATGGTCAGGATTTAATGTCCAAAACTCTTTACAAAGATTCAGAAGATTAGCTGTTCCGTTTACATTGGTGTTGATGAACGCCATTGGATCGGTAATACTTCTGTCAACATGACTTTCTGCGGCTAAATGTACTACAGCATCAGGATTGTATTTTTCAAAAACTTTTCTAAGTTCTTCAGGTTGCGTGATGTCTGCTTTTTCGAAAACATAATTAGGCTCATTTTCTATGTCCTTTAAGTTTTCCAGATTTCCGGCGTAGGTAAGAGCATCAAGGTTGATGATCGTAATGTCCGGGTTGTTCTTTACAAATTCTCTTACAACATGGGAGCCAATGAAGCCGGCGCCTCCTGTAATGATAATGTTTTTCATTTATTTATTTTGAGATGGTCTTTCTTCCTATACTTTTATAATGAAATCCATTTTGTTCAGGGATTTCCAGCGGATACATATTTCTGCCGTCAAAAATGACTTTATTTTTCATTTTTTTCGCCATAAGCTCAAAGTTTGGATTTTTGAACTCAGGCCATTCTGTAGCAATAAATAATGCGTCAACATCTTCCAGTGCATCATACATTCCTTTGGCATATTGTATTTTGTCGCCAATAAGTTTCTGAACATTGCTTTCTGCAACAGCATCATACGCTATAATCTCAGCGCCCTTTTCTAGTAAAAGAGCAATATTGTCTAAAGATGAAGCTTCCCTGATGTCATCTGTATTTGCTTTGAAGGCAAGTCCCCACATGGCAATTTTCTTTCCTTCTATATTTCCTCCGAAATATTTTTCAATTTCAGATACCAGAATTACTTTTTGAGTGGTATTTACATTTTCAGTAGCTTCAAGAATCTGAAAATTAAAATCTTCCTGTTTTCCGGATTTTATAAGGGCTTTTACATCTTTAGGAAAACAGCTTCCTCCATATCCTATTCCAGGGAATAAGAATCTATGCCCGATTCTATCATCGCTACCCATTCCGAGTCTTACCTTGTCTACATCTGCACCTACTTTTTCACAATAGTTGGCAATTTCATTCATAAAGGTAATCTTTACTGCTAAAAAAGAGTTTGCTGCATATTTTGTTAGTTCCGATGACTTCTCATCCATAAAGATGATCGGGATTCCTGTATTGGTAAAAGGCTGGTAAATTTTAGACATAATGTCTTTTGCCCTTTCTGAGCTGGCGCCTACAACTACTCTTGAGGGATTCATAGAGTCTTCCACAGCAAAACCTTCTCTTAAAAATTCAGGATTTGAAACTACGTCAAAAGGGAGTTTGGTTTTAGATGAGATTGTTTCTCTTACCCTGTCTGCAGTTCCTACGGGAACGGTACTTTTATTGACAATAACTTTATATTCTGTCATCAGCTCACCAATATTATTGGCTACATGAAGTACATAAGATAAATCTGCCGAACCGTCTTCTCCTGGAGGAGTCGGTAATGCAAGATATATGACTTCGCTTTTGTCTAAGGCTTCTTTAAGATCGGTCGTGAAAAATAATCTTTCAGATTGGATGTTTCTTAAAAACATTTCTTCAAGGTTCGGCTCATAGATGGGAACAATGCCGTTTTTCAAACCTTCTACTTTTTTTTCATCAATATCAACACAGTATACTGAATTGCCAAGTTCTGCCAGAGTAGTTCCTGTAACTAATCCTACATAACCTGTTCCTACAATCGTTATATTCAAAATGTTTGTTTTTAAATTCTAGAGACAAAAGTAATAAAAATCCTGTGACATATTCCTTTAATTTATTGTAAATGAATCTGGCGCTATTTGCTTGATACTTAAGATAATTTTGTGTTTTTAGAAAAAATGCGTATATTTGCAATGGATTTACGGGAAAAAATGGGAAGGCTTCGGAAGAAAGCCTTTTTTCGTACTGTAAATCAAGATAAAATTATATGGAGTTTAGAAAAAGAATTGATGAATTATTAAATGAATTCCTTGAGACCAGAAAAGATCTGTTTCTGATTGATCTTAAAATTTCTGCAGGGGATGATATTACAGTGATTTTAGATGGTGATAATGGAGTTTCACTGCAGGACTGCCTTGATGCAAGCCGTGCAATAGAATTCAATATGGATCGTGAAGAGCATGACTTCAGCCTTCAGGTGATGTCTGCCGGATTGAGCGAGCCATTATCCACACCAAGACAGTTCGGTAAAAATATTGGGAGAGAAATTGAGGTGATGCTGGAGGATTCTTCTAAAATAGAAGGAGAATTGTCAAAAGTAGATGATGAGAAGATCACACTTACTTTACGTTACCGCAAGCCGAAAGATATCGGAAAAGGGAAAGTAGATGTAGAAGAGGAGAAAGAGATTTCTTACTCCGAGATCAAAAAAGCGTTAGTAGTAATTAAATTTTAAAAAGAAAAAAGAATAGATGGATAATATAGCGTTGATTGAATCCTTTGGTGATTTTAAAGACGAAAAGGGGATCAGTAAAATTGATCTTATGGCAATTATTGAAGATTCACTGAAGACTCTTTTGAGAAAAAGATTTGACTCAGATGATCATTTTGATGTGATTGTAAACCCGGATAAAGGAGATTTTCAGATATTTTTAAATAAAACAATTGTAGAGGACGAAATGTCTGAAGATGATGATTTGGAAATTGAAATTTCTGAAGCAAAGAAGATTGACCCTACCTTCGAAGTAGGTGAGGACTTTACAATGGAAATTCCTGTGGCACAATTAGGAAGAAGAAATATTCTTACCCTTAAGCAGATTCTGGCTACAAAACTTCAGGAGCACAATAATGCAATGCTGTACGAACAGTTTAGAGATAAAATTGGGGAAATTGTTGTTGGGGAAGTTCACCATATCCGTCACAAGCACGTGATTTTGTTGGATGATGAAGGAAATGAATTTATTTTACCAAAAGAAAACCAGATCCCATCCGATTTCTTTAAAAAGGGTGAGAATATCAGAGCTATTGTTGAAACAGTAGACTTTAAAGGTTCTAAACCACAGATTATTATTTCCAGAACTGCACCTAAATTCCTTGAGAAATTATTAGAGCTGGAAATTCCTGAGATCCAGGACGGAACAATTATGCTGAAAAAGGTAGTAAGAATTCCTGGTGAAAAGGCGAAGATTGCAGTAGATGCTTATGATGACAGAATTGATCCGGTAGGTGCCTGTGTAGGTGTTAAAGGATCTAGAATTCACGGGGTTGTAAGAGAGTTGAGAAATGAAAACATCGATGTTATTCAGTGGTCTAAAAACCCTGAGATTTTGGTGAAGAGAGCTTTAGGAAATGTTACCGTCAATAAAATTGACATCAATGAGGAGCAAAACTATGCATTAGTATATACTCCTGTTGAAGAGATTTCTAAAGTAATTGGAAAACAAGGACAGAATATTAGACTGGCTTCTTGGTTGTCAGGATATGAAATTGATGTATACAGAGAGTCCAGCGAGGATGACGATGTTGAATTGAGAGAATTTAATGACGATATCGAGCAGTGGATTTTGGATGAGTTTAAGAAAGTAGGACTTACAACTGCAAAATCAGTATTAGATAAAGAAACTGAAAGTCTTTTAAATATGGTAGACCTTGAAGAAGAAACAATCGAAGAGGTGAAACGTGTTTTGAGAGAAGAATTTGAAGATTAAAATTTAAATAAATTTTAATAAACAGTAAAAAGGAAATACTTTAATTTTAAAAATTAAAAAACAGTAAATAATATAGATGCCAAAAATTAGATTAAATAAAGCGGTTAAGGAATTCAATATTTCGATGTCCAGATTAGTAGAATTTTTACAGTCAAGGGGTTTCGTGGTTGAAAGCAATCCTAACGCTCAATTGGAAGAATCGGCATATTCTGCATTGGAGGCTGAGTTTGCTAAGGATGGCGAACAAAGAAAGGCTTCCCATGAGGTGGTAATCACTAAAGTTCCGGAAGAAAAACTGGAAATTGAAGAAAAGAAAACCCCTGAAGTGATAAGAGCTAAAGCAAATAAACCAGAAACTAGAATTTTAGGTAAAATAGATTTAGAACCTAAGAAGCCTGAAGTTGAGGAAGCTCCTGCAGCTCCTGTGGCTCCTGTTGCTACACCGGTTGAAGAAAAGAAAGAAGAAATCGTGAAAGAAGAACAACCGGAAGTGAAAGCAGCTCCTGAAAAACAGGAATTCAAAGTTTTGGATAAAATTGATTTGTCTCAAATAGAATCTAGAAACAGACCTGTGAAAAAAGACAAGCCAAAAATGGAGGAGAAAAAAGAAGAAGTTAAACCTGTGGAACCAGTAAAAGAAACTCCTAAACCCGCTGTTGTAGTGGAGAAAAAAGTGGAAACTCCAAAAGTAGAGGCTGAACCTGAATCTCAGGAGCCTCAGAAAATTGAAACAGTTTATCAGAAACTTGACGGTCCTAAGATCGTTGGGGAGAAGATTGACTTGACTCAATTTGCACCAAAACCAGGTTCTGGAGCAAAAAAGAAAAGAAAGAGAATTGAAAAACCTGGTGGCCCGAATAACCAACAAGGTCAAGGGAATAATCAAAACTCAGGAAATAATAACAACCAAGGTGGACAAGGTCAAGGCCAAGGAAACCGTCCGCAGAATAATGGTGGACAAGGTGGTAACCGTCAAGGTCAGGGAGGACAAGGAAATCGTCCTCAAGGTCAAGGAGGTCAGGGTGGAAACCGTTTTGGAAATAACCAAGGTGGTGGAAATCGTCCTCAAGGTCAAGGTGGTGGCGGCTTCAAAAAAGGAGGCCCTAACAACAGACCTGGACAAAGAGTTATGCCAGTTGAGTTAACTGACGAGCAAGTTAAAAATCAGATTAAAGAAACATTAGAAAAACTTACTAACAAAGGAGGTAAATCTAAATCTGCAAAACACAGAAAAGACAAAAGAACTTTCCGTAGAGAGCAGGATGAGCGTCAGCAGGAGCTTGAAGCACAAGACAGAACTCTTAAAGTAACAGAATTCATCACTGTAGGTGAATTGGCAAGTTTGATGAATGTTTCTCCAACTGAAGTAATCTCTGCTTGTTTCTCATTAGGTGTAATGGTGACCATGAACCAAAGACTTGAAGCTGATACTTTATTATTGGTGGCAGATGAATTTGGTTATAAAATTGAATTCTCGGATGCTGATCTTGAAGAGACAGACAGCGAAGATGAAATTGATACTGAAGAAAGCTTAGTTTCAAGAGCACCAGTAGTTACTGTAATGGGACACGTTGACCACGGTAAAACTTCATTATTGGATTATGTTAGAAAAACTAACGTAATTGCAGGTGAATCCGGAGGTATTACCCAGCACATTGGTGCTTATAATGTGAAACTGGAAAACGGTCAGAGAATTACATTCTTAGATACTCCTGGTCACGAAGCCTTTACGGCAATGAGAGCGAGAGGTGCACAGATCACGGATATTGCAATTATTGTAATTGCTGCTGATGATGATGTAATGCCACAGACAAAAGAAGCTATTGCTCACGCCCAAGCTGCACAAGTGCCTATGATTATTGCAATCAATAAGGTTGATAAACCAAATGCAAACCCTGATAATATTCGTCAACAACTTTCAGGCTTAAACCCTCCGGTTTTAGTTGAAGAATGGGGAGGAAATGTTCAGGCGCAGGAGATTTCAGCGAAGTTTGGTAATAATGTAGACGTATTATTGGAGAAAGTTTTATTACAAGCTGAAATGCTTGAATTAAAAGCGAACCCTGAACGTTCTGCAAATGGTGTTGTTATTGAAGCATCTCTGGATAAAGGTAGAGGTTATGTTGCTACAATGTTAGTACAAACTGGAACCTTAAAAGTAGGAGACTATGTAGTAGCAGGTAAAAATCATGGTAAAGTAAAAGCTTTGCTTGATGAAAGAGGGAAAAACCTTACAGAGGCTGGTCCTTCAATTCCTGCAACAATCTTAGGTTTAGACGGAGCACCTACAGCTGGTGATAAATTCCGTGTATACGCTGACGAAAGTGAAGGTAAAGCTATTGCAAATAAGAGAGAACAACTTCAGAGAGAACTTTCTATTAGAACGAAAAAACATACAACGCTTGAAGAATTAGGTAGACGTATTGCTTTAGGAGAATTCAAAGAATTGAATATTATTCTTAAAGGTGACGTGGATGGATCTGTGGAAGCACTTTCTGATCAGTTACAAAGATTGTCTACAGAAGAAATCAGCGTGAAAATTCTTCACTCAGGTGTAGGACAGATTACAGAGTCTGATATCAACTTGGCGGCAGCATCAGATGCTATTATCATTGGATTCAACGTGAGAGCTGGAGCTAATGCAAAAGAGCTTGCAGATCGTGAGGAAATTGAGATCAGAACTTATTCTGTAATCTATAAAGCAATTGATGAGGTAAAAGAAGCAATGGAAGGAATGCTTTCTCCTGAAATTCAGGAGCAGGTAATTGGTAATGTTGAAATCCGTGAGGTATTCAAGATTTCTAAAGTTGGTTCAATTGCCGGATGTATGGTTCTTACTGGAAAAGTTACAAGACAGTCGAGAGTACGTCTATTGAGAGATGGTATTGTTAAATTTGATGGTGAACTTGAAAGCTTGAAGCGTTTCAAAGACGATGTTAAAGAAGTCACAAAAGGCTACGAATGTGGTCTGAACCTGAAAGGTTATAATGATATCGAAATCGGAGATATTCTTGAGGTATACGAAGAAGTAGCTGTTAAGAAGAAACTGAAATAAATATATCCTAAATATGTGAAAACCACTTTTTTATAAAGTGGTTTTTTTATTTTTCATACTCTTCTAATTTGTAATAGATCTAAATAATATTTTTTGGATTGTTAATAATTCGCTAAAGTGAATTCAGAAAAGAAAAAAAATATTATTTTTTAAATAAAAACCGCTTATTATTATTGAATCCTATTTTATTTACATGTTTTTTAAATGAAACATTAAAAAAATCAAGTGTTTGAAAGTTAGTTTAATTTGTGGATGTTAATATTTATTAACATATTTGCTCATTAAATATATTAAAATTTGTTAATATGAATGTTAAACTAAGTGTATTAACGGCTGGTGTCTTGTTTTTTTCAGGGCAAGCTGTGTTTGCTCAAACCGACACGACTAAAAGTACCAAACAAATTGAGGAGGTAGTTGTTTTAGGGTATAGCAAAAAAAGTACTAAAGCTAAGTCTACTGCTGCATCAGTAACAATTGACTCTAAAGCTCTTGAGAATCGTCCGAATGTTTCATTTATTAATTCTCTTCAAGGAAATGCTCCAGGTATTAGTATTAATTCAACTTCTGGATCTCCTGGTTCTGGAAAGATTAATGTTATGGTACGTGGTCTATCTTCAATCAATGCATCAACAGATCCTCTTTATGTTATTGATGGATTAATTACTTCTGCATCTCAATTTAGAAACTTAAATCCAGAAGATATTGATAATATCAGTATTCTAAAAGATGCACAAGCTACTGCTATCTATGGTAACAGAGGTGCTAATGGTGTTGTTGTTATCAATACTAAAAATGCCAGATACAATAGTGGATTAAGAGTAACATATGATATGCTTACTTCATTCTCTGTATTACCTAAGACTAAATACAATATGTTAGGTGCAAAAGATTTATTGAATCTTGAACACCAATATGAAGTTGGGCAAGGAGGAGATATGACTCAAGATGAAATTAATGCTTGGACAACTGATACAGATTGGAATAAGCAGTTCTTTCAAACGGCTATGCTACAGCAACATACATTAGGGATAAGTGCTGGAGGGAAAAATATTAATAATTATACATCTTTAGGATATTTAAATACTGATGGAACATTCAAGTCCACAGATTTCCAAAGATTTACTTTAAGAAATAATTTAAGTGGTAAATCGGATAATGGAAAGTTAACTTTCGGGATGCAATTAGCTGTGGGGTATTCTAAGCGTCATCAGCTGGATCAGGAAACCAATGATAATATTTCTGCAAACATTATTCAAAACCCATTATTTGGTTCTTTAAGAACCCCAGGTTACATGGAGCCGTATCCATTTATTAATGGACAAGATATGTTTAACCAAATTGGTGGAGCTGGGGGAAATTATCCAGGTTGGGTTCTTTCGGATATTGTAAGAGGAGGAATTATTAATCTATTCACAGAAACTTCAGTACTTGCAAATGCAAACGTAAACTATAAAATTACAGATTGGTTATCTGTAGGAAACAGAACAGGTATGGACTTTAGAGAAAGTGACCGTACTTTTGCACGTCATCCTACTGGTTATCTTTCTCTTGCAGCAAGAGCAGCAGGAGCTCAATATGGAGGTTTCGAGCAGATGACAAATACAAAAGATTTGACATTTAACTCTGTAACTAACATTACATTTGATAAAAAATTTGGTGAGCATTCATTAACAGTTGCTGCTTATTTAGATTATCTGAAAGCTCATTACTTATTTAAGAGTAATACCCAAAATGGATTAGATCCTTTTAACTGGGCATTTGGTTCGGGGACGGGATATATTCCATTTAATCCTGCAACACCATCTTTATATGTGCCACAAGTATCAGCAGGTAAAGTTAATGCAGGAACATTAGCTGTAATCGGAACATTAGAATATGATTATGCTGGTAAGTATGGAGTTAGTGCAACAGTGAGAAGAGATGGATCGTATAGATTCCCTAAAGAGAACAGATGGGAAACATTCTGGTCAGTGGGAGGACGTTGGAACATTGAAAAAGAAAGCTTCCTTGAAGGATCTACTGTAGTAAACATGTTAAAGCTTAGAGGATCTTACGGTACTACAGGTAACCAGAACTTAATACAACCAGCAAATAATGGTAACCCATTATTTGTAGGTACAAACATATATACCGATTTAATTGCTAGTAATACAGGATATATGAATTCTGTAGGTTACAATGCTGTTTTAGGTAACCCAAATGTTAGATGGGAAAAAGTAAGCCAGGCTAATATTGGAGTAGATTTTGGTTTGTTTAGAAATTTCGTAGAAGGTACTGTTGATGTTTATAGAAAAAAGACAGAAAGATTATTCAATTCTATTACATTATCTGCTGTTAATGGACAGTATACAATCAATGGTAACAATGGAGAACTTGAAAATAAAGGTATTGAAGCATCATTAAAATTCAATATTCTTAAAAATAAGGACTATAGTGTGTCTATATTTGCTAATGGTGCTTATAATAAAAACAAGATTTTATCTTTCGAAGGAGCAGATCTTTCAGATGATAATGTAAATGCTGCAGGAGGTCCTATCGGACAATGGAATTTGTATCATTATGCAGGCGTTAATCCAGCTACAGGAGAACAGCAATTTATTGGAAAAAATGGGCAGATGACAGAATCTCCTTCTCCAGATGATAAGGTATTAACAGGAAAATCTTATGTTCCTAAATTTACTGGAGGATTTGGTGTAAATGCTAATTACAAAGGATGGTTTGCTGATGTATTATTTAGTTATCAAGCTGGAGGATGGATGTATGATAACGTTTATTCTTGGTTAATGGATCCTAGCTCTTTAGGTACCGGAGCAAATTTTGCCGGAGATATCTTAAACTCTTGGACACCTGATAATCAAAACACAAATATTCCATCTATGACAGCAAATAATACAGGGTTGGAAGGTTCTTCAGATAGATACCTTTTCAAAACTGACTTTATTCGTCTGAAGAATATTACTTTTGGATATAACTTTAGTAAAGATTTATTGAAAAATCTTCCAATTACTGGAATTAAAGTATTTGTTCAGGGTGAAAATTTAGCAACATTTACAAAGTGGAAAGGGTATGATCCTGAACCAATGTTTGCATATTCATTAGGTGTTTATCCAAATCCAAAAACGATTTCAGTAGGACTTAATGTGCAATTTTAATAATAAGTTGAAATGAAAAAATTAATTTTAAATATATCTATAATTGGTTCTGTTTTAGTTTCTTTAGGAACGTTACAGAGCTGTAATGATGCAATTGAGACGAATTTGCAGCCAGGGACAGTTGAAGATAATGGAACTCCATTTACGACTACTGACGCTCTTTATAATTATTTAATGGGTAATGTTTATGGTACACTTGAACCTCAATACCCAATCTATACTACTGCTGTACTTTCTGATGAAGTAAAACCAGGTGCATCTAGTGGAGGTCAGGAATTTCAATTACACCGTTATTTTTTAACTTCACAGGAAGTAAGAGTGGCTGAAATTTGGCAAAATAATTATGCAGTTATTAACCACGTTAATCGTCTGATAAGAGGTTCTGCAGGGATTACCCCTCTTAATGCTAATGATCAGATAAGATTGAACCAAATTCTGGCTCAGGCAAGAACTTTAAGAGCATTTGCTTATTTACAATTAGAATCTCTATTCTCAACAAATATGGCAGATCCTAATGCTCTAGGAGTTATTTTACTTAAAGATGTTCCGGGCCTTGATTCTAAACTTCCAAGATCAAAGAATTCAGATATTTATACTTTTATTGAGGCAGATTTAACGTATGCAAGAAGCTTTTTTGCAACTGCAAACCTTTCTGCCGCTATAACTAATCCCAACCAATATTTTATTGGGAAAAGTGCTGTAGATGCGATTTCAGCTAGATATTTCCTATACAAAGGAGATTATGCACAAGCTAAAACCTACGCACAAGCAGTAGTCAATAGTGCTTCTGCAAACGGGTTCCCATTAGCATCTGCTAATCCTATTACGACTACTGCGAGTGGTCCTAATATTGATAGTGGTACTTGGAGAGGTCAGTTCTACGCGGTTGGAGCATCTTTCAATCCTTACAGACAAATGTGGGTAGATCAAAGTAGGGGAGAAGCTGTATTTTCTTTAGGACGTATTGCACTTGGAGGAAACGGATTAGCTATAGGTTCCGTTTGGAATACGAATAGTTCTGCTCTTAGTGGATCTCCAATGTGGTTCTGGGGACGTAACTTGTATAATTTGATGGAGTCAGCTTATGGACCAAGTGCTACCCCTGGAGGAGCACCTACTGGAGGAGATATTAGATTTTTAGTAAATAGAGACCCTACAAACTCTCCAAATCCAAACTATGCAACTTTATATCCTAATAATTTAGGTCAGACAAGAAGTACAGACCGATTAGTAATTGATAAATATCCAGGTAAGACAGGTACGAATACTAGAAATGATATCAAGTTGTTCAGATTATCTGAAATGTATTTTATTTTAGCTGAATGTGCTGTGAATGATGGGCAGCTTCCTACTGCAGCCGGATATATCAAAAATGTAAGAGATGCAAGAAACTTTATTGCTCCAGTAGCATTACCAGTATATGCTAGTGCTCAGGCTGCTTGGGCTGATGTACTAAAAGAAAGACGTGTTGAATTAGCTATAGAAGGACATCGTTATATAGATCTTAAGCGTCTAGCTGTTAAAGCAGGTGTATCTATGGATAGAAATAATACAGATGATATCGTGTTAACTTCGAATTTAACTAATGGAGATTATAGATATACACTACCAATTCCATTATCTGAAACTTCTGGAAATCCAAATGCACAACAAAACCCTGGTTATTAATCATACAATAATCATTTGATATAGAACCCCTGCTCAAAGCAGGGGTTTTTTATGTCCTTTTATTTCTTATTTTTGCTGTACAATAATGAATAATGAAGTACATCCTTTTCATACTCTTCTCTTTAAGTTTTGTAGCCAAGGCTCAGGTTGTTAATAAAGCTGATACCAAGCCTCAATCTAAAAAAGAAGATACTCTTGTGATAGACTCAGGGAAAAAAGATTCTCTGAAAATTTTCAAGCCTACTATTAATGATTACCTGTATCAGACTCAGTTTTCTGAAAAGAAAGTTTTTGATACCGTAATGACTTTTGATAAAACTTATATCTTTTCACAACAAAATAATAAAGATAACTTCGGAAGAGTGCAGACTGCCAATATAGGATCAGGATTCAACCCTCTGGTATTTGAGGTGAATGATGAGCAGAATCTTTCCTTATTGCCATCTAATAAATCTTATATGATCATTGGGGCAAATGATGTGAAATACTATGATGTAAAAACACCTACCGCTACATTTGTTTATCATAATGCCATGCGAAACGGGGCGGCTTTAACATCTACTTACACCCAGAATATCGGAAAAAGATTCAATTTTGCTCTTGAATATATGGGACTTCGTTCTCAGGGCCTTTACAGAAACTCATTAGCAGCGAATAATAATACATTGTTTTCAGGGCACTATATTTCAAAAAGTGGAAACTATGAACTTTTTGCTCACTATCTTCATCAAAACGTAAACAATCAGGAAAGTGGGGGTATCACTGAAGATAATCTGTTTATGAATGGGGACAGTAATTATAGCAACAGACAAAACGCTCAAGTAAACCTTGCGTCTAGCAGTTCACAGTTTTCTTACAGAAGATACTACCTTAGCCATCAGTTTACGCCTTTCAATTCTGAGAAATTTCCTTTTAGCATAAGACATATTATTTCTCATCAGGGGAATAAATATTATTATAACCAGTCAGGGTTAGAGTCTTATTGGTATGATGCTCCTACCGAATTAGTTAATGGCTTCCCATTAACAACAAAAAAATATTCTGAAAATTTAAGTAACACAGTAAGTTTAATTTTTAATAATAAAAACTTCAAACTGGATGCTGGTGTACGATATCAGATGATCAAATTGGGAATAAGAGATGTTGTTGCGCTTAATGGTGTTCCTTTCCCTGGTGAACTTAAAGAAAACAGAATCGGAGCCGTAGGAAATTTACAGGTAAAACTTTGGGATAAAATTCAGCTGAATTCATTCCTTGAATTTTCAAACGGAAGCCAGTTTAAAAGCTATCTTAAAACAACCAATAACCTGAAGTTCGAGCCTATCAAAGATTATTTCGTTAATGCTAAAGTAAATTTCCAAAGTGCTTATCCTTCATTTAATTATTTGTTGAATACTTCTGTTTACAATAATTTCAATTATTATCTTGAAAATGCAAAGAACCAGTCTGTAATGGAAGTAGGAGGAAGCATTAATTTGAAATGGTTTAAAACAGAGATTTTTGCCAACTATTTCAGAATAGATAACTTTACTTATTTTGACAGCAACGGAAATCCGAAGCAAAGTGATAATTCTGTGAATATCTCTCAGATCGGTGGTGACGCTACATTCAGCTTCAACAAATTCCATTTGAATACAAGGGTGCATTTCCAAAATACTTTAACGAATAAAGAATTACTTCCTATGCCAAGTTTCATTGGTAGAGCCAATTTCTTCTACCAGACACAAGCATTCAAAAAAGCAGCGGAAATTCAGGCAGGTATTAAAGTATATTACTTCTCTAAGTTTGCATCAAGAGATTATTTCCCTGTTCTTAATGAATATATCCTTCCCAGAGCAGATTCATTTTCAATTGGAGGACAGCCTATCGCCGATATCTATATCAATATGAAAGTGAAAAAGATGTTCTTTTTCATAGAAGGGCAGCAGATAGGAACGGTTATCTCTAATAACAAAGCATATGCATTTCCACATTACCCGGTATATGATTTCAGATTGAACATCGGAATCGTGTGGTATTTGTTCAACTAAAAACTGTACAGGTTGAAAACAATAAATAAAATATCATTCAACGATATAGAAAGCATTCCTCAATTAGTAAAAGATTTTTTAAATCAGAAAATTGAGGGTTTTGAAAATAATACATTTTCTTTAGATCATTTTAAACAACAGATACATCTGAAAAAAGACTCTTTTTCATCAAAGAAAAGAGATGTTTTATCTGACGTGTTTGAAGGCCAGCTTTCAAGCCTTTCCCTTTCTTCAAAGCAGAGAGAAAATCTTGAAAATCTTAAGCAGCCCAATACATTTACCATTACAACAGGACATCAGCTGAACCTGTTTTCTGGGCCTGTTTTCTTTGTCTATAAAATTCTTCAGACCATAAAGACATGTACCTATCTGAAAGAAAACTTCCCCGATTTTAATTTTGTTCCGGTATATTGGATGGCTTCGGAAGATCATGATTTTGCTGAGATCAATCATTTTAAAACCGAAAGTAATTATTACGAAACCAATGAGAAATCAGGAGGTCCGGTAGGAAGAATTGAGATCAGTGATACTTATTTTATTTCTGAATTTGAAAAAGAATTCAAAGATTCTATTTTTGGAACCGAGCTGATCTTAATGATGAAGGAAGCGTATAAAGTTGGAAATACTTTGACAGAGGCTATTAAGATTCTTGTTAACCGTCTTTTTTCAGAATTCGGACTTTTGATTTTAGATGGAGATTCTAAAGAACTTAAAAATCAGATGAAAGAAGTTTTTAAAGATGAACTTCTTCATTTCAGTTTACAAAAAACATCTGAAAATAAGGTCGATTTTCTGACGGAAAAATACGGTAAAGTTCAGGTGAATCCTCGTGAAATTAACCTTTTCTATCTTTCGGAAACAAGAGATAGAATAGAATTTAATGGACAGAAGTATAGTATCGTAGACAAAACGACTCAGTTTACAGAAGAAGAAATCCTGGCTGAATTGGAAAATCACCCTGAAAAATTCAGTCCCAATGCATTAATGCGTCCGGTATATCAGGAAAATGTACTTCCGAACCTGGCTTATATTGGAGGAAATGCCGAAATCATGTACTGGCTGGAACTGAAAGACTACTTTTCAAAAATTAATATTCCTTTCCCTATCCTGATTCCAAGAAACTCTATGCTTTTCCTGAAAGAGAAAACATTAGGGAAAATTGAGAAACTGGATCTTAAAATAGAAGACTTCTTCCAGAATTTCACGGTACTTACCAATCATAAGATTTTAAAAGATAATCCCATTTTACAATTGCTGGATGAGAAAGAAGAGTTGCTGATCAGCAATTTTTCAGCATTGAGAACTTTGGCAGAAACCACTGAGAAATCTTTTGGAAATATGGTGAAGGCAGAAGAAGTGCGACAATTAAAGTCATTCAAAAGAATGAAAAAACGACTCCTTCATGCCGAGAAAATAAAACAGAATGAATTGCTGGAAAGACTTGAAAATCTGTTTTTAGATTTTCACCCAGCTAAAACATGGCAGGAGAGAGTCTATAATTTTAGTGTATTCTTTTCAGATTATGGCTATTCGTGGCTTGAAAATTGTTTGGAAGAAATGGTGGTTCAAGATTCCAAATTAATAATTGTTGCCATTTAATTTTAAAGAAGTATTTTTGTAAATTATAATTATCGAATATGATAAAGAGGTTTTTTATTCTATCCAGTTTATGTATGGTTTTGGGAGTTTCAGCCCAGAAATCACATACGGTTGTGCAAGGTGATAATCCTTACAACATTGCCAAAAAGTATGGAATGACTGTAGATGAATTGCTGAAGCTAAACCCAAAAAATAAAGATGGTAAACTAGCTATCGGAGATGTTTTAACTATCAAATCAGAAAAAACTGCCACTCCGGTTGCCACCAAACCAACTCCAGTAGAAAAAGTAACTTCAAACACAAGTGCTTCTTCTGTGGGGAAAATTGTTTTGCAGCCAAAGCAAACGATCTATGGTATCACAAAACAATACAGAATTTCTGAAACTGATTTGAGAAAATTGAATCCTGAACTGGATTCTCATATGAAAATCGGAGACGAGATCGCATTACCTCTTGCCAGTATTAAAAAATATGGAGGGACTCAACAAACTGTAACAACAGAAAAACATGCTGAACCTTCCGTTGAAAAAACAACTACTACGATTACTCCTACAGTTGTTACTGCTGCCGTAGAAGGAGAATCTTATGTAATCCAGACTAAAGATAATTACTATAGAATTACAAAACAGTTTGGAATCAGCCAGCAGGATCTTTATGCTTTAAATCCAGGATTGGAAGAAAAAGGCCTTAAACCTGGTGAAACTATTAAAATAAAAACATCCCATACCAATACAAACGCTGATACTGTTGCTGAACCTGCAAATCCAAAAGCAAAAATGGATTCAGGGAACGAGAAATCAACAGCCTCTTCCAATATTGTTGCAGGAGATGATTATGTAACCTATACCGTTCAGCAGGGAGATACTGTATTTTCTATCGTGAATAAATTCGGTGTTTCTATAGATGAACTTATTGCTCTTAACCCAGACCTTTCTCATGGATTGAAGACCGGAATGGTTTTAAAGATCAAAAAACAGGATGCTGCATACATCAAGAAAAATGGTGATGCCCTTAGTGTTATCCTAATGCTTCCATTTGGCTACAGTACAAACGAAACTCAGTACAGAGCAATGGCACTGGACTTCCTAACAGGAGCTAAACTTGCTATTGAAAGAAATGCCAGAGGAGGACAAAAGCTGGATGTCAAAATTGTAGATTCAGGAAATGAAGCGTCATTCAAAAATTCTTTGACACAGATCAATCCTGACAATACAGATCTTATTATCGGTCCATTCTTTAAATCAAATGTAATTGATGTTCTTGATTTTACCAAGAATCAGAAAATCCCAGTTGTAGCGCCATTTGCCAATACTCCAGAATTATATAACTACAATAATCTTATTATCGTTGAAACAAACAATCAGACGTATGCAGATAAGATTGTAGAAGAAGTAAAAGGAATTTATTCTGACCAGAAAATATATGTAGTGGCAGATGCTAAAAAAGAAAATGCTAATTACATCAAAGCAGGACTCGAAAAAGCGGTAAAAAATCCTAATATCATTATTGTGAACTCTCCGGCAGATATCCAGCCAGATCAGAATATGATGACGGGTCAGTCTGCTCCGGTTATTGCCATTTTGGCGAATGATGACAATGCAGCAGGTGATGCTTTTGCCAACAGAATCATTGCTATTTCTAAAGAAGTACAGGGCGTGAAAGCGTTCAGTATGTTCTATTCTCCAACTTTTGAGAAAAGAGTTGACGAGCTGAGTCAGGCAAGTCTGGTATATCTTATGGATAGAAAGATCAATACTGATGGTGGTTTTGAGAAAGAGATTCTGGCTGCTTATAAAAGCAAATACTGTAAAACTCCTCCCAAATATGCTATCGTAGGTTTTGATGTAGTAAACGACATGTTGACCAGAGAAAATAAAAAAGGAGAGATCTTTAAACAGATGAATAAAGTTCAGACTCAGCTTGCTACAAAGTTTGAGTTTGTAAAATCTAAAGCTAACGGTGCTTATGTAAATACCGGTTACAGAGTAATCAGGTTAGTACCTTAATGATTTATGTCTCTTAAAAAGAATATTGTTAACATTATAGTTATATTTGCATAATATTTAATTCAATACATGAAAGCACTTGTATTTCCAGGGCAGGGTTCTCAGTTCGTAGGAATGGGAAAAGAGTTGTATGATTCTAGAAAAGATATTAAAGATCTGATGGAATCTGCCAATGAAATTTTAGGTTTCGACATTCTTTCCATTATGTTTAACGGAACGGACGCAGATCTTAAAAAAACAGAGGTTACCCAGCCTTCAATATTTATACATTCAGTAGCAGCATTAAAAGCCGTAAACGGTCTTGGTGCTGAAATGGTTGCAGGACACTCTTTAGGAGAGTTTTCAGCTTTAGTTGCCAACGGAGTTTTATCCTTTGATGACGGTTTGAAATTAGTTTCCGAAAGAGCAAAAGCGATGCAGGCAGCTTGTGATGCCAATCCTAGTTCTATGGCTGCTATCTTAGGATTAGATGATGCTAAGGTTGAAGAAATTTGTGCACAGATCAGCGGAATCGTTGTTCCTGCAAATTATAACTGCCCAGGGCAATTGGTAATCTCAGGAGAAACACCAGCAGTAGAAGAAGCTTGTGCAAAGCTGAAAGAAGCAGGAGCTAAAAGAGCATTGTTATTACCAGTAAACGGAGCTTTCCATTCACCATTGATGCAGCCTGCACAGGAAAGACTGGCAGCCGCTATCGAAAAAACAAAATTCAGAAAAGCAACTATTCCTGTATATCAGAATATCACTACAACAGCGGTAACGAATCCTGACGAGATCAAGCAAAACCTGATCGCTCAGCTTACCGGTCCTGTAAAATGGACTCAGTCTGTTCAGAATATGATTAAAGATGGGACATCCAACTTTGTAGAAGTAGGACCAGGAAAAACTCTTCAGGGATTGATCAAAAAAATTGACGGATCAGTAGATGCAGTTTCTGCAATCTAATTAAAAATATATGAACGCGATATTTTCACCGGGCAAGCTTATGCTTACTTCAGAATATTTCGCAATTGATGGAGCTCTTGTCTTAGCGGTACCTACCAAGCTGGGACAAGAGTTTTTCTTTGAAGAAAAAGAAGATGGGAAGTCACTTATTCTTTGGGAAGCCTATCATCAGAATACATTATGGTTGAAAGCTGTCATTGACTATGAAAACTGGCAGATCCTAGAAACCAACATTCCATCAAGCGCTGAGTTTATTGTCAAAACATTAAAAAATGTTCAGCAGCTTTCTACTACTAAATTCAAGACCAATCTTACTTACCATTTAAAGACCAATCTTCAGTTTCCTGCAGACTATGGCCTTGGAAGCAGTTCTACTTTAATGAACAATCTTGCAGAATGGGCTGAAATAGATCCTTTTTATCTTAATACAATCAGCTTGGGAGGCAGTGGATATGATATTGCCGTTGCAAAAGAAAAATCTGCGGTCCTTTTCCAAAGTAAACCTGAGATTAAATATGAGAAGGTAGATTTCAATCCTTCTTTTAAAAATGAATTGATTTTTATTCATTTAAATCAGAAACAGGATAGCAGAGAAGGAATCAGCTTTTATAGATCAAAAAAGAAGTCTCCGGAATTGGTTGGTGAATTTTCAGATATCACAAAAAAAATATTGTTATGCAATGAATTGGAAAATTTTTCCGAATTAATGATGATTCATGAGCGTAAAATTGCTGATTTTCTTGAAATATCCACAGTTAAGGAAAAATTCTTCTCAGATTGCCCTTCTTTTGTCAAAAGTTTGGGCGCATGGGGGGGAGATTTTGTAATGAGTGCCAAATTTGGGGGCTTTAAAGACTATTTTTGGGAGAAAGGTTTTACAACTATTTTTGAATGGGAAAATATAATTAATTTATAATCAAACCCTTACGATCCTGTTTTTTTATTTGTCATTCTGACTTATATCAGTATATTTAAACCACCTTTAACAAATAATTAATATTATTTTTGTTGAAGTCAATAAAGAAATAGAAAATATAAGTAAAATGAAAAACACTAAAATCATCCAGGATTTAGAGAAATTAGGGATTAAAGGGAACTATGAAGTAGTGTACAATCCTTCTTATGAAGAATTATACCAGGCTGAAGTTTCTTCTGAAAATCAGGGGTTTGAGAAAGCGGAACTTACGGAATCGGGCGCGGTATCAGTAAAAACAGGAATTTTCACAGGTCGTTCACCTAAAGACAGATATATTGTTCAGGATGATGTTACAAGAGATACTATTTTCTGGGATGGTAAAGTAAATTTACCTACATCAGCAGAAATTTTCGGTTCTTGTAAAGAACTAGTGCTGAACCAGCTTGCTGAATCTAAAAAGATTTATGTAGTAGATACATTCTGCGGAACGAATGCAGATACGAGACTTAAAGTAAGATTTATCGTAGAAGTAGCATGGCAGGCGCATTTTGTTACTAATATGTTCATTCGTCCTTCTCACTATGAGCTTGAAAACTTTGGAGAACCTGATTTCACAGTAATCAACGGTTCTAAGACAATAAACCCTAACTGGGAAGCTCAGGGATTGAATTCTGAAAACTTCATCATGTTCAACCTTACTGAAAAATTACAGATCATCGGAGGTACCTGGTACGGAGGTGAAATGAAAAAAGGGATGTTTGCAATGATGAACTATTACCTTCCATTAAAAGGTATGGCTTCAATGCACTGTTCTGCTAACGTAGGTGAAAAAGGTGATGTAGCTTTATTCTTTGGTCTTTCAGGAACAGGAAAAACTACTTTGTCTGCAGATCCGAAAAGATACCTTATCGGTGATGACGAGCATGGTTGGGATAACAATGGAGTATTCAACTATGAAGGTGGATGCTACGCTAAAGTTATCGACTTATCAGAAGAAAAAGAACCGGATATCTTCGCTGCCATCAAAAGAGATGCACTTCTTGAAAACGTTGTAGTAAACAATGGAGTAGCAGATTATACAGACGGATCTATCACTGAGAATACAAGAGTTTCTTATCCAATCTATCATATCAACAAAATTGTATTACCATCTAAGGCTGGTCATGCGAAGAAGATTGTTTACCTTTCAGCAGATGCATTCGGGGTACTTCCTCCGGTTTCTATCTTAAATGAAGATCAGGCTCAATACCACTTCCTTTGCGGTTATACATCAAAATTAGCAGGAACAGAAAGAGGAATTACAGAACCTCAGCCATCTTTCTCTCCAGCATTTGGAGAAGCATTCCTTACACTACACCCAACAATGTATTCTAAAACATTGATCGGTAAAATGCAGGAGCACGGTGCTAAAGCCTATTTGGTAAACACGGGTTGGAATGGTACAGGAAAGAGAATTTCTTTGAAAGATACAAGAGCAATTATTGATGCAATCATTGACGGTTCTATCGATAATGCACCTAAAACTCTGGTTCCAATCATGAACCTTGAGATCCCTACTGAATTACCAAACGTTTCTACAGGTATTTTAGATCCTAGAGATACGTATGAGAGTGCTTCAGAATGGGAAGAAAAAGCAAAAGATCTTGCTTCAAGATATATTAAGAATTTTGAGCAGTACTGCGATACTGAAGAAGGTAAGAAATTAATTGCTTCAGGACCTCAATTACAGGAACAAACTATCTAATAGTTATCAAAATATACAGAAAAGCCTCATCATTGATGAGGCTTTTTTATTTTTTACTTTCGCACATTTACTTTTGTATCTGTGCAATCTGTATGAAAATTAACCGGAATTATTTTAAACTTAATAAAGCCAATCTATATCCATCCATCCCGAAACCTGATAAAACTGCGTCAGTGTTAGCTGCTGTCACAGATTTTTGTCTGAATTCTTCTCTTTTGTAGATATTGCTGATATGAACTTCTACTTTTGGTTTCTGAATATTTTTTAAACAATCAGCAATAGCATAAGAATAATGGGTAAAAGCGCCCGGATTGATCACGACTGCATCAAAATCGTCTTCCTGAAGCCTGTTAATAAGCTCGCCTTCAATATTAGACTGATAATATTTTAATTCATAAGACTGAAACTCGGATCTTAAAATTTCCAAATAGTTTTCCATAGAGACATTTCCATAGATTTCCGGTTCTCTGGTACCTAACAGGTTGAGGTTAGGCCCGTTTATAATCAAAACTTTCATACTATAAAATTAAAAACTTTTTTTAATTAATGATCAAAAATTTCCGCACAGATTTTCTTTGGTTCAATTAAATTATTGACAATGATATTTGTCATGTCTGTTAAAATGATAATGGTTGCAACTCCTTATAGTAATGAGTTTTATTAAAATCTTATGTTAATTTTTGAAAATTCATCATGAAAAATTTATAAGTCTACTTGTTTTATAGACTAAAAGTTTTTAGCTTTGCAACCATATTTCGATCGGCTTATAAAGAAAGATGGAGGGAACTGACCCTATGAAATCTTGACAACCTACCCCGAAGGGCAAGGTGTTACGTTCAGCCTTTAAAGGAAAAATAAGCATTTGGTTTATCGTATTTATCGATGCCCTTTGCTGACTTTTCTGCAAAGGGCAAAATTTTAATATACGATAAATAAAATTGATTATGATTAGTAATAATTTATTCACTTCTAAAGCTTGGATTCCTCCGGTTGCAGCATTTTTTCTGGGAATTACCAGTGTGAAAGCACAGAATTCTAATCCGAAAAAGGATAGCCTTCATGAAAAAGAGATTGATGAAGTTGTAGTAGTTGCTTATGGTAAGGCTAAAAGAAACAGCTATACCGGTTCTGTTGCTACAATTTCCAGCGATAAAATCAATAACAGACCTGTAACCAATATTACCAAAGCGCTGGAAGGGCAGGTTGCCGGTATTCAGACTACCAGTTCGTCAGGACAGCCTGGTGCCGTTTCTACCATCAGAATCAGAGGAGTTGGTTCAATAAGTGCTTCCAATGATCCGTTATATGTGGTAGACGGAATTCCTTTTGATGGAAATATTAACTCTATAAGCCCAAGTGATATTGAATCCATCAGTGTTTTGAAAGATGCTACAGCAAGTGCGCTGTATGGATCGAGAGGAGCAAACGGGATTATCATTATTACCACAAAATCAGGTAAAAAAGGAGAAGCGAAAGTTAATTTTAATATCAGTCAGGGGTTCTCAGGAAGAGCTGTAAAAGATTACGAGCAGGTAAATACAGACCAATACTTTCAATTATATTGGGAAGCTTTGAGAAATGGATACCAATCCGGAAAAGTGTCATCTCAGCAAGCAGCTCAGATGGCAACAGATAATCTTGTTTCGACTCTTGGGATCAATCCATATGGAACTGCTTATCCAAAACCGGTAGGAACTGATGGAAAATTATTACCAGGTGCATCGCCACTTTGGAATGACGACTGGAGAGATATTCTGCAGAGAGTGGCTTCAAGAAATCAGGTAGATCTTGATATCAGCGGAGGAAGTGAAAAAAGTAATTATTTCTTCTCATTAGGATATCTGGATGATAAAGGGATGGCGATTGAATCAGGATTTAAAAGATATAATACCAGATTAAAGATCAATTCTGAAGTGAAAAAATGGCTGAATGTAGGGGTGAATTTAAGTTATACAAACAGTATTCAACAAGCGCCGACTTCTTCAGATTCTAAGGCCAGCAATATCATCAATGCCGCAAGATTTATTCCTTCATTCTATCCTTATTATGAAAGAAATGAAGACGGGAGCTATATTTTAGGGGCAGACGGAAACCCTACATATGATTTTGGAAAGTACAGACCTACCAATGCGCTTCAGAATCAGAATGCAGCTGCAACGCTGCCATTAGATAAAAACGAAAATAAAGAAGATAATTTCTCAGGGAAAGGATTCATGGAATTCACTTTCTTACCGGAACTGAAATTCAAGACGAGTTTTTCTGTTGATTTGGTGAATTACAACGGACATTATTACTCAAACCCATTGCTGGGACAGGGCGCTGAGATTGGAGGTTCAGTAACGAAAACCAATACCAGAACACTTTCTTATACCACAAGTAATATTCTGACCTATGATAAAAAGTTTGGAAAACATCATGTAAATGCTCTGGCAGGACATGAATTCTATAAATATGATTATCAAACTATTTCAGGAACAAGAAGTCAGTTTTCTCTGCCTTATTACTATGAGCCAGATGCAGCGTCTCTACTGGGAAGTTTCAGTGGAAACAGTAATACATTAAGCTTATTGAGTTTCCTTGGAAAAGTAGAATATGATTATAACAATACTTACTTTTTATCAGCATCAGGAAGAGCAGATAGTTCTTCAAGATTTGCAAAGGATAACAGATGGGGGAGATTCTGGTCAGTTGGAGGTTCATGGAAGATTTCAAATGAAGAATTTGTAAAAAGCCTGAATGTCTTTAATCAATTGACATTGCGTGCCAGCTACGGAGGACAAGGAAATGATAAATTACTTAGACCAAACGGGCAGCCGCTTTATTACGCTTATCAGGAGTTATATAGGTTTATCAGTCTTGGTGGAGAACCGGGAACAACACTTGAAAAAACATCTACCAATAATGTAAAGTGGGAAACCAACCTTAACTTAAATGTAGGATTGGAATTTGCGATTCTGAATAACAGAGTTAAAGGAAATATTGAATACTTCAAAAGAAAAAGCCAGGATCTTCTGTTTAATATGCCCGTTGCACCGTCGTTGGGAATCAGTGATTATCCAGCGAATATCGGAACGATTCAGAATACAGGATTTGAATTTTCATTATTCACAACTCCCGTTAAGAATGATAATTTCCAGTGGAATGTAGATGTAAACCTGAGTACTTTAAATAATAAAGTGACCAAGTTGCCTGGTGGCTCTCTTGTGGTAGGAAGTAAGTTATTAACGGTAGGAGGTTCTGTATATGATTTCTTTATTCCGGAATGGGTGGGTGTAGATCCAAGCAATGGAAAACCATTATGGAAAACCGTCTCTACAGATGCCAGCGGAAATTCAGTAGAAGGAACTACTTCAGAATATTCAAAAGCAACAAAACTATTGCAAGGTTCTGCGTTGCCAAAATTGACCGGAGGAATCAGTACAAGCATTACGTATAAGAATTTTGATTTTTCAGGATTACTGACATTCAAAATCGGGGGAAGAATTCTGGATACTGATTATACTTCCATCATGCACAACGGAAGTGCCGGCGGACGTGCATGGAGTGCAGAAATGTTGAACAGATGGACCCCTGAAAATCCTTATACAGATGTTCCCGGATTGAGTACGACAACGAATAACTGGACCTCAACATCTTCAAGATTCCTTTATTCTGGAACCTATGCAAGGCTTAAAAATGTAAGCTTAGGATATACACTTCCTGAAGATTATTTTGAGAAAATAGGATTGAAGAAGTTCAGAATTTATATCCAGGCAGAAAATCTTCTGACCTTCTATAAGCACAAAGGAATGGATCCTGAGCAGGCCCTGGATGGGACAACGTATTACAGATATCCTGCAATGAGAACGATCACTTTTGGTCTTCAGGCCACACTTTAATCTTTAAAATTGGAACAATGAAAAAATTAATATATCTATCGTTTGCACTCATCGGATTTTTATCGCTGACAAGCTGTGAAAGTGAACTGGACACTGCTCCGACTGATCAGGCCAGCAGCATAGAAGTTTTCAAAACAGCAGAAAGTGCTGAAACTGTGGTGAACGGTACCTGGGCAAAATTTAATAATGACGGAACAACCTATGCTAATATCGGGTATTCCACTGTTTTAAGAGCCAGTGATGCAATGGGAAGTGATGTAGCGGTGCTAACCAACAAGTATGGATTTGCTTCTACTTATGCCTTTACGGAAATGGTAAACAGTACGGCAAGCAGACCTTTATTTATCTGGTCTATGCTGTATTCTGCGATCAATAATATGAATAATGTTATTGCAAGAATTGATGGAACGGAAGGCAGTCAGGAGAAAAAAAATCAGGTGAAAGGACAGGCCAAAGCATTACGTGCTTTCTGTTATTTGAATCTGGCAAGCTTTTACCAATTCAGCTATCTGAAAGATAAATCAGCGTTGACTGCTCCAATTTATACTGAACCTTCCACAACAAGTACAATAGGGAAGAAGAGAGCAAGCCTTGAAGAGATTTATACTTTGATAAAAAGTGATCTTACTGATGCTGATAACCTGTTGAAAAGTTATACAAGAAATAATAAAGATAAGATTAACCGTGCTGTAGTAAACGGGCTTTTAGCAAGAACCTATCTGAATACTGGTGAATGGAGTAAAGCTTCAGCATCTGCAAAAATTGCGAGGGAAGGTTTCCCTCTAATGGCTCCGGAAAAATATAAAGATGGCTTTAATGATATCAACAATGCAGAATGGATTTGGGGACATGGGCAGACTCAGGAACAGTCTGATGCAAGTTATGCCTTCCACTATCTGGATGTGTCTTCATCGGGAAGTTATTATTACAGCTTTATGGCAGACCCTTATTTTAAAGATTTTTTCGATACTAATGACATCAGGTCCCAGTTGTTTTCATGGGATGGGCAGAAAGGAAGAGAAGGATTGCTGAGGTATGCTAAGTTTAAATTTAAACCCACTCTTATTGCGGATATTGTTTACATGAGAGCTGCAGAAATGTATCTGATCGAAGCTGAAGCCGAAGCCAGAAACGGAAATGTTTCTCAGGCTGTGACAGTCTTGAACCAGTTGAAATCGGCCAGAAATGCCAATGTTTACGCTGGATCATTATCACAGAATGCGGTAGTAGATGCAGTTCTGATTGAAAGAAGAAAAGAATTATTCGGAGAAGGGTTCTCCCTGTCAGATATTATCAGAACGCAGGGAACGGTAGTAAGAAAACCATTTGTAGATGCTGATGGTAAACCTATAAAAGTTCAGATCACTACACCGGATGGTACCGTGAAAACAGTAGACGGTAAAGGACATTCTGTTCTTGATTTTCCAGATAAATCTGCTTTCACTCCAAATAGCAATTATTATTTATTCAGCATTCCACAGAGAGAAGCCGAAAATAACCCAAACTTATAAGGAGACCTACTTATAATTAGATTTGATTTTTTAAGCCACTGCTTTTGCGGTGGCTTTTTAATAAAAAACCGTTGCCAAAAGAGCAACGGTTTCTGTTTTTAAAATTATTTTCATAAGTCATGGAAAAGTATCCACTCCCAAACTAAACATGTTGTTATTTTATGGGTGAATTTCTTCTTTTCTCAAAAGCAGAAACTAAACCTTTATTAAAGATAATTTTATTGTTTTCTATTTTACCATTAGTTATTCTCCTGGTATACCATTTTGTTCTACCTTGAGAAGCGGGGAGAAATTCTTCAATAAAAACCTCGTTATTTTTTATTTTATATTTTCCTCCGTAATAAACAGAATTTTTTCTTCTATGTTCATCAAATTTCCCAAAATACATAAGCGATTCATTCTTAAAAAAACCATCATTATGAAAAATGATTATCCTTGGATTCTTCATTTCTTTTTCATTATAATATCTACCCTCAAAGACCTGGACATAATATGCTGTAGTGTCTATTGTCTTTAAATCTTCTTCGGTTGGCTTTTCTTTAATTGAATATTGTGCTTTATCATTTAATAAAGGCTCGCCATATTTATCTTTTTCTATTTTATATAGTTTTTGTCCGGAACTGTTGAGAAATCCCATCATACAGAATATTGAAAAAATATATTTTACCATGTTGTGAACATATTTTTGGTTTGTCTTGTATCCCACATATAGTGCTATGAATCTGTAACTTGTTCCTTTTTTATGTACTAAGCCATGCAGATTTTATACCTAAAAGAAAGTTGAGTTTATCTTTCAGTTATTAAAGGGTTTGCTGTTTGTTTTTTAATAGCCAGTGGTTCGTAATTGTTGGCTGCCATTCTTTAATCTTACCTACTTTAATCGAATCTTCTTTTATGAGAAAAGAACGATCAAAACAATTAAAATACATTATGCTATCACCTTTTATTACATAACATTGATTCGTATTAGGTAATTTCTTAAAGTACATTCCTTTTTTATTTTAGGACGTACCTCAGAGTTCATTACAGTAATATCATCATCGCCGTTTTGAGTTTGCATCATTAAAGCTACAGAACCTCCTTTTATTGGCATCATATCATAAATTTTGCCTTGTAGATAATCTGGAAAATAATCTTCTTTCAAATGATCTGCGAAAGAACTTGAATTATTATAAATTATAACAATAATAAATAATAATACGAGAACTAAGTATTTAATATTCTTTTTCATTTAGTGTACAAAATTAAACTTTTGATTATTAATTAGAGGCCTTTCCGGATTGAGCGGCTTCTATAAAAAACAGTCATTATTATTTATTCAGTATTCCACAGAGAGAAGCTGAAAACAACCCGAATTTATAAGAGGACATACTTATAATTAGATTTGATTTTTAGCCACTGCTTTTGCGGTGGCTTTTTAATAAAAACCCGTTGCTTTTTAGCAACGGGTTTGTTTTCATGAATAAAGGGTATTTGTTACAATGGTTATACTATTTGTCAGAAATACCAAGGTCTCTAAGAGCTACTATACATCCTATATCTTTGAGTTTAGCTCCTTTTTTCAAATAAAATAGGACATATTCCTTTTCGCCCTTATTCAACTTATTAAAAATTGATAGATCATAATGTTGAGTCCCTGGAGCCTGTTTCAGTCCAATTATTTGTACAAAGATCTCATGACAGGCATCTCCGTTATTATATTTATCTGCCATTAAAATTGAGTAGGGCAAAGTTTCATTATGAAATGGTGAGTTAAGATAATATAGTGTTAGTTGTTTGTAAGCATCAATATTGCCATTCATCAGAATCTCTTTTTTATATTTTTCTATTGGGATATCCTTAGGTTTATTTTGGTCTTTAATCTTTGAACAGCAGACGTGTAATGAAAATAGAAATATCGCGATGATTTTTGTTACATGTTTAATTTTCATAATCTTAATTGAAGTGTTTTTCTGATCGGTAATATACCAAAGAATCAAAAGTCTTCAAGAACTTTTTAAATTTTTCACTTTTGATACTATCAAACTTTTCCTTTTCACCAATGAAGAACCGATACTGTACAGATAAAAGCCTTTTGTTGGTTTTGATTTTAATCTTATGCGGCATATAGATGGAATGTACCCTTTCCCCAATTTTTGTAGTGTTGTTAATCAGGTAGAGCTGATTCTTCTCAAAACTTTCATTTAAAATAGCCCAGTCCTTATCCGTAAGCTTGAAGCGGAGAGTTTCTGAAGTATCAGGTTCTGTATATAATAGGGTATTATAGATATCAGTGCCTTTGAGAGTTGATAGATTCCTGTTTGGCGTTACAATTGAAATGTCTTTGGTTAGTACTTCTTGATGTTCACAGGATAATATAATGAAACAAAAACAGGTTGTGATAAATAATTTTGATATAAACAGATTCATTCAGAGGTTTGATTTGTAATGGGAATTTATTGTGCTTATATTTTATTTCCTGGAAAATCCTTAGGGATAAACTCATCTAATTTAGAAATATCAATCTTCTCACTTTGCCAAAAATGCTCAATTTTCATAAGTCGATCCAAATCCTTCCATAAGATCAGCGTGCCTAAAAATCTGGAATAATATTGGGCAATATCAATTCTTATTTTTTCAATTCCAACATGATATTTTCTGAGATCTGAACGAAGCGCTTCGTCAAAATCAAGTAAGATTTTACAACAATATAAAATTTCATCCTGTTTTAAAAAGAAAGTTTGAAAAATTATAGATTTTAGCCTATTAAATAAAGGCTTTTCTTCGGGTGTAAAATTGAAATTCTTAAAATCCGTTTCAGGCAAATGAAAATTATCGATAAGATATTGCGAAACAAGATTTGGTGATATAATATTTTTAAAATAATCCTGCAGTTCATCCCAGGTAGTCCATCTGTTTCTGTCAAGTGAGAGATCAACCAGTCTGAGATAGGCATACAAAAATAATAATTGTGAATAGTTAATTTGAATTTTTTTCATCATAAAATAGAATTCCAAATGTATGAACATTATTTTGAGGTTGAAGAAAAAATAATAAAGTGCTTGTTATTGATAATAAATAAGATGCATTAAATAATTAAAGCTTTCACCCATTTTAGAAAAAATCTCTACCTTTGTAACAATGAACCTCTTAAGATGGATACTTGCATTTTATTTCATGGCATTATCATTGATGCCATGTGAAGACACGTCCCATCCGCTGAATTCAGGAGATAATAAGATTGCATTAAGCATTAATAGTGCTCATTCTACAGAAAAAGGAGATATCTGTTCTCCGTTGTGTGCATGCAGCTGCTGTCAGATGACGGTTTCAGCATTTAAAATGGACCCTCTATTGGAGATTCCTGAGCAGATTCCAGCTTACTTTTCAAAGAAGATCTTATTTCATAAAAACGACTTTGCTTACCAGATTTACGATCCTATCTGGCAGCCTCCTAAAATTTAATTTTTATTGACTGTTAGAAAGCTTATGCTTTCTGATTTTAAACTGTGCTTGAAACTTTGCAATACCATTGCAGAGGTTTTCAGGATATTTTTGCTGCAGCATTGTAATGCTGTGTGCATTCATTTTCAATAAAAATTAAATATCAATCGTGTTAGATAAAATCATAAAATTCAGTATCAAAAACAAGGCTGTCATTGGTATTATGACACTGGTACTGATCATCTGGGGAACTTGGAGTGCTACCAGATTACCTATAGATGCCGTGCCGGATATCACCAACAATCAGGTGCAGATCATTACCGTATGTCCTACACTGGCGGGACAGGAAGTGGAACAGCTGGTTACCTTTCCTATTGAGCAGAGTATTGCCAATGTTCCCGATATTCAGGAGACAAGAAGTATTTCGAGATTCGGACTTTCAGTAATTACCGTGGTGTTCAAAGAAAATGTAGATGTTTACTTTGCGAGACAGCTCATTAATGAACAGCTGAAAAATGCTGTGGAAGAAATTCCAAAAGGAGTGGGAACTCCTGAGCTGGCTCCTGTGAGTACAGGTCTAGGAGAAGTGTATCAGTATATTCTTCACCCTAAAAAAGGAAGCGAAAAAAAATACAATGCCAAAGAACTCCGTACCATGCAGGATTGGATTGTTCGCAGACAGCTAAACGGAACTCCGGGAGTAGCTGAGATCAACAGTTTTGGAGGAGAATTAAAACAATATGAAGTGGCTATTGATCCCAATCGTTTAAAAGCAATGGGAACAAGTATTACCGAAATATTTACAGCCCTTGAAAAAAATAATCAGAATACAGGAGGCGCTTATATTGATAAAAAGCCCAACGCCTATTTTATCCGTGGAATCGGATTGGTGACTTCTCTGGAGGATATCAAAAATATTGCAGTTAAAAATGAAACGGGAAGTGTTCCTATTTTTATAAAAGATGTTGCCGATGTCCGGTTAGGAAGTGCCGTTCGTTACGGAGCATTAACATATGATGGAAAAGTTGATGCCGTAGGTGGAGTAGTCATGATGTTAAAAGGTGCGAACAGTAATGAAGTGGTTAGCAGTATCAAAGCAAAAATTCCGACCATTCAGAAATCTCTTCCCAATGATGTCATTATAGAGCCGTTTCTGGACAGAACAGACCTTGTAGATAGAGCCATCAGCACCGTTAAGAAAAACCTCATCGAGGGTGCATTAATCGTGATTTTCGTTCTTGTCGTTTTCCTTGGAAATTTAAGAGCCGGACTTATCGTAGCTTCTGCCATTCCGCTTTCCTTACTGTTTGCGCTGGGAATGATGAATGTTTTCGGAGTCAGTGCCAACCTGATGAGCCTTGGAGCCATAGACTTCGGATTGATTGTGGATGGAGCCGTCATCATTGTAGAAGCCACATTACACCATTTGGGAGTAAGAAAATCTGTCCGCGCATTGACGCAGTCTGAAATGGATGAAGAAGTATTCCTTTCCGCATCAAAGATCAGAAGCAGTGCTGCATTTGGAGAAATTATCATTCTTATCGTCTACATCCCAATTCTTACATTGGCAGGTGTAGAAGGCAAAATGTTTACCCCAATGGCAAAAACTGTAGGATTCGCAATTCTGGGAGCTTTGATTCTATCTCTGACCTATATTCCGATGATGAGCGCGCTGTTTTTATCTAAGAAAATATCCCATAAAGAAACGTTCTCTGATAAAATGATGAACAGCCTGCAAAAGGTATATCAGCCTTTGTTACACAAAGCTGTTAAAGTAAAATATATTATTGTTTCGGCGACAGCTGTAGTTTTCCTTATCTCTGCTTTTATTTTTAAAAATATGGGCGGTGAATTTATTCCGCAGCTGCAGGAAGGTGATTATGCATTTCACTGTATTTTACCACAGGGAAGTTCACTCAGTCAGAGTATAGAAACCTCTATGCAGGCCTCAAGAATTATCAAGCAGTTTGATGAGGTGAAAATGGTGGTTGGAAAAACAGGATCTGCTGAGGTTCCTACAGACCCGATGCCGCCTGAAGCTACCGATATGATTGTAGTATTAAAACCGCAAAGCGAATGGAAAACCAAAAAATCCTATAACGAACTGGCAGATGAGATCAGTGAAAAGCTGGAAACTATCCCGGGAGTATTCTTTGAAAAAAACCAGCCTATTCAGATGCGTTTCAATGAGCTGATGACAGGGATCAGACAGGATGTTGCTGTAAAGATCTTTGGAGAAAACCTGGATTCCCTGGCGGTATATGCAGATAAGGTTGGAAAGATTATTCAGACTGTTGATGGGGCTACGGCACCTCAGATTGAGAGAGTAAGCGGTCTTCCACAGATCAACGTTCAATATGACAGAACAAGAATCGCCAATTATGGATTAAATATTGAAGATGTCAACAATGCAGTAAGCACAGCCTTTGCAGGGAAATCTGCCGGGCAGGTTTTTGAAAATGAAAGACGTTTTGATCTGGTTGTCCGTCTGGACAGTCTTCACAGAACCGATATTTCAGATGTGAATAACCTGATGATTACTTCCAACACGGGAGCGCAGATTCCATTGTCACAGGTAGCGAATATAAGTTACAAACTGGGGCCTGCACAGATCAGCCGTGAGCAGGGAAAACGTAGAATTGTTATTGGATTCAATGTAAAAGGACGTGATGTGGAAAGTGTAGTGACAGATATTCAGGCAAAACTGGATAAAGTGAAACTTCCTTCCGGATACTACTTTACCTATGGAGGACAGTTTGAAAACCTTCAGGAAGCCAGCAAACGTCTGATGATTGCTGTTCCGGTATCATTACTTCTGATTTTTATGCTGTTGTATTTCACCTTCCGCTCATTCAAACAGGCTGCACTGATTTTCACAGCGATTCCTATGAGTGCTATCGGTGGGGTATTCGCACTTCTGGTAAGAGATATGCCTTTCAGTATCAGTGCAGGGATTGGGTTTATTGCCCTCTTTGGAGTAGCCGTACTAAACGGAATTGTCCTTATCGGAACATTCAACCAGCTGGAAAAAGATGGTGAGACGGATATTCTGAAAAGAGTATTTGAAGGAACAAAAACCAGATTGAGACCTGTATTAATGACCGCTACAGTAGCTTCATTAGGATTTTTACCAATGGCTATTTCCACCGGAGCCGGAGCAGAAGTACAGAAACCTCTGGCAACAGTAGTGATTGGAGGTCTGGTAACGGCAACATTCCTTACCTTATTCGTTCTACCAATGCTGTATATCATTTTTAACACGAAGATTTTGAAAAGAAAAAATAATAATACGGGAACAATTACTGCCGTTCTTGTTTTAGGATTTATGATGATGGGGCAGACTTTTAAAGCACAGTCCAGCCCCATTTCAGTAGAGCAGGCAGTAGAACAAGCCGTAAATAATAACTTAACCTTACAGTCAAAAGACTTAAGTATTAAATCTGCTGAAGCATTGAGGGCAACAGCAAAAGAACTTCCCAAGTTAAGTTTTGAAGCACAGCTCGGTCAGTACAACAGCCCGAAGTTTGACCAGTCGTTTGCGATCTCCCAAAGCATTCCTTTTCCTACACTTTTTAAAGCAAGAAAAGATTTGATTAATGAGAATATCAAAAGCAGGCAGATTGATAAAGAAATCACGGCCAATGAACTGATAAAACAGGTGCGTACTTATTATTATCAGATTGAATATCTTCAGTATAATAAAGCACAGCTGACCAGTCTTGACAGTTATTATGAAGAATTTATCAGAATTGCAACCGTAAGATTCAAAGCTGGTGATATCAAAAAGATTGAAATAAGTACAGCGGAAACTCAGAAAGGAGAAATTGATCTGCTGCTGAGGCAAAATGAAGTTTTTCTGAATAATGCTTATAAGAATTTAAAGATTCTTATAAATACTTCGGAAGATATTGAAGTTCCGTTTAATAAAAACTATGAACCTTTAAAAGCAGAAAATGTACTGGACAGCGCTGTAGTAGCTAATAATCCGTCTGTAAAGGCTTTCTATCAGGAAATGGAGATTGCTGAAAAAAATAAAAAGGTTGAAAAATCTCTCGGACTGCCTGATTTCAGTTTAGGATATACCAACCAGTCTTTGATAGGACTTCATACCATCAACGGACAGGAGAATTTTTATAACTCCGGGAAACGGTTTCAGTCAGCAACAGTAGGAGTGGCTATTCCTCTCACATTTGGAGCTACAAAAGCAAGAATTCAGGCATTGGAATATAACAGACAGGTAGCTGAAACCAATGCGAAAATGCAGCAGAAGCAGCTTACAACACAGTTGGAAAATGCTTTCAGCCAGTATCAGCAGGATACTCAGCAGTATAATTATTATACAAGTCAGGCACTGCCGAATGCTGAGAAAATCGTAAAAGCAGCTCAGCTAGGATATAAAACAGGAGAGATTTCTTATGTGGAATATCTTTTTGCTCTGCAGACTGCCACCAATATTCAGCTGAAATATCTGGAATCTATTCAGCAGGTGAATCAATCTGTAGTGACCATTAATTCAATCATTAATAAATAATATGAAAGTGCTGAAATACAGTATCAGACAAAATACATTCTTACATATGAAACTCAAATATAATATCATACCCCTTATCCTGATCTCAATGCTGCTTGCAAGCTGTGGCAAAAAAGAAACTGCAGAAGAGAAGGTTCCTGAAAAAACAGAGCAAAAAGAAGATGCCCATGAAGAAGCTCCGGCAACCATTGCTTCACTCACGGAAGATCAGATGAAATCTGTAGGAGTTGCGTTGGGAACGGTAGAAATGAAAGAACTGACCTCTACTATAAAAGCCAATGGTCTGCTGAGTGTTCCGAACAGTAATAAAGCAACTATCACTTCGCTGTACGGAGGAATTATTAAAACCATCAATATTCAGGTAGGTAGTATTGTAAAAAAAGGACAGGTGATAGCAACCATTGCCAATCCGGAATACATCCAGCTTCAGGAAGATTATTTGACTACAAACAGCAGAATAACCTATGCAGAACAGGAATACAGAAGACAAAGAGAACTTTTTGATAATGATGCAGGAGCCAAGAAAAACCTTCAGAGCGCCGATGCTGAACTTAAAACCTTAAGGACAAAAAGAGCTTCCCTGTTGAAACAGCTTCAGATGATGGGAATAAGCCCTGGAAAAGTAAGCAACGGAAATATGAAATCCGGTTTGGTGATCACAGCACCTATCAGCGGAACGATCAGCAGTATTACAGCACAGATCGGAAGTTATGTTGACATTTCTTCTCCTGTTGCTACAGTGATCGACAACGGTTCTATCCATCTCGACCTTCAGGTATTTGAAAAAGATCTTCCTAAAATGAGAGTAGGGCAGATTGTTCATTTTAAACTGACCAACAATCCGGAAACCGAATATGATGCAAGAATTTACAGCATAGGATCTTCCTTTGAGAACGAAAGTAAAACCATTTCTATGCATTGTGAAGTGATCGGAAATAAATCTGGTCTGATTGACGGAATGAATATCACCGGAATTGTAAGCCTTGATAAAAGTACAACCCCTGCAGTTCCTACAGAAGCCATTGTAGAAGCAGATGGGAAATATTTTGTATTTGTTCAGACCGATAAAAAAGCGGAAGAAGAACACGAAGAAAAAGGAAAACCACACCCAAAGACCTTAAACTTTGAAAAAATAGAAGTGGTAAAAGGAACATCCGATATGGGATATACAGCCATAACATCTGTAGGAAATATTCCTGACAATGCAGAAATAGTGGTGAAAGGTGCCTTTTTTGTGAATGCTAAACTGGTGAATTCAGGCGAACACGAACATTAATGAAAGCAGCCGGAACCAGTAAAATGTCGATTTTTATCCTTAAATTAGAGCTGTTTACGGAATTGTTTTATTGAAGAAAAGCGGCTGGAAAAGAGTAAAGATTATCTCACCGAATTTTAATAAATAACCTGATTATGTTATTAAACAAAAAAATATCAGTCTGGTATTTCATCCGTGAAATAAAATCCCAAATTCTGTTTATCGGAATATTTGCCATAGCCATTGGTCTTCTGGACGAATTGCCCTGGTTTCGCAAGATTTCATTGCCGTTGAATATTCCTGCATTGCTGGGAACTGCAGTATCCTTACTGTTGGCATTCCGGACTTCCCAATCCTACGAAAGATGGTGGGAAGCCAGAACCGTTTGGGGAGCTATTGTGAATGATTCCCGAACTTTTGTGAGACTGATCATTCAGTTTATGCCTGCAGGAAATGATCGCATGGTAAAAGATTTTGCCGAAAGACAGATCATCTGGACCTATGCCCTTGGAGAAGCTCTGAGAAAACTTCCGTTTTCTGAGAAAGTTCAGCAGTATTTGGATAAACATCAGATCAAAGGAGCAAATATTCCGAATGCTATTCTGGACGAACATTCCAGACAGCTGAAAGAAATTGCTGCTTCCAAAGGATTGACCGATTTCCAGCAGATGCAGCTCAATGATATCATCACAAGGCTTTGCGACAGTATGGGAAAATGTGAAAGACTCAAGAATACGGTTTTCCCGCGTTCTTACAGTGTTTTAGTTCATATTTTGATCTATGTTTTTGCCGCTATACTTCCGTTTGGACTTGATGATTCACAGCTGGCCGTAGAAATTGCGATTACTTTCCTGGTTCCGGTTACATTCATTGCGATTGAAAAAACATCAATCATCATGCAGGATCCGTTTGAAAATGGTCCTGTAGATACTCCGATGACTTCTCTTGCGCAGACTATAGAAATCAATATCAGACAAATGATTGGTGAACAAAATGTTCCGCCTAAAAAAGAAAATACATCCTATTATGAAATGTAATTAAACCATACATACAATATGGAAAACACACCAACACAAACCGTTTCTGCAGGAAGCAGACATAAAAAGAACCTCCTGATCGTACTCTGCCTTAGCGGTACCTATCTTATTGCTGAGGTGATAGGAGGTATTGTTACCAACAGTCTTGCGTTATTGGCAGATGCAGCTCATATGCTGACAGATGTAGTAGGATTGCTGCTGGCATTTATAGCAATAAAAATAGGAGAAAGAAAAGCAGATCCTTCCAGAACATACGGTTATTACCGAACTGAAATACTCGCAGCAGTAATCAATGCGGTTGTTTTACTGGGGATTTCGATCTATGTTTTATTTGAAGCATACAAACGTTTTCAGAATCCACCCGAAGTTCAAAGTAAATCAATGCTGATCGTAGCAGGAATCGGATTGATCGTCAATATTTTCGGAATGATGATTCTAAGAAAAGATTCTGAAGGGAGTCTGAATATGAAAGGCGCCTATTTTGAGGTACTTTCAGATATGCTTACTTCAGTAGGAGTAATGATTGCTGGAGTAATTCTGGTATTACGCAGATCCATTGATTTCAGCAGCAATTGGACTATTAATTTTCCCAAGAACCTGGAAACTATTGAAAGAAGCCATTAATGTTTTATTGGAAGGAACACCTAAAGATGTGGATATTCAAGAGCTTCGTCAATCTTTGGAAAAAACTCCCGGCGTGAAAAATGTTCATGATCTCCACGTGTGGTCCCTTACATCCAGCGTAAATGCAATGAGTACCCATGTGGTAAAAGAAGCCGGATATTCTCAGAATCAATTATTAAAAACATTGACGGATACCACTCTTAATAACTTTAAAATAAGTCATACCACTTTTCAGATAGAAGACGAAGGATATGAAGAAAATGAAGTCCATCTGTAAAATTTTAAACAATGAAAAAAGATATAGAACACAAACTCATTGATAAAAATACCAAGCCTACAAGCATGAGGATTTTGGTCTATGATTTCTTAAGCTCTCAGGAAGCAGCTTTATCCCTTTCTGAAATAGAAAATCATTTTGAAAATGCTGACAGGATTACCATTTACAGAACATTGAAAACCTTTGAAGAAAAAGGAATTGTTCACAGCATTCAGGAAAATACAACCACAAAATACAAATTATGTGAAGACGATTGTGACGAAAAAACACATAAAGACTGGCATCTGCATTTCTACTGTAAAATATGCAAACAAACCACCTGCAAAGAGGATATTTCCTTCCCTGAAAATATTCAGACCAATTTCAGGATTGATGAAATACGTTTATTTGCTAAAGGAATCTGCGAAAACTGTCTTGAAAGTTTGCAATAGCATTGCACCTTTCTCACCATTAAATTTGTATAAAAATATCAGTTATGGAAAAATGCTGTAGTACAACCCCGGAAAAACCAGATACAAAAGGACACCAACACAATCATACAGAAGGTGATGGTCATGACCATGACGGCCATGATCACTCTCATGATTCCGGAGATCAGACGGTCTTTCAGATGTTCCTTCCTGCAATTATATCCTTTGCCATCTTATTATTAGGAATTGCTTTTGATAACTATATAAAACCCGCATGGTTTACGGGCTGGGTTCGCTTAGTATGGTTTCTGATAGCTTATATTCCTGTAGGATTTCCTGTATTGAAGGATGCTTATAAGAGTATCATCAAAGGAGATGTGTTTTCAGAATTCTTTTTGATGGGTATAGCAACTATCGGAGCTTTTGCTATCGGGGAATATCCTGAAGGAGTAGCAGTAATGCTGTTTTACGCAGTAGGAGAGGTATTCCAGTCTATGGCAGTGACCAGAGCCAAAGGAAATATAAAAGCGTTATTGGATCAGCGTCCTGATGAGGTGACGATTATGGAAAATAATCAGCCAAAAACAATGAAAGCCAAAGAAGCTAAAATAGAAGACATTATTCAGCTGAAACCCGGTGAGAAACTGGCGCTGGATGGTGAGTTGCTTTCAGATTCTGCTTCATTCAATACCGCAGCCTTAACAGGTGAAAGTAAACCTGATACCAAAAATAAAGGCGAAGTTGTCCTTGCAGGAATGATTAATATGAACAGTATTGCTTTGGTAAAAGTAACTACCGCTTATGAAGACAGCAAGCTGAGTAAAATATTAGAAATGGTTCAGAATGCCACGGCTCAGAAAGCGCCTACAGAATTATTCATCAGAAAATTTGCGAAAGTATATACCCCTATCGTTGTATTTCTGGCTATAGGAATCTGTTTACTGCCTTATTTCTTTGTAAGTGACTATCAGTTCAGAGACTGGTTGTACAGAGCATTGATATTTCTTGTTATATCCTGTCCTTGTGCATTGGTGATTTCAATCCCTTTGGGATATTTTGGAGGAATTGGTGCGGCAAGCCGAAACGGAATATTATTCAAAGGAAGTAATTTTCTGGACAGTATTGCAGAGATTCAGAATGTAGTGATGGATAAAACAGGAACCATGACGGAAGGCGTATTCAAAGTGCAGGAAGTAAGCATGAGCTCTGAATTTAATAAAGAAGAAATTCTTCAGATGGTCAATGTTCTTGAAAGCAAGAGTACCCATCCGGTTGCAACAGCTATTCACAATTATGTAGGAGATATTAATCACGCGATCCCTTTAGAAAATGTAGAAGAAATTGCAGGCCATGGGCTGAAAGCAACCATTAATGGGAAAGAA
The DNA here is from genome assembly GCF_059567885.1 of Chryseobacterium sp. BGA-UO-ETr-SB22. NCBI lineage: Bacteria > Pseudomonadati > Bacteroidota > Flavobacteriia > Flavobacteriales > Weeksellaceae > Chryseobacterium > Chryseobacterium sp. BGA-UO-ETr-SB22. The sequence goes on along the minus strand of NZ_JCAQOV010000004.1, from coordinate 152,623 downwards.
CTTCTGGTAGGAAATTTTAAACTGATGGATAAGTTCAATATCAGTTATGATATCAACCACGCCAATATTGTGTACACGGTGATCGCAGTAGCTTACGATAAAAAGTTTGCAGGATATATCACCATTGCAGACAGCATAAAAGAAGATGCCAAAGAAACCGTGGACAACCTCCACAAGATGAATGTAAAAGCCACGATGCTGAGCGGAGATAAAAGTACCGTTGTAAAATATGTAGCAGATCAGCTGGGAATAGACAATGCGTTCGGAGATTTGCTGCCTGAAGATAAAGTAAATAAGGTTAAAGAAATCAAAGCTAAAAACCAGACCGTAGCTTTCGTAGGAGACGGAGTAAATGATGCACCCGTAGTTGCATTAAGTGATGTAGGAATTGCGATGGGAGGTTTGGGAAGTGATGCTACCATTGAAACGGCAGATGTAGTGATTCAGGATGACAAACCAAGTAAAATCCCAATGGCTATCAACATCGGAAAACAAACGAAAAAGATCGTTTGGCAGAATATTATCCTTGCCTTTGCTGTAAAAGCCGTTGTTCTGATCCTCGGAGCAGGAGGGCTGGCAACCATGTGGGAAGCCGTCTTTGCTGATGTAGGAGTAGCATTGCTGGCTATTTTAAATGCGGTGAGAATTCAGAGAATGAAATTTTAACAAGCAAATAATAAACACAACTCAATTATATTCAATAAAAGCTCTGCTGAATTTCAGTGGAGCTTTTGCTTTAAATTACACATTATGGCAGTCATTTTATTAAAATTCATATGCTATTGAGACTCCTGCGGAGTGACAAAGAGAATGTATAAATTATGACTGACAATTACAACTAGTATAAAAATGATACACACAGTTTGTCATTCCGTAGGAATCTAATGATCAGCCTCATTATTATCAGGTTTAAATTTTATCGCAGATAAAATCCTCGCGCCTTAAAACAGTAAGTATTAAAAAAAACTTGCGTCTTTGCATTTCCAACATCACATACACATCAAATTTAACTTAAAAGAGATACCAGATTTTTTGTTGGAAAACGCAAGGACGCAAAGGAAATAAAATTGTGATTTTTAGGACGCAAGAAAATCAAAAATTTTCAGCAAGGGTAATTCTTAATTGACAGTTTCATTCAAAAACAGTAAGTATTTGAGTGCCTTTGAGAATCCCAACAAAATAAGAAAAAGCTCTGCCAAAAACATCAGCAAAGCTTTTATCAACAAGATTAAATTGTATATAAAGAACTAAATTTTTATTTAGGTCTAAAGTCTTACTCAAAGGTCGGAATAATATTATACCGGTGACAGGCACAGTTTTGTGATTTTTATAGGTAACAGTAGATAAGCATAATGACATTCATCATAAATCTGTTATAAAACAATTTTGAAGTAGTATATTTGTAACAGAGAACTAAATCGTTGAGGTTATTGATATCCATATTCATCATTTTTACCGTTGCAGTACGTCCCGTTTTGCCACTGGTAAATTATGCCGTGAACTATGATTATATTGTGAAAAACCTTTGTGAGAACAGAAATGTACCACAGTCAACATGTAAAGGAAAGTGTTATGTGGAAAAAGAACTGGCCAAAACAGAAAAACAATCCAATAGCTCTCAAACGATAAAGATTGCCGGCCTGGATGTCTTTATTTCCCACGATATTCTTTCTTTTTCAGCTCAACCAAACTCCGAATTGCGTACTGAAGTTCCGGATTCAAGCTACTTTAATTCTCATTCTTCAGAATACTTCTCCAGAATATTCCATCCTCCTTTAGCTTAACTTTTATTTTAAACTATAATTTTAGTTTGTAAAATGTGAGTTCTTATACTTTCATTAAAAAGTCGTTCAAGATATGCTGGACAATTAAAATCAATAATTGTAAGCTGTAAAAAATACAGGAATTTGTTTTCAGAAATCTTGTGTTGCTAGGCTTACTGTTCATGAATTTTAGACTTGTGCTTTGCATTATAATCTTATTTAACATTATTAATTTCAATTTAACATCAAAATGAAATCTCCTATTATTTTGACTGCTCTGCTGTCAATATCACTATGGTCTTGTGCAAAGGAAACTCCTCAGGTAAAGCATAAAAGCCACATGAGTTCTTCCGCAAAAAATATAGAAAATGTACAGGTAGTGAATGAAAAAGATCCGATATGCCATATGGAAACTGCCGGATTTCTAAAAGATACCGCTGTATATAAAAGTAAAACGTATGGTTTTTGCAGTTCTTACTGTAAAGATGAATTCAAAAAAAGCCCTGAGAAATATGCCCAAAAATAATAAGACCAACAATAAAAGTAAAGTAATTATACCCATTGCGGTTATTGCATTACTTTTCGTAGGAATCGGTATAGGAATGGGGTATTTTAAAAAGAACCTTTATACCGTTATGAAAGTTCCTGATTTTGAACTGACCGATCAGAACAGTAAAAAAATCACCAATAAAGACATGTTAGGAAAGGTTTATCTGGTAGAATTTTTCTTCAGCAAATGTCCTACGATATGCCCTGTAATGAATACCAATATGAAGGCTATCCAGAATCAGGTCAATGATCCCAACTTCGGGATTATCTCCATCAGTATTGATCCGGAAAATGATACTCCATCAGCTCTTAAAGAGCATGCTGAAAGAATAGGGGCAAAATCTCCCAACTGGCATTTTCTGACCGGAGACCGTACATACATTGGGGATCTTGCTGATCAATTTAATATCTACGTTGGTGATAAAGAAAATGAAGGAGAAAGTCTGAACCACAGCGGAATGATTGCCCTGATAGATCAGGACGGAAATATCCGTTGCAGGTACAACAAAGAGAATATGCCTATTCTGTATTATTCAGGATTAAATTATGAAGATCCGGAAGGAAAAACTCCCAAACTGACCGGGAAATACCATCCTGACAGAGAAATCCTGATTGAAGATATTAAAAAGTTATTGAAGTAACGGATTTTTTCATTCCCGTTGCTGATGAAAGAAAAACATTGTTCAACCATAAACAAAAAAGTTATGAAGATTATGAAAATAGCTGCTTTAAGTGCAGTTTTCGCGGCTCAGTTTGCACTGGCTCAGTTTAAGCAGACGCCTCTGCCATATGCTTATAATGCTCTGGAGGGAAATATTGATGCCCAGACTATGGAAATTCATTATTCAAAACATGCTGCAGCATATGTAGCCAACCTGAATAAGGCTATTACAGGAACTCCACAGGAAAAAGAAACGTTGTTTCAGATTCTTTCCCATGTTTCAAAACTGCCTGCTGCGGTGAGAAATAATGCGGGAGGACATTACAACCATGAACTGTTCTGGACGGTACTTACTCCTCAGAAAAACACGCAGCCTTCTGCAAAATTAGCAAAAGCCATCACTGAAACTTTCGGAAGTATGGATGCTTTTAAAGAAAAAATGGCTAAAGCCGGAGCAGACCGTTTCGGTTCAGGATGGGCTTGGCTTTCTGTAGGAAAAGACGGGAAATTGTTTGTTTCCTCTACTCCTAACCAGGACAATCCTTTGATGGATGTAGTGGAAGAGAAAGGAACACCTGTTTTCGGGATTGATGTCTGGGAACATGCTTATTATTTAAAATATCAGAATAAAAGAGCAGATTATCTTACCGCTATCTGGAATGTTACCAACTGGAAGGAGATCAGCAGAAGATATGAAGAAGCTGTAAGCAAAAAATAATCTGATGAAATTACTTTACAGCATACTTTTTACTTTTTATATGGTGCTAAGACCTTTGGTGCCATTGGTAGAGTATGCTGTAAATTATGATTATATCACCAAAGTCCTTTGTATAAATAAATCAAGGCCGGAGGTACACTGCAACGGGAAATGTTACCTGAGTAAAGAATTGGCCAAAACCAATGATTCAGAAACTTCCCCTTTTCAGAAATTCAAAAACTCAGGACAGAAGATCCTTGATACCTATATCCTGCCTGAAACTGCAGAGATCATGACTACTGAAAAACACCCGTTTTTCAATTTCAACTTTATCTACGAAACAGCCTATTATTTTCTGTTTCTTACCCACATTTTCAAACCACCGGTTTTTTAAGTTATTCATATCATGATTCAACCATAAAAGTCACTTAATAAACTTAAGTGTAAAAAATTTGTGCCTTTTGTGGTAAAAAAGAATGTTTTCACATTTCAAAAATATAATTCAACTTAAAAAATCAACAATGAAAATTTATAAATTTTTATCATTATTCTTTATTGCCTTTACTTTATTCTCTTTTGTATCCTGCGAAAGCAGCAGGGATGACGATAATTCACAAGATACCACACCCGGAAAACTTCAGATCAAATTTCAAAACGGCTTTAATAATGTAGGAGATGTTATTTTAAATCAGACAGTGCAGACTTCTTCTCAGGGACAGAAACATAATTTTTCCGCGTTAAAATATGTCATCAGTAATATTACACTGATTGATGAGAACGGAAATGAATTTAAATACAACGAAAACAATCCTGATAAAGGAGCATTTATTGTGGATCAGGCAGATGCTGTAGCTGGAGTGGTCTATTTGAATCTGGATGGTATTCAGAAAAATAATTATAAAAAAATAAGATTCGGATTGGGAATCAGCCAGAAAGCTTACTTGCTGGGACAAGACGGGCAAGCTGAATTCTGGACGAAAGCTAAGCAGAAAGGGATGTCGTGGTCATGGGCTGCAGGATATGTTTTTGTGAAACTGGAAGGGAAATATGGTGCAGATTCTCCTTCTAAAGAATTCATGAATCATACCGGAAATATGGGAAATGTTATAGCTAACGAACAGCCCGATTTATACCGTGAAATTACATTGAACCTCCCAACAACAGCGAGAGTGACGGGACAAATTCGTCCATCTATTCATATTCTGGCAGATCTTAACCAGTTCTTGAGTGGAGATAAAGCACTTACTCTTACAACTGCCAATGATATGCTGATGGGTTCAAACCAGCACCTGGTAGATGTTACCAACAATCTTACGAAAATGTTTAAAGTAGACCACGTTCACAATGATTAATTTTTTTGTTAAAACGATACTGGTTCTGCTTGTATTTCTGTTGAGTTGTATTTCCTGCTCTGATGAGGTGATACAGCCGTTGGAAAAAGATAAAGCATATAATCTGCAGTTTCCTTCTTATTTTCCCGAAATGACATTCGATAAATCCATTAATCCGGTGACAAAAAATGGAGTAGAACTGGGGCGGAAACTATTCTATGAAGGAAGACTTTCCAGAAATAATACCATCTCATGTGGGTTCTGCCATATTCAGGAAAATGCTTTTACCCACCACGGGCATACTGTAAGCCATGGTGTAGATGACAGAATCGGAATCAGAAATGCACCACCCATTCAGAATATGGCTTTTTTGAAAAGGTATATGTGGGACGGAGTGATTCATAATCTTAATGAACAGCCCATCAGTCCTATTACAGATGTTAATGAAATGGACAGCTCCATACCGGAAGCGATTTCGAAAATAAAAGATGACCAGAAGTATAAAAAGCTTTTCCGAGAAGCTTATGGAGACGAAACCATTACCGGAGAACGAATTCTGAAAGCGTTATCTCAGTTTATGGCTTCACTGATTTCTGCAGATTCAAAATATGACAGATTCAAACAGGGAAAGGAACAATTGACTTCAACCGAATCTCAGGGAATGGCATTATTCGGGCAGAAATGTGCCTCTTGCCATAGCGGTGAACTGTTTACTGATGAAAGTTTCCGGAATACGGGAATGTATTACAATACGGAATTCAAGGATGCAGGGCGTTACAGAGTGACCCTAAATCAGGTTGATTGGATGAAATTCCGGGTTCCGAGTTTAAGAAATGTAGAATATACAGCTCCTTACATGCATGATGGAAGATTTTACACCCTAGATGCGGTACTCAACTTCTATTCAGATCAGGTAGAAGATAATGCCAATCTTGACCCACAGCTGAAACAGAACGGTCATATAGGAATTGCCATGAACAGTCAGGAAAAACAGTCGATCATTGCATTCCTGAAAACACTGTCTGACAAAAGTTTTATATCCAATCCAAAATTTGCAGAATAATTTATAGAAAACATGAAGAAGATTATATTGATAGTAAGTTTGATTCTGTTTAGCCAGAATCAGGCGAAGACCATTAGAGACAGCGCTTATATTTCTCCGGAAACCTTTAGCAGGTTTGATTTTGATGATGATTGTGACGCTTGCGGTTGTGCTGCAGGAAACGGATCATCCGGCTTTGAGTCTTTATTGAATCCACAGTTTATAGGGATCAAATACTTTGCACAGCATTACAAAGCAAAGGAGAACCTATTTGTAAAAGACCTTACACAGGATCAGTATTTCAATACCCTGCAGATTTGGGGGAAAATTCCCTTAACTAAAAAGCTGAGTGTATATGCAAGTCTGCCCTTCCATTTCCATGAAAAGAAAACCATGCAGGGAGATATTAAAATCAATGGAATTGGTGATCTGAACCTGATGGGAATTTACCAGCTGATGAGTTCTAAAGATAATTTCCATCACCTGAGTGGAGGTTTGGGCGTGAAAATTCCTTTGGGGAAATTTGATGAAAAAGGAATCTCCGGTGTCAATCCGAGTTTTCAGCTTGGAACCGGAAGTTGGGATTATCAGGCTGCTTTGAATTATAAATTTCAGAAAAATAAAGTAGCCGTATTGGTCAATACAGACTATACGATCAAAACGGAAAATAAGAAAAACTACCGTTTCGGAAATCAGTGGAACTATGCTGCAACAGGGTTTTATCAGGTTGCAGGAAACGAAAAATCGATATTTTCTGTAAAAACAGGAGTTCAGGGAGAAGTCTATGCTCAGAATAAACAGTTCGATGAAGCTTTACCCAATACTGCAGGAAGTGCGTTGTATGGGAAATTAGGATTTGAAGCTTCTTATAAAAAACTGAGTTTGGGAAGTGAACTCATGCTTCCTATGTACACCCGCTTGGCAGGAGGAGACATTGAAGCAAAATCCAGGTTCAGTATTTTCCTGAATATCGGAATTTAAAATAAACCCTCTTTTTAATACTGTTAAAGCTCCTTCGGGGGCTTTAATTGTTTCTGAATCATGATTTTAATTGGGGGTTAGGAATAATTTTTTATCTTTGCCGAAATTTGGTGAGCCCTAAAAAGCTCTTAAAAGGGAATCCGGTGAAAATCCGGAACAGACCCGCTGCTGTAAGCTCCACACCAAAATTTTTGAAGAATATATCCACTGTTTTTTAATGGGAAGGATTTCAAAAATGGAGTAAGTCAGAAGACCTGCCAGACCATAATCGTTTGACGCTTTCGTGGAATAAAGCTTAGGACATCAATGATTCTGTGCAGTAACAGCTGTGCTTTGTCGTTGTTTTCTTACATCCATTAGCGTCATCATTATCCTAAATGAGCTAATGGCGGCAAAACTGACTACTTCTACAATTCATAAAGCTGTTTTCACAATACTGGTGATCGCATCTCAGCTTTTATATTCCCAAAAAAAGAAAAATGATACGCTGAAGGAAGAATCCATCAAGGTGATCAGTCTCTACAAAAAGAACTTTAAGGAAATCGTTCCGGCACAAACATTACAGGGAGAAGAGCTGGAAAGACTGAACAGTCATTCCGTTGCAGATGCTCTTCGGTATTTTTCCGGAGTTCAGATTAAAGACTACGGTGGTATGGGTGGACTGAAAACCATTAACGTCCGAAGTCTTGGAAGCCAGCACGTGGGTGTTTTCTATGACGGAATTCAACTGGGGAATGCACAGAACGGGCTTGTTGATCTTGGAAGATATTCATTGGACGATCTTGAAGAAATATCATTGTATAATGGTCAGAAAAGTGAGATTTTCCAGCCTGCAAAAGATTTCGGCTCTTCGGGATCTATCTATTTACAGCCTAAAATACCAGTATTTAAAGGAACAAGGAAAACCAACCTTGTGATAAGAGCCAAAAGTGCCTCCATTGATCTTTTTAATCCGTCATTCCGATTAGAGCAGAAAGTATCAGACAGGGTTTCTGCCAGTTTCAGTGCTGAATTTATGCAAAGTGATGGAATCTACAGATTTCGATATGCCAAGAAATATCCTGATGGGCAGCAGGCTTATGATACCATTGCAAAAAGACAGGATTCGGATATTAAAGCAAAACGCTTTGAAACTTCCTTAAACGGAACTTTAAATAACGGAAGCTGGAACATCAGAGGTTATGGTTATATTTCAGACCGTGGAATGCCTGCACCCATTGTGAACGGCCGCTTTGAAGGTAGAGGTGCCAGACTTTCTGATGAGAATTATTTTATACAGGCCAACCTGAGAAAAAAATTGTTTCCCAAATTTGAAACACAGCTGAAAGCAAAATTTGCCTACGATTATACCCATTTTATGGATACAGTCCGTTCGCAGTCTATTATGTATACGGATAATGTGTACATCCAAAGAGAGGTTTATCTTTCCTCATCCAATGTCTATTCTATCACTCCCAATTGGGATGTCAGCCTGAGCGGAGATTTTCAGTACAATAATCTGGATGCCAACCTGGATAACTTTTCTTATCCTACGCGCTATACAACATTAGTCGCTTTAGCTACAACTTACCAGTGGAACAGGTTTAAAATTCTGGGAAGCCTTTTGGGAACATTTACGTTTGAAGAAGTAAGAAAAAACAAAAGACCCGGAGACAGCAGAGAATGGACACCTGCTGTATTTATGAGCTATCAGCCTGAAATCATTCCTGAGCTTACCCTCAGAGCTTTCTATAAAAGAATTTTCCGACTGCCTACTTTCAATGACCTTTATTATACCAATATCGGAAATACTTACCTGAAACCGGAATTTACCAATCAGTATGATGTAGGATTTACTTACCAGAAGAATTATAATGACCATTTCTTTAAATCCTTTTATGCTAAAGTAGACGGTTATTATAACAAAGTACAGGATAAAATTGTCGCAGCTCCTAACGGAAGTATGTTCCGTTGGCTGATGATGAATCTTGGATTGGTTGAAATCATTGGTACTGATGTAAATGTTCAGGCAGAAATGCAGTTAGGAAAAGTAAAACTGAGGCCATTACTTTCTTATACCTATCAAAGTGCAAGAGATATGACAGATCCGGAAGATACATTCTACAAAAATCAGATTCCTTATACGCCATGGCACAGTGGTTCATTTACCCTGATGGCAGATTACAAAGACTGGAGTTTCAATTACAGTGCGATGTATGTAGGAAAACGCTACGATGTGAACCAGGATAATATTCAATACAATTATGTACAGCCTTGGTACACTCACGATCTGTCTGTTCAGAAAAAAATCAACTGGGCGAATCATCAATTTAAAGTAAGCCTTGAGATGAATAATATCTTCAACCAATATTATGATGTGGTGATCAACTATCCAATGCCGGGAAGAAACTTTAAACTTATTCTAAACTTCACCTTATGAGAAAACTAAACTTTTATTTTCTGTTTCTTGTATTAGCTTTTCTTACTTCATGCCGTACAGATGATGTCATTGTCCGCCAGGAAGTGGTGGAAGGACTTCCCTCAGAAAATACAGCTATAAAAGGCTTTTATATGCTGAACGAAGGGAATATGGGAAGCAACAAATGTACACTGGATTTTTTTGATTATACCAAAGGAACCTACTACCGGAACATCTATGCGGAAATTAACCCCAACGTGGTAAAAGAACTGGGAGACGTAGGAAATGATATCAAAGTCTATGGAAGCAAACTCTATATCGTGGTCAATGTTTCCAACAAAATTGAAGTTCTGGATGCCAAAACAGCCAAACGAATTACTTCTATTCCGTTGCAAAACTGCAGATATTTAGCCTTCAAAGATGGGAAAGCGTATGCCAGCAGCTATGCAGGTCCGGTAGATATTAACCCTAAAGCACCCAAGGGAAAAGTAGTGGAAATTGATACCACCTCCCTTTCTATCAATCGTGAAGTAACGGTAGGATATCAGCCAGAAGAAATGGAAATCGTTGGAAACCAGCTTTTCGTTGCCAATTCCGGAGGATACCGTGCTCCCAATTATGACAAGACCGTTTCCGTAATAGATTTGAACAGCTTTACAGAGATCAAAAAACTGGATGTAGCGATCAATCTTCATCACATTAAAAAAGACAATTACGGTGATCTGTATGTAAGTTCAAGAGGGAATTATTATGAAGTTGCTTCCAGTTTATATTTATTAGATGCAGCAACAGGTGCTGTCAAAAAAGACTTTCATCTCGCAGTGAGCGAAATGACAATTGTGAACGATAAGCTTTACTTCTATGGAAACGAATTCAATTACAACACCCACAGTTACAAAAAAAGCTTTGGGATCATTGACGTAAAAACAGAACAGATCATTGCCAACAGAATTTTTGACCAACAATATGAAGCAGCAATTAAAACACCTTACGGAATTACAGTAAACCCCATTACAGAAGATATCTATATTACAGATGCAAGGAATTATGTTTCCCTGGGATTTGTGTATTGCTTTGATAAAAACGGACATTTTAAATGGAAAACGGAGGGCGGAAATATCCCGGCTCACTTCGCTTTTTTATACAAATAATCAAACTTTAAGAAATGAAACGAAATACCTTTACTTATTTGAAAATCGGAGTATTATCATGTTTCCTGGTAGGTGTGATAGCCTGTAAACATGATGATGAAGATGAGTTTACCTTTAATGGTCTTGATGATTCTTATTCCATTGAGCGTTTTAAGGTTTTGAGTATCCCAACCAATGCGTCAGGATCCGTAACATGGAGTATCAATGATTCTATTATCTCTCAAAATTCAGAACTTGAATTTATCCGCCCAACGGCGGATGCTTATCCTCTGACTTTAAAAATTAATAATAAAGGGAACGAGCAGGTATATCATTCTAAAATCATCGTTACCAAAGAAAAAACGCCCTACAGTAAATATATCGCCAAAGTATTGGAATTCCGTCCTGCCGTAGGACAGTTTATGAATGAAATTCCTGAATATTTACCCGGAAATACCGCAGCAAATATGCTTCAAAAAGCAAACGAGTCGTTGGTGGGAGGCAATTCCAGTATGATCAGTCTGGGAGGATATGGTGGATATGTGGTTTTTGGTTTTGACCATACTGTTCCGAACCTGAATGGAAGAGATTTTAAAGTGCTTGGAAATGCATTCTTTGGAAATGATGCCAGTGATCAGCGTTCAGGATCTTGTGAACCGGGAATTATTATGGTGGCCTACGACAGAAACAAAAACGGAAAACCTGATAATGATGAGTGGTACGAAATTGCAGGCAGTGAATATTTTAAAAATACAACGGTAAAAGAGTACAGTATAACGTATCATAAGCCTGATGAAAATAAAACCCCTGTAGCCGGAACTGAGTTTTGGCAGACCGATGTAGAATATATCAAATGGAATGACAATCTGGGGAATCAGGGTTTTAAAACAAAAAATACTTTCCATGCACAGAGCTATTATCCTTTATGGTTTACAGATAGTTCTTACGGTTTTTCGGGAACAAGACTGGCGAACAATTTTTACGATCAGAACGGGGACGGATCTTATTGGGTAGGAAAGTCATATGATTTCGGATATGCTGATAATGCTCCGAATAATGATGAAGCTTCCAATATTGATATTTCCTGGGCCGTAGACAGAAGCGGAAAATATGTAAAACTTCCTGGGGTAGATTTCATGAAAATATATACAGGAGTCAATCAGGAAGCCGGCTGGCTGGGTGAAGTTTCTACAGAAGTGGCAGGAGCTTACGATTTACATTTCAAATAATATTACAATCTATTTAAATTAATAAAGAATGAAAAAGTTTTATCTTTTTATGATGCTTTTTCTGTTTGCATGCGTATCGAATGCACAGATAAAAGTTCAAGGTGTACCCCGAAATGATATTTCAGGGATCAGCAATCTTAATACCACTACGATCAGTTTTTCTGATATTCAGTATTGGGTAGGATCCGGAGCGAACCAGGCTGCTTTTGTAGTACAGTGGAACGACAGCAAAAACCCTGATGCGATGGTTTGGGGATTCAAATGGGACGGAAATGCCACAGGAGAAGACATGCTGAAAGCGATTGCTAAAGCAGACCACAGATTATATACATTGCTGTATCAGGGAACACAATTTGGATCAGCAGTAGGAGGGATAGGTTTTGACCTGAACGGCCAAGGGACCAATGCACTGATCAAAAGTGGAAATACCACTTATCCGTTATATCCGGTGAATGGTTTTGTTAATACAACAGCTTATGATTTTGACAGCTATACCATCGTAGATGCGGCTAATGATCACTGGCAGTCCGGATGGACTGTGAACGGATATTGGTCTTATTGGGTAAAGAACCCTGCAGATGCTGATTTTGGATATTCTAGCGTTGGAGCTTCTTCACGTGTATTGGAAAACGGTTCATGGGATGTCTGGAATTTCAATGTAGGATTTAATCAAACACCTGTCTCTTCTACCATCACTCCTGTATCACCGTATGTCGCTTCCAATAACTTTACGAACGGATATTTCATGGTGAACGAAGAATGGTTTGGTCACACCAATGGTTCTGTTAATTTTATTGACAATAACGGTCAGATCAATTACCGTGTGTACAGCAACGCAAACAATAACCAGGCTTTCGGAGCGACTACACAATACGGAACAATCTATGGAGATAAATTCTATTTCATATCAAAACAGGCTGCCGATGGAGGAGATACTCAATATACTCCAGGCGGAAGACTTGTAGTTGCCAATGCGCAGACCATGCAGAAAATTGCCGGTTTTAATACAATCGGTGGCGGAGACGGAAGATCATTTGTAGGAGTAAATGAACATAAAGGCTACATTGGTACTTCTACCGGAATTGTTCTTTTCAATATTGACAATCTGCAGGTAGGTTCTCTGATTGCCGGAACAGGAGGTAACGGACAGATCGGAAATATGATCCGTACTTCACAATATGTGTTTGCAGTGAAGCAAGGAGCAGGAATTTTGGTTATTAATCCTGCTACAGATACCGTGATCAGTACGATAGCTGGAGGTTTTTACTCAGTAGTTCAGGCTAAAGACGGAAGTGTATGGGGAATTCAGGATCAGAAGCTGATCAACATCAATCCTACTACTTTTGCAACACAGGTTTATAATATTCCTACGACCAAATATATGGGAGACTGGGGAGCATGGCATGCAGGTAGATTTACAGCAAGTAATAAAGAAAATGCTTTATACTGGATCAATTCAATCAGCAGCTGGAGTTCAGGAACGCAGATTGTAAGATTTGATGTAACCGCTAAAACATTTAACGAAAACTTTGCTGCCATTCCGGGACAAACAGGACAGTTTAAGCAAATCCCTTACGGGGCGGCTCTTCGTGTAAATCCTATTACGGGTGAACTTGTTCTGAATACAACAGAAAGCGGATATGGTGCACACTATCAGAAAAACTGGATTCATACTTATAATATGACCGGAACTCTTATCAATACAAAAACGTTGAATGATTACTATTGGTTCCCATCACTGACGGTATTTACCAATAATTCAGTTCCTGTGGTAAGCAATACTTTACCTTCACAGCTTACAGCCGGAAGTACTACTGCAATTGATCTGAAAACAATCGTTTCTGATGCTGATAATATGGCGGTATCTGTAGTGAAGTCTATCAAATCAAACAGTAATCCTACAGCAGTTTCTGCAGTGATTAACGATAATGATGAATTGGTGCTGATTCCGCTTGTTTCAGGAACTTCTGATATTGTGATCAGCTTTAACTCAAATGGTAAGCTTGTAGAAAAAACAGTGAGTGTAAATAGTTTAGGCGCTACTTTGGCAGCTGCTGAGGTGAAGAAGCTTGAATTCGGTATTTATCCGAATCCGGTTACCGATATTCTTATTCTTAAAACTCAGGAGAAAATCCAGACTGTTTCTATGTATGATGCTTCAGGCAGAGTGGTTAATGCACAGCTGAACAACGGACAGATCAATGTAAGTGCTCTTCCAAAAGGTATTTATATTCTGAAAGCTGTGACAGATAAAGCTGTATACCAGCAAAAAGTAATTAAAAACTAATACTATTTTAGATAGTAAATCTTGTTAATATAACCCTGACCAGTCTTGGTCGGGGTTTTTTAATGAAGTGACAGATTTATTATGAAGAATGGGAATACATTATTCCTATAAAAAACTCGGCAAGCTTGAAAAGCTTGCCGAGTTTGATCTGTAATGGATCTTCCTTATTTGATGATCACCTTTTTAGAGTATGTTTTTCCTTCTTTTGTAGTAAGATTCATAATATATACTCCTTGTGGCTGCTTTGTTTCAAATGTATTAGACGTCAGCTTAGAACGAAATACCTCTTTTCCTGAAGTATTGGTAAGACTAACCTCGGAACCTGGCGCCGAAATATTTTTGTCAAGAGTAAACTGTCCATTCTGACTGTGAGCCATGAAATTGATGAACGGATCTTTATACTGATATCCATAATATACTCTAAGCTCACCGCCAATATTCAATAATCCTGAGTTCACATTGATTTTGATACGGTCAAAAGGAATGTTCATGGTAAGCTCAATCTCACCTTTGCTTGGGTCGCCAGCTCCAAGGTTGAGCAGACTGGTAGTAAGGCTTTGACGATCGTTGTTGGAAACCTCTCCATTGAATGTCTCAATGGATACACCTCCCAATATCTGAGCAGATAGTGGAGTGCCGTTTGAACCAATTCCAATGACAAGCTTATTGGTGTTGTTGGCGATGTTGGTAGTTGGGAAGATCAATGTCTGTTCCGTTCTTGCCAAAAGACCTACTGAAACCTGGATCGTAGAGTAGTCAGTTTCGTTACTTCCTACTGCATTTTGAGGATTCAATACTCCGCAGCCCAAGCATACTCCCAATACCTGATTGGTTTGGCTGCTTGCATAGGTTTTTACAATCTGTGCAAAAGACGTTGTGCTTGTTAAAAATAAGAATGATGCCAAAACTGCAGCTTTCATTGTGCGTTGGCCAAGTAATAAATAAGTTTTCATATGTAGAAAAATTTTGGGTTTTAGTTTTTTGTAAATTTATAAATAAAATAATTATGTTGCTTATTTTATTTCATATTTATGTGATTTGTTAATAATTTGTTGATATTTATAATTATGAATTTGTTTTTATTAATACTTTGTTTATTGTATTTCTCTGAGCCTGAATGCAAAAAAAATACGGCAGCTTAAAAGTCTGCCGCATTATTGTATCGCTTATTTAATTACTTAATTAAAATTTTTCTGGAATATGTTTTTCCTTCTTTAGTTTGTACATTCATTATATAAATACCCTCAGACTGTCTGGGTTCAAAAGTGTTTGATTTTAATGTAGAGCGGAATACTTCTTTTCCGGAAGTATTGAACAATATAACCTCTGAACCTTCTACTGGAACATTTCCTGCAAGAGTAACCTGGCCGTTTTGGCTGTGAGCCATAATGCTGATCAATGGATCCTGGTAAGCATAATAAATTCTGAATCCGCCTCCAAGACTTAATACACCTCCTGTCAAACCGATCCTTATTCCATCATAAGGTTTTGCTGGCTTGAATTCTACTGTTCCTCTGTTTGGAATAGCTCCCAGTTTAAGAAGACTTACGTCTATCGTTCTGCGGTCTTCATTAGAAGTTCCTCCATTCATGGTTTCAAGAGTTACTCCGCTTAATAACTGTACAGATAATGGAATGTTGTCTGTTCCGATTCCTACGACCAGTCTTGTATCTGATCTTAGGTCAGGAAAGATAAGTGTTTGTTGAATTCCTCCTAACAAAGCTGTTCCCAATACCATTGTTGAATAGTCATCTTCGTTGTACCCAACTGCATTTAAAGGATTGTCTATACGGCATCCCAGGCATGCGACTCCAAATACACCTGAGCTTTGAGCGTGTGCGTAAATTCTGTTTTGTGCAAAAGATAATGTGCTGGCTGAAAATAGAAATAAAGCCATTAATCCGGCCTTAAAGTTTCCCATAAGTAAATTAATTTTCATGTTATTTATTTTAGTGTGAATAGTTTTAGTCAAATTTAAGGATTAATAGTCAGGTAAAAAATAATATTTCCATTATTGGTGATATTTTTAATGAAATTTAATATTCTCCTGTTATAAGGGGGCGTGGACTATTGATAGATCAAACGTAAAAGTTGGGAAACGGAGTATTGTTTGTATAGGGCTCAATGAAATTTATGAAATCATTTTTTCTATTCAAATGAATTGAAACCTTTATTCCTTCCCAAGCTTTGAGATTGATCCCTATTGATTCAATTTGGATTGTATAATAGATAGAAGGAAAACTAAGAGGATTTTTCTGTTGGTATTGTCAGGTATAATTCAATGAATAATTCCCAAAATGGAAGGGGAGTGTGGTAATTCAGATAATGCAGTGATCAAATGAATAAAGATACTGCAGATAAAAATTGTCTGAATGTTCATACATAGAAACGAAAAAAGGACTTTCGAAAAAGTCCTTTTGTAGCCCGTAGGGGAATCGAACCCCTCTTACCAGAATGAAAATCTGAGGTCCTAACCGATAGACGAACGGGCCCTCTATCTTCCACTACCGAAGTAATGTGTTAGTTTTTTTGTTTTTATAAGTATCAACTCTTAATCTTGTAGCCCGTAGGGGAATCGAACCCCTCTTACCAGAATGAAAATCTGAGGTCCTAACCGATAGACGAACGGGCCGGTTAGATTGATTGTGTAAAAAATAGCTTTCCTACTTTGTCTTTATAAAACCACTGTTTTATCAGTGGTTTTATAAGATTTAAGTAGCCCGTAGGGGAATCGAACCCCTCTTACCAGAATGAAAATCTGAGGTCCTAACCGATAGACGAACGGGCCAGCTATATTTTTACGCTAATTTATTAACGTGCTTTGTCAATTTGCTTTTCAAGTTAGCCGCTTTGTTCTTGTGGATAATATTTTTCTTAGCTAATTTATCCAATAAAGCGATAACTTTTGGCAGTTGTTCTGTAGCAGCAGCTTTGTTCTCTTCATTTCTTAAAGTCTTTAAAGCTGTTCTAGCAGTCTTGTGGTAATATCTGTTACGAAGTCTTCTAGTTTCGTTTTGTCTGATTCTTTTTAGTGCTGATTTATGATTTGCCATATCGTTTAAATGTGAGTGCAAAACTATAAACTTTTTTTAAAACTACCAAATTTATTTTCAAAAATTTTAATTTTCTTCTGAAAGGTACTTTCTTAGTTTATTTATTGCTTGTTCTATTTTTAAATTTTCTTGTTCTTTTTCTAATTTTTTGATCGTATTTCCCAGCATGATCAATGCATTATTCCATTCTCCAGTGGTGTTGGTGAAAGTGAGTCCATCAATTGTTACTTCAAAAGCAACCCTCTCTCCAGTCCTGTAAAGTCTGAAACTGATTTTATCATCTCTGCCTGTAATCCCGTCTTCATTGATTTGTAAATCGTAACTTTTTGGGTTAGAGTGGATTTTCTTAAAAAGCAATTTTGCTTCTTGTATTTTTAAATCCGGCATGATATAAAATTTGGTAGCCTGTAGAAAACTACAGACAATGATTTATCAATAATATTTTTCATCAGTGTTGCCATATCCGGGTGACCAACTATGACTAAAATTTTTGCAAATATAATGCTTTTGTGACATATAACGTAAATGGAATGAATTTTTACAACAAAAGTAAAGGCTCTATATTATAATGATATTAATTTCAGGTTGTTAGGATGTTGTAATTTTTAATGATTTTCTCAGGTTCACTATGGAAATCCGTAAGATGTTTACCTTGTACAGCATTTTTTTTAAATATCTAAGCTGATTTTGAACGCAAACTTAACTCATAAAAAAAACCTTTAACAGATCTGTTAAAGGTTTGTAGGTTGTAGCCTATAGGGGAATCGAACCCCTGTTGCAAGAATGAAAATCTTGAGTCCTGACCACTAGACGAATAGGCCAAATTTTGAGGTTGCAAAAGTAATCATTAACTTTTTAACTTCAAAATTATTTTTTTTAATTATTTATAGACTTTTTGTATCACCGTGTTTTTGACACCTTTAGCCTCAAGTTCTTTTTGAAGCTTTGCCGCATCTTCCAACGTGTATACTTTTCCATAGGTATAATAAAAAACGCCATTGTCTTTCTCTCTTTCTACGTCTTTCAGATTCTGAAGGATATAAGAATTACCGTTCAGCTTATCTCCGGAGTATACTTCTATGGTGTAATACCCCATATTAATCCTTTGATTAGGCATAAATCCAACGGCAAAAGCATTTCTAAAGCCTGCATCCTTAGCTGTTTTAAGATTAATGTCTTTTACGGAAGCCATATTCGTTACAGCATAGTAATACTTGTATTGTCCGTTTTCCTTAAGAGTAAGAATGTAATTCAATCCTTTCAGAGCAGGATCATTTTCATTGTATTTCGTAGGCGAACTCATCAATAGAATTCTGAAATCATTTTTCAGAGGAGTTTCAGCTGGTTTTTCCGGTTCTGGCTTTTTGATCGCAATAGAACCTCCGGATTTTCTGTCAACCGCTTTTTTGTAATCTATGATTGCGTTATAGATACTTTCTGAAATCTCAGTCTGTCCTTTGTCTGAAGCAATGTAGTGGCTTTCTTCCGGATGGTTGATGAAACCTGTTTCTATCAGTACAGATGGCATGGCATTCATACGGAGAACGTGAAGGTTCTTCTGGAAAACACCTCTTGAAGAACGTTTGTCTTTATTCACAAAGTTGTCTTCTACCAATCCTCCCAAAAGAAGACTTGATTCCAGATATTTGTTCTGCTGAAGTTTTAAGGCAATTAATGACTCCGGAGAATCAGGATTGTAAGAACCGAAGGTCTGTTTATCTTTTTCATCCAGGAAGATCACATCATTTTCCCTTTTGGCTACCTCAAGGTTTTCATTATTCTGGTTAGGTCCCTGTACATAGGTTTCTGTACCATATGCTGTAGGTCTTTGGGAAGAATTACAGTGAATGGATACAAAAAGATCTGCTTTACTCCTGTTGGCCAGGTTGGTTCTGTCAGATAGAGAAGGATATTCGTCAATCTTACGGGTATATATGACTTTGAAATCTCTGTTTTTCTCTAACATTGCGCCTACTTTTAACGTAATGGCAAGTGTAATGTCTTTTTCCGCCACTCTTCCAATGTCGGAATAGGTCCTGTTGGCCCCATGATCACTTCCTCCGTGTCCAGCATCCAGAACGATAGTAAACTTCTTCTGAGAGAAAATAAAGTTGCTCGTAAGGATAAGGAGAAATGATAAAATTATTTTAAAATTTTGTTTGTGCATCTTACAGTTATAAAAATTATATTAATTTTGGGCCTTAATTATATATAATAAAATTGGCCAAAACCGTCCTCAAAAATATATTACAAATTTTAATTATCCTAATTTTTAACAATTTTTTAGCACAGAAAACTCCTGAAAAATTGCCTAAAAATGCGGTTAATGATACTATTTCCAAAAAGGATACCATAGTTGTAAAAAAAGAAACTTTAGATGATGTTCTTCGCACAAAAGCTGATGATCAGAGAAGAGACATCCCTAAAAAGATGACTTTTCTGAACAAAAATGCTCAGGTGAAGTACCAGGATATGCAGATTGATGCAGACTATATTTCAATTGATGATAATAAAAATCTGATCTATGCCAGAGGAAAACAGGATTCTTTAGGAAAAATTATTGAGCCCGTAATTACCACGCAGGCCGGGAAAAAGTACGAAACCAATGAATTCAGCTATAACACAAAAACCAAACAGGCTATTGCTTTCAATGCGAGAACAGAAGAAAGTGAAGGGGTAATTATAGCGCAGAAGACCAAAAAATATAATGACTCCGTATTCGCGATGAGAAAAGCGGATTATACAACGGATGATTATTTCATTAAGAAAAAAGATACAGCTGCGGATTATTTTATGAGAGCTTATAATATTAAGCTAATTAAAACCAAAAGCAAATCTCAGATCGTTACAGGACCTATCCAGATGTTTATAGAGCAGGTTCCGACTCCTCTTTACCTTCCATTTGCTATTTTACCGTTTTCAGATAAAAGAGCGGCCGGTATTCTGATTCCAAGTTTCGGAGAAAGGGAAGATGTAGGGTTTTTCCTTAACGGTATAGGATATTACCAGCCAATTGGAGAACACTTTGACGTTAAAGTTCTTGCTGATATCTATACCAAAGGAAGCTGGAACTTACGCCCTCAAGTAAATTATCAGAAGAAATACCGTTACTCCGGAAACTTTACGGCGGATATCGGAACCATGGTAAGAGGTATTAAAGGGCTGGATGATTATACAAAAAACAGTACCTATAGAATCAACTGGACACATTCCCAGGATTCTAAAGCGAATCCTTTCCTTACATTCAGTGCTTCTGTGGATATCGTAAGTACGAAGTTTTACAATAATCCGCTTAATAACAACTATATTTTCAACCAGAATGTATTGAATACCCAGCAGAACTCTACGGTAACTCTTACCAAAAGATTTCTGAAACTTCCGGCAACAATTACAGGAACGGCTTCATATTCACAGAACTTTGCAACAGGATTGGCAGACCTTCGTCTTCCACAGATGAACGTAGCGATTAACCAGTTTTATCTGTTTAAATCAAGAACAGGAATAAGACAGGGACTTCTTGAAAATATTACAGTGAATACAGGTTTCAATCTTACCAATTTCGTTAATACTCAGGAAAACGAACTGTTTAAAAAAGAAATGTGGGACAAAATGCAGACGGGTCTTAAAAATAATATCGCATTGGCTACCAATACCACAGTGGCAAAATATTTTACTTTCAGTTTAAGTGCGAATATCGACAATGCATTGACGACAAAAACACTGAACAGATTCTATGATCCGGTAAAGAACGTAACAGTAGACGAGATCAATAAGAACTTTACAGGATATTCTACATTCTCTACTTCAGCCAGTCTTCAGACCACACTTTTCGGAATGATGAAATTTAAAAAAGGATCTGCAGTAGAAGCAGTAAGACATATGATGACACCAAGTGTCAGCTTTACCTATTCTCCGGATTTTTCAAGTCCTAATTTCGGATATTATAAAAATTACTACAATGCAACCGGAGCGCTTACTCCTTATTCTATTTTTGAAAAAGGAATCATAGGAAGCCCGTCAAGTGGTATGCAGGGAGCTTTAGGTTTCAATATTGGTAACAATATCGAGATGAAAGTAAAATCTAAGAGCGATTCTACAGGAGTGAAAAAAATCAAGATATTTGAATCTTTGAATCTTTCAGGAAGCTACAACTTCGCTGCTAAGGATCACCCTTGGTCTGTGTTCTCAATCAACGGACAATCTTCTTTCTTTAATAATAAACTTACGGTAAATACCAGTCTTGCACTGGAACCTTATAAAATCGATTTCTCTTCCGGTCAGGATTCGGGAGTAAGAACAGAACAGTTCGGACACTTCAGTGTACAGGGATTCAATGTTCAGCTGTCTTATCCGTTAAGCAGCGAAATTTTTGGAGAGAAAACAGATTATGCTAAGAAATACTCCTCAAAAGGAGAGGTCCGAAATGAAAATTATTATTTTGATGATGATCATTATGCCCATTTTGACCAGGCATGGACTTTAAATATCAGCGCGAACTATGCCTACTCAAAAGGATTGAGCAAATTTGCTAACAAGATTGCTTCCATAGGATTAGATGGAAGCCTGAAGCTGACTCCTTTCTGGAATATCACGGGAAGTACGCATTATGATATGGTGACTAAAGAATTGGCGTATACAAGAATTGGTTTTTCAAGAGATCAGCGAAGTTTTACGATCAATTTCAACTGGGTTCCTTTCGGACAGTATAAAGTGTATGACTTCTTTATCGGGATCAAAGCCAATATCTTAAGTGATGCATTGAAGTACAAAGACAGAAGCTTTACCCAGCCTAATGCACCTTTCTAATATCAGATTGGCATTTGATAATATAAATTTTATATTTGCAACCAAAATAAATTCTAATGAAATCACTGCTGAAGAAATTTTCTTACTGACAAAAGTGATGGCATATGACCTTAGAAAAAAATAAATATCCGCTATGAAACAAATAATCAACACAGTTAATGCACCTGCAGCTATCGGTCCTTATTCACAAGCTAATATGGCAAACGGAGTTTTGTATATCTCCGGACAGATTCCTGTAGATCCTGCAACTGGTAAATTGGTAGAAGGAATTGAAAAAGAAACGCACCAGGTAATGAAAAACCTTGAAGCAATTCTTACTGAAGCTGGAATGACTTTCAAAAACGTTGTAAAAGCAACTATCTTCCTTAAGAGTATGGATGATTTTGCTGTAATGAATGATATCTATGCATCTTACTTAGATTCAGAAAGCTATCCTGCCCGTGAAACAGTACAGGTTTCTTGCCTGCCTAAAAATGTGGATATCGAAATTTCTATGATCGCACATCAGGATTAATGAATTTTATAAGAAATACAATTGCGGTTCTGGTAGGTCTTGGTATTGCAGGGCTTATTATTACTCTTGGTATAAGGGTTTTTCCGCAATGGATAACTTTTGATGCTTTTGCTCCGTTTGAGCACTGGCAGAGGTTTCTTTTCAGTATGAAAGATGATCAGGCGTTTTTCGGCTTCCTATTGTTTATTTCCGGATTGGGAACTACTATTGGGGGCGTTGCAACAGCCATCATCGTTAAATATGCTAAAGTAGCTTATGCTATTCTGATCGGTTTTATTATGCTCTTTATTGCGATGTTGGATGTGATTATATTTCCTTATCACCCTACATTTTATAAGATCTCTATTTTCCTTACATTCTTTCCGTTTTCCTGGATTGGAGGTAAGATTGTAGAAATTATTTATGAGCGGAACAAACAGAAAAGAATTGCTGAAAAAATGAATAAGCCTAAATAAATAATAAAAAAAAACGCTGCAGATCTCTGCAGCGTTTTTTGTTGATATGAAAAACTAATTTTGTTTTCTGATTAAGGCATTTTGAATCCTTTTGTATAAATTCTTCCGTAGTCATCTACAAATTTCACCTGTACATTTCCCTGGTATTTATCCAGGATCTTTTCTACGTCTTTCTGAGAATTCACAGGCTTGCCGTTTATTTCAATAATGATATAGTTATCTACGATTCCTATTTTAGCCATTTCGCTGCCTTCAGATACGCTTTTGGCAACAACACCACTGTTTAGTCCATATTCTGTTTTGAAACGCTCTGTAAGCGGGTCAAATTCAGCTCCTATTTTTTCAGTTACACTAAGATCAGCTTTAGTTCTTGTAGAAGTACCTCCTTTCTGGTCTCTAAGCGTTACAGTAGCAGTTCCGTCTTTACCATTTCTAGAATACGTTACCTGAACTTTATCACCTGGACGCTTGCTTCCGATTGACATAGAAAGATCAGCAAAATCTGTAATATCGTAGTTATCTACTTTAGTAATAATATCTCCTTTTTTCAATCCTGCATCTTCAGCACCGCTGTTTTCGCCGAATCCTGTAATATAAATTCCAGAACCTATTTTCAGACTCGTTTTGAACTGTTTGTTGTATGAAGTTACCAATTGATCATTCGAAAGATCTAAAGATTGTACTCCTAAGAATCCTCTCTGTACAATTCCGAATTTCTTGATATCCTCAACAATTTTTCTGGCTAAGTTAGAAGGAACAGCAAATCCATATCCCTGATAATATCCTGTAGTAGACTGGATTGCAGAGTTGATTCCGATAAGTTCCCCATTAGTATTCACCAAAGCTCCTCCCGAGTTTCCTGGGTTGATCGCAGCATCCGTCTGGATAAAGCTTTCAATAGGATTAGTTGCTTTTCCCTGGCCTCCTAAGATTCCGATACCTCTTCCTTTAGCTGAAACAATACCTGCTGTTACCGTAGAGTTTAATCCCAATGGATTTCCTACCGCAAGTACCCATTGTCCTACGTCGATATTGTCAGAATTTGCAAAATTTAAATAAGGAAGACCTTTTTCTTCAATCTTTAATAGAGAGATGTCTGTATTAGGGTCTGTTCCTACCAAAGTAGCGATATATGATTTTTTGTTGCTCAATACTACTTCCAGTTTATTAGCACCTGCTACCACGTGGTTATTGGAAATAATGTAACCGTCCGGAGAGATGATGACACCTGAACCCATTCCCGATGGCATGTTGTCAGGAGCCTGTTGCTGTTTCTGTCTCTGCTGGCCCTGGCCTCTTCCACCGAAAGGATCTCCGAAGAAAAAGTCAAATAAATCCTGCTCAGAAGCTCTGCTTGCTGTTCTGCTTTGGTAATTTTTAATGGTAACTACAGCCGGAACGGTGGTTTTGGCTGCTTTCACAAAATCGTCACCTACTGCTCCCGTATTCATTCCTGCGAATGAGGTATTAGGTGCTGATGCTGTGAAGTAAGATTGATCTCCATTGTTGGAGTTGTGTCCTAAATATTGTATGGCTCCAACGGTAGTAGCTCCGGAAATTACTCCTACTACTGCAAATGGTAATAGTTTTTTTAAAGTACTCTTCATTGTATATCTTTCTTGTTTATTAATTAATTTCTTTTTTATGTTTTTGAGTAAACAAATTTAATGTTAAATAAGTAAGCAATTAGTATGCTATGTTTCAATTTTAACTAAAATTTAACGGCTATTATATCATTTTATGCCTTATGTCATAATTGTTAATGTCAGAGTTAACAAAACTTAAAAAAAAATTAAAGAAAATATGTCAGTTTGTAAGCATAAAGTATACCCTGTTTGGTATTATTTATTGTCAATTATTCACTGTTGGTCACTCCTCATTCATAATCTGTGATTTGTGTCATAAAGATACTTAATTCAAAAATGATTATCTTTGCAAAAATTTTATTCTCACTTAAAACGTTTATAGCATGCAACTGTATAACACCTTAAGCGCAGAAGAAAGAGCTCAACTTATTGATGAAGCCGGTAAAGACCGTCTTACTTTGTCTTTCTATGCGTATGCCAAAATTGAAGACCCTAAAAAATTTCGCGACGAATTATTTATAGCCTGGAATGCACTGGATGCACTTGGCCGTATTTATGTAGCAAAAGAAGGAATCAATGCTCAGATGAGTGTTCCTGCGGATCAGTTTGAGGCTTTCCGAAATACGCTGGAAGTGTATGACTTCATGAAAGGAATCCGTTTGAATGTCGCTGTTGATCAGGATAACTATTCTTTTTTAAAATTGACAATTAAGGTTAGAAATAAAATTGTTGCTGATGGTTTGAATGACGAAACTTTTGATGTTACCAATAAAGGAATTCACTTAAAAGCTCAGGAATTCAATAATCTACTTGATGATCCCAATACCATAGTAGTAGATTTCAGAAATCACTACGAAAGTGAAGTAGGTCACTTTGAAGGGGCAATTACTCCGGATGTGGAAAATTTCAGAGAAAGTTTACCGATTATCAACGAACAGTTACAGGACTTTAAAGAAGATAAAAACCTTTTGATGTACTGTACCGGAGGAATCCGTTGCGAAAAAGCCAGTGCTTACTTCAAACATCAGGGGTTCAAAAATGTTTACCAATTGGAAGGCGGAATCATTGAATACACCCGCCAGATTAAAGAAGAAGGAATAGAAAGTAAGTTTATTGGTAAAAACTTCGTATTTGACCACCGTTTAGGAGAGAGAATTACAGACGACATTATTTCACAATGCCACCAGTGTGGAAAGCCATGTGATAACCATACCAACTGTGCTAATGATGCCTGCCATTTATTATTTATCCAATGTGATGAATGTAAGGCAGCAATGGAAAACTGTTGTTCTACAGAATGTTTGGACACTATACATTTGTCTTGGGATGAGCAGGTGAAATTAAGAAAAGGACTACAGGTAGGAAATAAAGTGTTCAGAAAAGGAAAATCTGACGCCTTGAAATTCAAAAACTCAGGAGATTTACCAGATGCACCATTAGCAAAAGCTGAAACAAAAAATATCCGCCAAAAAATTGCTGTCAAAAAAGAATTGATTGGTAAAGCAGAACATTATTATTCAAAATCGAAAATTGCACAGTTCTTAATTGAACTTAAGGATCTGTCAGTAGGAGATAAAATATTAATTTCAGGGCCTACAACCGGAGAACAGGAAGTGGAGGTTACTGAAATGTATGTAGATGGCGGTCCTTGCGAAACTGCAAAACCAGGAGATCAGGTTACTTTTGAACTTCCATTCCGAGTTCGTTCATCTGATAAACTGTATAGAATTGTGCAAAACGCATAATCAGGAACAAGCGATAAAGCTGCAAAAGCTTGTCCGGTAAAAATTATTTCAGTTAAAATAACTTAATAATTATGCTAAAAGCTGAGCTTAGAAAAAAATATACCCAAAAAAGAAAAGCCTTGTCTCCAGATGAGGCTTTCTTGTTATCTGAGAAGATTTTTGAAAATTTCATTCATCATTTCAATCCTAAAGGTGGAGAAAAAGTACATGTTTTCATCCCGATTCCCGCAAGAAAAGAAATTGATACCCAAATCTTTATTCACTATTTTTTATCTCAAAATATCCGCGTTTATGTTCCTAAAATTGTGGGTGATAAGCTAATTACTATTGAAATCTTTGAAGATACTGTTTTTGAAACCAGCAGCTGGGGAATTTCAGAGCCTGTTTCCAATGAGGATTCAGGTGAAAATAACTTTCAATATGTGATTACGCCATTGCTGTACTGTGATAGAAAAGGGAATAGAGTAGGATATGGGAAAGGTTTTTATGATAGATTATTCCAAAACATATCAGTTGAGACCAAAAAAATCGGAGTCAATTACTTTGACCCCGATGAATATGTGGATGATGTCTGGGAAAATGATATTCCCGTGGACTATTTGGTTACTCCTACAGAAGTACTGTCTTTCTTAAGCGGCTTGGAATAAAAATCTAAAAAGTAAAATTTAAATTCCTTTTTGAGTTTGGAAGTAGATAACAGAATGTATTGTGCATTCTTTTCAAAGCTTCCCAACGACTTGTTTTTATTATCAAAATATTCTACACTGAACTTAGCATAGTCTAATGTGTCTTTTTTATAAAACTCTTTATATACATTCAGATTGCTCACCTTTGCTGTTTTTACTTTCATGCTATCCAGCTCTTTCAGTAATCTTTTAAACGTCAAAGAATCCGGTTTGTGAAAGTAGCTTTCCATTTGTGAATAAATAACGGTGTCTATTTCCGTGTTTCTGTTTCCGGATAGGTATAGAGTAGACAGGTCAAATAGTTCCTGAACTTTCTGTTTGGTAATGGAGTTGATTGCCTGCATGCTGTCCATCTGTACTGCTGGATAGCTCTTTTCGTTGTTGCTATTTCGTAGTTTGTCGAGGTCGCTTACCTCTGAGGTTTTATTATTACAGGCAATAAATAATGTCAGAAGTACGGCGAAAATTAAAAAATTACTTATTATTTTCATTTGTGGTAGCAATTTTAAATTTGATGGATACAATCTTACCTTTGTTATCCTTTTTCATTTCTATTACATTCAGGTTTTTCAGTGAAGTCGTTGGAGTGGTTACCAGAGTGATGTATTTCTGCTTATCCAGTCTTTCTATCCCGTAGGTATCATTGTCGTATACCTGGTAGATCACGGCATTACTGCTGATTAAATTTTCCAGCTGATTTCTTTTCTGTTTAATGAGAGCAACCTGTTCGTCCGGATTTCCTCCTTTGATATCTTTTATCGAGAAATAGTACACTGCCATCTTATAATCATCCGGCTTTAGCTCTATTTTTTCCTCTTCGGGTGCATTCTCAAGGTTTCTGTTGACTTCCAGAGGCTCATAGAAAGGAGCACTGATGCGCATTTTTAAATTTTTATCCTTAGTAGAATAGTAAAAACACTCCCCTGGTTTTATTTTATACATCAATGGAGACTCATTTTCCTTCACCACCATTATTTCTAAAGTGTTGATTACAGAAACTCCTCTGTCTTTATCGATGAAACAATATTTATAGGTTTTTGAAAAAAGTACGTCTTTAAATCCCAAAAGGCCGGTAATTGTAATCAAAACGGAAGTAACCAATGCCCAGGCGTTCTTTTTGATAAAATTTTTCTTAGGCGGGACAGGAGAAATTTCAATTTCCTGCGTTGTTTTTATATTTTGGTTAACTTGTTGATTTTCAGTATTTGATTTTTGTAAATCAACGTTTTGTGTGGGCGTGTTTTCTGCTTTTTTAGGTTGGAATTCAGTTTTTGGAAGTTCAAGAGCTGCAGAAACTGTTTTTTCAAGTTCATTGATTTCTTCTTCTTCCAGATTTTCATTTTCCTGTAGCAGTTCGCCTGCAAAAAGATGCAGTTTCTTGAACTCATACCATGAGTCGTAACCCGTATAGATACTCAATAAATTGAGCATGTCTATCCTTGGTAATTTCGTAACTGGCGAACTTTTGAAATAGGTGTAAAATGACTTTTCACTGATGTTGCCTTTTGCCTTTTTGCGTAGGTCTTCCTGAAAATATATAATATCTATACCCTTCCACTTGGATATATCATCCTGCGAAGGGGTATGTTCTTTTAAGTATTGGCCCTGAACATCCTTTTTTAGCTGCTCAAAGTGTAATAGATCTAAATCTGTCAATTTTTCAAAAAATAATTAAATTGTTGATTATCAGCTATGTTTTTTTGTAAAACTATTTTACAAAGGTATTACAATTATTTTTCATAAACAAATTTTCTAACTGCTATACCTTTGTCTTGTTCAAATAACAGAACAGAAGAAAATTTTATAAAACAATATTAACAAAATTAAATTTAATTTATTATGAAAAAGTCATTATTCGTAGCTGCTATCGCTGCAATCTCTCTAGTTGCTTGTAAAAAAACTGAAGCTACTTCTACTGAAGGAACAACTGATTCTGCTGCTGCTACTGTAGCTGATTCTGCTGCTGTAGTTTCTGACTCTGCTGCTAAAGTTGTTGATTCTGCTGCAACTACTGCTGTAGAAGCTACTAAAGATGCTGCTGCTGCTACTACTGCTGCTGGTGCTGAAGTTGCTAAAGATGCTGCTAAAGGAGCTGGAGAAGCTGCTAAAGGAGCTGCTGATGCTGCTAAAGGTGCTGCTGATGCTGCTAAAGATGCTGCTAAGAAATAATTCTAGCATAAGCTTAACAATAAAAGAACCGTTTCACCCAGTGAAACGGTTTTTTTATGCTTAGTCATTACCAGCCGAAGACGAAGCAATCTCATTGAAAATAAAGTTCAGCCTTATTTATCAATAGCCTTTATCCTTTCTTTTGTTTTAAAGATTCATAGCAGGTAATAGCTACTGCATTACTCAGATTTAAAGAATCAATACTTCCGGCCATAGGAATCAGCGTATTTTTTCCTTTTCCGATCCAGAAATCACTCAATCCCGAATGTTCCGTTCCAAATAATACTGCAGAACGCTGTCTGAAATCTCTCTTATAAAGATCTTCAGCACTTTCGTCCATCAATGTAGTGTAGATATTGAAGCTGTTTTTTTGCAAAAATTCCAATGTTTCTTCATTTTCAGCCTGATATACTTCCATACCAAAAAGACAACCTACACTGGATCTGATCACATTAGGGTTGTAAAAATCAGTTTTTCCGTCAGCTACAATCAATGCATCTACCCCAAATGCTTCGCAACTTCTTAAAATAGCTCCAAGATTTCCCGGTTTTTCTACTCCTTCAACAATAATTACCGTAGAATTTTCTTTAGGAGCGAATGATGAAAGTAGAGTCTCCTTCGCCTGATAGATCCCAATAATTCCTTCGGAACCTCCTCTGTAAGCTATTTTTTCATATACTTTTTCACTCACATAATGGATTTTTCCCTCGGGAAGGATTCCTTTAAAGATATTTTCACATACAAAGAATTCCAGCGGTTCAAAATCATACTGCATGGCTCTTTCATTTTCCTGCTGGCCCTCTACTACAAAAACTTTTGATTTTTTACGAAATCTGTTGTCAGTAAGGAGCTTAGTGACATTTTTTATTTTTTCGTTTTGAAAACTTTCTATCAACATTCCGCAAAATTATGCAAAATTTATGATTGAACTTCTCTGGTTTTGATAAAAAGACTTTTCCAGGTTATCTTAAAAGGGAGTTTATTTTTTCTTTTTAGATAAATAACAAAGGATATAATAGCAGCAATAGAAAATAATTTATAGATATTTCCATAAAAATTACCGGAAACATTCTCCGAAACAGTAAAGATTTCCCAATACAGATTCATAAAGAAATGTAGGAATATGGCTGTCCAAAGATTATATTCAGATTCAAAATAAACCCAGGCAAAGAATAAAGATCCGAGAAATGTAATGGTAAATATTTCTATAAGCTCTTTTATATCCTGGCTTTGGTATAAATGGACTTGTGCAAAAAGTAAAGATCCCAATAAGGCTGATGATAAAAAGCCAAGCCTGGTAAACCGATAGAGTACCCCAATAAGAAAGGCTCTGAAGATGATTTCTTCAAAAAAAGCCGAAGATGCGGTGTTGATAAAAAGGGACCCAAAATCTATTTTGCTGATGATTTTAAAATGAATCAGATATCCAATAAGCATGGGAAGTGTTCCTATAAAAGCTAATGCAAATCCTTTGATAATAGATTTGTTTAAAGAAAACAGACCTAAAATATTTTTTTTTGGCAGCAGAATTTTAAAAGTAATGATCAATGGAATAAGAGTTGCCAAATAAGCAGATACGTGCGCTATAGCTTTGCTATGGAAAAGGGTTCTTGAGAATGTCTGAATGCTTTTAAAACAGAAAAGATCAAAGAAATAATAGGCTGTAAACCCAAGTATAAAGATTAAAAAGAAGCGGTTTTTTTTACTCATGTTAATTCATTTTTGAGCAAAAATGCAGCTTTAAACCTATGCTGTTAAATTAAAGTGATGAATGACAAAGAATAGTGACGAATGACAAATTTCACAGATTCTTTTGCTGAAGCTGAGGGATAATTGCCGAAATGAAACTTCTTGAAACCGGAATTTCAAAATCAAGCTCCGGAATAATTAATTTATAACCCTGAGCATTTCCTTTAAGATTTTTTACCCTTCTAAGGTTTACAATATAGGAACGATGACATTTTTTAACGAAACCAGTTTCAATTTGTTTCAGAGCATTAGATAAACTTATTCTGATCAACAGCTTTTTTACTGTATTGTTTTCTAAAAAATAAAATGTACAGTAATTTTCCATTGACTGAGCACATAGGAAATCGTTTTCATTTATGACAAGTTCCATATTCTGTGCAGATAATTTCAACGTTCCGTTTTGAAGATCTGGAATAGTTGATGTAAGATGCTGTGAAATATCTCTTGCCTTGTTTTCATGACTGTTTTTTAAATAAATATATCTTGATAAAATATATATAACTGAAATAGGGATGCCAACTGCCAAAGAATAAAGAAACATATAGAAGTAATTGTCAAGATCAAGCTCTACATTACTTAAAAATAACGAATTGTAAAAGTAGGATGCTACAGATCCCAGAAATAAAATGAAGATTAGTTTTAAAAGTTCCGCACCAATATTCCAGTTGTTAAAATGGGAAACCACAAGATTGGCAATGAAAAATGCAGTTCCAAAAATAATGCAATAGGGGAAAAGTAATAAAAATTTATAGGGATGATGGAAGTTCTCTGTGCCGAAGGGCTGAAAAATAATCAGAAACAAATACACTGAAATTCCTGCTCCCAGAGAAGAAATGAAAATTTCTTTGAAAGATTCGGATTTTGGGTATGGATAAGAGGTAAATGAAAACATAAAATCCGGATTTAGATTTCAGATGGTTCAATAAGATTGCTATTGTCAATAAGACTTTGAGGCAGGTCTTTTTTGTTTTTGATGCCCAACGATTTCAGCTTCTGAGTCTGGATGACAAGGTTGTCATTTCCGGTATGAAGCTGCTTGTAAGCATCATTATATACATTTTTCGCCTGGTCAAGATTTCTCCCAACTTTCTCTAAGTTATCTACAAAACCTACAAATTTGTCATACAATCTTGCTCCCCGTTCAGCAATCTCTATGGAATTTCGGTTTTGGTATTCACGTTTCCAAAGATCAGCAATCAGTTTAAGGGAGGTGATCAGGTTACTGGGATTCAGCAGCAGAATTCTTCTTTCGTAGGCATAGTTCCAAAGATTCTGATCAGCCTGCATGGCTGCAATATAAGCCGGTTCGCTGGGAATAAACATCATCACAAAATCTAATGATTTTCCGTAGTCATCGTATGCTTTTTGACTCAATTGATTAATATGATTCTTGATAGATCCAAGATGCTGGCTCAGTTTTATAGCGTATACATCAGCATCGGTTTCGTCTACCAATTCGGTAAACGCAGTCAGAGAAACTTTAGAATCAATGATAACATTTCTTTCATCCGGATATTTTATAACGGCATCCGGGCGCATTTTCTTTCCTGAAAATTCGGAGAATAAAGCATTGTTATCTTCGTCACGCAATTCATGCTCCAGGAAATATTCTCTTCCTTTTACAAGCCCTGATTTTTCAAGAATACTTTCCAAAATCATCTCGCCCCAGTTCCCCTGAGTTTTACTTTCCCCTTTCAGAGCGCGGGTTAGTTTTTTTGCATCTTCAGAAATCTGTTGGTTCAGCTCTGCCAGTTCTTTTACTTTTTCGGCAAGGGAGAAACGTTCTTTATTTTCCTTTTCATAGGCTTCGTTGACTTTGTTTTTTAAGTCGGCAATTTTCTCCTGGAAAGGTTCAAGGATGTTTTTTAAATTATTTTGATTTAAAGCAGTAAACTTTTCTGTTTTTTCCTCCAAAATCTTATTCGCCAGATTCTCAAACTGAAGTTTGGATTCTTCTTGGATTTTTACAATTTCTTCCTTTTGAGTATCCAGAGACTTCTGTAGCCCTTCATTTTTTGCAGAAAGCTCTGAGTTTTTGGCGAAGATATCCTGTTTTTCAATGATGTGTGCTTCTATTTGAGAGGTCTGTCGCTGATTGATTTGTTTCAATTCCTGAAACTGGATGTTTAAAGAAGAATATTCAGCGGAGATTTTAGAGAATTCATTTTTCAGATCATCCAAAAGATCCTGCTGTAACATATTGGATTCTTTCTCTTTGCTGAGATTTTGATTAAGTTCCTGAATTTTCAGGGTTGAATTTTCAAGATCAGACTGAGTTTTAATAGATAAGGTATTCAGCCCGTCATAAGAACTTCTCGAAACCATTGATGATTTCAATGCAAAATACAATATCACCGCTCCCAGCACGCCACCGGCAACAAACCCAATAATTAAATATATCATCTCCATCTTCCAAAATTATGAAAAAAGGGTGGAAGTTACTATCAAACATATTTCAACTTTCATGAGGTTGCTTACGGTTTGTTTCCTCTATGTTTTCCCAAAGATTACCTATATTTATGGGAAATTTCAGAGACTTATGAATATTTTGTTGGTAGAAGATGATCAAAGAATCAGCAATTTCCTGATAAAAGGCCTTTCCGAGGCTGGTTACAATCTGACCCTTGCAGATTCCGGAGAAAAGGCACGCGAACTTCTTCATACCTATGATTTTGATCTTATTTTAATGGATATTATGCTTCCGGGATTGGATGGGATGCAGCTTACGCAGCTTATAAGATTTAAAGGAAATTATACACCAATTTTGGTTTTAAGTGCCCTAAATAGTCCGGATGATAAAATCAAGATGCTGGATATGGGAGCCGATGATTATTTATCAAAACCCTTTCATTTTGAGGAACTTATTTCCAGGATTAAAGCTTTAACCAGAAGAAATAAATTAAGTTATCAGAAAGAAGATCAATACCTGTCATGCGGCAATATTACGATTGATACAGACCTTCACAAGGTAACGCAGGACAACAGGGAAATTGAATTTTCTCCCACAGAATACAAACTTTTTACTTTCCTGATGGAGAATAAAAACAAGGTGCTGAGCAGAACCCAGATTTTGCATAAAGTGTGGGGAATTGATTTTGATAATACAACGAATGTAGTAGATGTTTATATTTCCTATGTGCGTAATAAGATTGACGAAACAGAACAGAAAATTATTCATACGGTAAAAGGAACCGGATATCTAATTAAAGACTGAAAATGACTCTCAGAAGCAGGTTTACCCTTATTTCAAGCCTTTCATTCGGCATTGTTTCTATCATCACATCAGCGGTGATATTTTTTGCTTATTATGACAGTACCAAGATTTTTTATTTTGAAAAGCTAAGGAATACGGCTCTTATTTCTGCTATTTATTATCTTGATAAAGATGAACTTCCAAAAGACCGCCATGCCCAGATCAAAAAAGAATACAATCATCTGATTCAGAATAACAGAGTAGCGGTTTACAACCAGAACAATGAGGTTACTTTTGGACAGAACCTTAATGATAAGAATATCAAACCTTTTCACCTGCAGGCAGTCCGGGCTAATAAAGGCATGCAGTTTATGTCGGATAACCAATTCTACTATGGGATTTTCTATCCGGATAACCAGGGAGACTTTGTGGTTTTTGTAAAATCCCCTAATGACTCGTTTCAGTCACAGATATTAAGGCTTGCTATTATTATGCTTTCTGTATTGGTGATTGGGCTGCTTGCTATTTATTTTCTGAGCAGGTATCTTTCAAAGGTGGTTTACAAACCTATTTCCAATGTAGTGGAGCGCATCAATAAAGTGGATTATAATAATATTTCTACCGCAATTATAACATCTGCCAATACGAATGATGAAATTGAGGATCTGATAAAATCCTATAATAAACTGCTGGGTAGAATTTCCGAAAATGTACTCTTGCAGCAAAACTTTATTAATTATGTTTCTCATGAATTTAAAACTCCTCTTGCGGCAATCTCCGGAAATCTGGAAGTTTTTGCCCAAAAGGATAGAACTCCGGAAGAGTATAAGGAAGTAGCAAAAGAATCATTGGAGAATGTATATGAGATTGAAAATATTCTCAACAATCTTTTACTGATGTCCGGAATGACCAAACTTGAATCTTCTCATCAACCAATGAGAGTGGATGAACTTATCTGGAAAATTTACGAGAAACTGGATACTAAAGCAAAAGAAAAGAATTCATCCATTAAAATACAGCTTCAGGTAACAAATCCTGCTTTGCTGGAGTTTCCAGGAAATGAAACGCTGCTGTACTTAGCGTTATATAATATTGTTGAAAATGCGATTAAGTATTCCTATGATCAGCCTGTAGTGCTTACCTTGTCCGAAAAAGATAATCAATTGTATATTGAAGTCAGAGACGAAGGAAGAGGGATTCCGTCAGATGATCTTGTAAAAATATCTGAAACTTTCTACAGAGGAAAAAATGTAGATACCGTGAAAGGAAGTGGAATTGGTTTATCCCTTTCGAAGAGTATTTTCGATCATCATCATATTGTAATGAAAATTGATTCTGCTGTCAATGTTGGAACTACTGTCCTTCTTAAATTTCCGATTCACTCATAATCGTGTTTTTTGTGTTTTAAAAGTTCTAATCAAACTCTAATGTTGAACTAACCGAATTTTAATTTTGTTTAAAATTCCCTCTAATATTAGACAAATAGCTTTGTAGTCTTAAATAAAAGACCCTTGAAGAAGCTATTTTTAACCCTATTTTATATTCCCTGTTTCAGTTTCTTTTCAGCGCAGATTTCAGATACTATGAAAATCAGCAGAAAGGAAGCTGAAACTATTTTTCTGGCTAAAAACCTTAACCTTATTGCACAGAAGCTTGAAATTTCACAAGCTGAAGCTCGTGCTGTTCAGGCTAAATTTTGGCCCAATCCCAAATTAAGTATCAGCGAAGTGAATCTATGGAGAACCTATGATATAGAAGAGCAGCCTGCATTGATAGGAAACTGGGGAAAAAATACACAGATCTCCGCTGAGATAGAGCAGGTGATTCAGACTGCCGGAAAGAGAAGGAAAAATATTGAGCTTCAGAAAATAGAAGTGGAAGGAGAGAAGTATGAACTGCAGGAAGTATTGCGTGAGCTTAAGAAAACACTGAGAAATACGATCACCGAAATTCTTTACAATCAGGAACAGCAGAAAATCTACCAAGGGCAGATTGCTTCCATTGAGAAACTGACAAAATCCTATAATAATCAATTAAATCTTGGGAATATCAGTAAAGCTGAATATGTCCGGTTGAAAGCACAGGAAATTGAATTCAAGAAAAAACTGATTTCTTTAAAACAGGAAATTGAAGATCAGCAGGTAGAGCTGAAAGCCTTATTGATGCTGCCTTCTCAAACGTATCTGGTGATTTCGGATTCATTTGTCATGCCGGAGAAACAACTTTCAGAATTGGAAGTGAACCAATGGATGGAGAAGGCAAAAGAAAACCGCCCCGATATTCTGATCTCGAAGAATAAAGAGAAACACGCAGCCAAAAATCTCGAAATACAAAATGCTATGAAAACTCCCGATGTGGCTGTTTCCATAGGGTATGACCGTGGGGGAAATATCATGAAAGACTTTATAGGGCTGGGAGTATCTGTGGACCTTCCCATTTTCGATCGCAATAAAGGAAATATCCAGGAAGCCACACTTGAAATTGAAAAAAGTAAAATAGAAACCCGTAAAAATATGTTGAAATCTGAGAACGAAATTGTCTCCGTTTTTAGAAACTATATCCGGACACAGCAGGTTTCAGAAGAAATCGATGAAAGCTATGAATCTACATTGGATGGATTGCTGGTAAGCCATGAGAAAAATTTCAGACTAAGAAATATCAGCATGTTGGAATACATGGATTTTCTGGATACCTACATCGGGAATAAAATGATCATACTGGATACTAAAAAAGAACTTAATCAATACTACGAAAACCTGCAGTATGTTGTAGGACAAGACTTATAAGATATGAACAAGAATACTACCAAATACATTGCTGCCATTTATATTTCTGCGCTGGTGATCCTTGCGGGCTGTACAGAAAAAAAGGAAAATACCGAAGCCGAAAAAAAATACTGCATCAATAAAGAACTTAAAAAAGATATAAAACTTGCTAAAGCTGAAATGCTTCCTATAGAAGAAAGTATCACGCTCACCGGAGAAGTAGAAAGTAACTCAGATAAAACAGTTCCTTTTGTAAGTCTTGTGGATGGAGTGGTTACCGATACTTATTTCTCTTTAGGAGATTATGTGAAAAAAGGACAAACGCTGGCGAGTGTAAAAAGTACAGCTGTTAACGAAATGCAGGATGATACCCAAACTTTACAGGCACAGCTGGCAGTAGCAAAAAGAAAGCTGTCTTCCGTAGAAGCGATGTATAAAGATGATATTGCTTCTCAGAAAGATTTGCAGGAAGCAAAATCTGAAGTAGCCATTTTGCAGTCTAATATTTCCAAGACACAGAAAAATATGCAGCTGTATTCAGCAGGTGGGAGCACCATTCAGATCAAAGCGCCTGCGGACGGATATGTTATCTCCAAAAATATTTCCAAAGGAATGCCGGTAACAGCGGGAGGAGATCAGCTTTTTACCATTTCCAATCTGGATAAAGTGTGGGTAATGGCCAACGTATATGCTACCAATATGAGACACGTTTATGTAGATCAGCCGGTAATGGTGAAGACTCTTGCTTATCCGGATGACAGCTTCTCCGGAAAGATTGATAATATTTCCCAGGTTTTCAATGAAA
The DNA here is from genome assembly GCF_059567885.1 of Chryseobacterium sp. BGA-UO-ETr-SB22. NCBI lineage: Bacteria > Pseudomonadati > Bacteroidota > Flavobacteriia > Flavobacteriales > Weeksellaceae > Chryseobacterium > Chryseobacterium sp. BGA-UO-ETr-SB22. The sequence continues at coordinate 115,029 of NZ_JCAQOV010000004.1, read as the reverse complement.
ATGAAAGAGTACTTAAAGCGAAAATCATTATGGATAATAATGGAATGAAGCTAAGACCGGGAATGTCTGCTGATGTAGTGTTAACAATTAATTCACAAAATAAAAGTGCGCTGGCTATTCCTGCCAAAGCGTTAATCTTCGATAATAATCAAAGTTATGTTGTGGTCTACAAAAAAGACTGTGAGCTTGAGATAAGACCGGTGACGGAAATAGCTTCCAACAGCCAGTATATCTATGTAGAAGGTAATTTAAAATCAGGTGAAAATATCATCGCTTCCAACGGGCTGCTGATCTATGAAAACCTGAAAAACCAATTAAATAATTCCACGAAGTAATGCGAAAATTTGTACAGAATATAGTTTCCTTCTCTTTAAAAAACTCATTGATTGTTCTTTTGGGAACTTTTCTATTGCTTGCCGGAGGAATCTATTCCTACATACATACTCCTATTGAAGCATTTCCGGATGTTACCAACACAAGAGTAAGGGTAATCACTCAATGGCCGGGAAGAAGTGCAGAAGAGATCGAAAAATTTGTCACATTACCCATTTCGAAGGAAATGAATGCCATTCCGAATAAAACATCGGTGCGTTCTATTTCCCTGTTTGGATTATCTGTGGTCACCGTGATTTTTGATGATCATGTCAATGATTTCTATGCTCAGCAATATGCATCCAATAAGTTGGGAAATGTAAATCTTCCATCAGGAGCAGAATACAGTATTGAACCTCCTTCCGGGGCTACGGGTGAAATTTACAGATATATTATTAAAAGTAAACTTCCGATCAAAGAAGTTACATCCATTCAGGATTGGGTAGTGGAAAGAGAATTACTGGCCGTTCCCGGTGTGGCGGATGTAGTAAGTTTTGGTGGAGAAGAAAAAACATATGAAATAAAAATTAATCCTACGGAATTACACAATTACGACCTTTCCCCCCTGGATGTGTATGAAGCAGTTTCGAAGAGTAATATCAATGTAGGAGGAGATGTAGTGGCAAAAGGAGATCAGGCTTATGTAGTGCGGGGGATTGGTCTTTTGGAGAAAAAAGAAGATATTGAGAATATTCAGATCGAGGTAAAAGGATCTACGCCTATTCTGGTAAAACACGTTGCTGAAGTGAAAGTTTCTGCAAAACCAAGATTAGGACAGGTAGGATACAACAAAGAAAATGATGTTGTAGAAGGAATTGTGATCATGCTTCGTGGCGAAAACCCTAGTGAAGTAATAGCAAGACTGAAAGACAGGATAGAAGAACTGAACGGAGGAGAACTGCCGGGAGATGTTCAGATTGTTCCGATCATTGACCGTACAGAACTGGTGAATACCACTGTTCATACCGTTTCCAAAAACCTTATTGAAGGAGTCATTCTTGTTTCCATTATTGTATTTATATTCCTGTACAACTGGAGAACAACCTTTATTGTAGCCTCAGTCATTCCTTTAGCATTTCTTTTTGCTATAATTATGCTGAAAATTCAGGGATTACCCGCTAATCTTATTTCTATGGGAGCGCTGGATTTCGGGCTGCTTCTGGAAGGAACACTGGTCATTGTAGAACATGTCTTTGTCGCCCTCGAACTTAAAGCCAGGAAAATAGGATTGCAGAGATTCAATAAAATCTCAAAACTGGGGATCATCAAGAAAAGTGCGGGAAGCGTAGCCAGTTATATTTTCTTTGCCCTATTGATTCTTATTGTTGCCTTGATGCCTATTTTCTCTTTCCAGAAAGTAGAAGGTAAAATGTTCTCTCCTTTGGCATTTACGCTGGGGTATGCATTATTAGGATCACTGATCTTAAGTTTGACTTATGTTCCGGCAATGTGTAAGCTTTTATTGACTAAAAATATTGAAGAGAAAGAAAACTTTATTTCAAGATTTTTCAGAGTAAATATCTATAGAATCTATGAATTTAGTAACCGTTATAAAAAAGGATTCATCATTGGATTTATTGCTTTGCTTGCTCTTTGCGGATGGAGATTCTCCAATTACGGCTCCGAATTTTTACCCAAGCTGAATGAAGGTGCCATCTATGTAAGAGCAACCCTTCCGAATAGTGTTAATCTGGATGAATCTGTAAGGCTGACCAAAGAAATGAAGGAGATTCTCATGAAATATGATGAAGTGAAATTTGTCATGACCCAGACAGGCCGCCCGAATGATGGTACCGACCCAACAGGTTTCTTTAATATCGAATTTAATATTCAGCTGAAACCGGAAAATGAATGGAAGAAAAAAATATCCAAAGATGAACTTCTCGAAGAAATGAGAGTTTCTCTTGAAAAATATCCGGGAATCAACTTCGGATTCAGTCAGCCGATACAGGATAATGTGGAAGAATATGTAGCAGGGGTAAAAGCGCCATTGGTTATTAAAATTTTTGGAAATGATCTCTTTGAGCTTGAAAATTATGCCAATAAAGTAGCCAATTCTATCAGAACAGTTCCCGGGATTTCAGACGTCAATGTTTTCAAAAATATCGGACTTCCGGAATTGAGAATACAGCTTCACGATTCTAAAATGGCAAAGTATGGCGTTTCCACAGCAGATGCACAAGCTGTGATCGAAATGACAATTGGCGGACAGGCTGCTACCAAATTTTACGAAGAAGAAAGAATGTTTGACGTAATGCTTAGGTTTGAAAAACAGTATCGTGACACGCCGGAAAAAATGGGGAATATTCTTATCCCGACTCAGGATAATAAAAAAGTGCCATTGAAAGAAATAGCCACCATAGATTATCACACCGGACCGTCATTTATTTACCGCGAAGGAAACAGCAGGTACATTGGAGTTGGATTTAATATTGAAGGGCGTGACCTTGGAAGTACCATTAAAGAAGCCAAAGCCAAGGTAGATAGAGAAGTAAAACTTCCAAAAAATCATAAAATGACATGGGCAGGAGAATTTGAGAGCAAAGAAAGAGCCGCAAAACAGCTGGCAATGGTAGTTCCGATCTCTTTAGTTCTAATTCTGATGCTGTTGTATTTCAACTTTGGGAACGTAAAGGATACGCTTATCTCTTCCATTACACTAGCATTCGCATTCATTGGAGGGTTTTTATCCCTTTGGTTTACGGGAACCATTTTTGGAATTTCAGCAGGAATCGGTTTCATCATCCTTTTCGGAGTAGCAACTATAGACGGTATCGTTCTGATTGGAGTGATGAAAGAGAATCTGCAAAACAGGTTGTCTCTTAAAGAATCCATTGCTCAGGGAGTGAAGAGTAGAATCCGTCCGGTGGTGATGATTGCTTTGATGGGGTCTATGGGACTTCTTCCGGCAGCAATGTCCAATGGAATGGGTTCCGAAATTCAGAAACCTTTAGCCATTATGATCGTTGGAGGATTAATTATCTGTATGCTGCTGTCATTTACTGTATTACCAATTATTTTCCATTATGCCTATCGTAAAAAGCATAAGGAAGCAATATAGTTTCTTTTATTTTGTTCATTATGAGCCGGGATTCTTGAGGAAGATCCCGGCTTTTTTTATGAGTTTTTTGTAGATTCTAAAATCTCAATATTCTTCACAACATCACTGCTTTCACATTTTTTAAGTTCTTTTAAAAGGGAAGGAGTGAGGATTTTTGGATTCAGTATTTGTGTAGCAACTTTTGCAGCCGCATAATCTACAATACCGATCACAGATTCTCTTAAAAAATTCGGGGTGTTGGATGCAATGACTGCAGTTGCCCAGGAAGTATCTCTTGCTTTGGAAATCGCAAAATCAAGTACAGCATTATCTTGCCCACTAGAGAGTTTGTCAATAAGATCCACGGGATAACAGATTTTGTTTAAAGAATTCTGGACGTTCTGATTAATGGAAGCAATAACAGTATTAATGTTTTCAAAATCTTTTTTCAACGGATTTATTTTCCGGTAAGGCATGATAGAAGCTGCAGAAATGCCAAGGTCGAGATTGATGTGTGCATTCATGCCCAAAAATATATGCTGTAGGATCAACAGGTTTTTATTCTTAGTGGCTTCAAAGGCGATATACCACGAATTTGTGCATTTTTCTCCTTTGCTATAACTTTCCCATGCCTGCAGATATCTCTGTGCAAAAGCAAGATCAAGTAAAGTCATTCTTAGATTATCTTCAAATTTTTTCTGTTGAATGCCTTTCAGAACCTGTGCTGTCATGATTCTGTAAGTACAGGCAAAATATCCTGCCGGACTCTTGTTTTCTTTGCACCAGATAATAATTTCATCCAGTTTTGTAAGAACTTCTTCAATAGTTTTCATGATGGTTTTTTGTTTAAAGATATCGAGAAATACATTATCACACTATAATGAACCTGTATTTTAATTAATTCCCTTATTTATGATTTATGTCATTTTAGCTTTGTACGCAAAGAATTAAGTTTGTAGACTTAAAATAAAATATGAAAAAACTAAGTTTCTTTTTTGCAAGTATTATTTTACTGCTTGCAACTTCTTGCTCTACTGAAGAGCTTGAAAATCCTAACCTAAATGAAAACTCAAAAAAAAATTCAGGGAGAAGTTTTGCTAAAAGTGCCGGGGATGGAATTTATGACGTCTTGGGATACGGTTATAATGCAACAGGAGAATATGCTAATTCTAACTCTTCAGGATATCAGGTAATTGATGTTGAAAGGTTCAAAAACGAACAGACCGGAAGATTGATTACTGATAATGTATTTTCTCAGGAATATCTTGAAGAATATGGTGAAAGTGCAGAAGCCTATTCAAAAATGGTATCTACGAAGGTAGGAGCGACAGCTGGATTCTCTTTATTTAAAAAGCTTATTTCAGTTAGTTTTAGTTCTTCGGTTAGTAACACGACTACCAATAAATTTGACGCTAAATATATTTATGGTAGCTATAATCTTTTAATTAAACAAAGAAGATTCAGGTTTAATGCTACTCCTGTCTTATTGTCTGATTATTTGACTCCGGAGTTCTCTAGCGATTTACAGTCCAATAGCCCTGCGCAGATTGTCAACGATTATGGTACCCACGTTGCAGTAGATATTTATACCGGAGCGAAGTTAGATGTTATGTTCCAATCTGAAACAACAAATCAAAGTCGGGAAAAGGCAGCCAGAATTGGTGTTAAAGTAGGGGTGAAAAGTATTTTTGATGCAAATGTTGATAATGATGTAGATACTTCGGAATCAAATAAGAACTTTTCTAGAAAATTATCCTTTAAAACCAGAGGAGGAGATCCATCTAAAGGCTTAGTGGGAGAGCTAAACCTTGATCAAACGAATCCTAAAATTAATATTTCCACCTGGCAGAACAGTTCAACACCTACTAATGCGGTATTGGTAGAATTTGGGAGTAATGGTTTGATACCACTTTATGAACTTGTTAAAGATCCTGTGAAGAAAGCTCAGTTAAAAGCTTATATAGATCAATATTTAATTGACAATCAGGTGAGGCTGGATTATACAAATACGGCAAATCTTGTGAATGGTAATTTTGTTAGAAATCCTGCTACCAACCAGATCTTTTTTATGTTTGAAAACAAACTGAGATATATCCAAAGTCCTATGACACTTTACGGATTATTTAATATTACCAGTGGTGAAATCGCGACTATTAGTCCAAGTAATTTGTCAACAGTAGAACGTGGAGCTGATTTGACACCTGATAATGATCTTAAACAGGATAATTTCACCAATAAGATATACATGAGAGAAGGTAATACTTTAAGATATATTCCAAATATTGGTATTTATAATAAATATAGATTTAATAATAATGCGGTTAAAAAAATAAATGGAACAAACGGTTATATAATCGGCAGCGATATTTTTTAATTTAAAAGTATAATTGTAAAAAAAGAGACTGTCACAAAGACAGTCTCTTTTTATTTTTATTCATTCAGATTATGGGGTAATGATAATCGGATCTGGAAAAGGTTCAAGAACCAATGGTTTGCACATTGCTGCAGGTTGGCAGGTTCCTCCCATGCATATAAAATTAGTCATCGTGGTGGTGCCGTCAGGACATCTGATCATGCCTTCACCATGGCATCCTCCTGGGCATTGTGCAGGATACAGGGTTCCTCCAAATACATCTTTTAAATTTGTTCTTGAAAGTTTTGTTAAGTTCTTTTTCATGGTTTAATTTTTTGTTTAGTAAATTAATTTATTCTTAATTCTCTTATAATTAAATAAGTAGGTTTAAAAAGATTGAACTAAAATAGTAAATTATTCTATGATGATTGAATTAATTGATGATAAATGTTACAATGAAGGTTAGATTTTTTTTAAATGCCAAGTTTAATAGAAGAATGTCAATTAGATTTGAAATCTAACAATGAATAGTATAGTAATGTGATTGCTGTTTATTTGTGCTTTATTTTTGCCTCCAGTTTAGGCAAGTCTTTTTTATATTGTTCAGCATCCCATTTCATTTGCCAATTCTTTACGTACTCTGCCAATGGAGGAAGTCCAACATCTGCGCGTCTTTTATCTACATTTTCAGGATCTTCTAATGGGGATACATAATATATTTGTGTTTCAGGATCACGTCCTATCTGGCTGCCGTAAATTTGTTTTTTACCTTGTCTCAAAGCCACCCTGTCTTCGAGAAGAGCCAGGCTGCTGCTTTGTGCTTTACCATTTTTTACAGCATCTCTCATCATAGGTAAATATTTTTCCTGTGTTACCTGATCTGCATGTTGGATAACAAGAAATAATGTAACGCTTCCCTGTCCGCCCACAACATCAGGACCCACCCAGCCATATTTATCAAGAATGGCTTTTACCTCAATAAGATTTAGTGAATCTTTTTTATTGATAAGCTGCCAGTGCTCATTCATTTCTTTTGAGTTCCCACCGTATTTTTTTTCAATATCACCGATTTGTTGTCTGTACTTTTGGTCTTCATTATAAATGTTACCAAGCTTTGCGACCAGGGGTTTATTCAAATTTGCTTCTGCTTTCTCCTGATTCTGTTTGATTTTTTCGATGAGAGGCTTCCATCGTTTATCACTATGTAAAGAGCTAAGATCTGTATCCGTAGTGATGTGGTTATAATTACTGAATTTTACTGCAATCCTGTCAAGTTGGGAAAACGCACTGTCTGGCCCTGATGCCATTGCCCAAGAGCATGCTGCGTTATACCTGTCATTTAGAGACGCTTTCCAGCCGTTAGATTTAAATGCTTCTGAATAGTTGCCCGCAGAGTTTTTGAAATCCTTGGATTGGTAAAATGATTCAGCCGCTTTTACTTTATCAGTGTATTCTTTGGGAACAGTTTGTCCGAAGAACAGTTTTGTTGATGCTAAAAACAGCATAACGAATAGTCTTATTTTCATGGTTATTATTTTTTTGAGTTTAGTGATGTCTGGTTCTGTCGGAAGAAGTATTGAAATAATTATTTTTGACCTCCTTTATTTTTTTAATTTCTTCTTTTAATAAAGTGATATATTCTTCAATATTTTCAATGTATTTTTTAAGATGATATCACGGATTTTCCTTTGTGATCTCTTCGTGATGCTTTAAATACAATGGTAAAGCTGCAGATCCATACCAAGGGAAGATCTCATAACTAAAGACTCCGGCTTGTACAGCAGGATCTGTTTTTACCCATTGTTCAGCTTCTTCCTTAGACTTGGTGTTGAAAATAAACATTCCGCGGTAGTTTTCTTTATTCTTTTCAAGGAAAGGGCCGGCTACAACTATTTTCCCTTCATCAGCCAGTTTGCCAATATTGGCCATATGACCTTTCATGAGTTCGCTCATTTTGGATTTGTCTTCAATCTTAACGGAACCTGTAGTCAGCATGACAATAGTATATGCCTTCATTCCATATTGATCAGCTCCTAATGAAGTTGCCAGTTCATGATTATATTTAGGTTTTTCTGCTTTCTTTTCCTGCGCAAAGGAGAATGCTGATATGAGAAGACATGCGGCTAGTAATGGTTTTGATTTCATCTTGTTTTATTTTGATAAATATAATAAAAACCTTAAAGATTTCTGAGTACTGAATTTCAAAAAATGATAGGATACAAAAAAACCTCGATGGTTACGAGGTTATATCTAATTGTACAGATAAGTTTATTTTAATCTTTTATTCTTAAAAATTCTTTCGCCAGTTCGATCATTTTTGGATCTCCTGTATATTTGCCATGTTCATCAGAAAGCTTTACCGTAGGAATCCATTCTTTATTAGGAGCCTGTACACCGATGAGTTTCATTACAATATTCATTGGTTTTACTCCTACATCATTAGTGAGATTGGTCCCAATTCCGAATGAAATACCAATTTTCCCTCTACAGTAATTGGTGATTTCTTCTACTTTTTCAAGATTTAAGGCATCGGAAAAAATAATATATTTAAACATAGGATTGATACCGTTGTTTTGATAGTGGGCAATTGTTTTATCCGCAAATTGTAGAGCATCTCCACTGTCATGGCGAACACCATCAAATAGTTTTGCAAATTTTTTGTCAAACTGCTGGAAGAAAACATCTGTGGTATAGGTATCAGACAAAGCCACTCCAAGATCACCCCTGTATACATCTACCCAATGTTCCAAAGCCATTTCATTGGCCATTTTGAATCCGTATTCAGCAGCGTGGAACATAAACCATTCGTGAGCGTGTGTTCCGATAGGTTTTACACCATATTTCATAGCAAAATGAACATTAGAACTTCCGATAAAAGTTGATTCTCTTTTTTGAGTCAAAGCTTCCATCACCAGATTCTGTACCTTATAAGAATGTCTTCTTCTCGTTCCAAATTCTGCAAAAGTTACTCCAAGTCTGCCTAATGAGTCTGCCTTTTCAAGGGTTTTGCTCATTACCACTTCATTAGAATCTCTTTCCATGTGGTTCATTTCATAATGCAGTTCACTGATCAGGGCCAGCAACGGAACTTCCCAAAGAATTGTTCTGTACCAAAGCCCTTCCACAGTTACGGAAAGGTCGCCTCCTTCCTGGTGTATTTTTACTTCAGACGGATCATAATGATACCCTTCTAAAAAATCCAGATAGGGAAGATCAATATAAGGACATGTTCTTGCCATGAACTTTTTCTCGTCTTTTGTAAGTTTAAGTTCAGCCATTTTATTAACGGCTTCTCTTAAAGCAGCGTCAAATCCTTCCGGAAAGTGGTGCTTCCCCCTGTTGATAAATTCATATTTTACAATAGAACTTGGGAATAGCTTTACCACTGCATTCTGCATGGTTATTTTATAAAAATCATTATCTAGGATAGAGTTCAGTCTTACGTCGTTCATAATATGTGTAATTTTAACGCAAATATAAATATAAAAAATAAAATCGCCTAAATGTAAGGCGATTTTTTTGAAATATTTTAATGCTTTTAATGGAGTTATTTCCCAAGATAAGAATTGTACATCCAAACTTCCTTCTCCTGTTCGGTAATATAATCGCTCATTTGCGAATTGGTACCTTCATCTCCTGCTTCATCTGTAATATCTAAAAGTTCCCTCTGCAGATCAATGACTACTTTGAACGAACTTAGAATTTGCTCTACGCTTTTGGTACCGTCAGTTACTTCCTTACTTTCTTTAATGGTCGCTATCTTTAAATAGTCTGAGTAATTGTGCGCAGGAATAGCTCCTAATGTCAGGATTCTTTCTGCAATTTCATCAATCTTTAAAACAAGACTGTTATACAATTCCTCAAACTTCGGATGAAGGGTAAAGAACTGTTCTCCTTTGATATTCCAGTGAGAACCTCTTGTATTCTGATAAAATACAGAATAGTTGGCTAACAGTGCATTTAATTTTTCTGAGATTTTTTTGCAATCAGCTTCTTTAAGGCCAATGATACTAGCATTTTTCATATGTATATATTTATTTTTTTAAGATCAGATACAATCACCGGGGTCAGTTAAGTATACTGTGAACCTTCATCATGGTGATTGTTGTTTATCATTTTGTATACCCCAAATTTACAAAATATCGTGCCGAAATCCCTTGATTATTAATAGATGATAACTATACGAAAGTTTTTTAAAATAGTTTGGATGTATTAAGAATGTTGATATCAAATAATGATCACATATTATTCCCGTATTGTTGAATAATTAAGGAATAGATAATAATTTGTTAATATTCTCTGTAGTTGGTTTCTCTAGCTTTGCATTCGAAATTCACATAAAAAAATAATATAAAAATTATGAAAAAACCCTTCTTGTATTTCGTTTTATCATTCCTCTTGTTTTCTTGCAGTAATAATGATACCGATGCACAGATTATAACGGATCCAAAGACTGAAAGTAAATACCAGACTAAAAATGTGATTCTCCTTGTTGTTGATGGAGCCCGTATTTCAGAAACGTGGGAAGCGGCCAATAAAGAAAATATACCCAACAGAGTAAGTTTATTGAGCCAGGGTATTTTCATCAGTAATTTTAAAAATAATGGCACTACGAATACCAATCCGGGACATAGTGCTATGTGTTCAGGAGTTTATGAGAATATTAAAAATAACGGAACAGAATTACCTGGGTTTCCATCTGTAATGCAGCAATGGCTGAAGTTTACAGGAGCGGATAAAACAAAGGCTTGGGTTGTTGCGTCTAAAGATAAACTGGAGGTTTTAAACGATTGTAAACTGGCAGACTGGAAAGGAAAATTTCAGCCGAGTGTAGATTGTGGAGTGAGTGGAAACGGATCAGGATATCGTGATGACCTTGTAACAATGACGAAGACCAAAGAAGTAATGGCAAAATACAGCCCGAATGTTATGGTGATCAATCTTAAAGATGTAGATTCTTACGGACATGCAAACAATTGGAATGAGTACATTAAAGCCATCAAAACTACAGACGCTTCTATTAAAGAAATCTGGAACTATATTCAATCACTTCCTGCTTATAAGGATAAAACAACTTTAATTGTATCCAATGACCACGGAAGACATTTGGATGCCAACGGTGGTTTTGCTGAACATGGTGATGATTGCGCCGGGTGCAGACACATTGAATTCTTTGCAATGGGGCCGGATTTTAAAAAGAATGTCACTATTAATACTGGAAATTATGAACAGATTGATATTGCCAGCACAATAGCGGAGCTTTTAAGAGTTCCTATGCAGTATACAAAAGGAAAAGTAATTAAAGATATTTTTAAATAATTTTTTCACATAATCTTCTGATTTGAAATTGATTCAATAATATATAAATGATGCGGGTTTTGGAGAGGTATAGAGAACAAATGGAAAGATTATCGAAAGAAATAATATATATAACTGCTTGTCAATTAAAAAAATATTAGTATTTTTGCACCCTAAAATAAAAAGCAATTAAATGCCTACTATTCAACAATTAGTAAGAAAAGGAAGAGCCACGCTTGCCAAGAAGAGCAAATCGGCTGCCCTTGATTCTTGTCCACAAAGACGTGGTGTATGTACGAGAGTATATACAACTACACCTAAGAAACCTAACTCTGCACTTAGAAAAGTTGCAAGGGTAAGACTTTCTAACGGTAAAGAAGTGAATGCCTATATCCCGGGCGAAGGACATAATCTACAGGAGCACTCGATAGTATTGGTTAGAGGCGGAAGGGTGAAAGACCTACCGGGAGTACGTTACCACATCGTAAGAGGTGCATTAGACACCGCTGGTGTAAATGGAAGAACTCAGAGAAGATCTAAGTACGGAGCTAAGAGACCTAAACCAGGACAAGCAGCTGCTGCTCCTGCAAAAGGAAAGAAAAAATAATCATTAAATAAGGTACAGAAGCAATGAGAAAGACAAAAGCGAAAAAAAGACCGTTGTTACCAGATCCGAAGTTTAATGATCAATTGGTAACGAGATTCGTAAACAACTTAATGCTTGACGGTAAGAAGTCAATCGCATTCAAAATTTTCTATGATGCATTAGAAATCGTAGAAACTAAAAAAGGAGAAACAGAGAAAACTGCACTTGAAATCTGGAAAGATGCACTTACAAATGTAATGCCTCACGTAGAAGTACGTTCTAGAAGAGTAGGTGGAGCTAACTTCCAAATTCCTATGCCAATCAGAGCTGATAGAAAAATTTCTATGGCAATGAAATGGTTAATTAGCTATTCTAAAAAGAGAAATGATAAGTCTATGGCTTTGAAATTAGCTAATGAAGTAGTAGCTGCTTCAAGAGAAGAAGGTGCTGCTTTCAAAAAGAAATCTGATACTCACAAAATGGCGGAAGCTAACAAAGCTTTCTCACACTTTAAATTCTAATTTAGAAATGAGTAGAGATCTTAAATTTACAAGAAATATTGGTATTGCCGCTCACATTGATGCTGGTAAAACTACCACTACAGAAAGAATCTTATTCTATACAGGAGTTAACCATAAGATTGGAGAAGTTCACGATGGTGCTTCTACAATGGACTGGATGGAGCAGGAAGCAGAAAGAGGTATTACAATTACTTCTGCTGCAACTACTTGTTCTTGGAACTTTCCAACAGACCAGGGAAAACCTCTTGCAGATACTAAGCCTTACCACTTCAACATCATTGATACACCAGGACACGTTGACTTCACTGTAGAAGTAAACAGATCTTTGAGAGTATTAGATGGATTGGTATTCCTTTTCTCTGCAGTAGATGGAGTAGAGCCTCAGTCTGAAACAAACTGGAGACTTGCTGACAACTACAAAGTAGCAAGAATGGGATTCGTAAACAAAATGGACAGACAAGGTGCTGACTTCCTTAACGTGGTAAACCAGGTTAAAGATATGTTAGGATCTAATGCAGTTCCAATCGTTTTACCAATCGGTGCTGAAGAAGATTTCAAAGGTGTTGTTGACTTAATTAAAAACAGAGCGATCATCTGGGATGAAGCTGGACAAGGTGCTACTTTCGAAGTAGTTCCAATTCCTGAAGACATGAAAGATGAAGTTCTTGAATATAGAGAGAAATTAGTAGAAGCTGTGGCTGACTACGATGATACTTTGATGGAGAAATTCTTCGAAGATCCAGATTCAATCTCTGAAGAAGAAATCAACGAAGCTCTTAGAAAAGCTACTATCGATTTATCTATTATCCCAATGACTTGTGGTTCTTCATTTAAGAATAAAGGAGTACAGTTTATGTTGGATGCGGTATGTAAATACTTGCCTTCTCCATTGGATAAAGATGATATCAAAGGTACTGACCCAAGAACTGACGCTGAAATTACAAGAAAACCAGACGTAAACGAGCCTTTCGCGGCTTTAGCATTTAAGATTGCTACTGACCCATTCGTGGGAAGATTAGCATTCTTCAGAGCATACTCTGGAAGATTAGATGCAGGTTCTTATATCTTGAACACTCGTTCAGGAGATAAAGAAAGAATCTCTAGAATCTATCAGATGCACGCTAACAAGCAAAACCCAGTAGAATATATTGAAGCTGGTGATATTGGTGCAGCGGTAGGATTCAAGTCTATCAAAACTGGTGATACTATGTGTGATGAGAAAAACCCAATCGTTCTTGAATCGATGGTTTTCCCTGATCCGGTAATTGGTATCGCTGTTGAGCCTAAAACTAAAGCTGACCAGGATAAAATGGGTAACGCTTTAGCTAAATTGGCTGAAGAAGATCCTACGTTTACGGTTAGAACTGACGAAGCTTCTGGACAAACGATTATCTCTGGTATGGGTGAGCTTCACTTAGATATCATCGTAGATCGTATGAGAAGAGAATTCAAAGTTGAAGTTAACCAAGGACAACCTCAGGTAGAATACAAAGAAAACCTTACAAGAGTTGCTCAACACAGAGAAGTTTACAAAAAACAATCTGGTGGTAAAGGTAAATTTGCTGATATTGTATTTGAATTAGGACCTGCTGACGAAGGTAAAATTGGTTTAGAATTCATCAATGAGATCAAAGGTGGTAACGTTCCTAGAGAATTTGTTCCTGCAATTGAAAAAGGCTTTAAAGCTGCAATGAAAAACGGTCCTTTGGCTGGTTTCGAAGTTGAAGGTATTAAAGTTGTTCTTAAAGACGGATCTTTCCACGCGGTGGATTCTGATGCTCTTTCATTTGAAATGGCTGCTAAATTAGGATTTAAAGAAGCGGGACGTGCTGCTAAGCCAGTAATTATGGAGCCTATTATGAAACTGGAAGTTGTAACTCCGGAAGAATATATGGGTAACATCATTGGTGACCTTAACAAAAGAAGAGGTACTATCAGTGGTCAGGAAGAGAAAAATGGAGCTGTTGTAATCAAAGGTTCTGTTCCACTTTCTGAAATGTTTGGATATGTAACTACTCTAAGAACACTTTCATCAGGAAGAGCTACTTCTTCTATGGAATTAGAGAAGTATCAAGCTACTCCACAAAACGTTGCTGAAGATATCATAGCTAAAGCAAAAGGTTAATTTTTAAATTAAAGAAATGTCACAAAGAATCAGAATAAAACTAAAATCTTACGATTACAACTTGGTAGACAAGTCTGCTGAGAAAATCGTAAAAACGGTAAAGGCTACTGGTGCTGTTGTAAACGGTCCTATTCCATTGCCAACGAATAAGAGAATCTTCACAGTGTTGAGATCTCCGCACGTAAACAAAAAAGCAAGAGAGCAGTTCCAATTATCAGCTCACAAGAGACTAATGGATATCTACTCTTCTTCTTCTAAAACTGTTGATGCTCTAATGAAATTAGAACTTCCTTCAGGAGTAGACGTTGAAATTAAAGTGTGATAACTGCATACTTTGCAATGATTATAGAAACCGTTCCTTTTTAAGGGACGGTTTTTTTGTGGAGCTATCTTTGATAAACATGAAATAAGACATAAAGAGCAAATTCATTAATGTATGAATTTGCTCTTTTTTGCATTATACTTTCAGTAATCATAAAATAGGTTTAAGGAATAACCATTAATGATAGAATACATCTGTTCAGAGATTATAATGAGTCCCTAGCAAGCATTAATGATCTGATATTAGTAGTTCTTTTTAAGGTGACATATGTCAGCGTGTTTTATTTATTTAGAATGAATAAAAATAATAATTTCGCAAAAAATTATCAGATGAATAAAATAGTATCTTTTTCTTTACTCGTTTTAGGAGCAACTATTGTAAATGCCCAGAAAGTAAAGGATACCCTGAAAAGCAGAAATATTGATGAAGTCGTAATAACGGGATCAGGATATGCGCAGAAAATTAAAGATGCTCCGGCAACTATTTCTGTGATAAGTCAGGCTGATATTAAGAAAAGAGCGTATAGAGATATTACAGATGCTTTACAGGACATTCCTGGTGTATTTATTACAGGAGGAGGAAGTACCAGTGATTTTTCAATAAGAGGTGCTGAATCTGGCCAAACACTGATATTAATAGATGGTAAAAGAATTAATACTAGAGAAACAAGACCCAACTCTGATGGACCCGGAATTGAACAGGGGTGGATGCCGCCATTAGAAACAATTGAGAGAATTGAAGTTGTAAAAGGACCTATGTCTTCATTGTATGGTTCTGATGCTATGGGGGGAGTAATCAATATTATTACTAAAAAGCTTACAGATCGCTGGAAAGGATCTGTTGGAACGAGCTTAATTCAGCAGGTTCATAAAGAATCGGGAAATACTTATCAAATTGATGGATATGCAGCGGGTTCTTTAATAAAAGACCTTCTTCAAATGAAAATTACCGGAAGCTATTCTGACAGAAATGAAGATAAGTTTGTAGGAGGGTTTACCGAAAGAGTGATTAAAGCTTTTGGAACAGAATTGAGTCTTACTCCTGATAAGAAGAATGTTTTTAAACTAAACTATGACTTTAACCGTCAGGAACGAAATCAAAATCCGGGATATTCTTTAGCTCCCAATGCAAAAAGCTCCCGTAATAATTACGAAAGAAATGTTATTTCATTAAGTCATAAAGGTGATTATTCTAACTTTCATACAAATTCTTATCTGCAATATGATAATACCAATAATCCTAACAGGGATATGAGGTATCAGACTTTCCTTGCTTATAGCCTTAATAACTTCAATATTAAAAAGCATGTAATCAGTTTTGGTGGAGAATATAGATATGAAAAACTGAATGATTTAGGAAATAAAATTAAATCGGAAGGGGAGATCATCAATGAACTGACCCGTTGGAACTGGTCTGCTTTTGCAGAAGGTAACTGGAGTTTGTTTGAAAAGCTTCATTTAGTAACAGGAGCACGTTTGGATAATGATCAAAACTATGGTTCCAATTTTACACCGAGAGGATATTTAGTATGGAATGTTAACAATAACTTTACTGTAAAAGGAGGTACTTCGTGGGGATATAAAGCGCCAGGACTGAGAGCCGTGAACCCAGGATGGGGACAAGTAACAGGAGGAGGAACTTCAGATGGTGTGATTATCGGAAATAAAGATCTTAAGCCGGAAAAAAGCTTTAACCAGGAGGTAACCGTTATGTTTGAAGATAATATGAAAGTAATTAACTTAAGTGTGACAGGTTTTAATACAGACTTTAAAAACAAACTGGTAGAAGTAAGAAAATGTAATAATACTGAAGAATGTAAGCAGTTTGAAAATATATACAATCATGTCTATGATTTTATTTCAACAAGAGAAAACTTAGGGAAAGCCAACAGTATGGGAATAGAAGCTAACCTGGGGGTAAATGTGACGAAAAGTATTGTATTAAAGACGAACTATACCTACACGGATACTAAGATTAAATCTGACGAAATTCCAGCACTTTACAACAAACCCTACGCAAGGATCCCTAAGCACATGGCTAATGTAAACCTTTCATGGAAAGCAAATGACAGCTTTGAGTTTTGGTCAAGAGGAAATTACAGAAGCGAAAGCCAGCCTGGGGTAAACAGAGGTAAAGCTCAGGAATACCCAATACCTTCATATTTCTTATGGGATTTAGGAACCGTGTACAGATTGAATAAAAATGTACGTTTCACCTTTGGAGTATATAATATTCTGGATAAAAATATACGTAATGATGTATCTGATCCGGCTAGTAATTTTGGTTTCAGGATTGACGGAATCAGATATCAGTTTGGAGCTAATTACTTCTTTTAATAATTGAAAACCATAAAATAAAATATAATGAATAGTACTTATATAAAAACTATTGTAATAGCAGTAGCAACACTATTAGTTGTTTCATGTTCCGGAGACAAAAAGAAAGGAATAGACTATAACCAGTTCAAAACTGAAGTGAAACTTACTGCTGAACAGGAAAAGAACTTTAATGAAATCACTGCGAAATATCAGCAGCTTCAGGAGCAGAACTTTCAGGCAGCAAAAGCTCAGGGAGGAAATATGGACCGCGTATCTTTAGGAATCAAAAATGAAGAACTGAGAGCACAGCAGTCTATTGAAATGGCCACTGTTTTAGACGATCTACAGATGGAAAAGTTCAATAAGTTTGTTGATGAAAATTCCAGAAAAAGACCAAGATATGACAACGCACTGTTAGAAAAAATCAAAACGGAAGCTCAGCTTTCTGATGATGAATTCAAAGTAGTGAATGCAGCTAATGATGCCTTTGAAAAAGCATTCAATGATGCACATGATGTCTATCACGGGAATAATGATCTGGCCAAAGAATACTGGGAGAAATTTGATACACAGAGAAAAGCTGCTATTCAGAAAGTACTAAGTCCTGAACACTATACGAAGTTTGAAACAATCGTAAAAGACGTTCAGTTCAAAGGAAGAAAATAACAACATTGATACAATAAGGGCTGGAAGCAGGAAGTGGAGGATGGATAGGAGATTGACTAAAAGTTCTTACTGCTTTTAAGAAAACATATTCAATTTGGTGAATGTAGATTAAAGTTAAGTGGTAATCTTTTGAACTAAGATACTTCCATCAAAAGCTTCATGCTTCCCGGCCCGAATTTGTATTAACTTTTTTTAATTTATTCATATCAATTTTAATTTTAAAACATTAAGGCGGTATTACTGTCTTAATGTTTTTGCTGTTAAACAATGAGAGTATTACTTAAAAGCCTTTACAGGAAAAGAAGAAAAAACGAATCAGTTACCAAATATCTGATGTGGATCATTCATCTATGGCTGGGACTTTTATCAGGTAGTATTGTTTTTGTAATGTGTCTTACCGGATGCCTCTATGTCTTCAAAAATCAGATTAGTGATTTTAGCAACAGGGATAAAATATATATCAACCCGGGTTCTGGAAAAGCGATGAACCCTGACCTGATCCAGTCAGAGTTATTAAAGCATAATAAAGAACTTACTTCCATAATGATTCCGGATGAGAAAGGGAAAAGCTATGTGATTGGATACCGCGAAAATAATTTGGACAAAAGTACCTACTATAATCAATATACTGGAGAAGTTCTGGGACAGCCTGATGTTGGCTCCGGCAGATTCTTTGAAACGGTTCTTGATCTTCATAGGAATCTGATGATGGGAAACGCAGGAAGGCAAATTGTTGGAGTTTCAGTTCTTATGTTTTGTATTCTGCTGATTTCAGGATTTATTCTTTGGCTTCCGAAGAAACTGAAGTTTTTGAAACAGGGGCTTACTGTCATGTTCAAAGCAAAATTTCAAAGGGTTAATTATGATCTGCACAATACACTGGGGTTTTATACTTTTCTGATGCTTTTCTTTATTGCCGTTACAGGATTGTATGTGACCTATCCGTGGATGAAGAATGCTATTATCATAAGTTTGGGAGGAACGTCAATTGATCATATTTCAAAAGAAAAAGACAATGAGGATGATGCCTTTGGCGGGCTTCTGGAAGATATGCTTCAGAAACAGGACGAAAAGAAAAATCTGAAAGACGTTACTTCCGCTTCTGTGGATAAGATTGTAAAACTTGCAGACCATCACCTTCCCTATACTGCTGTTACAAGTATAGAACTTCCCAATAAAGAAAATCCGCGATATGTTGTTATCAAAGTCAATAGACAAAACTTCCTTGGAATGATGGTTCCGGATGAAGTGACATTTGATAAAACCGGAGTTTTCAAAACGAAAGAGCTTTTTTCGGACAAACCTTTAAACAAACAGTTCACAGCTTTAGCAAAACCATTACATACAGGAGAGATTATGGGGCTGCCAAGTATTATTCTCTACTTTATCATTTCTCTTATCGGTTGTTCATTGCCGGTGACGGGGCTTTTGATATGGTGGCATAGATTCAAAAAAATGAAATAGAAACAATCCAAAGTATTTAGATACCTCATATTCTTAACCTTTTCATGATTTCAGATTAATTTTTATACATTTATTATGTAAAAAACAGAAGTTATGGGTCATAAAGGTCATCATTTTTTTGAAAAATTTTCAAACTGGGCTGTAAGATTTACGGGAAGCCCAATTGCTTTTATCGGAGCTTTTCTTATCGTCGTGATATGGGCAGTTACAGGTCCTTTTTTTGATTACTCAGAAACCTGGCAGTTGGTCATCAATACCGGAACTACCATCATTACTTTTCTGATGGTATTCCTCATTCAGAAAGCTCAGAATAAAGATTCAAAAGCAATACAGATCAAACTGAACGAAATAATAGCTGCCCACGAAAAAGCCAGCAATAGAATTGTAGATATTGAAGACCTTACCGAAGCGGAACTTGACCAGCTTCATCACTATTATGAAAAACTGGCTCAGCTTGCTAAAAAAGATGCGGATATTCATACCTCTCATTCCATTGACGCTGCACAGAGAAATCAGGATTATAAATACGAATTCTTCAAAAGAAAACATGAAGAATGGATACAGAAGCAGGAACAAAAAAATAAATGAGCTTTTGATTGAAAAAATTCTTTAAAATTTAATTATTATAATATTTTTTTAAGATTATAGTGTTGTAATTTGTGTTTTTGTGTATAATTTTAATTTTTTGTTTGTTTTTTAGTGTTTTTTTTGACAAATATTTAAATTTGTTGAACAAATATTATATATGAAAGCAAAATTATTTTGTTTGCCGGTATTGTTTTTAGCAATATCAGCAAACGCACAATGGAGCAGAGGACTGCCAGAACAAAAAGTCATCAAGAAAAGTGATCACTCGGTTTATTATAAACTCGATATTGATCAGATTAGAACTCAGCTTCTGAGAGCTCCCAAATTAGGTGAAGGTGCTCCCATTACGATCAGTATTCCTACTCTTGAAGGAAAAATTGAGAAATTTACAGTAAACAGCTTTCCGGTAATGGATGAGACTTTGGCTAACAAATATCAGCTGGGGTCGTATGTAGGGATCGGAACTGATGATCCTACCAAATATATCCGTTTCAGTATCGCTCCCAATGATTTCCAATCGATGATCATCGGTACTGATGGTAAATATGAATTTATAGAACCCGCAACTGCTGACAAATCTTATTATTCTGTACACGGAAAAACCAATAAGAGCGGCCATGCATTTGTATGTAACACGAAAGAGGATAAAGAAGCTATTGATAGAATACAGAAGCTTATGAATTCTGGAGTTGCAGCAAAATCAAGTAACAAAACATTCCATACCCTTAGACTGGCTATGTCTGTAACAGGAGAATATACTGCTTTCTTCGGTGGAGTAGCAGGTGCTCTTACACAAATAAACGCTACTTTATCAAGAGTAAATGGTGTATTTGAAAAAGAATTTAATGTGCACGTCAACGCAATCAGTGCCCCAGGTCTTATATTTACTGACGCTGCTAATGATCCTTATAGTACATCGGATCTTATGTGTAAGTGGAATTATGAGCTCATGAATACATTGCATGGAGGAACGTATGGTGTAACAGATGCAGATTTTGATATTGGGCATTTGTTTGGTGCAACGGGAGGTGGTGGAAGTGCCGGCTGTATTGGATGCATAGGAAGTAATGATATATCTACAAGTATTGACCCTAATTGTGTAAATTCACCATCTCCAGGTAATTATAAGGGTAGTGGATATACCTCTCCGGGAATTAATTATTACGTTAGTGGAACGTGGGACCAAAACAGCACAGCTCAATTACCACCAAGTGGAGACGCTTTTGATATTGACTTTGTAGCTCATGAGATGGGTCACCAGTTGGGGGATTCCCACACATATAGCTTCTACGAGAACTTTTTAAATCAGGAAGTTGAGCCAGGCTCAGGATCTACAATTATGGGGTATGCAGGAATTACCGGCCCAAGTACAGATGTTCAAAAACATTCTGATGTTTATTTTCATAGTGTGAGTATTGATCAGGTGCAGACAAATCTTGTAACAGTAACTGCTGACGTAGAAACACCTATTGTGAATAATACACCTGTTGTAACAGCAATGAATACAACATATACCATTCCCAAATCTACCGCATTTGTATTGACAGCATCAGCCACAGATCCGGATGGAGATGCTTTGACATACTGCTGGGAGCAGGTGAATCCAAGTAAATTGGGTAATGGAGTATCTAAATCCAATATCGGAAATACAACCACAGGAGCCAATTTCAGATCATGGGCACCTACTGCCAGCCCTACAAGATATTTCCCTAAGCTTGCAACTGTTTTGGGAGGAGCTGTAAAAAATACGGCGGAGTTTGAAGCAGCAAGTACGGTGGCCAGAACCACAGATTTCAGAGTGACAGTAAGAGATAACAAACCTGGAGGACAGGCACAGACTGCTCATGCCACACAAACTATTGTAGTAGGATCCGCAGCCGCATTTACTGTCAATACAACATCACTTAACCCTAATGTAAATTCTACTATTGCATGGACGGTTTCCGGAACTGCAGTTTCTCCATACAATGCAGCCAATGTTAAGATTGATTATACAGAAGATAGCGGACTAACCTGGAATAACCTTGCAGCATCAGTTCCGAATAACGGATCAGCCAGTGTATTCATTCCTGCATCATTGGCGGGTAAGACCATTCATTTGAGAGTATCAGCTATTGGAAATGTATTTTATGCAGTGAAACAAGCTATAGTATCTGGTACAATGGCTGTTTCTGAAGCAAGAAATGAGGCAAAATCAGTTAAGATCTATCCAAACCCTGTAGAAGATGTATTGAATGTTCTGAATGTCTCTTCAAACGCATCGTATGAGATTTTCAATGCTCCGGGACAGTTGATTTCAAAAGGAACTATAGGAGAAGGTAAAATTAATGTTAGTGCTCTTGTAAAAGGAATCTACTTTATTACGATTAATGATAAAGACGAAAACAGCACAACTAAGTTTGTTAAAAAATAGTTCAATAAAAGATAAAAATAAAAACCTCTGAGCGATCAGAGGTTTTTTTATGAGTGATATTATTTCATGAAATAGCTGAAATAACTACAGCTTCCCATTAAGTTTTTGGTTGTTTCAGTATCGGAATACTGAGCTTTCAACTGAGCAAAATAGGTTCTGTATTTTTGGTTTTTAAGATGGTCCATTTCCTTTTGGCGGGCATCTTCTTTTTCAGACCACTTAGGATCAGAGTAATCAAAATCTTTTGGTGCTTTTGCTTCGTACTGGTAATATTTACCCTGTTCAGCACTTGCCATCTGGAATAAGATTCTTGCTTTTTCTTCCTTACTGTTTGAAAGCTTAAGTGCTTTTTGATAATAGTTAATTGATAGATCAAAATTATCAGGTTCAATATAAGAAGTGTCCAGGAAGTTCTTATAATAATACTTGTAAGGATTCTTTCTGTCGGTATTCCAGAAGTCATATTTACCTCCATTGCTGTTGTCAATATCCATCACAAACAATTGACGGTAGTATCCTAAAATAGAAGTATTGTACAAGAGGTTTCCGATAAGCTGGTTGGCTTTTGCTGCTTTTTCACCCGTTCCGTTTCCGATCTTTTTAAGCTGAATCAGCACATCTGCCAACTCAAGTTTGTCCATGCTGGTTTTAATGAAAGGGAAATCAGCATAGCTCTCAGCTTTCATACTTTCTGCATCAGGGCTTCCGAAGCTTTCCCAAACATTATGCCCGAATACAAGATTTGAAATATTTTTGAATCCGTTGTATTCAGCAGGAGTATATTGTTTGGTTGTAATGGTCTGTCCATTCTTTTCAGTCCATTCGTAATTCTGTCTTGGAATACCGGCAAAGCTTTTTGCTTTTTCATAATAAGATTTTGCCTTTTCAAAATCGGCAAGTCTCATTGCTCTGTCGCCGTAAATGGTACTGAAGAAAGCATCAATATTGCCCACGCTGTCCATGTTTTTAGCAATGATCTGCTGTTCAAACTGGGTTTTGTTAGGTTTTCTGTAGAACTCTTCCACGCTTTTCACAAGACCAGAGTTCGGATTGTATTGAAGATCCGAAAGCTTATTATTCATCAGGAATGATTTTCCATCTTCACCCTGAAGGAAATAGCGGTTTGCCATAACATCTTTAAGGAAATCGGCGGTAGACGGCACTTCACCATAATAATCAAAATTATCTGTAGTGGCTGTATCTTTTACTACCTTTTTCTCTACGAAATATTCAGCATAATCCTTCATCAGATGATCTTCATACTCGGCATCAATTCTCGGCTGAGAAACAATGTCATTCAGAACTTTCATTCTTTTAATCTCTTCCAGATATTCAGGATTTGTTGTTTTAATATCTTTCAGGATTTCTGTACTTCCTTTGTAATCTTTTTTCAGGAATTTAAGATATGCATCTGCAATCTGCCAGTATTCATCCTTAGACTTTTCTTTCGTTTTATCAGTGAACTTTTGAAGGTCATCAAGATAGTCCTCCATCTTATCATCATATCCATAGCCCGAAGTTGTGTAGAATGGAATTCTGTTTGGATTGTCAAGTAATTCATCATCACTTTGATTGGTTTTCTTTCCATCAGCAGATTCTTTAGATTTTGAACCTCCGAACAGGTTTTTAAAGAATCTTACAATTTTTTGCCAGAAAGAAAGTTTTTCTTCTTTTACTTCAGGTGTAGCAGCAGTAGCTTTGGTATCCTTTGAAGAAGTATTGGTATCGGCATTTCCTCTTTGTATATACGGACTATTGGCAGCGTCTGAAGTGTAGTAATAAGTAGGAAGGTAACTTCTTTCCAGTTCATTGATGCTTCTTGCAGCCATTACCTTCAGGATCTCAGAGTCCGGATTGATCTCGTACATCTTTTCCATGGTAGGAATCGGATTGTTGAAGTCTTCATACCCTAAAAGGAAATAAGCCATATTCTTTTCTTCGTTCGTATTGGCTCTCTTCATGATGTTGCTGAAAGATGCCGTATCAGAAAGCTTCATAGAAACAAAAGCAGATTCCTTGCGGTCTTTGCTGTTCATGAATACCTGAAAGAAATTCCAGTTGGCATCACTGTTCATTTCCAATCCTCTTTGTGCTCCGGCCAATTGATCCAGAGACATAAAGTAAACTGTTCCCTTCAATTTGATTGGAGCAACATAGGTTTTGAAAGCCTGCATTGCAGAATCATAGTTTCTTGTATAATGATTCAGACGTACCAGCTGATATCCGTAACGCTGTTTGATTTCAGGGTTTCTTGCCGCATTGTACAAAGACGCTAAAGCAGCAATGGTTTTATTGTAATCAAGAGCCGTAGCATTTTTCCTGTTGGCATCTCTGTCGTAATAAAATGAATTCTCATTTTCAACATAATTGATGCTCATATAAGGCTCCAGATACTTGGCTTCGATTAAATAATCAAGGCCTTCCTTGTATTTTTGGTAGAACCCGGAACCCAGCTTTTGTAGAAGAGGATTTGTTGGGCTTCCATTCTTTAAAGCATTCAGATCATTCATGCTTATCTTATAGACCAGATTCTGTGTCTCAGTATAGCTAAGCTGATTGTTAAAGAACTTTTTCCAGGTTTCAATATTGTCATCAGGAATCAATGATGCATTGTATCCTCCGTAAAACCTGCTTGAATAGTTGTGCAGAAAAGGGAGGTAAGCTTTATCTTTGATAATGCTTTGCGTAAAAAGGTTGAAGTAATCATAATCAGGATCTGACCACGCGCAGGCGTCAGATTTTGTATAGAAAAGTGATACAACCGCAAGTGAAAGAATATACTTTTTCATAGGGTTCGTAGTGTTTTTTTAATTTTTATAATAGTTTATGGTTTGGTCTTGACAGGTGGTGTGCCTCTATCTCTGGGAGATTAAAATTTCCGATCTAACACAAATTTACTATCTAATTGATAATAAATAATATTAAAATGCGGTATTTTTTTCTGTAAAAAAGTGATAACCTCTTCAAGCTGTTCTTTAGAGATTTCTTCTGCCTTTATTTTGAAGCCCTTGTTTAAATAACTTCCAAAGTAGAATCCATCTTTCAAAACTTCACTTTCATGATCAGATATTTTCTTAAAATTTGGGTTTTCCAGATCCCTTTTGGATAAAGCATTGATCAGTTTGTGCTTGCCCAAATGATTGGTGACAATTCCCCAGGAATAAATAGGAAGAGCAACTTCAATTTTTTTGATGGGGTAATCTTCCATTTTTGAAAGATAGCTTTTTAGAATGCTGACATCCAGAATCGAGTTCTTGTCAGATTTTTCCAGGGGTGATGAAGTGGAGTAGCACATCAGATACACTTTTTCTACAGGGGGAATTCCGGTCTGCTTTTTATCTTTCACCTGATGAAGGCGAAGAGTGCACGTAATTTCCTTTCTGGAGATCCTTTTCAGCTCTTTCAGAAATTTAAAATAATCATTCCGGGTTCCTGCGGTCCAGTCACAGTCGATCTGAATTTCATTATTGGTTTTCAGATGATACTCTTCTGTTTTCTTCTGAATTAAAAGATGGATACTTTCCGCAAGAAATTTGATCTCTTCTGCAGAAATGCCCAGCAAAGTCTGATTCGTAATAAAAACGGTGGGAACAATCTGTTTATCTGTCTGAAAACTTTTGTCTTTTGTGATAATGGCTACCGGCTGAAATTTTCCATTCACTTTATCTACATCAAAAAACCTGGTGTACAAATAAGGAACAGTTGCCTGATCTAATGCTTTCTTTTCTTCATGATCCAGCTTCAGATTGGTTTTCCAGTAATAAAATGTGTATGGATGATTCTCTTTCCTGCTGCATGATACAACAAGGAAAAGAAGAAATAGAAATAAAATTTTAAAATGTCTCATTGATACAAATCACTCTTGAAGCCACAATTCCTTGTAGCTATATGTTTTTTCAAAAATAAAGATATTTAAGCAAAATATAAACCGTAAAATCTCGGTGATTAATTTAATGGAATGGCTTTTCACAACAAGAAAACCACTCCAGATGGAGCGGCTTTCTCTATATATTATTTTACTACTTGTAAAGTTCACTTTCGCATCTGCAGGTCTCTTTATCAATACTCTCACTGGAAGAGCAGCAGCCTTCAAGGTTTTGAACGTTGCCTTTTTCATCAGTAAGGTAGATTTTGTCTTTGTCAAATTTCACCAAATACGTCTCATCATATTCTTTGAAAACGACTTTCATGACTTTATTTGGAGCATATTTTCCGGCATTTACTTCTTCCTTTGTTTCTTTTCCGTCTGCCTGATTCACCTGAACATATCCAAAATGGACATCACCATTCTTCTTTATATCCAAATAGTAGTGAGGAGTACCGGTGCCGCTATATCCTTTCATGATATCAAAACTTCTGTGTCCTGTAAAAGGAAGCTTTGCTTGCTGAGCCCATGTAAAAACACTGATACACAGAATGAATACACTGAAAAACTTTTTCATACCTATTTTTTTTCAAAAGTAAATATATTTAACCAAAACTGACACCGTAAAAACACGGTGATTGAATAAGAGATTTTTGCAAGATTCTTATTTAGGTTTCTATAGTTTGGCGGTGTGCTTCTCCGCTTAGTAACAAAGCCACCCCAAAGGAGTGGCTTTTCTATAATGTAGTTAAAGTCAGATTAAAAAACGGTTGCCGCAAGCTGAATTCTTGCATACTTATTAGACGGATTCCACATGGCCATCATAGATACGGGAAGGCTGTAGTGATCTGTGATCTTAACGACCTTACCTGCTTTTACACCTATATTTACAATGTCGAAGCTGTTTTTTCCGTTACCATACAAAAAGGTTTTGTCATTGAGGGCAAATCCGGCTCCTACAAAAGCATCCAGGTTTACTTTCTGTCCACTGATGACAGGATAGCTTGCCTGAACGTAGGTGGAGTATCTGTTTTTCTTATAACTTCCGTCGGCTTCCAGAATGACTTCCCCTGCATTGGCTCCTCCATACAGCATAATGTCAGCTTCAATATTGATCGGGAAAGAAGGCCCGAAAGTATAATTTGTTCTTAAATCAATAATGTGAGCTGTTCTTCTCTGTGAATAGCTGAAGATATCGTCAGCGGCTACTGCAGTATTGATGTTTCTTGAGTTATAAAGATCCCATAATCCGATATAAAAACGTCCGTTAGAATACTGAACATAGTAATTGATCTCCTTATAATGAGTATTGTCTTTATCATCTGCTAATGCAGAAGCACCCCAAATTCCCACTTTCCACTTTTTCTCTGCATCCAAAGCATAGGAAAGATTTCCCATCACAACAGGTTTATCTGTAATAATAAGCCCTCTCCATAAGTGATTGTTCTGAATGTTGGCTGTAAAATCAAGTCTGCCTTCTTTGGTTTCCTTGGTTTCACCAGTTTCCTGTGAAAATAACCTTCCTGTGCCCAAAGCGAGAAGAAAGATTCCCTTAAAGATTTTTTTCATCATTTGTTTATTTTAAAAATCCATATATAACTGCTGCGATAATAGCACCTGTAATTGGGCCTACAACAGGAATCCAGGCATATCCCCAGTCACTGCTCCCTTTTACAGGTAAGATGGCATGCATGATTCTTGGGGCAAGGTCTCTGGCGGGATTGATAGCGTATCCTGTTGTTCCTCCCAACGATAAACCAATTGCCCACACCACAAAGGTCACAGGAATAGCCCCGATAGAGCCTAATCCTACTTTAGCGGTTGGATCTGCCTGTAAAGAAATGCTGGGTCCTGCAAAATAGAAAACACAGAATACCAATACAAATGTTCCGATAATCTCACTAATCAGGTTAGAGGATGTCTTTCTGATAGCCGGACCAGTACTGAAGCAGGCCAGTTTAGCTCCTTCATCTTCTGTGATGGCAAAATGATCTTTGTGGAACAGCCACACCAAAAATGCACCCAGCATTCCTCCGATCATTTGAGCAGCGATATAAGACGGAACGAGATCCCAGGAAAATTTTCCTGCAACAGCCAGTCCAATGGTTACAGCTGGATTCAGATGGGCACCACTTATTGGCCCTGCAACGGTTACTCCCACAAAAACGGCCAATGCCCATGCGGTAGTAATAACGATCCACCCGGAATTATTTCCTTTCGTATCTTTTAAGACAACATTGGCTACAACACCGTTGCCTAACAATATTAGAAGCATCGTCCCGATAACTTCTGCGATAAATGGGGTCATATAAGTTTTTTTTGATAAGTGAATTAATCTTCTATCCAGCTTTGAGAACGTGATACAGCTCTTCTCCATGAGTGTACCATTTTATCAACATGTTCTTTTTCCAACTGAGGATGGAAATCTTTGTCAACAATCCATTGAGACTGAATTTCAGCGATGTCTTTCCAGTATCCTACAGCAAGACCGGCAAGATAAGCTGCTCCTAATGCTGTTGTTTCAAGGGTTTGAGGTCTTGTTATTTTGAAACCGAAAAGATCAGACTGTATCTGCATCAGAAGATCACTTGCAGAGGCGCCACCGTCTACTCTTAATTCAAGGCTTGCTCTTCCGGAATCAGCTTCCATTGCTTTTACAATATCATAAACCTGAAATGCTATTCCTTCCAGTGTTGCTCTTGCAATATGAGCATCTGTAGTACCACGGGTGATTCCTACAATTGTTCCACGGGCGTACTGATCCCAATAAGGAGCACCAAGCCCCGTTAATGCAGGGACGAAATAAACACCGCCATTATCTTCTACAGAAGCAGCAAGTTCGTTCACCTGATCAGAAGAATGAATAAGTTTAAGGCCGTCTCTTAACCATTGAATAGCTGCACCTCCTACAAATACACTTCCTTCCAGTGCGTAGTTCACTTCTCCATTTATTTTCCAGGCTACTGTTGTAAGAAGATTGTTTTTAGAGGTAACAGCTTCCGTTCCGGTATTCATTAACAGGAAACATCCTGTTCCGTAAGTGTTTTTTACCATTCCGGGAGTAGTACACATCTGGCCAAATAAGGCAGCCTGCTGGTCTCCGGCGATTCCCGCAATCGGAATTTTGGTAGAGAATAGGGTAGTGGCAGTTTCGCCATACACCTCACTGCTTTGTTTTACTGTAGGAAGAATGGCTTTTGGAATATTGAATAACTCTAATAGATCATTATCCCATTCTAAAGTATGAATATTAAGAAGCATTGTTCTGCTGGCATTGGAAACGTCGGTGATAAACATTTTTCCACGGGTAAGTTTCCATACAAGCCATGTATCAACGGTTCCGAAACATAATTTACCTTCTTCAGCCTTTTGTCTTGCTCCTTCAACATTATCAAGAATCCATTTAAGCTTGGTTGCTGAAAAGTAAGCATCCAGAACAAGACCTGTTTTTTCTTTGATGATTTCTGCGTGTCCTTGCTCTTTCAGTTCATCACAGTATTTTGACGTTCTTCGGTCCTGCCATACAATAGCATTGTAGATGGGTTCACCGGTTTCTTTATCCCAGACAATAGTTGTTTCACGTTGATTCGTAATACCGATAGCGGCAACTTCCAGTCCGGAGATTCCTGCTTTAGCAATAATTTCTGCTGCTACGGAGATCTGTGAAGACCATATTTCATTCGGGTCGTGTTCTACCCAGCCTGGGGTAGGAAATATCTGTCTGAAGTCTTTCTGAGATACATATTTTATTTCTCCACTGTGGTCGAAGAGAATCGCTCTGGAGGAAGTTGTTCCCTGGTCTAGAGCGAGAATTAGTCTTTCATTCATGTATATAATGCTAATTTAGGTTGATAACTTTAGGTGAATAAGGAGTTAATAAATACCCTCTTGCTAATTCAATGAATTCATTTTCCTGCTGCTGAGCCCATTCTTCAGAATATCCTTTTTCTTCAGCAATAATTCTTGCTACGTTGTGAGCGCTGTCTATAGCGGCTCTTGCATCAAGAAACAATAGGCGTACTCTTCTTGCGAGAATATCCTCAATAGTTTCGGCCATCTCCGTTCTTACGGCCCATACTATTTCCGCTACTGTAAAAGGGTGCTCTGGGTGAATCTTCTGGGCATAACGAGGATTACTTTCCTGTAGCGCTTTTATAGCAGGGATATCGGATCCGTAGACATACAGGTGATTGGTTCTGTCTACCTGTTCTGGTTTCACATTTCCATGAATGGAAAGATGTTCTGTTTTAGATGGGCTATTTCCCAACCTGTGAACTTTCATAGCTTCGTCTACGGTATCTTCTGCCATTTTACGGTAGGTAGTCCATTTTCCTCCAATAATAGAAACCAGTCCTGTTTCCGAAGTGATAACTTTATGGCTTCGGGAAACTTCTTTTGTGCTTTTGCTTCCGTCTTTAGGTGCAGCAAGAGGACGAAGTCCTGCGAAAACAGATTTTACATCTTCACGGGTCGGTTTTTTGGCTAAATATTGTCTCGCAGTATTTAAAACAAAATTGATTTCCTCTTCCAAGGCACGTGGCTCGAAGCTTTCATCCTTTAAAAGAGTGTCTGTAGTTCCTACTAAAGCTCTGTCATGCCATGGAACAACAAATAAAACCCTGCCGTCTGAAGTTTTCGGAATCATGATGGCATCATCACTTTTCAGGAAGGATTTATCCAGTACCAGGTGAATTCCCTGGCTTGGTACTACCAGTTTACCATGCTTAGGATTATTCATATTAAGAATGTCATTCGTAAAGACACCGGTTGCGTTGATGACTACTTTACCATGAATCTGATATTGCTGTTTAGAAAACTGGTCTTCTGCAACAACACCAATTACTTTATCAGAAGCATCTTTTAGAAGGTTGATTACTTTTACATAATTAACAGCACTTCCGCCTTTTTCAATAATGGTCTGGGTAAGGTTAATCGCAAGTCTGGCATCGTCAAATTGTCCATCCTGGTAAACAACGCCACTCATTAAGTGATTTTGTTCAATAGTAGGAAGCTTTTCAACAGTTTTTGATTTGCTGATGTATCTTGTTTTTCCCAGACTCAGTTTTCCCGCAAGGAAGTCGTAAACGGACAGTCCTATTTTATAGTAGATTCCTCCCCACCATGTGTAGTTTGGAATAATGAAAGACTGATTTTTTACGATATGTGCGGCATTTTTTGCTAAGAGTCCTCTTTCTTTTAATGCTTCTTTTACCAATCCGACATCCCCCTGTGCGAGATATCTTACTCCGCCGTGTACCAATTTGGTACTTCTGCTGGATGTTGCTTTTGCAAAGTCATGTGATTCAATCAATAAAGTTTTGAATCCTCTGCTTACTGCGTCTAATGCTGAACCTAAACCACTGGCTCCTCCTCCTATGACAATAAAGTCCCATTCTTTTACATTGGTTAACTTACTTAGTTCTTCGTTTCGTTTCATAAATGTTTCGTTTATGTTTCGTTTTCAAATATATAAATTAAAAATGAAAGCAAAAAGAAAATAAATGAAATTTTAAGAAGTGAAAAAAAAGCGGTATTTTTGATGAAACGAATAAAATGGAAAAGCTAATACCAAGACAGGATGAAATATTGAAAGAGCTTGATGAGAAAGGACATGTTCTTGTTCAGGATCTGTGCGAAAAACTCAATGTTTCTTCAGTTACGATCCGAAAGGATCTGAACTATCTTGAAAGTCTGGGGCTTCTTTTCAGAAATCATGGAGGGGCGAGTAAGCAGGTAAGATATGCTTATGAAAAAAATGTAGTAGAAAAAGAAAGTATCAATGTAGAAGCGAAACAGGCTATTGCAAGAGCTGCTTTGTCATTGATTCAGGAAAATGACTGTATTATTTTAGCATCCGGAACTACGATGCATTATCTTGCAAGGATGCTGATGAATTTTGGTCCGCTTACTGTATTGACTTCTTCTTTAAGGGTGGCAATTGAACTTTGCAATAATCCTAATATTAATATTATACAATTAGGAGGTGAAGTACGGAAAAGTTCTACTTCTATAGTAGGTTCTATTTCCGAAGGTATTCTGAAGCAGTTTTCATGCAATAAACTTTTCCTGGGGGTTGATGGCATTGATCCTGAATTCGGAATCAGTACTTCTAATGCTGCGGAAGCTCATCTGAACCAGATTATGATGGAATGTGCAGATCAAACAGTGATTCTTGCAGATTCTTCAAAACTGAACAAAAAGGGATTCGGTAAGATTGCAGGATTAGATCAGGTGGATTATCTGATTACCGACAATGGTATTTGTCCTGAAGACAGAGCTGGATTGGAAGAAGTTGGGGTAAATGTTATTGCCCAATAATGCCTTCATCTTAATTTCTTTTTTAAAATCAAAATAAATCTTTGGAAAATTTGTTCTGAATTTTTTCAAAATCATCTAATTGATTAAAAATCAAAATATTTTACCCGAAATATTTGTCAGTTGTAAAATTATTCATACATTTGCACACTCATTTTACGGGCGTGGTATGCCTATATCAAAAGTAGAAATTACCTCAGACTCGGAAAAATGATAAGGAATAAAGGATAAATTTTATTATAATATAAACAATGTCAGGTATTATTGGAAAAAAAATCGGGATGACATCTCTGTTTGACGAGAACGGCAAAAACATGCCTTGTACCGTTATTCAAGCAGGTCCATGCTCGATTTTACAGGTCAGAACCTTGGAAAAGGACGGCTATACAGCTGTTCAATTGGGTTTCGATGACAAGAGTGAGAAGAACGTTGGTAAAGCGTTAGCTGGCCATTTTAAAAAGGCTGGTTCTGCTCCTAAAGCTAAATTGGTAGAATTCAACCACGGATTCGCTGATGTGAAAGTAGGAGAAGAAGTAAAAGTTGATTTGTTCATCGAAGGTGAATATGTTGACGTAACAGGAACTTCAAAAGGTAAAGGCTTCCAGGGTGTTGTTAAAAGACACGGATTTGGAGGTGTAATGCAGGCAACTCATGGTCAGCACAACAGACTTAGAGCTCCAGGTTCTATCGGTGCTGGTTCAGACCCTTCAAGAGTATTCAAAGGGATGAGAATGGCTGGAAGAATGGGAGGTGAGCAGGTAACTGTTCAAAACCTTCAAGTGTTAAAAGTTGATCAAGAACAAAATCTTTTAGTAGTAAAAGGTGCTGTTCCGGGAGCTAAAAATTCTTATGTAATTATCAGAAAATGGAACTAGTAGTATTAAATACATCAGGAAAGGAGACCGGAAGAAAAGTAACTCTAGACGAAACAGTATTCGGAATTGAGCCAAATCAGCACGCGGTTTACTTAGAAGTTAAACAGTACCTTGCTGCACAAAGACAAGGGACTCATAAATCAAAAGAAAGAAGCGAAATTACTGCTTCTACTAAAAAGCTTAAGAAGCAAAAAGGATCAGGATCTGCTAGATATGGTGATATTAAATCTCCAACTTTCAGAGGTGGAGGTAGAGTATTCGGACCTAAGCCAAGAGACTACAGATTCAAATTGAACAAAGCTCTTAAGAGATTAGCTAAGAAATCTGTTTTATCTCAGAAAATGAGAGACAACAGCATTAAAGTTTTAGAAGATTTGAGCTTTGGTGCTCCTAAGACTAAAGATTTTATCAATGTATTAAATGCATTGGAACTTAACGGTAAAAAATCTTTATTCGTTCTTCCTGAAGCTAACAAGAATGTGTATTTGTCTTCAAGAAACTTACCTAAAACTAAAGTAATGAACTTCAACGAGATCAGTTCTTACGATTTAGTAAATGCAGGTGAGATTATTTTCTTAGAAGGTGCAGTTGAAAAATTCCAGGAAAATTTAAAGAAATAAGTCATGTCTATTATTATTAAACCAGTTATTTCAGAAAAGGCTAACTACCTTACGGATTTAAGAGGTTCTTATTCTTTCTTAGTTAACCCTAAGGCGAATAAAATCCAGATTAAAAAAGCTGTTGAAGCAGCTTACGGTGTAAAAGTAGCAGACGTTAACACAATGATTTATGCTCCGAAGGTTTCTTCAAAGTACACTAAAAAAGGTCTTCAAGTAGGAAAGACAAACAAATTGAAAAAAGCGGTAATCAAACTTGCTGAAGGTGAGGTTATCGATATTTTTGCTGTAAATTAATTATTAATTATAAATAATAGTAATGTCTGTTAGAAAATTAAAACCTATCACCCCGGGACAGAGATTCAGAATTGTAAACAATTTTGAAGAAATTACTACCAACAAACCAGAGAAATCTCTAACAGTTGGTATTAGTAAGTCAGGTGGACGTAACCAAACTGGTAAAATGACCATGCGTTACACCGGAGGTGGACACAAAAAGAAATACAGAATTATTGACTTCAAAAGAAACAAAGCAAACGTTGAAGCAACTGTAAAAACTGTAGAGTATGATCCAAACAGAACTGCATTTATCGCTTTATTAGAATATGCTGACGGAGAGAAGAGATATATCATCGCTCCAAACGGTATCAAAGTTGATCAGAAAGTAATTTCTGGTGACAGCGTAGAGCCAAATGTAGGAAACGCAATGAAGTTGAAAAACATTCCTTTGGGTACTGTTATTTCTTGTGTTGAAATGAAGCCTGGTCAAGGTGCAATTTTAGCAAGAAGTGCTGGTTCTTCAGCTCAATTGACTTCAAGAGACGGGAAATATGCAATCATCAAGTTGCCTTCAGGAGAATCTAGAATGATCCTTACTGAATGTTATGCAATGATTGGATCTGTTTCTAACTCTGACCACCAGTTAACTGTATCAGGTAAGGCTGGTAGAAGCAGATGGTTAGGTAGAAGACCAAGAACAAGAGCTGTTGTAATGAACCCGGTTGATCACCCAATGGGAGGTGGTGAAGGTCGTTCTTCAGGAGGTCACCCAAGATCTAGAAATGGTATGCCTGCTAAAGGTTACAAAACCAGAAAGAAAAATAAAGCGTCTAACCGTCATATCATATCTAAACGTAAATAATTATGGCAAGATCACTTAAAAAAGGACCATTCATTCATCATACTTTAGATAAGAAGGTTCAGACAAATATAGAGTCTGGTAAGAAGACAGTTATCAAAACTTGGTCTAGAGCATCAATGATCTCTCCAGACTTCGTAGGACAAACTATTGCAGTACACAACGGGAAATCTTTTATCCCTGTTTATGTTACAGAAAACATGGTTGGTCACAAGCTAGGCGAATTTTCTCCAACAAGATCTTTCAGAGGTCATGGTGGTAACAAAAACAAAGGAAGCAGATAATCATGGGATCAAGAAAAAGAGAAAGTGCATTAGCACGTAAATTGACAAACCAAGATGTAGTAAAAGCAATACACAATGATTGCCCATCTTCTCCAAGAAAAATGAGATTAGTAGCTGATATCATTAGAGGAGAGCAGGTAGACAAAGCTTTATACATTCTAAAATATTCTAAAAAAGACGCATCTAACAAGTTAGAGAAAGTATTGCTTTCAGCAATGGCTAACTGGCAAACTAAAAACGAAGGTGCAGATATTGAAGAAGCAAATCTTATCGTTAAAGAAATTTTTGTAGACAGTGCAAGACAATTGAAGAGACTAAGACCAGCTCCACAAGGTAGAGGGTATAGAATCAGAAAAAGATCAAACCACATTACACTAATCTTAGGTACAAAAGAAAATTAATCAAGGTATGGGACAGAAGACAAATCCAATTGGTAATAGATTAGGTATCATCAGAGGATGGGATTCTAACTGGTTTGGTGGTAAAGATTATGGAGACAGAATCGCTGAAGACTACAAAATCAGAAGATACCTTGAGGCTAGATTATCTAAAGGTGGAATTTCAAAAATTTATATTGAAAGAACACTTAAATTAGTAACAGTTACAATCACTACTGCTAGACCGGGACTTATCATCGGTAAAGGAGGTCAGGAAGTTGATAAATTGAAAGAAGAATTGAAGAAACTTACAGGTAAGGATATTCAAATCAACATTTTCGAAATCAAAAGACCTGAATTAGATGCTGTACTAGTTGCTGATAGTATTTCTAAGCAAATTGAAAACAGAATTTCTTATAGAAGAGCTGTTAAAATGGCAATGGCAAGTACTATGAGAATGGGTGCTGAAGGTATCAAAGTTCAAATCTCTGGTAGATTGAACGGTGCTGAAATGGCAAGATCAGAATCTTTCAAAGACGGAAGAATTCCATTGTCTACTTTCAGAGCAGATATTGATTACCACTGGGCAGAAGCTCACACTACTTACGGTAGATTAGGTGTAAAAGTATGGATCATGAAAGGTGAAGTTTACGGTAAAAGAGAACTTTCTCCACTAGTGGGACAACAGAAAAAAGGAGGTCAGTCAGACAGAGGAAACAGAGGTGGAGACAGAGACAACAGAAGACCTAGAAAAAACAACAACAATAACAATAATAATTAAAATTTTAGATTAGAAATTTTGAATTTTAAATTACCGTTACTTTTTTAAAATTAAAAAAAATCTAAAATCTAAAATCTAAAATCTAAAATTTAGAAATTATGTTACAACCAAAAAGAACCAAATTCCGTAGAGTTCACAAGATGAAGATGAAGGGGAATGCCCAAAGAGGTAGTCAACTTGCTTACGGAACTTTTGGGATCAAAGCAACGGAAGGAGCTTGGATCACTGCAAGACAGATTGAAGCAGCTCGTATTGCTGCGACAAGATATATGAAGAGAGAAGGTCAACTATGGATCAAAATCTTCCCAGATAAGCCAATTACTAAGAAACCAGCGGAAGTACGTATGGGTAAAGGTAAAGGTGCTGTAGAATATTGGGTAGCTGTAGTAAAACCA
This sequence comes from Chryseobacterium sp. BGA-UO-ETr-SB22, assembly GCF_059567885.1. Classification (NCBI taxonomy): domain Bacteria; kingdom Pseudomonadati; phylum Bacteroidota; class Flavobacteriia; order Flavobacteriales; family Weeksellaceae; genus Chryseobacterium; species Chryseobacterium sp. BGA-UO-ETr-SB22. The sequence goes on along the minus strand of NZ_JCAQOV010000004.1, from coordinate 78,316 downwards.
GGTAAAATTATGTTCGAAATCGGAGGGGTACCTTACGATATCGCTAAGGAAGCTTTAAGACTTGCTGCACAAAAATTACCAGTAGTTACTAAATTCATCGTTGCTAACGATTTTGTTAAACCTCTATAATCTTTGAATACAATGAAAAATGCTGATATTAAAAATTTAAGCGCGGGTGATATTCAAACTCAATTAACTGAAGCAAAAGCTCAATATTCTAAATTGAAATTAGCTCATGCAATCAGCCCAATTGAAAACCCGATTCAAATCAGAGATTTGAGAAAAGCAATCGCAAGACTAAACACTGAGTTAACTAACAAACAATAATTTCATTTTACAATGGATAGAAATTTAAGAAAAGAAAGAATCGGAGTGGTTTCCAGCAATAAAATGGAAAAAACTATTGTTGTTAGTGAAACTACAAGAGTAAAGCACCCGATGTACGGTAAATTCGTTTTGAAAACGAAAAAATATACTGCACACGACGAGAACAACGAATGCACAGAAGGTGATACAGTTTTGATCCAAGAAACTAGACCTATGAGCAAGAGCAAGAGATGGAGATTAGTAAGAATCATTGAAAAAGCTAAGTAATAATGTTACAAACAGAATCAAGATTAAAAGTTGCTGATAACACAGGTGCGAAAGAAGTACTAGTTATCAGAGTTCTGGGAGGAACCAGAAGAAGATATGCTTCAGTTGGTGATAAAATCGTTGTTACTATCAAGGATTCTACACCATCAGGAAACGCTAAAAAAGGTCAGGTATCTAAAGCTGTAGTAGTAAGAACTAAAAAAGCAGTAAGAAGAAAAGATGGTTCATACATCAAATTCGACGACAATGCTTGTGTATTACTAAACGCAGCGGGAGAAATGAGAGGAACGCGTGTTTTCGGACCAGTTGCTCGTGAGTTGAGAGACAAAGAATATATGAAAATCATTTCATTAGCTCCTGAAGTACTTTAATTTTTAAAATTTTTAAAAGAAATGTCAAAGTTAAAAATAAAAAGAGGAGATAACGTAATCATTACTACTGGTAAGAAAGATATCAAAGGTAAGACTGGTGAAGTTATTGAAGTGATCAAGAAAGAAGGAAAAGACCCTAGAGTAATCGTTGCAGGACTTAACATCATTAAAAAACACGTTAAGCCTTCAGCTTCTAATCCTCAAGGAGGAATTACTGAAAAGGAAGCTTCTATTCATATCTCAAACGTAGCTTTAGTTGGTAAAGACGGAAAAGCTATCAAAATCGGTTACAAAATCGAAGGAGATAAGAAAGTGAGAGTTAACAAAAAAACGGGTGAAACTTTATAATTTGAATTAACATGGAATTTATAGCAAGACCCAAAAAAATATACAAAGAGCAAATTGTTCCTGCAATGATGGAAGAATTTGGGTACAAGTCAATCATGCAAGTACCTAGATTAGAGAAAATCGTTGTATCACAAGGTTTAGGAGATGCTACTGCAGATAAGAAAATCATTGATTATGCTGTAGAAGAATTATCAAACATTACAGGTCAGAAAGCAGTAGGTACAATCTCTAAGAAAGATGAAGCTGCATTCAAACTAAGAAAAGGAATGCCTGTAGGAGCAAAAGTAACATTGAGAGCTCACAGAATGTATGAGTTCTTAGACAGACTTACTTCTTCTGCTTTACCACGTATCAGAGATTTCTCTGGTATCAAAGCAGATGGTTTCGATGGTAGAGGTAACTACAACTTAGGTATTACTGAGCAAATTATCTTCCCTGAAATCGTAATTGACAAAGTGAAAAAAATCCAAGGGATGGACATCACTTTCGTTACAACTGCGAAGACAGATAAAGAAGCTAAAGCATTATTAACTCACTTCGGTTTACCATTTAAAAAGAACTAAGAAATGGCTAAAGAATCAATGAAAGCGCGTGAGCGCAAAAGAGAAGCACTTGTTGCTAAATACGCTGACAAAAGAAAAGCTTTAAAAGAAGCTGGTGATTATGAAGGACTTCAGAAATTACCTAAAAATGCTTCTCCTGTAAGATTACACAACAGATGTAAACTAACAGGTAGACCAAGAGGATACATGAGAACGTTTGGTATTTCCAGAGTAACTTTCAGAGAAATGGCAAACAACGGTCTTATCCCAGGTGTAAGAAAAGCTAGTTGGTAATAATTACTAATTAAAATCGAGACAATTAAGTTGTCAGGATACTAAAGAACAAAAATATCAGACCGAAGTTTTCTGAAGTCTGATATTTTTCTCTTCAAGTCTTTTCAATACTGATTGTCTTTAACCAATAATTTATAAAAGAAAAATGGTAACAGATCCAATTTCAGATTTCCTAACAAGAGTAAGGAACGCACAAAGCGCAGGCCACAAAGTGGTGGAAATTCCTGCATCGAAAATCAAAAAGGAGATTACTAAGATCCTATTTGATCAAGGGTATATCTTAAACTTCAAGTTTGAAGATAACGCTGTTCAAGGAGTGATCAAAATCGCTTTAAAGTACGATAAGCAAACTAGCAAACCTGCTATTAAGTCTATTCAAAGAGCTTCTAGACCAGGTTTGAGACAGTACAAAGGTTCTACTGAACTTCCAAGAGTACTAAACGGTTTGGGTATTTCTATCATCTCTACTTCTAAAGGAGTAATGACTGACAAGAAAGCTAGAGAAGAGAAAGTAGGCGGTGAAGTAATCTGCTATGTTTATTAATTTTTAATCAGAGGAAAATGTCAAGAATTGGTAAAGCAATTATAACAATTCCAGCTGGAGTTACAGTCACTGAAAACAACGGTGTAGTAACTGTAAAAGGAGCAAAAGGAGAACTTTCTCAAGAGCTTACAGCAGGAATTACTTTAGAACAAAAAGATGGTGAGCTTAATGTAAACAGACCATCTGATTCTAAGCAACACAAAGCGCTTCACGGTTTATACAGAGCGTTAATCAACAACATGATTGTTGGTGTAAATACAGGTTTCGAAAAGAAACTAGAACTAGTAGGGGTAGGATACAGAGCTTCACACGCAGGTCAAAAACTTGAGTTAGCTTTAGGATTCTCTCACGGTATCGTATTAGAACTTCCAGGTGAAGTAAAAGTTGATACATTGACTGAAAAAGGTAAAAACCCAATTATTACTTTAACGTCTCACGACAACCAACTTCTAGGAATGGTAGCTGCAAAGATCCGTTCTTTCAGAAAGCCTGAACCATACAAAGGAAAAGGTGTAAGATTCGTAGGAGAAATTGTTAGACGTAAAGCTGGTAAATCTGCTTAATAAATTATAAGTATTATGGCATTAAGTAAATTAGAAAAAAGAATAAGAATCAAAAGAAGAGTAAGAGGGAAAATCTCTGGATCTTCTGAATTGCCAAGATTATCTGTATACAAAAGTAATAAGGAAATTTACGCTCAGTTAATCGACGATAAAAATGGTAAAACTTTAGCATCAGCTTCTTCTAGAGAAAAAGGTGTAGACGCTAAAGGTACTAAGACTGAAATTTCTGCTGCTGTTGGTAAAGCTATCGCTGCTAAAGCTATCGCTGCAGGAATCGGAAGTATTGTATTTGACAGAAACGGTTTCGTATATCACGGTAGAGTAAAAGCTCTAGCTGATGGTGCGAGAGAAGGTGGACTTAAATTCTAATCATTAAATTTCGGAAAATATGTTAGGACTAGATAATATAGAAAGAGTAAAACCGGGAGGATTAGAATTAAAAGATCGTCTCGTAGCTGTTAACAGAGTAACAAAAGTAACTAAAGGGGGTAGAGCTTTCGGATTTTCTGCTATTGTTGTAGTAGGTAATGAAGAAGGGATCATTGGTTTCGGTTTAGGAAAATCTAAAGAGGTTGCTTCTGCAATTGCTAAAGCGGTTGAAGACGCTAAGAAAAACCTTGTTAAAGTTCCTGTAATGAACCATACTATTCCTCACCAAACTACTGCTAGATACGGTGGTGCAGATATCTTCTTAAGACCTGCTTCTCACGGTACAGGACTTATCGCCGGTGGTGCGGTAAGAGCGGTATTGGAATCTGCTGGTATTCACGATATCCTTTCAAAATCTAAAGGATCTTCTAACCCTCACAACGTAGTGAAAGCTACTTTCAAAGCGTTATTAGATATCAGAAGACCTGAAGAGATCGCTAGAATGAGAGGAGTTTCTGTAAGTAAAGTGTTTAACGGTTAATATTAAAACAATGGCAACAATTAAAGTAAAACAAGTAAGAAGCGCTATTGGTAGAACAAAAACCCAAAAGAGAACGCTTGAAGCATTAGGATTAAAAAAACTTCACCAAGTTGTAGAACATGAAGCTACTCCTTCTATCTTAGGAATGGTAGCGGCTGTAAGTCACTTACTTGAAGTTCAAAAATAATTTTATAAAAGAGAATTAAAATGAATTTAAACAATATACAACCTGCTGCAGGATCTACTTTCAACTCGAAGAGAATTGGTAGAGGTCAGGGTACAGGAAAAGGAGGTACTTCAACAAAAGGACACAAAGGTCAGAAAGCTAGAGCTGGTTATTCTCAGAAAATCGGTTTCGAAGGTGGACAGATGCCTTTACAAAGAAGATTACCTAAATTCGGATTCAAAAACGTAAATAGAAAAGAGTTTGTAGGAGTTAACCTTGATACTATCCAAACTTTAATCGAGAATAAATCCATCACTGGAGATATCACGAAAGAAGTTTTAGTAGTAAACGGGATAGTTACTAAAAACGAATTAGTGAAAATTATGGGTAGAGGAGAATTGAAATCTGCGGTTTCAATCTCTGCTGATAAATTCACTAAGTCTGCTGAAGAGCTTATTGCTAAGGCAGGTGGAAAAGCAATTACCTTATAATACTTACTAATGAAAGAATTTATACAAACACTTAAAAATATATGGAGCCTAAAGGAATTAAGAGATAAAATTCTCTTTACGTTAGGTATTATCCTTGTGTATAGATTCGCATCTTATATCTCACTTCCTGCAATTAACCTTGCAGAGGTGGGAGATCTCTTAGAGCATTATAAAAATCAAGGCGGTAACAAGCAAGGAGCAGGTCTCCTTGGCTTGCTTTCGTCGTTTACGGGGGGAGCTTTCAGCCACGCTTCCGTAATGGCGTTGGGTATCATGCCTTATATTTCTGCTTCTATTATTGTTCAGTTGATGGGAATGGCTATTCCTTATCTTCAGAAGCTTCAGAAAGATGGAGAGTCAGGTAGAAATACATTGAACCAAATTACAAGATGGTTAACAATTGGAGTTTGTCTGGTACAGGCACCTTCTTATTTAACTTCTATTACTCAATTATTCTTACCATATGCTCAGTTCCAATCTGCATATTTTGTAGAGCCAAATTCTATCATGTTCTGGTTGCCAAGTATTGTAATCTTGGTTGCTGGTTCAGTATTCGCAATGTGGTTAGGTGAAAAGATTACCGACAAAGGAATCGGAAATGGTATTTCCATCCTTATTATGGTTGGGATTCTTTCAAGATTACCTGAAGCATTCGTACAGGAGATGGCCGTGCAGAACGGAAAAGGAGGAATGGGATCTATCATGATCCTTATCGAAGTATTATTCTGGATGGTGGTTGTTCTTTTAGCCGTGATTTTATCTGTGGCTGTTAGAAAAATTCCAATTCAGTATGTAAGCAGAGCTCAAGCAAGAGGAGGTGTAAACAAAAATCTTATGCAGGGCGCAAGACAATGGATTCCGTTGAAAGTAAATGCTGCTGGTGTAATGCCGATTATCTTTGCTCAGGCATTGATGTTCGTACCAGGATTATTAACAAAATTCGACGAGTCTAACACTTTTCTTGCAGGTTTCAAGAATGTTTTTAGCTGGCAATACAATGTATTGTTTGCGCTATTAATTATTATCTTCTCGTTTTTCTATACTGCAATTACAATTCCGGTGAACCAGATGGCTGATGATTTGAAGAGAAATGGAGGTTTAGTACCGAAAGTAAGACCAGGGAAAGAGACAGCAGATTACTTAGATGATATTTTATCAAAAATTACCTTGCCAGGTGCAATTTTTTTATCTATCTTTGCAGTCCTTCCAGCAATTGTGCATGGAAGCTTTGTTCAGACAGATGCGTTTGCCCTATTTTTCGGGGGAACGTCACTATTAATTATGGTAGGTGTAATTTTAGATACCGTTCAACAGATTAATACATATCTGCTGAATCATCATTATGATGGCTTAATGCAGTCTAAACTGTCTAGAACGACTGGATATTAATTTATGGCAAAACAAAAACATATTGAACAAGACGGCGTTATAACGGAAGCACTTTCGAACGCTCAGTTCCGTGTAGAACTTGAAAATGGGCATATTCTTATCGCTCATATTTCAGGGAAAATGCGAATGCACTATATTAAACTTTTACCTGGTGATAAGGTAAAACTAGAAATGTCTCCCTATGATTTAACGAAAGGGAGGATCACATTTAGATATTAAAACAATTAGCCAAATGGAATACACTTTCCATTTGGCATTTGTAAAAAATAAATACTATCAAAATGAAAGTAAGAGCATCAATTAAAAAAAGAAGCGCTGATTGCAAAATCGTACGCAGAAAAGGTGTACTATTCGTAATCAACAAGAAGAACCCAAAATTTAAACAAAGACAAGGCTAACATTAAATTATGGCGAGAATTGCAGGTATTGATTTACCAAAAAACAAAAGAGGTGTTATCGGTTTAACTTACATCTATGGAGTCGGAAGAAATACTTCTTCTGAAATCCTTAAAGCTGCCGGTATCAGCGAAGACAAGAAAGTCAACGAATGGAATGACGATGAATTGGCTGCAATCAGAACATATATCTCCGAAAACGTTAAAGTAGAAGGAGAATTAAGATCTGAAGTGCAATTGAACATCAAGAGATTGATGGACATAGGATGCCAACGAGGAATACGTCACAGACTAGGACTACCTTTAAGAGGCCAGAGAACGAAAAACAACTCTAGAACCCGTAAAGGAAAGAGAAAAACAGTTGCTAACAAGAAAAAGGCAAGTAAATAATCGTTAGGAATTATGGCAAAACAAAGTAAAGTAGTTAAAAAAAGAAAAGTAAAAGTTGAAGCTATTGGTGAAGCACATATTCAAGCTTCTTTCAATAACATCATCATTTCTTTAACAAATAAAAGTGGAGAGGTTATCTCTTGGGCATCTGCCGGTAAAATGGGATTCAGAGGTTCTAAAAAGAACACTCCTTTTGCTGCTCAAATGGCAGCTGAAAATTGCTCTGCTGTAGCTCATGAAGCTGGATTAAGAAGAGTAAAGGTGTTTGTGAAAGGTCCTGGTGCAGGTAGAGAATCTGCTATCAGAACTATTCACAATTCAGGAATTGAAGTTAGCGAAATCATTGATGTGACTCCAATGCCACACAATGGATGTAGACCACCAAAAAGAAGAAGAGTTTAATTTTTAGAATTTACCCATTATGGCAAGATATATTGGACCTAAAACTAAGATTGCTAGAAAGTTTGGTGCTGCAATCTACGGAGATGATAAAAACTTCGAAAAAAGAAAAAACCAACCGCCAGGACAACACGGTCCTAATAAAAGAAGAGGTGCTAAAAAATCAGAATATGCAGTTCAGTTAGCTGAAAAACAAAAAGCTAAATATACTTACGGTATTTTAGAAAGACAGTTTGCTAACTTATTTGAAAAAGCACACAGAAGCAAAGGAGTAACAGGTGAAGTTCTATTACAGCTTTGTGAATCAAGATTGGATAATGTAGTGTACAGATTAGGTTTTGCTAAAACTAGATCTGGTGCAAGACAATTAGTTTCTCACAGACACATCACTGTGAACGGAGAAATTCTTAATATCCCTTCTTACTTGGTAAAAGCTGGTGATGTAATCACTGTAAGAGAAAAGTCTAAGTCTCTTGAAGTTGTTACCAATTCATTGGCTTCTAAGTCAAACTATGAGTGGTTACAATTCAACGATGAGAAGAAAGAAGGTACTTTCATTTCTGCTCCTGAAAGAATCCAAATTCCGGAGGATATCAAGGAGAACCTTATCGTGGAACTTTACTCTAAATAATTTTTTAATCAAATTTTTGCTCAACCCAATAATATGGCAATTTTACAATTCATAAAACCCGATAAAGTAATTTTACTTAACTCTGATGAATTTAAAGGTCAATTCGAATTCAGACCTTTAGAACCAGGTTTCGGGCTTACAATCGGTAATGCTTTGAGAAGAGTGTTGCTTTCTTCTCTGGAAGGATACGCTATTTCATCTATCAAAATAGAAGGTGTAGAGCACGAATTTTCAACTATTCCAGGAGTAATCGAAGATGTTACCGAAATTATTCTTAACCTTAAGCAGGTAAGATTAAAAGCTGCAGCAGAAGGCCAGGCTAACGAGCAGGTTATTGCTAAAGTTTCAGGTCAGACGGTTATTACTGCTGGTGATTTAGGAAAGTCTATCAACGGATTTGAGGTTTTAAACCCAGATTTAGTGATTTGCAACCTAAACAGTGATGTAACTTTCGAAATTACTTTCAATATTGAAAAAGGTAGAGGGTATGTGCCTTCTGAACAGAATAAGTCAAACAATGCTCCTGTAGGAACTATTGCTATCGACTCTATTTTTACGCCGATCAAGAAAGTACAATATAGCATTGAAAATTATCGTGTAGAGCAAAAAACAGACTACGAAAAACTTGTATTAGATATAGAAACTGATGGGTCTATCAGCCCTCAGAATGCTTTAACAGAAGCTTCTAAGATATTAATTTATCACTTCATGTTATTCTCTGATGAGAGAATAACCCTTGAAACGGAAGCCGTAAAAGCATCTATCCAATATGATGAAGAAACTCTTCACACAAGACAACTTCTTAAGTCTAAATTAGCAGATATGGATCTTTCTGTAAGAGCCCTTAACTGTCTAAAAGCAGCTGAAGTAGAAACTCTTGGAGAATTGGTTTCTTATAGTAAGTCTGATTTGATGAAATTCAGAAATTTTGGTAAAAAATCTTTGACAGAACTAGAAGAATTAGTGCATTCAAAAGGTCTTAACTTCGGTTTCGACGTTGCAAAATATAAGTTAGACGCTGATAAATAATTAATAATGAGACACGGTAAAAAATTCAATCACTTAGGAAGAACAGCTTCTCACAGAAGTGCTTTACTTTCTAATATGGCTTGTTCTCTAATTGAGCATAAAAGAATCAACACTACTGTAGCTAAAGCTAAGGCTTTAAGAGTATATGTTGAGCCTCTATTAACAAAAGCAAAAGAAGATACTACACATAACAGAAGAGTAGTATTCTCTTACCTTCAAAATAAATTTGCGGTTGCTGAATTATTCAGAACTGTAGCTCCTAAAATCGCTGAAAGAAACGGTGGTTATACAAGAATCATTAAGACAGGTTTCAGACCAGGTGATGCTGCTGATATGGCTCTTATCGAATTAGTAGATTTCAACGAGCTTTACAACCCTAATGCTGAAGAGAAAAAAGCTACAAGAAGAAGCAGAAGATCTACGCCAGCTAAAGCAGCAGTTGTTGCTGATGCTCCAGCAGTAGAAGAAAAAGTAGAAGAAGCTAAAGCTGATACTACTGAAGAAAAAACTGAAGAATAATATTCATTCAGATATATATAAAAACCATCCGGACTCCGGATGGTTTTTTTATTTCCTTTAATGTAATTACAAAATAAAAAATGTCCCTCAATATTGAAGGACATTTTATTTTAGATCTTTGTTCTTTTCAATTGAATAATATTATTACCCTGTTCAAGATGAAGACTATCTCCTTTTACCCTTGCGGTCATATCATCTTTCTTGTAAACCGTTTCATCACCTTTGGATTCTGTCTTAGGTAATGTAAAAGTTTTCTTGTTGCTGGTAATGGCTACTGTACTTTCTTTCGGATCATTTTTGAATACTACTTTCACCAATGTTCCGTCTGTAGCTTTATAAACAAAATCTGTTTTTTCAATTTTCTTTCCGTTTACATCTACTGTTGAAGAACTTTGTGTTACCGAATCTATTTTTCCGTTGTTGTCTGTAACTACAGTTTCTGAGCTGTCTGTTTTGATAACGCTTTTGTTTCCGCTTTCATTTTTTTTACAGCTGATTACAGTTAATGTAAGTACAGCACCTAGTGCTAAAAGACTTTTTTTCATGATTATATTATTTGATAGTTACGATGATTTTTATTATTTAAATTTTACAAAAATCATGCCTGACAATATGAGGAATTTCTGTTGATTTTGAAATACAATTCTCTTCTTTTTCTCTTTCTATAACGTGATTTCCCAACTGATAATTTTAAGAATGAAGATGGGGCTTTTCTTATAAGTAAATATTCATTCAGTATGCAATCCAAATAAATGATTTTTTCTTGGATTAAAATCTGGTTTTTAAATATTCAGTTGTCATTTATTTATCGTTTGTTTTATTATGTTGATATTAATTTAAATTAATGTTGGTTTTGGAATGAAAAATTGATTAAATTTAATAAAACTAAAAAGACTAAACCACCACGATCAACTCAAATGTCAATATTACCCAAAGGTGTAATTGATTTCAATTTGTTTTCTGTTGAAATTTGCTACAAACAAAAATAAGTCATGAGCATTTCCATCGCCATAGTAGAAGACGAAAAAAACTACAACAATGCGTTGAAGAAAGTAATCAATTACCAACAGGATATGAAGGTAATTGCTCAGTTCTTTGACGGCAATGATGCCATGCAAAATCTTCCCGCTATTTCCCCGGATGTTGTAATGATGGATATCCAGTTACAGGATATGCTCGGAATAGAAATCATAGAAAAGCTGCGAAAAGAGATGCCCGATACACAATTTATTATGTGTACCAGCTTTGATGATGAAGAAAAGATCTTTAACTCTTTAAAAGCTGGTGCGATGGGTTATCTTGTAAAAGGAGAAAGTATGGATAAAATCCTTTCTTCTATACGGGATGTATACCAGGGCGGAGCTCCTATGAGTTTTTCCATTGCCCGAAAAGTACTCAAACATTTTGAAAGAAAGCTTCCGGAAATTGAAGGTTTCGATGAACTTACAGAGCGTGAAAAGGAGATTCTTGAACTTCTTTCAGAAGGACTCCTTTACAAAGAAATTGCAGATCAAAAATGCATCAGCATTGATACGGTAAAAAAACACGTCGGAAATATCTACAGAAAACTTCACGTCAACAATAAAGTGGAGGCTATTAATAAATTTAACCAATCAAAAAACTAAGAAACAATGGAAAAAGAATTGCATGATTTTAAATGTGCTCTGGAAGCTGCCATTATTGCGATGGAAAAGGAAGGGACTATTAAAGACTTCTATGAAATGAAAGAGTTTACCGAGCGTGAACAATGGATAAAGGATTATATTACAAAGAATGGGGTAAACTTTTTTGTAACGCATCCGATAGGGGATGATGAATTTTTAAAAAACAGAGCGTTGTTTGAGCAGCGGGCTCCTGATATCAGTCAGGAATTATATATAGATTTTAATTTATTTGAAACTCTTGTCAGAGATCATTTGAATGAAGGGTATACAATAATGAAAATCTCTTTTAGAGAACTTACAAATAGTACAATTAGTGAATTTTCTAGGATGATGCCTGAAAATCAATTATCACTGAAAAGTTTAGAAGGATACTTATATGCAAGTCTTTCTTTCCACGAAGCATCAGATACAGCCAAATTGGATAAACATTATTTTGTTTTTAACCTGGATAGATATTATGAAGTAGATGCAAATCACTTGGGAAACTTTGATAGTACGAATTTAGGAAGAATTCTCACTAATGCATCAAATGACACTTATGTAGCAAACTGTATACGTTATGATTTGATTCTCGTGAAACAATATATTGATAGAATGCATATGTACCTGGAAGGTTGCCTTAAAAAAAGTATTTCCAGACTTGACTTCATACCGTGTATTGGAAGAAAAAAGACGGTAAGTTTTGGAGGAGGAAAAGAGTCAATATATCTTGCAACGATGCCTTCAGATAATAATAAACAATTACTTAGCGCAGAGTTTCCATATTATGATCAGGGAAGTTTAGAACCATAAAATGCTTATTACAGCTTACTATATAATTTCTTTTATTGTTTTAATAAAAGGCATCATAGTTTTGAGAGGAAGAAAATTATCCTCTCAAGACTATTTTTTGTTGTATTTAATTGTCAATTTTGCGGTAGATTTCTTTTCAGAAATTAATCTTATTTCAACTAAATCAATTCAGTATAATTATCTGAATCTTTTCAATAGTTTTTATTTTGTCATCTTTTATTTCCGACATATTAAAAACAAGAAGGTAGCTGTTCTATTATCTACAATTGTATTAATAGTAATAATATTGAATATTGAACTTTTTTATGTTGATAAATATAATTTGAATATTGCGATCACGTATTGTGTTATTAATATACTGCAGGTATTGTATTGGTGCAGTTATAAATTAAATAATATTAATAAATCGAAAATTACAGACGATCCCATCTTTTGGGTCTCAACATCGATACTTTTATGGAGCTGTTTTTTTCTTTTCAGAATTATTCCCATGTATCTGCTGAATGAAATTGACAAACCATTCCTAAAACTGCTGAAACAAATACTAAATATAATCAATATTGTTTGTGGTGGTCTATTTTATATTGCCTTACATAAATATAACTCAATGGAAAAAAAATGAAGTCTTTACCTTCAGAAATAAAACTTATTTTTTTAATCGCATTACTTTTAGTGGTGCTTTTGGTTGCTTTTACAATTTTTGTTGTATTAATGTACAATAGAAAGCAGCTTCTATATCTGAAAGAACAACAGCTCAAAGAAGTCGAACATCAAAACCAGCTCCTACAAAAAGAACTCGAAAAACAAAGATCAATTGAAAAAGAAAGAGAACGTATTTCCCATGACATGCATGACGATCTGGGTGCAGGAATTTCTGCATTGAAACTTCAGGCAGAATTTCTAAAGCAGAAAGCAGAAGATGATGATCTGCAGAGCGATATTGATGAACTTCTGAAAACTTCAGAAGAAATGAATATTTCCATGCGGGAAATGCTTTGGAGTCTGAACTCAGGAAATGATACGTTAGGCAGCTTCATCGATTATGCGATATCGTATACCGGAAATTTTTTAAAGAAAACAAAAATAGTATTGCATTCAGAATGTGAAGATATCACTGCCAAAACTCCCATTTCCACCGAAATGAGGCGTAATCTTTTTCTCTGTTTAAAAGAAGCCGTGAATAATGTATACAAACACAGCCATGCAGATACATTGAAACTTTCATTTTCACAGGAAAAAAATAACTTTTCTATGAAAATATCAGATAACGGAATCGGTATTCCGGATGAGCAACCAAAGGGAAATGGCCTCAGAAATATGAAAAGAAGAATGAATGAACTGTCCGGTGAATGTCATATTGTATCTGAAAACTCTGCAACCTGCCTGATTTTTAAAATAACAGTATAAAAATTACCCCTTTGTGTAATTGACTGGTGTGGTTTTTAGAAGGAAATTTGATATATAAAACTAAAAGCCATGAAAACTCTTATTAATGACAGTATTGGAGATTTGGAAGCTGCTTTAAAAAACAACAGCGATCTTCAGGAGAAGTTCAGAACAAATCCTATAGAAGCTATTAAAAATGTAGAAATAAAGAACCCGAAAGAGACAGACTATTGGATCTACAGAATTATCGTAATTATGCTTGGGCTGGCAGTAATTACCATTATAGCAGGACTTATTCTTATTGCTTACTGGAATGATGGAGAAAGTAAGAATAATCAGCTTGTAACAATCTTTGCAACTATTTCATCAGGAGCTATTGGAGCTTTGGCTGGCCTTTTATCTCCTACGCCCAGAAAATAAATAATAATAACTTAAAAAAACTAAATATCATGAAAGCTTTAAAATCATCAAAAACTTTAAAATTTGATCTTGAAGATAGTCAAGATGTGTTTTTAGAAATAACGATATCATCTACAGGTGTTTGTAGTACACTTGTTACTATTCCTGGGGTGAAAGAATTTGAATACGAAAAAAGAGAGAAAATAGGATCATTTAAGGATCTTAAGGGGAAAACTATTGAAATTAACCATGAGTTTTCTTTTGAAGGCATTCCTAAAAAGAATTTAGATAATGCAATCCAGCAAACACAGATTACCTACTCTGTTCTTAATGTTATGGGGCCTTTGCAGCCTTTTAAAAAAAGAACAAGTAAAGACTTGGACAGTGAGGATAGAATTAGCTCTGTAAAATTTATAACCATTGAACATATTACCCTATGAAAAATTATCTCTTAATACTGATTTTCTTTCCTTTGATCTTTTATGCACAGCAAAAAAAAGATATTAACATCGAATTGAAAGAGTTAGAAATTACAACAGCACCTTCAGTTGTTCTTTTAGGAGTTTCTCCATCAGAACTTGAAATTGTTAAATCGAAAAAAGCAATTGTATTAAGTCTGGTGAATTCATTTAAAAAAAGTGAGGGAATTCCAGATAGTTATGCTTTTGAAGTTACACCATTCTGGTTATTGCCATCAAGTAATATGAATTCCTCTAAATATGCTGGATATAGTACTGTGAAATTGAATGATAATGAAGTAATGCATAAATGGAATGCTTTCAGTGAAGTTAAAAAAGCTTCTTTTTCATTAGGGTTTGTTAGAGATTTGTCATTAGGTAAAGACGATGAAATGAAAAATCCTTCTTTTGCTTTCAGTGTAAGAAGTACTCTGGTAAGAGTTAGAACAAAGAAAAATAAAGATTCAATACTTGCTCATGATGCTAGACTCAGAAATGTATTAAGTAATATTAATAAGGATTGGGTACATTCAAATGAACACAAACAACTTACTGATTCATGTGATAGATTGGGTATTAAAGATGATGCAAGAGTTGAAATTTTTGAAAAAGCTAAAGTACGTTTTAAGAATAAATTTTCTGAAAAATATAAAAGCTCTAAGGAAGCTGACTATTACAGAAACCTCTTAGAAGCACCTCCTCTCATTTCTGCAGATTTTGCCGGAGGTTATAGTACTTTTTTCTCTGATAATAAATTTTCAAACAATCATTTTGGAAAATTAGGATTTTGGTTAACATTTAATACAGGATTTGATTTTTCAAAAAATGATGAACCTAATGTTGAAAAAAGACTAAATTTCTATGGAATTATTCGATATTTGGATGATGGAACTACACTCGATGCGAATCAACAGTTCCTCAGATCTAAAAATTATGATTTTGGTGGCAAAGCTGAATTCACCTATAAAAGATTTTCTATCTCGTACGAATATATTTATCGTATTAATGATATAGACAAAACATTCCGATCCAGTGGTCTTATTGCCTATAAAGTTTCTGATAGGGTATATATTAATGCTGCATTCGGTAAAAATTACGGAGAAAAGGATAACCTTATCTCATTCTTGGGACTGAATTGGGGACTAGACTCTGAAAAAAAGAGTGTTTTTGTAACCACTCCGGATGAAAAGAAAATTCAATAAATATATTATTACTTAGAATAAAAACCTTTTTGAATAGAATACTCAAAAAGGTTTTTTTATTTCTTTTAAAATTAGAATTATCATAATATAAATTAACTAAAATTTAACTTGGATTTATCTCAAAAAAATCCCTCGAAATACCCCTAAAAGTTAAATTTTGATTAAATTTGTCTAAACTAAAAAAAATAAAAAATGAGTGCAATTTCTTATATAGAAGCAAGACAGATTTTAGATTCCAGAGGTAACCCTACCATCGAAGTAGATGTATTTACAGAAAGCGGGGCAATGGGCCGTGCTGCTGTACCTTCAGGAGCGTCTACAGGAGAACACGAAGCAGTAGAATTACGCGACGGTGGTTCAGAATATCAGGGGAAAGGAGTTCTGAAAGCTGTTGAAAATGTAAAAGAAGTAATTGCAGAGAATTTAGTTGGACAGCCGGTTTTCGAACAAAACTATATCGATCAGATTATGATTGATCTTGACGGAACAGCTAACAAAGGAAATCTTGGTGCTAATGCTATTCTTGGTGTTTCTTTAGCCGTAGCAAGAGCTGCAGCTGCAGAATTGGGAATGCCACTTTATAAATATGTAGGAGGAGTGAACGCAAATACGCTTCCTGTTCCAATGATGAATGTAATTAATGGTGGATCTCATTCAGATGCTCCTATCGCATTCCAGGAATTTATGGTTATGCCAGTAAAAGCAGATTCTTTCTCTCATGCATTGAGAAAAGGAACTGAGATTTTCCACAATCTTAAATCTATTCTTCATTCAAGAGGTTTATCTACTGCGGTAGGTGACGAAGGTGGTTTTGCTCCTACTTTCAAAGGAACTGAAGATGCTTTGGATACCTTACTTCAGGCGATCGAAAAAGCAGGATACAAGCCTGGTGATGACATCATGTTGGCATTAGACTGTGCTGCTTCAGAATTCTACAAAGACGGAATTTATGATTACAGAAAATTCCAGACTCCGGATGCTGCTCAGTTTTCAAGCAGCGAGCAGGTTTCTTACCTTGCTGAATTGGCTGCTAAATATCCAATTATTTCTATCGAAGACGGTATGCAGGAAAATGACTGGGAAGGTTGGAAAATGTTAACTGATAAAATTGGTGACAGAGTACAGTTGGTAGGAGATGATTTATTTGTGACTAACGTAGACAGATTATCAAGAGGAGTAAAAGAAAACATTGCGAACTCTATCCTTGTAAAAGTAAACCAAATTGGTTCCCTTTCTGAAACAATGGCAGCAGTACAAATGGCTCAGAACAACAAATTCACTTCAGTAATGTCTCACAGATCAGGAGAAACTGAAGACTCTACCATCGCTGATTTAGCAGTAGCAATGAACTGCGGACAGATCAAAACAGGTTCAGCTTCAAGATCAGACAGAATGGCAAAATACAACCAGTTGTTGAGAATTGAAGAAGCTCTTGGTGAGACAGCAATTTTCCCAGGTTTAGAAGCATTTAAAATAAAAAGATAATTGAATTTATAAATAACGGCAAGCGATATTTTTTGTTTGCCGTATTTTATGGAAAGTAGTATATTTAAAAAAAAATAAATAATGTCAGACAACAAAGTAATATTGAATTACGACGGTAATTCATATGAATATCCTATCGTGGATAGTACTATCGGAGACAGAGGGATTGATATTTCGAAATTAAGAGACCAGACAGGTTTGATCACTCTGGATTTAGGTTACAAAAATACAGGAGCTACTATTAGCGATATCACTTACTTAGACGGAGATCAGGGAGAATTACTCTACAGAGGTTATCCAATCGAGCAGATTGCTGAAAAATCTAACTTCACTGAAGTAATGTATCTTTTATTACATGGAGAATTACCTACTCAGGATCAGTTCAGTTCATTCGACAATAATATTAAAAAATATAACTTCATCGCAGACGAAATGAAAAAAATCATTGATGTTTTTCCTCGTTCTGCTCACCCTATGGGAGTTTTATCTTCTATGACATCTGCATTGACAGCTTTCAACCCGAAAGCAGTGAATGTAAACTCTAAAGAAGAAATGGATCATGCTGCTGAGCTGATGATTGCTAAGTTCTCTCACCTTTGTGCTTGGACTTACAGAAAAACTCAAGGTTTACCATTAAACCACGGAGATAATAACCTAAGCTACGTAGAAAACTTCTACAAAATGGCATTCAGATTACCAAACGCTGATTTCGAAATGGATCCGGTAGTTGTAAATGCTTTAGATAAATTATTAATCCTTCACGCAGACCACGAACAAAACTGTTCTACTTCTACAGTAAGAATGGTAGGTTCTGCTCATACAGGTCTTTTCGCTTCTATCTCTGCTGGAGTATCTGCACTTTGGGGACCACTTCACGGTGGTGCAAACCAGGCTGTAATCGAAATGCTTGAGCTTATCGAGAAAGATGGTGGTGACGTATCTAAATATGTTGCTAAAGCAAAAGATAAAAATGATAGCTTCCGTCTAATGGGATTCGGACACAGAGTTTACAAAAACTTCGACCCAAGAGCGAAAATTATCAAGAAAGCTGCTGATGATATCCTTAAATCATTAGGAATCCAGGATAAAGCCCTTGACATTGCAATGCAGTTAGAAAGAGTAGCTCTTGAAGATGAATACTTCATCGAAAGAAAACTATATCCAAACGTAGACTTCTATTCAGGAATCATCTACAGAGCATTAGGAATTCCTACAGAAATGTTTACAGTAATGTTTGCATTAGGAAGACTTCCGGGATGGATTTCTCAGTGGAAAGAAATGAGAATGAAAGGAGACCCAATCGGAAGACCAAGACAGGTTTACCAAGGTGCTCAGGAAAGAAACTACATCGATATTGCAAGCAGATAATATTTGCTTTTATCATAATAAAAAATCCCAAAGCTTGCTTTGGGATTTTTTATTTTTAGAACCTATCCAGTAATGACTAAAGCTGTAATAAGATTGTCCTCCATTCTGAAATAAAAGTTCAGGAGTGATTTCAGTTATTGCTGCATTGGGAAAATGGGGAGATGACCACGAAGAACACCTACGGACACTGATCCTGACAGATCTCAAACCGAGATAGAATAGGCTTCATTATCAAATTTTGATATTTTACAGATATTTTGCAGAATCGAATATAATAATTTGATTAAATTTACTACTGTAAAAAATTAATACCCAATGACTTTCGGAGAACAGATGTTATTTTTCTTCAGCGCAGTAGGAGCATTCAACGGTCTTCTACTGGGAATTTATCTGCTGTTTGTTAAAAAACTGAAATATCCTCCGGATTTTTTCCTTGGAATTCTTCTCTTAATGCTAAGCTCAAGAGTAGCGATTTCTGTATGTTTTTATTTTTATCCCGATTTACCCAGAATTATTGCGCATTTAGGACTGTCAGCCTTATTTTTTGCCGGGCCGGCATTATATTATTATGTGAAATCTTCCTTCCAGCAGGATCAGTTTGATTGGAAGAACTGTCAGAAATGGTTCGGGATATTAACCCTTATTTTAGGAGTTGTCGGTGTATTATATCTGGTGTTTCCTATTACATGGGATAACTATTTTGCTACGTTTATCTATGGCGTTTGGTCTGTATTCATCTTCCTTACCGTCTATCAGTATTATATTCTGCTTAAGCAGAACGATAAAAATCCAAACAACTTTGTACTTCCGATTCTGGCCAGCAATGTGATTATATTTTTGAGCTATCAGCTGCTTTCGACAGGATGGGTACAAATCTATTGCGCAGGAGGAAGCCTTGTGTTTTCGTTCGTACTGTATGCCAACTTTTTGATTTTATTTAATAAAAAATATCAACAGCTTCCGGTAAAAGAAACCGAAAAATATTCCAATAAAAAGATTTCAGGAGAACAGGCAGATAGTTTTGTATCAAGATTAGAAAGACTGATGGATACAGAAGAGCTCTATAAAAATCCCAATCTAAAATTGAGTGATCTTGCCTCAAGAATGAACATGCCCTCTCATCAGCTTTCCCAGCTTCTGAATGATAATTTGGGTAAAAGTTTTGCGACCTGTATCAATGAATACAGGATCAATGAAGCCTGTGAGAAAATTGAAAATGGTTCCTATCTGAAAATTGAAGAGATTGGGTATGAAGTAGGATTCAATTCTAAATCAACTTTCTTTTCAACATTCAAAAAAATTAAAAATACAACACCTCTTTTGTATAAACAGACTCAAACGCTCACAGAGCCTAGGTTTCAGAGTTCAAATTTATAATTCAGTACTGCGGAATTTCAATTTCAAAACCGCTTTTTTAGAACAAGCCGATACTTTTGATGTCATAAAATTTAAAATCTATGATCATCAAATTACGGCTTTTCCTATTCCTGCTATTTGTCTCTTTTTTTGGAAAAGCACAGCAAATTGTAACAGGAAAAGTATCAGATTCTCTGACCCAGGCAACATCTTCCACCACGGCTATTTCAGAAGTCATTCTTCAGTCAGCTCCGCGAAAAATGAAATTAAATGACGGAAACATGGTCATGTCTGTTGCCGGAAACAAAGACTTTAAAACCTCTACCCATCTTCTTGATGTTTTAAGAAAAACACCAGGCGTTACAGTAGATCAGGAAGACGGAATTTTTATTGGAGGAAGAATTGCTCCAGCCATTTTTATTGACGGAAAACCTGTTGTCATGAGTAATCAGGAACTGCAGGCCTATTTGCGGTCTTTATCTCCGGATATGGTAGAATCTGTAGAAGTGAATGCCAATCCGTCTTCAAAATATGATGCCGAATTTAAAGGGATTATTGATATTAAACTAAAAAAGAATACCAGCCTCGGTTGGAAAGCAAGCTATAATGGCAATGTGTATATTAATAAATTCAACTACAGGGAAAACGCATTCAATACGTCTTACCATACGGGAAAAGTGACGTATAACCTTCAGGCAGGTTATAATGAAGGTATCTCGACCTATCGTTATCAGGCTTTGCAGCGGTTGGCAAATACCAATATCATGCGTACTCATACCTATCAGGAAGATTTTTGGAAGGTGTATAATATTCAGACAGGAGCAGATTTCAGGCTGAATGATAAAAACAGACTGGGAATCAGTCTGAGAGGTAATTTCAGAACTAATGACCGTACACGAAGCGGATCACTTTTTACTACCAATAAAAGTGAAACCCAAACGGTACTGAATACCGCCAGTGAAAGTCCCACAGATTATTTACAGAATAATTATGGGATTACCACCGATTATTCTTTTCAAAACAAAGGATTTAAACTCAGTTTTTTAGGAAACTATCTTTCAGTTAAAAATAAACAGAATGATGATTTTATCAATAAAGATCAGACGACAGCAAATCTTCTGTCTTACTGGAAATCTGATTTGATTAATAAAATTAATATTTATACTGCTCAGATAGATGTTTCGCAGAAAATTGATAATGCAGATCTTGAAGCAGGAATTAAATACAGCAGTTCAGACACCCAGAACAATATCAGATATGATACATTATCAGCCGGAAATCAGTTTGTTTTCGATCCTGCGAGAAGTAATGTGTTTTCATATAAAGAAAAAATTTGGGCAGGTTATCTGGCATACAGGCAGAAGTTTGGAAACTTACAGATCAATGCAGGATTAAGATTTGAAAATACAAACAGTATTTCCAATGCAATTACCGTAGATTCCATTGTTTCAATAAATTATCCGAAATGGCTGCCATCTTTAAGTGCAAATTATACTTTTAATAAATCCAGTGAACTTTCCCTTTCTTATAGCAGAAAAATAACGAGACCGGTTTTCTCTCAACTTAATCCTTTCCGGTTTTATTTCAGTCCGCTAAATTACTGGATAGGTAATCCTTACCTGCTTCCATCCTTTACAAGCCAGATTAAAGCAACCTACCGCTATAAAAACTGGATGACAAGCTTTACAGTTGGAAAAGAAGAAGACGTTATGACCCGTTATCCGCTTTACAATCCGGAAACGAACGTATTGGAATATCTGGGAACCAATCTTCCGTATCGGAACTTTGCTGTTCTCGAAACCAGCTTTCCAATCAGAATTACAAAATGGTGGAATGTTACCAGCCAGTTTACAGGATATTATAATTACGAATTCAGACCCTATCTGGATGAGGTTTTTGCATTGAAGATCTACAACTATGAAGTGAGGCTAAACCAGGTGTTTTCCCTTCCAAAAGGATTTACTGTAAATGTATTTGCCAATTATGAATCAAAAACGGGGAACAGTCTTTATATTATTAAACCAAGATATACCGTAGATGTATCAGTTCAGAAGTCATGGTTTGATAATAAACTGAACGCTAAAATAGGTTTTAATAATCTCCTGGATTCCTACGAGCAACGATTAGAATTTCGGCACAAACAGATTATGGATAACCGTTTTACCCATTGGTGGGATAGCAGCCGGTTGGTTTTTTCACTCGTTTATAGTATAGGAAGTTCAAAATATCAGGTAAAAGAAAACCAGAGAACAGAAGAAGAAAACAGAGCGAGATAAGAAAACCTGCTTTTTCAAGCAGGTTTTCGTTTTATTATGGGCATTGGCATCTGTCGCATGTCCAGATATAGCATTTTCCTGTGTCATCCCATTCACAACATCTTCTGGCTGTTGAAATTGGAGCTCCTCCTAATAGAGATTTTTGTTGTTCTCTTCCTAATTTTTGTGCGTTTTTCAGCACTGAATTGTTTTTGTTCATGACTTTGATTTTTGGTGTTAATAGTTAAGTTTTTTGATATATAATTTCGCGAAAATTATATCACTAATATAGGAAATTAAATAATATAATTATCTGTTTTTTTGTTCTTATGTAGATGGAAAATAGTAAGTTGTAGATGTTTTTGGAGCTATTCACTACAGTTAGCTAAACATACAAGGAAATTTTGTTGAAGGGTGGTGATTTTGGAAATCAAATTTAATACATAAAATAATCCAAAAGTTTTATAGGTAGAGACCTTTACTTATATTTGTAGTATTGCATAAATCTTTATGAGACTAAACATTAAAAACGAAACGGGCAGGCTGAAGTCAGTAGTTCTAGGCCAGCCTAATTCACTGGGAGCAGTTCCCACACTAGAGGAAAGTTATGACGCAAAGTCATATTACTCAATCGAACACAACATGTATCCTAAAGAAGAGGATATTATCAATGAAATGAACGCTTTTGAAGCAGTTTTAAAAAAGTATGACGTTGAAGTACTGCGTCCAAGTATCATCCAGGACTACAATCAGGTTTTTTCAAGAGATGTAGCCTTTGTAATTGATGACAAGATGATCATTTCCAATGTGATCGCGGACAGAGCGGACGAGCAGGGGGCATACAAAAGCGTTTTTGAGAAAGTAGCATGGAGAAAGATCATTAACCTTCCGGAAACAGCACATATTGAAGGGGGAGATGTTATTGTATGGAATGATTTCATTTTCATTGGAACCTGCTTCAGCGAAGATTACAGAAACTATAAGACGGCGAGAACCAATGAATACGCCATCGAAATTTTAAAAGAATATTTTCCAAAGAAAAGAATCATTGATCTTGAACTGAAGAAAAACGATAAAGTTCCTTTTGAAGGGATTCTGCATTTGGACTGTACATTCAACCCGGTGGGTGAAGACAAATGTATCATTTATAAAAACGGATTCGTAGATGAAAGTGACTACCGTTTGATCATTGACATTTTTGGAGAAGAAAACTGTTTCCATATCAATGACGAAGAAATGTTTGATATGTTCCCGAATATTTTCTCCATTTCTCCGGATGTAGTAGTTTCAGACAAAGCATTCACAAGAATGAATGACCATTTGAGAAACGAATGGGGAATGACCGTTGAAGAAATCCCTTACAGAGAAATTTCTAAAATGGGTGGTTTGTTGAGATGCTCTACAATGCCGCTTGTGAGAGAATAATTGAGTAAGAGTGTTTTAGGGTTTGAGATTGAAAAAGTTGTAGTCTTTCAATCTTCAATCTTTTAATTTTTAAATCAAAAAAAATGCAGACAACAGATACAGTATTAATGATAGAGCCGATTGCATTCGGTTACAACGCTGAAACAGCGAAAAACAATTACTTTCAGGTAGAACAGACGGGTTCTGACATCCAGTCAAAAGCTTTGGCTGAGTTCAATACCTTTGTCGGAAAGCTGAGAGGAAAAGGAATTAATGTGATCACAATAAAAGATACACTAGATCCTCATACCCCGGATTCTATTTTCCCGAATAACTGGGTGAGTTTCCATAAAGATGGGAAAGTGGTTTTATATCCGATGTTCGCTTCCAACAGAAGAGTAGAAAGAAGAGACGATATTATAGAAAGCATCAAAGATCAGGGCTTCGAAGTTGCTGAAATTGATGACTGGTCTTTTCCTGAAACTCAGGGGCATTTCCTGGAAGGAACGGGAAGTATGATTTTCGATCACGATAATAAAATTGCTTACGGTTCTGTTTCTTTGAGACTGGATGAAAAACTGTTCAGAGATTTCTGTGCAAAATTCGGATTCACTCCGGTTGTTTTCCATTCATTTCAGACAGTAGGAACAGAAAGACTTCCTATCTATCATACCAACGTAATGATGTGTGTGGCAGATCAATTTGTAGTAATCTGTCTTGATTGTATTGACGATGAGCTGGAAAGAGAAAAAGTAGTTGAAACTATTAAAGGTTCCGGAAAAGAAATCATCGAAATTTCAGAAGAGCAGATGCAGCAGTTTGCAGGAAACATGCTTCAGGTTCAGAATAAAGATGGTGAAAAATTTCTGGTAATGAGCCAGACAGCTTACCAGTCTCTAACTACAGAACAGGTGGCAGCTATTGAAAAATACTGCGAAATTATTTATTCAGACCTGAATACCATTGAAGTAAATGGAGGAGGAAGTGCAAGATGTATGCTTGCTGAGGTTTTTCTTCCAAAAAAATAATATATTTACGAAAAAATTAATTGAACCCATTATCAAGTAAAGGTTTACATATTCTTCTGACTTTGGAAACAGAGTCAGAAGATTTGTTATTAGACAGTAAAAGTTTTCTGGAGTTTACAGAAGAAATTCTGAAAACCAAAGAGGTAGAAATTGTAGGAGTGACCAATCATATTTTTGAGAATGACAGCTTTACTTCCGCAGTGATCCTTAAAGAGTCTCACCTTTGTATCCACACGTGGCCGGAATTTAAACAGCTTACTTTTGACGTTTTCCTTTGTAATTATACACAGGACAATACCACAAAAGTAGAGAAGATTGCAGATGAAGTGGTTCAGTATTTTAAAGCTAATACCATTCAAAAACACAAAATTTACAGATAAAAATGCACTATGTCTGCCCAGCATGCGAATCAGAAAATAAAATAGATCTCACTTTTCCTGTTGAAGAATATGTTTGTAATACCTGTTCCCATCTCATTGATGTAGCCGGAAACAAACAGATCAAACATTTGAAAGTCCCCACGGAAAACGTTGTTTTAGAGGTCGGACAAAAAGGAAAAATCGGAGGTGAAGAATATACCGTTGCTGCTATTATTGTCAAAAGATACGGCACTAATATTTTCTGGCGCGAATACTATTTAAAAGACAGCAAAGGAGGTGATGCTTTCCTGAGTGAAAGTGATGGCCATTGGGTTTTCCTGGTGACCATCCATCCCGATGATTTTAAAGGTAAAAGTTCTACCGTAAGAACTTATCAAGGAAGAAATTACCGCTGGTATGAAAACTCTCCCTGCAGTATTTACGCTGCTGCCGGATTTTTTGATGAACATCTGGATTTCAATCTTGCTACTTACAAAGAATATGTCAACGGAACCCGTATGATCTCACAGGAGACGGTGGGTAAAAAAAATCAATACTTCTACGGAGTTCACATTTCAAAATATGAGGTCAAAAGAGCTTTTAAAATAGCTCATATGCCCTATTATACAGGAGTAGGAATCGTACAGCCGTATTATTTTGATATCAGGCAGACGGTAAACATTTTTTGTATAGCAGCATTATTGATATGCCTGTTCCAACTATATGTTTACACATCACGAACGAACGAAACTGTTTTTGCGCAGACCATCAATTTTACAGATGTACGGGACAAAGAAATGGTGAGCAGCAGTTTTACCCTTTCAGGAGGCTCAGCACCATTAAAGGTGAATGCATTTTCAGGAGTTGATAATTCCTGGGCGAATATCCAGCTGAGTCTTGTGAATGAAAAAACCAATGAAGTTATCTATACTTCCAAGGATATCGAGCAGTATCATGGTTACGAAGATGGAGAAAGCTGGTCAGAAGGAAGTCAGTCTGAAGATTTTAATCTTTGTGGAGTAAGTTCCGGGCAGTATCACTTTCTTATTTCTGCAGAGAAAGATGGCGCTTTACCTACCTTTTCCAACCTTCAGTCTCCGGATTCAAAGGTGATAATATCGCGGGATAAATCAGGAGCTGTCGAAATTAATGATATGCTTAAGGGGCAGACCACAATCTTTACAGATGGAAAGGCACTGGAAAAAGATACATCAGAAGTTGCTAGACTTACTAAAGCATCTTTCGGAACTCAAAAGCTGGATTCTCTGATTAATGCTGAAGCACCTCACCTCACCACAGATCCTATTTCAAGCAATACCTATGTGCAGCTCAAAGCAACCTGGCTTCCCGTTTCATTCTGGAACTTCGGATTTATTATATTCATAATGGTCGCTCTGTTTTTAGCTATGTGGATAGGAAAGCATTTCTTTAATGTGAATAAATGGAAAAATAGTTCAAACACCCCATATCCCACATCATAATGACTACTATTTTAAACTATATAAGACAAAACTGGATACTCTGTTTGCTTGGAGGATTTTTCCTGACATGGTTTGTATATCTTACCTACGGAGGAAATCAGGTCTGCGACTGCGCTAAGACGGAAACATACCGTGACGGAACTACAAGAAGTCATTCCAGAGTAGGATTTTACAGATACTATCACAAATAAAAATATAAAACTATGGACAACATCAATCTATTACCAATATTCAATTCGGTTCTTTACTCATTTTTAGGAATCGCGATTCTTTTAGTATGCTATTTCATCATTGAAAAGCTTACTCCAGAAAAAACATGGCATGAGATTGCTCAGAACAAAAATATAGCGCTGGCTATTGTCTTCGGAGCATTTATCATCGGAATTTCAATGATTATAAGTGCCGCAATTCATGGATAAGAAGAGGATTCCTCTTGAGCTGCTTTTATTGTTTTCAGTATTCGTCATTGCTACATGTGGATTGATTTATGAATTGGTGGCCGGAGCCCTGGCGAGCTATCTTTTAGGAGACTCTGTAAAGCAGTTTTCTTTCATTATCGGGGTTTATTTATTTTCAATGGGAGTAGGTTCCTATTTTGCGAAATTCATCAAAGGAAATCTGATCGATAAATTTATTGAGATTGAGATCCTGGTGGGAATTGTAGGCGGAATCAGCTCTGTTGTGCTCTTTACTTTGTTTAATACACTCGCACATTTTGAAAGTGTTCTCTACCTTTTTGTCTTTTTCACAGGATGCCTCGTTGGAGTGGAAATTCCACTTTTAATGAACATTCTGAAAGATAGAGTACAATTTAAAGATTTAGTTTCAAATGTCTTTGCATTCGATTATATCGGGGCTTTGCTGGCATCTATTCTATTTCCACTGGTTTTAATTCCGAAGCTGGGAATTGTAAAAACACCTCTGTTTTTCGGACTTATTAATATTTCGATCGCTATATTCTTATGCTATTACCTTAAAAGAGAATTGTCAAAACCATTTTCATTAAAAGTAAAATCTATTGCAGCATTTATTGTATTAGTAGGACTTTTTATTTTTTCTGATACTATTTTGTCTTATTCTGAGGAAAAACTATATGGTGAAAATGTAGTCTATACCAAAAGTTCTCCTTACCAAAGAATTGTTCTCACCAGAAATACCCACGAATTCCGTTTGTATTTGAATAACAACCTGCAGTTTTCTTCTACCGACGAATACCGTTATCATGAAGCTTTAGTACATCCGGCGATGTCTATGGCAAAAAACATTGATAACGTTCTGATTCTGGGAGGAGGTGATGGTTTCGCTGCAAGAGAAGTATTAAAATACAAAGACGTTAAAAAGATAACGCTTGTAGATCTTGATGGGGAAATGACCCAGTTTTTTAAGACCAATGAAACCATGCGCAGGCTGAACCAGGGCTCTTTCTCCAATCCTAAAGTGGAAGTGATTAATAAAGACGCTTACATTTGGGTAAAAGAGAACAAAAAAAAGTTTGATGTCATCATCATAGACTTTCCGGACCCTTCCAATTACAGCTTAGGAAAACTCTATTCCCTGCAGTTTTATAAAGAATTGGAAAGACTGACTACTCTTGATACCAAAATTGTGGTTCAGACCACTTCTCCGTATTTTGCGCCGAAATCGTTCTGGTGTATAGAAAAAACGATCAATCAGATTTTTCCTTTTACAGCAGCATACCATACCTATGTGCCGTCTTTTGGAGAATGGGGATTTTCTATGGCTTCATTTGAGCCCATCAACAACAGGATTTACAGAAAGCTTCCCGGTTTGAAATACTATGATTATAATTTTTCACAGATGTCTTATTTTAATAAAGATATGAAGGTGAAAGAAGTAGAAGTTAACCGTCTGGACAACCAGATACTAGTTCGTTATTTTGATGAAGAGTGGGGGAAAGTACAGTAGAAAGGATTTTCTTAAAACTATATTTTTAGGTAGCCTTATGCTTCCCTTTTTGCAGTATTGCGGAAAGAAAGTAAAATCATTGCTGCTGAAGATTACCGGGACGAATCACATTCTTGGGCATCGGCTGTGGGCAAAAGATTTTCCACAGTTTTCAGAAGTTATCCACACTCAATATCTTATTGTGGGTGGCGGGATTTCCGGACTTTCAGCATGCAGATTCTTCAGTCAGCATCATGAGCAGGACTATCTTCTCCTTGAAATGGAAAACCATCTGGGAGGAAACTCTTCCAACGGACAGAATGCATTTTCAAAATTCCCTTTAGGAGCCCATTATTTACCGTTGCCGAATAAAGAAAATACAGAAATCATCGAGTTTCTGAAAGAATGTGGAATCTGTTTAGGAACTGAAAATAATGGAGAACCCATTCTGGATGAATACCAAATGACTTTTCCACAGCAGGAAAGACTGTTCTATAAAAACTCATGGCAGAACGATATTGTTCCGCAGAGAGGAATTTCAGCAGAAACCCAGCAAGAGCTCAGCCGCTTTTTTAAGTTGATGGATGAATTTCGTGTAAAGAAAGATGCAGAGGGAAAATATTGGTTTGCCATTCCTGTACATGATTCCAGCAAAGATGATGAGGTTTTGAATCTCGAAAAAATCATTTTTAAAGACTGGCTCAAAGAAAATAACTATCACTCCGAAGAACTCCTTTGGTTGCTGGATTATTCCTGCAGAGATGATTTCGGATTAGGGATAGACTATGTTTCTGCATGGGCAGGAATTCATTATTTTGCAGGAAGAAAGAACAACTGGAGTACGAAATATAAAGACCAGGTCTTCACATGGCCGGAAGGTAATGCCAGACTTGCAAAACATTTCTCAAAATATACAGATGGAAAGCATATGTCCGGAAATCTGGTTTTTGATGTGAAAATAAATGATAAAGTTGAGATTTTAAGTTTTGATAATACCGAGAAAAAAACAAAAAAAATCATTGCTGATAAGGTACTGTTTGCATCACCGCAGTTTGTAAACGAAAGGATTTTTAATCAAAAAAGAGCATCATCATTTAATTATGTTCCCTGGCTTTTAACAACCATTACCCTGAAGAATGAATTCGGAGGAGATGAAGAGCTGGCCTGGGACAATGTGATCTATGGATCTTCAGGATTGGGTTATATCTTTGATCAACATCAGAATCTGAACCAGATTATGGGTGAAAAAGTGATTACCCATTACAAGAGCTTTTCAACCGGAGACTGTAGAAAAGCAAGGAAAAAACTGTACGCGATGAAAGATGCAGAACTGAAAACTTTAGTTTTAGATGATCTGAAGAAAGCACACCCTTTGATAGAGGATTTTATTATTGAAATGCAGTTTCATAAAATAGGGCATGCCATGATTGCTCCGGTTCCTGATCAGATTTTTGGAGAAAAAACCAAAATAACGAAAGAACCTATTGAAGATAAAATTTTCTTTGCCCATTCCGATCTTTCAGGAATATCTATTTTTGAAGAAGCCTTTTATCAGGGAATCCGGACTGCAGAAAAAATGATATAAGATGGCTATATGAAACAACCTTGGATACATAATGCAAAAACAGACTGGTGGTTTATTTTATCACCTCCTTTCCTGGTATTGCTCATTATTTTTCTCTTTCAGAAACAGATTCAGGGACTGGAAAATCATTATTCCTTTTATACATGGCTTTTCCTGATTGTTTTTGTAGATGTAGCTCACGTGTATTCTACCTTGTTCAAAACCTATTTTGTAAAAGGAGAAGTACAGAAAAATAAGCTGCTTTATCTCGGTATTCCTGCTGTAAGCTGGATTTTGGGAATTGCCCTGTTTCAATTTGGAAGTCTGACATTCTGGTCAGTACTGGCTTTGGTTGCCGTTTTTCATTTTATACGACAACAGTACGGGTTTATGAGAATCTATGCCCGTTTTGAACCGAATAACTGGAGCAAAAAAATAGATGAAGTGGCTGTTTATTCCGCAACAATCTATCCCATGTTATACTGGTTCAGTACACCACGAGCCTTTACCTGGTTTGTGAATAATGAGTTTGACTGGCTTAAAAATCTTCCGGATTACGTCCCTTTGATTACCGTAATCTATTTTGCAATTCTGATTATTTGGATTATTAAAACTATAATTGAAGCTTTTAAAACCAAAAGAACTAATATTCCCAAAATAGCACTGATCACAGGAACTTTCCTTTCCTGGTATTTTGGAATCGTGTACTTCAACAATGATCTTCTCTTTACTTTTCTGAATGTGGTTTCCCATGGGATTCCTTATATCGCACTGATTTATATCCGGGAAATACATCAAAAAGAAAACAATCAGCTTAACAGAATGCAGGTTTTTAAATCTTTTTCCGGAATATTTTTATTTGTTGGCATTCTTTTAGGATTTGCCTTTGTAGAAGAATTTTTGTGGGAAACGCTGGTTTGGAACGAGCATTTTTCCCTGAATGTGATGCTCTCAGAAAAATGGTTTCAGTTTCTGGTTCCGTTACTAGTCGTGCCTCAGCTTACTCATTATCTGCTGGATGGCTTTATTTGGAGAAAACCAAAAAAAGTTAGCTAACTTTGCGGTAATCTTTAAAATCTAAAAATGAGACAATACTTTCTGTTATTAGCAGTTTTTCTAGGAATCATTGCAGGAGCACAGCAGAAGACTTTCTGTAATCCCATCAATATTGATTATGGTTATACTCCTTTTGAAGTTTTTTCAAAGCAGGGAAAACATCGTGCTACAGCAGATCCGGTGATTGTTAATTTTAAGAATAAACTGTTTCTTTTTTCAACCAATCAGGAAGGATATTGGTACAGTGATGATATGCTGGACTGGAAATTTGTCAAAAGGAAATTTCTAAGAGACAACAAATACACCCATGACCTTAATGCTCCAGCAGTTTGGGCAATGAAAGATACTTTGTATGTTTATGGTTCTACCTGGGAGCAGGATTTCCCGATCTGGAAAAGTACAAATCCTACCAAAGATGACTGGAAAATTGCCGTAGATACTTTGAAAGTAGGAGCGTGGGATCCGGCATTCCATTATGATGAAGATAAAAATAAACTATATCTGTACTGGGGCTCAAGTAATGAATGGCCATTGCTGGGAACAGAAGTGAAAGTGAAAAATCTTCAGTCCGAAGGTTTCGTAAAACCAATTATTAAATTAAAACCAGAAGACCACGGTTGGGAACGTTTCGGGGAATACAATGATAATGTTTTTCTTCAGCCTTTTGTAGAAGGGGCGTGGATGACAAAACATAACGGAAAATATTATATGCAGTACGGTGCTCCGGCAACAGAATTCAGTGGATATTCTGATGGAGTCTACGTCAGTAAAAATCCTTTGGAAGGTTTCGAATACCAACAGCATAATCCATTTTCCTATAAACCTGGAGGTTTTGCCAGAGGAGCGGGTCACGGAGCTACTTTTGAGGACAATTACAAAAACTGGTGGCACATTTCAACGATCTTTATTTCTACTAAAAATAATTTTGAAAGAAGGCTGGGAATCTGGCCGGCAGGTTTTGATAAAGATGATGTGATGTTCTGTAATACAGCTTATGGCGATTATCCTACCTACCTTCCGCAATATGCGCAGGGAAAAGATTTTACAAAAGGTCTTTTTGCCGGATGGATGCTGCTGAATTATAATAAACCGGTTCAGGTTTCATCTACTTTAGGTGGATATCAGCCTAATTATGCTGTAGATGAAGATATCAAAACGTATTGGAGTGCTAAAACAGGAAATTCCGGTGAATGGTTCCAGACAGATCTCGGGGAGGTTTCTACCATCAATGCTATTCAGATCAATTATGCTGATCAGGATGCGGAGTTTATGGGGAAAACCTTTGGTAAAATGCACCAATACAAAATCTACGGATCCAATGATGGGAAAAAATGGAATGTGATTGTGGATAAAAGCAAAAATACGAAAGACGTTCCTCACGATTATGTAGAACTGGAGCAGCCTGCAAAAGCCCGTTTCCTTAAAATGGAAAACCTTAAAATGCCTACAGGAAAATTTGCACTGAGCGGTTTCAGGGTATTTGGAAAAGGAGCTGGAAAACAGCCTGCCAAAGTGGAAGGTTTTGTACCTTTAAGAGCTGATCCTAAGAAGTACGGTGAAAGAAGAAGTATCTGGATGAAATGGCAGCAGAATCCTGAAGCAGACGGATATGTAATCTATTTTGGAAAGTCTCCGGATAAATTGTACGGAAGCATTATGGTATACGGAAAGAATGAATATTTCTTTACAGGAGCAGACAGAACAGATGCTTACTATTTCCAGATTGAGGCTTTCAATGCCAATGGCGTTTCTGAAAGGACAGCTGTTGCAAAATCTGAATAGATATGATTTAAATATAAAAGAATAACACGTTTTGAAATATCAGAACGTGTTATTTTTTGTCATTTTTTTTAAGAAAGTTCTCAATTTTATTGATAAGTAACTTGTCATTGGGTTGTTTATCCCAATCCAGATGTCCGCCATTGAATTGATAAGACTCATGGATAACATGATTTTTATTTAAAACTGAATCTAAGATTTTTTCCTGGGTAGAAGGTATAACATGATCCGAATTCCCATAATAAGATAAAGTAGGAGGGGAGTTTTCTCTTATCCATTTTACAGGACTTGCGAAATCTATTAGTGATGTTCCCGGTTTTGGTACACGGGGATCTACAAGTCTTTTTTCCACAAAAGAATATTCCTGATAATTTTTGAAACCCGGATCTGAGAGATCTGCAGGACCAACAATATTAATCACTGCTTTTACTTTTTTATCAGCATCAGATTGATAAGCATATAGCATAGACAAATGTCCGCCGGCGCTGTTTCCTAATAAAATAAGGTTGGGATTGTAGCCCAGTCTGTTCTTTAATAGTTTAGTTACTTTTTTAATATCATCAGTTTGGTTTGGAAGTCCAAATTGAGTGGCTGATGTCAGTCTATAGTTCATATTGACGAAAATATGATCAGGAAACTTCTGCATCATAGAAAGCGTGAAAAAAGTCAGTTGTGACTTATTTCCACTTCTCCAGCCTCCACCATGAATAATGATAAAGACCTCTTTTTCTCCATTTGTTTTTTTATTGGGAATATAGAGATCCATGACCTGGTGATCATTATTCCCGTAATGAATATTTTCTTCTTTATCAAAGCTGATATCTTTTCCCAGTCTTACTTTTTTTTCTGTACAGCTCATCCATAGAAAAAGAAGACTAAGGCAAATCAAAATAATTTTCACCTCTTTTTTCATAGCAATTAAATATAAAAAAATCCGCTGAAAAGAATCAGCGGATACTGTAAGAATAATTAATTGAATATGAAGAATGATAATCTTTTATCTTGTTCTGCTTTTGATAGCATCTGATGCACCTTCGATGTCTCTTACTTTTTTCACTTTCTGGTTTCCGAAATTATAGGTAAGGCTTACCATTACGTTTCTGTTGTAACGGTTTTGGTGGATGTAATTATAATTGCCGTTCTCCTGGAAGTCCTCAATTTTAACGATGTTGGTATTAAGGATGTCATTCACATTTGCTGCAAAAGTCCAGTCGTTCCACACTTTCTTGATGCTGAGGTCTAAGCTCATTAAGTTTTTCAATGAACCGAGCTCAATCTGCTGCTTATCTACAAAGAAGTAATTAAGTCCGAAGAACCATGTTTTCTTTTTATCAAGACGGATCGTGTTGTTAGTCTGGATCAGAAGACTGGTAGAGCTGATATTGTTGGTATAGGTAATAAAATTTCCGTTTGGTCCTTTGTCATCTTTAAAACGGTCTCCTGTAGTAGGATCGGTATCAAGACTTCCATTATTGATGTTATGTTGAACTCCGATATTGAAATTGGTGGTCCAGTATTGCTTGAAGAACGACTTCTGAATACCTACCATGGCAGACATTTCCTGTTTATTTCCAAAATTGGTTCTTATATATCTAAGAACAGGATTTTCTCCTACTTTACCTTCAGGTGATACAGGATATCCCTGCAGTGGAACCTGGGTTATGGCATCCTGAATATAAGAATGATTTAAAATCAGGAAGTATGAGTTTTTGTACATATAAGTCAGCTCCTGATTGTAAGTGGATGAAGCCTTTACAAATGGATTATTCTGAGTATAATTATCATCTGTAAGAATGTTTCTTACCGGATTGATTTCCCAGAAGCTCGGTCTTCTCATCCTGCTTGAAAAGGAATAAGAAATATTGTTTTTATCATTGATTGCGTAGTTGAAACTCAGATAGGGAAGGATATTGCTGTA
Organism: Chryseobacterium sp. BGA-UO-ETr-SB22; assembly: GCF_059567885.1. NCBI lineage: Bacteria > Pseudomonadati > Bacteroidota > Flavobacteriia > Flavobacteriales > Weeksellaceae > Chryseobacterium > Chryseobacterium sp. BGA-UO-ETr-SB22. The sequence continues at coordinate 43,882 of NZ_JCAQOV010000004.1, read as the reverse complement.
ATTTCTTTCAATTCTTTTAAGCTCGTCTGTAGGAGCATTGTCAGAAGTTCCAAGACTGTTGGTGATCTCATATCTTGCGCCTACTTTTCCGGAAATTTTATCCGAGATCTTCTTCTCTACCGTCACATACATACCATAGATATTTTCATCATAGATAAAATGGTTGGGTCTTGAATCCGGAGCTTCTATGGGATTAAAAGAATATGTTATGTTTTTAGAATCGTTGTCTGTTTTGGTTTTGTTATAATTTCCTCCTACAGAAACAGTCAGATCATTTTTAAACTTTTGATTATAATCTACCATTCCGGAGAAGTTATTAATGATCTGGGGAAGGTCCTGAATGACCTGTCTTGTTCTTCCTCCTACAACTCTGTCAATATCCGAAGCGAAGGTTTTGTTATCTGTGTACTGAAATCTTCTGTAGTTAAGATAAGCTGCATTTACATTCAGTTTGCTGCCTAATGAGTCTGTTTTTAATTCATAATTTAAATTCACAGAATTATTATAAGATCTTGCATCTTCTTTGTTTTTAGACCAGGTATATTCCGGTTTTTCTGCGCTTTCTTTTTTTATGGTATTAAATAAATCTACGGTTGAATTATAACTTTTATTGGCCCAGGTATTCCATGATAGAGCCAGATTGCTTTTGTCATTCAGCTGATAATCAATATTCAGATAACCTCCGATGTTTTTATTCGGATCATTAATATCTCCTGTGGATTCGTTAGATGTTTTGGCAGTTCCGTTTCTTAACGTGTACGTTTGTGCCTCTATATTTTCACCACCGCTAAGATTGGCGCTTACTCCCAGTTTACCTTTTCGGTAGTTGGCAGAGAAGCTCGCCTGGCTTCCGTTGTATTTACTGGTGGTGTTGGACATTCTCATATTTCCGTTGAGACCGTCACTCATTTTTTTCTTTAAAACGATATTGATGATCCCATCTGATGATTCAACCTGGAATTCACTTCCCGGAACCGTAATCACTTCAATTTTCTGGATGTTTTCTGCCGGAGTATTTTTCAGGAACTGTGCCAGGGACTCAGAATCCATATTGCTTTTTCTTCCGTTGATATAGATCAGGGCATTATTTTTCCCGGCAATCTTCAATGTTTTATCATCTGTAGAAGATAATAGAGGAGTTTGCTTCAGAAGATCAAAAGTCGTATTTCCTTTAGCTACAGGAGATGCTGCTACATCATATACAAAACGGTCACTTTGTTTTTTGAAAACCTGTTTTGTAATCGTAACTCCTTCTATATTTTTTGTTTTTGCTGTATCAGATTTCTTCTCCTGGGCAAATGCACAAGTACCGAATACGATGGCCATTGACAAAATTATACGTTTCATGTTGTTTTTATTTGAGAGTGGTTGAGTGATATAAGTTTTTATAGATTAGGTTCTTGATTTTACAGCATCATTGGCTGATTTCATTTCCCTTGCCTTTTTCAGTTTCTGATTCCCGAAGTTGTAAGTAACTCCGATGCTCATTAGTCTTGGATAGTTGAAGTTGGTGATATTATTATACTTTCCGTTGGGCTGTACTCCTCTCACGCTGTAGAAGCTTTGGTTAAATAAATCGCTTACTTCCGCTACAATGGTCCAGTCGCCTGCAATTTTTTTAAGACTGAGATCGAAGCTTTGTCTTGCTCCTATCATACCTCCTTCCGTAGCGGTCTGGCTTGCAAAGAAGTAATTAACTCCTAAAAACCAGTCTTTTTTAGATGAAAGTCTGATAGTGTTATTGATGGTTGCAGACATATTGTAGTTTTTTACATCAATGATATAAGGATCCAGTGACTCGGATTCGTACTGACCTAGTTGAGAAGTTGGATCTTCCCATACTCCGCCTTTGTAGGTAACATAACCCAAATTGACAGAATAGTTGGTTGTCCATATGTCTTTGAACCATGATTTGTTCATTCCCAGCGTAAGAGCAAGTTCTCTGTTTTTACCGTAATTGGTTCTTATATATCTTAGGAATCTAGTTGTTCGCATGATCATATTTCCGCCTGGACCATAGACTATATTTCCATTTTTATCCCTTTCTGGAGTTGTTAAAGTTCCCTGTAACGGAAGCATGTCAGAAGCAGATGCGTCTTCCACCATATTAAAGCTAAGATTGGCGTAGAATGCATTTTTGTACATATAGTTCAGCTCCTGATTATAAAATTTTGAAGCAAGAACAAATGGATTATTCTGTGTATAATTCGTAGGAGTGAAATACGTTCTGGACGGGTTGAGTTCCCAGAATCTTGGTCTTCGGATTCTGCTGGAGAAAGTATAGCTCAGATTGTGATCAGAATTGATGGCATAATTTAAATTCAGATAAGGTAAAAGATTATTGTAATTTCTTTCGAACCCTGTTTTTTCCAGAATTTCTCCGGTACTTCTGGTCATTTCATATCGGGCTCCTATTTTTCCGGATATTTTCTCAGTCAGTTTACGCTCATAGTTCAGATAAATTCCAAGTATATTTTCTTTATAAATGAAGTGATTGGTTTGTTTAGGATCTATCACAAAATCACCACCTATTAGTTTGTCTTGTTTGGTATCATTATCAGTGTTCGTATGATTGTAGCTGATTCCCATTAACCATGTTGCGCCTTTTGCTGTTTTTTTCAGATAGTCGATATTTGCCGCATAGTTGTTAATAATTTGAGGTACTGATTGATGAAGTGCTGAATATTTGTTGATGGTATCATTAGTTAAAGGAAAACTTTCATTAAAACTTACTTTATCTCTGTTGAACCATAGATAAGAAGCATTTGCTGTAAGTTTGCTTCCCAGAGAATCGGTTTTCATCTCATAATTTAAATTGAATGAATGATTTCTGGTTTGTGCATCTTCATTATTGACTGTTCTGTTATTTAAAACCCCATTTTGCCAGTTGGTAATATCCAGTACAGAATTGAAACTTTTATTATATCTCATGTTGTAGGAGAAACCAAGACTATGCTTTTTATTGATCTCATAATCAACATTGAAGCCTCCACCAAAATTTTTGTTAGGATCATCATTAAACCCGAATGATTCATTTTTGAAAGTAGAATCTCCGTTAGAGAGTGTATATCTTTGTCTGTCTGTCCAGCTTCCCGTTCTGAAGTTTGAATTACCAGACCACTTACCTTGTCTGAAGTTAAAAGAAGCTCCTGCATTAGGGTTGTTGTAATATCCTTGCTCATTCTGCATTTTCAACGTTCCGTTGTAACCGTTGTTCTTGCTTTTTTTCATTACAATATTAATTACGCCTTCTTTAGATTCAACCTGGAATTCACTTCCTGGAACTGTAATGACTTCAATTTTCTGGATATCCTCTGATGGTGTGGATTTCAGCATTTCAATCAATGCTTCAGAATCCATATTTGTTTTCTTATTGTTGATGTAGATCACTGCATCATTTTTTCCCAAAATCTTCAATGTCTTTCCATCTATACTGGAAATCATCGGAGTTTGTTTCAAGAGATTAAAGGTGTTGGTTCCTTTAGCAATTGATGAAGAAGCTACATCGTACACCAATCTGTCCCCTTGTTTTTTGAAAACCTGCTTCTTGATATTCACTGCATCAATAGCATTTACTTTCAAACTGTCTTTTTTCTGCTGGGCAGTTACAAGTCCACCGAAAAATAGTGCTGCAATAAGAATTTGAGTTTTCATGATATTATTTTTTAATTAATAGCTTGTATGGTTTGTTATTTTACATTGCAAAGATATGTAATAAATTTAGTATCATGCAATGCAAAGTACTTAAAATGTTTTTAATTATTATTTAAACAATTGATTTTCAGTGACTAAAATTTCACATCAATTTTTCAATTTAAATAACTTTGCTACTTAATTAGACAATTTAAAGTTGATTTTTGTTACATGATAGAATGAAATTGATAAAAATTTTTAAAAATATTTGATAAGAAATAGGAAAAGAGAGTAATGATTGTTTTTTATTATTAATTTAGTGAAAACTAAAAATTAATGCCATATGAGAAAATTTTACCTGTTATTATTGTTGTTTGCTTTAATGTTTTCATGTAAAAATGAAACTTTCTCAGAAACAGATGACAATCCAACAAATCCTCCATCCAATTACAATTTTGGGAATACTGCACAAAAGAACTTCCAGGGTGTAGTTCTTGATACGAACGGACTTCCCGTTTCAGGAGCAACGGTTACCATTGGAACAAGTACGGTTACAACCAATCTTAAAGGTTTCTTCACATTTAAAAATGCTTCAGTAAAAGAAAATTTTGCCCATATTAAAGTGACAAAATCCGGCTATGTGAATGCATCACGTGTTTTAGTGCCTACCAACGGTATAAATAGGGTGAACATGATGATGATCCCTATAACAACGACATCTACAATCTCCACTGGTTCTACATCTACCGTTTCATTACCCAACGGAACAAAAGTAAAATTTGACGGAAGTTTCAAAGATGCGAACGGAAATGCTTATTCAGGAAATGTGAGTGTTGGAGTTTTTCACTTGGCACCATCTAACCAATACCTTAATGAATTAATGCCAGGTTCATTTTTGGCAACCAATTCAGGAGGTAATGCAAGAATAATGGAAACTTTTGGAATGCTGCATGTACAGTTGACGGGAAGTGCGGGACAAAACCTTCAGATTGCAAACGGCCATTCCGCAGAAATCACTGTTCCTGTAGATGCTGCACAAACTTCCAGTTCACCAGCCACAATACCGCTATGGTCATATAATGAAGACACAGGAATGTGGAAAGAAGAAGGTTCTGCCACAAAGATTGGAAATACCTATGTAGGAACCGTAAGCCATTTTTCCTGGTGGAATTATGATGCACAGTTTGAGCAGGCAACAATGAAAGTAACCGTAAAAAATGCGGCAGGGCAGGTTTTACCTAATGTTAAAGTAACTTTAAGGAGAATCTCTCAAACCTATGAAACTTCTGGAATAACAGACAACGCAGGTATAGTGAGTGGAATTGTTCCGGCAGGTGAGGTTCTTGTTTTAAAAGTGTATGATATTTGTAATAATGTAATGTATACATCTAATGTGGGACCTTTTCCGGTTGGAATGATAACAACTATAGCAGATATTACAGTAAATCCACCTACATCTACCAGTTATACCATCCAGGGAATCCTGAAAACTTGCGCCAATGCTAATGTGAGTGACGGTTATGTAGTCCTAAAACCAGTAGGGGCTACAAGCTATTTCCAGTATATGTCAGTTCCGGTAGACAATAACGGAAGTTTTACCTTCAACACCTATTCATGTACAGTAAATCCACAGTTTACTTATGAAGGATTTGATACCACTAATTTTCAGACAACCAATGAAATTACTTTCACTGCAATCTCTAATACTATAAATCTAGGGAATATCATGGCTTGTAATTCTTTAAATGAATTTATAAGCTATAAAATTGATAATCAGTCAGTTGTTTATGTGTTGGGATTGATCAATGTACAATGGACAGGTCTTATACCTGCATCACCTAATATGCAACCTAAACAATTGAGAATAAATTCAATGAATCCTGCAGGGCCATTTTTTTCTATGACTCAGAATAATATGTTGGGAGTTGCTGCAAGTTTTACTTCAAATTATGGATTTGAATTTTCAGGAGGTGCTATTACAACAAATAATGGAAACCTCGTTGTAAATATAACTTCTTTTGGAGCTGTAGGAGACTATATTGATTTTACAGTCAATGGAACTTTTACCAATAGTTCAGGAAACCATACCTTCACCGCAACAGGGCATGTAAAACGAGATATGTAATCATCGTAAAAATAAAAAGGACCGAAAAGGTCCTTTTTTTATGCGGTATATTTATTATTTATTCTCTGTCAAAACGGGCTAGTTTTTTGTCTACCCAAACTGTTGCAAAAGGAAAGAAGGCAGATAATAAGGCAAAAACAAAATCTTCATCATCCCAATGATAAATTTTTCTTGCAGGAAGGCAGAGTAAAAGGTAAAGCGTAAAAAATAATCCGTGTAAACTGCCAATAACGCTGATGAAGATAATAGAATATAAATTTTCATCATATCGGATCCAAATCATTGCAACACAGTACAGTAAAAGACATGAAAAGGCTTCTGCAAGACAAACCTGTTTAAACCATTTAATGATTTTTTCCTGAGAATATTTTGAGAAAAATTTTTCGATGAAATCCATTCCTTTAATTATGAGTTGAGAGTTAATAGTAAAGAGTCTTTCTCTAACTTCTCATTTCTGATTTGCAAAATTACTTATAAAAACTGCTACCATCCAAATATTCAAAAACTTCAGGTGGCAACATAGGTCTTACATTTTTTCCGTCTTTAATCATAGTACGGATTTCAGTAGCAGAAAGTTCTATAACCGGAGCCTTTATGAGAGAAATATTTTCATGCTGTAAATAATCAGCATCAGCCTTTTCTCCTTCAAATACTCTTGGATAAACTATGATATGATGATTTTTGATCAGAACATCAGAATTTTTCCACTTGTGAAGACTCTTCAGATTATCTTCTCCCATGATCAGGCTGAAAGAATATTCAGGATATTTCTCATGGAGATAGGTAAGTGTATCAATAGTATAGCTTGGCATCGGAAGAGAAAATTCTACATTAGAAGCTCTCATATTCGGATAATGCTTTACCGCAAGCTGTACCATATCAAGTCTGTTATGATCTTTCAGTAAAGATTTTTTGTCTTTAAACGGATTTTGTGGGCTCACTACAAACCAAAGCTCATCCATATCAGAATTTTCCAGAATATAATTCGCCAGAATAAGATGTCCGATATGAATAGGATTGAATGACCCGAAAAATAAACCGATTTTTTTCATTTTTGTAACGGATAGCGGGTGAGAGTATTTAGAATATAAATATTAGACTCAGGATTCTTTTTTAAGGTGAATGGGCTTTGATATTGTTCTTATTTCTATCCTCTGTAACCTAATCCTGCATCTTTCATCAATCCCTAAACTTCACATCCTTAATATTTAGATAATGAGTAACATTGCCTTTCCAGTGATTTTCTTCAAGGGTAAAAGCAAGGTCGAAATTTTTATTTTTAAAATCTTCAACAAATGGTCCTAGCTTGAATCCTACACATTCGATATTTCGTCCTGTAGATTCCTGCTTGATATAAAACTTCAGGTGGTTGTTATCTTTCCCCATTGTTTTCACATAGCCAGACAGTTTCTGATCTGTCAATGTAAAAATAGGTTTCATATTGTGAGGTCCAAATGGAGCCAGTTTTCTGTGGAAATTGATAAACTCTCTGTTAATTTCATCCACTGTAATTTCAGTATCAATGGCAATAGAAGGCTCTTTCTGATGCTCTTTGATTTTTTCAGAAACAATTTTTTCAAACCTTTCCTTGAAAGCGTCAAACTTGTCTTTCTCCATAGAAAGTCCGGCAGCCGCATGATGCCCTCCAAACTTAAGGAAGTATTCGGAACACATATCAAGAGCTTCATGCACATCAAAATCGGAAACAGATCTTGCGGAAGCTACCATTTCCCCGTTATTACCATCGGTAAATACCAGAGTGGGTTTATAGTAGGTTTCAATAAGGCGGGAAGCTACAATACCAATCACTCCTTTATTCCATTCAGGATGATAAACGATTGTTGTATGCTTGGTTTCTTGTTGAGATTCTATAATTTGGTTCAATGCTGAAAGGGTAGAATTCATATCCAGTTCTCTTCTTTCATCGTTGAGGTCCATGATGTCACTTACAATCTGATTTGCATGTTTCAGATTGTCGGAAACCATAAGTTCCACAGCTGCTTTACCTTGAGATATTCTTCCAGCAGCATTAATTTTAGGAGCTATTTCAAAAACAATATTGGAAATTTCAAAATGAGAAAGTTTGTCCTCAGGAATTAATAGTCTTAATCCTAGATTTCTGGTCTTTCTAAGGGTTTTTAATCCCATTTTTGCCAATACTCTGTTTTCTCCGGTCATGGAAACAATATCTGCCGCAATAGAAATGGCAAGAAGATCAGTCAGTTCAAATAATTCAGCTTCCGGTAATTTATAAATTGTATTTAATCCCTGGCAAAGCTTAAAGCCAACACCACATCCTGAAAGTTCTTTGAAAGGATATCGGCAGTCATTTCTTTTAGGATCAAGTACAGCTGCTGCATCTGGAATTTCTTCACCCGGAAGGTGATGGTCGCAGATAATAAAATCGATATCCAGATTACTGGCATAGCTGATCATGTCAAGGGCCTTTATTCCACAATCCAGAGCAATGATTAATGAAAATCCGTTTGCTTTGGCAAAATCAATTCCTTCAGTAGAAATTCCGTAGCCTTCAGAATTTCTGTCCGGAATATAGTAGTCTAAGTATTTTTTCTCAACAATCTTGCTGAGATAAAGATACATTAAAGCAACTGCTGTGGTTCCGTCTACATCATAGTCACCATATACCAATATTTTTTCACCATTTTCAATGGCCGTTGCAATACGCTCTACAGCTTTTTGCATATCTGCCATTAAAAAAGGATTATGTATATCGGTAAGGTTTGGTTTGAAGAATTCTCTGGCCTTTTGATAGTTGTCAATCCCTCTTAAAACGAGGATTTTAGATTCAAAAGTACCAAAACCAAGTGACGAACTTAGTCTGTCCACAACTTCCTCATCGGGTTCAGGCTTGTAAATCCATTTTTGACTCATTTCACAAAAATAAGGAAAAAAGTTCTAAAAGCCTCTTTAAAAATCAGCAAATTAGATTTAAAAAAATAACAGAAATAAGTCTAATAAAACTCGTACTTATTTGTGAAAATAACGGTTGAATCTATTTTTCCATTCTTTTCTACAGTCATCTTTACAGGAATATTATACTTGTCTAGATCATATTTTTCAAGTGTCTTTTCATTGTTATCCTGAGTAAAGCTATCATCAAAAATCAGTGTTTTGCCAAAGTATTTTCTTTTCTGGTCAAATTTATATTCAGTATTAACCGTTTCGATAACAGTAAATTTATTCTCAGGATATTCCGTTGTGGTTTGTTTTAAATTCTTTTCCTCATCATATTCTTTTGTGATCTTTTTATCATCTTTATAATCAATGAAATAAGAATTGTCATAATAGATTTTACCTTGATCTAAAACAGTCTTTGACATTAATTGGTTTGAATCACTAAATTGATACACAATATGGAAATCATGATTTGACGGCAGATCCTTAGAGAATGCTTTCACTAGTTTTTTATTAAAATCATATTCAAAAACATAAGAACTTTTATTCTTTTTATTATTAAGCTTCAGAATATTTTTATCCTTGTCAAAATCTTCGGTTTTTAATAAGCCTTCAATATATCTCCAGGAATTTTCATTGCCCCCGATTATTGGAATTCCTGTGTTATTGACAAGGATTATATTTCCTAAAGCATCATAATGATATTCATTTAAACTTGCGCCAACATTAGAGTGAAGAATGAGGGTTTTGACTGGCTGGTTTTTATCATTGTAAATATTTCTTTCAATAATGGTCAGATATTTTCCGCTCCAGTTTTCACTTACATATTGTCGATAATATTTATAAATCAAATTTCCATTTTTATCATACTCTAAAATATTAAGATACTCTCCATTGCTTTTCTGTTCAAGTCTTTTTAAGTTTTGGAGGTAAGTTGATGATGTGAAGTTGACGTTAAAGGGTAGATTGTAAGTATTGGAGGTCATCATTACATCTTCATAATCGGGCATGTTGTATTTTATTTTTTCCTGCCCTGTGAATAGAGAAAAGAAGAATAGAGTAAACAGGTAAATGGCTTTCATTTTTTCCTTTAAAATTAAAAAAATAGAGTTTATTTTTTTAGCTTTATTATTGTTGAAAAATGGTTATCTTCGTCCTCCAAATTTAAATGACTATGAAAAAAATTACACTATGCCTTACGCTATTGGGGGCTATGTATTCGATCAATGCACAAAAAATTAACCTCGGGAAAGCTGCCGGAATGGTTTCAAATGGAGCAAAAGCACTAACATTTACGAACGAAGACGCGGTTAAATTATCCAAAGAATCAGTAGACTGGATGGATAAAAATAATGCCGTAGCAGGACCTAAAGATCCGTACACTGTGAGACTGAACAAACTGTTTGGAAAACACAAATCTCAGGACGGTCTGAATTTGAATTATAAAGTTTATAAAGTAAAAGATATCAATGCGTTTGCTTGTGCAGACGGAAGTGTACGTGTGTTCTCTTCTCTGATGGATATCATGACAGACAATGAATTGCTTGCTGTTATTGGACATGAAATCGGCCACGTGAAAAATCAGGATACAAAAGATGCAATGAAATCTGCTTATCTAAAGGCAGCGGCACTAGATGCCGCATCATCAGCTTCTTCTGCTGTCGCTACTCTGAATGAAACTCAGGTAGGAAAGATGGCTAATGCATTTTTAGATGCTTCACATAGCAAAAAACAGGAATCTGAAGCAGATACCTATTCATACGACTTTATGAAAGCTAATAAATATGATGTTGTGGGAGCTTATACAGCTTTCAAAAAATTAGCTTTACTTTCAGAAGGGAGTACACAGACTAACTTTGAAAAAATGTTCAATTCTCACCCTGACAGTAATAAAAGGGCAGAGTCTATTAAAAAGAAAGCAGAAAAAGATGGGATGTGGAAAGATCCGGGAGCTGTCTCTTTACCCACTGCGAAACTAACGAAATAATTATTTAATTTATTTTTCAATAAAAACCCCTCAAAGCAATACTTTGAGGGGTTTTATATACATTATAATGCTGTGTAGATTAAGAATACATTTTTTCTCTTAATTCTTTAATTTTTTTATCAGCAAGATATTCGTCATAAGTCATTTCTCTGTCGATGATTCCGTTAGGAGTCAGTTCAATGATTCTGTTACAGACTGTTGAAAGCATCTCGTGGTCATGAGAAGATAATAAAAGATTTCCTTTAAAGTTAGACAGTGAGTTGTTCAATGTCGTGATACTTTCAAGGTCTAAGTGGTTGGTAGGTTCATCTAATAAAAGAACGTTTGCTTTCTGAAGCATCATTCTACTGAACATACATCTCATTTTTTCACCTCCTGAAAGTACTTTACAAGATTTTAACGCTTCGTCACCTGAGAAAAGCATTCTTCCAAGGAATCCTCTTACAAATTCTTCGTGACGCTCTTCGTCATTTTTTGTAAACTGTCTCAACCAATCAACCAGGCTGATATCTTCCTGGAAGAATTTAGTGTTGTCTAAAGGCATTTGAGATTGGTTTGTTGTAACTCCCCAAGCAACAGTTCCTTTGTCTGCTTCAATATTTCCAGCTAAAATTTCGAAAAATTCTGTGATAGCTAAAGAGTTTTTTGAAAGAACAGCAACTTTATCACCTTTTTTAAGGTTTAAATCGATGTTTGAGAATAATAATTCTCCGTCTTTTGTTTTTTCAAGACCTTTTACATCTAAAATCTGATCTCCCACTTCTCTTTCCATTTCGAAAATAATTGCTGGATATCTTCTTGAAGAAGGCTTAATGTCGTCGATATTCAATTTATCGATCATTTTCTTTCTTGCAGTTGCCTGTTTAGCTTTTGCAACGTTTGAACTAAATCTTGCGATGAAATCCTGAAGTTCTTTTTTCTTCTCCTCAGCTTTTTTGTTAGCCTGAGCTCTTTGTCTCGTTGCTAATTGAGAAGCTTGGTACCAGAAAGAGTAGTTACCTGTGTAAAGGTTAAGTTTAGCATAATCCAAGTCACCGATGTGTGTACAAACCGTATCTAAGAAGTGACGGTCGTGAGATACAACGATTACTGTATTTTCATAATCTGCAAGGAAATCTTCCAACCAGGAGATAGTATCAATGTCAAGGTCGTTGGTAGGTTCATCCAGAATCAATACATCAGGATTTCCGAAAAGCGCCTGAGCCAAAAGAACCTTTACTTTGTCTTTATTCTCAAGTTCGCTCATCATTTGCCAGTGCATGTCATCTTTAACTCCAACGTTTGAAAGCATGGTCTGTGCATCTGATTCTGCAGTCCAACCTCCCATTTCATCATAGATTACACCTAGTTCACCGGCTTTAATTCCGTCTTCGTCAGAGAAATCTTCTTTTGCGTATAACGCATCCATTTCCTCTTTTATCTCAAATAATTTCTTGTTACCTCTTAAAACTGCTTCAAGAACAGTATACTGATCAAAAGCAAAGTGATCCTGCTCCAAAACTGACATTCTTTTCCCTGGTTCCAGAGATACATGTCCTGTTGTAGGATCTTGCTTTCCTGTTAATATTTTAAGGAATGTAGACTTTCCCGCACCGTTTGCTCCGATGATTCCGTAGCAGTTTCCTTTGGTAAACATAATATTTACCTCGTCAAAAAGAACTCTTTTCCCGAATTGTAAAGATAAGTTAGATACTGTTAACATATAGTTTTGTAAATTTGGCGCAAAAATACGAAAAGAATTTGGGTATTTTGTAATAATATAATAGTCAAGTTTTTAATTGTATGGTATTTTTTATATATTTCAATAACGAAATTTAAAATGATGAAGATTGAGAAAACAGTTAGTATATTAAATAGAAGAGCCCGCTTTGAATATGAAATTCTTGAAGAATATGAAGCAGGAATGGTTTTGACGGGTACCGAAATAAAATCTTTACGTTCATCCAAAGCATCTATCACAGAATCGTTCTGTCAGTTTATTGATGGGGAATTATACATCATTAACATGATGATTGATGAGTATAAATTGGGCACTTTTTACAATCATAAAACAAAAAGGGAACGGAAATTGCTCTTGCACAAAAAAGAATTACAAAAACTTGAAAAAAAGTTAAAGGATGCTGGGAACACCATAATACCTTTAAAATTATATATCACTGACCGAGGTAAAGCAAAGGTGCTGATAGCGCTGGGTAGAGGTAAAAAGCTTTTCGATAAAAGAGAGGCGATAAAAGATAGAGAAAATAAACGGAACCTGGACAGAATATTAAAGAAAAGTTAAAAATCATTTGAAAAACTTTGTATATAAAGAAAAATTATATTTATTTTGCATTATCAATTATTTAATCATTTAATTCTATGAAAAATCTAAAATTAGGAATTTCAGCATTGGCGCTTACTGTTGCCTCTACTGTTTTCGCACAGACTACCAACAATCCGTGGTTAATCGGAGTTGGTGCTCATGCAGAAAACCACGTAGCAGCACGTACTAGCTTCGGTAATACGTTCTCTGCTAACAATTTGACAAAAAGTATGTTCAATGTGAACAACTTTTCTATTACACCTCCATTATCTAAGTTAACAGTTGCTAGAAATGTTGGTAAAGGTTTAGTAATTGACTGGCAGACTTCTGTTGGGAATGTTGAAAACAAAAGATTCAACATGGGGAAAGAATTTTTCCTAATGACAGGTCTTGGTTTCCAGGCTCACGCTGCAGGTCTTTTATGGAACGAAGAATCTTGGTTTGATCCATATTTAAGAGTTGGTGCTAACTACTTAAGACACGATTATACAGCTCTTACTTTCCCTAGAACATCTGTTGACGCTAACGGTAATCCTATCGAAAACGTAACTAACGGTAAAGATGGTAACGAGAATGGTAAAGCTAATCACTTTACTGTAGCTACAGGTGCTGGTGCTAACTTCTGGGTAACTAAGAACTTCGGTCTTGGTGTTCAGGGAGATTATGTATCAACTCCAGGTGATAAATCTACAGCTGCTAACTTCTGGCAAGCTTCTGCTTCTATCTTATTCAGATTTGGAAACAGAGATAGAGATAAGGATGGTATCCTAGATAAAGATGACCTTTGTCCAGATACTCCAGGTTTACCAGAATTCCAAGGATGTCCTGATACTGACGGTGATGGAGTTCCAGATAAAGACGATCAATGTCCAGAAGTGGCTGGTCCAGTTGAAAACAACGGATGCCCTTGGCCAGATACTGACGGTGATGGTGTAATCGACAAAGATGACGCTTGTCCTACAGTAGCAGGTCCTGCTGAAAACAACGGTTGTCCTTGGCCAGATACAGACGGTGATGGTATCTTAGATAAAGATGATGCTTGTCCTACTGTTCCAGGTCTTCCTGAATACAATGGATGTCCTAAACCAAAAGAAGTAACAGCTACTGACGTTGAAAAGAATCTTAAGAGTGTATACTTTGATTTCAACAAAGCTACAATCAAACCTGAATCTAAAGGAGCTTTAGATACTGCTTCTGAAATCATTAAGAAGGATGGAGGTAGATTCTTATTAGTTGGAGAAACTGATAAAAAAGGTAGCGATGCTTACAACTTGAAATTATCTAAAGAAAGAGCTGCTTCTGTAGTTGCTGCTTTAGATGCGAGAGGTGTAGATATCAACGCATTGAAATCAGTAGGTATTGGTGAGCAAAATGCTAAAGTTGCAGAATCTGCATCTGATGCTGAAAGACAAGCTGATAGAAAAGTAACTGTTAGATACATTGGTGATGACAGCGAATGGAACAAATATCAAAAATCTGATGTTGTTGCTCCAGTGAAAAAAGCTACTAAAAAAGCTACTAAAAAAGCTCCAGCTAAGAAAAAAGGTGTTGCTAAAAAGAAAAAATAATTAATTTTTCTAAATAATGAATACCTCCAATTTTTTTTGGAGGTATTTTTTTTTTGTTGACTTTTGAGTAATTTTGTTGGAAATTTAAAAATTAAAATGGGAAGAGCATTTGAATATAGAAAAGCTTCTAAAATGGCCAGATGGGATAAAATGGCTAAAACATTCTCCAAAATAGGTAAAGACATTGCACTGGCTGTAAAAGCGGGTGGAACAGATCCGGAAGCCAATCCGGCGCTGAGAAGATGTATACAGAATGCAAAAGGGGCAAACATGCCTAAGGACAACGTAGAACGTGCCATCAAGAAAGCAAGTGGTGCTGATGCAGAGAACTATGAAGAAATCACTTATGAAGGTTACGGACAAGGTGGTGTTGCTTTTTTTGTAGAATGTACTACAAACAACACGACAAGAACTGTAGCGAACGTAAGAGCTGTTTTCAACAAGTTTGACGGTAACCTTGGTAAGAATGGTGAATTAGCATTTATCTTCGATAGAAAAGGAATTTTTACTCTTGATTTGACTCAGATCAAAATGGATTGGGATGATTTCGAAATGGAAATGATTGATGGCGGTGCAGAAGATGTAGAAAAAGATGAAGATGAAGTAATGATCACAACAGCTTTTGAAGATTTCGGATCTTTATCTCACAAATTGGATGATCTTGGAATTGAAGCAAAAAGTGCAGAACTTCAAAGAATTCCAAATAATACAAAAGAAGTAAATGCTGAACAGTTCAAAGCTAATATGAAAATGCTTGAACGTTTCGAAGAGGATGATGATGTTCAGAACGTTTACCACAATATGGAAATCACAGAAGAGCTGATGGACTCTTTATAAAAAATAATATAGCATTCATATACAGTTAACTTTCAATTAGTTTCTTTGTACAAAACTATGAAAAGAAACGTTGAATTAGTTGTTATATCGGATGTTCATCTGGGAACTTATGGATGTAAGGCTAAAGAATTGTTGAGATATCTCAATTCTATCCAACCCAAAACTTTAGTTTTGAACGGTGATATTATTGATATCTGGCAGTTTAAAAAGTCTTACTTCCCTAAACCTCATTTGAAAGTAATCAGAAAGATTCTTTCATTGGCTACCAAGAACACAGATGTCTATTACATCACAGGCAATCATGACGAAATGTTCCGAAAGTTCACAGATTTTGAATTGGGAAAACTTAAAGTCTGTAATAAAATCTGCCTGAATATTGATCAGAAAAAAACCTGGATATTTCATGGTGATGTTTTCGATGCATCCGTCCAGCACTCAAAATGGATCGCCAAACTAGGCGGAAAAGGGTATGATCTCCTAATTGTTATCAATAATGTTGTAAATTGGTTCTTAGAAAAAATGGGTAAAGAGAAATACTCATTTTCAAAAAAGATCAAAAACAATGTGAAAAAAGCAGTAAAATATATCGGGGATTTTGAACTTACGGCTTCAGAGCTGGCTATTGACAATAATTATGATTATGTAGTTTGCGGACATATCCACCAGCCACAGATCCGTGAGGTAGTCAATAAAAAAGGATCTTGTACTTATCTGAATTCGGGAGATTGGATTGAAAATCTCTCTGCCTTAGAATACAATAATAAAGAATGGACAATTTTTTATTATGATGAGCATAAGCATTTGCTGAAAGATGATGAAGTGGAAGAAATTCCGGAAATGGATAACTCTGCTCTTTTAAAAATCGTAACCAACTTTTCCTAAATGAAAATTTTGTACGCATTCCAGGGTACTGGAAACGGTCACATGGCCAGAGCGCAGGAAATTATTCCTCTTCTCAAAAAATATGCATCCGTTGATACATTAATCAGTGGGCATCAATCGCAATTAAAGGCTGATTTTGACATCAATTTCCAATACAGGGGCATTTCCCTTCTTTATAACAAAACAGGCGGTTTATCCTACCGAAAAACGTTTACTGAAAATAAATTCATTGAAGCGGCCAAAACAATCAGAGAATTGGAGCTCTCACAATATGACTTAATCATTAATGATTATGAACCTCTGACGGGATGGGCAGCCAAACTGAAGAAACTTCCGATGATAGAACTTAGCCACCAGGCCTCCATGAGTTTTGCGGAAACCCCCAAACCAAAGAATAAAGACTTTTTGGGAGAAATGATTTTAAAATACTATGTTCCCAGTGAAAGGAAAATAGGATTCCATTTTGAAAATTACCATCCCCAGATCAAAAAGCCAGTGATCAGAAAGAAAATCAGAAATCTTAATCCTTACAAACAGGGATATTACCTTGTGTATCTTCCGAGTTTTGCTGATGAAAATATCATTAAGGTTTTAAGAAAAATTCCTGTTGAATGGAAAGTGTTTTCAAAATACAGCAAAGTACAGGTTAAAGTAAAAAATGTGGAAGTATTTCCTATTGATGAAAGCCAGTATCTGAAATACTTTGAAGGTTGTGACGGAATTTTATGCAATGCAGGTTTTGAATCTCCTGCAGAAGCACTGTTTATGGATAAAAAATTATTCGTGATTCCTATCCATAATCAATATGAACAGGGATGTAATGCATGCGCCCTTGACAAAATGGGAATACCCAATTCTAAGGTTTTAAATCTTCAGGAAATTATGGAATGGGTTGCTTCTGACCATCATCTCAAAGTAGATTACCCGGATGATATTGAAGATATTCTATTGAATGAAGTTTTAATTCTTTAAAAATATATCTTCTACATCACTCATTCTCATCATCACAGATCTTGCATAAGAACAGTGCGGATATACTTTCCAATTGTTTTCTCTTGCAAATTTAATGGCTTCTTCCACTAAAAATTTCCCCATTCCTCTTCCTTCAAATTCGGGATGTACCAATACAAAAGAGATAATGAATTTATGATCTTCAGGGAAAATGGTATAGGTAAGCCTGCCTACTTCTTTTATTTCGTTATTTAGGGTAAGAACTCCACCGTTTCCGGATTTATTGTTTTCAAATTTCATGATTCTACACTTTAATATTAAACATACAAAAATTGCACCGACCTTTGCATAAGCAATAAGCAATAAGCAATAAGCAATAAGCAATAAGCAATAAGCAATAAGCAATAAGCAATAATTAATTTACGATACTGTCAATTCACTTGCGAAGCAAAATTGACCATTGATATTACTAATTGTCTTTTCCCGTATAGTAGTTGTAATCTTTAATAACAACATTGATAAACTGTCTTTCTGTCATTTTAGTGGCATCAATTTCCAGTTTCAGAATACTTTTAATTTTCTCAGACAACTTACTAATGATCTGGCGGTCGTCTACTTTCAACGCTTTGGTGTAATTGTCTTTGATGATTCTCATATCATTATCGCTCAACGCAATAACCTGAGGAAAAGAAGGAATATAATCTTCGTGGATATTCTCCAGAATGGTGTGAGAAATGTTGATGTTGTTTTTTAAAGAAATGACCGCAGTTCCTGAAGCAATGTCACCTAAACGCTGGTTATTTTTAGAAATAATCATAGAGATAAGTCCTACCACCCCGGCAAATGATACATCAACAATTCTGAAAACCCAGCGGATCATATAATCCGCAAAACTGGCCTGGTAACCGTCAATCTTTACCACTTTGATTTTCATCAGCTTTTTACCGGGTGTCTGGCCTTCCATTAGGCTTTCCAAAACAAGTGGATAAATATAAATAGGAAAAGTAAGGATAAGATATACAGCTCTTATAGACCATTCATCGAGGCCATCTAATAAATATCCCAAGTCGAAAATATTGAAGAACAAATACAGGATAATCACCACATAGGCTATCCTGATCAGAAGATCAATAATGAAGGCAAGCATCCTTTCTCCTACGCCTGCAATATTAAAATTAATATTTACATTTTGTGAGGTATTTATCGCAATTTGAGACATATTTTTTATTATTTTAGCCTTAACAATTATGAGAGAAGTTTATTTCATTAAACAAAATAAAGAAAAATGGTTGGGAATAGAACAGGTTATTCAAGGGAAAATTAAAAAAAATCCTGATGACCTGTCTTCGTTGTATATTAACCTGATCAATGATCTTTCTTTTGCCCAGACTTATTATCCCAAAAGTAACACCACAGTTTACCTGAACCATCTGTCTGCCCAGATTTTTCAGAAGATCTATAAAACAAAAAGGGTAGAGGAGAACAGGCTGGTTTATTTTTTCAAAACTGAAGTTCCATTGCTGATGTATCAGTACAGGAGATATCTGATGTATGCTTTTCTCTTTTTCATTTTGTTTACTTCAATAGGAGTGCTTTCTGCCATTTATGATAAAGACTTTGTTAATATTATTCTGGGTGAGGGCTATGTGAATGAAACAATGGAAAATATTAAAAATAATAATGCTGTAGGAGTTTATCAGAGTGGCAGCACATGGGGAAGTACAATTGGGATTATTTTTAATAATATTCAGGTAGGAGCGAAATTGTATATTTACGGAATTGCCGGAGGAGTGGGAACATTATTCGCATTGCTTTCCAACAGTGTGATGTTAGGAGCTTTCCAATATTTTTTTTATGATTACGGAGCACTGAAAGACAGTGCAAGAGGAATATGGCTTCACGGAGTTTTTGAGATTTTTGCCATGGTGGTGGAAGCGATGTGCGGACTGATCCTGGGAGCTTCTATTTTATTTCCGAGAACGTTTTCAAGATTTAATTCTTTTAAAAAAGGATTTAAAGATTCATTTAAAATATTTCTAAGTACAATACCTTTCACTGTTTGTGCAGGGATTATAGAAGGTTATGTTACAAGACACGCTTTGAAGATGCCTTTGTTTCTGAACCTGGTCATTATTTTTGGCTCACTGGCAATTATAGGATTTTACTATTTTGTATATCCGTCTGTTGTCTACAAAAAAACTAATAAACTGATCAATGATACAATTTTATAAAAAAAGAGATTTTGGAACCTTTATCAGCGATAGTTTTAATTTCTTCAAATTATATGGGAAGAATTATTTTAAAAACTATATTCTAATCAATGGGCTGCTATTGATCCTGATGGTTACTGTTTTGATTTTCGGATATAAAGAACTTTTTTCTCAGATATTCGGATCTAATCTTGGCGGAGAAACGTATTATTTTGAGCAGTACTTTTCGGATAATGCTGGAATGCTGATTACAGTAGGATTATTGACTTTCCTACTTTTCATGATTTTGATGATTGTTAATTACCTGTACCCTGTTTTTTATTTAAAAAGAATTGCAGAAGGGGCAGAAAAGATAAAGGCTGATGAAATTCTGAATGATTTTAAAAGAAATGCAGGTAGAATTGCTAAGCTGTGTCTTGGAATGATCTTTATCGTCACACCAGCAGTTTTGTTTGTGGTAGGATTTTCTTATATCCTCATTTTTATTGTTATTGGATTGTTCCTGATACTGCTTCTTTATCCAACGATATTTAATTTTACTACCTTTCTGATGTATGATTATTTTAATTCGGACAGAGGTTTCTGGGGAAGTTTGAGTTATGCTTTACGTTCACAGTTTTCATATCCGAACGGTAGTGAAAAATCCCCGTACTGGAAATATTGGGGATCGGCATTTGTGATGTTTATTATTATTTATATGGTAACATCTATATTCACATTTATTCCGATGATATTTTTTTATGGATCGCTTCTTACGTCTACACCGAACGGAAATTTTGAACAGAACCCTTTTACCGGAACTGTAGGAATTCTGTTTTTTGTATTCTATGGAATTTCAATGCTGATTTCATTTTTTCTGTCAAACCTGATGTATGTGAATGCCGGATTGATGTATTACGACAGCAGAACAGATCTTCACCAGAAAGTAGAACTTGCAGAAATAGACACTATCGGAATCAATGAATAAACTATTCCTTTTCATACTGCTTTTTCTCTCCCTTGGGCTGGTTCAGGCTCAGGATGATAATTCTGCTGATGAATATCTGGGAGATTCTCTGTATACAACCGGACATTACAAAAATATGCTGCGTGCAGATTCTGTGTTGATGAAAAATCCGGTATCGGAGAACGAGGTTTATCCTAAAACATTCAAAGAAAATATTCCATCAAGATATAAAGGAAACGAATTTGACTATTCCGTATCAAAACCAAGAGAATCTTTCTTTCAAAAGCTGATGCGGAAACTCAATCAGATTATACAGAGCCTTTTTGGGGAAACAACATTGAGTAAGTCAGGAGAATTTACAACAATTCTTATCCGTCTGTTTGCGATTATTCTTGTCGGTTTTCTGCTGTATTTTATCATTAAATATGTCATGGGAAAAGACGGGAACTTTCTTTTTGGCAAAAAGAATAAAAAGCTGGATCTCAACGTGCAGGAACTTCATGAGAATATCCATGAAATCAATTTTCCTGAAAGTATTGCAAAATTTGAACATGCGGGAGATTACCGTTCGGCAGTTCGTTATCAGTTCCTGTTTATTCTTAAAAAACTGAGCGATAAAAAACTGATCAACTGGAATCCGGAAAAGACGAATAAAGATTATGCCGCAGAGCTGAAAGCTCCTCATCTGAAAAGTGAATTCTCCAATTTGTCTTATATTTTTGACTATGTCTGGTATGGAGAGTTCAGTATTGAAGAACATAACTATCAGAAATTTAAAAATCAGTATCAGGCATTTAAACCATAACAATAGTAACCATGAATAAAACTTTCAAAACATATGCTGTAATTTTCATCATTGTGATGATTATTCTGGCATTGCTTGAAGTTAACAAAAAAGAAACTACAGACTGGCGTAAGAATTTTGATATCAATGAAAAGTCTCCGTTCGGTTTGTTTGTTTTTAATAATGAAGCTAAAAATCTTTTTAAAAATAATCTGAAGAAGATTGAGCAGGTTCCCTATGAATATTATAGCCAGCATAAAAAGAACCCTCACAATATTGTCGTTATTGAAAATAATCTTGACAATGAGTCCTGGAATAAAATCCTGACTGAGGTTTCTAATGGTTCAGATGCATTTTTGATGGTGGTCCATATGCCGAAAGAAATTTCAGACAGTATTGGATATTATGATTCCGAAATTTCTTTTGAAGAGGAAAATGTGCTGAAGCTTACCGATAAAAAATATCAGAATGATTTTATCAAATTAGATAAATTTCCGTCAGGAAGAGGATTTTCATTTATTAAACCTAAAGTTGAGGTCCTTGGAAAAACGGTGGAAAAAAAGAATACTGATCAGGCCAACTTTATCAAGGTGAAGTTTGGGAAAGGATATATCTATGCTCATACTGAACCTCTTTTTCTGACCAATTATTATCTTCTGAAACCTGGGAACGTAAAATATGCACAAGATGTATTTTCATATCTTCCAGATAGAGAAACTCTTTGGTTTGTATCAAACAAAAGTTCAACATCACGCTTTTTCATGAGATTTATATTATCAAATCCGGCTTTAAAGTATGCATGGTGGGTGTTTTTGGGTGGACTTGTCCTTTTTATTTTCTTTAATGCCAAAAGAAAACAGAGAATAGTACCGGTAACAGAGCCACTAAGGAATACTTCCCTGGATTTTGTGAAAAGTATTGGAAATCTGTATCTTCAGGAAGGTGATTTTCATGATATGATGGCAAAGAAAGCCCAGTATTTTCTTAACAAAGTGAGAATGGATCTTTTGATAGACACCCAGAATTTAGATGAAGAATTTGCAAAAAAATTACAGCTGAAAACCGGGAAAACCATGGAGATGATCAATGAAGCGATAACGCTTGTCAAAAAAGCTCAGGATCCTTATGCCAGTGTAATGAAGGAAGATCTTACGAGGATTAATAAGCTTCTTGATGAAATATTTAAATAATACAACAATATAATAATACAACAATGTAACAGGTTACCAATGCTGATAACGACTTTTCCCAGGAAGAGATATGATTATTAGATAGTCACCCATTGTTAGATTGATAAATTAAAATTTATTATGGAAAACTTTGATAACCCAAATATAGAAAACCAAAGCTCTATAAATCTTAATAAACAGGAAGAGCAGTTTCAGTCGAGAATAGATATGATTGAGCTTCGGGCAAGCTTAGAGAAAGTAAAATCTGAGATCGGAAAAGTAATTGTAGGGCAGGAGAAAATGATTGAACATCTTTTGGCTGCATTACTTTCAAACGGGCACGTCCTGATTGAAGGAGTTCCCGGAGTAGCCAAAACAATTACTGCAAAATTGCTGGCCAAGACAATTGACGTAGGGTTCAGCAGAATTCAGTTTACACCAGATCTGATGCCTTCCGATATTTTGGGAACATCCATATTCAATGTGAAAAATTCAGAATTTGAATTTAAAAAAGGACCTATTTTCTCCAACTTCATCCTGATTGATGAGATCAACAGATCGCCGGCAAAGACACAGTCTGCATTATTTGAAGTCATGGAAGAAAGACAGATTACCATGGATGGGACGCGTTATATTTTGGAAGAACCTTTCCTTGTTATTGCTACACAAAACCCCATAGAACATGAAGGAACGTACAGGCTTCCGGAGGCTCAGCTGGACCGTTTCTTATTCAAAATCAATGTAGGATATCCTAATCTTGAGCAGGAAATCGCGATTATTAAAAATCAGCACGAAAGTAAAAAAGAAGATAAAACGGAAGGAGTAAATCGTGTTATCACAGCTGAACAATTGAAGAACTATCAGCATCTTGTAAAAGAAATCATTGTGGAAGCCCAGTTGATGGAATATATTGCTAAAATTATCATCAATACAAGAGAAAACCAATTCTTATATCTGGGCGCTTCACCAAGAGCTTCATTGGCACTTCTTACAGCTTCAAAGGCATTTGCGGCTCTAAGAGGAAGAGATTTTGTGACTCCTGAAGATATTAAAGAAGCAAGTTATGCTGTCTTAAGACACAGAGTCATTGTATCTCCCGAAAGAGAAATGGAAGGTCTTACCGCAGATGAAATTATCCGTCAGATTTTAGAAGGAATAGAGATTCCAAGATAGGTAGTAGTTAATAGGTGGCAGGTGATAGTGGGTGAATGTTTAAATAGTTACAAAATTATATATGGCAAATTTTAAAGAACTTTTAGTTTGGCAGAAATCTATTGATTTTGTTACTGAAATTTATAGGATTACTGAAGTTTTTCCCAAAACCGAAATCTACGGATTAGTATCACAAATGAGAAGAGCCGCCGTTTCTATGCCATCCGATATTGCCGAGGGAAATTCAAGAAGAAGCAAACCTGATTATCTGCAATTTTTAAAAATATCTAGAGGGAGTTGTGCAGAAGTAGAAACTCAATTAATAATTTCCAAAAATCTTAATTTTTAAATGAAGATGATTATTCGAAATTAAATCAAGAAATTATAGAAATATCCAAAATGTTAAACGGATTAATTAATTCCCTGCAATAGTAATGATTGTGAAAAAACTAATAAACGCCCACATAAACTAAAACCTAGAGTCTGCAACCTGCAACCTAAATAATGAAAAACTTATACATCAATACACGTTTCTTTTTTGCGCTCATCGGAGTGGGGATTCTGTATGTTCTAGCATTTTTCTTTCCGGTGCTGATGTGGGTAGCCCATATTGCACTGTTGATCTGTTTTCTGACTGCAATGGTAGATTTTCTGTTGATTTTTAACCAAAAGAATGCGTTACAGGTTCAGCGAATTTTACCGGAAAAATTGTCCAATGGAGATGAGAATTTTGTGAAAATTGATATCAAGAATAATTACAGCTTTAGCATCATCACTAAGATTATTGATGAAATTCCGTTCCAGTTTCAGAAAAGAGATTTTCTGATTGAAAAACAGATTGCTTCAGGAGCAAATACATTCTTCCAATATTCATTAGAGCCTAAAGAAAGAGGTGAGTATCATTTCGGAGGACTTAATATTTATGCCTCTTCACCACTGGGATTGATCTCAAAGAGGTTCACTTTCCAGAAAGATGCTATGCTGCCTTCTTATCCGTCCTTTATCCATCTCAGAAAATATGAACTGATGGCGATTCAGAGTGAATTTTTATTGGGAGGAATCAAAAGAGTAAGAAAGCTGGGACACACCATGGAGTTTGAGCAGATCAAAGAATATGTACCTGGAGATGATATCAGAACGATCAACTGGAAAGCGACATCGAAGACAAACCGTTTGATGGTAAACCAGTTTCAGGATGAAAAGTCACAACGTATCTTTATGCTGATTGATAAAGGGAGAACCATGAAAATGCCTTTCAACGGATTAAGTCTGCTGGATTACTCGATCAATGCAACAATGGCGCTGTCTCATATTATTTTGAGAAAAGGAGACAGGGCCGGTATGATGACTTTTTCTAAAAAAGCTGAAAATAAAATTGCTGCCGATAACAAATCCGGTCAGCTAAAAAAAATATCTGAAGCACTTTATAATATTAAAACAGATTTCTTCGAAAGCGACTTCAACCGTTTGTATCAGGATGTAAAATATTCCATCAACCAAAGAAGTTTAATTCTGCTTTTCACAAACTTTGAAACACTGGACGGACTCAACCGACAGCTAAAATATCTTCGTGGTATTGCTAAAAATCATTTGCTGGTCGTTGTATTTTTTAAAAATTCAGAGCTGCAGACACTGATCAATAAAAATCCTGAAAATATGCAGGAAATATATGACGAGATCATTGCTGAAAAATTTGAATTTGAAAAGAAACTGATCATTCAGGAACTCCGCAAATATGGAATCTATACTGTATATACGCTTCCGGAAAATTTGAATATTGATGTTATCAATAAATATCTGGAGATAAAAGCGAGAGGAATTTTATAACTTTGTAGAAGCAATAAGCAATAAATAATGAAAATTACACTTAACAGAATAAACGACGATTTTTTATTTGAATGTACCAATGCACAGGGGAATTCTATTCTTTTGGATAATACTTCGCAGCCAGAAGCAAAAGGAGTTTCTCCAATGGAAAGTGTACTGATGGCAGTCGCTGGTTGCAGCGGAATTGATGTGGTTTCGATTTTAAAGAAGCAGCGTCAGAATATTTCAGGCTTTCAGGCAGAGGTTGAAGGAGAAAGAGTACAGGTAGATGATGCAAAACCTTTTAAATCTATTAACGTTAAGTTCCTTTTGGAGGGAGAAATTGATCCTAAAAAAGCACAGAAAGCAGCAGAACTTTCTTTTGAAAAATATTGTTCTGTATCAAAGACCTTAGAACCGAATGTAGAAATCGGATACGAAGTCTATGTGAACGGAGTAAAAATTTAATCTCTTATTTTAAAAATAGAAAAAGCCGGATGATTCATCCGGCTTTTTTTTATTATCCATTACCTATTACTCATTAAAAGGTAAGCCTTGGTTTTATCAGTTTCGCCACAGTAGCAGTCCATCCTGTCTGATGGGAAGCTCCTACACCGCGGCCGTTATCTCCATGGAAATATTCAAAGAACGTAATATAATCTCTGAAATGCTCATCATAATTAAATTTTGGATTACCTCCATTGAAAGCCCGCTGCCCATGTTCATCCTTTAAAAATAGAGAACAAAGTCTTTTGCTGATATTTTGAGCTACTTCATCAAGGTTTCTTTTATCACCGCTTCCCGTTGGAAGTTCTACTTTCAGGCTATTTCCATAATAATAATGAAAACGCTGCAGGCTTTCCACAATCAGGAAGTTGATAGGAAACCAGATCGGTCCGCGCCAGTTGCTGTTTCCGCCAAACATCCGACTGTCACTTTCTGCAGGCGTATAATAGACCATATTTTCATTACCATGGACAGAAAATACAAAAGGATTTTCCTCATATACTTTAGACATTGCCCGGATTCCGTAAGAACTTAGAAACTCATTTTCATCAAGCATTCTGGACAAAACCTTTGTCAGTCTGTTTTTGCGGAGAATACTCATCAGATGTTTTCTTCCGTGTCCTTCCTCATCCCAGTGAGAGACAAGTTTTGTTAGTTCCGGCTTATTTTTTAAGATCCATTCCATTCTGCTTCTGAAATTCGGCATCTTTTCCAGTAAACGATGGTCTACGATCTCCACAGCAAACATAGGAATCAAACCTACAATACTTCTTAATCTTAAAGAAACACTGTCTCCGTTTCCAAGCTGCAATACATCATAAAAGAAACCGTCTTCTTCATTCCACAATCCTTTCGTTCCTTCACCCAGGTTTTCCATAGCCTCGGCGATATAAAGATAATGTTCAAAAAATTTGATCGCCATATCTTCATACACCTGATAATATTGGGCAAGTTCCATGGCGATACGCATCATATTCAACGCATACATCGCCATCCAGCTTGTTCCGTCTGCCTGTTCAAGATGCTGGCCGTCCTTTAAAACCATATTCCGGTCAAAAGCTCCGATGTTATCGAGACCCAGGAAGCCGCCTCCGAAAATATTTTTACCGTTTTTATCCTTTCTATTTACCCACCATGTAAAATTCAGCAACAATTTTTGAAATACTTTTTCCAGAAATAATAAATCCGGTTTTCCGTTATTTTTTTCATCAATTTTAAAAACACGAAAACAGGACCATGCGTGTACAGGAGGATTCACATCACTCATATTCCACTCATAAGCAGGAAGCTGTCCGTTAGGATGCATATACCATTCTTTGGTAAGTAATAAAAGCTGTCCTTTGGCAAATTCTGCATCGATAATAGAAAAAGGAACACAGTGAAATGCCAGATCCCAGGTAGCATACCATGGATACTCCCATTTATCAGGCATAGAAATAATATCCTTATTGTGAAGATGATTCCATTCCGTATTTCTTACATACTCGTTGAAATTTCTTGGAGCTTCAAAATTGGGATCACCTTTCAGCCATTTTCCGATATTGTAATGATAGAACTGTTTATTCCAGAGAAGTCCCGCAAAAGCCTGTCGCTGAACATTTCTCTCATCTTCATTGACCGTATCATTCTGAATATCATTATAAAACTCTTCAGCTTCCGCTTGTCGTGTACTGAAAATAGTATCAAAATTTTCAAAAGGTTCATCCGTCTCATCAGGACACAATCTGAATTCGAAAATTTTACAGTCACCTGCACCTACAACTTCATCAATCAGAAAAGAAGCTTTTGTTCCTCTTTTTTCCGGGTTTACAGTATCTCCCTGATGAATAATAAAACTATTGATGCCATCTTTGAAATAGGTATTCTCCGTTTTAGGAGCCCCATAAAGTCTGGATGTATTGGTTTCATTATCACAAAATACACTTTGTGCATTTGAATTTCGGGAATAGAATTTTTTGATCGAAATGCTGTCATGCCCAATATTGATACTTCCGTCATGAGAAGCATTCATTTCTGCTTTATAGGTATTGTAACCCCATTTCCAGTTGTTTCTGAACCAGGCAGTAGGCGCCACTACAATGGGAGCATCATGCTGACTTCGGTTGCAGACCGTTACTCTGGCCAGAATATCGTTGTGATCAGCTTTACAGTATTCAATGAAAATATCAAAATACTCATCATTATCAAAAATTCCGGTATCGAAAATCTCATATTCCGGTTCCTTTTTACTGCGTCTTCCATTTTCAGCAAGAAGTTCATCATAAGGAAACTCGTTGATCGGATATTTATACACCATTTTCATATAGCTGTGAGTAGGTGTATTATCCAGATAATAAAAGATTTCTTTGATGTCTTCACCATGATTCCCCTGTGGGTTACTCAATCCGAAGAATCGTTCTTTTACCATTTTATCCTTCTTGTTCCAGAATGAAAAAGCAAAGCAGAACAACTGTTTTACATCAGAAATTCCGGCGATGCCTTCCTCGCCCCAACGGTAAGCATAGCTTTCGGCGTTATTATGATTGGTAAAATCCCAGGCATTCCCGTTTGAGCTGTAATCCTCACGTACATTTCCCCACTGCCGGTTGCTTACATATGGGCCCCAGTTTTTCCATTTGGTATCTTGTAATCTTTCTTTTTCGGCGGTCATATCTCATCATTTTTCCATACGAAGTTAGTTTTTTTGAAAAATAATTCCAATTTTTTTCATCTGAATAATTATTAATATGGCCTTGAAACACTTGTATTTAATGGCTTTTTTAAATATTAAAATAATTTTTTTTTGAAATTAAAAGAAAAGGACTACCTTTGCACCATTCGTTCATTTAAATATTGAAAATGTTATCAAGAAAGGTTGAGGGATTAGACCCTATGAAACCTTAGCAACCCTTTGCGCAAGCAAAGAAGGTGCTACGTTCTACCAAAGTATTTTGGACAGATAACTTACTGAAGTTCTTTTCAGCCATTTCCTGTGGCATTTTCAATTGTATTTGTATAAAAATATAATAGAATTGAAAACAGAACTAAACTATATTAATCTTTCGTATCAAACCAATTCCCACAAGGAATACAATATCCCGTTAAGCTATCAGCTTTTTGGGAAAGATCTGTTTACAGCACCCATCATTTTAATCAATCATGCACTTACCGGAAACTCAGAGGTATCCGGAGAAAAAGGCTGGTGGAAACAATTGGTGGGAGAAAATCAGATTGTTGATATCGATCAATACACAGTTCTGTGTTTTAATATACCCGGAAACGGTTATGACGATTTTTTAATTGAAGACTATGAAGACTTCACGCCTTCAGATATCGCAGCGATATTTCTGAAAGGACTTGAAGCTTTACATATCAAAAATATATATGCCATTATTGGAGGCTCTCTTGGAGGGGGAATTGCATGGGAAATGCTTGCCAAGCAGCCGGATCTTGCAGAAATATTTATCCCCATAGCCTGTGATTACAGAACACACGACTGGCTTCATGCTCAGTGTCTGGTTCAAAAATTTTTATTGAATGATAAAGATGAACCATTACAGAAAGCGAGAATTCATGCGATGCTGTGTTATAGAACTCCACAATCACTCAACGATAGATTTCAAAACCAATATAATCAGGAGAAACAACGCCTGGAATCAGAAGACTGGTTGGTTTATCATGGCAATGCTTTAAACGAAAGGTTTAGTTTAAAAGCATACAGACTGATGAATCATCTCCTGATGAATATTAATACTGATGAAACAGTATTGGAGAACATACAGGCACGAATGCACATGATCTCCGTAGATACAGACTTATTCTTTCCGGCTTCTGAAATCCGAATGTGTTTTGAAAACTTAAAAGAGAAAAATAAGAATGTTTCTTATCACGAGATCCAATCTATACACGGGCATGATGCCTTCCTAATGGAATATCAACAATTAAATAATATCATTAAAAACATTTTACAGAAGTAATGAAAAATGCTAACGAAATAAAATTTTTGAAGAACAGATCAATCGTCAAATTTGAAGGAGAAGATTTCCTGGGAGAAATTGGGATTGACGGACGAATTTTTAAAGCGCTTACTTTAGCGCGCATCAGTGTAGGGGTAATCTCTCAACAGGCAATAGAAAACGGAATTTCTATCCTGGTTCAGGAAAATGATGCTGAAAAAGCAGTCGCTTGTCTTATCGATGAGTTTGAAGAAGAAAGAAAGTCTGGAAAAGTATCCCAGATCTACAGTATCAATAATGTTTCTGTGATTGGTTTTGTAGCAGAAGATTTCAATAAAGTCTTTGCTGAACTGGCAAGAAACAATGTTTTCCCATTATTGCTGAATCAGGTTGCTGGAGAGAACAGAGTAAACATAGTAGTAACTTCTTCGCAGGATGAAAAGACAAAAAATATTATAGAATCTGAAATTTTCAAGAAGCCAAAGACCGTTCATCTGGCGATCATTGGACACGGAAATGTAGGAAAGACCTTGATACAACAGGTGCTGGAATCTTCTGAAGAGATTAAAAGACGTAAAAAAATAGATCTTAAAGTCGTAGCAGTAGCTAATTCAAAAAAAATTGCCTTCAACAAAAAAGGATTTGATGCGAATTGGAGTGATGAGGTTTTGACAGCTGAGCATCCTTCGAGTGTTCAGGAACTTATTAATTTCTCTAACGAAAACCAGTTGGAAAACCTTATCGTTGTGGATAATACGGCAAGTAAGGATTTTGTAAAGAATTACCATGCTTTGGCAGAAAACGGATTCGATCTGGTTTCTTCAAACAAGATTTTTAATACCCTTCCAATTGAAGAGTACAGAAAACTAAGATATACGTTGAGCAAAAATAACAGACGTTATCTGTATGAAACCAATGTAGGAGCGGGGTTGCCATTAATTGATACTATCAAATTATTACACCTTTCAGGAGAAAATATTACAAGAATTAAAGGAGTATTCTCCGGAACATTAAGCTATGTGTTCAACAATTTTTCTTTAAGAGACGATAAATTTTCAACCATCATCAACGAAGCTTTGGAGAAAGGATATACAGAACCGGATCCAAGAGAAGACCTATCCGGAAATGATGTTGCAAGAAAATTATTGATTTTGGCCAGAGAATTAGACCTAATCAACGAATTCGGAGATATCAAGATTCAAAATCTGGTTCCTGAAAGCTTACTTGAGGTTTCAAAATCAGAATTCCTTTCAAGACTTGAGGAGCTTAACGAAGAATATCAGAAAATTAAAGAAAATCAGGAACCTGGGCATGTATTGAGATATGTGGGTGATCTGCACGGTGACCTACAGCAGGACAAAGGAGAATTGGATGTGAAATTGATTTCAGTTCCGGCAACTTCAGCATTAGGACAATTAAAAGGTTCAGATTCAATCTTTGAGATCTACACAGAAAGCTATGGTGAAAATCCTATCGTTATCATGGGAGCCGGAGCCGGAGCACAGGTAACAGCCAGAGGTGTATTCGGAGATATTTTAAGAGTAAGTGAAACTAAATAATATTTAATGTAACAATCTACCAATTTCACAGTGTAACCATAACGACAATTGTCATTCTGAGCATAGCGAAGAATCTGATGGTTACACTGTGAAATTGACCAATTAAAACTATATGGAAAATTTTGAAACATCAGCAATAAGAACCCAGACTGAAAGAAGTCAGTTTGACGAGCATTCCACCCCATTATATCTTACCTCCAGCTTTATATTTCAGGATGCAGAAGATATGAGAGCTAGTTTTGCAGAAGAAAAACCTAAAAATTTATACAGCCGTTTCTCTAATCCCAATGTGACAGAGTTTACTGACAAAATTGCAAAGATGGAAGGTGCAGAAGCCGGATATGCTTTTGCAACAGGGATGGCTGCCATCTATTCTACATTTGCAGCTTTATTGAATGCCGGAGATCATATTGTAAGCTGTCAGTCTGTATTCGGATCTACCCATACACTGTTTACCAAATATTTCCCGAAATGGAATATTGAAACCTCTTATTTTAAAGCAGGTGATGCAGAAAATGTAGAACAATACATTAAGCCCAATACAAAGATCTTATATCTTGAAACACCTACCAACCCGGCTATTGAAATTCTGGATCTGGAGTTTTTCGGACAGATTGCAAAAAAACATAATCTTATTTTTATTGTAGATAATTGTTTTGCAACACCTTATCTTCAGCAGCCTATCAAATATGGTGCAGATATTGTTGTACATTCAGCAACGAAATTGATTGACGGACAGGGAAGAGTTTTAGGAGGAATAGCAGTAGGAAAAGAAGACCTGATCAGAGAAATTTATCTTTTCGCAAGAAATACAGGTCCGGCATTGTCTCCTTTTAATGCATGGGTATTATCAAAAAGCCTTGAAACATTAGCTATTCGTGTAGAAAAGCATTGCGAGAATGCATTGAAGGTAGCCGAGTTTTTGGAAAACCATCCGAATGTAGACCTGGTAAAATATCCATTCCTGAAATCCCACCCAAGCTATGAAGTAGCCAAAAAGCAGATGAAGCTTGGAGGAAATATCGTGGCATTTGAAATCAAAGGAGGAATAGAAGGGGGTAGAAACTTCTTAGATAAGATACAAATGTGTTCACTTTCTGCTAATCTAGGTGATACAAGAACGATCGTTACCCACCCGGCATCCACTACACACTCTAAACTGTCAGATGAAGAAAGAAATGAAGTAGGGATTACTGCAGGGCTTGTTCGTTGTTCAGTAGGTTTGGAAAATGTGGAAGATATTATTGCAGATCTTAAACAGGCTCTAGATTAATTCAATAAGAACGGCTAAAGCCCGTTCAGAAGACCAAAATATCCAACGGCTTTAGCCAAAACATATCAAAATGAATAATTCAGAACAATTATATAAAGCTCTATCCGAAAGAATTTTAATTCTTGACGGTGCTATGGGAACGATGCTTCAGAGATACAAATTTGAAGAAGAAGATTACCGTGGTGAGCGTTTTAAAGACTGGGAGCATCCTGTGAAAGGGAATAATGATCTGTTATCTCTCACCCAGCCTCAAGCCATTGAAGAGGTTCACAAGAAATACCTGGAAGCAGGAGCAGACATCATTGAAACCAATACGTTTTCAGGGACTACAATAGCGATGGCAGATTATCATATGGAAGACCTGGTATATGACCTGAACTATGAATCTGCGAAGATTGCAAGAAAAGCCTGTGATGAGTACACAGCAAAAAATCCGGATAAACCGAGATTTGTAGCAGGATCTATCGGGCCAACGAACAGAACGGCAAGTTTAAGTCCGGATGTTAATGATCCCGGATACAGAGCCATTACTTTTGAAGAATTGAGGGTGGCTTACAAACAGCAGTGTGAAGCTTTGCTGGATGGAGGTTCAGATATCCTTTTGGTAGAAACCATATTTGATACCCTGAATGCGAAAGCCGCTTTGTTTGCCATTGATGAACTGCAGGATGAAAGAGGAATCAAAATTCCGATCATGGTTTCAGGAACTATTACCGATGCTTCGGGAAGAACTTTGAGCGGACAGACGGCAGAAGCTTTTCTGATCTCTGTTTCCCATCTGAATTTATTAAGTGTAGGTTTCAACTGTGCATTAGGCGCAGATCAGCTGACTCCTTATCTTGAAACACTGGCTCATAATTCAGAATTCTTTGTTTCAGCTTACCCGAATGCCGGTTTACCCAATGCTTTTGGAAAATATGATGAAACTCCTGAAGATATGGCAAGACAGATCAAGGAATATGTTGAAAAAGGATTGATCAATATTATCGGAGGATGTTGTGGAACAACTCCTGAGCATATAAAGGCGATTGCAGATTTGGTAGAAAAATATCCGC
Organism: Chryseobacterium sp. BGA-UO-ETr-SB22; assembly: GCF_059567885.1. NCBI lineage: Bacteria > Pseudomonadati > Bacteroidota > Flavobacteriia > Flavobacteriales > Weeksellaceae > Chryseobacterium > Chryseobacterium sp. BGA-UO-ETr-SB22. The sequence continues at coordinate 10,285 of NZ_JCAQOV010000004.1, read as the reverse complement.
CCAGAAAATTGAGAGAATTTGTCTGATTTGATAGATTTTTTTAATTAAAATCAATAATGAAGGCTGAATTATAAGTATTAACTTTAGATAAACCACAAAGCTTAATATAATGGAAAAGCCGATTTACTTAAAAGATTCAGAGGACATCAGGTTATTTAACGAGCTGAGAAAGAAAGTGAACCAAAGGGTAGGAGCCATTCCTGAAAACAGGGATATCTATATTCAGATCAAAGCGGTTATTCTGCCGCTGGTCTACGTGGGATTATATTTTGGGGCTCTTTTTAATGCCGAAAAGCAGTGGGTCTATATTCTGAGTTATGTTTTAATGGGGATTTCTTTGGTTTTAATTTATTTAAACCTAATCCATGAAGCTGCCCACAACAACATCTATAAAAGTAAAAGGCTGAATAGCTTAGTTCTGCACATTTTTGATTTTATAGGAGCCAACTCCTATATCTGGAAGAAAAGACATATCGCAAGCCATCATGCCTATCCGAATGTGGATGGATGGGACACGGATATCGAACAGAGCGGACTGCTTTTAATCGTACCGTGGGTGAAGGCAAGAGGAGTACAGAAATATCAGGATAAGTTTTTCTTTTTAGTATATCCGTTGTATTTGTTCAACTGGATGTTTATAAGAGACTTTAGGGATTTCTTTGATAAAGAAAGGGTGATTTTAAAAACTCAGGGACAAATACCTGTTAAAGAAAAAGTAAAAATGATAAGTTATAAACTGTTCTACTTTTTTTATCAGATTGTGATCCCTGTTGTGTTCTTTAAAGTATCAATAGGGTTGGCTTTGGGAGCGTGGTTTTTACAGGTGATTTCAGCAAGCATTTTTGCATTGTTTGTTTTACTGCCTTTACATCCGCTTCCTGATAATGCTTTTCCAAAATTAAATAAAGAGAATGGTCTTCCATTCAGCTGGCTTCGTCACCAGTTTGAAGTGACGAACGATTTAAAAGAAAATAACTGGTTGGTAAGAAATATGCTGGGAAATTTCAATTTTCATGTGGCCCATCACCTATTTCCAAATTACAGTTATATGTATTACAATGAGATCACAGAGGAGATTGAAAAATTTGCCAGAGAATATCATCTTGCCTATAAAAGATTTCCACTGTTGACTGCTTTAAGCAAGCATAGAGATTTATTGAGGCAGAATGCAAATAATGCCTACTATATTTTAGAAGAATAAAATCGATGAAGTATTTAAGATTATCAGGCCTTGAGCCTCTTATCATAACCCCGGAGAGTAATTTCATCAATGTTGGTGAAAGGACTAATGTTGCCGGTTCCAAAAAATTTTTAAGACTGATCAAAGAGGAAAAGTTCTCTGAAGCATTGGATATTGCCCGCCATCAGGTAGAAGGAGGTGCCCAGATTCTGGATGTTAACTTTGATGATGGACTGATTGATGGAAAAGCATCCATGATCAAATTCCTGAACTTAATTGCCTCCGAACCGGATATTGCAAGAATCCCAATCATGGTAGATTCTTCCAAATGGGAAATCCTGGAAGCAGGTCTTCAGGTGGCTCAGGGAAAATGTGTAGTGAATTCTATCAGTTTGAAAGAAGGTGAGGAAGAATTTATTAAACATGCCAAGGCCATTAAAAGATATGGAGCTGCAGTTATTGTAATGGCATTTGATGAGGTAGGGCAGGCTGATAGTTTTGACCGAAGAATTGAAATTTCAAAACGGTCTTATGATATTTTAGTTAACCAGCTTGGCTTTCCGGCAGAAGATATCATTTTCGACTTAAATATCTTTCCGGTGGCAACGGGAATGGATGAGCACAGAAGAAATGCCATCGACTTTATTGAAGCAACGCGCTGGGTAAGACAAAATCTTCCGTATGCATCCGTGAGTGGAGGAGTGAGCAACGTTTCCTTCTCTTTCCGTGGAAATGATACCGTGAGAGAAGCAATGCACTCTGTCTTCCTTTATCACGCCATTCAGGCAGGAATGAATATTGGTATTGTAAACCCTGCAATGCTGGAGGTTTATGATGAAATCAATAAAGAACTTCTGGGGCTGGTAGAAGACGTAATACTTGATAAAAGAGAAGATGCTACAGAAAGACTTCTCGATTATTCGGAAAAACATAAATCGGTTAAAAAAGAAAAGACCGAAGACTTAGAGTGGAGAAACAATCCATTACAGGAAAGAATTACCTATGCATTGGTAAAAGGTATTGACCGCTTTATTGAAGAAGATGTAGAAGAAGCAAGACAATCAGCGGCGAGACCACTTCATGTCATCGAAATTAACCTGATGACAGGGATGGGAGTTGTGGGAGATTTATTTGGAAGCGGAAAAATGTTCCTGCCTCAGGTAGTAAAGTCTGCAAGGGTAATGAAAAAAGCGGTGGCTTATTTACAGCCTTTCATTGAAGCAGAAAAAGACGGGGCAAGACCTGCTAATGGGAAAATCTTAATGGCGACAGTAAAAGGAGATGTTCATGATATTGGTAAAAATATTGTGAGTGTCGTTTTGGGCTGTAACAATTATGAAATTGTTGACCTTGGGGTGATGGTGCCTGCTGAAAAGATCATCCAGACTGCTATTGCAGAAAAAGTAGATGTTATAGGACTGAGTGGATTGATAACACCAAGTTTGGATGAAATGGTGTATATCGCTTCAGAATTAGAAAGACAAAACTTAGATTTTCCTCTATTGATAGGTGGTGCTACAACTTCAAAGGCACATACCGCAGTGAAAATAGATTTAAAATATAAAAACGCTGTAGTTCACGTAAACGATGCCTCACGAGCTGTAAACGTCGTAAGTTCATTATTGGGCGACAGAAATAAAGAATATGTTTCGGATTTAAAGAATGACTATTCCGATTTCAGAGAAAAGTTTCTGAACAGACAGGTAGATAAAGATTATGTATCTATTGAAGAGGCAAGAGAAAATCATTTTAAAATCGATTGGGAAAACGAAGAGATCTTCACTCCGAATACGATAGGAATAAAAGTCATCGAAAATCAGGACCTGAATGAACTTCTTCCTTTCATCGACTGGTCACCATTTTTCAGAAGCTGGGATCTTCACGGAAAATATCCGAATATCTTAGAAGATGAGGTGGTAGGGGCTCAGGCTAAAGAATTATTCAAAGATGCTCAGGTTATTCTAAAGAGAATTCTGGATGAGAAACTGTTGACAGCAAAAGCTATCTTCGGAATCTTTAAAGCCAATTCCAATGAATCTGATGATATCTTAATTTTTGATGAAAATAATAAGGAACAGGCGAAGTTTTTAACCTTAAGACAGCAGGCTCAAAGATCAAAAGGAAAAGAATATCTGGCTCTAAGTGATTTCATTGCTCCTCAAAGCTCAGGAAAAACCGATTATATGGGAGCTTTCTGTGTAACAACAGGATTTGGTACTGATGAGTTGTCCAATGAATATGAAACGGCTAATGATGATTACAATGCCATCATGGTGAAAGCCTTGGCAGACCGTTTTGCAGAAGCCTATGCCGAATTCTTACACAAAAAAGTCAGAACAGAATATTGGGGCTACGCCAATCAGGAAAGTTTAAGCAATGAAGAACTTATTGCTGAAAAATACAAAGGAGTCCGTCCGGCACCAGGTTATCCGGCTTGCCCTGACCATTTGGAAAAGAAAACAATTTGGGATCTTTTAAAAGTAGAAGAAAATACTGGCGTTTTCCTTACAGAAAGCCTTGCCATGTTCCCAACAGCATCTGTTTCCGGATATTATTTCGGAAGCCCGCATGCCAAATATTTCGGATTAGGAAAAATTACAGAAGACCAGCTTAAAGATTATGCAGCAAGAAGAGGTTGTAGCATCCAGGAAGCGAGAAAATGGTTGTCACCAAATTTAGCAGATTAAAATTGACATGAAGATAACAGAACACATTAAAAATGCAAATGGAAAAACTTTATTCTCCTTAGAAGTTGTTCCACCACAAAAAGGAATCGGGATTGAAGACCTGTATACGAATATAGATCCGTTGATGGAATTCAAGCCACCTTTTATTGATGTTACAACATCCCGAGAAGAATACATCTATCTGGATAAAGGAAATGGATTGATGGAACGGCGCATTACAAGAATGCGTCCTGGAACTTTAGGGATTTGTGCTGCTATTCAACATAAATATAATGTAGATACTGTTCCACACCTTCTTTGCGGTGGTTTCACCAAAGAAGAAACAGAATATCTTTTGGTAGACTGTATGTACCTCGGGATCGATAATGTAATGGCGCTAAGAGGAGATGCTATGAAAGGTCATCAGTATTTTGAGCCTACTCAGGGAGGACATGCAAGTGCTATGGATCTTGTAAACCAGATCAATAATTTGGGAAGAGGAAAATATCTTCACAATGAGGAGCAGGTTTGTGATGAGCTTAATAAGTTCTGCATTGGTGTTGCCGGATATCCGGAAAAACATATGGAAGCTCCTTCCATGAATTATGACCTGAAGTGGCTGAAACAAAAAGTAGATGCCGGAGCAGATTATATTGTTACCCAAATGTTTTATGACAATAAAAAGTACATAGAATTCGTTCAGAAAGCAAGAGAAATGGGAATTACAGTTCCTATTATTCCTGGGATTAAGCCAATTGCTACAAAGAAACATTTGAAAATACTGCCACAAGTATTCAAAATAGATCTTCCCGAAGAATTGATCAATGAAGTGGAAAATGCAAAGAATAATGAAGCTGTGAAGCAGATCGGAGTAGAATGGGCAATTGCTCAATGCAAAGAACTGCTGGATTTTGGAGTTCCTGTTCTGCATTTTTACTCAATGGGGAAGAGTGACAACATAAAAAAAATAGCGGGTGAGCTATTCTAATAAAAGTACCAAAAATGAAGGAACCCCTGCTTTAAAAGGCAGGGGTTTATTTTTATTGATTTAAGAACTTAACCAGTTTGATGAGATCTTGTTCTTTATTGATTTTAATATTATTCGATTTCACGAACTTTTCAATATCATCTTTTTTCGCCGGGAAAGCTTCCGCTATCTCTTTTACTTTCCTTGGGTTCTTAATATATCCTGACTCTGTTTTAATATAATAAACAGGATCCAATGTTTTAAAAGATGCAGGTCTATCAGTCGCATAAGAGTTTGCTGCGGGAACGGCATCAATAAATTTTGTTTTAATTTTTTTATATAATCCAGTTTTATCGCTTACTAATTCAAAGAAATATCCACTTAAATCATCTTGAGTGTCTAAGCGTACTAAAGTCGTTTTAGGAGAGAATATTTCAATTCTGGAGAATTTTTCTTCATTAGGAAGTGCTAAAGTAGTTCCGTCTTTTTGAAACTCTATTTCATCTTTAAATGTATTATATCTAACAGGTGCTTTTTCATAATCATTAGCAACTTTGGCCATACTAAAACTTTTATTTAGATAAGGTGAACCAATAATTTCGTCATAATTTAAAGCTCTTCCCGCTCCTTCTGATTTAATTTTAAAGAAAACCTCTCGTGTTCCTCCTGCTGAATTTAATCCTATTGTGTTTGCTTGACTAAATAGTAAGGAGGATATCCCCAATAATGCAATTAGTGTAATCTTTTTCATGAGTTATTAATATGTTTTTAATTAAGTTACCAAAAGTACAAATATTATTGTATCTGGCTACAAAAATAATTTATAAAATAGAATGGCTTTCAAACTCTTTATCTCTATCAAACAAATACCGGTAAGTAGCCAGCTTTCGTGTTACTGCAGTATCCAAAGTTTCTGCAATCTTGATCATTTTTGGATTAAAATCACCAATCCACTGCAGCTCTGTAATTTTAAAATCTGTATGTTTTCTCAAATGCTGGGTTCCTTCCCAGATCATATATCCATCAATTCCTTTCTTCTGCCATTCCGGAACCACACCGAAAACAAGCCCTACCATTTTCTCATTCTTCTTAAATCGTTTTAAAAACAAGAACTTGAGTTTTTCAAAAGCTCCAAATTTTCCATTCAAATATTTAAACCACTGGTTGAGGTCCGGAATGTTGATCCACATGGCAATCGGTTGTTCATTTTCGTATACAAACCAGGAGATATGCTCATTGATGATAGGTTTCATCGTATTGAACATTTTCAGAACTTTGGCTTCTTCCAGATGTTTTCCTTCCCCATGGCAAGCCCATGCTTTATTGTAAACCTCAGTAAAATCCTTTGCGAACTTGGCCAGATTGTTCTTTTTCATGGGTTGCGCAGAAATTGCAGGATTTCTTCTGTTCTTCTCATGAGCAATCGTGAAAATCCTTGAAACTTCCGCAAAAACAGGTCTGGTAAAACAAAGCTGTTCAAAATAAATCTGAAACCCATAATTTTCAAAAAGATCTTTGTAATAAGGAAAGTTGTAATTCATTCCAAATAAAGGCTCAATAAAACCTTCAATTAGAAGTCCCCAGAATTTATCCCTTTCTCCAAAATTGATTGGGCCGTCCATCGCTTCCATTCCTTTTTCCTGAAGCCAGTTTTTACAATGGTCAAAAATAAAATTGGCAGTTTCCTGATCATTAATACAATCGAAAAAACCAATTCCTCCGGTCGGTTGTTTTTGTTCATAACAATCGTTGATAAAAACAGCTACTTTACCAACCGTTTTGTCATTCTTTTTAAACAGAAATCTTTTACACTCTCCGTTTTTAAAAAATTTATTCTTTTCAGGATCAAAAATCTCTTCAATATGCTTATCTAAAGGGCGGATGTAATTTTTGTCGCGTTGATAAAGCTTTGTCGGGAATTCAAGAAATTCCCTTTTATGGAGTTGGTTTTGTACTTCTTCGACAATAATCATAGGCTTTTTAATCAGAAATGGCTATAAAAGATAATGTTTTTCATCTTATTTGAAATAGAGAAATAGATATTATCCGTATTTTTGCTGCAAATTAAATAAAAATGGTTGATTTTACTGATAACGACGATGATATTTTCACTGGAAAAGAACATACGCCTATAAGGAAAGATGCTTTTGATAAATCGCCACAGGAAAAAATAGAAAAAATTACTGAGCTTTTTGGCGAAATTATGGAAACACTGGGAATGGACATGACTGATGATTCTCTGAAAGATTCTCCTAAACGTGTTGCCAAAATGTATGTGAACGAGATCTTCGGTGGACTTCTTCCTGAAAACAAACCAGGAATCTCTACTTTCTCTAATAAATACAAATACCGCCAGATGCTCGTAGAAAAGGATATCACAGTATATTCTTTCTGTGAACACCACTTCTTACCCATCATAGGAAGAGCCCATGTTGCTTATATTTCTAATGGGGAAGTGATAGGTCTTTCAAAAATTAACAGGATTGTAGATTACTACGCGAAAAGACCACAGGTTCAGGAAAGACTTACAATGCAGATTGTGGATGCTTTGAAAGAAGCTTTGGGAACAAAAGATGTAGCCTGTATTATTGATGCAAAACACCTTTGTGTAAACTGCAGAGGAATAAAAGATACAGCAAGTTCTACCATTACTGCAGAATTAAGCGGTATTTTCAGAACAAACCCTATTACAAGACAGGAATTCCTGCATTACGTAGGCAGCCACGCAAAACTGGATTACTAAACAATGAATTACCAAATCCTTAAAAATATTATTGATGCCGAGCTTCAGAGATTTCAAAATATCCCTGAAGAAGAATGGTCATACAGAAGCGCTCCGGAAAAATGGTCTAAAAAAGAAATTATAGGACATCTTTGTGACAGTGCTTTTACAAATATTCGTAGATTTGTTGTCACTCAGTATAAAGAGAACGAGAATATCGTATATGATCAGAATATCTGGGTAAAAGCTCAGAACTATCAGAATGTTCCTACTTCGGATCTTATTGATCTGTGGAAGTCTTTGAACTATCAGATTGTTCATGTAGTGGAAAATATCCCTGATGAAGCATTACAGAGAACCTGCGATACAACCAAAACGGAACCTCAGGTTTTTACATTGGAGTTTATTATCAATGATTATGTAGATCATTTACAGCATCATTTAAAAGCGATTTAATTATGATAAAATTTAAAAAAGTTTCAGATAAGATTTTTATCACAACAATTATATGTTGTGACAGAATTATTTTTTAACTAATTTTTGAATCTTTAAAACTATTAAATCTTTTAACTTAAAAATAAATGCAATTAAAAATATATAACTCCCTTACAGCGGAAAAAGAAATATTCAAACCTATTTTAGATGGAAATGTCGGCATGTATGTCTGCGGACCTACGGTGTACAGTAATGTGCATTTAGGAAACGTAAGAACTTTCCTTTCCTTCGATTTTATCTACCGTACTCTAACGCATTTAGGGTATAAAGTAAGATATGTAAGAAATATTACAGACGCAGGTCACCTTACAGATGATGGGAATGTAGATAATGACAGATTCGTAAAGCAAACCAGACTTGAAAAACTGGAGCCTATGGAAATTGTACAGAAATATACAGTAGATTTCCACAAAGTATTGGAGATGTTCAATCTTTTGCCACCCAATATTGAACCTACAGCTACAGGTCATATTGTAGAACAGATCGAATTAACTCAAAAACTTATTGAAAGAGGCTTTGCTTACGAAAGCAACGGTTCAGTTTACTTCGATGTATTAGAATACAACAAAAGAGGATTGAACTATGGCGAACTTTCAAAACGTAACATAGAAGAACTTTTCGCCAATACCAGAGACCTTGACGGACAGGGAGAAAAGAAAAATCCACAGGATTTTGCATTGTGGAAAAAAGCTTCTCCAGCTCACATCATGAGATGGAATTCTCCTTGGGGAGAAGGATTCCCGGGATGGCATCTTGAATGTACTGCAATGAGTACGAAATATTTAGGGGAAACATTTGATATTCATGGAGGAGGAATGGATCTTAAATTCCCTCATCACGAATGTGAAATTGCACAAGGGAAAGCTTGCAATGATGCAGCACCGGTAAATTACTGGATGCACGCCAATATGTTGACGATGAATTCTCAGCGTATGAGCAAATCTACAGGAAATTATATCCTTCCAATGCAGCTGGTTACTGGTGATAATGACTTCTTTGAAAAACCTTTCCATCCTTCAATTGTACGTTTCTGCTTCCTGCAGGCACATTACAGAAGTGTTCTGGATATTTCAAACGATGCCATGATGGCCAGTGAAAAAGGATTCATCAGATTGATGGAAGCCGTAAAAGTGTTGAACTCAATCACTCCTGATGATACCAGACAATCCGGTTTCAGTCTGAAAGAATGGAAAGATAAAGCATATGAAGCTTTAACAGATGATTTCAATTCTCCAATCCTGATTGCGCACCTATTTGAGGCCGTGAAATATATCTTCGCTTTAAACGATGAGAAAGAAACAATCTCAACAGAAGATCTTGAAGATTTGAAATCAACCTTGAATGCGTTTATCTTTGACGTTCTGGGATTACAGACTGTAGAAGAAAATAATAATGAAAAGCTTGACCAAACTTTAAAAGTTTTGATCGAATTGAGAAATCAGGCAAGAAAATCCAAGAATTTCGACCTTTCAGATCAGATCAGAGACAAACTGCTTGCAGAAGGAATCGAATTAAAAGACGGAAGAGACGGAACATCATACGTTCTGAACTAGAAAATATAACTTCGTTTTATACCCATTCCGTAGGAGTCCCATACTTAGGATTCTTACGGAATGTTTTTTTGCCCACCTTTGAAAACATACCTTCATATATATAGTATATACACGAATCTTTTTAAGGAGCTTATTCCTGCTATCCATTCCTACTCCTCACGCCCAGCTTTCCCTGGCTCGAACCCCCAGCTCTTCCAGGCAAGTTGCGGGGTAACCATTTCTATCAGGGCTAGGAGAGGAGACGAATTATAAATTAAAAGTTATGAATTATGAGTTGTGGAATCGAGGCTCGAGGTTCGAGTTTCGTGTTCTGAGGTTTAGATTACAAATACCGCGCTTATCCTATTCACTAGGAATGGTCTTTAACCCGTTTCCGTCAAAAATAGTTTCCCCTTCTATATATACATCATCATCTGCGAAAATCTGCGCCATCTGCGGTTCATAATAGAAACTCCTTCACCAGGAACGGGCTATAGTCCTGAGCTTAGCCGAAGGGAGCCCGTTTTTAATCAAAGAACCTCTTTTTCCTCCAGCTTTAGCCAAAACTTACATCTTTATTATATACACTAGATTATGATCACCCCGAAATCCCTCACCTTGGCTCGCACCCGCACCCCGCATCTCTTTCCACCCAAAACCCAGCTCCAATCCTCGAACTCTGTCACTCCCCAGCTCTAAGCATCATTCCCCAAACAAATGTTT
>NZ_JCAQOV010000003.1:0-394913 GCF_059567885.1 Chryseobacterium sp. BGA-UO-ETr-SB22 | reverse complement strand
CCGAACACAGAAGTTAAGCCCACCAGCGCCGATGGTACTGCGAAAGCGGGAGAGTAGGCCGCCGCCAGTTTTTATTTTATTTTTAAAAAATCCTTTATCTTATGATAGAGGATTTTTTTTGTTTTATACCCAACCAGACCCCAACAGGGACAACCATACAATCCCAACCATCAGTAATGAGCAATGAATAATAAGTAATGAGCAATCAGTAATCATTAAGAATAATTATTCCTATTGCCACCCAATACCAGAGATCACTAATCATTTATCGCTTATCAATCATCACTTATCATTGATAGCACATGTCACTCCGTAGGAGTCTAAACAAATCTATTGTTCTATTCTATCATCAAGTATATCTAAGATTATTAGGTCACTTAAGTATTAAAAAACTCTCTAGTATTCCTTTGAATCCTTTACACTCTAATCAATGTGGCTGGATTCCTACGGAATGACATAATTGGGGATAGTAGATCTTAGAATGTAAATACTTATAACTACTAACCCCGCAACCTGGATCCCGAATCATTCATAACTTATCATTTATTATTCGTCTCCCTCTTAGCCCCGATAGGAATGGTTACCCCGCAACTTAAGTAGGAGAGCCGATGGGTTTGAGCGAAGGAAAGCCAGGTGTGAGGAGTATGAATGGATAGCGGGAGAAAGCTCCTGAAATATCAGCTGTTATTCACTAAACTATTTCCTCATTATTCCTATATAATTGCATGATGAATGTTGCTTCAACACTTCTTAAAAAAACTCTGATAATAATTTTTCATTAAATTTCACCAAGTATGGAAAAAATAGTATTTTAGAGGAAGCGTAATCCGAAAAGCTATCATAGAGTATGAACTATCAAAAACTAAATAACTATGAAAAATCTAGTAAAGATTTCAAGAGAGATTTTAAAATCACTTAAAGGAAGCGGAGGCTCTGGTTGCCCGGATGATCCACAATTTGGTTTGTGTTATCCTCCAGGATGGCCTAATGGAATTTGTATGACTAAATATCAATGTTGTATCCAAATAGGTCACCCTAAAGACTTTTGTAGAGAAGAATATTTGTAATTAGGTGTGCCTACATTTTGAAATACTTTAGTTACCTGACTTCAATATTATGAGGTTCTGTTGAACTTACTATAAATTATTGTATTTCATTTAGATGAATCTAATGTTTTGAAAATTTAGAATTATAAATAAAAATAATGACTATCTCAAAAAATTAAGATAGCCATTATTTTCATCTGTAAATCAATCAATTATACCTGTATTATCCCTAAATTAAATTTTTCAGTAATAGGAGCGTTATTAGCTGCTTCAATCCCCATAGAAATCCATTTTCTTGTATCTGCAGGGTTGATGATAGCATCTGTCCATAATCTTGCCGCCGCATAAGTAGATTCAGTTTGTTGCTGATATTTTTTTGAAATTGTATCCAGAATTTCGTTGTGCTCTTCTTCTGAAATTTCTTTTCCTTGTTTTTTTAGGGTAGATTCCTGGATCTGTGCAAGTACTTTTGCAGCCTGTGCTCCTCCCATTACCGCTAAATCTGCCCAAGGCCATGCAACAATTAGTCTAGGATCATAAGCTTTCCCACACATTGCATAGTTTCCTGCTCCATAAGAGTTCCCCGTGATAATAGTAAATTTAGGAACTACAGAATTGGAAACTGCATTTACCATTTTAGCTCCGTCTTTAATAATACCTCCATGCTCAGACTTTGAACCAACCATAAATCCGGTAACATCCTGTAAGAAGATCAAAGGTATTTTTCTTTGATTACAGTTGGCAATAAATCGGGTTGCTTTATCTGCTGAGTCGGAGTAAATAACTCCTCCAAACTGCATTTCTCCTTTACCACTCTTAACCAACTTTCTCTGATTGGCTACAATGCCTACAGACCAACCATCAATTCTTGCTGTTGCACAGATAATACTTTTGCCGTAATCAGCTTTGTATTCTTCGTATTCGGAGTTGTCTACAATACATTTAATAATTTCGTTGGTATCATATTGCTCAGCTCTGGAAACAGGCATAATTCCGAAAATGTTTTCAGGGTTTTCTTTTGGTGGGAAACTTTCTATTCTGTCAAAGCCTGCTTTTTCAGTACTTCCAAGAGATTTCATGATGTTTTTGATTCTATTCAAAGCATCTTTATCATCTTTAGCTTTATAATCCGTTACTCCTGAAATAGAGCAGTGTGTGGTAGCACCTCCCAAAGTTTCATTATCAATACTTTCACCGATAGCTGCTTTTACAAGGTAGCTTCCGGCAAGGAAAATAGAGCCTGTTTTATCTACAATCATAGCTTCATCACTCATGATAGGCAGATAGGCTCCTCCGGCTACACAACTTCCCATTACGGCAGAGATCTGGATGATTCCCATAGAACTCATCTTAGCATTATTTCTGAAAATTCTTCCGAAATGCTCTTTATCCGGGAAGATCTCATCCTGCATTGGAAGATAAACACCTGCAGAGTCTACCAGATAGATGATTGGAAGCTTGTTTTCCATGGAAATTTCCTGTGCTCTCAGGTTTTTCTTTCCTGTGATAGGAAACCATGCACCCGCTTTTACAGAAGCATCATTTGCAACAATGATACATTGTCTTCCGGAAACGTAGCCAATAACCACTACAACTCCGCCGCTAGGACATCCTCCATGCTCCTTATACATTTCGTATCCCGCAAATGCTCCTACTTCTATAGAATCTGAATCTTTATCGAGAAGATAATCTACTCTTTCTCTCGCTGTCATTTTTCCTTCATCACGAAGCTTTTGAAGCCTCTTCTCACCACCTCCTTTTTTGATCTCAGTGAGTAAGCGATTTATTTCAGATAATTTTAATCTGTTCTGATCTTCTCGTTTATTGAATTCGATGTCCATAAAATTTTCAATTTTTTACGCTTAAAGATACTATTTTTATGAAGAATATAAATTGGAAGTAAAACAGATGTTTAATTATTTGGTTTTTAGTAAATTGTGAAATTTTTAACAGAAAAATACATTTAAATTATTTATATTTTTTCTAACTTTACATTAGAGTAACAGGGGATGATATCCTCTGCAAAATACTCTGTTCCTAGTTTATTTTTTTAATAGTTTATTATTTGAAGGCCCTGAAAGTTTAACAAATTTTCAGGGTTTTTTAATGATTGACGTTGTAAGCGCTAGTAGTATTTTCTATACTCTATAATATTGAGACCAGTGATATGATCTTTTTTTATTTGAAATTAATAGAATAGATGATGTATTAGGAAAAAAAACTATTAAAAACTTTATTTCTCATTTTTTTATTAACGTAAATTTATATTTTTTGTGAGATTTATAAAAGCGTATTTGTAAATTTGCACGTTAAAAATTAAAAGGAGATAGGTTATGCATAAATTGGCACTTTTCAGGTTGCATTTAATTGTGTTTTTGTGGGGGTTCACTGCAATTTTGGGAAAATTAATTCAAGCCAATGCTCAGATCCTTGTATTTTACAGGATGCTGTTTGCTTCTATTTTTCTTTTTGTATTTATGAGGGTCTTTAAAAAAGAAAGTATAAAGGTTTCGAAAAAAATATTTTTTCAGCTGGCAGCAATAGGTTTTGCGATGGCACTTCACTGGTATTGCTTTTTTTATTCTATTAAAGTTTCCAATGTTTCTATCGCGTTAAGCTGTCTCTCCTTATCTACACTTTTTGCTTCAATCCTGGAGCCCATTATTTTCAAAAGAAAGATTGATGTATCTGAAGTCGTAATGGGAACGGTCATCGTTGCCTGTATACTTTTAATTTTTAAAACAGAGTTTCATTTTAAAGAAGGGATTATTTACGGAATCCTATGTGCCATATTTGGAACTATTTTTTCAGTTTTTAATGGGAAGATGTTTGGCAAAACAAGTTCAGGAAACATCATTTTTTATGAAATTTTCTGTGGTTGGTTTATTTTAATGATATTTTATCTGCTTTCCGGGCAAATTTTTCAAATGAACGAAATAAACTATCGGGATTTGGCGTTAATATGCTTGTTAGCCAGTGTTTTTACCGCTTTTCCAATGTTAGAATCGGTGAAATTAATGAAGTATATATCCCCTTTTACTTTAATTTTAACAGTTAATTTAGAACCTGTTTACGGAATTATACTAGCTTTTTTTATCTTTGGGGAATCAGAACATATGAGCCCTATATTTTATATTGCTTCAGGAGTTATGATACTGGCAATCATTGTGAATGGATTAATTAAAGCCAGAAAAACTAAAAACTTAAACTAAGCATCAAATTTATATGATGAAAAAATATCTTTTACTTGCATTTTCACTGCTGTTTGGGCTGTCTCAATCTCAGATTATCAGGAAATATTCCAATGAATTCTTAAATATCGGAGCCGGAGCAAGAGGTCTTGCAATGGGTGGGGCAGTAATCACCAATCAGGATGATGTATATTCTCCTATGTGGAACCCTGCAGGTTTGATGTCAGTTGAAAGAGACTGGCAGGGTGCAGCCATGCACGCAGAATACTTTGAATCTATTGCAAAATATGACTATTTGGCGTATGCAAAAGTACTTGAAGAAGGGGTATTCGGTGTTTCAGTGGTAAGACTTGGTGTAGACAATATTTTGAATACCACCCAGATGATTGACTCTGAAGGGAACATTGATTATGATAAAATCACCAAATTTTCCCAATCCGATTACGCCGCTATCCTTTCCTATGCTTTCAGACCCGGAGGAAATCCGAAATTGGATGTGGGGGTAAATGCTAAAATTGTTTACAGAAATGTAGGTAAATTTGCAAATGGCTATGGTTTTGGTTTTGATGTGGGAGCAATCTATAAAGCAGATAATGGATGGAAGTTTGGAGGTATGGTAAGAGATATCACGACTACCGTAAACTTCTGGAGCATCAATCAGAAGGAACTTTCAACTGTTGTAAACGGAGAAGAATTCAACCCGGCACCGAAAGATAAACTGGAACTTACAATGCCTAAGCTGAATGTAGGTGCCAGTAAATTATTTGAAATAAATAGCAGTGTTTACGTATTGCCAGAAGCAGGAATTAATGTTGATTTTGCTAAAACTGCTTCATTGATTTCAACAGATTTCGCAAGTATCAGTCCTTATGCTGGAGCGGAACTGGGGTATCAGAAAATGATTTTTGTGAGATTAGGGATCAACAGATTCCAATCAATTACAGATATAGAAGATCTTAAAAGAAAAGTTTCCTTCCAGCCGAGTGCCGGTCTTGGGATCAGATACAGAGGGCTTACACTGGATTATGCGATTACAAATTCAGGAATAGGCGGATCTAATTTCTATTCCAATTTCTTCTCATTGAAACTGGATATGGGAGCATTCAGAAACGATTAAAATTATAGAAATGAAAAAGTTATCAATGTTGATGTTGACAGTTTGTTCAACAGTTATTTTTGCACAAAAGGTTTCAGATTATAAATATGTTACAGTTCCTGAAAAATTTGAAACGTTTAAGGAAGAATATGGTTTAAAAAACTTTTTCACCAAAGCTTTGGCAGGAAAAAAATATATAATTCTTCCAGTCATTAAAGATAATTGGCCTTCAGAAGCGAAAAGTAATTTCTGTAATGTAATTACTGCAGATGTTCTGAATGATAAAAATTTATTTAAGAATAAAGTAATTGTACAGTTCAAGGATTGTAATAATAATATGATCCTGGAAACGAAAGGAGGTTCAAAAATCAAAGAATTTGATGAGGGATTACAGGATGCATTGAGAGAAGCATTAATAAAATTACCAATTTCCAATCCTGTAGCACTATTGCCAGCATCCACTAGTGGACAGAATACATCCCCTGAACCTGTAGTATCTGTTGCATCTACAACTACTCCGGAAGCGAATAGCTATTCAAATGGAAAGCTGGATCTTCAGAAAATACAGATTGATTCCAATCAGTTTATCCTGGCAAAGGCTGGCAGTTCGGTACCGTTTGCAGTTTTCAAAACTACTTCGAAAAATGCTGTTTTTTTAGTGAAATTAGCTGATGGAAACCCTACCATAGGATATTTTGAAAATGGAAGTATTGTGATAGATATACCACAGGCTGACGGAAGATTTTCCAAAGAAATTTTTGTGGCAAAATAATCTGAAAATAACTAAATAATAAACATAAAAGGCTCTTCAAAAAGAGCCTTTTATAGTATATATGCTGATGTGTTTTTCATTTTTTCGAAAATTTGAAAAGTGTTTATAATAGGACTCACTGTAGATAACAGTAACTCATCATCTGTATTGTGGTAAATGAAAATGTAAAATATTTATAAAATGAGAAAAGTTTTCATAGTATTATCGTTATTAGTTGATAATACTAATTTATGAAAAAAATATAAATAATACTATTATTTAGTAAAATATTTATTTATTTTCATTTTTCATTGATAAATCACCTTTGCGTTTGAAGGAATGTTAATTTTTGTCACTTATTGATGAAATAGAAAATGGATGTCAAATTTTATAAAAAAGCACTGTTTTCTTAATGTGAATAGAACTGTTGAGTTACAAAAATCATCAATTGGCATTAAAAAACTCCCAGATCACTTTAGCTTTGCTTTTCCCTAAAATTTCTTCCAGGGTTTCAAGATTGGCTTCTTTGATACGTTTTACAGACTTCAGTTTAGACAGAAGCAGTTCAATCGTTTTTTCTCCAACACCGGGAATTTCTTCCAGTTCAGATTTTATGGTAGAATTTTTCCTTCTTGTTCTGTGATGCTTTACCCCAAATCGGTGAGCCTCGTCACGTACACGCTGAAGGATTTTCAACGTTTCGGATTTTTTATCCAGATATAAAGGAATAGGATCTTCCGGGAAGAAAATCTCTTCCAGCCTTTTGGCGATCCCTACAATGGTGATTTTTCCGTAAAGCCCCAATAATTTAAGACTCTTTACAGCAGAAGACAGCTGTCCCTTTCCTCCGTCTATCAGAATCAGTTGGGGAAGATCTTCACCTTCATCAAGCATTCTTTTGTAACGGCGGTAGATCACTTCTTCCATAGTTGCAAAGTCATTAGGTCCTTCCACTGTTTTTGGATGAAAGATTCTGTAATCTGCTTTACTTGGTTTGCCATCTTTGAAAACTACACATGCTGAGACAGGATTGGTCCCCTGGATATTTGAGTTGTCAAAACCTTCAATATGTCTGGGCTCTACCGGCATTCTGAGAAGTTTGTGCATTTCAGCCATGATTCTGTTGGTATGCCTTTCAGGATCTATAATCTGAACCTGTTTCAGCTTTTCCAGACGATATTCTTTAGCGTTCTTTTCAGAAAGCTCTACAATTCTTTTTTTATCTCCTACTTTAGGAACAATCAGTTTTACATTAGGAATTTCTACAGACAGATGAAACGGTAGAAGGACTTCTTTGGAATCAGAAGAAAACTTCTGACGGATCTCAATCAATGCCTCTTCCATAATGTCTTCATCTGTTTCTTCAAGAATCTTTTTGATCTCGGTAGTAAAACTCTGGATGATATTTCCATTTCTGATTTTAAAGAAATTGACATAGGCAGCCGTTTCATCACTGGTCATTCCGAAGACATCTACATCATCAATATTAGGGTTGACTACAGTATTCTTAGCCTGATAATCTTCCAGAATATCCAGCCTTTCTTTAATAATCTGAGCTTGTTCAAACTGAAGATTGGAAGCCAGTTTCATCATCTGACTCAGCAGATAGTCTTTAGCTTTGCGGAAATCCCCTTTGATCATTCCACGGATGGCATCTACCTTTTCATCATACTCTTCCTTGCTTTCAAGATCTTCACAAGGGCCTTCACAGTTTTTGATATGATACTCCAGACATACTTTATATTTTCCTTCTGTAATTTTTGCTGGAGAAAGATTCAGATTACAGGTTCTGAGTTTGTAAATATGCTTGATGGTGTCCAGTAAAATCTTTGCAGGGCGTACTTTTGCGTAAGGGCCATAATATTCCGATCCATCTTTAATTACATTTCTGGTCAGAAAGATTCTTGGGAAATCTTCATTCTTGATGCAGATCCACGGATAAGTCTTGTCATCCTTCAGCATGACATTGTAAAACGGCTGATGTTCCTTAATCAGATTATTTTCCAATAAAAGTGCATCATACTCACTGTTTACAATTGTGGTTTCCAATCGCTGGATTTTCCCGACCATTATTTTGATCCTGTATCCGGAAAGGTTTTTGTTGAAATAGGAAAGAACCCTTTTCTTCAGATTTTTAGCTTTCCCAACATACAAAAGCTGTTCGTTTTTATCATAATAACGATAAACGCCGGGTTCGGATGGTAAGGTTTTGAGCTGTAGTTCTAAAGAAGGATTCATATAACAAAATTAAGGAAACTTTCCCTATTTAAAAAAGAAAAACCTGCAGATGACTCTACAGGTTTTAATTTATGGTTCAAAGTATTTTATCCGTTTGCCATTGCAGTATATTCACTTATAAGAAAACTGAAGTAATCCCATTCCACAGAATTCTTAGGATATTTTTTCATGAAATCCTGATTGTCTCCAAAAAGAAAATCGTAGTTGTCTTCAAAATCATCTTTATGAAGCCACATTACTTTGTCACCTTTTTTTACATAGTAAGATTTGATGACACCGCCTCCAAGTTGTGGAGATCCCATTACAGAAAAGCCTGTAGTTTCTTTAGCTCTGGGATCGTGATATACTGAAATAATATCATCAAAACCGGGATTGATAACCTGCATCAGGAATTCCTTATCATCTTTTTTGTTCTTTAAAGAAACTGTCTGGTTCACAAAATAAATTCTATCATTATTAGTGTTTTTTGTCAATTTTTTAGTTCCGAAATTTCTGATATTCCCCATGTATTTTGCCACTTTTGCAATCTTCTCTGCATTGCTTGGATACACATACATCTCATTGATCTGATCAGCATTGAAAGTTGCATTCTTTTTGGTGACACTGTCTTTAATAGCGACTTCGTAGATCTGTCCTTTTTTGGTTTCAATCTTATTACAGAAACCTTTGTAGGTAGTTCCGTCTTTTAAAATGATGGTAGATGTTTTCTTAGGAGATGGAGTATTAAAACCTTCATTAAAAAGGTAAGTTTCCATTTTTTTGATGTCCTCTTTAGAGTATTTTACTTTCTGGGCGAAAGCTGTTGTGCTTGCTACACATAAAGCAAGGAGTAGAGTTTTCAGTCTCATGTATTATTGTTTTTAATTTCGGGGCTAAAAATAGTAAAATAATTTCCTTGTTGATATAAAAATATAGAAGATTGAAATTTAGCTTTTCCAATTATTGTTAAATGCGTAATTTTAAGAAAATTTTTTAGAAATGATATACGGGGTAGATGTTTTTACTTTCCATGATGTTCTGGAAATCTGTAAAAAGCCAAATAAAGCCAAGCTTAATAAAGCGGCAAAAGAACAAATCTTAAAATCTCAGAAAAACGTACAGCAAATAGTAGAGTCCGACAGATGTGTATATGGAATCAATACCGGGTTCGGACCTTTATGTGATACTAAAATATCGGCTGACGAAACCGCTCAGTTACAATATAATCTGATTATTTCTCACGCAGTAGGAGTAGGAAAACCAATTGATAAAGAACTTTCAAAGATCATGATGATTGCTAAAGTTCATGCCCTTTCAAAAGGATTTTCAGGAGTTTCTCTGGAAGTCATTGAAAGAATGATCCTGATGCTGGAAAAAGATATCATTCCGGTGGTTCCTGAACAAGGATCTGTAGGTGCTTCGGGAGACCTTGCTCCTTTAGCACATCTGGTGTTACCTTTACTTGGTTTAGGACAGGTTTGGGAAGGGGATCAGGTTTCTGATACTATAGATGTTTTGCAGAAACATGACCTTGAAGCACTGGTTTTAGGACCAAAAGAAGGATTAGGATTGATCAATGGAACACAATTTATTCTTGCTCATGCGATCAAAGGACTTGAAAAATTCGAATACCTATTAGATCTTGCGGATATGACGGCTGCAATGAGTATAGAAGCATACAGAGGTTCTGAAAGCCCTTTCAAAAAAGAACTTCACGAGATCAGACCTTTTGAGGGCAGTAAAAAAGTAGCGGCAAGAATGCTTAAATTCTTAAAAGGATCAGAAAATATGAAAGCTCACGAAGATTGTGAGAGAGTTCAGGATCCTTATTCTATGAGATGTGTTCCACAGGTTCATGGAGCCAGTAGAAACGCTTTTGAACATCTTAGAGGTATGGCGGAAACAGAACTGAATTCCGTAACAGACAATCCAATTGTATTAAGTGCTGAAGAATCTATCTCAGGAGGTAATTTCCACGGACAGTTGATGGCTTTACCTTTAGACTATGCTACACTGGCTGCTGCAGAATTAGGAAATATTTCAGACAGAAGAAGTTACTTATTATTGGAAGGAAAGTACGGATTACCAAGATTATTGACGGAAAGCTCAGGATTAAACTCTGGATTTATGATTCCTCAGTATACTTCAGCTGCTTTGGTTACAGAAAATAAAACACTATGTTTCCCGGCATCGGCAGATTCTATTCCTACAAGTTTAGGTCAGGAAGACCATGTTTCTATGGGAAGTATTTCAGGAAGAAAATTCAATCAAGTTCTTGGAAACCTTGTGAATATTTTATCGGTTGAGTTGATGTTTGCGGCTCAGGGACTGGAATTCAGAAGACCTTCGAAATGTTCTAAAGTGATTGAAGAAAACTTTACAGTTCTTCGTTCCAAAGTTGCTAAACTTGAAGATGACCGACTAATCGGTAAAGATATGCTGGCAATTGCAGAGCTGATCAATGAAAGAAAGTTTGTTGTTGATATAAAATAGGATATATGAAGAAAGGAATTATTTTGTGTTTCTTCTTATTTGGAATAAATGCTTTTTCTCAGTCCAATGAAGCAAAAGTGAAAGAGTTGATTACTTTAACAAGGTCAGATCGGATGTTGTCTATGGGGTTTCAACAATTTATGGATCATTACAATAATAAGTATAAGGATTTACCTGCTAATTTTTGGGATGAATTTAAAAAAGACATGGCTCCAGAAAAAATATTTGCTCTGTATATTCCTATCTATAAAAAATACTTTACAGATGCTGATATTGATACACTTATTAAATTCTATAAAACTCCGGCAGGTCAAAAGATGATTGAAAACATGCCGAACTTAATGAAAGATTCGGGAGAAATTGCAAATAGTTATGCAGAGGCATTGGATAAAAAAGTTAAGGATAAACTTAATAAACATTATCATTTTCAAAATCCACCTCCACCAGCTCCATAAAAATAAAAGCTTCCGAAAGGGAGCTTTTTTGTTTTCATAAATCTTTAAATCCTTCAATTTTTTAATCTTTAAATTAAATAAACATGCATATACTCAGAACAGACTCCACCAATACAGACTTTCAAAAACTGGTACAATCTCTTGATTTTACTTTGGCTGAACATAACGGTGATAAAGATGATTTCTTTTCCCAGTTTAATACAATTGATACTCTTAAAAACTGTATTGTGGTTTATATTGATGCTATTCCGGCAGCTTGTGGAGCATTCAAACCTTTTTCAGAAAATTCAGTAGAAATAAAAAGAATGTTTACTGACCCAAAATTCAGAAAGAATGGCCTGGGCTCAACTATTGTAAAAGAACTGGAAAAATGGGCTGCAGAATTGAATTTTAAAAAAGCAGTTTTAGAAACTTCTCAGGATCTGAAAAGCGCTATTTCAGTGTACGAGAAAAACGGATTTTACAGAATACCCAATTATGGACAATACGTTGGAATAGAGCAAAGTGTCTGCTACGAGAAGATATTGTAATTTAATATTCATGTAATGCTAAATTCATTTTTTAAAAGTTTTTAATTCTCATGAAAGTGTTATATTGTGGCTCCAACCAAAATTATAACATATGAAAAAAACTGTATTCCTACTGGCAATATTTTTTGCCTTAAACTCGTGTTCCAGAGAAGAACTTCAGAACGAAAATGTAAAAACAGAAATGGCTCAGAAAGATCCACTGACTGCAAAGCAAATCAATGAAAGGATCAATCAGGCTATTAAAACGGACGGAACTTTCAACTGGAAGAATGAATCCGATCATTTCGTCTGGAGTGCTATTTTCCGCGGAAACAAAATGGTATCTATCGGTTTCGGAGCTTCTAAAGACGATTTTGACAGAAGTAAATCTCCAAACAGTAACGATATGGAAAAAGAAGTTCTTTCTGTCATCAAAAAATATGAAGGGAAAGAGGAGAGAAATTTTCTTCTTCTTTCAGATCAGTATCTTAACCAAATGGATGTTGTTATTGAAAATGAGGAAACCGTTGCTGCTCTTCGACAAATGAAAAATATCCGATATGTAGAGCCGGCTGATTATCATTATTTTGAATTTGAAGCTCAATATAGCGCAGCAGCAAAATCTTCAGGAAGCGGTTCGTCAGGATGTGGTTTTTCATCATCAACATTAAGTACGGCAGATTACACCTCTACAACACCAAGCGCAAAAATTCCTTGGGCTTTTACCAAACACAGCATTCCTGAAGCATGGAGCTACAGTACAGGAGCAGGTGTTACCATCGGACTTATTGATACAGGAGTTTCTCCGGAGCAGACTTTATTGGGAGGAAGCTTTAATAACGGAGCATCTTCGGGAAGAACAATCAGTAAGTTGGGAGTATATAACTCAGATGGATCCGGAGATCAGTGTGGACACGGAACAAAAATGGCTTCTGTGATGACAGCTCCGAGAAATAATGCAGGACTACCTGTAGGAGTAGCTTACAATGCCAATCTGATTGCCTACAGAGCTGCAGAAAACGTTGTTTTGGAAACATCCAGCGAGCAGACTGCTGTAAAAACAGCTTTTACAGAATTGGGTAATAATACCAGTGTAAAAATCATTTCAATGTCAATGGGACATATTTTCTCTGTCGGAAAAATTGAAGACGGTGTTAAATATGCTTATTCTAAAGGAAAATTGATTTTCTGTGCTGGAGGAACTTCTACAAGCTTTACCAGTTTCGTGGGCGTGATTTTTCCTGCATCAATGTCAGAAACCCAGGCGATAACAGGAGTAAAAGAGAATACATCCAATCAGAAATGTGATGTTTGCCACTCCGGAAGCCAGATCGACTTTACCTTCCAGATGGAGAGACCTTCAGGAAATACAGTTCCGGTTTTGAGCTATTACAACGGACAGGCAGATTATGTAGGAGGTTCTTCAGTTGCTACAGCAGCTACGGCAGGAATTGCAGCCTTAGTTTGGGCTAAAAATCCATCATGGACAAGAGACCAGGTACTTAATAAAATGAGACAGTCTGCAACGTACTATCCGAATGTTAATTCAAGCTACGGTTACGGAAACATCAATGTTTTAAAAGCAGTACAGTAAATAATATTACCATTATAAAAAGAAAAGGAAATATCTCAGCTGAGGTATTTCCTTTTTTATTGTAATATCAGATTATCCAATCCTTACACTCGTCATACTCAATGATCCTCCGATAAGTTCATCGTTGAATAAAGTAAGTTCTTCAGACTGATCTTTCAGCCCTAAAGTATACAATAAAGGAAGATAATGATCAGGCGTTGGAACAGCATACTGTAAGAAAGTTCCTTGTTTTTGATAATCAATAATATTCTGGAAATTTCCATCCAAAAGCCAATTATTGGTTTTTTCTCTGGCCTCGATTGCCCAGTCCCAGCCGGCCCCAACTGTATTGATATTTTTCCAATCGATAAGGCGAAGGTTATGAACAATATTTCCGCTTCCGATAATTAAGATTCCTTTTTCACGCAATTTGTTGAGTCTTTTGGCAAGATCATAATGATACTGCGGTGGTTTTGTATGGTCAATGCTCAGTTGAATCACAGGAATATCAGCATCAGGATACATATGTTTTATCACAGACCATGCACCATGATCCAGTCCCCAGCTGTGGTCTTCTTCTACATCAATCGGGAGCAGAAGTTCTGCTGTTTCCTTTGCCAGCTCCGGGCTTCCGGGAGCAGGATACTGTACATCAAAAAGGGCTTTTGGAAAACCATAAAAATCGTGGATTGTTTTAGGCATATCCATAGCCGTTACAAAAGTTCCGTCTGTATACCAATGAGCAGAAATACAAAGAATTGCATTAGGTTTAGGGATCTCAGAGGTTGCTTTTCGGAAACCTTGTACAAATTGGTTTTCTTCAATGGCGTTCATAGGTGAACCATGTCCAAGAAATAAAACGGGCATTCTCTGTGTGTTGTTAAAACTATTGCTTATGTTTTGAAGATCGTTGAGGTTCATAAATTAAATATTGAAGAGTATAAAAAAATAAAAGGTTCAAGGCTTTTAGACAAATCCCTGAACCTTTTATAATATGTGTTATAAATTATGCTTGTTTTACAAACTGTAATTCACCAGCTATTTTTACATCATCACTTACCATTACACCTCCTGCTTCAAGAGCTGCATTCCAGTTTAATCCAAAATCTTTTCTGCTAATTTTTCCTTCAAAAGAGAAACCTGCTTTTGTATTTCCCCATGGGTCTACATTGATTCCTCCAAAGTCTACATCAAGAGTAATAGGTTTTGTAACTCCGTTAACAGTAAGATTTCCAACAATTGCATTATTTAATGCCTGAGATTCAAAAGTGATCGTAGGGTGTACTTCAGCGTTGAAAAACTCTGCAGACTTTAAGTGATTATCTCTGTCTGTATTGTTTGTGAACACAGAATCCGTTTGAATAGTAGCTGTAGTTTTTGCGTTTGCAAAAAACTCGTCTTCAGATTCAATTTCAGCTGTGAAAGTTCTGAAGCTTCCTTTTACGTTAGAGATCATCATGTGTTTTACTTTGAAAGTAATTTCACTGTGCGTTGGGTCTAAGATCCATTTTGTTGCCATTGTATTTTGTATTTTTTGTTTGTTATTAATGATGCAAATTTAGGATAGAGTACCTATACAAGTCATTGATATAGGATAAGAAATGCATTTTTCTACATCAATAGTCAATTTTGCTTCGCAAGTGAATGGTGAATATTATAGTTTTCCATCAATTAAAAATTGACAAGCGTAGCGAACTGACTATTCACAATTGACTCATTTAATACCAATAGTTAATTTTACTTTGCAAATGAATGGTGAATACTATAGCTTTCCAGCAATTAAAAATTGACAAGCGCAGCGAATTGACTATCACAATTGACTTATTTAAAATCCTAACTATTAAGTTAAGAAATAATTTCTTTGAAAGCATGAATTCCATTTTATGAATGTTTTAATTTAACATTTATTAACGGATGATTTTTATTTCTTATTTTTGATGGATTCAATTTTATACAATGAAATTACATAAATTTTCTTTATTGATGCTGGTTTTAGGCAGTTCTGCATTTGCCCAGACCCAGAAATTTACTATGGCAGAGGCTGTAAATGGGATGAGAACAAACCTTGCGGTGAAAAATATTTCCCAATTTTCATGGGCTGCAGACGGAAAATCGTACATCCAGGCTGTAAAAGGCGGTTATCTGATTACAGATTTGAAAACCAATAAACAGGATACCCTGATCTCGTTAAGCCAACTGAATAGAAATTTATCCAATGATAAGCTGAAGGCTGTTCCTGCCATCAAATTTACAGGGAATTCTAATGGATATTTTACTACAGGTGGTAAAATGTCGTGGATTGAAAAATCAGGAAATGACTGGAAAGTCAAAAATACAGCTGCTGTAGATCAGGATGCTGCGAATGTGAAAATGTTTGGTGACGGCCAGACTTTTGCCTTTACAGCAAAGAATAATTTATTTGTAAACAGGAATGGGAAAACCATTGCGGTAACTAACGAGTCTAATGAAAATGTCATCAGTGGACAGGCGGTTCACAGAAATGAATTTGGAATTGATACCGGAATTTTTCCTGCACCCAACTCAGAGAGCGTAGCTTTCTATAAGATGGATCAAAGCATGGTAGCAGATTATCCGATCATTGACTGGTCTGTAACGCCTGCTGTAAACCATAACATCAAATACCCGATGGCTGGTCAGACTTCTCACCAGGTAACATTAGGTGTTTTCAATATTAAAACTCAGGCTACGACTTTCTTAAAAGTTGAAGGTGAAAAAGATCAATATTTAACAGCTGTTACATGGAGCCCGGATTCCAAGTATATTTTTGTAGGAGTTTTGAACAGAGGGCAGAATCATATGAAAATGAATCAGTACGATGCTGCAACCGGAGAGCTGGTAAAAACATTATTTGAAGAAACAGACAGCAAATATGTAGAGCCACAGCATCCGCTTACTTTCTTCCCGAATTCTAATACAGACTTTATCTGGCAGAGCCAGAGAACAGGATACAATCATTTGTTCCACTACAGTCTTGAAAAAGGATTGGTAGCACAGATTACAAAAGGAGACTGGCTGGTAACGGATATTTTAGGATTTAACGAAAAGAAAAAAGAAATTTATTTCACTTCAACAAAAGAAACTCCTTTAGAAAGACATTTATACAGAATCAACTGGACCAATTTCAAAATGCAGAGACTGGACAGTGCTGAAGGAATGCACATCGGAACATTGAGCAGCGACGGAAATTATCTTTATGATGCTTACAGCAATGCCAATTCACCCAGAATTGCCAATATTATTAATACAGCCAATTTAAAATCTACAAATATTCTTACTTCTGAAAATCCATTAAAGAATTATCAGAGACCGGAAATTAAAAACGTAGAACTAAAGGCGGATGATGGAACTCCTTTGTATGGAAAAATTATCCTTCCAACCAATTTTGATCCGAATAAAAAATACCCTACCATTGTTTATCTGTATAACGGACCACACTTACAGCTGATCACAAATACTTTCCCGGCTTCAGGAAACCTTTGGTATGAATATATGGCTCAGAATGGATACATCATCTTCACAATGGATGGAAGAGGTTCTTCTAACCGTGGAATGAAATTCGAGCAGGCTGTATTCAGAAACCTGGGAACTACAGAAATGAACGATCAGATGAAAGGAGTAGAATACTTAAAATCTCTTCCTTATGTAAACGGAGACAAAATGGGAATCCATGGATGGAGCTTCGGAGGATTTATGACGACAAGCTTCATGCTTCGTAAGCCGGATGTATTCAAAGTAGGAGCAGCAGGAGGGCCGGTAATCGACTGGAGCATGTATGAGATCATGTACGGAGAAAGATATATGGATACGCCACAGGAAAATCCACAGGGATATGCAGCAGCTAATCTTTTGGATAAAGTTCAGAATCTGAAAGGGAAATTACTGATGATTCACGGGGCACAGGATGATGTGGTAGTATGGCAGCATTCTATAAAATTCATTAAATCAGCTGTTGATAATGGAGTTCAGTTAGATTACTTTACCTATCCGGGGCATCCGCATAATGTGATCGGAAAAGACAGAGTACATCTGATGCAGAAGATTACAGATTATTTTGATTTATATCTTAAGAAATAATAATAGAATCCAGCCGGAACGGCTGGATTTTTTTTGATAAATAGAGTTGTTGGAAAGCGCAAAGGCGCAATTTTTTGATATTATTCGTTTTAATGCGCAAAGATTTTATCTGCGATAAAATTTTATATTCCTAATACTATAAGAATTAATCCTTGCTAAAAATCTTTGGTTTTCTTGCGTCTTAAAAATTACACCTACAAGTTAAAAACCTTTGCGCCTTTGCGTTTTCCAACAAATCATAGTGTAAAACAACAAGACCTCCGATCTTAACAAACATCAATGTTTTTGACTTTTCATAGCCGTAATTTTGTATTACTAAAATCAACAATATGGAATTAGGAATAGGAATGTTCGGTGATTTGGCTTTTGATCAGTCAACCGGAAAATATAGAGATGCAGGAATTAAGATCCGTGAAATATTGGATCAGGTAAAATTGATGGATGAGGTAGGAATTGATGTTTTTGCAATGGGAGAACATCACCGTCCGGATTATGCGGTTTCCTCTCCGGAGATCGTATTGGCAGCGGCAGCAAGTATCACAAAAAATATAAAACTGGCCAGCGGAGTTACTGTTTTAAGTTCTTCGGAGCCGGTAAAAGTATATGAGGACTTTTCAACACTGGATCTGATTTCAGACGGAAGAGCGGAGATATTTGTGGGACGTGGAAGTTTCATTGAGTCATTTCCGTTGTATGGATATTCGTTAGATGACTATGAACAGTTATTTGATGAGAAATTAGAATTATTACTGAAAATCAATTCGGAAGAAAATGTAAGCTGGTCTGGGAACCTTCGTGCCCCTATGCATAATCAAACCGTATATCCTAGAGCAAAAAATGACGGAAAACTTTCCATCTGGAGAGCGGTAGGAGGTACTCCACAGTCTGTTTTAAGCGCAGCGCAATTGGGAATGCCATTAGTTGTAGCTATTATTGGAGGAATGCCGATTCAGTTTAAAAATCTGATCGAATTTTATAAACAGGAATACCAAAAAGCGGGACATGATGTTTCGAAAATGCAGATTGCCGTTCATTCACATACTTTTGTGAGTGATGATCAAAAAGCGGTAGATGGGTATTTTCTGAATTATAAATCTCAAATGGATAGAATAGGAGCTTCCAGAGGATGGGCTCCTTACACAAAAGCACAGTATGATGGTGGAAGAAGCAAAGACGGTGCTTTATTTATCGGAAATCCGGCAGAAGTAGCAGACAAAATTGCTTATATGAAAGAGATTTTTGGGATTACAAGATTTATCGGACACATGGATGTGGGAGATCCTGCTCATGACGTAATGATGAAGTCTATTGAATTGTTTGGAAATGAAGTGAAGCCTGTTATAAAAGGACTGTAACAGGGAAGTTTATGAGGTGCAAAAGCCACAAAAGATATGCTCTTTTGTGGCTTTTGTAATTTAAAATATATTGAATTAAATAATCTCAATCAGACTTCCTCTTTCTTCGTCTTTGATAATATTCAGTGCCGTAGGAATTTTCTCCTTCAGTTCTTCAACGTGCGAAATAATCCCCACAATTCTGTTTTCTTTCATCAGATTGGTAAGCGTTTCAAATACAATGTTAACAGATTCCGTATCCTGAGTTCCGAAGCCTTCATCAATAAAGAAGAAGTTTTTCTCTGCCTGTGCATTGGCCTGAACACTTTCTGCCAGCGCCAGCGCCAGACTTAAAGATACCTGGAATGCCTGTCCTCCAGAAAGGGTTTTTACACTTCTGCTTTTCCCTTCGTTGAGGTAATCAATGATCTCAAAATCATTATTTTCATTAAGCTGCAGACTCAGCTGGTTTCTGGTCATACGGTGGAAACGTACATTGGCATGATCGCAAAGCTGCCTCAGATAAATAGAAGAAACGTATTGTACAAAACCTGCTCCTTTAAACAGATTCATCATTACCTTTAAATTCTCAGAACGTTTCTGAAGCTTTGTCAGTTCTTTCAGAAGATCTCCTTTTTTTACGAATTCTTTTTCCAGTCGGTCTATTTCAGCTGTTTTTGTTACCACAGAATCACTGATTTTTTTCTGCTCACTTTGTGCCTCACCAAACTGTTGCTCAGCTAGAGAAAACTGTTCATTATCGAATGAAAGTCCCTTCAGCTTTAATTCCAGCTCTCCGATGAATTTCTTTAAAGCTTCGAATTCTACTTTGAAATTCTGAATTTTAGCTCTTACAAGTTGAACATTGATATCCTGAAGCAAGATATTTTCAACTTCTCCGAACTCAGTGAAACTTTGATCAGTTAAAGATTTGGAAATAGCTTCTTCATTGCTGGAAATTTCCTTTTCAAGTTCAGTAATCTGTTTCTCAGATTGGCTGACAATCGCTTTTTGTTCTGCTAATTTTGGAGAGAGAATTTTTTCCTGCTGTAATAACTTTTGGTAATTCTCTTCAGTTTCCTTATTGAATTTTACCAACTTTTGATAAGCTTCTTCAACCTCAGTTATTTCCTTTTGGGCATACAGATTCCAGTCTAGGATTTTAAGAGCGGAACGGCTGATATTGATCTGTTCCTGTTTTGAAACTTCTTCCATTCGAAAAGCTTCCAGCGCACCCTTATATTTTTCCAGGATTTTGGTTTCTTTTTCCAGTGTTTCTCTTTCCAAAGCGATGTTTCGTTCCGTTTCTTCAATCTTTTTTTCTAAAGCAAATGAATCAGAACGTTTTTTCTCAAATTCTTCCTCCTGATCCGGAGAGAAGGGTTTCCATGTGAAATTCAGAACATGATTTTCAATATCTTTCTGAATCTGAAAGACAATTTTCTGTTCTGAAACAAGCTGTTCTTCAAATATTTTTTTACGGTCCAGAATTTTGTCAATGTCAGCTTCCTGTTTTTGAATATCGGTTATTTCCTGCTCAGCAGATGTTATTTTCTCCTGAATTTCCTGCAGTTCAGTATTGACATCATGAAATTCTATAATATGCGGATGTTCCTTAGAACCGCAAAGAGGACAGTTTTCACCATCATGAAGCTCACTCGCAAAACGGGAAAGCTCTTTCTGTATTTTAAGATGATCCAGTTTCTGGGAAAGCTCTTTTTTCTTGACTTCTAACGCTTCCTTCCTGCTTTTGAAATCTTCTTTATAATTTTCGGTATAAGCAAAAGGCTTTAATTCCTCTGCAATTTCACCGATCTGTTTTAGATGTTTCTCAATCTTTTCAGCTTGTTCGTGATGTGATTTTTTTAAGTTTTTTTGTTGAATAAACCAGTTTCCCACTTCAGAAAGCAAAGCGGAATCCAGTTTTTGTTCTTTTAATACTTTAATCTGTGCAGAAAGTTCATCAATCTTCTTTTGAATTTTATCCTTACTAAGATCTACTTCTTTTACCTTTTCGGAACCTTTCTGAGTTCTTTCATTCAGTACTTTGATCTCCTCAGAAAACTTAAGGATCTGAATGATGAGGTTCATATCATTTTCCTGAATCTTCGACTGCTCCAGAGCTTTAAACTGTGGTTCAAGAACGGAAAGTTGTTCCTTTATAATCGTAAAAACCTTCTCAGTTTCCTGCCACGCTTTTATTTGCTGTTCTTTCTCGTTACGCTTATCCGCAATTTCTTTTGACAGCTTATTTTTTTCAATAATTAAAGGGTTAAAAAGCCTGAAAATACGGTCGTATAATTCTGCCTGTGTTTCCAGAGCATCCATCTGTGGCTTTTCTTCAGAGAGCTTGCCGAATTTTTCCTTATTTTGCTGTAAACTGTCAAAATCGCTTTTTAAATTTTTCAGCTGTTGATAAGTGTGGGAAATCTTTTCCAGTTTTTCATTAGACTCAGAAAGTATTTTCTGTTCCTCTGTCAGCTGCTCTTTCTGAATCTGGATTTTCTCCTCATTGATTTCTTCAAATCCTTTTAACTGGCCTTCAAGCTGATCCAGTTCAGATCTGTTTTTTACATTGAGTGCAGAAACATTGTTCTGAAGATCAAATTTCTGAAGATTAAAGATCTCCTTCATCATATTCGTTCTTTCTGCAGCACCCAATTCAAGAAATTCTTTGAACTGTCCCTGTGGAATGATGATGGTTCTTTTAAAGTTGGAATAGCTTAAACCAATGATGATCTCTGCATTCGAGTGATCCAAGGGAATCCATTTGCCATTACTATTTTCATAGAAAGTAACTGCATTGGGCTTTACCTCTTCGAATTTTTTTGAATTTCGTTTAAAATCACGGGTGGCACGGAAAAGCTTATTCTCATAATTCACAAAATCAAACTCTATATAAGAACTGTTTGATTTTAAATTCATCATGTTGTAAGCCCTTTTATCACGCATGTTCAGACGTTCCGTTTCTCCATATAAAGCAAACGAAATCGCTTCAAGAACCGAAGATTTTCCGGAACCCACTGCCCCGAAAATACCAAACAATCCGGCTTCGGTAAGATTTCTGAAATCAATAGTCTGGCGTTCCTGGTAGGAATAAAGTCCTTCTATAGTTAATTGAACAGGGATCATGGCTTATGCATTTAAAATTTCGTTAAACAAATTCATCAATTCTTCATTAGCTTCCTGCCCGCCATTTTTAGATTTAAAATAATCTTTGAATAATATATCAATGTCCTGATTTAAATTGATTTCGTGGCCTTGCTCTTCATCAAGCTCCCGGTTTTTGACTTTTGGAATGAGATGAACAATCCCGTTATGAGACTGATAAATCAATCTTCTTTCATCAGCCGTTAAAAAAGTCTCACTTTCCAGCGTCAGCTCAATAAAGGTATTGGGGTTTTCACCCAGCCATTGAACTGTATCTTCTACGGAGGTGAATGTTTTTCTGACTAAATTTCGTCCCTTTTTTAATGCTTTTTTCTCATAGTTAACCGCCTTTCCCGGTTCAGCATCAATAATAGAAACATACTTTGTCTGCCCGGCTTCACTGAAACTGTAGCAAAGGGGAGAAGATGAATAAATTACAGGCTTTTCCTTCGTTCCTATATTCTGAAAACCATGCAGGTGACCCAATGCTGTATACTGAATCTGTTCAGGAATACTATCTGAAAAAATAAGGTCTGCATTTCCAATTTTAATAGGTTTTTCTCCTTCCGGTTCTTCCAGAATTTCTGCACCTCTTTTATTCATGTATAAATGGGCAGTCAGAAGATTAATTCCGGAATCATCGCAAAACTGATCTGCAAGATCTTTCCACGTCTGTGAAAGGACCTTGTTGATTTCTTCCTCTTTATTTTCGCCAAAATATTCCTTTAAACGAATCTCATTTGCGAAAGGCGTATGAAGAATTCTTATGGGGAAATCTATACTTTCAATTTTAAGTTCTATAAAACCGGCTTTTGAGTTTGAAATGTTGAAATATTCTGTTCCAAAAGGTGTGATCTCGGCTTTAGGGTGACCTATTAAAATAATGCCGCATTCCCTGGCCAACGGGTCTGGAGCATTGATTAAGCTGGGAGAGTCATGATTTCCGGAAATAGCGATCACTGGCCGTTTCCCATTCAGAGATAAACGTTTGAGGGTTTTGTAAAAAAGCTCAACGGCTTCTACACCTGGATTAAAATTATCAAAAAGATCGCCGGCAACAAGAATAAGATCCACATGCTCTTCATCAGCAATATCTATGATCTCTTCCATTACCAGAATTTGCTCTTCCATACGTGAAAAGCGGTCCAGTCGTTTTCCCAAATGCCAGTCGGCGGTATGCAGAATTTTCATAAAAAGTGTATTATTGTTTAAAGTAAATAAGTTGAGTCATAACCGATTTTCATGGTTGATTATCGGTTTCTTCTTTTACTTTGAAATCTTCCAGAATTTGTTTTAAACGTGCTTTTCTTTCTGTTTCTGCATTTTGTATTTTCCGCTTTTTCTGATCAATTTTGTTTTTGTTTTTTTTTCTGTTTGCTTCGTTGTTTTTGCTCATATTTGTTGGTAACGAATAATTTTTATAGCTAAGCAATAGCTTCTTCAAAAATACTAAAGATTGAGAGTTTAAACAATTTTAGTGGTTAAGTCTGATAAAATGTTTTAATTTTGCTGTGTTATGGAAGAAAAATCAAAAGATCCTTTACACGGGAAAAGGCTTGATGCTATTCTTGAAGAATTGGTAGAATACTACGAAGGATTTGAAAAATTGGGTGAGCAGATCAATATCAAATGTTTTACAGATAACCCGAGCATCACTTCTTCCCTGAAATTTTTACGGAAAACACCTTGGGCCAGAACAAAAGTTGAAAGTCTGTATCTTTTTGTACTGAGACAGAAAAAACGGGATGAAACCAAAGGTAGAAAATAAAAAGCAAGATCTTGCTTTCAGATTTTTCGTTTGATTTTTTGTCCGCTGGACAATCATTTCAAAAATAGTATATTTGTAAAATTAATCGTGAAAAAAACTCACGAAAAAAAGAAAAAATATGACAATTGAAAACAATCATGTTGTAGCTGTAAAGTATATACTTCACACTATCGAACCAGATGGAAGTAAGATTCTTGTAGAAGAAACAACAGAAGAAAACCCGCTTACATTTTTGTACGGTATGGGAATGATGATTCCAAAGTTTGAAGAAAATATCTTAGGCTTAAAAGCTGGTGATAAAGCTGATTTTACCATTCAACCTGAAGAAGCTTATGGTGAAAGACAGCCGGACGCTATTGCACAATTGCCAATTGATATGTTTAAAGAATCAGGAACTCCACCTATTGGAGCTATCTTACCTTTATCTGATAACCAAGGAAATAATTTCCAGGCTTTTGTGGTAGAAGTAACACCAGAAGTTGTAGTAGCAGACCTTAACCATCCAATGGCAGGTAAAGTTTTAGATTTCCAGGTGGAAATTTTAAATACTCGTCCAGCAACAGAAGAGGAATTGTCTCACGGACATGCTCATGGAGTTGACGGAAATGAAGCTCACTAAAAAATAATATCAATCCAATCATTTTTTGGATAAAAGATAAAAATTCCCCACAGATACTTCTGTGGGGAATTTTATGTATAATATTGATTAAGTGCTTGGCATTCCCCTCTTCTGGAGGGGTGTCAAAAATTCTTTGAATTTTTGACGGGGTGGTTTTATATGCAAAGAATTACTCCACATTAAATTTCTTACCAACAAACCAAAACGGCATTATTAATCTAAAAATTCGCCTGAAACATAATACCAGCGTTCCTGCATTTTCTGAAAAAGTGAAAACTCATGATGAAGCTGAGGATGACCGTCCTGATCTGTATAATAAGCCTTAAACTCCACATGATTTGAAGTGGGAGTCCGGATGATTTCCAGTTTTGTCCATTGGTTGATCTCTCCCCATTCCTGAAGGTCTTTCTTCTTGTGGTATTTTCTTTTTCCCGGAAACGTAGTCTCCATCAAATATTCACCATTTGGAATGGCAAAAGCAGAGAACCTTGAACGCATCAGCGCTTCAGCAGTAGGAGCATGTTTTTCTCCGGTATGATAAGGTTTGCAGCATTCTTCGTAGGATTTTCCTGAACAGCAGGGACAGTTCATATATTGTATTTTAAATGTTGAAATGCAAAAATAATGAATATTGGTAGAAACGGCTTTAGCCAAAAAATAAAAAAATTCTTGCAAATATGCATTTAGGCATCTATAAAAAAAGAAGCACTCTATTAAAGAATGCTTCCATTTGATTTATTTAATAAACCCTCTGTTTCTCAATAAAGGTTTGATATCCGGATCATGTCCTGTAAAGTCTCTGAATGCCTGATTAAGGTCTACAGAATTTCCTACAGAAAGAATATATTTTCTGAAACGGTCACCATTTTCTCTGGTTAATCCACCGTTTTTACTGATCCATTCCCATGCATCATTATCTAAAGTTTCAGACCATAGATAAGCATAATATCCTGCTGAATATCCACCTCCCCAGATGTGTGCAAAATAAGGAGTATGATATCTTGGCGGAACCGTTGCTAAATTGAATCCATGGCTGGCCAATGATTGTTTTTCAAAATCTAAAACAGGAATAAACTGGCTGTCATTACTTACTGTATGCCAATCCATATCCAGTTCAGCAGCAGAAACCAATTCAGTAGTCATGTATCCCTGGTTGAAAGTAGATGCTTTTTTGATTTTTTCTACCAATGTCTGCGGAATAGGCTGTTTTGTTTCATAATGAACAGCATAGTTCTTCAGAACCATAGGATCTAAAGCCCAGTGCTCATTGATCTGAGATGGGAATTCCACGAAGTCTCTTGGTACATTCGTTCCTGAAAGAGAAGGATATTTCTGGCTTGCAAACATTCCGTGAATAGAGTGACCAAATTCATGGAAAATAGTAGAAACATCATCATAGCTGATCAATGAAGGTTTTCCAGGAGCTGGCTTCTGATAGTTATAACAGTTAACGATTACAGGTTTTGTTCCTAATAAATAAGATTGCTCAACGAAATTGCTCATCCATGCCCCTCCGTTTTTAGAATCTCTTGTATAGAAATCCAGATAATAGATGGCGATAGATTTTCCATCATGATCAAAAACTTCGTACGTTACTACATCAGGATGGTAAACCGGAAGATCTGTTCTCTTTTTGAAAGTCAGTCCGTAGAATTTTTCTGCGGCGAAGAAAACACCTTTTTCAAGAACCGTTGTAATTTCAAAGTAAGGTTTTATCTCACTTTCATCAAGATCAAATTTAGCTTTTCTTACCTGCTCAGCATAGAAATTCCAGTCCCAAGGTTCTACTTTGAAACCTCCTTTTTGCTGATCGATAAGATCCTGAATATCTTTTGCCTCACGTCTGGCTGTTTCCACTGCCGGAGTTGCAATCTGGTTCATTAGGTTAGTAGCGGCTTCAGGTGTTTTTGCCATCTGATCCTGCAGTTTCCATTCAGCAAAGTTTTTCTTTCCTAAAATCTGAGCTTTCTTCAATCTCAGTTTAGCCAGTTTTTCAATGGTTGATCTTGTATCGTTAGCATCACCTTTTTCAGCTCTTGTCCATGAAGCTTTGAACAGTTTTTCTCTGGTAGCTCTGTTTTTTAAGTTTTGTAAAAGAGGCTGCTGTGTTGTATTTTGTAAAGCCAGTAGATATTTTCCAGGCTGTCCTGCCGTTTTAGCATCAGCTGCTGCTGCCGCAACTTCATCAGCAGAAAGTCCATCCAGTTCTTTTGCATCAGAGAAGAATACGCCTCCTTGTTTTCTAGCTTCCAATAATTTGTTGGAGTATTGAGTGGAAAGAGAAGCCAGTTCCTGGTTGATCTGCTTTAATTTTTCTTTATCAGCTGCAGAAAGATTCGCTCCTGCAATTTCAAAATTCTGCTTGTAATACTGTACCAGTCTTTTGCTTTCAGAATCAAGACCGTCTTCTTTGATGGATTGTATTCTTTTATAAAGATTTTCATTCAGGTACAATTTATCAGAATGAGCCGCAAAAATTGGTGCATATTCTTCATCTAAAGCCTGCAAAGTAGGGTTTGTATTCGCGCTTGTAAGATTAGAGAATATAATTTGTGCTCTTCTCAATACTTCACCACTTTTTTCCAATGCAACGATTGTATTTTCAAAAGTAGGGGCAGCCGGATTGTTGGCAATTTTTATAATTTCAGCTTCGTGCAGCTTTAAACCATAGTTAAAAGCAGGTTTGAAATGCTCATTTTTGATTTTGTCAAACTCCGGAGCTTCGTACTGAAGCTTGCTCTTCTTCATAAAAGGATTTGAAGATAAAGAGGAATCAGGTGCAGGTAGCTCCTGTTGAGTATCGGTCTGTTTCATTGTAGTACAAGATTGATTGAACGCCAAGGCAGAAATTAATAATACCGATGAAATATTCTTCATAAATATAGTTGTTATTAAACCATAAAGATATTAAAAACTTGTATCATAGAATCTATTTTGACCCACGTATTTACTGAAACAGCGTTGTGAGTGATTTTAAAATGAATAAGTTAGGTATTGTGGGATGCATTAAGCTCTTTCTGAAAAATCTGTATTGCAGACAATTGCAGTATTTTCATAGGTAATGTAATATTTTTTATAAATTAGTTGTTATTTAAATATAAAGAAATCAAAAAAATAATCGACAAAAGAAATAAGCATGAAAACAAAGACTTTATTCATTTTTTCAGCCTTAGCGGCATTAGCCTCATGTAATGATAAACATGAGAACAGAAACAGAGATAGAGACGAAGACAGAAGTAACTGGGTAGAGAAAGTAGTGAGCAAAGAAAGCGGCCCGATACAGCATAAAGAATTTAGCGGAGATTTTGATGAAATTCAGGTTTCTCAGGCGATAGAAGCTGAAATCATAAAATCGGAGACAGAAAAAGTGGAAATTTCTGCACCTCAAAATATTATCGATGAAATTCTTGTAGATAATAATGGAGGGAAACTGCATATTCACTATAAACCAGGTATCAGAGTGATGAATATCAGCAAAGTGACTGCAAAAATTTATACAAAAGACTTTAATAAACTTATAGCTGATTCGGCAGCAAGAATTATCATAAAAGATAAATTTACTCAGGAAAAAACAGATATTGAAGCATCTAGTGCCGGAAGTATTTCCGGAGATCTGGAAGCTAATGATATGGATATTAACATAAGCAGCAGCAGCAGCTATGATGGTAAAGTATGGGCTGTAAATCTTGACATTGAATCTTCATCAGGATCTACTCTTGATCTTTCAGGAAAAGCGAAAAAGGTAGATGTGAGTGCTTCTTCAGGCAGCAGTGTTTCTGCCAAGGGAGTTATTGCTGATGATGTGGAAGCAGATGCATCCAGCGGTGCAAGTGTTCATATCAGTGCTGTTTCCAGTGTGAAAGCAGGAGCTTCATCCGGTGGAAGTGTGGATATCTCTAAAAAAGGAGAGCTTAAGAATGTGAGCAAGGAAGAAAGCAGTGGTGGAAGTGTAAGCATCCAATAAATCAATCCTGGGGCTCATCCTCATCTTCTTCATCAGTGGATGAGGAACCTTCCCAATTTTTATTATCAAAATTAAGATTATCATAAGCTAATAAATCCTCCTCTCTCTGGAGGATTTCTTTTGTTGTAAACAGTGTGATATCATCATCATTTTCCTTCATTTTTGCCAGCTTCCTGATTGAAGCTTTATCAATAGCCATAAATCTTTGTCCGAGACGTCTCGCTGCATATTTCCTCATTCCTGTTTCATGAAGTACATCAACGGCCATGTCTACTGCCGTTCCTAATGTCTCGCGGTAAATATGATTAACCCCGCTGTTGAGATAATCATAAGCATCAATCCTGTTTTTTGCTCTTACAAAAATTTTCACCTCAGGATAATGTTCGCGCACAAGTTCTGCAATGAATTTATTATCATCAGGATCATCTAAACACAAAACAAGAATCTCAGCATCTTCAATTCCTGCAGCCCTTAAAATAGGAATTCGGGTAGCATCCCCGTAATATACTTTAAAACCGTAGCTTCTGAGTAGTTTTACCCGGTCAGAATCTCTATCCAAAACAGTAGCTGATATTTTATTGGCTTTTAAAAGACGTCCCACCGTACTTCCGAAATGCCCAAAACCTACAATGATGATCTTCTTTTGAATCACATCACTGTCCAGGATATTAAAATCATGCTCTTCTTCAGGAATTTCTCTGATGAATTTCGGAGTGATAAACCTATCATTGATAATAAGAAGAATAGGAGTGATACACATCGTAATTGCTGTTACAGCCATCATCTGCGCATTCATTTCCGGACCCAACAGATAGAGATCCGATGCATAATTGAGCAGTACAAACGCAAATTCTCCCACCTGGGAAAGGGCAAATGCATAAAAAAGACTTTGAGGGGTATCTATCCTGAAAAACTTTCCAATGGTGTATAAAACAACAAATTTTACAGCCAGTACGGCAAAAACAGTACTGAAGATAAATAATGGATCTTTCTGGATAATATTAAAGTTGATGGTAGATCCGACACTAACGAAAAAAACAGCCAACAAAAGCCCTTTGAACGGATTGATCTGTGCCTCCAGCTCATGACGGAACTCACTGTTGGCAAGCATTACTCCAGCAAGGAAAGCACCTAGCGCGGGAGAAAGGCCGATGACCACCATCAGCTCAGAAACACCAATAACCAGAAATAAAGAAGAGGCTGTCAAAAGCTCAGTCATTCCAGATTTTGAAACATAGCGTAAAAAAGGAACGAAGACATATCTGCCGAGTAAAATAAGCAGAGCTACTCCAAAAATTACAGTACTGGCCTGCAGCCACTCCGGCAGCTTTTGAATCAGAATCTGAATTTCATTATCATGATGCTTGGCTTTATAATTGGCTACAATAGGAAGTATTGCCAAAATAGGAATCACTGAAATATCCTGAAACAAAAGGGTAGAAAATGAAGCTTCTCCGGCAGTGGTCTTAAGATTATTCTTTTCCTGTAAAGTCTGCAGAACAATTGCCGTAGAGGATAATGCAAAGCACATGGCAACAGCAATTGCTTTGTCTACTCTCCAGCCCACAGTGGTGAACACTAAGAAAAGTAACAGGATGGTAAGCACCATCTGAAAAAGTCCCAGGCCCATTATTTTCTTTCGCATTTCCCAGAATTTTCTGGGTTCCAGTTCCAGCCCTACAAGGAATAACAGCATGATGACTCCAAATTCACTGGCATGCATGATATCATCCACATTTTTACCTGTAAGCCTGAGTACATATGGTCCTATAATGATTCCTCCTAAAATATAGCCGATTACAGAACTCAACCCTAATTTCCTGGCCAATGGAACCATGATAATGGCTACACCCAAAAAAATTAATGTGTTCATCGCTAAGCTGGATTCCATATGCTATTGATTGAGGAGTTCTGTAAATTCTTTTTTATGCAGGATAATTTCTTTTTTAGACAACTTATTGGCCTCGTATACGATCTTGATGTGCTTGATATCTGCTTTGAAAACTTTCAAGGAAACAATCAGTCCGCTGATCAGTTCATCAATTGTATATTGATAGGTACCGGTTTTAGTGAAAGATCTTTCTTTTCCACCGGTGGTTATCAGGATATAGACTTCTTTTCCTTCCAGGGGATTGTGCTCACCTTCTTTCAGCCAGTCTCTGTCGAAAACTTCATCAATCCATAATCTGAGAAGAGGAGGCATTCCAAACCAAATCAGGGGGAACTGGAAAACAAAGCGTTCGTAATTTTTAAGACGCTTTCTTTCTCTGAAAGCGGCAATATGAAAGTCAGGATATTCTTCGTAAAGATCTCTTAAGGTATAATGCTGATGGCGAACGTAGAAATTGATGAGCTCTACATTCGAATTGGAGTGCTCCAGATAAGGGTGTGCAAATACTACCAGCGTCTTCTTCATACTCCTGTTTTCAGTAAATATAGTAAAAAATATTGAATAAAAGATGGTTTTTTGATGCTTTTGTTAACTTTTTAATATGTAAAAATCAATTTAACGTTAAGAAAAGATAAAAAAATCATGCTATTTTAGCTTTTTAAATAAAAAATCAGGTCGTGATGACCTGATCTGTTTATGTATCTGAAAATGATTGACTGATTTACCAACCTCCGGATGCACCGCCGCCGCCGAAACTTCCGCCACCGCCGAAGCCACCAAATCCTCCGCCAC
Source organism: Chryseobacterium sp. BGA-UO-ETr-SB22 (assembly GCF_059567885.1). Classification (NCBI taxonomy): domain Bacteria; kingdom Pseudomonadati; phylum Bacteroidota; class Flavobacteriia; order Flavobacteriales; family Weeksellaceae; genus Chryseobacterium; species Chryseobacterium sp. BGA-UO-ETr-SB22. The sequence goes on along the minus strand of NZ_JCAQOV010000003.1, from coordinate 363,969 downwards.
CGCCGCCGCCGGAACTTCCACCGCCAAAGCCACCTCCTCCGAAGCTGCCAGGGAATGGGAAGAAACCATCAGGATAGTTTCTGCGTCCTTTTCTTGTGATGATTACATCGTCATCATCGTCATTATTTCCACCACGTCCACCTCCTCTGTTACCGAAAAGTATGGCAATAATGATGAAAATAACGAAAGCAATAATCAGAACTTTAAAGGCGCTTCCATTACCGGAAGGAGCCGTGGTTGCCACAGGTTTGAATTTCCCCTGTACAGCCTCCATAATGGCTGAGGTTCCTCCATTGATCCCATCATACCAAAGCCCCTTCTTGAAGTTGGGGGTTACAATATAATCTAAGATCTGTCCTGCTACTGAAGCGGTAAGGTATTGTTCTACGGCACGTCCCTGCTGAATAGACATTGTTCTGTCTTCTGTTGCGATAAGGAAAACAACACCGTTATCCACTCCTTTTTTTCCGATTTTCCATTTCTGCCCGAACATAGTTGCCAGAAAGTTGACATCCTCTCCTTTGGTAGAACGGATGATTACTACTTCAATTTCCGTTGAGGTAGTATCTGCAAATTTGATCAGTTTATTGTTCAGGGCATCTTTTTCCTGCTGAGAAAGCAGATTGGCTTCATCAAAAACAGGATAAAGAACAGCTGGCTTTTCAGGAATAGTATATTGTGCTGATACAAATGTGTAAAAGCAAAGCAATAAAAATGAAAATACTATTTTAAGAGAACGTAATTTCATTTGAGAGTTGGTTTGGATTTTCTCCTTCTACAGGAAAATGTTTTTTGAGTTCAAGCCCTGTTTCCAGGATGGCACTTTTCAGAGCCTGATAATAATGTCCTTTGGCAAATCCCGCAGTAATATAGTCGTGAAGATGATCCCAGTAAGATTGTTTTACCTTTTCATGAATTCCGATATCTCCAATGATGGTCAGATATTTCTGTTCGAAATTGACATGGAAAAGAACAGCATTCCTTTCAGCGGTTTTGTCCATATTAAGTTTTTTGAAAACCTCAAATGCTGTCTTGGCATCACGGTTGTCCGTATTGGAATCAATATGTACCCTGATCTCTCCTGTAGAATGATCTTCCGCAGATTGAATCGCTTCCACAAGGGAAGCGATCTGTTGATTTGTTAGGAAATTACCCATTATTTATTTGAATACTTCAGGGGCTTTCTGAGCTCCTGCGTCAGCTTTGAAATAAGGTTTTTCTTTAAAGTTGGTGAAATTTGCCAAAATATTATTTGGGAAAGTCTTGATAGAAGTGTTGTAATCCTGTGCAGCTTCGTTGTAATAAACAGTTTCTGTTCTGATGCTGTTTTCGATAGCGGTATATTCTCTTTGGAAGTTAATATACTGCTGGTCTGCTTTTAAATTAGGATAAGACTCCACTACAGCCATCAATCGGCTCAATGCTCCGGATAATTCACCCTGTGCTGCCTGGAATTTAGCAATATCAGCCTCAGTCATGTTTGTAGGATCAATGTTGATAGAAGTTGCTTTAGAACGTGCTTCCACAACCTGCGTTAAAGTTTCCTGTTCAAATTTTGAATACGATTTTACAGTTCTTTCCAGGTTAGGAATAAGATTCGCTCTTTTCTGATACACAGTCTCTACATTAGACCATTTTGTGTTGACCGTCTGTTCTTTGGTTACGAAGTTATTATATCCGCTTTTTCCCCAGAAGAATAGAACAGCAACAATAATAAGGAGGGCAATACCAATTGTTCCAGCGCCCAAACATCCTTTATTTTTCATAGTTTATTTTTTTAAATTTTTTGTGCTAACCAAATATACAAATTATGTGCTAATTTTGTAAAAAATTATTTGAATGACAACAATAGTGGTGGCAATGGGAGAGAAAAATGAAATTGGTTTTGAAAATCAGTTGCTTTGGCATCTTCCTAAAGATCTAAAACATTTTAAAGATATTACTTCAGGACATCCTATTATAATGGGAAGAAAAACATATGAAAGTATTGGGAAAGCTCTTCCGAACCGTACCAACATTGTTGTTTCTAGAAAGAAAGACTGGTTTGAGGAAGGAGTCCTTATTGTAGGAAGCATCAAGGAAGCATTGAAATTTGCTAAAAAGATTGACGAAGAAGTTTTCGTTATTGGTGGAGGAAATATCTATGAACAGACTATGGATGTTGTAGACCGACTTGAAGTTACTTTGGTGAAAGCAGACCTTGAAGCAGATACCTTCTTTCCGAAAATAGATCAGAAAATATGGAAAAAAGTAGGCGAAATCTGTCACGAAAAAGATGAGAAGAACGGCTATGATTTCTGCTTCCAGACATTTGAAAGAATTAAAAAAGAAGCTTAGGAATCACCAATCAATTTTGCTTCGCAAAGTGAATAGTGAATTTTTTGGCAGGTACGAAAAATTGACCATTCACCATTGACTTTTTGAACATTAAACCTTAAATTTATTATCTTTGCACTTCTAAAATTTAATAATGAATAAATACATAAAAATTGTAATAGCAGCACTTCTTATCCTTGCAGGACTTTATTTGATGATTTTCACCAGAAATCTAGGATGGGGGATTGTTGTTTTTCTTTTAGCTGCATTTCCTATCGCTCTTTTCTTTAAAAATGAGTATATACTTTTGGCATTCTGGCAATTGAGAAAACAAAATATGGAGAAAGCCGGAGAATGGTTATCCAAAATAACAGACTATAAAGGACAGCTTCATAAAACACAGTACGGATATTTCCACTATTTATCTGGATTGACACAAGCTCAGGATCACCCTGCAAAAGTAGAACCTTTCATGAAGAAAGCTTTGGACTATGGTTTGAATATGAAGCATGACAGAGCGATGGCTACTTTAAATCTTGCAGCAGCAGCTATTTCTAAAGGAAGAAGACAGGAAGGGCAGAAGTTGTTGGAAGAAGCAAAGAGACTAGACAGTGCAGGTATGATGACTGATCAGATCAAGATGATGAAAGATCAGTTGAAAATGCCAACTATGCAGAAACATATGCATAATCCAAATATGAGACAGAGAGGAAAATTCTAAGGAATTTCCGATATCAATATAAAAGTCCTGAGAAATCAGGACTTTTTGTTTTTTATAATGGGAGGAGGTGGTGCTTTCTGTTTAAAAAATGTATCTTTTGGATAAATATTTTCCCTTACGGTAAATAAACTGTCATACTTCATAAATTTATCCCGAAGTCCATCATCATAAAATTTACGGCTCTGGTTTTTATAAGTTACAGTTACCAATGGAAAATCTCCTTTCTCATATGGTTTATCTTCTTTATTCAGGAATTTAAGGTAATTTTCAAAAGATAAAGGATCACCAGCTTTTACTTTGTAGATTATTTTGGGTAACGTTTGGCTGCTTTTATCATGTGATGATTCTTCAGAATATTTCTCCAGAAAAAGAGTGTCATTCTGTTTTGTAAAAGTATAAACTTCAAATGCAAAGAACATGCAGGCTGAAAGATCAGTCTTTATTTTGATAGTATCTCCGTTTTCCATTCTTTCTGAAAAATGATAAAGATCTTTATTCAAGTCAAATTTACTTTCATGTTTGCAGGAGTATAAAGAAAGTAACAGAATGGTGATAAGTAAGTTTCTCACTAAATTACATTTCCGAATTATTATGATCATACCCATAAAATTTAGGCATTTGCCAATGGTATTTTACAGCAAGTGTTCGGATAGCCACAATAAGAAGGATGGTGAGAATCTGTACAAATGTGTAGGAAAGGAGAGTGTATTTTGTCATCAATAAGAATACTGCTCCACCCATAATACATGCTGTGGCATAAATTTCCTTTCTGAAAATCAATGGAATTCTGTTGAGCAATATATCCCGGATAATACCCCCGAAACAACCTGTAATGGTTCCTAATGCAATACAGATCATAGGATGGATGCCTGCATTTAAGCCTTTCTGAACTCCGATAATGGTAAATAATCCAAGCCCAAAGCTGTCGAAGATAAATAAAGTTACCTTAAAATTCTTTTCAAGAGACTTGAAGACCATTGAAAAAATACTGGTCACCAGAATCAGGGTACACATCAGAATATCATGCATCCAGAATACGGGAATATCAAGCAGCAGGTCTCTTACAGTTCCGCCTCCCACAGAAGTTACAAATGCAATAATAAGTACCCCGAAAGGATCAAGCCGTTTCTGCATGGCTGCAAAACTTCCCGACATGGAAAAGGCAATGGTCCCCAGGACTTCTATTGCAAAATTGAACTGTTCGTGCATAAATTATGAATGATAAGTAATGAGCAATGAGTAATAAAAATTATGCCATTTAAATTTGAGATAATTTAAACTTATATGTGGTCATAACTTTTACAAGTTCTTCGCATTCTGTCTTTAAATGTAGAATTTTTTCCGGATTTACATATTCTAATTCTTCAATAATTTCAAGCCAAAGTTGAGTTTCATCAATTTCTTCAACTACTATACACATTTTAGCAAATTTTTCTTTCTCCGATCTAGCTCTGGATACTGCCCGGTAATTGGCGGCCACAGAAGTTGCAGATCTGATAATTTGTTTTCTTATTATTGAAATATCATCCGAATAAGGTAATAAAGAAAGTGTTCTAATGATAGCAATAGAGAAACTTTTGGTTCTTTCCCGAAAAATTTGGTTAAAATCTATCCTATCAAAATTACTCATTACTTATTGCTCATTACTTATATTTATTTCTCCACTCTCACCGAGTCCGGAACCATCAGTTCATATTCGCCGCCGTGGGTGATGATTTCCCTGACGATGCTGCTGCTGATGAAAGATTTTCCTGAAGAGGTCAGTAAGAATACTGTTTCCAGTTTTTTGTGGGCTAAAGTTCTGTTCGTATGGGCAATCGCTTTTTCAAATTCAAAATCGGCTGGGTTTCTTAATCCTCTGATAATGTACTGAGCATTTTTTTCAAAACAGTAATCTACCGTTAAGCCCTCGAATGAATCTACTTCCACATTGGGAAATTCTGCTACGGAATTCTGGATAAATTCCATTCTTTTTTCAAGAGGGAACATATATTTCTTCTGAGAATTCTGTCCAATGGCGATGATTAATTTATCAAATAGCGGTGCCGCTCTTTCTATAATGTCGTAATGTCCTAGTGTAATCGGGTCAAATGACCCAGGGAAAACAGCAATTTTCATGTTGTACGAGTTATAATTTTGACTTGTGAATTATCTGTTATCAATTTTGACTTAGCTTCTAACAGATGATTTCTAACTTCTATTTTATTTATTTAAAGCTTTTTCAACTTCATTTCCACAAAGATCCATAATGGAAATTCCATAGTGTCTTGCCTGTTGAGGAAGAATACTTGCAGGAGAGAATCCCGGATTGGTATTCATTTCAAGCATATAAGGAATCCCGTCCATCAAAATGAATTCACTTCTTGAAAATCCGCTCATTCCTAATGAATTGTATGCTCTTTTAGCTATTTCTTCCACTCTTTTTGTGGTTTCTTCGTCAATTCTTGCCGGTGTAATTTCTTCCGAAGCCCCTTCATATTTTGCTTCATAATCGAAAAACTCATTGGTAGGAACAATTTCTGTAATTCCTAAAACGACAGTTTCTCCTTTAAAATCAATAACTCCTACAGATACTTCCATACCGTCAAGGAAACTTTCAATCAGGATTTCATCATCTTCCTTGAATGCAATTTCAGTAGCGGCAATCAGTTCAGATTTTTCTTTTACTTTGGAAATTCCCAGAGAAGATCCGGATTGGTTTGGTTTTACAAATACAGGAAGATTTAATTCTGATATAATTTTATCAACATTGATGTCTTCACCTTTTCTTAAATAAATACTTTTCGCAGAGGGAATTCCGTACTTTGATAATACGGCAAGGGTATCTTTTTTATTGAAAGTAAGAGCACTCTGGTAAAAACCACAGCCTGTATATTTTTGACCTATGGCATCCCAGTACGCCTGAAGAATTCCGTTTTCTCCCGGAGTTCCATGGATGATATTGAAGCAGGCATCAAATTTTAAGGTTTCTCCATTGTCTAAAGTTACAGAAAAATCACCTCTGTTGATTTCGTATTTTTTATCATTTTCTCCTAAAAAATACCATTCATCTTTAAGGACTACTACTTTATATACGTCATAGAGATTTCTGTCTAAAGAATCATAAATCAATTGTCCGCTTTTTAAAGAAACGACATATTCATCAGAATAGCCTCCCATTACTACGGCAACACTTTTTTTGTTCATAACCATATAGTATCAATTAGGGCAAATTTAAACATTTTATGTAATGCAATATGGGAAATCGGCAAATTTTAAGATCAAAAATGAATTGTGTTAAATAAAAAGTCCATTCTAAAATTATTAGCTATATTTGCGGTTATAATTAAAGTATTTTTAAGTATGCTTAAATCACTTTTCAATTGGAAAGTTTTACTGAATTTAGTAATAGCCATCGGTGTTTTTGCAGGGTTGGTATGGCTCACATTTCGCTGGTTGGAACACCATACAAATCATGGTCAGGAAATACCTGTTCCTAATATAGTTAATAAATCTATACATGATGCTGTTAAAATTTTAGATGATACAGGATTGGAATATGAGGTAGACAGTGCCAACTATAATCCTAAATACAGACCGTTTCAGGTTCTTCAGGTTTATCCTGCACCGGGTTCCCGTGTAAAGGATGGGAGAACTGTGCATCTTACTGTAAACCCTAGAACATGGGCTCCAATTGCAGTTCCTGATGTTATCAATAAATATTCAGGGCTGGCATTCCAGAGACTGGATCAGGTAGGTCTTAAGATTGGTGATACTATTTATGAACCAAGTATTCAGAAGGATGCGCTTTTGCGTATTTTATATAAAGGAAATGCTGTAAATCCGGGAGCACGTTTACCTAGATTCTCCATAATCGACGTAGTGGTAGGTTCTGGTCCTATGAGAAATATTTCTATTCCTAATGTAGTGGGACTTTCTGTAAAAGAAGCAAGAGCAGTTATTGCAAAAAGTATGTTTGAGGTTGGATTGGTAGAACATGAAGATGGCAGCAAAGACGAATCTGATATTATTTATTATCAGGATCCTGCTTCAGGAGATGTTCGTGACCAGGGAATGCAGATTGACCTTTGGGCCAGTAAAAAAACTCCGGCAGAACTAAGAGCGAAAGTAGAACAGCTGAATTCTATCTACCGTATGAAAGTAGATACTTCACTGCCTCCGGTGCGATATGAAGAAGTACAACATGACGAGCCTAGTTATAGTGCTCCTGTAGTACCTGCACCTAGAAGAGAAACTCCGAAGCCTGAAGTACCAAAAGCTGAGACGCCTAAGACTCAGACAACAACTTCTAAACCTGCTGCTTCAGGAACAGAGAAGCCTAAAACTTCTACTGCTGCCTCTGCTACAGCGAAACCAGCTGCTTCAACAACTACACAACAGCCTGCTCAAAAGCCGAAAGCTAAGAAAGTAGTCGTAGAATAAGATCAAATTATTATAAAAAATACTGGCTTCAACTGCAAAATGTTGAAGCCTTTTGTGTAAAAAATATAAAACAATGTCAGAAGATAACGAAGATTTTTTAGATGAAGAATTATTAGATTCCAACAGTATTGAAAATATCGATATTGATGAGGAAAATAAAGGATTGTATGAGCATCTTAATATCACTGTTGACAGCAAACAGGACCCATTAAGAATTGATAAATTCCTTTTGATCCACAGACAAAATTCTTCAAGGAATAAAATTTCGCAGACCTGCAGAGCCGGAAATGTTGTAGTGAACGGAGCTCCGGTAAAACAGAATTACCGTGTGAAGCCGGGAGATCAGATTTCTGTACTGCTTACCCATCCTCCAAGAGAGAATGTCATTATTCCGCAGGATATCCCTGTAAATATCATTTATGAAGATGATGATCTTGTTGTAGTGGATAAGGAACCGGGAATGGTAGTGCATCCGGGATTCGGAAACTGGGACGGTACATTGGTGAATGCACTGGCTTTTCATTTTGAAAAGAATGGAGCAAAGTCTGATCTTGACAGGGTAGGACTTGTTCACAGGATTGATAAAGATACCTCCGGACTGCTGGTGATTGCCAAAAATGAGTATGCATTAAGCTTTCTGGCGAAACAATTTTTCAACAGAACTACCAAAAGATTGTATTGGGCTTTTGTGTGGGGAAACCTACAGGATGAAGAAGGTACCATCAAAGGTCATATCGGAAGACATCCTAAAAACAGAATGCAGATGTCTGTCTATGAAGATGGCAGCCAGGGGAAACATGCAGTAACCCATTATAAAGTCCTTGAAAGATTCAAATACATGACATGGATAGAATGTAAACTTGAGACGGGAAGAACGCATCAGATCAGGGCGCATTTCAGACATATTGGCCATACTTTGTTTAATGATGAAAGATATGAAGGCCACACTCCGTTAAGAGGGGTCAATCTTCCAAAATATAAGCAATTTATTAAAAATGTTTTTGAAATTTTGCCAAGACATGCGCTTCATGCTCATACCCTCGGATTTATACACCCAACGACTAAAAAGGAATTATATTTTGAGAGCCCAATGCCCAAAGATATGGCGGATGCTGTAAAAAAATGGAGAAATTATTTGGAAAACTAAAAATATATTGAGAATTTTTTTATATTTGTTGAATTGAAATCAAGATTTGTTATGAGAAAACTATATGCTATCGTATGTTTAGCTCTTTTGTCAAATGCATACAAAGCACAAGAATCACTACCATACTATCAGCAATATCTTTTGGATGGTGAGTTCCTGTTCAACCCAGCTCAATACGGAAAAACAGATTACGTACAGCTCAACGCCAATTATCAACAACAATTTTCAAAGTTCAACAATTCTCCGAATGTACAGTCAATCGGGATTAATGCGAATATCTTTGATAGAGTAGGTGCTGGTATCTCCGTATTCAGAGATAGCAACGGACCTATTTCTGCAGGGGGAATTACAGCAGGTGCTTCCTATTTTATTCCTCTTAGTAGTGAAGGAGATAGAAAAGACCAGTTCTCTTTCGGTACAAGTGTTAACTTCTATAACATGAACTTTGATTATTCTAAAATTAATACTGAGGAAGGAGGTGACCCGTTATTGAGAGGTGAAGAAAGTAATATCTTCATGGTGTATGCAAACTTCGGTTTGGCAGCTACCTATAGAGGACTATTCGGGGGTGTTTCCGTAAATGATATTGCATTAAGTAATGATGCTTCTATCGTAAACAACTACGAGCCTTCTCCAATTAAATTCTTCTTAAACTTAGGATATAACTGGAACATTGCTGATAATATTACAATTGCACCTTCAGCATTGATCAACCTGAATACAAACTCAACGAGAATGATCGACTGGAACCTAATGGCGACTTTCTCTAATGATATCAACGCATTCTCTTTCGGGGTAAGCTACAGAACGGTTCAGAACAGATTTGATAATCAGAACCTGAGTATCTCTCCAATTGTAAAAGTGAGATTCAACAAATTCATGATCGGCGCTACTTATAACCTTGGAATATCTGATATCCAAAGCTATGGTGGAAACAGCTTCATGATTGGTCTTGGTTATAACTTTGACAACTTTATTAATGTTAGAGGATTTAGATACTAATCAATTTAATTTAAATAAATTTGAGCTCTGAAAAATTTCAGAGCTTTTTTTATGATATATATTCACATTCCGTTCTGTAAACAAAAATGCAGTTATTGCAATTTTCACTTTTCAACATCCCTGAATTTTAAGGATGAGATGCTTCGGGCAATGAAAACTGAACTGATGCTCAGAAAAGATGAACTACAGAACAGAACTCTGAAATCCCTGTATTTTGGCGGAGGAACCCCTTCTATTCTTTCCGTGGACGAAATCAATTCCTTAATTGATGAAGCATTACGGTATTTCAGTTTTGAAAAAGATATTGAAATTACTCTGGAAGCCAATCCGGATGATCTGGATAAAAGCTTTTTAAAACAATTAGCCGGAACACCGGTGAACAGACTGTCTATTGGTACCCAAAGTTTTTTTGAAGAAGATTTAAAACTAATGAACAGAGCCCACACTGCTTCCGAGGCAGAAGGTTCTATCAAAAGGGCACAGGATTTTGGCTTTGAAAACCTGAGTATTGATCTGATCTACGGCTCACCAACCTCTAATCTTGAGATCTGGAAAGAAAACCTGAACAAAACAATAGCATTGGAAGTTCCTCATATTTCGTCTTATGCTTTGACAGTAGAACCCAAAACAGCTTTAGAAAACTGGATTTCAAAAGGAAAAGTAAAAAGTCCTAAAGAAGAAGAACAGAACAGAGAATTTTACTACTTATCTGACTTTTTAAAAGATAACGGCTTTGAACATTATGAAGTATCTAATTTCGCCAAACCAGGATTCTACTCCCGCCACAATTCTTCCTATTGGAAATATCAGGAATATCTGGGAATAGGACCTTCGGCACATTCTTATAACGGATTTGATGTCAGAAGCTGGAATGTAGCCAATAACCAGCAATACATTAAAAAGCTTAATGATAAATTATTAGCCAAAGAAGAAGAAATTCTTTCTAAGGAAGATCAGTTCAATGAAATGATCATGATTGGCTTGCGTACCATCTGGGGTGTGGATCTTACGAGCTTAAAAAATAAATTTTCAGAGAGATTACTGGAGCATTTTCAGAGAGAAATCAAAACGAAAATTGAAGAAGGTATTTTAATCATTGAAAACGACCATTTAAAAATTCCTGAGAAACATTGGTTTATGGCAGACGGAATTGCTTCGGATTTGTTTATTGTATAATGTTTCTATATATACAGATATGCCATAAAATTCACTATTTTTGTATAAAATTTCAGTTCATTTGAAAACTAAAAAACAAGATTATTCACATCTTTCACCAAGCCAGCCTATCGGAATTTTCGACAGCGGGGTGGGAGGCCTTACCGTTGCCAAAGAAATCAAAAGACTTCTGCCAAATGAAGATCTGATTTACTTTGGAGATACAAAGCACCTTCCTTATGGAGAAAAATCCAGGGAAGCCATCATTGAATATTCTACAAAGATCACCAATTTTCTGCTGGAACAGAACTGTAAAGCGATTGTGATTGCCTGTAATACGGCAACGGCTAATGCTTTAAATGAAGTGATGCAGTCTGTAGCGGGAAAAGTTCCTGTCATAGATGTTATCAATCCCGTGGCTGAAAAAGTATCCTACGAGATCCATAATAATGTAGGGGTTATTGCGACCAAAGCTACTGTGAATTCCGGGCTTTATAAAAAGAGTATCCGAAAGCATAATAAATGGATCAAAGTAGATGAATTGGCAACACCATTGCTGGTTCCTGCTATTGAAGAAGGATTTAAAAACCATCCTATTACCCATGCTATTATTTATAATTATTTAAGCAATAGCAAATTAAAGAATATTGAAACGCTCATTTTGGGCTGTACTCATTATCCTCTTTTAATAGATGAAATTAAACAGTATTACGGAAACAGAGTTCGTGTCATAGACTCTCCGAATATTGTAGCCAATCATCTGAAGATTATTCTGGATAAATACAACCTTTTAAATGATAACAATCACAAACCGAATTATCATTTCTACCTTTCTGATCTTACCAAGAATTTTGAAAAGATCTCTAAGAAGTTCTTCGGAAAAACAATTGATTTAGAATTGAAAGTATTATAAATAAAAAGTCTGCCTCGTAGTGAAGCAGACTTTTTTATGAGTGTTCTTTGTGAAAATAATTTGTAATATTTGTGTTTAAAATTAGGCCTCTACAATTACTTTTTCAGCATTCAGTCTTTTCTTTGGATTAAACTTTGGCTGATTGGCATCTGTTTCATCTCTTTCCCCAATAGCTACCGCGAATAATGTTTCATATTTTTCATTTTTCAGAATAGCATCATATCCTTCAGGTTCAATTCCCTCCATAGGAGTAGAGTCTATTCCCATTGCTGCACAGGCAGACAAAAGTACTCCCAATGATAAATATACCTGATGCCCTAACCATGATTTTATGGCATCGTCTCCTTTGGGCTTTACCATAGTCCGGTAATAATTAACAGAGCCTTCCGGAAGATTTTCTTCAATTTGTTTTTCAAAGTTTTCTATGTTTTTGATCACCTGGAAGATGATGACATGGCTGCTATCCAAAACTTTTTCTTTATTAAAGTAAGACTTGTCACCCAACTGTTTTTTCAGTTCCGGATCATTTACAAAAATAAAATTCCATGGCTGGCTGTTGATGGATGAAGGGCTTAAATTTAAAATCTCCTGAAGTACTGCAATTTGTTCTTCACTGATTTTTCCTTGAGGGTTATACTTTTTTACAGTATACCTTTTTTTCATTTTGTCTAAAAAGTTCATAATTTTATACTATCATTTTTATAGTTACAAAATTAATTTAAGTTTAATAACTTTGCAATAACGGTAAAAAATGATAGTATAAATGTATACAGTAGATAATAAATCCTATCCTTGCTGTACGAGCGTAACCATGAGGTTTATAGGAGGAAAATGGAAAGCAGTAATTCTGCATCATTTAATTGATGGAGCCAAAAGATATAATGAATTAAGGAAATCTATTCCTACCATTACAGAAAGAACCTTAAGCCTGCAACTTAAGCAGCTGGAGGAAGACGGGATTATAAACCGAACTGTTTTTACAGAAAAGCCTCCTTTGGTTGTTGAGTATGAGTTAACAGATTTTGGAAAAACTTTATTGCCGGTTTTGGAAGCTATTACAAAATGGGGTGAAGAAGCCCCGGTAATATCAAAAAAAATAATCAGGAATTAAAGTTCCTGATTATCTTGTTTATTGGGTTCAAAAAAACTAAAACTTACGTTTCCGTATTTTCGGGTTTCTATAAAATTGGGATGATCAATTTTCATACGGCTTTGGTGTTCTACAATAAGGACTCCGTTTTCTTTAAGGTATTTATTGTTTAAAACCAAAGAAATCATTTCGTAATACTTTTTCTCTTCCATTTCAAAAGGAGCATCAGAGAAAACAATTTCAAATGACTTTTTATTTCTGAATTTTTTCAGCCAGTCGAAGACATCATCTCTTTGTACATTGATCTGAAGTGACATGTCAAGTTCAGAAGCTGTAGAATTGATAAAAGAGGTATGTTTCGGATTCATTTCTACGGAAGTTACACTCTTACATCCTCTGGAAGCAAATTCGAAGGTAATAGAGCCAATTCCTGCAAACAGATCAAGGACAGCAATAGACTGCATATCATATTTGTTTTCCAGGATACTGAATAAAGCCTCTTTCGCAAAATCGGTGGTAGGCCTTACATCAAAGTTTTTAGGAGCGGCAATTTTTTTGGCTTTCCATTTGCCTGATATTATTCTGAACATATTTTTGTTAAGGTTTTAGGTAAAAGATTATAGGTGGCGGGTAATATGTCCGGAATCTAATCCCTATTACCTGTGGTCTGCAATCTAGTTAAGTATAAAATTTTTGTTTGGAATATTGTCAAAAACAATTTTTAGGTTTTTAACAAATTTCTGAAGTTCAGAGATGAATGTTTCATTCTCCGTAGTTTCTCCATAAGCATAAAAGCTGGTTTCATTGATTCCAAAGCCTATCTTGCTCAATGTAAACATAATGAAGTAAAGAAAATCTACTTCTGAATTCACATCCAGGCTATTATAAAGAATGATTTTTTTATTGTCTATCGCAAAAAACTCACATTGATTGTGATAAAGATTGATGTGAATTTCCTTGCTGTTTTTATTATTGATTGAACTCAGAAACTTTTCTCCGGAGAAATTAAAATGAACCGGTATCGCCAGCTCCTTTATTTTCTTATAGTAGTTTTTCGGGAAAGTATAATAAAACTGGATATTGAATTTTTTGTTGATAGAAAGCATCAGTTCTTCCTTCTCTCTGTCGGTAGGGGCATTGAAGGCAATCAGATCAAATCCTGCTTCATGCTCGGAAAAACCTTCAGGCATCAGGGTAAAATGATTAAATGCCGAAATCACCTGGATCTCATCATAGCGCTGCTTAATAAGAACTTCGTCCAGCTTTTGCTCAATAAGATCGGCTGGTGTCTCTTCAGTAACGAAATAAGACTTTTCCTCCAGAATGTTTTTGTTTTTAACAATCTGGCAGATCAATCCGTCTTTGGTAAAAAGTAAATTAAGTACGTTCATATTTCAATTGCTGCAAATTTAGTGAAATTCTACCATTACCGCACCCGATTGATGGTGAAGTATTTCCTTATTATAAAAATCAATATTAATCTGGCTTTCCAGTACATCCCGAACCATCCTCTGCAGGGTGCCGTCACCAATACCATGAACAATTTCGAGTCTCTTCAGGTTGTTTTTCCTGCAAAACTCAATCACTGCAATGAGTTTCTCCTTTTGAATAAACAATCTTTCAAAGCTGTCATAGTCACTGGGATTCTTCACCAAATTATGAAAATGCAGGTCTAAAACCAAATGATTTTTCTGATGTTTCTTAGAAATGATTTTTTTAGACTCCGCTTTTCTTACCACTCTGATATTCTCATAAAGCTCCGAATCCTTCGGAACCAGTTTTTCTTTTGCATACTGGTGAGTAAAACCATATTCATCTTTAAAAACGACAATATTTCCTTTCACGGAAGTTACCACTCCGCTTAAATCTTCATCTACTACCGAAACCTTATCGCCAATTTTCATATTTTTTTAAGACTTGTCTGAATCTATTATTTGTACAAAGGTAGAAAGTAAAATGTATTGAAGACAAACTCCTTTACACTCAAAACCTCTCGCCCATCAAACTCTCGGGCCAAGTTCAATAATTTCCAGATCTTTGATTTCTTCACCATCTACAACAAATCGCATCATCGTTCTTACCTTATGCCAGCCCTGTTTTCCACAAGCCCCCGGATTAAGGTGCAGCAGGTTATTTTTCTCATCATACATCGCTTTCAAAATATGCGAATGTCCTGAAATAAATAATTTCGGAGTTTTTTCTGCTATTTCTTTTTTAGTAAGTGGAGTATATTTTCCGGGATAGCCTCCGATATGAATCATCAAGACCTCCAGCTTTTCACAAAAGAAACGGTTGACTTCCGGAAACTCAGCCTGAATTTTTGCCTCATCAATGTTTCCATACACTCCCTTCAGAGGTTTTATTTTTTCCAGTTGTTCAATGACATCAAGGTTTCCAAAATCGCCGCAATGCCATACTTCGTCAGCCTGAGAAGCATATTCCAGGATCCTGTCATCAATATAAGAATGTGAGTCGGAAAGGAGAAGGATCTTTGTCATTATCTAAGGGTTCTTTCTGTAATATTTTCGTGGTATTTATCTTTGAATATCGCTACACGATCAGGATTCAGTTCTCCGTCATGGTTGATCACTCTTTCTTTTAATAACCATTTTACCAGCTTTTCCATTCCTTTTTTAGAATTCATAAAATTGGCGATTTTGGCTATATCTGTAGATTCTACTTTTGTTTTTTCAGGCAGAAAGTTCAGGATAAAATAATCATCGCTTACATAGCTAGGAGTTTCATTATCCATATATCGGTAAAGAAGAATCTCTTCATCATCTTTCATGGAAAAAAATGAATACTGGGCTACATTGATTTTTTCAGCCTTCAGGATCTGCTTTCCATCCAATAAAACTTTATCATCTTTGATGGTTACGTCCTGAGAAAAATATAAATTACAGCTTATCATCAGTAAGAAGAAAGCCAATAATCTGTTTACTGCCATTTTTTGATTTTTTTAAGACTGCAAATATAAGAAGCTTTAATCAACTTATCAGATCTGATTATTCTCCGAAAATAATTAAGAATATCAGTCAGTGATATTTTTTGTTTTCCTGATAGAATCCATTTTCTTTTCTATATCCGCACTGAAAACCTTTTTTAGTTTCAGTTGGTTCTCCGTAAGTTTTGAAATAACAAAAGTGCCAGTCATATTGGTATTGGAAGGAAATATTAAAGTCACTGTAGAATCTGAAGCTTTTTTCCAGTTCCCGATGTAACGGTCTGGTTTTTCACTTTTAGTAACCGGTTCTTCCAAAGTATCATATCTTAATGTAGATTTAATCAGGTTTCCTGTAATTTTTCCATTCTTCTGAAATCTGATGCCTTCTCTTCTTGCCTCAAAACCATCCTGTTTTTCGTAGGTATAAATATAAGTATCCATTTTACTGAGATTCCATGTTTGTAAAAGTAAAGGATTGGAAGTTCTGTCCTGAGCTTTGATACAACTGATAGCAAATAGAGAGAGAATACAGATAGAGATAGGCTTTTTCATGAATACAACGGGTTTATCGGTAAAATAAGTAAACTTTTAACAATGCTAAAATTAGCATCACTTAATATTTAGTAAATTTGGGAAAATTAAAATAAACAATGAAACAGAAACTTTCTTTTTTCATTTTTCTTTTGACCGTGGGATTGGCCAACGCGCAGGTTGAAGAAAAAAAGCTGGATGAACTGATCCAAAATACCCTGAAAACGTTTGATGTACCGGGAATGTCCGTAGGAATTATAAAAGATGGAAAAGTAATCTATTCCAAAGGTTTTGGAGTACGTTCTCTTACGACCAAACAGCCTATGGATGATAATACGTTGGTAGGTATTGCTTCCAATTCTAAAGGTTTTACATGTACAGCATTGGCAATTTTGGCAGATGAAGGAAAACTGAACTGGGATGATAAAGTTTCAAAATATATTCCTGAATTTCAAATGTACGATCCTTACGTTTCTCAAAATGTAACGATAAAAGATCTTATTACCCACAGAGCCGGATTAGGTCTTGGACAGGGAGATTTAATGTTTTTTCCGGAAGGAGGAAACTTAACAGTGAATGATATTGTTCACAATGTAAGATATCTGAAACCAGAAAATCCTTTCAGAACAAAATTAGATTACAATAACATCATGTTTATTGTTGCCGGAGAAGTGATTCACCGAATTTCCGGACTAAGCTGGGCCGAATTTATTGAACAGAGAATCATGAAGCCTGTAGGAATGACTTCAAGTTTTGGGAGCTATAACAGAGCAAAAGCAACAGCCAACAAAATTGACGCACATGCTCCTGTAGACGGAAAAGCAATTGCCGTTCCCCATGACTGGAACGAAACAGGAAATGCTGCAGGGGGTATCATGAGTAACATTAAAGATATGACGACCTGGGCAGAATGTCTGCTAAACAATTTCACCACTAAAGATGGGAAAAAATTAGTTTCAGATAAAAATGTTCAGCAGCTTTGGAATCTTCAGATCCCTGATAGAGTAGCGGCAAAAAATCCATATGATACAAGCTTCTACGGATATGGTTTAGGCTGGTTCCTGAGCGATGTTAAAGGACATAAACAAATACAGCATACGGGTGGATTAATAGGGACGGTTACCCAGTTTACTCTGATTCCGGATATGAAACTAGGAATTGTTGTATTAACGAATCAACAGTCCGGAGCAGCTTTCAATACCATTACCAATACGGTGAAAGATTCTTACCTTGGGGTGGCAGACAGAAACTGGCTGAAAACATATGGTGAGAGAATGTCTAAAATGGAGACTGAATTCAACAAACAAAAGAAAGATGCGTTTGCAAAATCTGAAGCATTTAAAAAAGAAAAATCCCTTCAGCCAAAAGCAGAGCAGTTTACAGGAACTTACAGTGATGTATGGTTTGGTGATGTAGAAGTTGCACAACAGGGAAGTACTTATAGAATTTCATGCAAAAATTCTCCAAGATTAAAAGGAGAACTGCTTCCTTATTCCAACAATTCTTTCATTATCAAATGGGACGACAGAAGCTATGATGCAGATGCTTATATTATTTTCAGTTATGACGAAAACGGAAAGGCAGAGTCTGCAAAATTAAAGGCGGTTTCTGATGTGACAGATTTCAGTTTTGATTTTGATGATCTGGATTTGAAGAGAAAATAAAAAGCGAAAGTATAAAAGATATTCTATGAAGAACGGGCATTGATCCGTTCTTTTTTGTTTCTAAGAAAAATTATTTTCTCGCGGATTTGGCTGATGGCGCAGATTTATAAATAACGATAGCTTTTGTAATTCAATAGGGGCGGGCTTTAGCTGTTTTTTCATTTTTACCATGATAATGGCTTTAGCTGAAACTTAACCACCCCGTCAAAAAATAAATTTTTTGCCACCCCTCCAGAGGAGGGGAATATGCAGACGGTAAAAGAAATATCGTTTATTGTAGCAGGCTTAGGTCTTGTTCTGCTAAAGAAAGCTCTGTGTTGAGATATTGTTTCCCAAAGAAACTTTTTAATTCAAGTAATCTTTTCTTATTGTCATATTGTATACTTGCATTCAGTTTTCTCTGACATAACGAGCAGGCTCTTGCAAGATGATAATCAGTTTCTGGCAATGAATTGGTCCCATTCATCACACAGTTGGCATTCAGACAATGGCTGATTCCGAACATATGCCCGATTTCGTGGGAACTGATCTTTATTAACCTTAGAAAACTTTCATTGAAATTGGAGTCTGTTAAATAACCATTGGCAAATCTGTATATAGAAGTTACCCCTACACCATCTTCATAAGATGCTAGTCCGAAAACATAGTTCCATTCCGGTTTTGGAAAAAGATCTTTCTCAGTAATTCCCATCAGTACCACAGCATCTTTGGGTTTTCTTTTGATCAGAATGCTGTCCAGTACATAACCTGCCAGAATCTGTTCCTGTCCTTCCTTTGAAATTCTTTTGACTTTTTCATGGAAAATCGTGTTGGGTAAAACGGGAAGTATTTTGATTTCCAGCTGAAAATATATTTTTAAATATTCCTTGGTGAGTGCTATTTCTCTTTTCTGAAGTTCATCAAAATTTCCGATCGGCTGAAGATAAATGGTATTTTTTCCAGGTTCAGGTTTTATTTTTTTTAATTTCTGAAAATCTTCAAACGTCTGAAATTTTTCATCATGATTGTACCGCCAGCTTCCGGGCTTTGGAGAAGAAGAAAGCTTAATATCATTCGGTGCAATAGATTCATAGTACGTTTTCTTCTGTTTCTGACAGGAGAAAAGGAGGATTAATATCGTTGCATAAAAAAATAGTGAAGTAAATTTATATTTTCCCCGGTTCATAAAAGAAAAGAAGTTTCTTTTTGGCACCGTCAAACTCGGACCAGGATTCACAGTCTACTTCAAAACCAGCAACCCCACAGGTGGGAAAATGGAAAATATCTTCAGAAATGGAATTGGCAAAATTGGAAATTCCATTATTATGAGAGAAAAAAGCAACAGAATTCAGGGTATCATCCAGGTCATAGATTACAGATTCAAAACTTGTTTCCGATGGATTGTACAATTTTTCATCAGTAGAACAGTTTAGTTGATAGGCCTGATTGAAAATTTTACAAGTATTCAGTGCACGTACCGCAGGGCTGGACACAAAGTGATCAATGGAAATATTATTGTTTTTAAGGAATCTGGACATGTGCATAGCGTCTGTCAAACCCTTGTCTGCCAATGGTCTGTCAAAGTCCTCCGTTTCCTCCGGCCAGTCGCTTTTTGCATGTCTTACGAGGATGAGTTTCTTCATATAATTGTTTTTTGGAAGATTAAAATTATAAAAAAAATAATGGAATAAAACATGATTTATATAAAAAAACTGCGTTATGAATAAAATCAGTAAATTTTACTAAATTTGCAGACTTATGGGACAAATCCTTGCAATTGACTACGGAAAGGCTCGTTGTGGTATCGCTGCAACAGATGATATGCAGATTATAGCCAGTGGGCTGGAGACTGTAGAGAACCGTTTTTTACTGGAATTTTTGAAAAAATATTTCAATGAAAATAAGGTAGATGAGGTAGTCGTTGGACTTCCCATAGATTTGAAAGGAAACGTTTCGGAAGTGGAAACCGATATTTTAAAATTCATTGAAGAATTTAAAAAAGAATTTTCGGATATTGCGGTCCATCGTTTTGATGAAAGATTTACTTCCAAAATGGCTTCGTTTTTTATTTCCCAAAGTGGAAAAAGTAAAAAAAAGAGGCAGGAAAAAGGATTAATAGATAAAGTAAGTGCAACCATCATATTGCAGAATTTTTTAGAACAAAGATTAAGATGATTTTACCGATAAGAGCTTTTGGGGATCCTGTTTTGAGAAAAGTAGGAAAAGATATAGACAAAGACTATCCCGAATTACAGGAACTGTTAGATAACATGTTTGAAACGATGTACAGCGCAAACGGCATAGGTCTTGCAGCGCCTCAGATCGGTTTAGATATCCGTATATTTATAATAGATGTGACTCCTCTTGCTGAAGATGAGGATTATGAAGATATTAAAGATGAGTTGGCAGAGTTCAAAAAAGTATTCATCAATGCCAGAATTCTTGAAGAATCAGGTGAAGAATGGAAGTTCAATGAAGGCTGTCTGTCTATTCCGGATATAAGAGAAGACGTAAAAAGAAAAGGCACAATCGTTATTGAATATTATGACGAAAATTTTGTGAAACATACAGAAACTTTTTCCGATATTAGAGCCCGCGTAATTCAGCATGAATATGACCACATTGAAGGGGTACTGTTTACTGACCATCTGAGTGCTCTGAAGAAGAAACTGGTAAAAGGTAAACTGACAAAAATCTCTCAGGGTGACGTGAATATTGGTTACAAAATGAGATTTCCAAAATAATTTAAACAAGGATAAAAGAAATAATATAAAGCAAAAAGCTTAGGGCTGATTGCAGAATTTACAAAAAATAAAATTATGCTGTTAGAAAAAATAATTTCAATTTCTGGAAAACCAGGACTTTACAAATTAGTTTCTCAATTAAGAAACGGATTCATCATTGAAGATGTTACCAGTAAGAAAAAAGTGAGTATCGGAAACTCAAGCCAGGTAAGTTTATTGGACAATATTGCCATGTTTACATTTGAGAAAGAAGTTCCTTTGTTCGAAGTTTTTGAAAATATTGCTAAAAACAACGACTATAAAGAAACAATCTCTCACAAATCTTCTGATGCAGATCTAAAAGATTTTATGTTGGCATCTCTTCCTAACTATGATACAGAAAGAGTATATGCTTCTGATATCAAAAAATTGGCTCAGTGGTACAATGTACTTCATAAAGCGGGATATATTACTCCTGAAAGTTTTGTGAAAGCTGAGGCTGAAACTTTAGATGGAGAGCCTGCAGAAGAGCTAAACATTGAAAAAGATGCTAAAAAAGCTCCAAAAGCAGAAAAACCTGCTGCACCAAAAGTAAAAGCTACTTCAGCTGCAAAATCAGCTCCAAAAAGTACACACAGAAAACAAGGATAATTCAGTTCTGAATTAAAAATACAAAGCCTTGTCGGGATTTCCTGGCAAGGCTTTTTGTTTTTAGGTAGCAGGTAGGAGATGATAGGTAGCAGGGATTAGGGATTAGGGATTAGGGATTAGGGAAATTTTCTGCTGAGTTCAAATTTCGTCTTTATCATTAAACATTGAACGCGAAGACGAATCTCGCACCCTGTAACGCATCTATAATCTCTCAACTTTCAACCCCAACCTTTGCCATAGACCCGAAATATCCCTTACATTTGTATAAGATTGAATTTCCCATTACTTATGAATACGAAACAGGAGAAACTAGAGGCCTTCGGAAGATTACTGGATATCATGGATGATCTGCGTGAAAAATGTCCGTGGGACCAGAAACAGACCTTAGAGTCTCTTCGCCATCTTACCCTTGAAGAAACCTATGAGCTTTCAGATGCTATTTTACAGGACGATTTGCAGGAAATAAAAAAAGAACTGGGAGATGTTCTGCTTCACTTGGTTTTTTATGCTAAAATTGGCTCAGAAAAAGAAAGTTTTGATATCGCAGATGTCATCAATTCCCTTAATGAAAAGCTGATCTTCCGTCATCCTCATATCTATGGAGATGTTGAAGTGAAAGATGAGGAAGAGGTGAAACAGAATTGGGAAAAACTAAAACTCAAGGAAGGAAATAAATCCATTTTGGGCGGAGTACCGAAAAGTTTGCCAAGTATGGTAAAAGCGTATAGAATTCAGGATAAAGTAAAAGGAATTGGTTTTGAATTTCATGATGCTGAGGATGCCTGGAAAAAAGTAGATGAAGAGATTCAGGAGTTTCACGCTGAGACTGATCTTCATAAAAAGGAACAGGAACTGGGTGATGTGTTTTTCTCACTGATCAATTATGCAAGAATTTCAGGAATTAATCCCGATTCTGCTTTAGAAAGAACCAACCTGAAGTTTATTTCACGATTTCAAAAGATGGAAGGACTTGCGGAAGAGCAGGATCTAAAATTGGCAGATATGTCTCTGGAAGAAATGGATGTTCTTTGGGAAAAGGCAAAAAAACTTTCATAGTTTCCGATTGGAACAATTAATGCTTCTTACATTCAATTAAAAAAATAAAAATAAATATGTTACGCTTTCTTATTTTACCTGCTTTGCTTTTATTGAGCTGCAATCCTAAAGCTCAGAATTCTCCGCCTAATGAGGATGAATTGAAAGTCCAGTTTTCTCTACCTAAAAAGTTAAAGGAAGTTTCCGGAATTACTTTGTCAAAAGATAAGAAAACAATCTGGGTGATAGAAGACAGAGGAAATAAAAATGCTATATACGGACTGAGTGATAAAGGTGATATGCTGGCAAAAGTACCGGTAGAAAATACTGAAAATACAGACTGGGAAGATATCATATCAGATTCTCAAGGAAATATTTATATCGGAGATTTTGGAAATAATGATAATAACAGAACCGATCTTGCTATTTTAAAAACTGATCTTACCAGCAGTACACAGACAACAACAAAGGTTGTTCAGACAACAAAATTCCATTACCAGGGCCAGACAGAATTTCCTCCCAAAAAATCAAATCTGTTGTACGATTGTGAAGCTTTTGTAGAAATGGATGGTAATTTTTACTTATTCACAAAAAACAGGAGCAAAGGTTTTGACGGAACTTTCCTTGTATTCCAGGTGCCTAATAAAGAAGGTGATTTTGAAGCAAAGTTAATAGGAACATTGAAACTTCAGGGCGGGTATAATGATGCTGCCATTACTTCAGCTACGATCAACAGTACCAAGGATAAAATTGTGTTGCTGGCGCATAAAAACATCCATGTCCTTACAGGCTTTACTGCTAATGATTTCAATTCTGCTAAAATTCAGAAAATTTCATTGAATCATAATTCACAAAAAGAAGCTATTGTTTTTCTTGATGATAAAACAGTAATGATTGCTGATGAGAAAGGGAAGGATGAAGGTGGAAATGTGTATACATTTTCTTTTTAGGTTGTTTATTCTTACTTTTGCAGCCGATTAGATAACCATGAAAAAAATATTTTATATTTTATTTGCACTAAGTTTATTTTCGTGCAGTACAAATGATGAAGCAGTAGCTGAAAATCAAACTGAAGATTTACAACCTGATAAAGGGTATATTTTTGAGATGGATCAGCGCAAAACACTGCCTAGTCCTGAAAAATACTATCGGTTTTTCTATGAAAATGGACATTTGCTGAAAATGCTTGGAAGGAACTATTCTGTAACAGCGGATTTCCAATTTTTTTATCCTGATGTAATTACTCAGTTAACTTATACAAACAATAAGATACAGGTAGATTATCTTGAATCAGGAACAACTTCTGGATATAGAATGACTTCTTATCTGATGCAAAATAACAGACCTGTTAAGGCTGAACAGTATTATAAGTATAATGATGGTGTCTCCGAACTGGAAATGTCAAGAACCTATACCTATGGATCCAATACAATAAGTGTATATACAAAACGAGGATATCAGGAATTGTTTAGCACGTATTATTTTGATTCAAATAATAATCTTTCTAAAAGTGAAACATTAGAAAAGGCAGGAGACAAGAATAAGCAGTTTACAACTACTGTGTATTCAGATTTTGACAATGCTAAAAATCCATTTAAGAAATTATACCTGATCAATGATGATTTTTATGAAAAGAGTTTATCAAAAAATAATTTTAGAGCTAAGGAATCAGTTATTGAATATGCAGAGTATCCTGTAGGTATACCTCCTCAGCCTGGAATATCAAAGGCGAAATGGACTTATAAGTACGATGCTAACGGACAAGTATTGTTATATTTTCAACTTTAACTATATATCAAATAAAACCCCACAGAGAAGTCTGTGGGGTTTTTGAATATATGAATGTATTGAAGTGATTGACATTTTACAACTTATGGAGTAAGGTAAGAAATGTGAATATTACCACTCGATAAACGGAAATCCTGAGTATATCGGCAGCGTATTCTAAAGGTTTCTCCTGTGTTAAAAAAGTTAATGGATGAAAGATTATGATTCAATCCTGTAGTACGCTCTCCATGTCCGGTAGATATTCCTGCAAGTGTTGTCAATGCAGGAGATACTTTTTGGATATAAGAATTGGCTGTTCCTGCAGTTTGTCCTGATGGATTTAAATTCAAATCATAGGTTGCATAAGGAACAATATTATAGAACCCAGGTTTTACTACTGTGAAAAGCCCTGTTGATGAGTTATAAGTCAAATAAGCAGTATCAATCTTATTGCTCACATTGAAAACATAGGTTTGTGAATAACTTTCATGTGTGCTGACTGGAGTAGAATGTGTTCCTGTATAACTACCGCTGGATGGGCTGATGTCTGTTTTATTTCCAACGTAGACCACTTTTAAGAAGTTTTCAGATTCTATCGTTTTCCATACCGGAGTATTTCCAGCTCCGTTTGACATCAGAACTTCCCCTTTGTTTCCTGAATTACCTTTTGTTCTATCATCACCGCCTACATTTAGGTCTTTAACTACCTGCAGTGAACCATTGACATGTAATGTATGTTGAGGTGTTGAAGTCTTAATCCCTATCTGTGCATTTAAATGAATAAACATGACAAATAGTGCCATATATAATAGCTTTTTTTTCATCATCTGTTGATTTTTTGTTGCAGCAAATATAAAATGTTTTTAAAATGTCCTTTTTTTAAAGAATTGATAAACATATAGTGCTATGTGTTGCATTGACTTATATAGCTGAAAATATGGCTTTTATTTAAAAGCCATATTTGTTTTATTAGTGAAAAATGTAAGCTGAAAATTAGAATTATTAAATTTAATTAAAATTGATTTTTTTTTTGAATGTTCAATAATAGTTAATTTAATTAATTGACAACCAGAGTTTTGAACTTCCTTTTTAATTGTTGTGCTGTAGATCTGAGTTAATTTCTTTTATAACGAAATCACTTAAAACTTCATTCCTATCCCTGCCGAAAGTCTTCCGCCGTCTGAACCATAAAAATAATTCAGTCTTGCAGACATCATTTCTACAATACTCAGCCAAACACCGGCGCCGGCAGACTGGTGCCATTTTCTGGAATTTTCATTGTCATTCCATACACGGCCGATATCATATCCGATAAGGATTCCCATATTTGCAGGAATAATATTGTTTCTTACTCTCCCAAAATCCCATCGTATTTCTGAGTTATTGGTAAAATAGGATCTTCCTGAGAATCTTTCGTTTCTGAAAGCTCTCATTCCATTATTA
The DNA here is from genome assembly GCF_059567885.1 of Chryseobacterium sp. BGA-UO-ETr-SB22. NCBI lineage: Bacteria > Pseudomonadati > Bacteroidota > Flavobacteriia > Flavobacteriales > Weeksellaceae > Chryseobacterium > Chryseobacterium sp. BGA-UO-ETr-SB22. Next base: position 338,466 of record NZ_JCAQOV010000003.1, on the reverse strand, counting down.
CCTCCAATAGTCGCTGCCTGATAGAATTCAAAATTATTGTTATTCATCCACATGACATTACTGGCATTGGCAAAAACAAATTTTCCTTTCTTATCAATTCTGTGATCAACAGCAAGCTTTCCTTTTACAGTCAGGAAATTTTTATTAAAATCAGAAAGAGTTGCTTTCCAATCTGCATTAAGCATAAATTCCAGCCCAAGAGTAGGGAAGGCTGCATTATCCGCATTTTTATAACCAAATGTATAATTGGCTCCTACAAACTGTTGGCTGTTAAATACGCCAGGTCTTACGTCCGGTGACTGATTGATAAAGCGGTCAGCTTTTCTCTGTACTTTATTATCTTCAAAAGTCAATTGAAACTGATGGCTCAGATTCATCCAGCTCTTCTGAGAGATAGAAGGTGCAAAGTTGAATTTTGAAATTCTGGCTCTGTTGTATTCTCTTTCTGTACTTTCTTTGTCATATTCACTTTCATTAGACAGTCCAAAGAAGTTTTGAGAAAACCTTGGAGTCGTATAAAATGCGTCCAGATTGAAATCCCAACCTGAGATTGCTTTTTTAAATACTCCTTTATAGGTAAGGCTAAATCCTGCTGTAGCAGTATAAAAATTAGCTTTTAAGCTGTGTCTTTGGGTGTAAGGATCACGGATGAAATTATTAACGGTATAATTGGCCAGAACACCTACAATAACACCATCATCCGGGTTGTAGTCCAGGTTTGGATATCCTGCAAAAGAATTGTATTTCGGGTGCTTATAATTATAGCTGTTGATGTCATAATCATCAGTGATGTTTTTGGTTGCATTACCAGCATTATAGGTATTCTTCTGAGATTTAAAATCATAAATCTTCACTTTTCTTCCATCAGCAACAGTATACGTATCATGATTATATCCACCAATCAGTCTGATGTTCATTTTAGGGTTTCCGGTGCCTTTTACTTCATAAATATCATCATCTTCCAGTCCGTAGATCCACAGTTCTTTTGTTTTAGAATCATGATAGGTCTTTTCAAAAACCAGTTCGTTCTGATCCTTATTTTTGCCCAGTTTATATTGCTGTACAAGTACTGAGTGCCCGTCTTTGGTAATGATAAACTTATCAGGATTTACAGTTCCTGCCAGCGGTACTTTTTTCTGCAATACATTATAATATTGAGCAGCGTAGCTTTGAAGTTTTGTTTTTCTTACTTTCAGTTTTCTCTGGATCTCAGCAATGGTGCTGTCTTGTACTTCTTTAGGAAGATTATGGAAAGCATCATCAATATCCGCATCAGTGAGATGTTCCTGAATATATTTTGCCTGTGTTTCCCATTCTGTCTGATCAGCCCCTTTTAAAAAGACCAGATCCATTGGGTAAGGCTCCATAGCAAGCCACTTTACACTGCTGATATCTTCTGTAAAGGTTTTCATATGGCGGATTGCCGGAACATTCATAATAAGCCTAAATGCAGCTCCGTCATATTTACTGAATGCCTGATCTCTGTCTTTAGGGATTGGTTTGTAAACTACCTTGTCACCCACTTCATATTCTGCCCATTTCCATTGATCTGAGTGTCTGTCCCAGTCGCCAATAAGCATATCAAATAATCTTGCTCTGATGTAAGATTCTCTGTCAACAGAATATTTATTGCTTTTGCTGAGGTTCTTTAATACATCATCCGTAGAAACAATGTCTTTTGCATTTCCGAGATAGGCCAATGTTTTAGGATCAGAAGAAAAACGTTCTTCAATCATATACATTTCATCTCCGTAATTCTCATTATATCTTCCCAAAGCTTGCTGTTTAGGAATATAATACAGTTTTGGATTGCTGTGCAGAATATTCAGTTTCTCTGACATATTTCCAATCGTAAACGGAGTAAAAGGGTGATTGGTAGTATAAAAATCCAATAGGAACTTTTCAGGGAAAGTATCCGTAAGTTCTTCTCCTAATGTACTTTTTGTGAAAGCCATGTTGTTAAGAAAACGGATGGCACTTTTTTTCACTCCACGCATGACGAATTCCTGTCCGTCAGCAGATTTCAATCGTAAGCTGTTGGATTGGTTTCCTCCACCTTCTCTGAAAGGGATATATCCGCCATTTAATTCTGAAAGATTGGCCGTTGGAGCCTCAATCGGAATTCCGTAATAATTTCTGTAGTGATCCCCCCAAAGCCAACGGTAAAATTTTCTTTTTTGAGTAAGCTGTACCGGGTAAATAGTGGAAGAGAATGTCTGCGGAAATGAATTGGGAAAATTATTGATAAATACATCCGGCTTGGAAATTACTGAAATATGAGTCAGTTTTTGAAGCTGTGCATCTTTTGTGGAAAAATATTCAACATCAGTACTTTCATCTTTTCTGAAATTTAAAACAGCAAAACCGCTGCCTCCATAGGAAAAGTCAGTTTTTTCTATAATGGTAGACGGATCTGTTTTAGAACCAGCACCACTGATGATTTGTCTTATGTTTTCATCCTCATGATATTGAAGATTATGATCATGTCCGGAAACAAAAATAATATTTTCCTTATCCTGAACAATACTTTTCAGTCTGTTGGCCAGATCCGCATAATGCTGGTTATTGATATCTTCAGGACTGGCTCCTGAGGAACTTCTTAAAATATTGATTAAGCTTGCAACACCAGGAACAGGAACCTTACTTTTTAAAGGAAAAAGATGTGACTTTGCAGAATTAAAGCCTGCATGGGTTCCGCTGCTGATAATGGGATGGTGTAAAGCAACAATGATTTTTTTACCCTGATTTTTGATAATGAGATCTTTAAATTCATCAAAAAAATTCTCACGGGTTTTGATATTACAGTTTTTATTGATTCCCGGATAATTGTCCCAGTTTGCAATCACCCATTCCGAATCAACAGCAATAAGCTTAATATCTTTAGAAATGTTGATATCATCAATAGGGCATCCGTTTTTAGGCAGAAAAGCCTTTTTGTCGTCAAGGTATTTTTTTACCAATCCCTCCTGAGTATTCAATCCTTCTATTCCGTTGTACCAATCGTGATTTCCGGGAATTACCAATGTTTTACCCTTGAAATTTTTGGTTATGGCAAGTTGATTTTCCAGTTTATTTTTAGCTGATTCATACTCTTTATCTGTTTCTTTGGGCATCCCATTTGGATAGATATTGTCTCCCAAAAAGATCAGCATAGAATTGCTGTCGGCAGAATCAAGTTTGTTTTTCAGTAAACTCAGTGTCTTTTGTGCCTGAGGTTCATCTGCGTTTCCTGCGTCTCCAATCAGAAAAAGTTTAAAATCATTTTCAGATTTTATCTCAGAATCTTTTACTTCAAATAAGTTTTTGCCCTTTTGTACGTTATAGGTAGCACAGGAATAAAGGGCTCCTGCGGACATTACAGTTCGAAGAACAATAGAAGTATTTTTTAGATGAGTTTTAAAGGATAAATTCATAAATTTACATTAACAAAAATTCAGGAATGAGCATTCTACAAAAAGCCAAAAATTATGTTGAAATCTTATTCAAAGATAAGTTATCTTCAGTATATTTTTATCATAATTTTATCCATACTGCCTATACGGTGAATAAGGCTGAGGAAATCATGAAAAATACCCCTGTTTCTGAAGAGGATCAGGAGAAAGTACTTGTAGCATTATGGTTTCATGATACGGGGTATATAGAATGTGCCCTGAACCATGAAGAGAGGAGTGTAGAGGTGATGAAAGCCTTTTTACAGCAGGAAAATTATCCGGAAAATTATATAGCGGATGTTGAGAAACTGATTCTGGCTACGAAGATATATTATGAACCCCAGAATTTACTGGAAAAAATCGTAAAAGATGCTGATTTCAGTCATTTTGCAGGTCATGATTATAACGATATTTCCGATGCTTTGAGAAAAGAATGGGAACTGACTAATGTAAGATGCTTTTCTAATGAAGAATGGAATGCCGGAAATCTTGATATGCTGAAAAATAAGCATACTTTCTATACAGATTATGCCAAAGAAAACTGGGAACCTCTGAAAAAGAAGAATATTAAAAAGATCGAAAAGAAGCTGGGAAAAGAAGAAGAGAAGAAAGAGGAAAAAAAAGAAAGCTCTGAAGGGAAAAAGGAAAAAGAAAAATCAGACAGAAGTGTAGATACTTTATTCAGAGTAACACTTAACAACCATACCAGACTAAGTGATATTGCAGACAGCAAGGCCAATATCCTCTTATCTGTAAATGCAATCATTATTTCGGTTTGTCTTTCTGTGTTAATTCCTAAGCTGGATGCTCCTAAAAATTCACATTTGATTCTTCCGAGTTTTATATTGTTATTGTCCAGCGTAATGACGATCATATTTGCTATCCTGTCTACAAAACCGAATGTGACCAAAACAACTTTTACGTCTCAGGATATTGCGAACAGAAAAGTAAACCTGCTGTTCTTCGGAAACTTTCAGCAGATGTTGTTTGATGATTATCACAATGCGATGAAAGACCTTATCAAAGACAGAGACTATATTTATGATTCTATGGTAAAAGATCTGTATTATCTGGGGAAAGTTTTAGACAGAAAGTACAAGCTTTTATCAATTACCTATAAGATCTTTATGGCAGGGATTATTATCTCTGTTTTGTCTTTCGGGGTTGCTTTTCTTAGTATTTAATTAAAAGATATACATTCACAAATGATAGTCAGACAGCGTACAAATTGGCTGAAAATGTTATTTATATGGAGAGGTTCTGTGCTGAAGAAAATTATTGTTCAGCTTACGATCATTACGCTGTTTTCTGTATCTATCTACTATTTCAAAGGAAAAGTATTTGATTATAAAGTACATCTTAACCCTACTATTTTTACATTGATAGGATTGGCATTGGCCATTTTTATGGGATTTTGTAATTCCGCGAGCTATGACCGTTTCTGGGAAGGCCGGAAACTTTGGGGATTACTTGTGATTGAAACCAGATCTCTGACGAGACAGATCTTATCATTAGTGAATGATTCTTCTCCCGAAGCTAAAGAAGACAAAGAAAGGATTATCAGGCTGATCTCTGCATTCTGCTGGTCTCTGAACTTTCAATTGAGGGATAAATCCGGTACAGAGCATCTTGAAAGGCTACTTTCTCATGAAGAGCTTGAGCAGGTAAAAGATAAAAAATTCATTCCTAATATTATTCTGGGATTTATTGCTGACTGGCTCAACGAACAGAATAAAAAAGGAAATATTGATACCATCGTGATGGCATCTATGGATCATCAGCTTAACCAGTTTTCTAATATTTCCGGTGGCTGTGAGAGAATTTATAATACTCCTTTACCTTTTGCCTATAGTGTTTTGCTGCACCGTACCGTGTACCTGTATTGCTTCTGGCTTCCTTTCGGACTGGTAGATTCTTTAGGTTGGATGATGCCTTTGATTGTGCTGCTCATCAGTTATACCTTTATCGCTCTTGATGCCATTATTCAGGAAATTGGAGAGCCTTTTGGAGAGGAAGAAAATGATCTTGCTTTGAACAGTATCTGTCGTACCATAGAGTTTTCTATTTTTGAACAGGCAGGAATTCCTCAAGGGGAATTGAAGAAGCCGGATACTTATTTTGTAGATTAAATTTATTTTCTATTCCTGTGGAAGCATAAAAGAAACCCTCAGTGCCAGCAAGCCTGTAATTCCCTGAAGATCTTCTACCTTAAGAAACTCCACGTCATGCTGTAATACGCCTTTTTTCTGAAGTCTGGAAATGTAATCGAGGTATTCCTTTTGGTTTTCCATTCCGAAGTAGACGATAGTGATTTTTCCGGGAGCAGTGATGCGTTCTGCAGAATCTTTCACATGGGCTTTATCCAGACGTTTTTTGATAATCTCGTAATAAGAATTATAGGCGCCGTCTACATCAAAGCGCTTTTCATCCATTCGGAAACGGATGTCTATTTTTTCATTATAAACAAAGATTAATGAGGCAATATCCAGCTGTACAGGAAGTTGTTTTTTGAACGATTGAAATTCGAGTTCCATTTTACAGATGGTTTTCAGCTGCATGTATCTCAGTTTGTGAACAACTTTTGAGGTATAGTGAAGATCAGGAGCAATGGTATGACCAATATACAGGTTATGTTCCACACCATCAGACTTAAATCTTTCATAGTAGTGCGGGAAAATTTCCTGTGCTTTTATCTGGCTTTCATCCAGTAAATCCGCCAGTTTCCGGTTGACCAGAGTGATAGAGTCATCCAGGTTTTTTCTGTGATGATAAAACAGGTCAGTAGGGGTAAAGATATGTGAAAAGTAGTCTTTAATTTTTGCCTTTATTTCTCTGGAAGTTTTTACTTCCAGTTTTCCCTGTAAAAAAGGATGAATTTCTTCCCTTAATAATCTTTGAAAACGCTGTTCTGTATCGGCTTTGATTTCATTGTTCAGTTCATTTTCAAAAATATCCAGTGCCAGCAGGAATTTTTCTGAATCGGAATTAGTGAGTATAAAAATCTCATTCAGCCATTCAATCTGCTGATTAAGATCCTGAAGCATCAGATTAAAACGTTTTTCCGAAGAAGAACGGATATCCGAAACCCCAAACAGCGGAGTAAGGTTTTTAAAAGCAATTTGCTTTAATGTATATATTTTCTTTCCTAGTGATGCGGTAAAGTATTTTTCAGCTTCATTTCTGAACTTCCAGACTACACTGTCATGGATGGTAGTATATTCACGCTGGATAATGGCTTCTATCTGATAATTTTTCTCAAAGTAGAATCTGCTTAGAGAGAAAAGAATCATATCGGTAAAAAACTCCAGTTTTTTGAGTTTTAAACCATTGAAGCTGCCAGCAATAGGAGAGGTGAATTCCATGATCGCAAGGAGGTCACCGTCTTTCATGATAGGGATTACCATGAAGCTGTTGATATTATTATCCTTTAAAATACTGAAGGAAGGAAGCTGTTTGACATTTTCATCCAGGTTGTCTACATTAGAAACAACAACGGGTTTTGAATTATGATTTAAATTATTAAAAGTATTCTTACGGGTTTCTTCATCAAAAGTATTGATCCAGAAATCGAGTATATGATTGGTGAGAAGACTTTCATAAATGGGAAGTTTATCAAGCTTCTGTTCTTTTTTGTTGAAAGTCATCAGTCCGAAACTAAGTTCCGGAACATCAAAATAAGATTTGAAAATTTCAGTCAGATTTTCGTTGGGATTCAAATCTTCGGGGTCAATTTCAATCATGCTTGATTTCAGGTCGGAAAGTGCTACTTCAGAGGTGCAATCTACCAGTGAGATAATGGTAAATCCTTTCAGTATCCATGATTCTGATGGGAAATGTTTTTTCCACAGTTTAAAATCATCCAGATTTTCCAGCAGCATATCCAGAACATCATCAGATGGGATTTTAGCCTCTTCTGTAGGGGTAATTTCCGTAAAATCTGAGTTGACTGTAATCTTATAATGCTTCATAATCCCCTGTTTGTTGGGGATGTCATAATAGAACGGGATTATACTTTTAATATCTTTTTTGAAGTAGCTCTGTAGAATAAGGCAGCAGCAGAATACATAAAACTCATTATCTGAAATATTTCTGAGTTCTATTTCGAAGTCTTTCCCGGCGTCTTTAAGGATATCTTTAAACCTTTCAGTATAGTTGAATGTAATATTAGAAAGAGGAATACTTGCTGCTTTTATCTCATTTCTGGTAAGACCGGTTGGGAAAAGATCAGCAAGAAGCATCCTGATGAGGTCTTCATATTTTTCGAGCAGTGCAGTATCTTGAAACCCTTCTCTTAGCTCTTTAAAATTTCTGATACTCTCTATCAAAGATTCTGCATAATTGACTCTGTATTCCAATCTGTCATTATATCGGATATGTTCCAGGACATCCAAATATTTTTTGAATGATATATAAACCTGAAAAGGAGAGTCTTTTTTATAGAGATTAGCCAAAAGCTGAAATTTAGAGTAAAGTTATGAAAAAAGCAGAATATTGGCAGGGTGAAAGTTTTATTTTATTATATAAAATTCAATTATGCCTTCAGAAATTGTGCAAGGTATTTTATCATTCATTGCTCTTTTTTGAGAAGGGGTATCATAGCATTACTGATTAATAAATTTATTGATTTTTAGATGAATCAGATCATTTTTACTATTCTGGTTTCATTTCATATTACAATTACTATAATAAAAAAGCACAACTGAAAAGTTGTGCTTAGTATATTTTAAATTCAAATTTTACAATCCGAACATTCTTGCAAATAAATCAGGGAAAACCCCAAGGACAATAATCAAAGCAATTATAATTACGGCAATGATATTGTAAGTAAGTGTTACTTTTTCTGAAGATTTGAATGTTGATTCTTTAAAGAAGAACATGGCAATGATCAGTCTTAAATAATAAGCGATAGATAGGGCAGAACCTAACACAGCTACTAATACTAAGAAAGCTGCACCGTTCATAGCCTGGGAGAATAAAGCAAATTTCCCCATGAAACCAGCTGTTAACGGAACTCCTGCCATTGAAAGCATAGAGATTGCTGCTGCTGTTGCTAGTAAAGGTTCAGTTTTTGCCAATCCTTTGAATGCTCCGAAAGAAGTCTCTCTCTTTAATTTCTCTACCCAGATCAGACACATGAAAACTCCTACTGTAGATAAAGAATAAGCAAATAAATAAAAGGCAAGGTTATAAGTAGAAAGGCTGGTCATTCCGAAGAATACCAATCCGATATATCCTGCATGAGATACTGAAGAGTACGCTAACATTCTTTTTGCGTTCGTCTGAGCAAGACCCATAACGTTTGCTAAAAGTAAAGTAATGATTAAGAATACGCCTAAAACATTGATCCATTCATGAGTAACTCCAGTGAAACCAAGAGTCATCAATCTGAACAGCGCAAAGAATCCTGAGATCTTTACTACACTCGCCATGAAAGCTGTAATCAATGAAGGAGAACCTGCATATACATCAGGGCTCCACATGTGGAAAGGTGCCAAAGCTACTTTGAATGCCAATGCACAAAGAATCAGTAATACTCCTAAAATGAACATTACATTCCCTGAATTAGCTACTCCAAAATCATGAATCTTGTAAAGGTCAAAACTTCCTGTACTTCCGTAGATGAACGCAATCCCGAACAGTAAGAAACCTGTTGCGAATGCACCCATAAGGAAATATTTGATAGAAGCTTCGTTAGATCTAAGATCAGTTTTGTTAGCTCCAGCCATTACATATAATGGAATGGAAAGGATTTCAATTCCCAGGAACATCGTCACAAGGTTCTGATATCCGAAAAGGATAATCCCTCCACATAATGCAAATAGCATCAATGCATATAATTCTGACTGGTGGCTTCTGTGGTTGCTGAATGCAAAACCTCCCAGGAAGAACAATAATAATGTTGTTACAATTGATATTTTAGTGAATAACGCCGTATTGTCACTGTACTCATACATATGCTTGTAATGGTCGAAGAACGAACATTCCGGCATAAAACTTACGTACAATGCAATGATTAATCCCAAAATCCCAATGTATCTTGCGAATTTTCCTTGTTCAAAAACTCCTGAAAATAACGCAATAACTGCCGTTAGGAAAACAATAATTAAAACACTCATAATATAGATTTGAGATGTGAGATTTGAAGTTTAAAGTTCAATGTTTAGAGTTATAATTTTCAGTTCAAAAGTTCCTGTCTATTATCTCTTCGCCTTTTATCTTTATTCTCTCGAATCTCTTAATTTTTTAATTTTTAAATCTTTTAATTTTTTAGTTAGCCATCGCCGTGTAGATAAACTTCACTGAACTACTCACCATGTCGATTACCGGTTGTGGGAAAATACCTAGTAAGATCACAAAAACCGCTAAACTTGCCAGTACTGAAAATTCCACAGCCGATACATCTTTTGCTGTACTTAAAACGGCTTCATCTCCTTCTCCAAACATTGCTTTTCCGTAGAATCTCAATAAATACACCGCACAAAGAATTACCGTAAGACCAGCAATTACTGCTGCTGTTCCGTTAAAATCATAAACAGATTTCAACAAGATAAATTCTCCAATGAATCCATTCGTTAATGGAACTCCCATTGACCCTAATATAATGATCAGGAACAATACAGCAAATTTAGGAGCTACTTTAGCTAACCCACCCATTTGTCTGATATCTCTTGATTTAAATCTCTTGTATAAAATATCACAACAGTAGAATAATCCCACTACGTTGATACCGTGAGCGAAAGTCTGTACCAAAGCTCCTTCAGCACCTTCAACAGTGAAAGTTCCTCTAAGTGTAACTACTGCTGAAGCAAAGATACCAGCGACCATCAATCCTACGTGAGAGAAAGATGAATACGCAATGATTCTCTTCATATCCGTCTGGATAATAGCGATCAACGCACCATGAACAATTCCTACAATGGCAAGGATGATCACAATCTGTCCTGAAATTCCTGCTATCGGAAGCGGAGTAATGGGTAGTAAATAACGCATTACACCGTATACTGCCATTTTAAGCATGATCCCTGATAACAACATCGATCCCTGAGTAGGAGAGTAGGTATAGGTATCAGGCTGCCATGTATGGAAAGGGAATACCGGTAATTTCACTGCAAAAGCAAAGAAAATAAACCAGAATACCACAGTCTGCTGTACTTCGTTCAGTTGGGCATTATATAAATCTGTTAAAGCGAATGATGCAGAGTGGTTGTACACATAGATCAATCCGGCTAACATAAACAAAGATCCAACGAATGTATATACGAAGAATTTCGTAGTGAATTCAAACCTTTTATTCTCTTGTCCCCAAAGTCCGGCAATAAACCAAATTGGAATCAAAGTTACTTCCCAGAAAATGTAGAATAATAATCCGTCTAAAGAAGTGAACACTCCTACAAGCCCGAACTGCATCAATAGAATCAGTCCGTAGAATGTATTTCTATAGTTTACATTTTCGTTGAAAGATGATAAAATAATAATTGGAGCCAGAATATTGGTCAATAATAAAAGAAGCATACTCATCCCATCGATACCGAAGTGAAGAGAACTCTTCATAAATTGTGACCAAGGATAATTGATCTCATGCTGCAATACACTATCTACCGTCGGACTAAAATCGAAATCCGAAAGTATATAAAATGTAAGAAGCATTTGAATCAATGCAATTCCCAGTGCCAAATATTTGCTGGAATTACTCTTCCATGCAAAAACTAATCCCGAACCTACTAGAGGTAATAGTAATAATGTTAATAATAAACAAGACATTATTATTGTAATAAAAAGTTAACAATTAATATAATTCCCACAGCTAAAGACATGATAAGAATATACGTCTCTACATTTCCGTTTTGAACACGCTTCATAGCTTTTCCGCTGTCTTCAGCACCATCACCTACAAAGTTTACAAAACGGTCTAAGATCCCCTTATCAAACATCTTTCCTCCGCGTCCTAATCCTTCAACAGTTTTTACAATCAATGCGTTGTAAAGTTCGTCAACGTATAATTTTTTAGCAGAAAGCTTTTCCCATCCGGTATAATTTTCTTCTGCAACAGCCATCTTTTTCTTACCCAGATAGGTATTTCTAACGATGAACCATACAGAGAAGAACATAATCACTGTAGCTGCTAATAAGATCATTTCAGTATTGAAAGGTACTCCTGAAAGAGTAGCTTCCATCTGGCTGTAGCTTTGTTCCGTAAGAACAGGCTTTAACCATTCCATCAGTTTGGCATAATGACCGTGACCAATGAAGTGTGGCAGGTTGATGAAACCTCCGATTACAGAAAGAATAGCCAATACGATCAATGGTAATGTCATATTTGACGGGCTTTCATGTAAGTGGTGTTTCTGTTCTTCAGTACCTCTGAACTCTCCGTGGAATGTCAAATAATACAGTCTGAACATATAGGTTGCAGTCATTGCCGCTAAAGCAAATAAGATAACCCAGTAAATAGGGTTTTTAGCGAAAGCTGCTACTAAAATTTCGTCTTTTGAGATCATCCCTGATAGTAAAGGGAAACCTGAGATGGCTAATGTCCCGATAAGGAATGTAGCGTGGGTAAGAGGAATATATTTTTTAAGACCTCCCATGAAACGCATATCCTGCTCGTTGCTCATTGCGTGGATTACAGAACCCGCACCCAAGAATAATAAAGCCTTGAAGAATGCGTGCGTCATTACGTGGAACATCGCTGTAGTATACGCTCCAAGACCTAAAGCAATGAACATGAATCCAAGCTGTGAAACGGTAGAGTAAGCCAATACTTTTTTGATGTCGTTCTGACGAAGTGCATAGAATCCTGCCAAAGCAGCAGTTAAGAATCCAATGAATAAAATTCCTCCCTGTACTGTAGGTGCTAAGGTAAATAAGAAGTTGGATCTTACTACCAAATAGATACCAGCAGTTACCATCGTTGCCGCGTGGATCAACGCTGATACAGGAGTTGGCCCAGCCATCGCATCTGGTAACCATGTATATAATGGAACCTGAGCAGATTTACCGGTAGCACCGATGAATAAACTCGCTGTGATAAAGATAATCACTGTTCCGTCTAATTCAAATTTTGAAGCGTTTTCTGCTACAGAAAGATAATCTACAGCATTGGTCTGAGAAGCGATCATGAAGATACCGATCAACAACGCAAGGTCACCAATTCTGTTCATGATGAAAGCTTTTCTTGCTGCTTTACCATATTCCTCGTTAGTATACCAGAATCCGATCAACAGGTAAGAACAAAGACCTACCCCTTCCCATCCGATGAATAAGATAAGGTAGTTGCTTCCCATTACTAAAAGTAACATAGAGAAGATGAAAAGATTCAGATAAGTAAAGAACTTATAGAATCCTTTGTCATGACTCATATATCCGATAGAGTATAAGTGGATCAGTGAACCGATACCTGTAATGATCATCACCATCATTAAAGAAAGCTGATCAATCTGAAATCCAAAATTAATTTGAATTCCATTGACTCTAAACCATTCAAAAGCTTTTACGATTACAGGCTGGCTTTCAGAATTGAAATTCATAAAAAGACTTACAGCGATACAGAATGACCCGAAAACCATTGCTGTAGCCAAAGATCCAACCAATATTTTTGGAAGATTTTTCCCGAATAAACCGTTAATAAGAAACCCTAAAAGTGGTAAAAGTACTATTGCATATACTAGATTCTCCATTCTTATCCTCTTAATTTATTAAATATACTCACATCTACAGAACGGGTATTTCTATATAGCATAGCAATAATTGCCAAACCTACTGCTACTTCAGCAGCAGCCACTACCATAATGAAGAAAACTAAAAGCTGTCCGTCGCCGTTGCCTTTATACGCTGAAAAAGCTGCCAATAAAAGGTTTACAGAATTCAGCATAAGCTCTACACAGCCCAGAATCACAATAGCATTTTTTCTAAGCAATACTCCCATTACTCCCAAACAGAACAATACTGATGAAAGAATGATGAAGTACTCCAAAGGGATGCTTTGTATAAATGTATTTACTTCTCCCATAATTTTATAAATCTTTTTTACCGATTAATACCGCGCCTACAATACCTGCCAAAATTAGGATGGAAGCAAGCTCAAACGGTAAAACATATTCATTAAACAAAAGTCTACCCAGATTTTTTGTAAGACCAATACCTCTGTCTACATTCTCAACAACAATGTGGTTGTCCTGTACTCCTCTGAAAACTCCCAGTACACCTACTAAAAGAATACCTGCTGTAAAAACTCCAACAAACTTTAAAGTATTGTTCTTCTTACTTTCGTCTCCTTTATTAAGGTTAAGCATCATTAGGATGTAAAGGAAAAGTACCATGATGGCACCTGCATACACTATGATCTGGATAATTGCCAGGAACTGTGCATTCAGAAGAACGTACATACCTGCAATTGAAAACATCGTAACAATCAATGACAAAATAGCATAGAGAGGATTTCTTGCAAATACAAAGTAAACTGCACTTGCCACTGCTAAAAACGCCACCAAGAAAAATAAAAACTGATCCATTATTTTACCGCATTTTTTTGTTTCTCGGATTGTCTTGTCGTGATATCAATCCTTTCATTTATTTTTTCAACTAATTTATCTTTTCCATAGATGAAAGAACCTCTGTTGGTTTCCACATCTACCAATCTGTCTGTAAGATAGATGGCAGATTTAGGACAAGCTTCTTCACACATACCGCAGAAAATACATCTTAGCATATTGATTTCATATACTGAAGCGTACTTTTCTTCTCTGTAAAGGCCTTTTTCCTCTTTAGTTCTTTCAGCAGCAGTCATCGTAATGGCTTCTGCAGGACAAGCTACCGCACAAAGTCCGCAAGCTGTACATCTTTCTCTGCCTTCCTCGTCTCTTTTCAAAACGTGCTGGCCTCTCCAGATGGTTGTTCTCGGCTTCTGTACTTCCGGATACGAATATACTGCGGGAGCACCCTTTATCACGGTTCTTACAGCATGCTTAAATGTAATCCCCATCCCTGTAAAGATGGCAGGAAGGTAGATTTTTTCAGCAAGGGTCATTTCTTTGTTGGAAACAACTTTTGATCTGTTTGTAAGTTTCATTTAATTATAGATATTAGATGTTAGACATTAGATTTTAGACTAATCTTGTCTGTTATCTTAATTATTTAATATTGATGATTGAATATGATAGGCTAAAGATAAAGCTTTGATTTTATTATCAACTTTTCAAATCAGCTCATTTTCAAATTTCTTAGTTTGCAAATGCTAAAATTACAGCTCCTGTAATTAATAGGTTTACCAATGCCATTGGGATTAATGTTTTCCATCCTAAGTGCATTAACTGATCGTATCTGAATCTTGGAAGCGTCCATCTGATCCACATGAAGATCAGAATTCCGATTACAGTTTTCGTAAGGAATGCTACAACGCTCAGGATTCCTGCAGCGTTTTCACCCCAGTTCTGAGTTACCCATTCAATACCAGGATAGTTGTATCCTCCGAAGAAAAGAACCACCATGAAAGCATTGGAAATAAACATGTTCACGTATTCCCCGAACATATATAAACCTAATTTCATGGAAGAATATTCTGTAGAGTATCCTGTTACCAATTCAGATTCACATTCAGGTAAATCGAAAGGGTGTCTGTTGGTTTCTGCCAATGCTGCTACAAAGAAAACAAGGAAAGCGATCGGCTGGTAGAAAATATTCCAGTTCATACCGGAAACCCAAGGAATCACGCCCCATAATTTCCCAGTAGTCTGGCTTTCAGTAATTTCTTTTAAATCTAAACTTCCTGTCATCATAATGATAGAAAGAAGTGCTAATCCCATTGCCAATTCGTAAGAAATCATCTGAGAAGAAGCACGGATAGCACCTAATAGTGAATATTTATTGTTGGAAGCCCAACCTCCGATCATAATTCCGTAAACCCCGATTGAAGCCATTCCGATGATGAAAAGTACACCAACATCAATGTTAGCTACCTGAAGATCAAAAGAAGTACCTGCAATATTTAAACTTTTACCCCAAGGAATAACAGCTCCTGTAATCAATGAAATAAACATCACCAGTGCTGGTCCTAATACGAAAAGGAATCTTTCTGCATTGGCCGGAGTAAAGTCTTCTTTGAAGAAAAACTTTCCACCATCAGCAAGGGGCTGCAGTAATCCGAAAGGTCCGGCTCTGTTAGGACCAATTCTATCCTGCATGATAGAGGCAACTTTTCTTTCTGCCCAGGTAGAGTAGGCTGCAATCGTTAACGATAGCAGGAAAAGTGCTAGTACAAGTATAAGTTTAAATGTAAGTAAATCCATTTTTATTTAGATATTAAGATGTCAGATAATAGATGTCAGATTTAATTTGTTGTCTGAAGTCTGGTATCTGAAATCTGATGTCTTATTAATTATTTTTCGTCTTTTTCACTGATTTCTTTAGCCATAGGATTGTCTAAAACTCTTAGCTCATCCTTAGGTTTTTCGTAGTGGTTCAATGAAATTACAGAGTGTCTGTCGATATGTCTAGGACCTTCGATGTTCCAGTCTGATAATGCTTTTCTTTCGAAACGGCATGTATCACAGATGAATTCTTCCACTTCACCCCACTGGTCTTTTCTTGCAGTTACTCTTACGATTTCGTCACCTTTCATCCATACTACAGCTTTTCCGGAACACTTATCACATTTACAAGTAGCATTCATTGGTTTTGTGAACCAAACTCTGCTTGTAAAACGTGCTGTTCTGTCTGTTAATGCTCCTACCGGACATACGTCGATAACGTTTCCGATGAAGTCATTGTCTAAAGCTTTATTTAAATAAGTAGAAATTTCCGCGTGGTCTCCTCTGAAAAGAATACCGTGCTCTCTTGTTTCTGTAAGTTGATTAGCTGTTAATACGCATCTTGCACAAAGAATACAACGGTTCATATTCAATTTGATGTTCGGTCCAAGATCATCAGCTTCGTAAGTATTTCTTTCAAATTCAGTTCTTGTCTGAAGATTTCCGTGTTCATAACCCAAATCCTGAAGATGACATTCTCCAGCCTGATCACAAACAGGGCAGTCCAGCGGGTGGTTGACCAATAAGAACTCGGTAACGGCTTTTCTTCCTTCCTGCGCTTTCTCAGAAGTAAGGTTTTTTACTTCCATCCCATCCATTACATTAGTTCTGCAGCTTGCTACTAATTTTGGCATAGGACGAGGATCTGCTTCAGACCCTTTAGAAACTTCTACAAGACATGTTCTACATCTCCCTCCACTGGTCTCTAACTTGCTGTAGTAGCACATAGCAGGAGGTACAGATTTTCCACCGATTTGTCTTGCAGCTTCCAGAATGGAAGTACCAGGCATCACTTCAGCAGTTTGTCCGTCTATAGTTATTTTGAATTTTTTAACTTCTTCGCTCATATGATATGCTTTAAGCTTTATGCGTTAAGCAATAGGCTTTGTTATTTATATTTCTTCGTATTAAATGTATATCCAATTCCTCCCAGAACCTGTCCGAAAACAAAATCCTGGCGTGCTTTATCAGGTTTGTTATTTAATGTAGTTTTAATATCCCACATATTAATATAACCGGCTTTTCCTTCTACTCTCAGCATCCAGTTTTTCCAGAAAACTAAGTTAATACTGGATCTGATATCGGTTCCCATCCCTGCAACGTGAAAACGGTCACTTCTTTCATTTCCAAAAAGTTTTACATTACTTTTCGGAAACATAAACCCGATTCCTGCTCCATAAGACCATACTAAATCTATATTTTTCTTATGAACCAGATTTTTGTATTTCTCAAGACCTAAGTTTTCGTAGTTAAGTCCATCTGTATGTTCGAAAGTAAGGAACTTCTCATCTGCAAGATTAACCTGCCCGTTTTGAACCATTGCTGCATATTCAGGATCTGAAATATGACCTTTGAAACCTACAGTCTGGTTCTGATCCATTACATACTTCATATGGTCTATCCCAAGTACCAATGCTAAATTGTCTTTAATAAAATATCCTATTCTGAAATTATACTGTGTCACAGTAAACCAGCTTGGATCAAAATAGACAATTCCGAATTTTGTAGGTCTGTCCTGTGCCGTTACATTATTCAGTTGAAAATCATATCCGTTTCCGGTAAAATGGATGTCAGAATTGCTATAGGCCGCTCTGTTCCAGCCGTAGAATACGAAAACCTGACCTTTCTTACTTAATGGTAAAGGCTTTTCCTTTTTTTCAGCTTTAATCTGCTGTTTTTCACTCGCTACATATGACAAATCCTCTTCAACGGATCTATTATAGTTTGCAGTATCTGTTTTCTTATTCTGTGCAAATACAAAATTCGACATCATTAAGCCAACAACTAATAACTTCTTCATTTTAAACTAAGCATTTTTTTCAACAGCCGGAATAGGATCTGCATAATGTGCCAATCCATAATTTTGAGTTTGTGACAACTCAGGGTTTTTCACGTGCCACTCAAATTCATCTCTGAAGTGACGGATTGCTGCTGCAACCGGCCAGGCTGCTGCATCACCTAATGGACAAATGGTATTTCCTTCGATTTTTCTCTGGATATCCCAAAGTAGATCGATATCTTCCATTTTTCCTTCTCCTTTCTCGATTTTCTTCAAAATCTTGTGCATCCATCCCGTTCCTTCACGGCAAGGTGTACATTGTCCACAACTTTCATGGTGATAAAATCTCGCCAATGTCATGGTATGTTCTACAATACACTGGTCTTCATCTAAAACGATGAAACCTCCTGAACCCATCATTGTTCCGGTAGCAAAACCACCATCTGACAATGATTCATAGTTCATATATCTTGGCTCTCCATTCACAGTTCTCAACAATAAATTTGCTGGAACGATTGGAACAGAACTTCCTCCTGGAATACAAGCCTTTAATTTTTTTCCGTCTTTAATACCACCGCAATATTCATCAGAGTAAATAAATTCTTCTACAGTGATGGTCATATCGATTTCATATACACCCGGTTTGTTGATGTTCCCACAAGCAGAAATCAATTTTGTACCTGTAGATCTTCCTACTCCAATTTTAGCATATTCAGCTCCTGTAATATCAATAATTGGAACAATCGCTGCAATAGATTCAACATTGTTTACTACCGTTGGTCTTTCCCAAAGTCCTTTTACAGCTGGAAATGGTGGTTTTAGTCTTGGATTACCTCTCTTTCCTTCAAGAGATTCAAGCAATGCAGTTTCTTCACCACAAATATAAGCTCCACCTCCTCTCTGAACATAAATTTCACAATCGAAACCAGTTCCTAGAATGTTTTTACCTAAAAATCCTGCAGCTTTAGCTTCTTCAATAGCTTCTTCTAAAATATCCGGAATCCAAGAATATTCTCCACGGATATAGATATATGAAACATTAGAACCTAAAGTATAAGATGAAATAAGCATTCCTTCAATCAATAAATGAGGAAGGAATTCCATAAGGTATCTGTCTTTGAATGTTCCAGGCTCAGATTCGTCAGCATTCACAACAAGGTGTCTTGGAACGCCTTCAGGCTTAGCCAAAAAGCTCCATTTCATTCCTGTTGGGAATCCAGCTCCACCACGTCCTCTTAGTCCTGAAGCTTTTACTTCTTCAAGAATTTCGTCAGGAGTCATCTTCAAGGCTTTTTCAGCTGCTGTATAACCTCCCTGTTTACGGTATGTTTCAAAGTAGCGAATACCTTCTATATGTGCGTCTTTAAGTAAAAGTTTTTTACTCATTGTTATTTGCTTATTGCAATCGGCTTTTGGCTTCCTGCATTAATTTATTATTAAACGTTAAGTGAATAATGTAAAATTCTAAATCTAAGATTCAGAATTTCTATTAGTCTAAAGCAAGTTGTCCCTGTCTGCAAAGCTCAAGGATCTCATCTACTTTTTCTATTGTCAAATTTTCATGAAAGAATTTCCCTAACTGCAGCATTGGCGCATATCCACATGCTCCAAGACATTCAGCAGGTTTTAGTGTAAACATGCCGTCTTCGGTAGTTTCCCCATCTTTAATATTCAGTTTGGTTCTGATATGATCAAGGATTTTTTCGCTTCCACAAACCATACAAGGTCCTGTTCTGCAAACTTCCAATACATATTTCCCTACAGGCTTCATATTAAACATGGTATAGAAAGTAGCCACCTCATATACTTCAATCGGCTGGATACTTAATAGTTCGGCAACATAATCCATCACAGGAACATCTAACCATCCTCCGAATTCTTTCTGTGCTAAGTGAAGTACAGGAAGAAGAGCAGATTTCTGTCTTCCTTCAGGATATCTTGCGATAATTTTATGTACCTGTGCTAAACTTTCCGGTTTAAAAGCTATTGTTTCGCTCATTTTTTATCTAAGATTTCAGATGCCAGATTTCAGACATCAGATTTTAAATTTATATGTAAAGCGAAGAGTCTAACATCTGAAATCTGATGTCTGACCTCTTCTTTTTATGCGTCTAATTCTCCCGCAATAATATTCATACTACACATCGTTACAATGGCATCTGAAATTACAGAACCTGTAATCATTTCAGGATATGCCTGGTAGTAGATGAAACATGGTCTTCTGAAGTGAAGTCTGTAAGGGCTTCTTCCTCCATCGCTCACAAGATAGAATCCTAATTCTCCGTTTCCACCTTCTACAGCATGATAAACTTCTCCTTTCGGTACATCTGTTTCTCCCATTACAATTTTGAAGTGGTAGATCAATGCCTCCATTTTGCTGTAAACATCTGCCTTTTCAGGTAAATAGAAATCAGGAACATCCGCGTGGAATGGTCCTTCCGGAAGGTTGTCGTATGCTTGGTTGATGATTTTAAGGGATTCCCAGATTTCCTGTTGACGAACCATGAAACGGTCGTAAGTGTCACCAGAAGTTCCTACCGGAATGATGAAGTCGAAATCTTCGTAAGAAGAATAAGGTTGTGCAACTCTCACATCATAATCCACACCTGCTGCACGTAAGTTGGGACCTGTGAAACCATAGCTCAATGCTCTTTCGGCAGAAATAGCTCCTGTACCGATGGTTCTGTCCATGAAAATTCTGTTTCTTTCTAATAAAGTACCGAATTCTTTGAATCTTGCCGGGAAGGTTTTTAAGAAATCTTTCAGTAACTCATGGAACTTAGGAGTGAAATCTCTTTCAAATCCTCCAATTCTTCCCATATTGGTTGTCATCCTTGCTCCGCAGATCTGCTCGTACATATCATAAATACGTTCTCTTTCGATGAACATATAAGTAAGACCTGTAATAGCTCCTGAGTCCATTCCGGTTACCCCGTTACAGATCAGGTGGTCACCGATTCTTGCCAGCTCCATTAAGATAACACGCATATAGTCTACACGCTTTGGAACTTTAACGCCAATCAGTTTCTCTACTGTCATGTGCCAACCTAAATTGTTGATGGGTGCAGAACAGTAATTCATACGGTCTGTAAGGGTAGTGATCTGAGAGTAGTTTCTTCTTTCAGAAATTTTCTCAAATGCTCTGTGGATATATCCTACCGTTTGCTCAGCATGAAGAATTCTCTCTCCGTCCATCGTTAAGATATTCTGGAAAATCCCGTGAGTAGCAGGGTGGGTAGGTCCTAAATTGAGGGTGTACAACTGCCCGTCAATCTGTTCCTTACTTTCGTACTGGTTTAGTATATTAGATAATGAGTTATCTTTCATAATATATAATATATAATTGATAATTGATAAAGGATAATTGATAATGAATCAACCATCAGTAATCATTTATATTTTTTATCTTCCGAACATATTATCGTCCTTATCGGTTCTGGTACCGTCTTCAAGGCGATATTCTTTCAACATTGGGTGGTATCCAAGATCTTCCATATTCAAAATAGCTCTAAGATCCGGATGTCCTTTAAATTTAATCCCATAGAAATCATACGTTTCTCTTTCCATCCAGTTCGCTCCGGCATATAACTCCGTAAGGGAATCTACTTCGATATTTTCTCTGGACATGAATATTTTCAGACGTAATCTGAAATTGGCCATCATATTATGCAAATGGTAGACAACACCTATTTCCTTTTCAGGGAATTCAGGATAGTGAATACCACAGATATCCGTAAGGAAATTAAATTCCAAAGATGAATCTTTAAGATAGTGAATGATCTTCTTGATATCTTCTTTCTTCACTTCAATGGTCAGCATCCCATAAGGTTCTGAACTTGAAATAACAGATTCCGGAAATTCTCTTGTGATTGCTTCTAATACAAATTCGTTTGTCATTTCCGTTTAGTTGCTTATGTTGTAAGAATCTAATAATTTCTGATATTCAGGCATATCTCTTCTTCTGATGCTTTCGCTTTCAGCAAGAGCCTGTACCTGCATTACACCTTCAATGATCTGTTCAGGTCTTGGAGGACATCCAGGAACATAAACGTCTACCGGAATAATTTTATCAATTCCCTGAAGTACAGAATACGTATCAAAAATACCACCGCTGGAAGCACAAGCTCCAACTGCTACTACCCATTTCGGCTCTGCCATCTGAGTGTAAACTTCTTTCAGGACTGGTCCTAATTTCTTTGATATAGTTCCGCAAACCATCAGCATATCTGCTTGTCTTGGAGAGAAAGAGTTTCTTTCCATACCAAATCTTGAAGCATCATACGTTGGGTTTAGGGTAGCCATAAACTCAATACCACAACAAGAGGTAGCAAATGGTAACGGCCAAAGTGAAAACTTTCTTGCCATCCCGATTACACTGCTCAGTTTTGTTGCGAAAAACCCTTCTCCTTCATATCCTTCGGGAGCAGGTGCATCTGTTCTTATTACTGGTTTTTTATCTGACATTTTCTTTTGTTAAATATTTAAAGATTAAGCATTTAAAAATTATCATTTCTGATTTCAATGATTAAATTGTTCAATCTTTTAATGTTAAAATTTATTTATCCCAATCCAGCGCACCGCGTTTCCAAACATAGAAAAACGCTACGAAGAAGATCGCAACGAACGTAAGCACAGCAAGGAATCCTTCCATGCCGAATTCTCTAAAGTTTACTGCGTAAGGATAAAAGAATACGATTTCAATATCGAATAGTACGAACAATACCGCAGTCAGGAAGTACTTGATAGAAAACGGTGTTCTCGCATTTCCTTCTACAGGAATCCCGCATTCCCAGCTTTGGTTTTTTACAGAGTTTCCTTTTTTCTGTTGTGGCCCCAAGAAATGTGCCCCAAGCAAAGAAACAGCTACAAATCCTACTGCTACACCAGCCTGGATAAGGATTGGAATATAACTTTCAGGTAAATTCATTTTTGCATTATTATCTCAATTTGCAAATTTAGCGAATAAACAAGAAAGCATGAAATTAATAAGCTTAAAAGTCGGATGAAAATGAGTGAAATCAGTAATTTAGAATCAATAAAAATTAGCTTTTAGTGATTATTTTTTTAGTGTGTTTTTCCCCATTTTTTGTACTAACTGTCAAAAGATATAGGCCATCAGGGATATTGGAGATATCCAGAGTTCCAATATTGTTTTGATTAGAGAAGTCTTTGATAAGTCTTCCGGAGTTGTCAAACAGCTGGATGGAGATAATCTGGTTGCTTTCAATATTGGTTTTGTATACAATTTTATGGGTAGAAGGATTGCTTACGCTAAAATATGTTTTTTGTGAAAGATTTTCCTTGGTGCTCAATGGGGTCAAAGTACAGGTGGAATTGGTGGATGTTAAAGTATAGCGGGCTGCTGCACCGTAGATAAGATGATTATAAGTACGTATTGGATCTCCTATCTGTTTGTTGATCATATTAATTTCAGAGAAGGTAGATTTATTGTTTTCATACGTTATAAGGTATGCTTTTGAATATGTTCCGTAATCAATAGAAAAAGCGGCGTATGGATTCTGTGTATTGATGGCCATAAAAGGACAGCTCTGTGAAGGATTTTCCATATTAATCTCAACAATACCGCCGGTGATGGTTAGAAAAAGTCTGCCTTCATAGAAAAACAGATCTCCCGAAGGGGTTTGCCCATCAGACAGATTGCCAATCTCTGTGAAAATACCGGTATTCATATCATATCTGTATAATGCATTAGGATTATTTCCTGCAGCATAAAGATAGTTTCCGGAATCGGCTACTAATGAATTGGCTGCAGCAATACCAGTGGTGAAATCACCTAGAAATTCACAACTGGAATCTGTATTCTTTTTTCTGTATAATAAACCTGAACCGGTAAGGTAGTACATATTGTTATTGCTGTCAATGGCAATATCTGTATAGATTTCATTGGCTATAGCATTTGGAGTACAGAATGATTCCACAACTTCTGAAGGACCGGAAACGTCAAATCTGTATACATTATTGATAAAGTTAATATAATTGCTTACCGAAAAAGTGTTGACGTAAAATTCCTGAGAATATATTGATATCGGAATAAGGAATATTCCGAAGAATAGTAATATTTTGTTCATGAAGGTGGTTATTAGCAGGAGTAAATATAGATTTATTTCATAGAATCTGATTATGATTTAATATTTTTTATTTTTTTATTTTTTTCAAAAGAGTATAAGCTATAAAAGAGATGTATCCAAAAAGAATACTGGCAAAAGCAATATTAATCACCGTATTTGACCTGTCATCCTGTGACTGGAAAAATAAGTTATAACTGATAAATCCAGCGATTAAAATAGCGAAAATAATAAGCTGCGGTTTCATAGAGTAAAGATTTATAGGTTTTAGCTAGCAGATAATGGGGTGAGGGGGTGTAGTGTTTTCGGGGATGCAGGACTGAAGATTTAAAATTCGTTTAGATTATAAATTATCCGGATGTTATTTAACCTTTCTTATTCCTGCACCCTATAATGCACTTTTTACATTGTACATTATTTTTACAAAATACAATATTACTTATTCACCTCCATCGAATAGGTTCTTCTTCTCTTATGATTTACCGGATTGTAATCCTGCCATAAGACCTGGACACTTTTATTTTCTTCCAGTTCAGGGTTGGTTTCTGCAAAATTAATTCCCATACTGGTAAATCTTACAAAAATTTCTTTGAAGATAATAGCAGTTACGCCACGTCTTTGATATTCAGGGTGAATTCCGATAAGGTAAAAATTAGCTCTGTCATTCTTTTTACCGGCTTGTAAAAAATGCCACCATCCGAAAGGAAATAGTTTCCCTTTTGATTTTTGTAAAGCTTTAGAGTAAGAAGGCATTGTAATGGCGAAAGAAACCAGTTGTTTATTTTCATCCACTACACAGATCACATAATTTTTATCAATGAATGGGAAATATTTTTCTTTGTATGTCTTGATCTGTTCATCAGAAATTGGAGTATACGTAGAAAGGTGTTTATAAGTTTCGTCCAATAGTTTGAACATAGGTTCTACATACGGGAGAATTTCTTCCTTTGATTTGAATGCAAGAACGCTGAGTTTGTATTTCTGAGCAATTAACCCACTGAATTTCTCTACCTTTTCAGGAAGTACTTTCGGGAAATTCATCTCATATTCTACCCATTCTTTTTCTTTGGTTAATCCAAGATTTTCAAGATGTTTAGGATAATAGGCATGATTGTAAATTCCAATCATTGTTGCCAGTTTATCAAATCCCATTGTCAGCATACCTGCTTTGTCAAGATTGGTAAATCCCATAGGTCCTTCAATCTTATTGATGTCATGTTCTTTGGCGTAATCAATAGCTGTTTGGATCAACGCTTTAGAAACTTCTGTATCATCAATGAAATCGATCCACCCAAAGCGGACTTTTTTGATGTCTAGTTCTTTTTCCTCTTTATGATTGATAATTACAGCAATTCTTCCCACTACTTTACTGTCTTTTAGTGCCAGAAATTGCTTGGATTCGGAATAGAGGAATGCCGGATTTTCTTTTGCATCCCATATTTTCATTTCGTCTTTAATAAAGGATGGAACATAGTACGGATTATTTTTGTACAGATCCATCGGAAATTTTACGAATTGCTTGAGTTGACCGGCTGTTTTTACTTCAATAATTGAAACCTTAGACATAACTTTTGATGGTAATTTAAGGACAAATATAAATAATAATATCTTATACTTTGGCACAGTTTTTATATCATTATGGATAAAAATTAAACACAAAATCTATATAAAATGGCGGGTTATTATATCATTATTGGTATTTCAATGCTGGTGAGCTGGTGGGTTTCGTCCAGGTTGAAATCTAAATTTGAATATTATTCCAATGTACACCTTCGAAATGGCCTTTCGGGGAAAGAAGTAGCGGAAAAAATGTTGAGAGATAACGGGATAAATGATGTTCAGGTAATATCTGTTCCCGGGCAGTTGACGGACCACTATAATCCGGCAGATAAAACAGTGAACCTTTCTGAAGGGGTTTACATGCAAAGAAATGCCGCTGCAGCCGCAGTAGCAGCTCATGAATGCGGACACGCTGTACAGCATGCTGTAGGATACTCTATGTTGAATTTGCGTTCAAAACTGGTTCCTATTGTTAATATAAGTTCCAATCTGATGCAATTTGTCCTTATAGCAGGTATCGCGGTAATGGCTGCATCAAGAACGATGGAAAACCCCAATGGGAATACAACTGTTCTTGCTATTGGAGTTGCCATGTTTGCTGTGACAACACTCTTTGCTTTTGTAACGCTTCCTGTGGAATATGATGCAAGTAACAGAGCTATGAAATGGCTTAAAGATACAGGAACTGTAACCGCAGAAGAATTTGTAGGAGTACAGGATAGTCTGAAGTGGGCGGCTAGAACTTATGTAGTAGCGGCTTTAGGATCTCTGGCACAGCTTCTTTACTGGGGATCATTACTTCTTAGCGGAAGGAGAGATTAATCATTAAATTCAAATGAAACATATTGCATCTCGGAGAGTTTTTCCGAGATGTTTTCTTTTTGTGCCAGTTTCAATGAGGCTGTAAGAATACAGTTTTCGTTAGCATCAAAATTTAAAACCTTGGCATCGAATTTTGAAAGCAGAGTGAATATTGTATTCTGTTGATTGAAATTAAACTGAATCTCTACCTCTGTTTCCAGTTCACGGGTAATGATTTGGGCTTCTTCCAATGTGACCTTGGCAGATTCTTTATAAGCTTTTACCAATCCTGAAACTCCTAGTTTGGTTCCTCCATAATACCGGACTACAATCACAAGAATATTGGTGACCTCGTTAGCCAACAGCTGATTGTAAATAGGTAATCCTGCACTTCCGGAAGGCTCACCATCATCATTGGCGCGGTAGTTTTCACCATTTAATCCCATTCTGAAGGCGTAGCAGTGATGAGTAGCTTTTGGATGCTCTTCTCTTATTTTCTCCAGCGCATTCTTCAGTTCTCTTTCATGGGTTACCGGGAAAGCAAATCCGATAAACTTGCTCCCTTTTTCCTTTAAAAGAGTGTTTTCTATGGGTTTTTCTATGGTTTTGTATTCAAACGTCATGGTATATTCCGGCTTTAATGTTACAAAAATATTAAATGCTTTAGTATTTTGCATCATGATCATAAATTAAGCCGTCAAAATTTGACGGCTTATATATTTTAAATGTAAAAATTACGATCTTACATCACATCTCCACACAGATCCATTGGAATCAGGCACATGTAGCTTGTTGGACCGCAAAAATCCTGAGGACAATGATCTCTGCATCTTGTAGGCTGTCCATTAGGTAGTATGCATGTTACGAAAATACCTCCCTTGATGGTCTTCATGCTGGTTCGGGATACTTTTTTTAAGTTTTTCATGGTAATATTTTTTGTTTGATTAATTCAATAATATTAACATGAGAATGTTCCATCTGCCCAAGGTGGTGGGCAGCTCATACTTGAAGGCGTTGCACAGCAGTGTTGTAATGAAGGTGGATAAAATGAGCAGCATTCAGGAGCACTTCCTCCATTTACTTTCTTTAAATTTGGTCTTGAAATTTTCTTTAAATTTTTCATAGTAATTTTTTTGTAAAACTAATGTAAAGAAATTATTTCATTTGATGGTGATAAAATGG
This sequence comes from Chryseobacterium sp. BGA-UO-ETr-SB22, assembly GCF_059567885.1. Classification (NCBI taxonomy): domain Bacteria; kingdom Pseudomonadati; phylum Bacteroidota; class Flavobacteriia; order Flavobacteriales; family Weeksellaceae; genus Chryseobacterium; species Chryseobacterium sp. BGA-UO-ETr-SB22. Next base: position 311,102 of record NZ_JCAQOV010000003.1, on the reverse strand, counting down.
CTTTATTTTATTCTGAAAAATGAAACGGTATTATCTCTTAAACTTTCAATTTTAGCTGCTGTGTGATTGAATTCAGGCGCTTTTGTTCCGTTTTCAAGCTTTAAATTTTCATTTTTGATGACAATAGCTTCGTCCCAAAGATCAGCATCAATAAAATGCTGCAGTGTAAAACGGCCGCCTTCAATAATGACAGACTGTATCTGCTCTTTATACAATGCTACCATAAGTTCAGGAAGAAAATTATCCTTATTGATTTTAATAAATTGAATAGATCCTTCCATGCCTTCTTTTACAGCATTTAAAACCAATGTCCTTGCTTCATTGTTGTAAATGTTGAAATTGGCTGGGACTTTTAAATCAAAGTCGATCAGAATTCTGACAGGGTTTGTTCCTTCAGCATTTCTTACCGTAAGACTTGGATTGTCATTTAAAGCAGTTTGGGTTCCTACTAAAATAGCATGCTCGTCAGCTCTTAACTGATGAACAAACTGATTCACCAGAGTGTTGGAAACAGCCGTTGGTTTAAAGTCTTTATCTAAAAATCCGTCACCAGATTCTGCCCATTTTAAGATAATATAGGGTCTTTTCTTTTCATGGTAAGTGAAAAACCTCTTATTAAGCTCAATACACTCTTCTTCCAGGATTCCTGAAATAGCTTCAATTCCTGCATCCTGGATGATTTTTTTTCCTTTGCCATTGACTTTATCGTGGGAATCCATAGCGCCAATAACCACTTTTTTAAATCCTAATTCTTTAATCTTTAAAGCACAAGGCGGAGTTTTTCCATAATGCGCACAGGGTTCCAGAGATACGTAGATGGTAGATTCCGGAATAAGGTCTTTATTTTTAACGGAATTGATGGCATTGATCTCAGCATGGTTTTCTCCTGCTTTATGATGGTAGCCTTCACCAATGATCTCTCCGTTGTGTACAATCACACTGCCTACAAGAGGGTTGGGGTAGGTTCTGCCAAGGGCTTTTTGCGCCAGTTCGATACATCTTTTGATATATAGTTCGTCTTTGTTCATGTTTATAAAAAGAAAAAGCGAAGACAAATTGCTTTGCTCCGCCTTTATTTATTTTGTTATTTATTAATCTCCGCTAATGATGCTGTGAAGATTCTGCTTTAATGTTTCCAGATGAGCTTTTTTCTCATCAATGGTGTTGTAAGTGTCTCTTAAAAGAGGATTTTCTCTCGATGGTTTGTTGAAGAAAGAAAGGTTGTTTTCCAGTTTTACAATTTCACCTTCAAGATCAGAAATCTGGTTTTTGATCTTTCTTGCTTTGTCAGTAAGTTGGTTTTCAGACAGCCCTTCTTCTTTCAGTTCAAGTTCGTTGATTTTGTTTATTTTCAATTTCTCTCTCAATGTCTTATTGAATTCAGAATTAATTGAAATTTTATCTCTCGGAACTTTACCGATATTATTCCATGAAGTTTTGATCTGCTCAATTTTTTCGATGCTGCCTTCCTCATTGGAAACCAATTTCAACTCATCAAGAAGCGCTTTTTTGTTTTTATAGTTTTCTTTCCAGTTGTCGGTGGAAGTATTGCTTTTCTCTCTGTAGTTGTTGAAGAATGCATTACAGGCATCACGGAATTCATCCCAGATTTTATTGGTCATGCTCTTTGGAACGTGGCCTACTTTTTTCCAGTCTTCCTGCAGTTTTTTGAATAATGGAACTACAATATCCCATTCTTCATTGTTCATATTGTCCTGTGCAGTCTGGATTAGTTTTAATTTTTCTTCAAGATTCGCTTGCTGTGAACCTTTCAACGATTTATAATAGTTATTTTTCGTTGTATTAAACCCTCTCAGTGTTGTTTTGAAATCATTCCAATTTTGGTTGGATAATTTTCTTGGAACGCTTCCGGTTTTTAAGAAGTCAGAACGTAGATCTTCAACTCTTTTGATGGAGTTTTGCCAATAGTTGTGGTTAGGAGTTTCTGATGGCTCAGAAAGTTTCTTGATTTCAGCAATGATCTCGTTTTTCTTTTCAAGATTTACAGTCTGTTCTTTTTCAATAGAAGCAGAAAGCTCAGATTTTCTCTCATGAATTTTGTTGGAAATTTCTTTGAATTCTTCCCATGTTTTTTCACGAAACTCCTCTGCAACAGGTTCAGCCTCTTCTTTCCAAAGTTTATGAAGGTATTGAAGCTCATTTAAAGCCTTTTGGATCACCGGTTCGTTTTCCAGCTCTTTAGCGCGGGCAATAATATGCTCTCTTTTTTCCAGATTGTGGCTGTATTCCTGCTCAAGAAATTCTTTATTAAGATCCAGCATCTGATAAAACTGATTCAGGTGGTGGAAGTAATTATTGTTAAGAATTTTGAATTCAGATTTTGCAACCTGTCCGGCTTTTGACCACTCTTCTTTAATTTCGCGGATGGATTTGAAAAGATTGACTCCCGGTTCAGAATTGGTATATAGATTTTTAAGTCTTTCGATAATGCTTTGACGGTGTTCAAGGTTTTTCTTTTGCTCCTCTTCCTGTCCTTTCTGGAAGTTGTCATGTTTTTCCTTGAAAATATTCACCAATGCAGAATATTTAGTCTGAGAAGGATGCTCATAGCTGAAATTTTCAGCAGGATTTCCGGCTTCTACATATTCATGCTTTTTGTCTTCCACTTCATCATGGATATAATGACTTGCTTTTTCCTTCAGCTGGCTGAATCTTTTGAAATTCTCACCGGCGTTGGGAGTGTTGATGATTTTTTCCATTTCCTTTAAAGCATCAGTCAGAGAAATTTCTACCTCTTCATGTTCTTCCAGGTGCTCTGCATCATCTTCATGTCGGTTTGCATCATGAGAAACCGGGTTTTCTGATGTGTCCTGAGATACTTCGTTAGGATTGTTCTTTTCTTCGTTTTCAGAAAGATTGTTTTCTGTAGTCATAGCAAATCTTTTATGTGAATGGCGTTTATATCCTTTAAATATAGCTTTAAGGCCAATTAAAGCACTAATTTATGTTATTTTTTTTGAAAATTCCAAATTTCCCAAGCTTTTTCTGCTTGCTGTTCAAGCATATAATATCCATTCACGGTCTTTGCTCCTTTTTCAGAGGCATTGATGATGAATTGGGTATAGTTGGGATTGTAGATAAGATCGATGATCAGGTGTTCAGAAGAAAGTCCTTCAAAAGGGAAATTCAGACAGTCTTTAACATTCGGGAAAGTACCTACTGGTGTACACTGAATGATTATTTTGTGTTCCGCAACGGTTTCTTTATCAAGGTTTTCAAAATTAACTTCTGTACTTCTGGAAATGGTTATAGAAGGAATGTTATGTTTATCTAAAGCATATTTGACTGCTTTTGCAGCGCCGCCGTTTCCTAAGATCAGTGCTTTGTCCTGAGAAGGGGTTTTGTGTAAAAGAAGGGTCTTTTCAAATCCGAAAGCATCCGTATTATACCCTGTTTTTTTTCCATCCTGAATAAGAACACAGTTTACGGCACCTATTTTCTCTGCTTCATCGCTTAATTCATCGAGATAATCAATGATTTTCTCTTTGTAGGGAATGGTAACATTGAATCCTAAAAGGTCAGGAGTAGAAAAAAGGTTTTCCACTTCATTGATTTCGTTCAGATCAAAAATATCATAGGAGAAGTTCTTCAGCATGAGCTTCTGGAACTTATTTTCGAAGAATTTTTTAGAAAAAGAATAGGAAATATTTTTTCCTATCAATCCTAATTTTTTATTGGAATCCATAGATCAAAAGTAAAAAAAAGACCGGATAAATCCGGCCTTGGTTTGAAATATTTTTTAATAATTAATCTACGATAAATTTTGTAGAGAAATTATCTGTTTTCAGGATGTAAGTTCCTTTTACAGCACCTTTAAGGTTGATTTTATTTGAATGTTTGAAAGGATTATTGATCGTTTCAATTAATTTTCCTGAAAGGTCATAGATATCGGCTTTTGAAATTTTGTTAAGGTTTTCTCCTTTTACAAATAATTCATTGTTTCTTACTGGGTTAGGATAGATAGTGAATTCTGATTTGTCTTTTTGAGTTTCAGCTGTTCCTAATGTACCGAAACATGCCCAGCTAAGGTCATCCAGAGCAACTCTGTTGGAAGTAGAAGAATTTGTCAGCTTTATAACAACATTTCCGCTTACGTTTATATTGTTAATGGTAGTTGTAGTGACAACATTACTGTAAGGAATAGTTCCTACATTAACATCATTTACAAAAACATTGAAATATCCTGCGTTTCCGGAGAATTTTAATTGTGTTGTTAAAGTTAAATTCTGGATTCCGCTTGAAAGTGTTGAACTTGTTAAAGAACCATTTCTGATTGTGATTGCTTTATTGTTGATGGTTTGGTCAACTCTTGCGTCTGTCGCAGTCCATGAAATTCCGTTGTTTGTCCAGGTTGCTGTCAGATAAGTATTTGCTGCTCCTGTGATCATTTCAAAATCCTCGGTCCCACAGCTTCCGCCTCCTGCAGGGGTGTCAAGAGTAGTTTCTGTAGCGGTTGTACTTTGTGGAGAAGAGTTTCCAAAAGCATCTTTGGCAATTACATAGAAAGTATATTGAGTAAGTGGAGCTAATCCTGATACAATAGTAGATGTTGTTATACCGGAAACATTAGCTTTTAAAGTACCGTTAGCATAAACCTGGTAAGAAGTTACACCTACATTATCTGTAGCGGCAGTCCAGCTTACAGCGACAGAGTTTGAAGTAGGGTTGTTGGCAACCACGTTAGTTGCTGCTGTAGGTGCTTGGTTATCAATTACCGGAGATCCCCAGATTTGAGTAACATACTCAGGGTGATCAATGAAAGGGTTTCTGTTTCCCTGGTATGTATAAGAAGCATTGTTTCTTGCAATTTCTTCCGCAGATACAGGATCCATTGCATTCCATGCTAAATATTGATTCAGTGCCCAAGGCTGCAGTCCCGGGAATGCTGTGTTGCCAAGCATATCACCGGTAGTGAAATTAGGAAGTTGGCCTTCGTATCTTGTTACAAAATAAAAGAACATTCTGGCAATATCTCCTTTAAAAGCATCAATAGGCTCAAATACAGTACCTGCGTATCCTGGTGATACAGATGTACCTAGTTTTGATCCATTTTTAGAGATAAAAGAAGTAGCGCCAACAACTCCGAAAGGGTAGTTGGATCTCATTCCGTTTACTTTTCCATCAGTAGCACGGATAAAATGAATATCAGCGACCATAGGAGAAGCACTGTTGAATAAACTCTGAGGAATTACGTGCTCTCTGTTGTAGCAGTCACCTTCATTAGAGTAGCCATTAGATCCACATTGATTGGTTCCCAGGATGAAATTATACTGATCCGCCCCATTGGGATTTTCAGAATAAATATCCAGAATGGTTCCATCGTTTTCATAAAAGTAATCACGGTCAGTGGTAGCATAGGCTGTCCATAAACCGCCATATCCATGGTCAACATGTCCATTGCTGATAATGTTTTTAAGAGCTGTTTTAAGAGCAGCACCCGTTAATCCTGCCTGCTGATTATAATATCCTGCGGGAGCCTGTGCAAAACCGCCGATAAATGTCATACTTAACAGTAAAAAAGATAAAATTCGTTTCATTTATTTAAAATTGGGGCGTAAAGGTACGAAAAAATGAAAACGAAGTGTATTAACTTAATGTAATATACGAACCTAGTAGATTAGTTCTTAGTAAGATATTCCTTGCTGATTTTTGAGAAAAACCATGAAATAGTGATCCCAAACAGAGAAGCTGTAAGGGCTACAATAAGATAATTTTTGCCTACAATTTTTACAGGGAAAGGAAGCACTTCATTGGCTCTGAAGAATTCTGTGTAGAGTTGGAAGTAGCAAAGTGCAGTTCCAAGAATCAATCCGGTAATCACTCCGGAAACAACAATCAGGAGGCCAGTGTAGAAATAGGTCATTCTTAAATGACTCAAAGGAAAACCGAATGAAATAAGTGATTTTGCCTGCTCCTTTTTATCAATCTGAAGGATAATAATCGCTCCTGCAAGATTAAAAGTGGTAATGAATATAACCAGTGCAAAAATAAGGTAGATGAAAAGTTTTTCAGTGTTGATCATCTTCCAGAAAGCTGCATTTTCTTCTTCCTTGGTGTTGATCTCAATATTTTTTCCGAGAGAAGAAAGCAGACTTTGTTTTACAGCATCTGCATTTTCCGGATTTTTTAGTTTAATGACAATCTGGTAAGCAGATTTTTTGGGAAGGTTAAGTAATTCTTCCGCAAGCTCAATGGGGGAGATAATATAGCTGTCCAGCTGATCTTTTCCGGGGAAAACACCGGTTACCGAGATATCTCTTTTGTTATAAATGTCTTCTTCTTTATTGATGATCCCTGTTCCGGGTTTAGGCATAAAGACTGTTGCATAATGGTTGGAAGAATCCACAGGAATAGAAAGTCTGTTGTCCAGACTATTTTCCATCAATACTTCATTGGAATATTTGAAGCTTGGATAAGTTCCGTAGAAAACGTCTTTATTGATAGGGTTTACTTTGGTGTATGCAGAATCAACACCTCTTAAATAAGCAATATCTCCTTTTCCGTTGAAACTGATGTATACTTTTTCTTCAATAACACGGGAGAAGCTGCTGATTTCTTTTTGCGAACCTAGCACCTTATTGACAGTGTCCAGATTTTTAATAGTTTTTCCGGAAGTGCTTTTTAAAGTAAGGTCAGCATGAAGATTAGAAATAAGGTCTTTGTTCAGATCCTCAAGGCCTGAAAAAACAGAAATAATGACGAACATTGCAGTCACAGCAACCGTCATGGCACCTACAGACAACCACGTAATGAACGTAACCGCGGTGCTGCCTTTTTTAGCCAAAAGGTATCTGGATGCTATGTAAAATGCAATATTCTTCAAGATTTATAAAACAGGATTGTCGCCTTCGCCTCTTAATTCTCTTTCCAGTTTTTCAACATCATCCAGAGCAGTATCAAGGTAGAAGTTAAGCTGTGGAATAATACGTACCTGTTTTGACATTTTCTGTCCGATGAAATTTCTGTATTGAGGTTTGTTTTCTTCAATCTCCTTCATCACTGCGGTACGAAATTCCTGTGGGAAAATGCTTAAATAAATCTTAGCAATTCCTAAGTCAGCAGTTACTTTTACATCTGAAACAGATACTAAAATGCTCTGTTTGCTTTCTGAAGCCTGTTTGCGGAAAAGCTCTGCGAAGTCTTCCTGAATAATCTGTGCTACTTTTCTTTGTCTGTTACTTTCCATAATTTCTGCAAATTTAGTACTTTTGTTTGAATTGATACTTTGAAATTACACTGTAGTATCAAATTTACGATTTAATTATATTTATTAGTATTTATGAAGCTAGAACATATTGGTATTGCCGTAAAGTCTTTAGGAGTTTCTGACGAGCTTTTTGCTAAACTACTAGGAAAAGAATCCTATAAAAAAGAATCTGTAGAAAGGGAAGGGGTTGTAACTTCTTTCTATGAAACAGGAGAAAGTAAGATAGAGCTGTTGGAAGCCAGTAATCCTGAAAGTCCGATCTCAAAATTCATCGATAAAAAGGGTGAAGGCATCCATCATCTGGCATTTGGAGTTGAAAATATCGTGGAAGAAGTGAAAAGACTGAAAAAAGAAGGATTTCAGTTTATCTCTGAAGAACCGAAAGAAGGTGCTGATAATAAATTAGTTGTCTTCCTTCATCCAAAGTCTACAAACGGCGTGCTGGTAGAACTTTGCCAAGAAAAGCAATAAAAAATTTTGTAGTAAAAGAAATTTTACTATTTTTGCAAACACAAAATTTAACCAAGTTTTGAGGTCCTATAGCTCAGTTGGTTAGAGCACCTGACTCATAATCAGGTGGTCCCTGGTTCGAGCCCAGGTGGGACCACAGAAAATCAACCGCTTACGTAATGTGAGCGGTTTGTTTTTTTCAGGGTTGGTCTGTATGTGCCAATATCCATAAGGTCCTTGTTTTCTTACATAAGATCAGAAAGGTTTCATCCATAATAAAATCTATGAACCAGCTGTTCCAGGCTGTATTGGAACTCCAGCACAATAAAGATTGTTGATCATACTCTTCATCAAAAAGTTCCATACAGAATTCACGGGCAAACCTTTTACTTTCCAGAACAGAACTTTCAAATTTTGATCGGTAAGCACCTCCATAGCAAAGAAGAGATGCTAAAGAACCATCAAGACAAAGCCCATTAATATAAGTGAAATCGGGCTTTTTATCAATAGTAGAAATTTCACCGATTTCTATCATTTCACCTGGAAAAACACTACATGTTCTAAACTCATTTAAAACAGTTTTAGAGCGTAAAAAATAATCAGTAAAGTTTATATCATGAAGTAAACCTCTTCCAAAATACCAGTCAAATAAATCATTTTCTTCAAACTGGAATCCTTTAAATAAAAGAAGCCCACCAATGCTCTTTCTCAGCAAAGTGATGAAATTAAACTCTCTATCAATAACTTTATAGTGAACATTTTCCCAAAATTTATCTAAATCATGAAGATCAGGGATGAAATTATTATCTGCTGCAATAGGTTTCATTTTTTTTAATTGTATGATTATGAAGCAAATTAAAAATATAATTACGCAGTCTTTTTGCGTAGAAATTTACTCTTATGAGTTTTTAATTTTTTTTGAAGAAAATCAGATGCTAAACAAATGTTTAAAAAAGTATAAGGATTAATTAAAATTCAGTTAACAGCCTTCTTCCACAGATACCGTTGCTTTGCAAAAAAAGTAATGATGGAAAACAATAACCAATTCAACAGAAGAAGATTTCTTAAAAATTCACTTTTAGCAGCCGGAGGAATTTTTATAGCTCCTTTAATTGAAAGCTGCAGCGATGATTTTACTGAAAGCGGGAATGCCCCTGATGATCTTAAAAACGGAGGATTTGAATCCGGAGTAGCAAGCTTTGACCCAAGCGCTACGGGAATCATCATCTGGACAAGATATTCTAAGGGTACAGATGCGGAAATTACATGGGAGATCAGTAAAAATAGCAACTTTTTAGACATTGTAAGAAGAGGTCAAGCGAATGCAACAGTAATCAATGACTTTACGGTAGCCGTAGATGTACAGAATATCTCTTCCAATACCAAATATTACTACAGATTCTATAATAGCAAAAGTAAAGAAGTAAGTGTAACAGGGGAAACCCTTACTTTGCCTTCAAAATCAGATGCTGTAAATGAAGTAAAAATGGCAGTAGTGTCTTGCTCCAACTTTCCTGCTGGGCTTTTCAATGTCTATGGGGCGATTGCAAAATCTGAAGCCGATGTAGTGGTACATCTTGGAGATTACATCTATGAATATGCTCCTGGACAATATGGAACAAATCCTTACACCAATCAATTAGGAAGAGCTCATCAGCCGGCTAAGGAAATTCTTAACCTCAGCGATTATAGAGAACGATACAGACAGTATAGAGGCGACAAAAACCTTCAGCTTCTTCATCAGAAAAAACCATTCATCTGTGTTTGGGATGACCATGAATTTGCCAATGATACCTATAAATCCGGGGCAGAGAACCATCAACCCAACGAAGGAGATTTTCAGGCCAGAAAAATGGCTGCTTTCCAGGCATACAGCGAATATATTCCTCTTAAAACGGGGAAAGATATGAGAATTTACAGAAGCTTCAATTTCGGAAATATTGTTTCTCTTTATATGATGGATACGAGGGTGATTGCAAGAGATAAACAAATGGAATATTCTGATTATCTGGATAATGCAGGGAATTTCAATCAGGTGCAATTTAAAACAGATTTTCTGAGTACCAGCAGAAAACTGATCGGGAATGAACAGATGTCATGGCTGGGTTCTCAGATGAATGGGGATACTGCAAAATGGAAGGTGCTTGGACAGCAGATTTTAATGACTAAAATGATGGTTCCTGCAGAACTTCTAATGTTACTGAATCAGATTTTAGCAGAAATAAAACAACACGGAAATGCACAGCCGGCCACCATGCAGGCCCTTCAGAGTACCATCACACAATTAATTATTCTTAAGACAAGACACCAACAGCAGGATCCGACATTAACACCACAGGAAATTGCAAGAATCACAACTACTTTGCCGTATAATTTGGATGCGTGGGATGGATATTTCATGGAAAGAGAACAGCTGTATTCCCTTCTTGCAGGAAAAAATGTAGTGGTACTGGCAGGAGATACCCACAATGCATGGTTAGGAAAGTTAACTGATGCTCAAGGGAAATTTATCGGAACCGAACTGGCATGCAGCTCCGTTTCTTCTCCGGGATTGGAAGGCTATCTGGGAATCACCTCTGATCCTACAAAAGCAATAGAACTGGCGCAGGCATTTTCATTGCTGATTGATGATCTGGATTATGCCAATCTCTATAAAAGAGGGTATCTGCATGTGAAATTTACAATGGGAAGTTCTATGGCAGAATGGAGATTTGTAGACAACGTCATCTCCGATACGTACAATACAACGACAGAAAAAACATATACGATTTCATAGTTTCAATTTAATTATATCTTATTTTCAATTTGAGTAAAAAGAGTCATGGTGTGCCACTGTGGCTCTTTTATGTTATTGACTTTTTTTGTATCTTGAACAGATGCAAGAGGAAATAAGAAAAGATTTTTTGCCGTTAGTTTCTAAGTCATGGAGGTTCATGACGTGGCTGACCAGAACGTCGGCCGTACTTTTATTATTGGTGATGTTTTTAGTGTTATTGATATTGCCCGTTATTATTTGTAAAAATACTGCAATGCTTGTTGTAGTATCAATATTGTTCTATCCGGCCTTAGGTTTTGGTTTATACCGTTTTATTCTTTATCAGAAGACAGTCAGAAAAAGAGAAGTTAAAAAGATTATAGTTGATGATAAGGGAGTTCATTATGAAAGAAAAGATGGTACAATTGATCATATTCTTTACCAGAATCTGGAAAAATATAACCTTGCGGATGAATATGATGTAGATCTTAGCCCCAGAAATAAAATCTATGTATTAAAAGTAAAACATAATGACTCTGTAACAAACGTAGATTTTGATGGAGTGGATGCGGGTTACACTAGCTATATTGTCAATCTCAAAGCTTTGCGGAGAAAATATATTCAGGGAATTGTTTACTTCAGACCGAATTTGCGTATCAATCCTTCCGTTTATACTACATACAATATCAATCCTGTAGATTTTACATTTGATAAAAAGGAATATTGGACAGCGTTTGCGAAGACTTTAGCAGTAATGATTCTATTATGCTCTATATTGGGATGTATTATGCTGGGACTGGCTAAATGGCTTTCTAAAGATCAGATTTATTTACATTAACAATCCATCTGTTAAAATTTTCCCTCAATCAAATTTATTTTCACATCTCAAAATCTTATGCTTATATTTATTTTTCTTTTAAATTTTGTTATTTGGTAAACAGGGACATAGTTTAAAATTAATTGAAAAAGCAATGGTGGAAAATTTTATTTATTATTTAGGACTGGTCCTTGTCATTATCGGGGCCATTATGCTGGCTAATCGGCTGAAAGTAGCCTATCCTATCATACTGGTTATTGCGGGACTTCTTATCAGTTTTATCCCCGGACTGCCGGTGTTAAAAATTGATCCCGAACTGATCTTTATTATTTTCCTGCCTCCGCTTTTATACGAAGCAGCTTTCGCCGTTTCCTGGAAGGAAATATGGAAAATGAGGAGGATTATCACCAGTTTTGCCTTCATTGTGGTTTTTCTTACCGCAATAACTGTAGCTTTTGTAGCGAATTCATACATTCCTGGATTTTCATTGGCATTAGGCTTTGTATTGGGTGGAATTGTATCACCACCAGATGCTGTGAGTGCCGGAGCTATTTTAAAATTTGTAAAAGTTCCTAAAAATCTATCAACCGTTCTGGAAGGGGAAAGCCTGTTCAACGATGCTTCCTCTCTGATCATTTTCAGGTTTGCAATGGTAGCAGTGGCTACAGGACAGTTTATATGGCAGGATGCTGCCATTAGTTTTGGATGGATGGTCTTCGGAGGTCTGGGAATTGGAGTCGTATTGGCTTTTGTATTCCTTAAAATTGAAAAAATATTTCCTACCGATGTTAATATGGATGCTATACTAAGTCTGGTAGCTCCTTATGTGATGTACATTGCCGCGGAAGAAGTTCATTCTTCGGGAGTACTGGCTGTAGTGAGCGGAGGTTTATTTCTTTCAGTAAGAAGACATGAAATTTTCAGAACTTCACAATCCAGGTTAAAAGGTTCCAATGTCTGGGAAAGTTTTGTATTTCTGATCAATGGAATCGTGTTCTTACTCATCGGATTGGATCTTCCGGAAATTATGGTAGGTTTAAACAAAGAAGGAATAAGTCTATCCGATGCTGTTGGTTACGGACTGCTGATTACAGTTGTACTGATCATTGTTCGTTTGCTTTCTTCTTTCGGTGCTGTTTTTGTAACATTGATTATGAGAAACTTTATTAATGTAGCCGATAGAAACCCCGGAATGAAAGCTCCAATACTGATGGGTTGGACGGGAATGCGCGGGGTGGTTTCTCTTGCAGCGGCATTATCTATTCCGGTAGTGATGGAAAACGGGCAGCCTTTCCCACACCGTGATCTCATTCTCTTCATTACCTTTATTGTGATTCTTGCTACTTTGATTATCCAGGGACTTACATTACCTACTTTGATTAAAAAACTAGATTTATCAGATATTGGAGGAGGGTATTTGTCAGAAGAAGAATCTGAACATTTCTTAAGAAGGGAAATGCGGAGGGTAGCCTTTAAATATCTGGATGAAAATTATAAAGAAAGAAGAAGCGAAAATGAATATTTTAGCAAACTGATGGACCGCTGGGAACAGGAAGATAAAGAAGATTCTATTCATAAACTGTCTGAAGAAGCGAAAGCAATCTATTTTGAAACCCTCGAACAGCAAAGAATCTGGCTCCGGGAAGAAAACAGACGCAACCCAAATATTGACGAAGAATATATAAGACATTATCTAACAAGACTGGACCTTGAAGAAGAAAGGCTTAGAATGTAAAAAAATAAAGGGAATGAAAAATTTAAAAAAGCAGCTCGGGCAGTTTCCCGATGAAAAAAGAAAAGAATATTTCAATACACTTCCCAATTATCTTAATGGGAGATTTCAGAATATATTGACGACACCTCCTTTATTAGAAGGAGAAAGTATGACCAAGGTACTTTTTCATACTCTGTGTAAAGTAGAGAACACTTCACCAAAGACAGAACTTCCATTTGTAGTAACTGATCTAAAGAACCTTCAGCCGGAAGAAAACGTTCTCGTATGGTTTGGGCACAGTTCTTATTTCATACAGGTGGATGGCAAAAAATTTCTGATAGACCCTGTTTTCAGTGGAAATGCTTCCCCAATGCCAGGATCCATAAAAGCTTTTCAGGGAGCCGATTATTATAAACCGGAACATATGCCGGATATTGATTTCCTGCTTATCTCACATGACCACTGGGATCATCTGGATTATAAAACTGTTCAGGAATTAAAAGATAAAGTAGGAAAAGTGATTTGTGGTTTGGGAACTGGCCAGCATTTTGAATACTGGGGCTGGAGTTTTGACAAAATCATCGAAAAAAACTGGTGGGAAAGCATAGACATCGCAGAAGGTTTCAGAATTACGCTTACACCTGCAAGGCACTTTTCAGGAAGATTACTGAACCGCAATATCTCACTCTGGACTTCCTTTGTCCTGAAAACACCTACGAAAAAATTGTTTTTGGGTGGTGACAGCGGCTATGGAAATCATTTTGCAGAAATTGGTGATAAATATGGACCATTTGATTTAGCTGTAATGGAAAACGGTCAGTATAACGAAAAGTGGCCCTACATTCATACCTTGCCAGATCAGCTGATGACAGAAATAAAAGAACTGAAAGCTAAGAACTTTATTCCTGTCCACAATTCCAAATTCAAGCTGGCACAGCACACATGGTATGAACCTCTGGAACTAGCCTCAAAACATGCAGAAGAAAACAATGTACCAATTACCCTTCCTATGATCGGAGAAAAAGTAGATCTGGATCAGTTAGGAACCATAAACTGGAAAAAATGGTGGGAGGACTGTTGGTAATGCATTACGAGCGTACATTAAAATATAAAAGCCTGCCCATCACTGAGCAGGTTTTTCCTTCTTATTAAAAAAATAATCACTACAAAGGCTCCTTATGGTTGACCTTAGTATGAATGATGTCGTAAAATATAGTTGGATTGGTTGCGTCAGGTGTAATTCTGTAAGTAAACGTAGTTTCGTTCAGAACCAGAATATCCACAACACGAGTAAAAGTTGGAGTGGTAAGAGTTCTCTTCTTCCCGTCAGGAGAAATAGACCATGTACCTTCAGATCTCAATACATCATTTAATCCGAAAATTTTAAAAGTTCCGTTCGCTTTGAAGTAAGAATATCCTACAAATCCGGCAACAGTGGCATCATTTAATGCAACATTATTTCCACTTTTATCCTTCGCACCAGTTGTTTCCCATGGAGTAGAAGCTAAAGTAAGCTGTCCGTTGGTTGGTTCCGTATGAGAAGTTCTTGTGTGAATGATGTCATAATATACAGAAGGATCACTTGAGTTAGGACTAATTCTGTACGTGAATTCATTTTTGTTCAAAACAAGAATTTCAACATCACGAGTGAAAATAGTAGTTCCATCCGGGTTCAGTGCGGCAATTGTTCTTGTTTTTCCTTGTGCATCTACAGACCATGTTCCCATAGATCTCAATACATCAGTCAGGTTATAAATGGCAAACTTTCCGTCTGCTTTAAAATAGGCAAAACCTACATATCCGGCAACGCTGGCATCGGTAAGTGCTACATTATTTCCAGTTTTATCCTTAGCGCCGGTAGTTTCCCATGGAGTAGAAGATAATACCTGTGAGGGAGTCTGCTGTTCAAACATGATTTCATTGTCATCACTTGAACATGAAACGAAGGATGCTGATAACAGCATTGCTGCAGACAGATAACATAATTTTTTCAGTGTATTCATAAGAGTATTTTTTAAGTCTTTGCAAACTTATTTCTAATAAATATCAAAACGTTGTACAGAATATCTCTTTTGTTGTAGAAAACATAACAGATCAGAAATTGGAATGAAAGAAATAGTGTTAATTGGGGCCTCTCTTCAAGATATCAATAACGTTGACAAGGATTACTGTATGGGTATAATTCCCCTCTCCTGGAGGGGTGGCGAAAATTCAAAGAATTTTTGACGGGGTGGTTTAATATCCCAAAATAAAAACAATATCTTACACTAAAAATTCTATTTTTGAGTATGAATAACAGAAACCGCGGAAAAAACACGGGTGATGATACCCTGTTCGGTTCAGAGAAGCAGATTGGCAAACTGAAATTGGCTGTTGAAGATATGCGGTATCTGCTAACCAGAGAATACCCGGAAAAAGCGGCTTCTGACCTTGTTGGAAACAGATATAGATTGAAAACCCGCCAGATACAGGCTTTACGGGGAGCATCAGCAGCAGATTCACAACTTTACAACAGACAGTTGAAACACGTAGAAACTTTAGATTTAAAAGGAAAAACAGTTTATCTTGATGGTTTTAATGTCCTGATCCTTTTGGAAAGTCTCCTTTCAGAAGCGTACATATTTGAAGGACTGGATGGCTGTTTCCGGGATCTTTCCGGAGTTCATGGAACGTATAAAAGAGTGAATCAGACCTTAAGAGCTATAGAATTGGTGGCTGCTTTTTACCAGAAAAATCAGATTCACAAACTTGTCTGGATCTTTGATAAACCGGTTTCCAACAGTGGACGGATTAAACAGATTATTCTTGAATTCGCAGAACAGTACCAACTCAATTGGGAAGGTGATCTGCAATTTAATCCGGATAAATTTTTGGCTGAAAGTTCAGAAGTCATTATTTCTTCCGATGCCTGGATTCTGGATCACTGTAAAGAATGGTTTAACCTGATTGGCTATTTGACCAAAGAAGAAAAACTTTCTGTTAATCTGATTAAAATGATGTAAAATATGAATCTTTTTGACCCTTATATTTTTCTCTTTTCTGAAGCATGGAAAGACAAATACAAAGCAATTTTAGAAAAAGAACATCTTGAGCATCTTGAAAAAAATATTCAGAAGTTTAAGGATGATACTTTAGAATTGCACCTGCCTTATTTTAATGAAGAAATAATAATCGACAGAAAAGAAAGCTTTGAAAAACTGATTACTATTCTTGAAAGTAACGACTCAGATGAGGTGAAAGCAAAATCTCTGGAAACCACGCCGTTTGAACATTGGCTGAATATCTTAGGACAAAGATTAACCTCCGCAAGCATCCGTGATGAAAGTGCGATCCCGCCTTTGAAAACAATGCTGATCAATGCCTGTCAGGAACCCTTCAACACTGAAATTACCATTGCACAAAGAGCCTGGGAAAAACACATTGGACGAATGGATGACGATTTCTGGGGAGAAATCAAAGGAAACAATCAGCAGAAACAGGAAAAAGTAATGGCGAAAATTCATGATATCCTTGACAACAGAACCTGGTGGAATGTTTTCTTCCATTACAAACACGAACTGGTTTTTGAAGTCAGGGAAAAAGAAGGCCACGGCATCCGCTGGAGCCATGGAGGAACAAAACTGATCGGCTTTCTTGAAAAATTCATCAACGAATAAATAAACCTCTGTGTCATCTGCAAAATCTGTGAGAAAAATAAAACTCTCGTAAATTATTCAGATCAAGCAGATTTAGCAATTTTACTTTTCACCTTTTTCATTCTTATTTTACTGCGTAAAAACATTGCGCAGAAGCCTTCTAGTTTTGCAGACATAAAACAGAAGCTATGAATCAATCAGACCAAAGATTTTCAACCGAAGAATGGGAAACATGTCTCAAGGTTTTGAATGCCTTGAAAGAAGACCCTTTCCTGAATCCTGATAATAAAACATTTTCAGGGCTGATTACAAAAATTCATAAAAGTGCCAAAAGACAAAGTCGTCACGAGAATTATTCAGAGATGAAATCTCATGATCTGACAGTAAATTCTACTTCTGTATTGATGCAGAATGCTTTGGCGGGAGTTTCTGCTTTTTATGATGATGAAAGAGAAGAAGTACAGCTTACAAAACTTCAGATTCCCAAAAACTGCTACTGCTGTAACCAGAGCTATCAATATGCACACTCTTTTTATTCCAGATTATGTCCTGTCTGCGCTGAAGAAAACTATGAAAAGCGTTTTGAAACGGCAGATCTTACGGGAAGAAACGTAATCCTTACTGGAGGAAGAGTAAAGGTAGGTTTTGCCATCGCACTGAAAGTATTGAGAAACGGGGCCAATTTGGTTTTGACAACCCGTTTTCCGGCACTGGCGATGGAATTGATGCAGCAGGAAGCAGATTATGACAACTGGAAAGACAGATTGTGGATTTACGGTTTGGATTTAAGAAATCTGAAGGCTATTCAGGATTTTATAGACTTCTATAAATTCAATTTTGATACGCTGGATATTCTGATCAATAATGCCGCTCAAACAATAAAATATCCCGATGAATATTATTTGCCGATTATAAAACGAGAAAAAGAAAAACTGGTAGAGTTTAAAAATATTCAGACGCTGATTCCGAATCAGACAGAGATTTCAAGTGAAACAGCAAAACTGGAATATGCCCAAAATGAAGAAACTCATATTGCGCTTACCCGTTTTGGACAGCCTGTGGATAACAGAGAAAAAACAAGCTGGAATTCTACTTTGGAGGAAGTTTCTATGTATGAGCTGGTAGAAGTCAATCTTATCAATCATATAGTGCCCTATTTCCTGATCAAAGAACTGAAACCATTGATGAAAAACTCAGCATTTAAAGAAAAATTCATCATCAATGTGACCTCATCAGAAGGAATTTTCAGCTACGAAAATAAAACAGTTTTTCATCCGCACACCAATATGACAAAAGCTGCTTTGAATATGATGACACTTACTTCTGCAAAAGAATTTGAAGCCGATCAGATCTATATGAGTGCAGTAGATGTAGGATGGATTTCCACAGGAGCCAAGGAAAGTCTTAGAAAGAAACAGTTTGAGATGGGATACATTCCGCCGCTGGATTCTGTGGATGGAGCAGCGAGAATTTTACATCCTATTATAGAAGGTATAAAAGGAAATTATCTGAGTGGAGTTTTATTGAAAAATTATAAAGTTCATACCTGGTAAAATCTATACGGAGATAATAGTAATAATGGAAAAATACATTTTGCTAAAATGAGTTGCAGGTTCGATTCCTGCTTATCTCCCAATCCTGGAAACGGTAGTTCAAAGGAAGAACGCTGACCTTCCAAGTCAGAGGCTGCAGGTTCGAGTCCCGCCCGTTTCAAAAGGATACATATTCCCAATATAAATAATGGAGATAATAGTTTAAATGGAAAAATCATTTCTGCACAGAATGGTTGCGTGTTCGAATCACGCTTATCTCCCTAACCGAAAGCCCAAACAGTAGTGTAATCTGGAAAAATATATCCACGGAGGATAGGATGCCGGTTCAATCCCGGTCTGTTTGGCTTTCATTTTAAAATATAATACCATGCTTAAAGATTTATTGATTTTTTTGAATATCATTAACGAAGTAAAAGTTCCTGTACCGATGCAGTGGCAGGAAAGAAAACCTGTAGAAAGAGTCGTAAGGCCAAGAGTTTCTAAAACAGAACAGGTGGGAGAACCGGAAGTGATTTCGATGGAAAGTACACAGAAAACTTTTGAAAGTAAAATCGCAACCGAAGATGAAAATATACAGGAATACTTTTCAAAAGGAAGAGAAAGAAAAACCAACAGAAACTATCTGAACAGAATTAGAAATCTGGAAGAATATACAAAAGGTTATAAAGAATACTGTCTTGAAAAAACAAGCAATCAGCACATGCTGAAAGCTGAAGACTATCATATCTATGCTAAAAACGGAACTACAGAAACATTCCTGATTGCAAAAGATGCTTTTATAGCCCATAATGAACATAAAATGCTGCGAATAGAAAGCGATTGCTTTGTAAAATATATTCAGCAGGAATACAACCCGATCACTCAAATGATAGAAAATGCATACGACTGATACCATACGACGATATAAAATATTCTCCGAAGAAGACTGGAAGGAGATTGTTTTTAATGAACATGCTTTGATAGAGGTATATGCTAAAAACATGACTTTTCATTGCACAGAAATTGAAGGAAGCTTGCTTTTACGTGGCGAAGGCTGCCATTTTCCGGAACTGAAACACATTAAGGGAAATCTTTCTATTGATGCCCCGAACTGTGAAATTCCACTTCTTGAAACGGTGGAAGGACATTTTAAAATGCATTGTTATACTCAGCTGGATCTGCTTAAAAAAGTAAGCGGTCATTTTAAATGTATCATCAACTGTACTTTTAAAAATCTGGAAATAATTGGTGGGTATGTTTCAGTAAAAAATACTACAGTATATAATAAATACGGGCAATTGCTGAAAACGCGGGTCGTGATTCCTGTTCAGTATCAGTTCCAGGCCGATGCGCTTTTGAATGATGGTATTTTTGATATCAATATTCTTGGAGACAATATTGTCATTCCTCATCGGGAAATGCGGGGTAAGATCAATGTTGTGGGTAAAAATATCTCATTCCCAAATCTGGAATTTGTTCATGGTACGCTTAGAATAAGATGTAATGAGGCATCCGGACACAGGTTTACCCATCATTTTCCGGAACTGAAAAAACTGATTGGTAATCTGAGACTGGACAATACAAGAGTTTTGTTTCCAAAACTTCAGGAAGCCGGCGGAAGCATTAATCTGCAAAATGGATCTTATGTTAACTTTCAGGTGCTTGAGAAATGTGGAAATGTTATGATCAATGGTGGAAGCGGAGTAGCATTTCCGGTGTTGACTGATATCAACGGAAACTACCAGTATTATGGTTCTGAAACCTGCTATCTGCATGCGCTTCAATATGTAAAAGGTAGTTTCAATATATTTAAAACTATTGCTCCCAATATTGCTGAGGTAGGTGACTTGATTATCCATGAAAATGGTGATTTCAGACACCTTCAGAAAATTAATGGAAAAATTCAGATTCCTTATCATGCGGACGTTCATATAGATTTTACATCATTGGAGTATCTCGGAGAATGGGGAGGTCCAAGGTTGCAGGAGTTGAAATTTCCGGCTTTGAAATGTGTTACCAATTATTTGTACCATACAAATCCAGGCTTTGAAGAGGTCGCAAAGAATATTTATTTTAAAATAAATAATAATATATATCTTATGAAAGATCAATTTATTATTTCCAGGTCGACTTTTCCTTATATTTTTCAGGAAAAACGTTATCCCCTGAGAAAACTGATTGCGATTCTAAAATTAAGACACAGCAGTTTTCAGAATTTCGAGACCCGTGAATATAAAAGACAATGGGAAAATTTTGAAACTCCGTTTTTTACACAGATCTTAGATAAAATTGAAAGTCTTTGGGATGAGGTGGAGCCGATGAAGTATGAAGAATTTTTTAATACAGAAGACCGTAACTTTAAGCTTTTCTGCTTTAGTTATTATGGAGTAGGAAATCTGATGGAAAAATTGGAAGCTCAAAAAATCAATGAAAAAGAAATTGAAGTTGATTACATCGAATATGATGAAAACGGAAACCAAAAATTAATTAGGAAAACAAACCGTTATGAAGTTCACGAAGTTGAAAATCAGAAACTGGGAATGTTTGTATGGGGCGGAAGACAGCAGTATTCTTATGCAGTAAAATGCTGGTGTCCTTCCACCAAAAAAGAGCATTGGCTGTGGATAGAACAGCAATATAAAGATGATGCATTAACAGCTATTGCATCTACTTTCAGGATACATCATAATTTGATCCCATATATAAAATGCTTAAAAAGACAGGGAGATTTGCTGATCTGCGAATTGAAGGAAAAAATAGCTCCATCCGGAGAGATAAGACCTTTGACAGCGTCAGAATATTTTAATCTCCTGAGAGCAGAAACTTAAAATCAGAAACAGTAGTTTAACTGGAAAAACCTTCCACTCAAAGGAAAATTGTCGGTTCAAACCCGGTCTGTTTCTATTTTTTTTAAACTAAAAAATGTAATTAAATTTAAAAACAAATGAACACATACATTGATATTGGCATTAATCTGACCAATAAACAGTTCTATAATGAACACGAAGAAATTATCAACCGCGCTTTGGACCAGGGTGTAGAACATATGATTCTCACAGGTACGAGCGTAAGAGGAAGTAAAGAATCTGCTGAAATTGCAGAAGAATATCCGGATATTCTATTCTCAACAGCCGGAATTCACCCTCATGATGCCAAATCTTTTAATGGAGAAAGCATCATTGAACTTAGGAAGTTATTAAAACAGGATCATGTGGTTTCAGTAGGCGAGTGCGGACTGGATTTTGACAGGGATTTTTCTCCCAGACCTGTTCAGGAAAAATGCTACAAAGCACAGCTGGAGCTTGCTATAGAAGTCAATAAACCACTTTTTCTTCATGAAAGATCCGCATTTAAAAGATTTAATGAGATCACAGATGAATACCTTTCCCAATTGCCAGAAGCCGTTGTACATTGCTTTACCGGAACATTGGATGAGGCGAAGAGCTATCTGGACAAAGGATTGTATTTAGGATTTACCGGAGCCATCAGTGATGAGAAAAGATTTAAACATCTCGAAGACGTTATAAAATATGTTCCTCTTGACCGAATGATGATTGAAACAGATGCTCCTTTTATGCTGCCGAAAAATATGCCCAGAATGCAGAACAGGCGAAATGAACCAGCATTTTTACCTTATGTAGCACAAACAATTGCCCATCTGAAGAGGATAAGTATTTCTGAGGTCGCAGATGAGACCACAGAAACGGCCAGAAATTTTTTCAGACTATAAAAAAGAGCTCTACTGATAAAGTAAAGCTCTTTTTTTATAAACAAAATTGTCTTTCGTTTCTTATAAACTCTTTATTGCTGATTCCAAAGCCAGTTCCATCATTGGATTCAAAGCTTTTTCTCTTTCGTCAGCAGAGATTTTTTCATGAGTAGGAATGATATCCGTTACCGTAAGAATAGTCGCTGCATTTTTTCCTAAATGTTGAGCATTGGCAAATAAACCGAATGCTTCCATTTCTACTGCAGGACAGTTGTATTTTGTAGCAATTTCAGGAGTAGCAGGATCTTTTCTGTAGAAAATATCACTACTGTGGATGTTGATTGCTTTAGCATTTAATGATAATTCTTTAGCCGTTTCATTGATGGTACCAAAGATATTCCCCTGGTGAGGAAGGATTTCATCTTCAATTCCCCATGCATATTTGGCATAAGTACTTTCGCTGGCAGCATTTTCAATATTTAAAATATCAAAAAGCTTAAGATCCGTATTGTAAGCACCACAAGTCCCGATTCTGATAATCGTCTCTACTTCATATTCTGTAAATAACTCAAAAGAATAGATCCCGATACTTGGGAAACCCATTCCACTAGCTCCTACAGTGATCTCTTTTCCTTTGTAAAGACCTGTATAATAAAGAATTCCTCTGGTTTTACTTACCAGTTTGGCATTTTCTAAATAATTTTCAGCAATATACTGTGCACGAAGCGGATCCCCCGGCTGCAATACTACTTTGGCAATTTCTCCTTTTTTTGCACTGATGTGAATACTCATAATGTTATTTTGAATGGACAAAGATAATAACTTTTAGATTGTCTCCGCGATTACGATAATGGAAACAAGGAAGCCTTCTCACATCAACACAATATATAAGATGTTATCAATAAATGCTTTAAATAATACGATATATGAAGTCTTTTGTATAATTCAAAACGTAATCTGGTAAATACAGTACAATAAAAGAATAGTATGGAGCAGGTATGATGAAAGGAGTACGGTTAGTTTTGCAGAAGTAAAACAATAAAATTTTTAAAAATGAAAATTGAACATATTGCCATCTGGGTTAGAGACCTTGAAAAATCCAAAGCATTTTATCAGAAATATTTCGGAGCTGTTTCCAATGAAAAATACCACAATCCTGTCAAAAATTTTCAGTCTTACTTTTTAAGCTTTGATAATGGCTGCAGGCTTGAAATAATGACGAAACCAGATCTCAGAGAACCTCAAAACTCCTACGAATCCCAAGAATATGGAATCATCCATCTTGCATTTTCAGTAGATAGTAAAGAAAAAGTAGATGAACTTACAGAGATGTTGAGAAAAGACGGATACACAGTGGCCGGAGAACCTCGTACCACCGGAGACGGGTATTATGAAAGTGTAATCCTTGACCCGGAAAACAATATTATTGAAATCGTAGCCTAATCCGTTATTACGAGTAGCTTTTTAATAGGTTGGAAAACGCAAAGGCGCAAAACTTAATCAATGCCGTGCTTTAAGGCGCAAAGATTTTATCTCCGATAAAAATTAATACTAAAAATTATAATTCTTAATTTAAAAATTATTTTGCTGAAATCTCAGATTTTCCTGCACCTTAAAAACAGCATAATGTCTATAATCTTTGCGTCTTTGCGTTTTCCAACACTATAATTCCATATTTAACATGAATCTTCACCTCAAAAATTTTATTCTCAACGAAATAATTTTATTTTTGTTAGATCATGGAAACCAAGTCACCGTTTTTAGACACGATCTTTTTGCTTCGTAAGAAAGAATGTATTACGCTCTTCTCAAGCTTACAGCAAATTTCCCCTCAGGAAGAGGTGGAAGCAGGAGATTATTTTGAAACAGAATTTGAAAAAGAAAGACTGGAGTTTCTATCTGACCAACTTACTTGTAACAAAGAAACTGCCGTATGGGCCGCAAAAATTCTCTATCACAGCGCACAGCTGTATCTGATCAGAGAAAATACAGAGAAAAATATTGAAAATCTTATTCCCGCATTTAAAGGAAGCCGGGATATCTCTTCTATCTTATCCGCAGATTTATCACTGAGGTTTTTACCACAAGTTATTGTTGCTTTAAACGCTGTAGATCCGGAAGATCCTTTGATTGCCATGCTTGATGATATTCTGATGCAGTTTCACTATTCCGGAATCGGGTATGATCTCGATCTTAAAAATGTGAATTGGCAGGAAGAATTGAAAGATAAAACCTACAGAAAACTCTATCTGGAAAGAATTGTTGAAAAAAAAGATTATAAACTGGCGGAAATTCCGTTCATCAATAAACTAATAACAGCCGAATTCGGAATTCACAAAGACGCATTCTGGCGAGAACTAAAAACTATAACCGAAGACCCTAATGAAAACGTATGAGAAAGTATTTGAATTTTTAACAGACCCCACCAAAGAAACCTTTCTTAAATGCCGTGAACTGGTAATCAATGATCCGGAATATGATCCTTATTCCGAAGATATTGAAAACATTCAGGATTTACTCAATGAAGGAAAATTTGAAGAGGTTATACAATATGTAAATGTCAATATTCTACTGAGCCCAAGAACTCATATCTATAAATATTTTGCCTACAAGGAATTGGGAGATGAAAAAGGAAGGAATATTGAAATGACAATCGCTCAGATTATTTTTGAGTGCCTTGAAAAGACAGGAGACGGAACCAAAGAATTTCCCTATATTATTACAAGAATTTCTGATGAAAGAGATTTAGTCAGACATCACTTGAATAAACAGGATGTATCACAAAATCTGGTCAAGGACGGAGATAAGATAATGGATGCTCTTACACTCGATGATGGAACGCAATTGTACTTTGATATTAAAGATCCTTATCAGAGACTGGCTTTTTCATTCAGCAAAAGAAATCAACAGGCAGAAAATAAAGATGAAGAGGAACCTCAGAAGAAAAAATGGTGGAAATTTTAATTTTTTAAATCAATGAATCAGAATATAAATCAACTCAATACAGTTCTTAACTACGTAAAAGAAACTTTTGTAGGTAAAAATGATGTCGTGGATCTGTTGGGAATATGCCTTTTGGCAAGAGAAAATGCCTTTTTGTATGGGCCTCCGGGTACGGCAAAATCGGCTATTGTCAGAACCCTTGCAAAAACAGTAAAAGACGGGAAAAATTTCGAATACTTGTTAACCCGTTTTACAGAACCGAACGAGATCTTCGGACCTTTTGATATCAGGAAACTGAAAGAAGGAGAACTTCTGACCAATACGGAAGGAATGATGCCTGAGGCTTCCATGGTTTTCCTGGATGAAATTTTTAACGCCAACTCTGCTATTCTGAATTCACTTCTGATGGCACTTAACGAGAAAATTTTTAAAAGGGGAAAAGAAACAAAACATTTACCTGCACTAATGTTCGTAGGAGCAAGTAACGTCCTTCCCGAAGATGAAGCACTGAACGCATTATTTGACCGTTTTCTGGTGAGAATCAATGTAGATTATGTAAAACCTGAACTATTACAACAGGTACTTTTAGCCGGAAGAAAGCTAGAAAATGAAGAAGAAACTGAAATTCCGGAAATTCATGCCGATGAGATCAGACAGCTTCAGAATCTGTGCAGAACAATAGACCTTAAGCCAATCTATGAAGTCTATCTGAACACTATTATGAGCCTTCGGAATACAGGTATTGCTATTTCAGACCGTAGAGCGGTGAAACTTCAGAACCTGATTGCTGCGAGTGCCCTGATCTGCGGAAGAAAAGAAGCGGTGCTTTCCGATCTTTGGGTACTGAAGCATATCTGGGATACAGAAGAACAGATTGAAATTCTGGAAGGAATTATCAACAGGACCATAGAGAAAGATGATCATTCGGATTCCCATCCACAGGCGATGCACAACAAAACTCCCAATCCTGAAGAAGTCATGAAAGATGTGACAATTCTTGTAGAAAAATGGAATGGCGGAATGCTGAGTTTTGAAGAACAGAATGTGATTAAAGATAAACTGAGATACCTGCAGACCCGTTGCGACTGGATCAGAAATCCGGAACAGAAGCAGTATATCCAGCAAGAAATTGAAAGCTTATGGCAGAAGATCCTTCAAAGCGTTTAAAAGAATTCTGGGCTGAACTTCCCCGTGCTGATGAAGACTTTCTGGGCTCTATCAGAGACTGGAAAAACGTTCAGATCGCAGTAGATGAAGAAACAATCTGGCTGAAAGGCTTTACTGCCGAACAGGCCGCAGCTCCGGAAATACAGCAGTTACCGGACTTTATCCTGTATGAACTTCGGGATGGTCTGTTGTTTAAGAAAGAAGCTTTGGTTCCGAGTAAAAAAATGAGAACAGCATTACTTTGGATACCCATAGACAAAGCATTACAGCTTACTTTTCCACTTTCCAATCAAAACTATTTTGGAATTCAGGAACAGGTTCAGGTAAGAGTAAAAGAGAGTAATGAAGAGCAGCCGGTAATTGCTTTATTAAGCAATATTGCTGATATTAAAGAAAGTATCACAGCATTACCGAAGTTTAAACTGGAAAAAATACAATGGACTGTTCTGGGAGATAAAGCCCTGTTTATGGGTATTCCATTATTAAGCTTTCCAGGAAAAACATATTGGACAAAAGACAGACATCTACTGCCGGCAGGTCTGGATTTTGAATTTAAAAATCTAAGTACACTATTACAGCAGAAATATAATAAAGAGTCGGAAGGATGGTTGCTTTGGGATGAAAATGGAAATTACCTTTTAATAAAAGAAACAGATTTCCGTCCATTGTCCGTAAGCTCGTTCCGTCTTACAGAAAAATCAAGAGAATGGAATTAAAGGCTTATTTCCAGTCCTATGAAAATTATTTCTGGGAATGGAAAACTGATGAAGATGTTCCCGGTGATTCCGGGTACCATGACAACAATCTCCTCTCGGTTCCGGGAGTGGGAGCAATTGCTTACAGGCCTTATGTGATGGAGATCCTCAAAGAACTTCAGCCACAGGGATGGCCTCCGTTTGGAGCGTTGCTCATGGTTTTGTATGCCATGCAGGACGGTTATATTGATTTTGTCGGGCCTTTAAGACATACCTCTGAGTTTTATAGTGGAGAAGACTTTGAATTCAATGTGGAAAAACAAATTGAATTTCTTCAAAAGATACAATCACTTCCCAATGCTTATAAGCAGAAACAAAACAGAATTGTACTGCTGCAGACCTTATTCAATAATAGCCACAACAGAATATCTTCAGTGAATGCTGAAGCGAATATAAGAATCTACTATAAGAGACCCCATGAGCTGGCTTCCAGTGCAGAAAAACAAGATGCTGCTCCATTCGTTTTAAACAAAGATTTAAAAGCGTTAGATCTGAACGAAAAATTTCCTACTGTACAATCCATTATTGATGCCATGAAGGGGCTGATTGACGAGCCTGAGCTGGATGATGAGGTGGTAGAAGAAGAAACAACAGCGGATACGGATAAAGATTTTATCAAAGAATTAATTGAAGAACCCAAAACATTTCAGGTAGGAAGCCTGATCAAAAGAATCTGGAGCGGGCTCAAAATCCCGATGCGCCATCTTTCTCCCGGAGAACAGCCCATCGGAGGAATTTCTGATATGACCAACAAAGGTGATTTTCACAGAATGCTTCTTTCCGAATTTGCCAATGAAGATGACGTCTTTATGAATAGGGTAGCCAATAATGAAGCACTTTATATCCAAAGAGAAATTCCGCCTGAAGAAAATATTTTTGAAAGAATTATTCTGATTGATACTTCCCTTAGAAACTGGGGGACACCAAAAGTATTGGCTTTTGCCTCTGCAATTGCTGTCATCAAACATCCGAAAGCCCATTCTGAATGTAAAGTTTTTGCTTTAGGGCAGGCAGGTGTTCCAATTACCCTCAACAAGGTGGAAGAAGTGGTTGAAAACCTTAATCAGGTGAGCCCGGTTCTGGAAGTTTCAGAAGCGTTGGAAAGTTTTTTTAACCAGGAATATACCGAAAAAGATATTGAAGTTTTCTTCATCACCCATCATGAGAATATGGAGGATGAAAAAATTCAGCGGGTGGTTCATCAGAATAGAGACAGACTTAAGTTTTTGGTGACTACAACTTCAGATGGTGAAATTAATTTTTATAAACACCACAAAGGAGCCAGAAAACATATTCAGAAAATAAAACTTCCATTGCAGGAGCTGTGGGCGAATCCACCGCAGCAAAAACAGTCTGTTCATAATTTCAACGGCAAGAAAACAAACCTTCCGCAAAATTATCCGGTCTTATTTCCAACCCCTGTTAATAAGATCGCTAAGTTTTTATATGAAGGAGAATTTTTCATTCTGAGTTCAAAAAAGCAGCTATTGAAGACTTATCTTTCTGATAACTATTATGACAAGCATTCCTATGATTACTATAAAACGCATCATGGCTGTGAAGTTTTATTTGATAACATTTCTATAAAACCAAAAGGACAGTTTGCTCTTGCAAAAAACAAACAACAGCACTTTATTCTGTGTCAGTACCAGCCTGATCGAAAGTTAATTTTAAAACTTGATCTTAATACAGGAGAATATTCTGAGCAGAATCTTACAGGAATGAATATTCCTGATTTCTACAGACTGATTTATTTTGGACGAAGTTTTTACCTGCACCACCCGGACAATTCTACCCATTACAAAATAAACAGGGACGGGAATGTTTCTGTAGAACCTATTACAGGAAAAGATAAAGAATTTGAAAAAAATAATATAAAAGCCGAAGCAGAGGTTGCCAAACTGAAAGGAAGCGGATTGAGGATTATCAATAATTTTCAGAAAATAGGAATCAATCGGTATGAAAATCTGGTTATTTCCGGACATGAATTGTACAGCGCTTCTGAAAACACCCTGGATTTTTCCAAGAATAAATATGAAATTAAAATTTTTGCCGAGCAGAATAAAAATAAATTTACATTCCCTGATGGAAGCGAAATTATTACAGACTCACGGGGAATGCTGACTTTCCGAAGCAGTAACAAGAGTATTGAAGAGTTTTTTATTCCTTCCACGGCTAACGGTTTTCTTTCTTTAGCAACCTATACAGAATTTGGAGGATCAGAATATTATCTTCCGGAACATGCCCTGTTGAAAGTAAGAACAATGGATGATATGTGTGACAGGTTTTTGAAACCGTTTATAGAACAGATTTTGGATTATGGAGCTTAGAATAAAACCTTTCCCGAAAAATAACTATCCCAAAAAGGGGCTTTTGATCCGAGGCTCTTCACCTGTGGTATGGCTTCAGGAAATGGAAATGCTTGGAATTAATGTAAGCAAGGTAAGATCTTATGCGATCCCGGCCAATAGTCCTAATGTATTGTATGGTTGTTTCCTTGTTTTTAATGACAAAGCCCCGCAGGAAATAGGGAGAAATGCTTACTTTCAGTGCGTGGATAACAGGCTTTTTATCCCTGAAAATACTACTTTTTATCCCAAAATAAATCCGGAAGACTGGGCACAGCTTGACTCCCGTTTTCTGGTTATGCATCCTGAATTCGGACTGGTAAAGTTATCAGAAGAAATCGACTGGATTTCATTAATTCAGCAACCTGGTATCATCGATGAAAACATCAGAAAACCACTGAACGGAGTTTCAATTCCTCAAAAAATTGAAAGCTATACGGTTGAAATAGATGATGAAAAAGTAATGGAAGCATTACAGCCAAAGCAAACCGAAGAAGAATGGATGAACAACCTTCCGTTTGACCTGAAAAAAGTAATGGCCGGGAATAAAAAAGAAATAGAAAAATATTTACAATTTATTGAGAAATATCCCGAAAGAGCAGTAGAATTAGGTGTTTCGCTGGATGTTATGGGAACTTCCAGAGGAGATGGCTTTGGCAAGTTCACATGGCTGGAAACATTATTTGGTGGAGGCTCTAATGGAAAGAAAGAGAGTGCAGGAACAAAAAATTTTCGAAGAATATTCTGGGCGGTAATTATTGTGGCTATAGTTTTAAAGATTGCCTTACCTTCAGATAAAAATCCCGAACAGGAAGAAAAGACTGCTTCTTCAGGAAAAATTGCAAACAATGCTGTACAGGCACCTTCTGATATGATTGCTTTCCAGTCTGGAACCTCGGAAATTGATCTGAAGATAGACTCTCTGTATCATCAGGAGCGAAAAGAATTGTCCAAAGAACTTGTTCACGCCGGGATCATAGAATCTAAAACAAAAGAAGACAAAGAAAATTATAAAAAAGCTGGTGGAAGAGATGTAAGTGAAATAGGAAGAGACATCGGGAAGCTTGTTGATAAAGAAAAACAAAGCAGAGACTCTCTTAAAACTATTTATACCAAAAAAATAACAAAACACCTTGAACAAAAGACTGAAAAACTGAAACGTAAAATTTCAGATTCTCTAAAGCAGTATACCAAAGGAAAACCTGTAAATGGAGAAGTCGTAAAATTCCTGCTGAAAAAGAGAAAAGCTTTGATGGCTGATTCTCTGGGAAAACTTTACGGAACACTGGATATTGTAGACCCTTCTTCTGCCTCCATTGATAAATCCAAAGTGAAAGGAATAGGTTCAGAAGGAACCCCACTGGAGAAAAAAGCGCCGGTTTCAGATATTATGTATATGGTTATCCTGATGATTGCCGGAGTAGGTCTGTATTTGTTCTTATTTAAAAACAAATCATTAAACCTTGGCGGTGATAATGTACCTGCCTGGATGAAATTTATTTTAATAGGAATCCTTGTGGCGATGCTGGTGTACCTATTTTATCCATTGGTAAAAATGTTTGGCTACAACTGGTTTGTATGGGTTCTGGTGATCTGTGTGATGCTGCTCCTTTATCGTTTGTTCAGAGAAGATAAAACCATTTTAAACTCCGATGATGATGAATAAACAGAAATTTATAGACAAATTTATAGCTGCATTCATGCTGTTGGCCCTATTTAAGGTCATCGGAATCGTTGCCCAGTTATTTCATGAAAGCTTCTGGAGTGTGGTTGGAACATTAGGCATTTTCTTAATTGTAGCCTTTATCATCCTTCTTGTCATCACTTCTTTAAAAGATAAAGAACAAAACAACAGAAATTCAGCGGGAAGAAAAGGCAGTGGAAGCAGCAGTTTCTATCTGGAAAATTCACTTTTTGACAGAATCCGGAGTAAATACGAAGAATTAGCAGAGAAATATATTGCTGAAAACGATTATAAAAAAGCAGCAAGAGTCTATATGAATCTGCTGCAGGATAATTACAGAGGTGCAAAAACACTTGAAAATGGCGGGTTCTACAATGAAGCAGCCGTAGTCTATCTTAAAAAGCTGAATAATAAATCCGATGCAGCAACCTGCTATGAAAAAGCAAAACAATACAAAAAAGCCATTGACCTTTACAAAGAAATGGAGCAGAAAGAAAAAGTAGGTGATCTCTATAAAGAAATCAATGATCTTAAAAATGCCCATCATTACTATCAAATAGTAGCAGATGATTATACTATTAATAATCAGATGGTGAAAGCTTCTTTAGTATACCGTAAAAAAATGGAAAAAACTGAAGAGGCACAAAAAGTATTGCTGAAAGGATGGGAAGAAGACAGAGATGCTTTCAATTGTCTGAATAACTATTTTGCCAATATTTTTGATGTAAAAAAGCTTGAATCTGAAATACAGCATTTATATCAAAAAACTCCAGCCCATAAGAAGATTACTTACCTGGAGGCTCTGAAATATGAATTCAAAAAAGATCCGAAATTACATGCCGTCACAAGAAATATAGCCTACGAAATCATTGCTGAAAAAGTAGCTACCCGCTCAGAAATTGTGAACGAACTGAAATATTTTAACCCTAATGATGAGGTGATTCTAAAAGACATCTCGAGATTTAAGACTGGAAGGAATAAGATGTTTAGAAATTAAAAGATTGAAAGATTGAAGAATTTAAAAATTAAAAGAAAAATTTCTCTTTGAAAAAGAATTCATCCGCTTCATCAAATCATTCCCTCTTAGCTCCCTTAAAATAAGCATTTATAAGAACAAAAAACCTTGCGTTTAAGATAACATAACAATTTTGTTGGAAGACCGCAAAGACGAAGGTCTTATAAATTTAATGTATGATTTTTAAGACGCAAGAAAATCGAAGATCTTCAGCAAGTAAACAATATATAGTAAGTAGTATTCTACATCATCTTTAACTAATCTGGGAGAGGCCTATAAAGTATTTAATGTTATCGGAGATAAAATCCTCGCGCCTTAAAGCAGATTTTTTTAATATTATTTTGCGCCTTTGCGTATCTAAAACCTTCCAGAGATTGTGAATCTTATAAAATAATACCAAAAAAGATTTATCTTTGCCCCAGAAAATTATGACAATACAAAGAGCACATATCAATGCAGAACTATGCGAAAGTCCTTCTAATAAAGGATTATTCGGATATGATGAGATGATATGGAATGAGGCGAAATGTGCTGACTTTGGAAATTATTTACTGTAAACTTGTAAAAAATTAATCAAAATACAACAGAAACGCCTCGGAAAACCGAGGCGTTTTTTGTTTTTTAGGTCAGAAATTATTTAGAATGAAAAAAAATAACTATAAACATGAAAATTTTTTAATTAACAATGAAACTTTAATACGATAAAATAGAGTGATAAGCAACCCAGTGAGAGACAGTCATTTAGGTAATTAAGATATCTGCAAAATATTGCGGACAGAAATTCTATACTCTAAAAACAATACGTAATTAATTGATTATCAATAATTTAATTTGAAAATTTATTTGCGAATTCCAAAAATTCATATTTACTTTGCAACCGAAAATTGAAAGCAACAGGTTTTCAGGATTCAATTAAAAATAATTTAGAAACAACAAAAATAAAATGAAACAGTTACACAACATATTCAATCAATATTCAAGACTATTCGGACATGAGCCGGCAGGAGTTCTGTGTATTCTTGATAGTGAAATTGTGGATGAAAGGTGCTTATATACGTGGGTCAGCTAATGATCTTTTACGTTAAAATATATGAAGCGCCTCCCGAAAAGAGGCGCTTTTTTTATGGTTTCTTTAGCTTATTTGGTAAAGCGCCGGTCTGTGGAACCGGAGAACAGGGTTCGATCCCCGGAGATACCCAAAATATAAAATCCCATGGCTCAATTGGTTAGAGCATCGACCTGATACGTCGAAGGTTGAAAGTTCGATTCCTTCTGGGATTACAAAAAATGTGAATTGTGAAATTAAAAATTGACAAGCAAGCGAATTGATTATTGACGATTCACAAAAATTAAAACAATCTCATAGCTCAAATGGTTAGAGCACCGGTCTTTTAAACCGGGGGTTGAAAGTTCAAATCTTTCTGGGGTTACCAAGCGGTTCCGTAGCTCAATTGGATAGAGCATGGGTTTTCTAAACCCAGGGTTAGAGGTTCGAAATATAAAGTATTCGTGAATGCCATAAAGCAAAGTATGAAATTCATGAACAATCCTCTCGGAATCACAAAAGGTCTATTGAGGTAATGGCTAACCTGCCCGACTGTCTCTTGGGCACTGCGAGTTCGATTCTCGCATAGACCGCAAAGATTCATAGAAAATTTCGGCTCCGACTGTCTCTCGGAAAAGACTTTTAAAGTGAATCTGCAAAACTGGAAAGATAACGGTGGTTGTTTACCCGTCTTGGACGCGGGAGGTCGCAAGTTCGAATCTTGCTTTCCAGACAATTTGTTCCATTAGCATAGTGGTAAGTGCATTCGGCTTTCTACCGAACGACAAGGGTTCGATCCCCTTATGGAATACAAATGATTTCGTAGCTCAAGTGGTTAGAGTGTCGGTCTGATACACCGAAGGTTGAAGGTTCGAGTCCTTCCGGAATTACAATGATTTTGTAGCTCAATGGTAGAGCGCCGGTCTGTTAAACCGGAAGTTGAAAGTTCGAATCTTTCCGAAATCGCAGATAACGAAATGTTAATTGTTTCAGGAGAAAAAGTAAAAGTTTGTCGAGAGCAGAAGATCTTTACGCCAAACACAGAAAATACAGACAAACTTTTTCTGATCTCTCCAACGACAGTTAGAATTGAAGATATCATTTATAAATTTTTAGGTAAAAATAAAGTTTGCTAAGTGCAGACGTTCTTATATCAAATATAACAGAGCAAACTTTATTTTTTAATAATCTGATGGTTCGCCGAAGTGGGAGAGTCGGGGCGGTCTGCAAAACCGTTGTGTAAACTGAGTGGGTTTGAATCCCATAACCATCTCAATAAACTAAAATGAGATTAGTTCAGGAGAAAAAATAAAAGTTTGTCGAGCATAGAAGTTCTTATATCAAACAAAAAAATAAAGACAAACTTTATTTACTCCAATGAGAAATTAATGACTCATGAAATCCGGAAGTACGCCGAAGTTGGAGAGTCGGGGCAGACTGTAAATCTGTTGCTTCATAGCTGAGTAGGTTCGAATCCTGCTACTTCCACCCAACCACTGATAATGTAATGGCAGCATGCAAGAAATGTACTCTTGTTGTTTAGGTTCGATTCCTGGTCAGTGGGTTAATGCTCTATTCGTCTAACGGTGAGGACGCCTGCCTTTCGAGCAGAAAATAAGGGTTCGATTCCCTTATAGAGTACTGGATGTGAATAGCTGGTCAATATTGAATTGATATAATACCATGAAAGTTCAGATTTTTTTTTAAAAAATTGGCCAGTTACCATTCACACAAAAAATGAAGAAAAGAGAAAAAGGACTGTCAAGAGCAGAAGATCTTTAGTCAATAAAAATAAAGACAGCCTTTTACTTTTTTTAAACAAAATAGAATTAGGAAATGAGAAAGGTTTGTCTAGCGCAGAAGATCTTTACAAGCACTAGCAGGCATAGTTTATAGACAGAGCTTTCTCAAACCTAGATGTCATATGATGAGTAATAATAGAGTTTCATATTACTAATTACTCATTACTTATAAAAAAATGCCTCTCTATTCCAATTGGCAGAGAAAACGGCTTTAAACCCCGTAAAGTCCCAGTTCGAATCTGGGGAGAGGTACAGAATATGAGTAATAAGCAATGGATGATGAGTAATTAAACAGCATGAAAAATTACTTATAACCAATTACTCATTATTCATAAAAACGCTGCGGGAATGGCGGAATGGCAGACGCTCTTGATTTAGGATCAAGCTTTTGGGGGTTCGAATCCCTCTTCCCGTACTAAAACATAAATGATAAGCAATGAGCGATAAGTAATGATATAGGGTAGAAATTACTAATTACCAATTACTCATTGCTTATAAAAATCCGGAAGAGTAGTGTAGAGGGTCTGCACGTTAGTTTGAAAAACTAAAGGTACAGGTTCAATTCCTGTCTGTTCCACAAAAATATGAACGATAAGTAATGCGCAATGAGTAATCATTGATACCTGACTAGTTCTTGATATTACTCATTACCAATTACTCATTATTCATAAAAACGCTGCGGGAATGGTGGAATGGCAGACACTCTTGATTTAGGATCAAGCTTTTGGGGGTTCGAATCCCTCTTCCCGTACTAAACATAAATGATAAGTAATGAGCAATAAGTAATGATATAGGGTGGAAATTACTAATTACCGATTACTCATTGCTTATAAAAATCCGGAAGAGTAGTGTAGAAGGTCTGCACGTTAGTCTGAAAAACTAAAGGTACAGGTTCAATTCCTGTCTGTTCCACAAAAATATGAATGATAAGTAATGCGCAATGAGTAATCATTGATACCTGACTAGTTTCTGATATTGCTTATTACCAATTACTTATTACTCATGAATTACTCTGATAGTGTAATGGCAGCATCTCAGTCTCCAAAACTGATGGTATTGGTTCGAGTCCAGTTCGGAGTGCAAAAGATGAAACCAGTGAAGGGTTATCATTTATCAATTATCAACAATCATTTATCAATTTAAAATATGTAGAAAAAATGGAAACGCAACAACAAACATGGCAGAATATGAACGGAAAATTTTTCCACAACTCTATCATACAGCTGGTAGAAGAAGCCATCATCCGCGAACAGGCAAACGGACACCGTCTGAAAGTATGTGTGGGATCAGACTCTCATGTATACGGAGATGCCATCAATTATGCTACGGCAGTAGTATTTATTCGCGAGGGAAAAGGAGCGTTTACCTTTATCAGAAAAGAAAGAGAAATACAGAGTATCAGTATCAAAGAGCGAATGCTGAATGAGGTCAACAAATCTGTTGAAATTGCATACGCTATCTGCTCTGTGTTGGATACTTATGGTGTGGAAATGGAGGTGCACGCAGACATTAATACCGACCCCGACTTTAAATCCAATGTTGCATTAAAAGATGCAATGGGATACATTCTGGGAATGGGATATGTGTTTAAAGCAAAACCTTTTGCCTTCGCAAGTTCCAATTGTGCTGATATGATGGTTTAAACTTAAATATAAAACGAGAACCATAACGACTATGGTTGAGTTAAAAAGATAGCCATGGAAAAGACAAAAAGATTATTATTTCTAGATGATATAAGATATCCTATTGAGGCGTATCATTATACCAAACAGGACATGTTCCTCAGAAACGATTGGCATATCGTTCGGAATTACGAACATTTTGTCAACAGGATTTTGGAAAAAGGACTTCCTGAAATGATTTCTTTTGACCATGACCTGGCTGATGAGCATTATCTCAAACAAGATTCTCAGGAATACGTTGAAAGAACAGGATACGACTGCGCCAAATGGCTGGTAGAATATTGTATGGACAATTATTTGGATCTTCCAAAGTTCTATTGTCACTCCATGAATCCGGTAGGAAAGGAAAATATTCTTTCCCTTTTAAAAAACTTTAAAAAACTGTAATGGATATTTTTAGATATATTCAGGATATAAAAACACATCTGAAATTCACATTTTATGAAGTAGACGGATGGTTTAAAAAAGATGAAGAAACGTTGAATAATCAGCCTTCAAACGGAGGCTGGACGGTTCATCAGATTTTAGAGCATATTTATCTTACGAATTTTTATCTGTTGATCCTTATTGAAAAAGGTTCAAAAAAAGCAATGAAAAATTCTTTGAATCTTGACCTTGAATCTGAAGTGAAAAGCTACAGTTTCAATAAAGAAAACTTTGACCAAGTAGGTGAGCATGGCGCTTTTGAATGGATAAGACCAAAACATATGGAACCGAAAGGAAAATTAGGTCTGGATGAAATCAGGATCTTAATAAATCAGCAATATCTTCAGTGTCTAGAGTACCTGGAAATAATGAAAAATGGTGAAGGATTCTTGTATAAAACGACAATGACAGTGAATAAACTGGGGAAAATTAATGTATAGGAATATATTTATTTTCTGTCACTTCATGCCCAAAGGCATATTACCCAGATGAAAAATAATGAATTGGATGCTTAAAATAATCCATAAAAAACAATTGAAATGAAAAAAATAAGTACATTATTCAAAAAAGATATAAATAATTTAGGAAGAGTTATTGACGAAATTAATCCTGAAAACAATTGGGTTTTTGAAGGAAAAGCTATTGCTACGCAAAAATTTGATGGTTCTGCATGTGCAGTGATCAACGGTAAATTATATAAAAGATACGATGCTAAGAAAGGAAAAATAGCTCCTGAAGGTGCAATTGCGTGCCAGGAAGCCGACTTTGTTACTGGTCATCATCCACATTGGTTAGCGTGTGATATTGATAAAAAAGAAGATAAATACTTTTGGGAAGGCTTTACTGCTTTGGCTGAATTGGGTAAGGTAGAAGATGGAACATACGAACTTATCGGTGAGAAAGTACGAGGAAATCCTGAAAATATTAAACGTCATTTATTAGTAAAACATGGAGATCATATTCTCAGTTTAAAAAGTTTGGATTTTGAATGGATCAAAAACTTTTTAAGTGATCCTGAGAATAATATGGAAGGTATTGTTTTCCATCATATCGCTGATAATCGTATGTGTAAGATCAGGAAATCTGATTTTGGTGTACGTAGAAAGGAAGTAAAAGAACTTATTGTTTAAAATAAAAATTAAAGTTTCAGTAATTCATTTTACCGAAACTTTTTTATGTATAAACTAACCATAAATGCTAAGTGAGTTTAAGAACCTGATTTTCATTATGCAGTAAGTTTGTCATTCCGTAGGAATCTCAACCGTTAAAAGTGAAAACAGAGTTTATATTTTTTATGGTTTAAAAAAGAAAAAAACATGTTACAGGCAGAAATAAAAAGTCTTTTAAAAGAAGACATCAGTATATTGATTAAAATTCCTAACTCAGGAAAACACTATTTGTGTGATTGTGGAGAAGCAAGTTTATTGACTGTGAAAGAAGTACAGTCTATATCAGCTGTATTCATTAGTCATACCCATATTGATCACTTTTCCAATTTTGATGGAATTTTCAGACATCAGATTGGAAGCGGAGAAAAAGTGGTGATTTGCGGGCCAAAAAATATTCATCAACAGGTTGAAGCAAGGTTAAAATCTTACACCTGGAATCTGATTGCTGAAAACGCGATTGAATATGAAATTCGGGAGATTGTTTCAAAAGAAGAAATTAATATCTACACCCTTCGTCCGTCATATTGGAATCTGGATTTGGTAAAGACTCAGAACTTCCTGTTTGAAGACGAATATGTCAACGTAGATTTTGCTATTCTGGATCACAAAACAGATTCTATCGCTTATTTATTTAAAGAAAAAGATTCGGTCACCTTTAATGAAAATGCTTCCGGTTTAAAAAAAGGAAAGTGGATAAGCGAATTGAAGACCGCTTTTGAAAATAATGATGGTGATAAAGAAATCGAAATTGAAGAAACTGTTTACAAAGCAGCTGATTTGTTTGATCTATTAACTCGTAATACAGGTTATAAACTTGGCGTAATCATGGATCATGCAGCAGATGAAAACAATTATGAAAAAATCAGAACAATATTTGAACGTGCAGATATCGTCTATATTGAAAGCTTTTATAAAGATACCGATCAGGAATTTGCAAAGATCAATTACCACAGTTTTGCTTCTGCATCAGGAAAAATCATGAATGAATGTCAGGTAAAAGAAGCCATTCCGATTCACTTTTCAAGAAGATATACGGAAAGTGATCAGGAAGAAATTGAAACAGCTTTTTATAAAGCGTTTCGTAAGAATTAATTAAAAATATTTATTAAACAAAACTACGAAGTTAAACATTGAATGTGTCATTCAGACGAATGAAGAATGTGTTAAAGTGAAAGAGATTCTTCATTCCACTTTGTTTCATTCAGAATGACAACAAAATGTTAAAAATTGTGTAGTTAAAAACAAACAATTAAAAAAAATGAAACCCAATATATTTTTTACAGCAGACCATCATTTTGGTCACGAGAATATTATAAAATTTTCAGAAAGACCTTTTGAGTCTCTGGACCATATGAATGAAGAACTCATTAAAAGGTGGAACGAGAAAATTCAACCCGGTGATACGGTCTACCATTTAGGAGATATGAGTCTGGGAAAACCGGATTTTACAAAAGAGATTTTAGACAGGTTAAATGGTAATATCCATTTGATCAAAGGTAACCACGAGGGAGCGGCTTTAACTTATCCCAAACGTTTTGCTTCCATCAGAGATTATCACGAACTGAAAATTGATGAAGCAGATAACAGCAACGGAAAACAGAAAATCATTCTTTTCCACTACGCCATGCGTACCTGGAATGGCTCGCACCGCGGTGTCTGGCAGTTATACGGACATTCACACGGAGCACTGCCGGATGATGAGATGGCATTAAGTTTTGACGTAGGGGTAGACTGCCACGATTTTTATCCGATTTCCTACGAAGAAGTCAAAGAATTGATGAAAAGGAAAAAATGGACACCACCATTTGCTCCTAGAAATTAACAATTAACAATGGAAAAGAAGCTGAAGGGTAGAGTGGTAGAAACTAACTACCTTCTAACCTCTAGCTTCTAATTTCTAAAAAGAATCATGAAAACGACCAATGAGATTATCATTATCGATCTGGAAGCTACGTGCTGGGAAAATGACAGAATTCCCATCGGGCAGAAAGTCGATATTATAGAAATAGGGATTTGCAAATTAAACTTAACATCAAAAGCAATTTCCCAAAAACAAAGCATTTATGTAATCCCCGAAAGATCAGAAATCAACAGATTTTGTACACAACTGACCGGAATTACTCCTCAAATGATAGAAGAAAAAGGAATCTATTTCGAAGAAGCCTGTGAAATGATCAGGAATGAATACCATTCGGTACCGCTTACATGGGCAGGATATGGAAACTTTGATGGAGAGCAGATCATAGAACAGTGTGACTGGCTTGGAATAACAAATCCATTTTCAGAAAACTACATGAATGTGATGCATGAATTTAAAAGACATTTCAGACTGAATAAACAAATAGGACTTAAGAGAGCCTTGGATTATTTGAAGATGGATTTTGAAGGTACTCATCACAGCGGAGCAGACGATGCTTACAATACAGCCAGAATTTTAAGTAAGATTCTGTGAAATTAATTCGGATAGAAGTCTGAAGCTGGGATTACAGGTTCCTGCGATGAGCTTCTATCTTTTAAAACAAATTTTAAAAAAGTGAAAACAACAGACAATATATTAATAGTAGACCTTGAGGCAACGTGTTGGGAAAACCGACCGCCTAGAGGCCAGGAAAGTGAGATCATCGAGATCGGCGTATGCATCATGAATGCAAAGACCGGTAAGATCTCCAAAAATGAAGGGATTCTGGTAAAACCCCAATATTCAAAAGTAAGTCCGTTCTGTACGGAGCTTACCACCCTTACCCAAAATATGCTGGATAATGAAGGAATCATGCTGGACGATGCATTCGATATCCTGAGAGCAGAATACGATTCAGAAGAACTAACATGGGCCAGCTACGGAAATTACGATCTGAACATGCTTCAGGACCAGGCAAGAAGATTCTACACAGATTATCCTATGAGTGATGACCATATCAATGTGAAAACATTATTTGGAGAAATTCATCCTACTATCAGGAAAAGTGTTGGGATGAACAGAGCTTTGGGTGAATTGGGTCTTACGTTGGAAGGCACCCATCACAGAGGTGTAGATGATGCCAAAAACATTGCAAAGATTTTGCATTGGTGTCTGAAAAATTATTAAAATAATGTTGCATTTTCAGCATTATCAACCAAACGGACTCTCTTGAAAAAGGGAGTCTTTTTTTATAAATTAACTTTAATGAAAACTTTTATTCATTTGATGTATGCCAGAATTACATGAACATATCAGCAGAAATGTATTTTTGAAGGGAAAGCAGAAACAGGAAAGACTACTTTCCCGAATGAGGTCACAATTCAGTCATTATTTGCTATTCCTTCACGAACATTTATTTTAAATAAAATTAACGTATCTGGCTGAAAAGGTGATGATCTTTTAAACCAAAATAAATTCAAAAATAAATAAGGATAGGAGAAGTAGAATATTTAAAATATCGGCCTTAGATCCTCTTTTTTATCAATATATCTTTAAACAGGGAATTGTTTTGTTGTCTGTAAAGAACGTGGTAGAGGTGGTTTTATTAACTTAATGTTTTGTTAAAAAATTCACATTTAAGGGATAATTTACTGTCTGTCAGTCAATTTTTGTTATTTTAGCTGATAAGAATGAACTTATGCTTATTGATGAAGGTTTTAAGGCAATATATTTAAACTATAAAATAAAGGAGATTGTTCCTTTTCTTAAAAAGCTTACACCAAAAGATAAAGAAGAAATTGCTGCTCTTTTAAAAAAACATAGGAATAAAAAACTGAGCCGCAATACAATTTCTGTATTGGCTTCTTTGATTTGCTGCAAAGCGGGAAATGAGTACAAAGACAAATCCGGATATGATGCGATACCGGCTTGTTTTGTCGACGGATTTTCTGAAAAATATCCTCCTGAAAATACTTCTTTTTTGAACATTTTATTCAATTCTTATTATAGTGTTTATCATAATAGGCTGATGAGAATTTTATTTCAGAGACTCTGCTTTTCAGGATCTTTTTTTTCAATGGGAAAAAATAAAATCTTGTTAAGTTCTGTATATCAGTATAGTGTAGAGGATGAGGTGGTGTTTCCGGATGTCTGGATGAAGATAGATTTACCCTCCCCGCAGATGCATTATTTATTCCTGTCTTCGGGACTGTTTAATAAATACGAAACACTCTCTGGTACGGCTTTTGAAGCCTTATTAAACAAGGCAGTTTCGGATGATTTTAAGGTAAAGGAACTGGAAATAATAATCAATAAAAAGACCAGTTTTGAATGGACGTCTGTGAAGAGATTTACAGATAGAATTTTAAAACGTATCAATCTGATTACCAGTTGTGATATTACTTTCAGAAAACTGCTGATAACCATTCTTTCAGCCGTTGGAAAATCAGTTTTTAATGTTAAAAAGCCTCTTGAGCTTTGCAATGGTTTGTAAAGCAAAACAGGCAAAGCCATTATCGGACTGCTAGAAGAATGGAAAAAAAATGAATAACCTGAAACAAATTTATACATCAAATTAGAAGTACATGAAAGAAAGACTTTATGAGATCCTTAATGAGGAAAAAATACATGAGATAATCCCTTTTTTACAACAGCTTAGTCTGGAGGAAAGAAAGACATTGGTACCATCAATAAAGAAAATGGACCGCGAGATCAGCAAGATTGTAATGACTAAAAATTCCTACCATACGGCAGGATCTGTAAGTCAGCATTCCATTATTGATATTGCTTCATTTGTATGTATGGATAAAAAGAATTTCGGTAAAAATTACTGGAGTCTTTTCCGAAATACAGAACAAACAGAGCAGATATTAGAGTGGGGATGCCCGGAATGGTTCTCAGACTTTATCAATGAATCTGTAGAAGCTGAATTTACAGCATTTAACTATAAGGATATTTTAGGATGGACGGAAAAAGGCTATGTACAGCCAAAACCTGAATTGCTGGGACACCATCTGAGCAATTATCCGGCAGAACTGGACCGCCACCCGGAAACCCTTACTACCCACTTTTGGTATTTATGTGAATACCCTTCCAAATCTTTACCCTTCCGTAAAGAATGGTTTCCTATTGTTCAGAAGCTGATCACAGAAAAAAAGATTGAAAGAAAGAGATTTTTGAAAGAATGCCTTCTGGCTTCCAACAGAAATTTTAATAAAAATGTGACAGGCTGGTTTATGGATGCGTTTACATCATTAAAACCAACAGAAGATGAGCTGTCTGAACTGCAGGACGAACTCCTTGCAGGGCTGGCTTCCTCACAGTCAAAAGCCGTGAATACCATATTGTCACATTTGAAAAAAATTGTGGCAGTTCCTGATTTTAAAAATGATGAATTTTCCCACTACCTTCCGAATCTGTTGAGTTCGGAAGTAAAAACAGTGGTTGTTTCCAGTTTGGTTCTTACTGAAAAAATATTCCAGAGAAAGAAAATAGATCCCGAAATGTTGGGAATGGCTTTAAGTACGGCATTTGTCAGCAAAGATGATGGCATACAGTCGAAAGCAGCGAAGATCATTCTTAAATATATTCCGGCTTCAGAAAATATGGTAGAGGCTCTCTCCCATTATTCAGACAATATACTTACCAATGTACGTCCTCTTCTGAAGAAATATATTGAAGAAAAACAACCCGAGCTGGAGGCAATAGCTTCCGAGAAATTATCTCTGACTACAGAAGGGAATGCTGTAAAAGTACTTCAGAACTTTGAAGATCTGATGTTTTATCTTCCTTTGGCCATGGATGATCCATACAGCCATCATTGTGATATTGCTTTAGCAGGATTTATCCGCTTTGCAGGTGATGTAAATTCGGAATCTGTGAAATTAATAGAACCGGTATTTTTGAAAGCCTGTAAAACAATTGCGAAATGGGAAGTTCCGTATCTGAATGTTTTACTGTGTAATGCCATTATCAATTATGGCTTGGATTTACTGGAAAAATATCCGATTCAGCTTAAAAATCTGGAAAAGATTTACCATAAGACGAAAGAAGAGGAAACTGCAAGAGAATCTTATTCCAATTATCAGAAAAAATTGGGACCTATTGAAAATGTCGGAGCAGATTGCCCTGCCAGAACCGCGTTTAAAGAGCTTGCCATCTATGCTTATGAAAAAATAAAATCCGGAGATAAGATTCCTTTATTGTTTCCGGTTACCCATGCTCCATGCTGGATTTCCCCTGTCACACTGGTGGAAAGATTGGAGAGCTACCAGAATAGTAATACTGAACCCCATCATCTGGATATTCAGCTGGCACTGCAGCGTTGTGCTTTAGACAATACTTCAGAAGCCATAATAGAAGCTGAAAAAAGATTAAAAGGTGAATATAAGGAACTGTTACTTTTCTTCTTTGGCAAAAATGCCAAGCCGGAAGGAAAATTTGAACATCCTTCATGGTGGATGACGGCGGGAATTACCCGTTCACCGGAAACCGTGTTTGAAGAATTCAGCAGTTTCGGATATGACGATATTCCTGTAGAATTCTTTTCGGGAGCCTACAAATGGAAAACTATTGATAATAAGAAAAACTCATACTACCCTGTAGAACTGAAGATTGTTATTCCTAAATATCATCTTACAAAAA
This sequence comes from Chryseobacterium sp. BGA-UO-ETr-SB22, assembly GCF_059567885.1. Taxonomy (NCBI): domain Bacteria; kingdom Pseudomonadati; phylum Bacteroidota; class Flavobacteriia; order Flavobacteriales; family Weeksellaceae; genus Chryseobacterium; species Chryseobacterium sp. BGA-UO-ETr-SB22. Next base: position 266,685 of record NZ_JCAQOV010000003.1, on the reverse strand, counting down.
GGAAAGACCCCTTATTTGTGGAATATTTTGTGGCCGAACAGAAAGAACTTATCGAAATTCCTGCATTGATGCTGTGTTTTCCGAACACTCCGGCAAATGCTTTGGCAAAAGTAATCAAACACTGTCTTTTCTTTTCAGGAATTGCCGAAGTCTATGAGAGAAGTTTGGTTTTGAATACAGCAAATGCGCTTTATCAGGTCAAAAAACCTTTGGACGAAATAGGATATCTGTTCTTAGGAACTATTTTCCTGGACAGTGATAAAACCATTCGTGGTACAGCAGCTGAAATATGGTTGGAACATGTGTCTTCCCAAACGATGGATAATGCATGGCTAGGAAGAGTGATTGGCCTGCATGAAAAGCTGGAATGGGCACCTGTTAAAAGATTGACAGATCTTATGCAGCACCATATGCTGAATGTGAGTAAGAACCATAATCTTGCTCTTGAAGAATTGATTTCCAATATATTGCTTCAAATGGATGCTCCGGTTACGAATCTGAAGAAAATCCTGGAAATTTACCATGAAGTATTGGCCTTGAATCATTCAGAAGCCGATAAAGAGATCATTGGGAAATTAAATAGCTGGAAAGAAAATTCGAGTCTGAAAAAGATCTGCAATCTTCTTCTGAAAAAATAGAGTATGGGAGATACGGTTATTTATAACTATTCAGGAGCATCCTCTTTAGTAAGGAGAAATGCACTTGAAGAACTGTTTCTTGCCAAATACAGTGAGATAGATAAAAATACAGATGCTCCATGTTTTTTCTGGGGAAATGTCAGGCAGCCTTTTATTTTAGCGCGCTGCCTGATTACACTTTCCAATATTGTGAAATCCAGCTTTAACCTGTCTCCGTTTCAGATGGCACTTCTTAAAGATCCGATTGTAACAGCCGGAAATCAAAGATTACGCTTTGAGGGGTTTTCTCACTGTGCTGGAGTCTATGCTAGAGTAGACGTGCTGCCTGACGGCCTGGAAGGAGAGTTTCTGGAAAGTGGAACTACGAATGTAGATTTTAATCAGCCTATGATCACCGCCCTGGGAAGCATCCGTCCGAATGAAAAAATTATGCTTTCCGTAGGTGAAAAAGAAGTTGGGCTTTATCAGGAAGAAAAAAAAATAATAGAAAGAAAAGTGCCTCTGCCTGTAAAATGGATCAAAGGTCTGGGAACAGTTCAGGTCTATTTATCAGAATCTGAAAAACGCTATACTTTTAATAGAATTCAGACACAACAGTTATTTCGTGGAATGCCTAAAGGAGTAGTAAAGTCTGATTATTACCTTATTGTGAGAGGGAATAAACCCATCTTTTCTCCGGTAGCATCTGCAGATGCTGTTTGTATAGGAGGGCTTCACAGGCTTCGTCTGTTGGAACCTTTGCTTCCGTATATTGATTCTATGCAGGTTTTTCCGCATGCTAATATGCAGTCTACCACCTGGCAGCTTTATATGGGGAATATCAGATTCAGCTTTTCTTTATCAAGAGAATGCTGGAGAGGTTTCTCAGGAGAAGGAGCTCTACTGGATAGTTTGGTTTCTGAAGTTTCAGATGAGTGGATTGACGCTTTGGATAAATATGCCTATGCCAATCAATCCTTTAATCCAACCATGCTTGCTCTGGAAGAAAATCTGAGTTTCAGCAAAACAGATAATGCTGCAGGAAGGCTTGCCGCAATGGGATTATTAGGTTACGACCTTGATGATCATGAATTTTTCTATCGCAGACTTCCTTTTAAATTAAGCCGTATTATCGGGCTCAATCCCCGTATAAAAAATGCTGAAAAGCTGATAGAAGCGGGAAAAGTAGAAATTTTAAACAACAATAAGGAAAGAACAGAAGCCAGAGTAGAAGGAACCGGTGTGCATCATACGGTAATCATTGAAGAAGAAAAAGAACGCTGTACCTGCGAATGGTTCAGTAAATATCAGGGCGAAAGAGGTCCCTGTAAACACGTGTTGGCAGTTAAAAAACTGGTAAACAGTTAAAAACTTCTACTACCTGATATTATTATTTTGTTAACTGCCGAAGGGGCGCAAAAATTTTGTTTAATAAGAATTCAATTTTGATCCCCGTAAATCTTTGACTTTCTTGCACCTCTGCGTTATATCAGTATCTAACAGATGTTTTTATTAATTTTTCACCTGCTTCATCCATTCCTCATAGCTAAGAACACCTAATTCCGGTTTGCTTTCTCCTTCAAGAATAGAGATAAATTCAAGCTGATTTCCATCCGGATCATTAAAATAAATGGCCAGTGCAGGCATCCACGCAAATACCATTGGTTCAACACTTCCATTTTTTAGGAAATTATAAGGTTTTAAATCTTTATTTTCTAAAAACTCTACTGAGTAATTTAAAATATCTTCTTTACTGCTGGAAAAAGCAAAATGTCTGGTTTGAAGATTCTCCTTCTGCTCCCATAATCCTAACATAAATTCTTTCCCTTCTCCAACCCATAAAAAAGCAATAGGTCTGGTTACATCTCTGTGAGCCAGTTTCAATCCCAACACTTCCGTATAAAACTGTATTGCATTTTCCAGATTGCTCACCTGAACATGAGTCTCATATATTCCTTTAATCATAGCTTAATTTTAATGACAAAACTAGAAAACCCTTCCCGAAAAACTTAGAATAGGTGATTTCTTTAATTGAAATGAATGATAGAAGGATTTTATAATTATGAATTATAAATGATGAATGATGAATGATGAATGATGAATGATGAATGTAGCCGTATTATTTCAAAAATCCGTGTAAATCTGTGAAATCAGGTTGAAATAATTTTCATGGGCTTTATCCCGCCTTGTAAATACTCCATTCATACGGCTTTAGGCAAACCTTAAAAACTGTGTAATCTCTGAGGTCCATTTTAAATAAATCCATTCGCAATAAAAAATAAGAAAAATTCTAAGAAAAATTTTCTACGCAAAAAGGTTGCGCAATACTGTTTTTACTTTGCATCAGAAATCAGAGAGGAAGTATCAATCCTTCCCATGTTTAACAAAAAAACAGTAACCATGAAATTTAATTTTTTAAGAAAAGAAACTAAAGTAGTACTGAACTACGAAGGTGCAAAAGCTTATGCGATGACACCTGCAGAAGAATTGTATAGTGCTGTTGTTACAACAGGACTGTCAGATGCCAACTATGAAAAAGGAAATGACAGATTGGAAAGAATCCAGTCTCTGATCAAAAAAAATGACCCTGAGTTTGTGGCAAAACTGGCGGTGTATGCAAGAAAAGATATGTACCTGCGTTCCATTCCATTGGTGTTGACAACTGAATTGGCAAAACAGACTTCCGGTACGGATCTGGTAAGCAAAACGGTGGAAGGTGTCGTTCAGAGAGCTGATGAAATCACGGAATTGTTGGCGTACTACCAACTTGCGAATAAAAGAACAGATACTAAAAAACTGAATAAACTGTCAAAGCAGATTCAAAAAGGTTTGGTAAAGTCCTTCAACAAGTTTGATGAATACCAGTTTGCAAAATACAACAGAAAGGCAGAAGTAACCCTGAAAGATGCTCTATTCTTGGTTCACCCGAAAGCTAAAGATGAAAACCAGCAAGCTGTTTTCAATAAAATTGCCAATAATACATTGGAAACCCCTTATACATGGGAAGTAGAACTTTCCGTTTTGGGTCAGACGAAATTTGCAATTGATGCAGAAAGAAAATTAGCCTTCAAAAACAAATGGGAGGAACTGATCTTCAGCAACAAATTGGGTTATATGGCAACTATGAGAAACCTGAGGAATATCCTGGAGGCTGGAGTGTCATCTGATGCAATGAATAAAGTCTGCAGATATCTTTCTGATGAAAGAGCAGTATCCAATTCAAAGCAGCTCCCATTCCGATTCCTGGCGGCGTATAGAGAATTGAAAACCATAGATTCTCCTTATTTGTCCTCTGTGTTGGAAGCATTGGAAGATGCTGTGGTAGTGAGTGCTAGAAATATCAAGGGCTTTGGTTTTGATACTTCGGTGGTAATCGCTGCGGATGTATCGGGTTCAATGCAGAAAGCAGTTTCAAATAAAAGTAAAATCTTGCTGTATGATATCGGCTTGCTGATGTCGATGATCCTTCAGTCACAATGTAAAAATGTGGTGACAGGTATCTTCGGTGACCGTTGGTTGAGGGTTCCAATGCCTAAAAATGGTATTTTAAGGAATGTGGATGCCTTCTACAAACGTGAAGGTGAAGTAGGATATTCCACAAATGGTTATCTGGTCATTGAAGATCTGATTAAAAGAGGTGAAAAAGTGAACAAAGTAATGTTATTCACCGATACTCAGATGTGGAACAGCACTGGAAACAGAAACTCTTTTGAAGACCTGTGGAACAGATACAAAACAATTGCTCCCCATGCAAAGCTGTATATCTTTGACCTGGCAGGTTATGGTACACAGCCGCTTGATATCAGAAAGAATGATGTACATCTTATAGCCGGTTGGTCAGAGAAAATTTTCGAAGTACTGAATGCTCTGGAAGACAAAAAATCAGCCATAGAAATGATTCAGAAAGTAGTGCTGTAAAAGGCACTGCTTTTAAAAATAAATAGCTATCAAAACAATCAATATATTGAGGAGCTTAATCCCGCTTTCCACTGTATCTTTTTCACCAAAGCTTTTTTCAAGCCATTCAGAAAAAGGATGCCGTTGCAATCGGGGCTAGAAATAATAATTATGAATAAAAATCTTATAAACTCTATAAATGAATCAGTGATTTTTTTTACAAATCATTTAGATTCATTGAAGAAAAAGAGTGATCTAAATGAAATTTTAATGGCTGACATTAATGATAAGACTAGCTTGAATAAATTTGAATTCTTTAAAAAGATTAATAATGTTAGTTCACTAATTACAATTTTCACTTGGATTTACTTGTTGCTATTAAGTCATTAAGTAATTCTTTAAATAATTGGGAAAAAATTTATTCTATAAAAAATTGCTATTTAACAATCTTTGAGACTTTTAAAACATATGAGGAATATAGACGATTTTTATTTGAAATATCAGTTAACGTATGGCCTAATTTAAAAGAAGAGCTTAATGAAATAAATTTAGAAATTCGGAACTTTAAAGAGAAATATAGATATGAAACTGAGATGTCTGAGATTAGAAATAGTATAGCAGGACATATTAGTGATGATTTTGATTTGTATTATAGTACAATTATTAATTTTGATGGTGAAAAAGCAGCGAAAATTGTTCTTGCTTTTTTAGAAATAATTCAAAAAATTCAAAATTTCTTAACGAAGATAATTCTTGAAAAAATAAATATTAAAGAAGAGGAGAAAATTTCAAAACTAATGACGAATATAGAAATACGACCTAGGAAACGAAGGCGTTAAGAAAATAAACTATGCGAACGTTAAGAAAATTCTATTGTTTGAAGCGCGACACAGAAATTGAAACGAAGAAGTAATAGTACATTCGCGCAAGTTTTAGAATTTTTAGAGAGTGTAGGTTATTTTTAGCCGGAATTTCCAAGTCTTGAACTTTTGGTTCTTTTGTTTCAAGGCAAAACGAACAAAATTTAAATAAAAAAATAAGCTGCGTAAAAAGGTTGCGTACATGCAATGTAATTTTGCAGTGTTAATAAATACCGGTGTCGTTAGAAAGACATTCTTCGATTCCAAAAACAGAGTCTTTCGACAGATTGCCCGGTAGCTATAACCAATGTCGTTCATAAGAGTTCCATCATCAAACTTTTAATTTGACTAGAATCAAAAAACTCTTATATCCAGTTACTTGGTTTAATTTTAAAATTATGGGAAATTTATTCTACAGAATTGAAGAAGACCTTAAAGAAGGCAGAAAGAAAAAAGCCTGTGACAGATTAAGAAATATGATCAATCAGTTTCCCAATGATCTTTCCCTAAGAAAAAAATTAGGACAGATTTATTTTGAAGCAGGATTTCTTGACGAAGCAGGTAAATTTTGGATTCTGTCTGCTCCTGAAAATAATGAAATGGAAAATGCCGTAGAGCTGTACAGAAAATCTTTAAGCAATTCAGGAAATGCAATTTTAAAAGATATTGTTTTCAGAGGAGATAAAGATTTGCTTGATGAGCATGCAAAGAAAGTAATCCTGGAACTGGAACAAGATAGCTTTAGAGTAACCAGGCAAATTCCAACTTTTAAAGTGAAAGCAAGAGAAAAAGGTAGTTATTCGGAAGATAATTCAAATTTTCTAAATACAATTGGATTTTTTTTATTGGTAGGATTACTAATTCTACTGCCAGTTTTAGGGATTTTTAAATTGTTTGAATTGATCTCATCATTATTTTCTCAATAAAAATAAACTGCGTAAAAAGATTGCGTACATACAATATAATTTTGCAGTGTTAATAAATACCGATGTCGTTAGAAAGACATTCTTCGATTCCAAAAACAGAGTCTTTCGACAGATTGCCCGGTAGCTATAACCAATGTCGTTCATAAGAGTTCCATCATCAAACTTTTAATTTGACTAGAATCAAAAACTCTTATACATTGTTACTTGGTTTTTAATAAAAAAAACAACTACGTAAAAAGATTGCGTAGCAGCGATATAAATTTGCAAAAGATAAAGCTAATAATCATGGATAACCATAAAAAGCAAGTGTCGTAAAATAGAGTTACTTCTTTAGGGACGGTAATACAGGTTCGAATCCTGTTCTGCAGCAGCAGATAGTAGAAATGGCAACACCCCGTATTAGTCTCTGTTTGATTCAATTACCTTGCTGAATTATATCAGGTGTCGTTTTGGAGTCATACTTCGATTCACCCATCAGGTCACAGGTTCAATTCCTGTCATTCTTGTTGTAAACGGGATGTAGCTCAGTAGGTGGAGCAGATGGTACAGAAAGATTCCGCCACTTTTACCCTGATACTATAAAAGAGTACTAGTAGATACATTAATAAACAAAAAACTAAAAATCAAGTGTCGTTTTGGAATCATACTTCGAGAATTGATCATTGGGTCGCAGGTTCGAATCCTGCCTTTTCCCTCGAAAAGGAGAAGTAGCTCAGCTGGTAGAGCAAATGCACGGAAGATTCTGAGAATTTTACCTTGATTGTATAAAAGAGTGCCGTAGAAAAGGCCTACTTCGGTTTAATTTGGTTCGACTCCAGAAGGTTATGTAAATGATCTTGTACAAGTCTTTTCGAATCTTGCCTCTTTTTATTTTTAAATTAATAACAATGAATATACCAGTTAATCTTACTGAGTTTTTATACTGGGTCAAAGACCGTACAGAAAAACTATGGTCGATAGATGATGAAAATTGTCCCAAAGGATTTTACGGAGCCAGATGGCAAAGTCTTTCTGAAGAACAGATTAATCAGATTGAGAAAAAATATCAGGTCAGTTTTACTTCTGAACATAGAGAATTTCTAAAAATTCTTCATGCCATCGACAAAAAAGAAATTGTGGAATATGAAGATGAAGGAGAACTGATTACAGAAGAATGTACTTTCTTTTATAATTGGTTTGAAAATGAAGAGGAAATAAAAAAAATATTGAATACACCATATGATTGGATGTTGGATGATATTGATTCAGTTAATAAAGTTTGGTTGAAATCATGGGGAATAAAGCCTGCATCCTTGGAAAAGAGAAAAAAAATTTTTGATGAATGGTTTTCACATGTTCCAACACTTTTACCACTCATGGGAACTCGTTATATAATAAGTGATGTAGATCTTGTTTGGAGACCTGTGCTTTCTATAAGAGGTTCAGATATTGTCATTATGGGATGGGATTTCAGAACTTATTTATTAAATGAGCTAAGAGGTTATCTTGATATTCATATTGATGTTTTTGATGAAGAAGATCAAATGTTCTACCCTGAACTTATTGATGAAGTACAGCAAATATTTAATGAAAACTATAAATATGATGAAACTAAAGACATTCCTTATCTGAAAGAAATGATTCTTTACTGGTCTTCCGGATGGAGTAGTTTCGGTTTAAGTTATCACCCGGAAAATGCCAGAGTCCATCCTATTGTTAAAACATATATTGCTGAAGAAGAAAAATAAAACAAACAAGTGCCGTAGAAAAATGTTACTTCGCTCATCACGACGGGGTCACGGGTTCGAGTCCCGTCTCTTCCACAGCAAAAAAACACGAAGTATATAGGAAGAGTAGCTCAGTTGGTTAGAGCACGACTGCATTATTCGATTTTAGCCTTGTTTTCATAAAATCAGAAGCCGGAAGTGGGACGTTGAAAGATATCTTTGTATATAATTTTCTATAAAGTCAGATAGATTTTCAGACTTTAATCCCTTTCTTCTTCCCACTTCCAGCTTCTTTATATTCATATATTGAAGTGTCGTTAGGAAAAAATTCATCGTACCACAACTATGGGAGGAATAGCGAAGTCGGTCACTCCGGCAAGGTTATCCGGTTCGACTCCGGCAAACGTACAGCCCTGTTTTTCCTTATCATTACCTTTAAAAAATGCTGGTAGATTATTTACTGGCACTTTTCATTGTATCAAGATCTTCTTCAAACATGAGTTTCCATTTTGAAAGAGTAGTTCTGCTTATTTTATATTTTCTGGACATATAGCTTGTGGAATGACCGTGCTTCTTCTGATACTGAAGCAATTTTAGCATAGTCTGCCTGTCATATGTTTTGAGTTTTTGATTTTCTCTGGACTGTTTGAACAGTTTTTCATTGAACTTCAGAACATCCTCGCTGGTGTTAAGTTTTTCAAGAAGTTCTTTGATTTTCGGATCTTTTAGCTTTTCCGGATATTCCATCTTTAGCATATCCTGATAAATTTTTTTGTAATTGGGGCGCATGTCTTATCTGTTTATCCGTTTACATTATCGCTCTTCTGAAGCCACCTGTGAAGGGTGCTTTTGGGAATAGAATATTCTTTGATGACTTCACTTTGGGTCATTTCACCGGAAAGAATTCTTTTCATAATAAAATCTTTGATTTCCTGGGTGTAAATATTTTTCCTGAAATAGGGCGTTTTTTCGGATTTCTGCTGGTTTTTGTTGATGGCAGAAGGAGGTGCGTATAAAATCAAATGTGAGCTGTAAAGTCTGAAAAAATCATATTCCAATAATTTGCTCCATCTTAGAAGAAGATCTGTATCCATCGATTTGCTGTCATACATCACTTCGACTGTTTCCTCGTCTTTGCCTAAAAATTTGCATATCCTTTCTATTGTTATTTCATTTTCATCTACCCTTTCTTTAATAAACTTTCCAATATGGATTTCTTTATATAACATTTTTGTTGAATATTATTCTTTTGTTTAAACTTATGTATCAAAAAAACGGAAATAGAATACATATATTATCTCTTGTGGTAGGAAATAATTCACTTCGGTTTGAAATTGATAAAAAATAGAAATTATGATATAAGAATGTTTAATTGCGTTTAATAAGATGATGAATCTTAAAAAACGGATCTGTAACTGCCAAATAACTTAAAAACAGGTGGGTAGGATTCACCTTAATGTACTTGGGATATATTCTTTATTTCAATGGGTTTCTTCTTCTTCTCTTTCAAACTTCTCTTCCTGCCATTTGTGTAAAATAATATATACCTATTAAGGTTTTTATGCAATTCTATGAGTTGAAGCTGTAGATAGATTGATAAACAGCTTTTTACGCGTTGAATTTTTAATTAGTACCAAATAATTGCTTATTCGCTTTCAAATGTAAACAAAAATAAGAACTAAAAAGAGATAGAAATGTAAAAATCATACTTTATCTGCTTATTTTAATTAAAATTAACATATTATAAAAATTGATTTGTGAATTGTTTAAAAGTGATGGGCTTCATCATGAAAAAATGATAAAAAGAAAAAATTGTATACCATCCGGACAGTACATACCTTTGCAAAATCAATGAAAAATACTATAAGCTTATTCGACTTTTCGAAGAAAATAAATTACAAAAATGAACTGCTGGCTGGTTTTACTGTAGCGATGACCATGATTCCTGAATCACTTTCATTTGCTATTCTTGCCGGTTTGTCCCCGCTTACAGGACTTTATGCTGCTTTTATGATGGGTCTTGTAACTGCGGTTTTGGGAGGACGTCCGGGAATGGTTTCCGGTGGAGCGGGTGCAACCATCGTTGTATTGATCGCTCTGATACAATCTCATGGGATTGAATATCTTTTTGCTGCCGTTGCACTGGCCGGAATACTTCAAATGATGGTGGGAATCTTTAAACTGGGAAAATTTGTAAGATTGATTCCGCAGCCGGTTATGTACGGATTTTTAAACGGTTTGGCCATTATTATTTTTATGGCGCAGGTAGAGCAATTTAAGATTACGGACAGCAACGGGGCTGTAAACTGGCTGCAGGGAATGCCTTTATACATAATGGCTGGCTTAACTGCCCTGACGATTGCCGTAGTCTACTTTTTTCCCAAAATAACGAAAGCAGTTCCTGCCTCACTCGTAGCGATAATTATTGTCTTTGCTATAGTTCTTGGATTTAATATTCCAACCAAAACAGTAGCGGATATTGCCCATATCAGTGGAACTCTTCCAAGTTTTCACATTCCACAGATTCCTTTTTCCCTGGAAACTTTACAAATTATTTTTCCCTATGCTTTAATTATGGCAGGAGTAGGTCTTATCGAATCTCTTCTGACATTATCCATGGTGGATGAAATCACCAATAGTAAAGGAAACACAAACAAAGAATCTGTAGCTCAGGGATTAGCCAATATTACCAACGGTTTCTTTGGCGGAATGGGTGGCTGTGCAATGGTAGCACAGACATTGGTGAATCTTAATGCAGGTTCCAGAGCAAGACTATCCGGAATTATTGCTTCCTTGTTGATTTTAATAATTATTCTCTGTGGAGCACCTGTGATAGAAAAAATTCCTATGGCTGCTTTAGTAGGAGTCATGATGATGGTTGCCATTAGTACGTTCCAGTGGGTATCTATCAGGATTGTTAATAAAATGCCGAAGTCGGATATCTTTGTTGGAGTTACTGTAGCATTGATTACCGTAATTCTGCATAACCTGGCGCTGGCGGTTTTGGTTGGGGTTATCATCTCAGCATTGGTTTTTGCATGGGATAATGCCAAAAGAATCAGAGCAAAAAAGCATGTTGATGAAAACGGAGTGAAGCATTACGAAATATATGGACCTTTGTTTTTCGGTTCTGTAACGGCATTTACAGATAAATTTGATCCTATGAATGATCCTGAACAAGTGGTTGTCGATTTTAAAGAAAGCCGTATTGTAGATATGAGTGCGATAGAAGCACTGGGCAAATTATCTAAACGTTATAAAGAACAAAATAAAATAGTACACTTACGACATCTCAGCGAAGACTGCCGGAAAATATTGAAAAATGCCGAAGCGGTAGTTGAAGTTAATATTGAAGAAGACCCGACCTATAAAGTGATGCCGGAAAAATAGGGGAGTGGTCAATAAGTGAATTTTGCTTCGCAAGTGAAAAGTGAATTTTTTATAGTCTGTAAAAATTGCTAAACGCAGCGGATTGATGATTGACCATTCACCAAACATCCCATAACCAGACAAGGACTGTAAGAAAAATCTACAGTCCCTGCTTGTTTAGGTGATTAATGTATTCGCAATAAAATCAGGCACTAAAGCATAGTGTGACAATTTCATGCTGATGGAAGCTCTTCCGCTTGTCAGCGTTCTCAGATCAGAAATATACCCGAAAGTTGAAGCTAACGGAACTTCCGCTGCAAAAATCTTTCTTCCTGATCTTTCATCAATAGAAGTGATGATTCCTCTTCTTCTGTTGATATCCGCAGTGACAGCTCCCGTATATTCTTCGATGCTTTGAATCTCAACCTGCATGATAGGTTCCATAAGTTTAGGACTGCAACCTTTGGCAGCCGCTTTGAAGCCTTCTCTTGCAGCAATTTCAAAATCAAGAGCCGCAGAATCCTGAGCGTGGAATGAGCCATCTAACAGGGTAATCTTCATGTTTTCCAGAGGATATCCTTTTAATGGCCCGTGTTCCATAGCTTCTCTGAATCCTTTTTCAACAGATGGAATAAATTCAGTTGGAATAACTCCTCCTTTGATTGTATTGATAAACTCGAATCCATGTTCATTATCATTTCCTGGTCCGATTTCAAAAGAGATATCAGCGAACTGACCGCTTCCTCCGTTTTGCTTGGAAAGCTTTTCCCTATGGATTTTGGTTCCCGTTAAAATCTCACGGTAAGAAACTTTAGGTTTTCCCTGATTGACTTCAATACCATGATTCAGACGGATTTTCTCCAAAGTAACCTCAAGATGAAGCTCTCCCAGTCCACTCAATAATGTTTCTCCGGTCTGTTGATCTCTTTCAACCACCAAAGAAGGATCTTCTTCCTGGATTTTAGCCAGCACCAAACCGAAAGACTTCTCATCACCATTGGTTTTCGGCTCAATAGCCACTCTGATGACAGGAGTTGGGATCGTAATCGATTCCAGTAATATGGGCTTATCTACAGAAGACAAAGAATCTCCGGTTTTGGCATCTTTTATTCCTGTTAAAGCAACAATATCTCCCGCTTTAGCTTTCTCCAGTGATAACGTTTTATCCGACTGCATCTGTAAAATTTTCGAAATTCTGTAGCTTTCACCTGTTCTTACATTCAATATCGTGTCTCCCGGTTTTATCCTTCCGGAATACATACGGAGCATGGCCAGCCTTCCCATATGCTTATCAATCACGACTTTGAAAACAAGTCCTGAAAAATCAGCAGCTTCAGTTCTTTCCAGTGTTACCATTTCTTCTGTTTGAGGATCTCTTCCCTGCAGGTCAGCAAGCTGATCCGGAGCCGGAAGATACTTTACTACGGCATCAAGAAGAGGCTGTATTCCTTTGTTTTTAAAGGCAGAGCCACAAAGAACGGGAACAGCTGATCCGGATCTGCAGACTCTTTGTATGGCTTCTGTAATCATTTCAACGGTGGCTGTTTGTTCAGTATCCATAAAAATCTCAAAGAATGTCTCATCATATTCTGCAAGAGTTTCCAGTAATTTCATTCTGTATTCATCAGCTTCAGTACGTGATACCACAGGAATTTCCTTTTCAACAATGGTTTCTCCGTTTTCATCTTCCCAGTATAATGCTTTCATCTGTACAAGATCAATAACGCCTTCAAAATGTACTTCAGCTCCAATTGGAATCTGAAGAGCAAGAGGAACAGCATTCAGTTTGGTTTTTATCTCATGTAGAACTGCAAAGAAGTCTGCCCCAATTCTGTCCATTTTATTGATAAAACAAATTTTGGATGTTCCGTGTTTTTCGGCTTGGAACCAAACATTTTCAGTCTGTGGCTGAACCCCTGAAGAAGCACAGAAAACCGCGACAACACTGTCCAGAACTCTTAGAGAACGTTCTACTTCCACTGCAAAATCAATGTGTCCCGGAGTATCAATAATGTTGATATGATAAACGTTATGATCTTTTTTCCATTGCGTTGAAACTGCAGCTGAAGAAATAGTAATCCCTCTGTTTCTTTCCTGGATGTCTTTGTCCATGGTGGTATTTCCATCATCTACATTCCCGATTTTATGAATGAGTCCTGTGTAATACAAAAGTCTTTCGGATAAAGTTGTTTTTCCTGCATCTACATGTGCTATGATCCCTATATTTCGTGTGTTGTATTTCATTTTGTTTTGTTTAAATTGTTGATTTTTAGATCTGTATTTAGAAAGGTTCTGAAAAAAATGAGCACAAAATACACTCCGGTCTTATAAAGCCGGCAAAACATTTTTGTATTTCGTATCAAAGGGAAATTTTCAGAGATCTTAACAAATAACAGAAGTTGTTTGAATTGTTAAAGTCTGAAATTAGGGCAGCAAAAAAGACCTATCCGAATAGATAGGTCTTCAATATATTTTTGGGTATAAAAGATCTATAGAACTATTCAGATAAATATTCAGTGCTGCCAAAGAACACAGCTCTGATAGGGTTGATTAAAGTTATAATATTTATCATTTTTGTTGACATTGTTGATTGTTAATCGGTTGCGAAATTATAATTTTTTTTTGATTTCCAAAGAATTTTTTGAAAATATTTTTTTTAAACGCTTGATAAATCATCTTCTGTGAATCCGTCAAACTCGTGGATAGTCATAAAAATATCTTAAAACAGATAATGAACGTAATGCATTTATGATAAAAATTTTATCTTTGGGAAGAATAGTATTGTAAACACTTGTTGATGATTAAAAATAATTAAATCTTTTTCAAGAAAGCTAGATAAAACTTTTAACTTAAAACTATTGAAAACAGATATCGACATTCATAACCACTGTCATTTTTCCTTTGACCTGTGGCTTACCTTAATCAAATCTCATCCTGAATTTAAAGCAAAAAGAGTTGAGCTGTTCTCCTCATTTTTTAACGTAAATAAACCTATAGAGGAGGTTGCGAAAACCGTAAAATATTATGATGATCTTTGCAATACCATCAATGAAGTAACAGGAGGAAATATAGATACTTTTGAGATTTATCTGATGATTCTTGGTTCTCTGAACGTGGATATAAAAGATTTGAGTAAAGAAAAACTCAACGAGTTTTACACAAAGAGTGAAAACCTGTTTCTGGAATACAGACCTGTGGTGATTTTTGAAAATATTCATGATTTTTTTGAGAATATCAAAAATCAAGGCAAAACAATCAATATTCTGAGCAACACAGGATTTATCAAAGGAAAAACAATGAGAAAATTTCTGATTCATGAAAACCTGGATCAGTACATTGATTTCCATATTTATTCTGATGAAATTAACTGTTCCAAACCGAACCCGCTTATTTTTCAGGAAGTGAAGAATAAGATCAAAGATCAGGATTTACCACTGCATCAGATCCTGCATATCGGGGACAATCCGGTGGCAGACTATCAGGGAGCCAAAGCCTTTGGTTTCAGTGCCCATTTACTTAAACACTAAAAATAAACATGAATACAAGATACAGCTTACACCACATTCATTCCGCAGATGAGTTTACATTCTCACCTGCAGAATACAGCTATTTCAAGTATGGCGATAAGTCGTATGCTGAAAAATTTGCAAGAGAATTATTCGAAGGATTTATTTCCAGAAATGAAGCACTTTTAGATAGTGATAGAGAGATTGTAGTACTTCCAAGCCCTTATATGGCAATTCCTACGGCCTCCAATTTTTTATGCTTTTACTTTAAGAAGCATCTGGATTTTTATCTGTTTCAAAAAGGAAAAAAGTCAAGCATTTTATCTAAAATCAATCGTAACCATACCTATATTACAGATTATGGGAACCTTAATTTTGAAGATCGCAAAAATCTGATCGCAAATGATACTTATTATATCGATAAGGATTTTTTGAGAGGAAAACTTTGTATTTTTATAGACGATATAAAAATCACGGGAAGTCATGAATATACAGTCAACAGAATTTTGAATGAATACAGCGTAGAGGCAGACTTTATGTTCCTGTATTACGCAGAGTTGATGAATTTTGAACTTGATCCTAAAATTGAAAACTTTTTCAATTACTATGCCGTAAAAAATGTAAAACATGTTGCAGAAGTGATGAATAAAGAGAGTTTTGAGTTCAATACAAGGATTGTAAAATATATTTTAGGCCTGGAATCAAGTAATTTTGATTATCTTACGTCTAAAGTAAAAAGAGAACAGATGGATCTGCTTTTGGAGCTGGCCATCAGCAACAATTATCATTTAATAAAAGAATACGAAAATAACATCAATACTTTAACACAAACGGAATTATATTATGGCTATTAACTTACAAAAAGGACAAAGAGAAAACATTAACGCACCTAAATTTACTGTAGGTTTAGGATGGGATATCAATAATACTTCTACAGGAACAGGATTTGACCTTGATGCATCTTTATTTTTGCTTGGGGACGACAAAAAATTAGTTTCAGATAATCACTTTATTTTCTATAACAACCTTGAGTCTCCGGACAAATCTGTGATTCATACAGGAGATAACCTTACAGGTGAAGGATCTGGTGACGATGAGCAGATCAAAATTGATCTAACAAAAATTGATGATGCGATCAAAGAAATTACTGTTGTGGTAACCATTCACGAAGCAGAGTCAAGAAAACAAAACTTTGGACAGGTAAGAAATTCTTTCATCAGAATTTTCAATACAGATACGAATGAAGAAATCTTAAAATATGAATTAGACGAAGATTTCTCCATCGAAACCGCCGTAGAATTTGGAAGAATCTACAACAGAAACGGAGAATGGAAATTTGAAGCTGTAGGAGCAGGGCAGAGAGACGGCCTTGACAAATTTGTATCAATTTATCAAAAGTAATCATGGACAATCAGGAAAATCAACCCATAGATCCACTAGGATCAATAGAACCTCTTAAAACCTTTGAACCTACTCCAATGGTTCCTCCAACTCCGGCTCAGCCTGTACAAAATGCAGCGCCGGCAGTTCTTGTGGACAGAGAAGGAAATGTAAATCTGACTCAGCTGCAGTCAGAAGAACGTCAGAAATATGAAGTTCTTGCGAACTCTATTGATGAAGCCAACCCAGGTTCAATTGTAAATTTTGGAGCGGAACTTCAGAAAACATTAACCAATCAGAGTGACAGTTTCTTAGGAAATGTAAGAAGATCAAACTCCGGAGAAGTAGGAGGACTTATCAATGATCTTTTGGTAGAGCTTAACTATGTAGATGTAGAAGAACTTAACAGCAATAAAGTAAAAAGTTTCCTAAGTAAATTGCCATTCATGAAGAAGGTGATCACTCAGGTGGAAAACTTGTTTACAAAATACGATAAGATCATCAATAATATTGAGCAGATCTCTTACAAAGTAAACGCAGGAATCATCACTTCTACAAAAGATAATGCGGTTCTTCAGACTATTTTTGAAAGTAATGTGAACTCTATCAAGCAGATTGAAGGTCTTGTGATTGCAGGAAATATAAGAATGGAAAGAGCTGCAGTGGAGCTTGCTCAAATGGAGACGAGCCCTCAGGATTTTCAGGATTATCAGATTGCTGATAAAAGAGATTTCATTGCTAGATTAGACAGAAGAATGGCTGATCTTAAAGTGGTGCGTGTGATTATGATGCAGTCACTTCCACAGATCAGACTGGTACAGAATAACAATGTTTCTATTGCTGAAAAAGCACAGACAATTCTTACCACCACACTTCCGGTATGGAAAAACCAGCTTTCATTGGCTGTGGCGATGTACAGACAGCAGCAGAATATTGAAATCCAACAGAAAGTATCTTCCACTACAGAAGAGATCTTAAGAAAGAATGCAGAGCGTCTTGGGCAGAACTCAATAAACGTTGCCAGAGCCAACGAGCAGACTATCGTGTCAGTGGAAACATTGAAAGAAACAACATCAATGCTTATCAATACATTGAATGAAGTGAAACAAATCCAGAAACAGGGAGCAGATAACAGAAGAAAACTGGATCAGGATCTTCAGACATTGGAGCATGAACTTAAAGCTAATGTCAGAGGTTAATTTATAGGATACTAAGGTGGGGGATGATGCAGCAACCATATTGTCGCAAAGCAAAAGAAGATTAACAAAGCTTAAGCTTCTCGCTAATTTTTTTGAACATATTGACATCATATCTATTTACATCAAAACAGATATTATCCACAATCTGTTCCAGGAAAATACGGCTTTAGATTACAATAAACTGGAACTTTTCCACCTGCAGTATACAGACAGTCTCATAGAGCTTCTGACTAAAATTAAGAGACAGAAGGAAAATGATATGCTGGCTGTCATCAATGAAATTAATATCAACAGTAAATATATTTCAGGTTTTGAAGAAAGACGGGTAGACAGCTTTCAGACAGACAGGAAAATGTACAGCGGTGTATTTTCCCAGCATTTGAAAACTTTGTATAAAGACCTTACGGAAGATATTTTTACGACCAATTGGGATAATGTACTGTACTTTCATAAAAAATATGCCCAGGAATTTTACAGGACGCAAGCAGATGAAACAATGCTGAAATCCGATTCTTTTCCGGCTTATCAGTATAAAGAGTATTCCATTGAAAGAAAACTTTTGGGAAGGCTCAATATACAAGGATTTAAAGTCCGTTTTGTATGTGGATACCTTTTCGGAACCCATGATTATGAACTTTTCAAAATCTTTCAGTCTGATGATTATTTTATTTTCAGTGTAGACGAAAAAAAAATGTATCTTTTTGACAAAGAATTGGATAAGCTGGATATGACGGAAAATCAGTCTAACCAGAGTTCCATTATCGATCAGCTGAGAAATAAAAATGAACAGTTGGAGAATAGTATGAACGAAAGAAAACGTGCTTTACCGGCTGAAGTGGAAGGTGTTTTGAAAGATTATATTAAAAACCTGGAAAATATAGATATTATGAGCAAAATATTTGATTTTGACGAAGAAACAAATATTCTGCGGGCAATGCTTAATTTGAATTTGAATAATAACTAAAAGGCAGAATTGTAAAATAACAAGCAAATCGGCTTTTGTACTAAAAGAGTAAATAACAACTAAACATAGAAATATGGCTATCAACTTACAAAAAGGTCAGAGAATCAACCTTAAAAAAGAAAATGGTGCTGAACTTTCACAGGCTTGTGTAGGAATCAACTGGGGAGCAATTGAAAAAAAAGGATTTTTTGGAACTAAAAAAGAAGCAGTAGACTTAGATGGAAGCTGTATTTTATATGATTCGAACAAAAACGTTACAGAAGTAATCTATTTTGGGAATCTTAAATCCAGAAACGGATCCGTAAAACATAGTGGAGATGATCTTACTGGTGACGTAGACGGAGATGATGGATTGGATAATGAGGTAATCACTGTAGATTTCAGCCAACTGGAACCTAATGTAGAACATGTTGCAATGGTACTGAACAGCTACAGAGGACAGGATTTCGGAACAATTCCTTTTGCTTCTATCCGTATTTATGAAGGATCACCTACCAATGTAAGAGAAGTTTTTGCAAAATATGATATTGCAAATGATGCTTCTTTCAGCGGACACGTTGCCATGGTAATGGGTGTTTTCTATAAGAGAAACGGAGAGTGGAAATTCAATGCGATCGGAGATCCTACTGCTGACAAAAAACTGGAGCAGACGGTTCAGACGGTTCAGATGAATTACCTATAATCAATTGTAAATCAAAAGATAAATAAAATAGCAATATTTGTACTCTGTGCATCTATTGCTTTTATCATATAATAACATAACGCAAGTGGAACATCAAAGTATTTTAGAACTGCACCCAGGCCTGGTGTGGGGATTCGCGGTAACGGTCGTTATCATGCTGCTCCTGGACTTAGGGGTATTTAACAAAAAAAGTCATGAAGTCTCTTCCAAAGAAGCTACCATCTGGTCTATTGTGTGGATTTCACTTTCCATGATATTTTCAGGGGTGGTGTATTGGGCATTCAATACCGATGGAAGTCCGGAAAGCCATGCTTTGGCAGTAGAGAAATTCACACAGTATCAGGCGGCCTATTGGATTGAAAAAGCTCTGTCTGTAGATAACTTATTTGTATTTATTTTGGTTTTCGGATTCTTCAAAGTTCCGAAATACCTTCATCACAAGGTTCTTTTCTGGGGAATCATTGGTGCACTGATCTTCAGAGCAATATTTATTTTTGCAGGGGTAGGATTGATCAATCTGACTTATCTTCCTGAAATGAATATTTTTGGTAAAGCAGTACAGATCAATATTGTGATGGCATTATTTGGATTGTTTCTGGTATATGCCGGGATCAAGTCATGGGGCGATGGCGGTGATGATGACGATGAAGATTACAGCAATACCGCAGGTGCAAAGCTGATCAAAAGCTTCTGGAAAGTTTCTGATAATTATGATGGAGATAAATTCTTCACCATTCAAAACGGAATCAAAATGGCAACTCCTCTTTTAGTAGTAGTAGGGGTTATCGAGTTTACTGACGTTCTTTTTGCGGTAGATTCCATTCCAGCTATTTTTGCGATCTCTAATGATCCATTTATCCTTTATACCTCAAATATCTTCGCGATTTTAGGATTAAGATCATTATACTTCCTGTTGGCGAACTTTATCCATATGTTCAGCAAACTTCCATACGGATTGGCGATTATCCTATCCTTTATTGGAGTTAAAATGCTTATTGCACCATGGATTCATATTTCGTCTCCGGTTTCTTTGGGAATCGTTGGAGGAGTATTGGTGATTTCTGTTCTTTTATCCATTATCTTCCCTGAAAAAGAAGAAGAGAAGAAAGAAGAACTGGAAGAAAAATAATCATATTTAAAATAAAAATAAAGCCTCCAGAATTAAATTCCAGAGGCTTTTTTATTGATAAAGTTTTTGTTGGGAAACGCAAGGACGCAAAGAGATAATCATAATTCCTGCTTTTAAAACGCAAGAATATCTCGGCTTCGCTCAATATAAGATTTACAGCAAGGCACAATATTATTAGCGGTATTAAATTTTATCGAAGATAAAATCCTTGCGCCTCAACACATTATTTTCATAAAAACTTCGCGCCTTGGCGTTATCCAACATTTCAAAAATAAATTATTAAAAAAAATAAACATACAGACCAGTCTGTATGTTGTTTTTTTTCATACATTTGTTCCAGAAAAGAAAAGCAATATGAAATCTCCAAAAGAAAGAATTGTAGAAACTACCTTTGAGTTGTTCGCAAAACAAGGTTATAATTCTACAGGAATCAACCAGATCATTTCTGAGGCAGAAGTAGCCAAAGCAAGCTTTTATCAGTATTTTAAATCCAAAGAAGACCTATGTGTGGAATTTCTGAAAGTAAGACATGAATACTGGTTCAACGAATTCAACAATTTTTTATCAAAGGAAAAAGACCCGAAATCTAAAACGGCCAAAGCTTTCGATTTTCTGGTATATATGAATAAAAAAGAAAATTTCCGCGGGTGCAGTTTCCTGAATATTTTATCAGAAATACCCATGGATAATATTAAAATCCTGAGCGCAATTCAATCCCATAAAGCTGACCTCAGAAACTTTTTTTTAGAATTACTGAATGATGATACTCTTTCTGACCACATCTATATGCTTTTTGAAAGCAGTATTATAGAAAGCCAGCTTTTCAAATCTAATGAATTAATTGAAAAATCAAAGAAAATAGCCACCAATTTAATACAATAAGTTATGGAACAGAAACATCCGCTTCCGCCTTTCACACTAGAAACGGCACTGGAAAAAATTCAACTGGCAGAAGATGCCTGGAACAGTCAGGATCCTGAAAAGGTTTCCAAAGCATATACCATCGACAGCGAATGGAGAAACAGAGATACCTTCGTGAATGGAAGAGAGGATATTGTAGCATTTCTACAGAAAAAATGGGATAAGGAGCTTCATTATAAGCTTAAGAAAGAATATTGGGCGCATACTGATAACCGCATCGCCGTTCGCTTTGAATATGAATATCAGACGAAAGACGGAGACTGGTTCAGGGCATACGGAAACGAGAACTGGGAATTTGATGAAAACGGCTTGATGGCCAAAAGATATGCAAGCATCAATGACCTGGCGATCAAAGAAGAAGAAAGAAAATTCAGATAAAGTAAAGAGGCTGTCTCAAAAGTGTCATTCTGAACGGAATGAAATGTAGTGAAGAATCTCATGTTTCAGTTTATCAATGAGATTCTTCCTTCGTCAGAAATCCAAGATTCGACGTAGTCAATGACAAAAGCAAATTATTTGACTTTTGAGATAATCTCCTCAGTTTTAAGGTTTATTAAAACTGAAACATCCGGTCAATAAATTATAATTCATAACTCATAATTTATCTAACTATTCTTCCCATGCAGCAGTTTATTAATCTTCCTTCTTGTCTGTACAGATACTTTATAAGCTTCATCACGCAGCTTCTGTATTTTTCCTACGGGCTGAAAAAAGATCTTACTTTCAAAAGGATTGAATGAAAGTAATTCATTCGTACAATTACGGGAATCCAGCAATGAATCTTTAGTTATTTTTACCTCACCTATTTTAATGAAAGGAGAATTTTTCCATTCAACATTCAGTTTATTGACCGGCTGGTCCTGAAGATCGTAGCATAGCTGTATCAGTATGTCAGCAGTAAAATCATGAGTCTCCAGATAATTTTTTAGGGAGTCTTTAATCTGCTGTTTTCTGCCTGTATGTTTATCCACATTCTTAGGACATAGCTTTATTTTAATAATTTGATCTCCTAATCGGTAAGCACCTACAGAATAATAATCAAAAGACAGGATAAAATCATTTCTTCTACCGATCAACTTGATGATATTACGAACCATATCACCCGTCAATGCAGAAGGAATTACTTTAATTATCTGAAGCAGCATTGGAAACAGACTGCTCCATTTTTTGATGTAAAACTTATTGACAGCGGTAAACAACTTCAGAAAAGTAGACACGGAATTAATCGGGAACAAAGGAAAATTCACCAATGGATAATTGGCAAGCAATCCACCATTTTCATCCTTGATCTGTACAGCAAACCCATAAGCAGGAATATCCTTTTTCGAGTTTTTAATTTTCAGCTGAGCATTGGAAAACCGAATGGTCAGATCAAATTTTTCCTTATCAAAAAAAGGCTGTAGTGATTCCGGAATATCAGGCTCAGTCCAGAATGTTCCCTTTGCTACCGCATACGTTTTAGCATGGGCATTTCGGGTAGCATAATTGACGT
Source organism: Chryseobacterium sp. BGA-UO-ETr-SB22 (assembly GCF_059567885.1). Classification (NCBI taxonomy): domain Bacteria; kingdom Pseudomonadati; phylum Bacteroidota; class Flavobacteriia; order Flavobacteriales; family Weeksellaceae; genus Chryseobacterium; species Chryseobacterium sp. BGA-UO-ETr-SB22. The sequence continues at coordinate 244,037 of NZ_JCAQOV010000003.1, read as the reverse complement.
CACTGATGGAAGAGGATTGTTCAACAAAATCTGCTATTGTTTTTTTATTGATTTCCAGAAGCTTTTTTTCCTCTTCATTCAGTTCATCAAACTTCTTATTATATTTTAATGGATTTGGCATTTAGTTTTTAAAATTCAATTATAACGCCAAGTTTCGAAATCTGTGTTAAGTAAGTATTACAATTATTTGAATTTTGTTGATAAAGAGACTTGTTATCCCGAAAAGTATGTAAATATGGTTGTCTTATTTTAATTGATAACCTGTTTAAGTTGTTGAATTTTAATGCTTAATAATTCTTGCTTCTTACTTCCATCAACAAATCTTATCTTTGTAAAAAAATTATAATATGGGAGTAGCAGATATGTTATTTAAACGTAAAAAAGAATTGGCAGAAAAGAACCTGAAAGATGGTAAAGAATATATGGAAGAGTATGGTAAGAGAGAAAGCGTTGTGCAGTTACCAAGCGGCTTACAGTATGAAATCATTACAGAAGGAGAGGGGCAGAAACCAGGACCTAAGTCTACTGTAAAATGCCACTACCACGGAACCACTATTTCCGGTAAAGTATTTGACAGCTCTGTAAAAAGAGGTACACCTGCATCTTTCCCTTTAAACAGAGTAATTTCAGGTTGGACGGAAGCACTTCAGTTGATGCCTGTTGGAAGCAAATGGAGACTGATCATTCCACCGCATTTAGCGTATGGAGATCAGGAGATCAGCAAAGAAATTGGGCCAAACAGTACGCTTGTTTTTGAAGTTGAATTGCTGGATATTAAATAATCCTTCTTAAAAATAGATTAAAAATTTACCTGATTTCAGGTAAATTTTTTTATTTGTACTATATTCGTAGTAGTAAATTGTAAAACAAAGGTGACAGGAAAGATTGTTTTATAATACGTCCGGTAACACAAAAATATGACTGAATGAAAAAACTCTTCTACCTTCTCGCTGTGGCAAGCTTACTGGTGTCCTGTGTTTCCAAGAAAAATCAGGCGATCCAGCAGAATATTCTTACCCTTAAAGACAGCTACTGTAAAGCTCCCTTTAAATATAATTACAATAATAAACTTCCGTCTTATAATTCGGATTCTATTTTAGCAGCCAATAAAGATCTTAACGGAATGTTTAATGATCAGAGTATTTTAATTTTAAATGCATTGGGTAATCTTAATGATGTTCACAAAATCATCGAGCTTAAAAAAGATTCTTCCCTCACTTCACAAGTAAAAATATTGCAGCTTAAAACCAAAATTAACAGCAGAATTACCATTGCTTTAACAGAACTTGATGCTGTGGCCGCAGAATTTGATTGTGAAGGAGAAAGAGTAGCTCAGATCGGAAGCTATGTGGATAACCTGAATGCCTCAAGAAATAATAAACTGATTTTATACTCTATCATAGCCGGAGCGGCTTCATCCATTGCCGGAGGAATTGTGAAAAGTGACGGCTGGGACAATGCAATAGGTATTGGAGGAGGTATTTTGGGAGCAGGGTTTGGTTTGGCAACCCTTAATCCCAAAGGAAAAAAAGTAGAATTTATCCATCAGAGAAATCTTTTGAGGGATATCTGGAAAGAAAAACTGGAGTCTCCCAACTTTCCACCTTTCATCTGGTATATGTACACCGAGAAAAAATTTTCCAATAAAGAAGAATATTCTATCATAGGAAATATGAAACAGAGATGGCTCCATTATCAGTTTGATGATGTGAAAGAAGCCGCAGATAAGTCTGTAATCTTCAATGATGGTGGGTTTTACAGAGCAGATGATCTCAATAACCGTGCTGCCATGCTTAATCAGATGCAGTCGGCAACCCGTACCATCAATCAAAACATCAATTATTTGCTGCTTGATCTGGATAAATTAATTCTTTAAGAAAAATTAACTGTAATAAATCTTGTTACATTTAAAAAATGTGTATATTTGCAGAGTAATTACAATGAACAATACAAGATTTGCTACGGCAATACATATTATGACCTTATTGGCGAAAAGCCCTCAGGAGTGGCTTACTTCCGAGTGGATAGCCGGTAGTATCAATGTAAATCCGGTGATTATCCGAAAAGAAATCAGCGTATTACGAGAAGCAGGTCTGATTGTCAGCCGACAGGGAAAAGAAGGAGGAAGCCAGCTTGGCAAAAATGCGGAATTGATCACCATTTCTGAGATCTATAAAGCCGTAAAAAATACTGAAGTATTAGGTAAGAAAAATCAGAATCCAAATCCGGCATGCAGTGTTGGAAAGGAAATTAACGTTCATTTAAATACATTATTTGAAGAAACAGACCATTTGGTAGTAAAGTTTTTAGGAGACAAGTCATTACAGGCATTCGCTGATCAGTTCGAATAAAAATTTTTTAACTTTAAATGTAACAAAATTTATTACAATTTAATTAAAAATAAGACATTATGAAAAAAGTAGCAGTAATTGGTGCAACAGGATTTGTAGGAGCACACGTAGTAGCAGAATTAGCAAACAGAGGGTATGCTGTAGAAGCATTGGTAAGAGATTCATCTAAGGTGAAATCACAGGAAAATGTAACGGCAAAAAGCGTTGATGTAAACAATGTAGATGAATTGGCTGAAGCATTAAAAGGAAGCGATGCTGTCATCAGTACCTTCAATGCAGGATGGACAAACCCTAATCTTTACAACGATTTTTTGAATGGTTCTGAGAATATTCAAAAAGCGGTAGAGCAGTCTGGTGTCAAAAGACTTATTGTAGTAGGAGGAGCAGGAAGCCTTTATACTCCGGATAATATACAAATCGTAGATACTCCAGATTTTCCGGATGCTTACAAACCAGGTGCGACAGCAGCAAGAGATTACCTGAACAAAATCAAAGAAAACAATACTCTGGATTGGACGTTCTTCAGCCCTGCAGTGGAAATGAACCAGGCGAATGTAGGAGAAAGAACAGGAAAATACAGAACATCATTAGAAACTCCGGTATTTGATGAAAATGGAAGAAGCCGTTTGTCTGTAGAAGATGTAGCCGTAGTTTTGGTAGATGAAATGGAACAGAACAACCATATCAGAGAACGTTTTACCGCAGCGTACTAATTATAAAAAAGACAGAAATGATACAAAGAAAATTATTGTCATTATTGACGCTGTTGGGATTTATCAGCATATTTGCCGGAAACCTCAAAGTGAAAGTGTATAATCCGGGAACCAAAGCTATTTTCCCAATTACTTCCACCATTATTTATGGAGATAAAGATGCTATACTTGTTGATGCTCAATTTCAGAAACAATATGCAGAGCAGCTTGTGAAAGAAATAAAAGCAACAGGAAAAAACCTGAAAACAGTTTTTATTTCTCACAGTGATCCTGATTTTTATTTTGGACTGGATGTGATCAGAAAAGCATTTCCTAATGCAAAGATTATTTCAACGGCGCAGACAGCTTATCTGATATCGGCTTCCAAAGATGATAAACTCGCAGTATGGAAACCACAGTTGAAAGCAGATGCTCCATCAGAAATTATTGTTCCTGAAGCTGCTGCATCAATTCCAGACCTTGAAGGAAACAAAATTGAAATCAGACAGAACCCTGAAGATTCTGCACATAGTTTTCTCTGGATTCCTTCCATTAAAACCATTGCAGGCGGGATTTCAGTTTCTGTAGGTTCACATCTTTGGATGGCAGACACGCAGAATGCAAAAGCAATTGACCAATGGATTGAGCAGATTGATGCAATGAAAGCTTTGAAACCGGAGCAGGTAATTCCGTCCCATTTTGCAGAACTTTCTACCTCTCCACAATCTCTGGATTTTGTGAAAAACTATCTGGAAAACTATAAACAGGCAGTTACAGAAAATAAAACTTCGGATGCTATTGTAGATTTTATGGTTAAAAAATACCCCAATCTTCCAGGAAAAGAAGAGCTTGGAATGGGAGCGAAAGTTTATCTTAAAGAAATGGATTGGGATCTGAAATCTCCATATCCCGCTATTGGCCATAAAGTTGAAGTTGATTTTGGAACCGTAAAATTCCTTCTTGATTTTAAAGATAATAAAACAATGACCTTCACCGGAACAGCAGGAAGTTCAAAAAACAGTACAGATACTGTAGAATATACCGCTGTCGAAGTCGCGAAAAATGTTTTTATGGTGTATTGGCATGAACCACATCTTGGTTTCAATGTGACCCATATTCAGGATTATAATAAAAATATTATTTACTCAAATATTGCAGGTCCGGACGGTATGTTCACCCATCCGAAAGGAACTCTTAAGATTTTGAAATAATGATAAGAATCAAAAGTACATGTAAATTTTTGCATGTACTTTTTGTTATATTTGATTTGCAGAAAATCATTCTTTTAAAAAGGAGAAGAGGATCTGTAATTTATTTTTAAAATCAAATAATAACTAATGAAATCAATTAAAATTCTGCCTTATCTGTTGTTGACTTTATTTTTATTCAGCTGTGGTAAACTGGCAACTACATCTGAAGATAAAAAATCTGTTGATGAAGTTCTTAAGTTTTACGGAGGGTATGTTGAAACAATGAAAGGTGTAGAAACACTGAATGGAAATTCCAGTGATTTTTTTGAAGTACAGATTAAAGACAGTAAACTGATCAATAATCAACCTCAAAGAGCGATATCAAATGCCTCCAATATTGCATTTATAGCTTTTCAGAATCAAAAACCTGGAGCCTATGATGTTATTAAAACAAAATTACTTTTAGCTGACGGGGCCAGTTTTACAAAATCATTCACTCAAAAAGAACTGCAGGAAGTAAAAAATATATATCCGGAAATTGATAAGATCAATTCATTTTTGATTAATAAAGATGACAACGGAATTCTAGAAATGTTTGAACCCAAATTTAAGCCTAAAAAAGAAGTAGTCAAAGAGACAATTTCAAGAATGGATTCTCAATTAGGTCCGATTAAAAAAATACAGTTTCAGGGATTTGAATTTCTCGACAATCCCAATCTGGGACAGATGATCTTAATAAGAGAAGTAAGTCAAAGAGATAAGGTTTTCCCTTTTATCAATATAGCATTTGACAGAAAGACAAAAAAACTGTTGAATATTGAATTCCCGTAAAAACAGATCTCCAGGATTAAAATAAAAAGGCCGTTCTATGTGAACAGCCTTTTCTTTTATAGATTCATAAACAATTTCGGATTAATCGGAGTATTGTTTTTGTGTACTTCATAATGAAGATGAGGACCTGTAGAACGTCCTGAATTTCCGGATTTAGCAATCACCTGACCTACTTTTACTTTATCATTTACCTTAGATACAAGTTGTGATAAATGCCCGTATAGCGTAGCCAGTCCATTTCCGTGAGAAACGATCACGCAGTTTCCATAGCCTCCTTTCTGTCCGGAAAAAATAATTGTTCCGGCAGCCGCAGCTCTTACATCAGAACCATAGGCAACAGCAATGTCCAGTCCTTTGTGGAATTGCATCTGATCAGCTTCAGCAGGTGGATTGTTTTTTTCAGCAGCAGTTTTAGTCGTAGTTGTAGTCCCTGCTACAGCTTTTGTTGTAGATGGAGCTGATGCAGCAGCCACTGGAGCCGCTTTTGGAGTAACCATTACTTTCACTTCCCTTTTATTTCCATAGCTGTCTGTAAGTTCAATAATTTTTTCAACAGGTTCAGCTTTTACTTCAGGTTTTGGAGCTGCAGCCACTGCCGGTTTTGCTTCCGTTGCAGCACTTGTTTTTACCGAAGCGAAAACAGTTTTGAATGGAATCGGGTTTTTTCTCACTCCAAAATTAGAGGAAATATATCCGTCTGTAGGCATACCTAACGGAACCTGCATCAGCTTTTTCTGAAGATTCATCAGATACTGGCTGTATCGGTTCGCCTGTTTGGAAAGATAAATAGAATTTGAGATACTGTCCTGGTTGAGCATCATCAGTTTTTCATTGGTAATGTCTTTGGACTTCAGGAAGGAGTTAAGTTGCCCCACTGTCTGATCTACGAGAGTAAGATCAGTTTTCATTTTTAGATAATCTACACTGTCTTTTTCAGTGTTTATTTTTACAAGGTTGACTTCGTAGGTTTTGTCGTCTCTTTCAGAAAAGAGCTTCGCAATGAAGACACCTTGTGCAAAAACTACTAGCAAAAGTCCTCCCAGGAGAATGTTTACGTTCTTCTTGCTGTTTAGAAATTTTTTCATATTTCTTCTCTTAGTAAATTTAAAACGGTTTTGAAGCTGCAAATTTAATTAAAAATAAGCTTTGAGGGTTATTTTTAATTAAAATTCAGTTTTTTTTGTATTTAACGGTTAATTAGCTATTTAATTGTGTTGAAGTGTTAATTTTTTCAGAAAATGGTGTTTATCATAGTTTCAAAGCCTTCGTTACGTCTTTGTTTTAATATCTTTGCAGTTCACATTCCAATTATGGCTAAAAAGAAAATTATTTCAGAATCTTCGAATCCAAAAAAGAATAAAAAGGATATTTCTGTAGGAGTTGTAGGGAGCGGAAGTTTTGCGACCGCGATCGTAAAAATGCTTGTTGAAAACTGCAAAGTTGTACACTGGTGCGTAAGAAGTGAATTTGTAAAAGGAGCCATTGAGCTTCGTGGGCACAACCCAACTTATCTTACAGCCGCTCACTTTAATCTGAAAAGCTTAAAATTAACAACAGATATCAATGAATTGGTTTCTGCCTGTGATGTGGTGGTTCTGGCAACTCCGTCTATCTACCTGTCTGATACACTGGATAAGATGACCTGTGATTATTCAGAGAAGATCTTTATCTCTGCAATTAAAGGGATTATTCCTAAAGTAAATGATGTGGTAGCTCATTATCTGCGTGATGAATTTAAAATAGGGTTCAGGAATCAGGCGGTTATTGCAGGACCTTGTCATGCAGAAGAGGTAGCGATGGAAAGACTTTCTTACCTTACCATTGCGGCAGTAGAAGATGAAACAGCTGAAAAACTTGAAGGAATCTTTAGCTCAGACTTCATTAAAGTACAGACGAGTAAGGATATTTTAGGAAATGAATACAGTGCTATTCTTAAAAATATTTTTGCGATAGGAGCGGGAATAGCAAGTGGACTAGGGTATGGAGATAACTTTACTGCAGTTTTTGTATCCAATGCAATCCGTGAAATGGAAGCTTTCCTGGAAGCAATCTATGAAGCACCAAGAGATGTGAATGAAAGTGCTTATCTGGGTGACCTTCTGGTGACTGCTTATTCACTTTTCTCAAGAAACAGAAACCTTGGAAATCTTATCGGAAAAGGATATACAGTGAGATCTGCCATTCAATCTATGAATATGGTGGCGGAAGGATACTATGCAGCCGATTCTATTTATAAAACAGCAAAACAGAAAAATCTTAAACTGCCAATTATAGATACGGTATACGCCATACTTTATGAAGGTAAAAATGCTGAAAAACAGTTTAAAAAACTAACCGCAAAATTGAATTAAAAAAACAAGGCTTTATTGCTAAAACCTTGTTTGTAAAATATAGTAACCGAAACTTAAGCATTTCAATGCTTAAGTTTTTTTTATTGGCTCATCTTGGTGATTACAAGAGATAATGATGATCTGATATTAAGATTGCTGGCGGTAAAACCATTTCCTGTATCAAATTCAAACTTCTGGCGAATAGTTGTGGGAGAAGCCAGTGTTAAGAAATAACTTCCCTGATAAAATGTGAAAGAACTTGACAGCTGACACATTTTGTTGTTTTCTGTAATAACTGCGCTGGTAGCAGCATTAATCAGATAAGAACGTGTACACGTAAAATTCTGGGAAAGATACTGTGTATTAGCAGTTCCATTATTGTTATTGGCATTACTGGAGTCTACAGAATAACGGACGATATAAGTTCCTGCAGGTAAGGTAATCGTAGACTTATCTGCTGCAAGCGATGCTCCGGTAATTTTGTTGGATGTTACTGCAAAATTATTTAGAGTATTATTCGTGCTTCCGGTAGGAATCAGTACCCCTGAAGTAATAAGCAGAGACATTGCCTGAGGTTCAGAACCGGAAACAATAATACGCTGCCATTGATTTCTGACCCATACATAATAGCCTTTTGGGAAACTGGAAGCTCCTCCGCTGTTGTAAATAATAAGCCCGTCTGCTGGGTTAGCAACAGGAGTTGAAGTACTGTTGAGAACAATAAGGTCATATTGAGGAAACAGAACCCCTTTGTTGGACGAATTGATGTCTATGACACTGCTTGCATTAGGAGTGTTTGTATTAATACCAACTTGTGCATTCGTGCAAATGTTGAACAGTATCATACCGACAATATAAATAGATGTTTTCATTGTGCAATTGATTATTGATTAAGTGCTGATCTTTGAATATCAACTTTAGCATTGGTAATGACGATCTCTCCGTTATTAGGAGCAGTTCCTCCGGATCCTGACTGATATGTTCCTCCCGCATCATGAGCAATGGCAGGAACTAAAAGAATAGGACTTGCCGAAGTGGTGACAAAGGAAAAACTCATATTCAGCGTATGGGTTTTATTGCTGGCAATAGATTGTGCGTTGATGCTGATTGTTTTACCATACTGGTTTCCGCTCACGGGATCTACAAGTTTTACCAGATACTGATGCAGATGAAGGGGAGTTCCTCCGATTCCGGCTGTTGTGCTTTCAAGAGCTGTTCTTATATTCAGGCATATATTCACCAGATAACCACTGTTTCCTGGAAGAGTGATAACTCCTGAAGAAGTATTGTATAATGCTCCGATGTCATTAGATACAACTGTAAAGGCCACATCATTGAAATTTTTGTAAGTACCATTGGCTGATCCTCCTAATACAGGATAATCCGTAGTACGCTGAAGCATCATATAGCTTACCAGATTATAAGTGTCAGACAGCTGCGTCCATCTATTGTTTTTCCAGATGTAAACACCCGGACTGATTGAATTTCCTTTATTGTATACAACCAGTCCTTCTGCCGGATTATTTACCGGAGATGTATTGCTCAGTATATCTACAATATCTACTCTTGGAAGAAGAACTCCCTTATTGGTTGATTGTGATACTTCCAAAACAGCAGAACTGTTAACTGAAGATTTTCCAATCGCAACCTGTGCATATATGGTCTGCGCTATAATCAATAATAGCAGGATATAACTTTTTTTCATATGTTGATTGTTTTTTATAGCTGAGATATTTTAATGTAAGAACCGGTGGGGATTACATTTACAAGATCATAGAATGTACTGTTCTGCATTCTTCCCAGATTTAATCTTAGCCCTCCAATAATATTAGCATTCGCATTAGCAGGAACAGTGTAATAATAGGACCAGGTAGCCAGGTGGTTGGTACTCACTTTGGATACAATAGGAACTTCCTTTCTGGTAGCACCTCCTCCCGTAAAGGAGTTCGTCGAATTATTGTACGTATCGTTGATAAAATCTATAAAATATCCCATCAGATAATAGGAACTTCTGGAAAGCGGAGCAGTTCCTCCCTGGCCGGCAGGGCTTTCCTGAGGTGAGTTTAGATTAAGGTTGACTTCTACCAGATAACTTCCCTGTGGAAGAATCAGAGAATATCCTCCTGAAACGGTATTCTGAACAACTTTAAATCCGCTGATATTTGATACTCCGGAAATAGCAGGGTTATTTACCATAAGCAGATTACTGGCACCTGCTACAGCATTATCCAATGCAGATAACGACCCTGTAAAATCGAGATAAGCAACTTTTGGTGTATTTTCTGCATCAATTGTGCTTTGCCATGTGCTGCCTGTACTATTGAAAAAATGCAGAGCTTTGTTGTTGCTGTTGCTACCGCCATTAAACCCAATAAGTCCGTTGGCTGGGGAGGCAACTGGAGTCGTTGTACTGTTCAGAGTTGCAATGTTCAGATTGGGAAATAATACCCCTTTATTACCTCCTGAAACAGTTACCGTAGGTGCTGTTGTATAACCGCTGCCTCCGTTGTTGAGTGTTATGCCGGTGAGCTGGCCGCTGGAAATAACCGCTGTAGCACGGGCTTTTGAGCCTCCGTTTACAATGGATCCTCCTCCAAAGAAATTAATTGTGGGTGCAGACGTGTAACCGCTGCCTCCATTGCTGATTGTAATACCGGTAACTGCCCCTCCTGAAATGGTTGCAGTAGCTGTGGCCGGTGTTCCACTGAAGTTCTCAATGTGCAGAATAGCACTGGGGTCCGGTGTGGACGTGTTGATTCCTACACTTCCGCTTTGGGCAAATGCCACTGTTGCGAAAAATGTACTAACGAAGTTAATAATTTTCATCTTTTACTATGTTTACGAAATAATTAATTAAATACTTATTGGAATATGTATTAAATCAATTGAAAGGTACGTAAAAAAATCGCCAATTAAATATGTTATGTATAGAATTATATCTATAAAATTATATATTTATCAATAATAAGTGATGTTTTATAAATTATATATAATGATTTATCACTTATTGTTGATAAAAGACATTGGCGTAAAAGGTTATGATTGCAGTATTTTATTTGATGAACTTAAGTAAACTTAAGTTTTTATAAAATTTAACCATTAAAAAAGCTCTTAATTATTTACCATTCAGTGAATTAAAAAAGATGAAATTTTAATATTTTTTTAAATAAACGTTTTATATTATCAATCATTTCAATGATGGTCTATTGAAATTTTCCATGAATTTTTGTTGTGTGCTAAAGAAGTGTTTTTACGACAAAAAATAACATGTTAAAATCGTTAAACGCGTTCCTGTTTTTAAAACTTTTCCCGAAATTTGAAGTAAAATTTAAAATTATGTCACAATCGCTTACAAGCAGAACACCGAAACCTACATATGACGTTGTACTGATAGGCGGCGGAATCATGAGCGCCACTTTAGCAACGCTGCTTCATGAATTTGATCCAAATCTCGAAATCGCAATCTTCGAAAGACTCGGAAGATTTGCTAAAGAAAGTACAGCAGCATGGAACAATGCCGGAACAGGGCACTCCGCTTTTTGTGAGCTAAATTATACCCCGGAAAAACCGGACGGGTCTATTGATATTACTAAGGCAGAAAGTATTGCAGAACAGTTTGAAATTTCAAAACAGTTCTGGGCTTATCTGCTTACCAAAGGTTATATTCATGAGCCTAAAGAATTTATCAATTCCTGCCCCCATATGAGTCTGGTATTCGGAGAAAAAGATGCTGAATACCTTAGAAAACGTCATGATAAAATGGCAGAATCTGTACTTTTCTCAGGAATGGAATTTTCTACAGATCATGATAAACTGAGAGAATGGATTCCTTTGGTGATGAGCAAAAGAAATCAGTCTGAAGTAATGGCAGCCACGAAGATGGATATGGGGACAGATGTGAACTTCGGAACACTGACAAGAAAAATGGGAAGACACCTTCTGGAAGATTCCAATGTGGAGGTTTTCCTATACCACGAAGTGAAAGATATTGATCCTAGAGAAAACGGGAAATGGGAAATGAAGGTGAAAGACAGAATCAACAGCCATAAACAGGAAGTGGTTGCAGACTTTGTATTTATTGGTGCAGGAGGATATGCACTTCCGTTATTAGATAGTTCGGATATTAAAGAAAGTGAAGGATACGGAGGTTTCCCGGTTTCCGGACAGTGGCTGGTAAGTCATAACCAGGAATTGGTAGAAAAACACCAGGCTAAAGTGTATACACAGGCCACGGTAGATGCTCCTCCAATGTCTGTTCCACACCTTGACCTTAGAATTATTGATGGTAAGAAGGCTCTTCTTTTTGGCCCTTTTGCAGGGTTCTCCACCAAATTCCTGAGAGAAGGAAGTTATCTTGATCTTCCTGAAAGTGTAAACACCAAGAACCTGAAATCACTTTTTGGAGCATGGTGGCATAATATTCCTTTGACGAAATATCTTATTCAGCAGGTTGCAATGACGAAATCTCAGAGAATGCAGCATTTAAGAGAATTCATCAAAGATGCCAAAGAGGACGACTGGGAATTGAAAGTAGCCGGCCAAAGGGTTCAGGTCATCAAAAAAGATGAAAAAGAAGGAGGTAAACTGGAATTTGGAACTGAAGTGGTAGTGAATAAGAACGGAACAATTGCTTCTTTGTTGGGAGCTTCACCAGGAGCATCTACAGCAGTATATGCTATGCTGAATGTGCTGGAAAAATGCTTCCCGGAAAAACTTCATGGTGAATGGAAAGGAAAACTGCTTGAAATGATTCCTTCCTATGGACAAAAACTGGCTGGAAATGCTGAACTGACCAATGAAGTGAGAAATTATACAAAAGAAAAATTAGAATTAGAATATTAATACCAATAATGAGCAATGAGTAGCAGCATCTATTACTCATTGCTCATTATTTATTACTTATTAAAAGGTGGAAGAAGTAATTGTAAAACCTGTTATTGCAAAGGAAATCCTGGAATCTCTTAAGGCGAAAACGGAAGAGGAGAAACAGGTAATCATACACTGTTGTTTTCCGGCATCTCCGTTTTTAGGAAACCTGATAAGGATCTGGCATTCAACCTATCTTTTTGACAACCAGTCTGAGCATAGAAGCAAATTGATTCATGCGGAAAATATTTCAATTTCGCCCTATTGGACTCCGGTTCCTTTTATGAAGGATTTTTGGTTTACCCTGATATTTTCCGGGCTTCCAAAAGGCTGTAAAAGTTTTGATTTAAAAGAAGTCATTCCTGAAGAAGGCGGTTTTTTTGTAGAATCAATCAAAAGAAATTCTTCGGATGTATATCGGGTAAAAATCTTAGAATCCTAATTAAAGATGAAAGTAAGGGAGGAAAAACTGAAACAGATTATTCATTGGGCCGAAAACAATCCTGATATCCGTGCTGTGCTTCTGACCAGTTCATTGGTAAACCCTTATGCTCCCGTAGATGATTTAAGCGATCTGGATGTAGAACTCGTTTTTGAAAACAGATCATTTTATGAATCCGGAAATGAATGGATCAGGCTTTTTGGTGATCCTATTTCCATGATTGAAGAAAATGACAGTGTTTTTGAGGGAAAACATGCCATGAAAATGGTTCTGTATAAAGACCATGTGAAAGTTGACTTTAAGCTCTATCAGGTATCGGAATTTATTGAAGAAATCAATGAAGAAACCCTTCCCGAAGATTGGGATGTAGGATATCGGGTTTTAATAGACAAGGATCATCTTACAAAAAATATGAAACCGCCAACGTATCAATCGATCATGATCCATCAGCCTACGGAAAAAGAATTTCAACAGCTTTTTAATGATTTTTGGTGGGATACAACCTATGTGGCAAAATGCCTTAAACGCGGTGATATTTTTTATGCCAAATTTATGTCTGAAAATGTCCTGCGTACAGATTATCTCGTTCCTTTGATAGAATGGTATATTGCCGAAAATCATGACTGGAATACTATTACGACCAATAAACACGGAAGACTTTTCAAACAATATTTATCCTCCGATTTATGGAATAAAGTGGAGGCTACTTTCTCCGGAAATGATATTGAAGAAAACTGGAAAGCTCTGTTTGCTTGTGCCGATCTGGTACATGAACTGGGAACTTATCTGGCAGAAAAATTTCATTTTATCTATCCGGTGAAACTAGAAGATAATATCCGCAACTATCTTACTGAACTACAATCAATGCATTGATTTTAAGCAAATTCATTTTGTTGGATGAGGTTTTCAATACAGTATTCTGCAATCGCAGTAATAGTAACAAACGGATTGACCCCAATGCTTCCGGGAATCAATGATCCATCCAGAACATACAGGTTTTCATGATCTTTTAGTTTTCCATATTCATTGGTAGCTTCACCCAAAACACATCCTCCAAGCGGATGATAACAGATATCAGCCCCGAAACCATTATTGAAAAGCAGGTGGCTTCTCGTACCACCATTGGCTTTATTCATTTTCCGGATAAAATATTGGGCATTTTCTTTCATTTTGGCGGTATTGTTTTCGTCCCAGTTTAAAGTAAGGGATTGGCTGGCTTTATTGTATAGAACTTCTCCCTTTTTATCAACTCTGTTGATCAGCAGATATAAAGCGGTGGCGACATCCATTCCCATTGGTAAAGGGGCAATCTCTGTAAAAAACGGGTGTTCAGGATCATCCCAGTTGTCAATCCCACCTACCGGAATAGTAGATTGTTTGGCTCCTGTACCACCAGACAAAGGTTTTACCCAGTTTCTTCCGGTCATAAAATTCCCATTGTTTCCCCATTTTTTTCCGATCTTTTCATGAACAGGGAAATTGTTTTCGGCATGAGATTGTAAAAGGAGTTGTAAAGTTCCCATTGTTCCTGCAGAAAGAATCAGTTTTTTACAGGTGAAAACTTTATCAGCAACCAGAATTCCTGATGTATCAATCTGCTGGACATTTAATGTATAGCTTTTATCATCATTAAGTTTTATTGTTTGGACACGATGAAGATCAAGAATTTCTAAATTTCCCGTTTCCAGTGCTTTTCTGAGATAGGTTTTATCCAAACTGTTTTTCCCATAATTGTTGCCATAGATCACCTCGGTATTAAGAGCAGAACGGGGGACCTCATTCCGGAACTCTTTTTCCATATACTTAAAATCATACACATTCGGAACTCGCATGGTTTTAAAACCAGCTTTATGGGCCTCTTCTTCACCTACCCGTGTGAATTTATAATAGGGGCAGTCTTTCAGAAACTGTTCGTCAATCACATTTACCTTGAGTTCTTCCCGTACCAGAGGAAAGTAATGATTATAAAACTTTTCAGTATCAAGATTCGGAAAAACTTCTTTGAAATAGCTTTCTTTTGGAGTTACGGCCATACCTCCGTTCACAAGAGAACCTCCACCAACGCCTCTTCCTACCCAGATATTGATATGTTCAAAATCCAGACGGTCTAATATTCCGGTAAAAGGAGTCAAAGAAAAAATATTCATGAAAGGTGCAATGCTTTTCTTTTTCAGCCATGCAGAACTTTTCCCAGGTTTCAAAAGATTGGAAAACGGAATTCCTGCTTTTTCCCAATTAAGACCCATTTCAAGCAAGACTACTTTTTTCCCGGCTTCACAAAGACGTAATGCTGATACAGCTCCTCCATATCCGCTGCCAATGATCACAATAGGGACATCAGTATTTTCTGTTATCTGGCTGTTTTTTCTTTCTGCAGCCCGGAATAATTCGGATTGAAGAAAATAGAAACCTGATATCGCCAATGCACTGGTCCTGATGAAATTTTTTCTGTCCATGACCTTTGCTTTTCAAAAAGTATGCTAGATCAGCCGGTACTTATTGTATTTAAAACAGATTATATTTTTTTATTAGAATTTTAACTTTTGTTGTTTCTAAAATTCATAGTTTTACTTATAATTTTATACTCATGAAAAAATATATAGTACTTTTTTTACTCCTTCCATTATGGGCTTTTTCTCAGAAAACAGTTTCAAAGGAAGAGAAAGAGGTACAGAAATTTCAGAAAGAACTTAATGCAGAATATTTTAATCCAAAAGAGACTCCATTAAGGGGAGATAACTTTAAAAACTTTAAAGGGCACCCTTTCTTTCCTTTCGATACTAAATATAGAGTAACCGCGAAATTTGTTAAATCAAAAGATACACAACCCTTTGAACTTCCCACTTCTTCAGGGAAAACAAAAACGTATCAGGAGTATGGAAAAGCCACATTTATGCTGGATGATAAACCCTATACAGTAACTCTATACCAAAGCCTGGCCTTGATTAAACAGGATAAATACAAAGACTATCTTTTCCTTCCGTTTCGTGATGCTACCAATGAAAAAGAAACCTATGGAGGAGGGAAGTATATGGATCTGAAGATTCCTAAGGGAAATACTATTGTGCTTGATTTTAACCAATCATATCATCCTTTCTGTGCCTATAACGCCTACGATTACAACTGTCCTGTTGTTCCTGAGGAGAATAAACTTCCGGTGGAAATCCGTGCAGGAGTAATGTATGAAGATATTTACCATCACTAAAAGTATGATACATTTAGAATTTTTTAAACCAGAAGATCTTTCCGGAGTCAGTTATGCTTTGGATGAAAATCAGATGCGCTTTACTGCGACAGCTCAACAGGCTTTGCAAAGTATCAGTGAACGAGATGATGATGACGCATTTCCAGTGACAATATTTGAAAATGATCAGGTTGTTGGTTTTTTTGTACTTGATTTTGGGAAAGATAAATTTGAACTTACCGATGATGAAACTTCAGTGTTACTGCGTTCTTTGTCCGTAAATCCTCAAATGCAGGGGAGAGGAATAGGAAAAATTGCTATGTTGGAGGTTGGGAATTTTGTAAAGGACCATTTCGGGGATTGTAAAGAAATCGTACTGGCCGTCAACCAGCAAAATGATTCCGCTTACCATATTTATCTTCAGTCAGGATATATTTTTGACGGCAAAACCAGAATTGGAAGAAGTGGCCCTCAATATCTGATGTACAAAAAACTTTAATAAAATTTTAAAATCATAATTTTTTATCTGCTGATATCTTTCCATAACTTTGAGTAACATCAAATTACAAAACATGGAAATATCACTTCGAAATCAGGTAGCTGTGGTTACAGGAGCATCCAGCGGAATAGGTTCAGGAATTGCAAAATCATTGGCAGCAGCAGGAGCTACAGTCATTGTCAATCATTCTTCAGAAAGATCTGCAGAAGAAGCCAAAGCTGTTTTGAAAGAAATTACGGATGCCGGAGGAAATGGGATGACCTACGCATGTGATGTCTCTAAAGAAGATCAGGTAATCAAAATGTTTCAGGATGTTGTTTCCGAATTTCAAACTGTAGATATTCTGGTGAATAATGCAGGGATTCAAAAGGATGCGAAATTTACCGAAATGACCATGGACCAATGGAATGCAGTCATTGGTGTCAATCTGACGGGACAGTTTCTATGTGCCAGAGAAGCTATTAAAGAATTTTTAAGGCGTGGAATAGATCCTTCACGTTCTGTTGCCTGTGGTAAGATTATTCATATCAGTTCTGTACATGAAATTATCCCATGGGCCGGACATGCCAATTATGCATCAAGCAAAGGAGCCATCAGAATGTTGATGCAAACCCTTGCTCAGGAATATGGTGCAGCCAAAATCAGGGTCAATTCTATTTGTCCGGGAGCGATTCAGACTCCTATTAATCAAAATGCATGGAATACTCCTGAAGCACTCAATTCTCTTCTTACCCTTATTCCTTATAACAGGATCGGACAGCCGGAGGATATTGGGAATTTAGCCGCTTTTCTTGCCAGTGATCTTGCTGATTATATCACAGGAACCAGCATCTTCGTAGATGGTGGAATGACTACGTTTGAGAGTTTTTCTACGGGAGGTTAAGAGGTTCAAGGTTTAAAGCTTATAGTTTTTGAGGTTGTTCTCATAGCTTTCACCGAGGCAAGTATTACTCATTGCTTATTATTCATTACTTATAATTATCGCTTATGTCAGAAAAACAGAGAATTTCAGATATTTCATGGAAAAAATGGGGACCGTATGTAAGTAACCGGGAATGGGGGCTTGTTCGTGAAGACTACAGTGAAAACGGAGATGCCTGGAATTATACCAGCCATGATACTGCAGAAGCTAAAACCTACCGTTGGGGAGAGGAAGGGATATGTGGAATTTGTGATGACCTTCAGAAACTGGTATTCTCTGTCGGATTCTGGAATAAAAAGGATAAAATGGTGAAAGAACGGTTTTTTGGACTGACTAATGGCCAGGGAAACCACGGTGAAGATGTAAAGGAATATTTTTACTACCTGGATTCTACACCTACCCATTCCTACATGAAAATGCTGTATAAGTATCCCCAAAATACTTTTCCCTATGAAGATCTTGTAAAAACAAATGCTTCAAGAGGTAAGGATGAAACGGAATATGAATTGATCGATACCGGAATTTTTGATAACAATGAATACTTTGACCTCTTTATCGAATATGCAAAAGAAAGCCAAAATGATATTCTGGTCAGACTCACTATTGTCAACAAATCTGCTAAAGAAGCCTCTCTTGTAATTTTGCCGACGATTTGGTTCAGGAATACGTGGAATTGGGGATATGACGACTATAAACCACAACTGTATGCTGAAGATGCAGACCGCATTAAAGTGAATCATCAGGATATTGAGATTAAAAATGTGTATGCAAAACAATCGTTGAAAACCCTGTTTTGTAACAATGAAACCAATAATGAAAGACTCTATCAGTCTCCAAATGAATCAAAGTACAGCAAAGACGGAATCAATAATTTTGTGATGACCGGAAATTCTCAGTCAGTGAATCCAAAGAATTTTGGAACCAAAGCTTCTTTTTTCATTGATGAAGATTTCAAAGCCGGGGAATCCAAAATATTTGAATTCAGACTATCAGATAAAGATCTGAGAGAGCCATTCGGTGATTTTGACACCCTTTTTAATCAAAGACAGAAAGAAGCAGACGAGTTTTATGCTGAAATCCAGAAAGGAATTACTTCTGAAGATGAAAAACTGGTGCAAAGGCAGGCTTTTGCAGGAATGTTGTGGAATAAAATGTTTTACCATTATAATGTTGAAAAATGGCTGAAAGGTGATCCGGCTGAAATGCCTCCTCCAAAGTCGCGGGAAAAAATAAGAAACTACGACTGGAAGCACCTTAATAATGAACATATTATTTCCATGCCGGACAAATGGGAATATCCTTGGTATGCCACCTGGGATCTGGCGTTTCACACCATCAGTTTTTCCCTGATAGATCCTGATTTTGCAAAACATCAGCTGAAACTTTTCCTGTTTGAATGGTATATGCATCCTAACGGGCAGCTTCCCGCCTATGAATGGAATTTTAGTGATGTGAATCCTCCGGTACATGCCTGGGCGGTTTTCAGAGTATTTAAAATTGATGAATATTTAAAAGGCAAGCCTGACCTGGAATTTTTGGAAAGTGCTTTTCAGAAACTATTGATGAACTTTACGTGGTGGGTCAATAAAAAAGATACCAACGGCAACAATATTTTTGAGGGTGGTTTCTTAGGACTTGATAATATTGGTGTTTTCGACCGGAATTCTGTTTTACCAAACGGAGAACAGCTGGAACAGTCAGATGGAACGAGCTGGATGGCGATGTTTGCCCTGAATATGATGCGGATTGCCCTTGAACTGGCACTTTATAATAATGTGTACGAAGAAATGGCGATGAAGTTTTTTGAACATTTCCTGGCAATTGCCAATTCACTGGATAATATGGGAGATGAAGAATTCAGTTTGTGGGATGAACAGGATGAGTTTTTCTATGACGCCATAGCTTCTAATGATGGCACGCATATGTATTTAAGATTAAGAACCATTGTAGGGCTGATCCCGATGTTTGCCGTTGAGGTTATAGATGACGAAATGATTGAAAATCTGCCCAATTTTAAGAAAAGAATGAAATGGGTATTGGATAATAAGCCAGAACTGGCTTCTCTGGTTTCAAGATGGGAAGTCAAAGGCCAGGATTCCAAGCACCTTTTGTCTTTGCTTCGCGGACACCGTTTGAAAAGATTACTCAACAGAATGCTGAATCCGGATGAATTTTTAAGTGATTACGGGGTAAGAGCATTATCAAAAGAATATGAAAATAATCCTTATACATTAACTCTGAATGAAACGGATTATAGTGTAAAATATACTCCTGCAGAAAGTGACAGCGGGCTGTTCGGAGGGAACAGCAACTGGCGCGGGCCGGTGTGGTTTCCAATCAATTTTTTGATTATCGATAGTCTTCAGCGTTTTTTCTTCTATTACAGCCCAGACTTTTTGGTGGAATATCCTACGGGAAGTGGAAACCATTTAAACCTTGATCAGATAGCGGATGCTTTAAACAAAAGGCTTGCAAAGATTTTTTTAAAGGATGAAAATGGGAAAAGACCTGTTCACGGGCAGTATGAAAGATTTCAGACCGATCCGGATTTTAAAGATTATATTCTGTTCTATGAATATTTTCATGGGGACAATGGACGTGGAGTAGGAGCTTCCCATCAGACAGGCTGGACTGGGTTAATTGCCAAGATCCTGCAGCCAAGATTCTCCAAAAAAGAAATAGCAGAATCTGAAACTGAAATGCCTGAAGATGTCGAAAAAACCAAAGAGACTTAAAAAAAATCCTAACAGTTATGAATATATCTATTCAAATATCTGCTGGATAATTTCCAATGAAGCAGGCGTTTTAAAGTCTGTGATATGATAATGATAGTAGACCAGAAGACTGTCCAGGAAATCTTTTCTTAATGAGGAACGGATTTTTATAGCATACAGATTTTCGGCACAGAGTGCTTCTTTCCATAATGCAGAAATTTCTTCATTGAATTGCTGATGGCAGATTCCTAAGGAAAAAGTTCCGGTTTCCGGATCTAAAAACTTACCATCACTCAATAACGGAGCAACCCCCTGAATTTTTAAAACAGCCAGTAAAAAGAGCAGATGTGCCTGATAATTTCTGTTTGTCAGTTCATTGATAAAATGATCAATACTGGTATAGATAGGAATATTTTTATCCTCATATTTAAGGATATGACTCAGGAAATCTGAAACAAAGAAAATAACGGTGTTGACTCTTATATCTGTATAGATGTCATTGTTTTTTACCAGTTCAAACTTTGAAACAGTAGGTATACCATTGCCACGGAGCGGATTTATGGAGAAATTTAACTGGTTCAGTGGTTGCAGCAGGGCTTTCTTCTTGTTCTTTTTAGAATAAATTCCTTTTAGAAAATAGCTTTGAAAACCCTCTTCTTCTGTAAAACAATGCAGTACAGCATCATTTTCTCCGTATTTTATAAACGAAAGTAAAAAACCGTTTTGTGAATTCATTAATTAATTGACTACTCCTATTTTGGCTGTAGCTTTATCAGATCCGTCTTCATTGGTCATCAGTACAAAATAAATTCCTGATGCTACTCTTACTCCTTTCTGATTATTAAGATCCCATTCATAATAACCCCCTCTTGCTACTGCAGAATGTACAACGTTTCCTGCTGCATCTACAATTCTTATGTTTGTTTTTTCGGCAAGACCTTTAATGGTAACTTTTCCTTTAAAATTAGAATAAACTACAGGGTTAGGATATACCATAACGTCACCAAAATTGGAAGTTACATCAGCAACATCTCCCTGGTATGTTACAATACCATTATAGGTTACAAAATATACTTTTCCGGTTTTCTTATCAACTTTTATATCTGTAACACTGTTTGTAGGAAGAGGTGAATTTTCTTTAGTAAAATGTTTTATCGTTCTCTGGCCGTCAGCAGAAAGGTAGTAGACACCACCACCATCAATGGATACCCACTTGTAATTTCCTTCGTCTACTGCGATCTGAAGAATAGCTGATTCTCTGAAAAGCTCTTCACCCAGTCCGTTTTGCTCTATTACTATAGGTTCTACTTCAGGCTGTGGTTTTTTTATTTCAGATGCAGCATTAGGCATTATTCTTAAACCTCCGTCTGTACCAATCCATGCATCTCCAGACTTATCAAACGCTACAGATAAGATTCCCCCTGAACTATTAAATCCATTGGAAGTACCCAGGATATAATCTGTGTCATCGGAAAGATTGGCTGCATTTTTATAGTCATATACCCAAAAGTTATTAGATCTCGGCAGTGGAGTCCATAACATATTTTCGTAAAAAACAGTCTTTTGTATACCATCACTGGCAAGAACGATTTTTTTGATGATAAAATCATCAGCTGCTTTATCATAGATTCCCATAGAAGGGTTTCCATCATTAAATCCAAAAGAAACAAAAAGATTGTTCTGAGTATCTGTAGCAAAACCTACAGGACGTCTGTAATAGGGCTGTGCGCCAAGGTTATAATATTTTACCAGCTCAAAATCTTTGCTTGTGGCGTTATATTTCATTCTGTAAACTCCATTATCAAACATTGTATAATTGGTGAAGAGCACCTCATTATTGTTGTAAGGACTTATTATAGCATCCAGTACATTAACATTAGATGGTGGATTTTTAAGAAAGAATGAAGGATAGATCCATTCTGTACCATTGAAATAATAAAAACCTGGACTTGGTTTTTGTGTAGGAATAGACGGGTGGTTGTAGTTATTTGCTCTGGCACCAGAAGAAATCAAAAGCTGATTATTCTCGAAAAGATTGATATTATAAGCAAAATTGAAGTAAGGGCCCGATGGTTTAAAGGTATTATTGCTTTCATCCTTTATCCCTGATAATACAGTTCCTCCAAAGACTTTTCCACCAGCCGTTATTGCAGTGTTACATTCTTCTCCAAGACTTACCGCATTTTGTGATACTCCGTTTGTTCCGTAGGTATATACCCGATTGTCAGTAACAATAATATTATTTGATGTGATAACGAGATCACGGATATTTTCGAAAGTTGTAGGAAGCTGCGTTGGAGTACCGTTATTGTAAAAATAGGCGGCTGTAGCTGATGAATATACCAGTTCAGATTCTGAATCTATATGTTTGAATGCTCCGGGAGCTTCCGTGGTCCATGTGGAATATACCGGAAAGGTTGTATTCATCTGATGGCTCTTCAGTCCTGTATTGGTTACAGAATATACTTTATTCCCGAATATAGTTGCTTCATTACTCGCTTCATAAACTCCGCCAGTAAGGAAAAATGTAGAATCTCCGAACTCTTTGTTGTTCAGATTAAATATAGAAAGTCCATAGCCTACAGAAATGACAGCCTGATTTCCTGTTATGGAAATATGATTGATTTTTTTATCCCCATTATAGCCGGTAGCAATAGGAATATCAACAATATATTTGATTTCCTGTGGAGTGATAACATCCATGGAACCGTTTTCATACCCTATGAGTCCTATCTTAGTCTGTGGGTTATAATCAAAGGCTGTTATTCCAATATTATGCAGACCATTGGCTTTGGACAACTTCGTAATTTCTCCTGTTGATATTGTATAATAGAATATTCCGTTTTCTGTAGCTGCAATGATTTTCCCATTGTCTTCTTTCATAGCTAAGACTTTGTTGTAGGAAAATAGATCTGCCCATTTTTTTGATGAAATGACCTGTGCTTTTGTAAACTGCAGAGATGCTAAGATACCAAGAGAAATTATAGAGAGTTTTTTCATATTATGCGGTTATGCTGCTGTCTATTGCCTGATTGTTCCAGGAAATATGCTGTACGTTTTTGTTTGTATCAAAATAAAAATCTATTCTACCCAAAAGAAGACCTGCCCATCCTACCTGATTGACAAGTACATTTTTGCCCTGTCTGTTGGTATAAGATTGAGGTTCCGGTAAGAATGTATGAGTATGGCCTCCTAAGATAATATCAATATTCTCTGTACTGGCCGCTAAAATTTTATCACTTATTTTATTCGGTTCATCTTTGTAATCATAACCGATGTGTGAAAGACAAATCACCAGATCACATTTCTGATCTTTTTTCAGATAATTTGAATAATGCTGTGCTACCTCAATAGGATCGGAATAAACGGTTTCTCCATACTGTTTTTTACCTACAAGGCCGTCCAGCTGAATTCCCACCCCGAAAATTCCTACTTTGATCCCATTCTTGTTGAAGATCTTATACTGGGAAGTTTTCCCGTCAAGAATCGTATTTTTAAAATCATAATTGGAACAGATAAAAGGAAACTTCGCATTGGGAAGTACTTTTAAAAATCCATCGAGACCATTATCAAAATCATGATTTCCCATGGTAGAGGCATCATATTTCATCATGGACATTAATTTAAACTCCAGTTCTCCTCCGAAGAAATTGAAATAAGGAGTTCCCTGGAAAATATCTCCTGAATCAAGAAGCAGTACATTGCTTTCCTGATTTCTGATCTGCTGAATTAAACTCGCCCTTCTTGCAAAACCTCCCTGGTTAGGGTTTCTTGTATAACTTGCATCAAAAGGTTCTATTCTGCTATGCTGGTCATTGGTATGGAGAATAGTCAGTTTATTTGCAGATTTTAAGTCAAGAATTTTCAACTCTTCCGCCATCATCATATTGGGAGCTAAAGCCATTGCCAAAGATCCGCCTCCTATTGCTTTTAAAAAACTTTTTCTATCCATTACTTCTTCCCGATAAAATTTAAACGAACATCTGAATTTACTACAACTTCAGGAGCTTTCTTAAAATAATCAATAAACAGATCTCTCATTTTAATTCCTGTTGAGATAGATTCTCCTTTGGCAAAGAACTTCATATTGTCTCCTCCCAGTGCAAGATAGTCTGAAGTGGCAATATAATAGTCTTTAGCGGGATCTACTGTTTTTCCGTTGATCAGGGATTTGATTACCTGTCCGTTATGAGTCTCAATATATAAGTGAGAAACAGGGTTGTTGACCTGCGTTTTTGCATAATACTCAAAAAGTCCCTGTAAATCTGTTCCTTTCATTTTCACAATAACCACTTCATTTTCAAAAGGCATTACTTCAAATACATTTTTGAGTAAAATATCACCCTTTCCGATAGTGGTACGGATTCCTCCGATATTGATCAATGCAGCGTCTACATTTTGCTTAAGATGAGTTTTTATCCATTCATTACCTCCTTCAAACGTATAGTCAGCTAAAAGATTGCCCAGATTGCTGTTGTCGCCCTGCTTGGTAAGATCCACATTGGTGTGAGAGATCTTCTGGTTCATTTCTTTATCCAGTTTTTGCTTATAAGGCTCAATAAATTTTATAAACTCCTCCTCATTTTTTAGCTCATTATTAATAGAAATATTTTTCTGGGTCTTTACATCCGCAAGTTGCAGCGTAGAAGCTGTTTTGCATGCTGTAAGGGTTACCAGGGCAATTCCTATTAACAAGAATTTATTTTTCATAATATCTTTTAGTATATGCAAATATAACTATATGTATAATAAAACATTATTATTTATTACAAATTCTTACTGTAAATTATTAAATTTGACAAAAATAATTCTAACAGATGAGCATTTTAAAAGGAGTAGGTGTTGCATTGGTAACGCCCTTTAATGAAGATTTATCCGTTGACTTCGACAGTTTAACAAAACTTGTTGAATACAATATCGAAAACGGAACCAATTATTTGGTAGTATTGGGTACTACGGCAGAAGCCGCAACGCTTTCTGCAGAGGAAAAGAAACAGGTAATTGAGCATATCATTAAGGTGAATAATAAACGTCTTCCTTTGGTTTTGGGAATTGGCGGCAACGATACTCTTGACGTCAAGAAACAGATTGAAGAAGCAGATCTTTCTGCATTTGAAGCAGTACTTTCAGTATCTCCTTACTACAATAAGCCTAACCAGGAAGGTCTTTATCAGCATTATAAAATGTTAGCTTCCACAGGGAAAAATATTATCATTTATAATGTTCCTTCAAGAACCGGGCAGAACGTAGAAGCAGATACTACACTTCGTCTTGCAAAAGAATTCCCTAATTTATTTCTGATTAAGGAAGCGTCACCAAATATTTTACAGTATTTTGATATTCTGAGAAAGAAACCTGAAGGCTTTTCATTGGTTTCCGGAGATGATGAATATACATTACCGGTGACATTAGCAGGAGGAGATGGTGTGATTTCCGTAATCGGGCAAGCATATCCTAAAGAATTTTCTACCATGGTGCAGCTAGGTTTTGAAGGAAAAGTGAAAGAAGCTTATGCCATTCACAATAAGATGGTAGATATTACCCGTTTGATTTTTGCAGAAGGAAACCCTTGCGGTATTAAAGTAATACTGGCTGAAAAAGGAATTATTAAAAACTTTTTAAGACTTCCTTTAGTGGCTGCTTCAGAAGGTCTTCACGCAAAAATTAAAGCTGAAATGGCAAATATTTAATAATTGAATTGAATTTTAAGATTGTTTTAAAATTCTCCAGTTCATTATTGAAAAACATAAAGGGTGAAAAGTCTAGGCTTTTCACTTTTTTTAATCATAATAATACAATAAATCATGAAATTAAGACAGGCAGCAGCTGTGGATATTCCTTTAATTCAGGATCTGGCACGAAGATCATGGGAAAACGCCTATGCAGACATTCTTTCGAAAGAACAGATGGAATTTATGCTTTCCGAAATGTATTCTGAAACAGAAATTCTGAATCATCTTCAAAGTCCTCATTACCACTATTATCTCATTCAGGATGAAAATAGTGATTCTTACGAAGGTTTTATCGGGTACGAACATAATTATGAAGAGAAAACAACAAAGCTGCACCGTATTTATCTGGTTCCGGAAAGTAAGGGAAAAGGATTTGGTAAAAAAGCACTTCAGTTTCTGAATGAGAAAGTTTCTGAGAACGGAAATGAAAGAATTATTCTGAATGTGAATAAAAATAATTCTGCACGAAACTTCTACGAATCCCAAGGATACAAAGTGTATGGAGAAGGAGTTTTTGATATCGGGAACGGATTTGTGATGGATGATTATCTAATGGAATTTCTAATTCACTTATGATTGACTTAAAATTTTGTAACTTTATCCTGTAATTCTATAACAAGTGACTTCTTTTTTTGAATGATCTTTGCTTCAGAACCAAATCACTTATAACAATACATTCATATGCTTGGTTTTGAGCTGACACAGCTTTTTATCAGTATATTTTTTTCATCCTTAGTGTTTAAATTCCTGTATTCTTAAATACAGGAGTTTTTGCGTCTATATGGCAAAAATAAAAAAAATACACCTATTTCACTTTTAAATGAAATAAATTATTATATTTACTAAACCAAACAGGCTTATATATACTAGGATGAAAATGTATGTTAAATTTGATTTCAATGCCCTTTGCAAAAAGGTATTGGACGAAAAACTTAAAGAACACGGACTGAAGTACAGGTTACTGAACTTCGGTGAAGTGGAATTTTATGAGCCTCTCACAAAGGAACAGCACAGTCTTTTTAAGCAAAATCTTGAAGATTATGGTATTGAAATCATAGAAAGCCAAAAAACTGCGCTGGTACAGAAAATAAAAGATGCTATCGTAGAATTGGTATTTTCTGATGAGATCATCCCGGTAAAAGCATCCATATATATTTCTGAGAAGTTGAACCACAGCTATGGATATCTTTCCAACCTATTTTCAGAAGTTGCCTATACATCTATTGAGAATTTTATTATTCTGCAAAAGATAGAGCATGCAAAAGCCCTGATCATAAGAAACAAACAAAGTCTTACCGAAATAGCCCATAAGCTGAATTATTCCAGTGTGGCACATTTGAGCACGCAGTTTAAAAATACAACAGGAATCACTCCCTCCCAGTTTCAAAAGATTATTGGAAAACGAAGAAGAGCCCAAAGCACGGTAATAAACCCTAAAATGCAGTATGAATAAAGAATTTCTGAACGTAATAGTAGCAGATAACGATGAAAACACCTTGATTTTTTTTAAAAATATTTTGAAAGAGCTGAAAATCTCTATAAAAGTTCAATGCTTCTGCAACGGAAAAGATATGATGGCCTATCTGAATAATGATGATGCCGTAGTTCCGGAAATTGTTTTCATACAATATACCATTCCTGGAAAAGACAGCATGGAATGTCTGGAAGAAATCGAAAGAAATTCAAAATTCAATAACATGGTAACTGCTATTTTTTCTGAACCGATTCCGGAGAATGAAATTGAAGATATTTTTGTGAAAGGAGCCAATGTTTTCATGAAAAAACCTGAATCTTTTGAGAGTCTGAAAAAGGTACTTACAGAAGTTATTACAATCAATTGGCAATATCATACTTCAGGATTGAATAAAGATAATTTTATTCTGAAAGTGTGATGAATAAAGGTTTTATGAATTTAATATTAAGAAAATATTAATCGTATTTGATGCATACTATTCACAAATAAGTGAAAATTTTATAACTAATACTTAAAATCATATAAAAAGGATTTGAATTAATATACTGACATTTGTAAAAGTAATCTGAGACACAAATTTCATTATATAGTAGAAGATACAGATGAATGAGAAGTAATTGTTTCTAAAAACAAAAATTATATAAATCACGATGTTAGTTTACAAAATGAATTATACTAATTTTCCAATTTTAAAGCACAGAAGATCTTTAAACAAAACGGTACAATCATGAAAACTCAAAAGTAGTTGGAGGTATTTTTATTCGTTTCATTCCCTCATCTCCACCGAAACTCAGTTAGTTTTTATAATAAGCAAGTTGGAAAAAAATAATTCATTTTGTTTTTCATAATTTATTTTAATAGTTAAGGCTTTGACTTATCAAATAATATATTGTTATATAGATATTTTCACACCACATCACAAAATATTAAGCCTTAGCTATTAAAATAAGTTTTTTGGACAGACCAAAAAGTAATTTCTTCTAAATAACAGTTTTATAAGGGGGCCGCAGGAAGTATTTTCTGCGGTTTTTTTTATGAAATTTTACTCCACTTGTTTTTTCCTTTGTAGTATCTGATATAATAGTTTTTGATGATCAGATTATCAGGTCTGGACAGCATAGGATCAGCTTCCAGAATTTTTTCTACCGTGTTTTTTGTAGTTTTAATGATTGCCGAATCATTAATAAGGTCTAATCTCTTAAAATCTACCACACCACTTTGTTGAGTACCCAGAATATCTCCGGGGCCGCGAAGCTGCATATCCACTTCAGAAATTTTGAAACCGTCATTGGTTTCAGTCATGGTCTTGATACGCGTTCTGCTTTCCTTTGATAATTTATCCGAAGTCATCAGGATACAATAACTCTGTTCTGCTCCTCTTCCCACTCGTCCTCTCAACTGATGCAGCTGTGAAAGCCCGAATCTTTCTGAACTTTCAATGACCATAACGGAAGCATTAGGTACATTTACTCCTACTTCTATTACCGTAGTTGCCACCATGATTTCAGCTTTTCCCGAAGCAAAATAAGCCATTGCAGCGTCTTTTTCATCCGGTTTCATCTTTCCATGCAGCATGGTTACATTGTACTCTGAGAAATACTCCATGACATGTTCCAACCCTTCCACCAGATTTTTGTAATCTAAGGTTTCAGATTCTTCAATGAGTGGATATACAAAATAGATCTGCCGGCCTTTCTTAATTTCATCTTTACAGAAATTATAAACATAAAGTCTGTCTTTTTCTCGTCTGTGAGCGGTAATGATAGGCTTTCTTCCTACAGGCATTTCATCAATCACAGAAACATCCAGATCAGAATAAAAACTCATTGCCAGAGTCCTTGGAATGGGAGTAGCGGTCATCACCAGAATATGAGGCGGAATTTTATTCTTAGCCCAAAGTTTAGCCCGCTGAGCAACGCCAAATCTATGCTGCTCATCAATAATGGCTAATCCGATATTTTTAAATTTAACTTTATCTTCTAAAACAGCGTGGGTTCCTACCAAAATTGAAAGTGTACCATTTTCCAATTCTTCATGTATAATTCTTCTTTCTGCTGCTTTGCTGGAACCAGTCAGAATACGGATATTGATTCCGGTTTTATCCAACAGTTCTTTAATCCCGTTATAGTGCTGCTGAGCCAGAATTTCCGTGGGTGCCATCAAACAACTCTGAAAACCATTGTCCATAGCAATAAGCATGGTAAGAAGAGCCACCATTGTTTTTCCAGATCCTACATCTCCCTGTAAAAGCCTGTTCATCTGTATCGGCCTTTTCATATCGATACGGATTTCCTTTAATACTCTTTTCTGTGCATTGGTAAGCTCAAAAGGAAGATGGTTTTCATAAAAATCATTGAAGTGATCCCCAATAATAGGGAAAGGATTACCATGAGACTGTGTTTTATGATGAAGCTTTTTTAGCCCATATCCTAATTGAAAGAAAAATGATTCTTCAAATTTTAATCTGTAATCAGCCTTATCAAAATGCTCTTTGTCTTTTGGGAAGTGAATATTCAGAAAAGTGTGCTGTCTTGACATAAACTTAAAGGTTTTCATCATGTATTCCGGAAAATTCTCTTCAATAAGATTCGGAATCTCTTTGCAGATATTTCTCAGTGCATTTTGAAAAAACCTTTGACCTAATCCTCTTTTAGTTAGTTTTTCTGAACTAGGGTAAATAGGTTTAAGCCTTGTATCTCCTTCTTTATTTTCTTCAGCTTCAATTTCCGGATGCGGCATAGAAAACTGACGATTGAAGACATTAATCTTTCCAAAAATATAAACCTCTTTGTTAATAGGAAGCTGTTCTTTCAGCCATTTTGAATACTGGAACCATACCAGATCCATACTGCCAGTTGCATCATTGAATTTTGCAGATAATCTTTTAGTTTTTCCGGTCTGGATTTCCTGTACATGAGTGATTCTTCCCCTTAATTGTATTTCCTGGCTGCTTTCTTCCTGAAGTTGAGAAACTGTATGAATTTTGCTTTTATCCAGATATCGGATAGGGTAGAAGTTCAGCATATCTTCTACGGTAGATAAACCCAACACACTTTTGATGAGTTTGGCTCTTTCAGGACCAATTCCTTTGACGTATTCTATGGATGTGTTAAGTTCCAGATGATAATTTTACAACCGCGAATATCGTTAAAACTTAGTATAAATAAAAACCTCTCAAAAAAAATTAAGAGGTTTTTTATTGAAATGAAGGCTTTTTTCACTGGCTTATTATTCCTGAAAAGCAGCGATTTTTATTTTTATAGCCAGGCATAATTCCTTTTCTGAAATATATTTGTTAATCTTGAAATTACATCCTACAGTAGATGTATTTCCATTTGCAGGCAATTCGCCGGGATTAAAGCCGCCACAGTTACAGCCTGTAAATTGATTCTGGCTGCCAAATTTTACAATAGAACAGTTATTGGGACAGCCTATAATATTGATACAGGTAACAACATGGCCGGGCCCGGGAACAAAGAAGTAGTTGGGAGAATTTCCGGTATTTCCTAATGGGAGAAATAAAGTTGCTTTTTCCTCAGACCTGTTGCTGGATACAATTCCCAGATAATAGGTCCCGATATTGGACTTTACAATTTTAATGTCTTCTACTGTAATATCCCGATTAAAGCCCGATACTGCAGCCTGTACGGCTTTTTGAAGCGCTTCTTTTGCTATTGAAAATGTCATATTCCCATCCATATATTGGGCAATAGGAGTATCTGATTTCTTAATTTTTGACGGCTTCATAGCCCTTGAAATACTAGCTGAAGAAACGTTTTCTACTTTTTGTGCGGTTGAAAATTGATACATAAAAATCAATAGGATCAATTTCAGAATGTTTAGGTTTTTCATGATGTCTTTGTTTTTAGGTTAAATATATTTTAGAGTATTCCTTAACTCTCTGACAAAGGTTATCATTTACCAAAATAATATGTAGAGGATTTTTATTGAATTTACAGGGTGGAAACACTGTATTTAATCTGAATTCGGTTAATAAAGTTAAATTGATAAGATTGGAAGCAAAAACAGAAAATGCACTGTTACAACCATGAAAATAACAATTTCAATAGAGCTTGTAGCAGGATATTAATAACAATTTTATTCCAGGTTTCTCTTATTTAGATCGTAAGTATAAAAAAAGGCTTTCAGATTGTTCTGAAAGCCCTATTATTAAAAACTTCTGAGGTTTAAAGTCTAATCTTTGATTTTAGATTTAAATTTTTTCTGGTAATCTTCCCATTGTTCTCTGGTTTTAATCTTTTTGAATAAATCTTTTGAGATCAGTTCCAGATAGGGTTCCAGTTCTTTAGCAGATAATTCTCCCTGAAGAATGGTGATAGGATCGCCATGCTCATCAAGAAATACGGTACTTGGAACAGCGCCTACATTCATATACTGTGTAAACTCATGCAGTGAATTTTTTCCTTTTCTCTGCTCAGTATTGGGATTAGAAAATGTTCTTCCAAAGATATCAATACTCTTTTTTTCTTCTGCATTAAACTTTACAGGATAATAATTTTCGTTCAGATTCTGAGCAATCACAGGATGTCCGTAAGTTTTTTTGTCCATGATTTTGCATGGGCCACACCAGTCTGCATAAAAATCAATAAGTATTTTTTTAGGATTTTCCTTTTGGGCTTTTAAAGCTTCCTCAATGGTCATCCACTTTACCTGAGCAAAACTGAAATTTAATAAAAGTAAGAGAACTATGCTTAAAATTTTCTTCATATTGTGATATTTAGGTAAAAATAAGCATAATAACTTATTTTTTATTTTACTTCCTGCATTAATTTTTTCACGTACGGAGATATCAAAATTAATACCACTCCGGCAATTACCGCGTATAATCCCAATTGTTTATATCCATCAGTATAAGTGATCAAAGCATCATAGTTGGTAGACCCTTCTTTTGAAGTAGCAAGGCTGGCTCCGATAATCCCTGCAACATACTGTCCATAAGCGGAAGCCAGGAACCACATTCCCATCATCATTCCTTGAAGATTTTTAGTAGACAGCTTCGTCATGATGGATAATCCGATAGGAGAGAGACATAGTTCTCCGAGGGTAATGATTAATAGTGCCAATGTGAAGAAATTCAATGAAGTGATTCCCTGTAGGTCTGCAAATAATCGGGTAGCAAATAAGACATAATATCCTAATCCTAAGAAAATGAATCCTAATCCGAATTTGATAATGGTATTAGGTTCAAATTTTCTTTTGTTCAACCAGATCCAAAGAAGTCCAATAAGGGGAGCAAGGAAAATAATAAAGAAAGCACCTCCTGAGTTATTCACTCCATTCGGGTCTAATCCGAAAAGGTCTTTGTTTAGATTCTTAGCGGCAAAAATACTTAAAGAACCTCCACTTTGCTCATAGATTCCCCAGAATACAATTGAAAATATAATGAAAACCAATGCAGCCCAAAGTTTTTTACGTTCTGAAGCTGTTACTTTAGACATTTCATAGAATAAATAGATCAATGTCAATGGTCCGATGGTCCACATGAAATAATCTGTATATTCTGTCTTAGCAACCATTGTCATAATAATTGGTACGAAAACCAATGACAGAACATATACTCCGTATTCTTTCCATTTTGGAATAGGAGCTGTTTTTGTTTCAGCTAAAGGATGTCCTGGCTGTAGGCCTATGGTACCTAGTGTTTTTTGAGTAAATACGAAGTTAATTAAGCTTATTACCATTACTATTGCAGCCAGTCCGAAAGCAATATGCCATCTCATTTCTTCTGCAATGATGTTACTTAGGAATTCTCCTTTACCAATAGCAATACACAAATAACCTCCTAATAATGCTCCAAGATTAATTCCTGCATAGAAAAGCGAAAAGCCTGCATCAGCCCTTGAATCATTAGGTTTATAAAGCTGTCCCACCATAGATGAAATATTAGGTTTAAAGAAACCTGTGCCCACTACGGTGAATGCTATTCCCAGAAAAAAGAATTTATGCGGATCTGTAGCAAGAATTAAACTTCCTACAATCATCAGAAGACCACCCCAAAACAGGGATTTTCTGAATCCTAAAATTTTATCTGCAAAAAGGCCGCCTATAAAGGTAAAGGCATATACAAAGGCCTGTGTGGCACCATACTGAAGATTGGCTTCTTTTTCGTGGAAATTAAGCTGGGAGATCATAAAGAAAACCAACATTCCGCGCATTCCGTAGAAACAGAAACGTTCCCACATTTCAGAGAAAAACAGACTCCAGATTTGCCTAGGGTATTTTCCTTTGAAATTTTGTATTTCATCTAAAGTTAAGCTCATAATGATATATGATTAAGTTTTAATTAAGGGTTTTTATTTTCCTGATCCAGTTCAAAACGGATTCTGTCCTGGTCAATAATTTGTTTTAATTCTTCTTCTTTTGGGAGGTACAGCAGGTATTTGCTGGCAAATACATTGTTTTTTAATCATTTGAGCGGAAAAAATATGACATAAGCTGAGCTCAAATTTTGATGCAGTCATCAAATATTTCCATCGTACGAAAATAAAAAAAACCTCTGACTTAGCAGAGGTTTTATTCATATTTTGTTAATGCAGTTAGTTTACACCGTGCATCATTTTCTTTAAGATAGGTGAAATTAAACCTAAAATCACAGAAGCGATACCACAAAGTACTACGAATACCATAAAGAATTCGAATAGGTTATGGATCTCAAATCCTACAAATGTAGGGTTGTGTAATGGTAACTGAGCTTTATCAAAAGCAGCTACCTGATCTGCAGTTAAGGTTACTTTTTTATCTAATACATCCTGAAGATTAACTCCTATTTCTTCCGCTTTTTTGAATTTATCACCTGTTGCAGGGATAAGTGCTCCTAATGAACCAGCTAATGCATAACCGGCAGCGTTAGAAATGAAGAATACACCGTATAGTAATGAAGCAAATCTTTTTGGAGCCAGTTTACCTACTAGTGATAAACCGATTGGAGAAAGACAAAGCTCACCACAAGTTTGGATGAAGTACAATAGCATTAGCCATTTGATTGCTAATAAACCTGAACTTCCTAAATCTTTTACATTGTGTGCAATGATGAAATAAGAAAGAGCAATTAATGCCAATCCCATTGCTTGTTTGAATGGAGATACCGGCTCTTTTCCTTTTGCTCTTAGTTTATCCCAACATAAGCTGAAAGGAACGGCCAAAAGAACTACGAAAATTCCGTTGAAGATCTGAACCATTGAAGGTGGCATATTCCATCCGAAAATGTTTCTATCCGTCTGGTTATCTGCGATAAATGTTAACGAAGATCCTGCCTGTTCGAAAGCTGCCCAGAAAAAGATAATGAAGAAAGAAACGATATAAATTACCCAGATTCTTTGTCTCTCAATCTTGTTTTCAGCAGAAGACATAATCAGGAAGGCAAGAGAAATACCCGCTGCATAGATGAAAGGATAAATAATCCCTTTGATCAGCTGACCCATTTCTACCGCTTTAAATCCAAATTCTCCTACTAGAAGATATCTGAAAGCAAAGAATAAAATAATAAATATCCCCCCAGTGATTCCTAAAGCCTGACCAGAGAATTTAGCTGTTTGCGTTTCTCCTTCTTCAAAGTCAGCACTGGTATTGTTTTTTGGTAATCCTCCGATAGGTCTTCCTTCCGGAGTTACTACATACTTATTTTTAAGGATAAAGAATGTTATTGTTCCAATTATCATTGCGATTGAAGCGGCTAAGAATCCCCATTTGAAAGCGAAAATGTCTCTTACGCCAGTCGCAGCATCTTTTACATCTCCTACGTATGGACAGATAAACTGACCTAAGAATGCTCCGATGTTGATCCCCATATAGAAGATGGTGAAAGCAGAATCCAGTTTAGATTTTTCCTGTTTTGGATAAAGACTTCCTACCATTGAGGAAATATTCGGTTTGAAGAATCCATTACCAAAAATGATAACGAACAATGCCAGCCACATAATCATTTTAGCACTTCCAATGTCTGCTGAAAAAGTTGATGCACTAATGAATAATAAGAATTGGCCAATAGCCATTAATGATCCTCCAATGATGATCGCGAATCTATTTCCGATATACTTATCAGCAATAAATCCTCCCAAAAGAGGTGTTAAATAACATAACGCTAGAAATCCACCATAGATGATTGCAGCATCAGCTTCTTTTATTAATAAGGAATTTACCATGAAGAGCGTCAAAAGTGCTCTCATCCCATAAAAGTTGAAACGCTCCCACATTTCTGTTCCGAAAAGAACCCATAATCCTTTAGGATGCCTGGAATTCTTATTCTCTACAAATTCATCCGGTTTCGGACTCAATGCTTCAATATTATCCATTTCTATTGTTAATTTTTGTTAAGACTGACAAATATAGTTTATTTTGGGTTTTTGGCAAGGTTTTAATTTTATTTTTAAATAAAAAAGCTGCGGAACTATTCCGCAGCTTGCTAATCGTTATAATATCAAGGATTAATGCCCTTTTTCTTTCATGATTTTGTTCAGTCTTTTTAACATAGAAAGACCTAAAAGTGTAGCAAATATTAACAAACCGAAGTTGACAAGGAAGTAATTCGTCTTGTTTTCGTAATTATACCACGTACTTGCCAGGATTCCTGAAAGCTTATTTCCCACAGAGTTGGCCAGGAAGAAACCTCCCATCATCAATGCAGTGATCCTTGCAGGGGAGAGCTTGGAGACAAATGAAAGTCCCATTGGAGACAAACATAATTCCCCGATGGTAATTACTCCATAGCTGGCAACAAGCCATAGGGGAGACACTTTTACAGCACCATTATCTCCGGCCATCACTGCTAAAACCATCACCAGGCAGGAAAGCCCTGATATAAATAATCCTAAAACAATCTTGGTAGGCGTTAAAGGTTCTTTTCCTTTTCTTCTCAACAAGGCCCAGAATCCAACGATCACAGGAGTCAGCGCGATAACCCAAAACGGATTGATAGACTGGAATAATTCCGTATTGTACAGAAATACTTTATTCTCAGGATTCTTCTCGAGAACGGCTCGTTGTTCAGTGGAGATGTTTTTAAAATAAACATCTTTCCCCATTTCTTTCTTAGTCTCTCCTTTGTCATCCTTTTGGGATCTGAACTGATTGTCATACACCGGAGTTTCTTTGTTCTCATAGCTTTTACCTTCCACCATATAGATATCTTCCAATGGTTTTTCAAGAGAAGCGGGAACACTTCTGTCTGTATAATAGTTCGCCCACCTCGTTAAAGCTGTACCATTCTGTTTGAATACCGCCCAGAAGAACATACTGATCAGAAATACTGAAAGTAATGCTCCGATGGAAGCTTTTTCATCAGGTTTCGCTTTGAAGTAAAGAGAAGCGTAAAAGTAAATTACAGGTACACAAGCAAAAATAAAGGCATCTGTACTATCACTTCCAAAAATATTGTTAGGAATAAACCAACCTATTCCTCCAGCAATAATGGCAGGAACAAATACTTTAAGCATGATTTCGGAAAGTTTTGTATCTCCTTCCTGTACAGGTTTCATCTGTGCAGCATGAATGTAGTGCTTTCTTCCGATCGTAAAAATAACCATACCAATCAACATACCGACTCCGGCAGTGATGAAAGCCTCACCCCAACCGAACTTGTTACGCATGAAAGCCGCAATAATGTTACAGATAAATGCTCCGATATTGATTCCCATGTAGAAAATATTATACCCTGAGTCTTTATTAGCTTTATAAGGCTCTTCAGAATAAAGGTTTCCTAATAATGTGGAGATCGTAGGTTTAAAGAAACCATTTCCAATAATAATTAATGCAAGTGAGGAATAAAACAAAGGTAAATCCTTAAAAACACCCATTCCTATATATCCGGCAGCCATTAAAAAACCTCCCAGATAGATAGATTTAATATATCCTAAAACTCTGTCTGCAAGGAATCCACCAATGAAGGGAGTCAGATAAGTTAAAGCAATATAAGTTCCGAAAATATCATCAGCAGTTTTATCTGGAAGTCCAAGTCCGCCTTTCATACCCGTAGGCTCAATAACATACAGAACAAAGATTCCAAGAATCAGGTAATACCCGAAACGCTCCCACATTTCTGTAAAAAAGAGAAAGGGCAGCCCTTTAGGATGTTTAGTCTTCATATATTCAATTTTCAAATTTCCCAAAAATAAGTTTTTAATTTTAATTGATAAAATAAATAATACTTGCCTAAATGATTAATGAAATAAATAAAAAATCCCTTTCAATAAAATTGAAAGGGAAGTGGATTATTCATGAATGATGATATAATTAAATTATATAGAAGCCTCTATGAGCTAAAATCATTTTGAGATTTTAGTATTTGGTTTTCTTCATTTAATTCACGAATCTTTTGTTTTAGAAAATCAATATAATCCTGTAAGTTCTCAATGATTGAATAATTGAAATTTTGGATGTACTGATATTGAGTAGTGTCTTTGAATGTGGAATTTTTATTACTGAACACCATTTCTTCTTCTTCTTTAATATCAGAAATAGAAACACTGAGTGATTCAGCTATTTTCTTCCATTCATCTTCATGTATCCTTACCTCACCCCGCTCTTTTCGGGAATAATTTGAAGGATCAGTAGATAAAATTTTTGCCATCTTCTCTTGAGAGATGCCTTTGAGTTTTCGTAGGTTTCTTAGTTTTTCTTGCTTCATGGTTCTTAATGTCTATTGCAAATATGCAAAACATGTACATGTTCTGCAAGAAATTTGCCAAAAAAATACCTGATCTATTTCTCTTACTGGAGATTTTAATTTATAGTTTTGAAAAGTCAATAATGACACAGAATATTTAATTAAAACATTATGAAAAACAATTCTTTGAAAATGAAGAAAGCAAGTCTATCCAGAAATGAGTTAAGATCACTTAAAGGAGGGAAAATAGGAAACGGAGGAGGAACTATTATCGGAATCGGTGGTGGAGAAGTAGAGTGCGGATGTGTACAAGCTGGTTGTGCTGGAGATGGTAGTGCAAGATGCGGAGGAGGATGTTGTAACTAAAATTAAAATCGTAATCAGCAATGAAATTTCATTGCTGATTATTTTTAAGTATTTATGAAGAAAAATATTAATATATTAACAAGCTATTTAAATCTTGTCGATATCCATATTGATAAGACTGAGTTTGAATACCAATTAAATGGGCATCCGGAATTTCCTAATATTCTGTCTTTTTCCGATACGCTTCATTTTTTTAATATTGATTGCTCAGTGTTTGAAATAGATGTAGAAGACGTTGAATTGTTGCCTAAAAATTTTATATCCATCAATGATGAAGGCTTTAAATTAGAAGACAAAAAGAATTATAATATCTCAGCGTCCAATGTTGTCTTATTAGTTGATAAATCAGAGAGTTTTTACAATGAAAAGAAAAAAAATAATCTTTTCTTATGGAGTAGTCTTTTATTGGGAGCTCTAGTATTGTCTGTTTTATTATTAGACTTTTCTTTCTTTTATGCGGGAATCGCATTTTTATCACTTTCATTTTTAGGAATCTTCCTTTCTTATGAAGCCTATAAAAAAACTCATGGGAAAGGAACCATTATACCTTTAGGAGTATGTCAGAATAAGATGTTAAAAACTGACTGTGATTATGTATTTAATTATAAGAAATGGAAGTTTTTGGATATATCAGAGATCTCTTTATTATTCTTTTTCTGTCAAATTATTAGTTTTATAGTTTTAGCTATATATAAAGATCTGAGTTTTTATTATTTTATATACAAGTATATATTCTATTTGTTTATACCCATCTCATTTGTTTCATTATACTATCAGGTGATTGTTATTAAAAAGCTGTGTCCGGTTTGTATTGGTATCATACTTTGCGTTTATGCCCAGCTGGCTATTTTGCTCTTTTTGCCCAATCCAATAGTAAAGATCAATCCGTTTT
Source organism: Chryseobacterium sp. BGA-UO-ETr-SB22 (assembly GCF_059567885.1). Lineage (NCBI taxonomy): Bacteria > Pseudomonadati > Bacteroidota > Flavobacteriia > Flavobacteriales > Weeksellaceae > Chryseobacterium > Chryseobacterium sp. BGA-UO-ETr-SB22. The sequence continues at coordinate 204,931 of NZ_JCAQOV010000003.1, read as the reverse complement.
CTATTGTTTTGTATGTGCTATTTGTTTCGGCGTCTGCTTTGTTTCTTCTTTATTTAAAAGAAAAAATTAACTGGGATAATAAACTGAAAGAAGAGATTGTAAAAAATTCAAGATTTAAAAAGAACTATACTTTTTTTAGAAATAACCTTTCAATTCAAAAGAAAACTCTTAATGATGATTTTTTAAGTTCATTTAATTTTGGAACTTCAGATTCAAATTTAACGTTGACTTTAGTAACCAATCCTTCTTGTAAATATTGCAAAGAATTCTACCCAACATTTATGAGAATCATAAATAATTACAGTAATAAAATTAATATTCGCCTTGTGCTGGATGCAGATCTGGAAAATTTTTCAGAAGAATTAGGTTCTACATATATAAATATGGCGAGCATTTATGAAAATTCGGAGGATAAAACCACATTTTTTGTAGCTTTGGAAGAGTGGTATAATATAAGAGCAGATAAAAATGGTGTAAGCAAATGGAATAAGAAGTATTCTCATTTGTTTACCAATCAGGATAATGTCATTTCTATTTTAAATAACCAGAAAAAATGGAGAAACATCAATGATATTAATTTTACACCAGATATTTTTATCAATGGATATCAATACCCTATAGAATATGACAGGGCAGATTTGGAATATTTCTTATCTGAAATGATTGACTAGAATTAAACTATGAAAAAGCTATTATTTTTATTATTGGGAACATTTATCTGTTTTTCACAAAGCAACAGATTTGTGTATGATGTTGTATATAAGAAAGATTCCACTTCAAACAATCTTATCAAAGAAAATTTTAATCTGGATATTTCTAAAGATGATTTGACCTATTATAATAGAATATATTATATCAATGATTCAATATTTGCGACTAAAAATCAATATGGATTTAAAGGGTATAAACAGACTTCATTTCTGATTAAAAAAAATAATAGTAATGAATACCAAAACTATGAATATATAGGAGATGTGAATTTTTATAAAATTGATGAAAAGGCGGAACAGAACTGGAAAATTACAGATAGTATCAAGATTGCTGATGAACTTCACCTTCAAAAGGCAACAACACAATTTGGAGGAAGAAGTTGGGTAGCATGGTTTTCTAAGGATATCCCCATTCCTTATGGACCTTATAAATTTAATGGTTTACCTGGACTTATTATGGAATTGTATGATGCTAAAAAAGATTATCACTTCAAAGTTATTAAAAGTGAAAAAATTCAGGATTCATATAAAAAGGTTTCATTAGAAAATTCTATTTCCAGAGCAATTCCTGTTAATCAGGATAAGCTGGATAAATTGAAATTAGAATTATATGATAGTCCTTTTAAATATATATTGAATGGAAGACTGACTTTACCAGAAGGAAAGAAGCTGCAACTTGATGACGGAACCGTTCTTAGCAGAGAAGAACTGAAACCTGCTGAAGCAAATGAAAGAAAAAAATTAAAAGCCTTTAATAATCCTATAGAATTAGATAAAGCTGTAAAATATCCTTAATAAAAACCCCTTTCAAAAGTTTGAAAGGGGTTTTTATTAGATATAATGTATTGTTTATAAATTATTCAAGATAAAATCAGTCATTTTTTGATACAACTGAGGTCTTGTCTGTCCACCATAAATTCCGTGGTTTTTATCTGGATAAGCCATAAAATCAAACTGTTTTTTGTTTTGAATCAAAGCTTCAGAGAATTCCATAGAGTTCTGGAAGTGAACGTTGTCATCGGCAGTTCCGTGGATTAATAAGAATTTACCTTTCAACAGGTTCGCATATTCTGTAGGAGAGTTTTTATCATATCCATCAGGATTTTCCTGAGGTGTTCTCATAAATCTTTCCGTGTATACAGAGTCGTAATATCTCCAGTTGGTTACCGGTGCTACAGCAATTCCCATTTTGAAAACATCTGCTCCTTTAGTCATTGCCAGACTGGTCATGTAACCACCGAAGCTCCATCCGAACATTCCGATTCTGCTTTTATCAACATAAGATTGGTTTCCAAACCACTTCGCTGCAGTAATCTGATCTTCAATCTCATATTTCCCTAAATTCATATACGTTACTTTCTTGTATTTCGCTCCCTTGTAACCGGTTCCACGGCCATCTACACAAGCTACAATATATCCTTTTTGTACAAGATGATTAAACCACATTGCATTTCCGTTATCCCATGAATTGGCAACCTGCTGAGATCCAGGTCCGGAATATTGGAACATAAATAAAGGATACTTTTTATTCGGATCAAAGTTTTTAGGCTTCATGATCCACGCATTCATCTGATCGCCTACCGCATTTGGAATAGTAATGAATTCTTTTTCAACAAAATTATCCGTTTTTAATTTCTGTAACTGATCATTGTTGTTCTGAAGTTCTTTTACTGCTTTCCCGTTTCCGTCTTTTAAAACGTAAGTGTAAGGTTTTGCGGCTGTAGAAGAGGTTTCAATGAAATAATTATAATTCTTGCTGAAATTAGCAGAGTTGTTCCCTTCTGCATTGGAGATCAGTTGAGATTTTCCGTTTTCAATATTTACTTTGGAAACTACCTTATTAACACTCCCTTTCTCGGTAGTCTGAACATAAATTTCTTTCGATTTTGGATTGAATCCATAATAATCAGTTACTTCCCAGTTCCCTTTTGTGATCTGCTTTTTAAGCTTACCATCTTTATCATACCAATAAAGGTGGCGGTTTCCATCTCTTTCAGAAGCCCAAAGGAAAGAATCATCTTCAAGGAATTCAAGAGTAGGGCTGTCTGTATCGATCCATTTATCATCAGTTTCAGTAAATAGCTTCTGAACAGCTCCGGTTTTAGTATTTACCTTTAAAATATCTGAGGCATTCTGAATTCTCTCAGAAGTAATTAGAACAATTTCATCTGGTTTTGCAGTCTGGAATACATTCGGGATATAATAATTTTTGAAAGAACCTAAGTTAAGCTGCATCGTTTTTCCATTGTCAAGACGATATAGCTGTGCAGAAACTATAGAGTTTTTTTCTCCAGCTTTTGGATATTTATAACGCATCTCAGCTGGGTACAAGCTTTTTCCGTAGATGGGAATATAGATTTCCGGTACTTGCCCTTCGTCAGATTTTACAAATACAATTGCATCGGAGTTTTTAGTCCATTCATACTGTCTTGCGTGTCCGAATTCCTCTTCATAAACCCAATCTGCCAAACCATTCAGGATTGAATTTTTTTTGCCGTCAGTAGTGATCTGTGTGATCTTTCCTGAAGTCAGGTCCTGATAGAATAAATTATTGTCCGAAATAAATGCCACTTTTGTAGCATCAGGTGAAAATGTTGGCTCCTGAACCGTTTTACCCTCATTCAGACTGATTACTTTTCCGGATTTTAAGTCTTTTACCTCAAATTTTCCAAGGAAAGAATGTCTGTAAATAGGCTGGCTTCCTGTCTGTAAAAGGATTTTAGATTCATCATCAGAAAAAATATAGCTTTCAAACTTTCCGTCCACAAGATTTCCTTCTTTCTGTGAAGTTTTATAAGAATATTTTGCAATTCCAGAGGGTTCAATCACAAGATAGTTTTCACCGTTTTTCATGGAAGTGATTCCTGCAATCCCTTTTCCACGGTAATATCCTGAATATATTTTATCTAAAGTAATATCCTGTGCTGATACATTTTGGAATACGGCAGCAACAGTAAGAGTTAATAAGAGTTTTTTCATTTCTAATTTTAATGATTCCAAATTTAATAATTCTTACTTATATAACCATTATAAAATAAAAATCAGGACTTGATGTCCTGATTCTGTGTTATAATTAAGCTTCGTGCATTGTACCCGGATTCTCTGTTTCCGGCGGATAATATCCTTCAGGAGCGCAGAAAGGGTATGCATGAGCACAGGTAGAATCTAGTCCGCCTCCAATCCACCAGATTCTGAGTTGGCAGGTAACTTCGTCTACGCATCTTTTCATTCCTGGTAAAACACCTCCGTGTACTTCTTTTAATTGTAGTCTTGAAATTTTTTTGAAATTTTTCATGGTTAAATATTTTTAGTTCGACTCTAAAGTAATAAAAAATATTCAGTAATGAAATTTAAAAAAAACGCAATTTGGCAAAAAAATTGAATATATAATAACTGTAAATCAAATCAAATGATAATTATGGAAACGAATGCATACAACCAGAAACTGAACCGTTATGTATTAAACGACCAGATTGTTTATACAGGTTTTTCCAGTTTTAACGACGCAGAAGAATGCGCACATAAAAAAGGAGGAACATTGGTAGAAGTAGTATTTAGAGACGGGAATGATAATCCTGAAATTACTGATGAAGCAGGTTTGATAGAGAAAAAACTTCATTACCATGTGTATGCAGGCGATGAATACAAGTTTATCCACTCCTCAGATCCCGGATTCAGAAAATATGCGGATGAATTGCAAAAAATTAAAGCGAGACAACAGCAATCTCCACCCGATGAAAGATATTTCGCCAATTTTGAAATTGAAAATGCGGAGGACCCGATTATTGTGCTCAAAAATGATCATTTTGAATCGGTAACATCAAGAGAGCGTTCAAAGTATTTGAAGCATGCCTGCGTTTATGAATTAGGGATATCCCTGCCAAAATCTTAAAAATCAAATCATGAGCAAAACTAAATATTCAGAAAAAGCTCAGGACAAAGTAGGAAAAGTGATGCACGAATTTAAGGAAGGAAAATTGAAATCTTCTTCCGGTAAGAAAGTGACAAGCAGAAAGCAAGCCGTAGCCATCGGTATTTCCGAAGCAAAAGAAAAAGGACTGAAAGTGCCTGCAAAGAAAAAAAGTAAATAAATCTATACATCAATGCCCGGAAATTTTCCGGGCATTGATGTATGAGAGGTGAAATTGCAGATTTGCATTTTCTCTATTTTGTTTCATTATAAAGCACTCTATAATATTCATCCGCCATCCTGTCACTGTTGAAATGATCTTTCACATCATTCATTGCATTGTGCTGGATTTTTCTCCATTGATCAGGATGATCATAATAGGTTGGAAGAATTTCGTTTTCAAGGATTTCATATAATGTATTCAAATCATAATTATCCTGTTCATAGATGCTCATATTCATATAATCTGCTTTTGGAACAACGAAAGAGTTTTCTCTATGTTTTGCAAATTCCGGGATCCATCCGTCATCAGTGGATAAATTCACTGAACCGTTCATGGCAGCGGTCATACCGGAAGTTCCTGAGGCTTCCCTTGGAACCCTTGGGTTGTTAAGCCATAAATCCGAACCTTGCTTTAAGGATTTACTTAAAGAAAGTTCATATCCTGTAAGAACAGCTATACTTTTATGATTTTTGCTTTCTTCAACCAGAGTATTGAATGTAGAAATGGCAGAATAGTCCATTGGATAAGGTTTTCCTGCCCAAATGATCTGTACCGGATATTTAGGGTTATTCAGAAGCCTGTAGAATCTTTCTTTGTCGTGTAAAAGAAGATCTGCTCTTTTGTAGCCTGCAAACCTTCTGGCCCATACAATGGTAAAAATGTTAGGGTTAAATAAATTTCCCGTTTGATCTGCAACAATACTGAAAAGCTTTTTCTTCAAATACTTTTTACGGTAGTCAAAAACGGTGGCATCATTTTCATCTTTGGCATTGTATAAAGGTTTATCAGACCAATATTTAAATTCCTGAGCGTTGGTGATAGACGTAATTTCACAGATGTCAGAATATTTATTCCACATTGCTCTGGAAACCACACCATGAAGCTGAGAAACTCCGTTGGCGATTCTGGCCATCTTTAATGCACAAAGAGAATGGTTAAAACGGTCGTCATCAGAACCTTCAATCTTTTTCACTTCTTCCATGCTGTAGCCGGAGAAATAGGACATATCATAACATAACCTGAAACTATGTTTTTCATTTCCAGCTTCTTCAGGGGTATGCGTTGTGAAAACCAGTTTTTCCTTAACTTTATTGAGGTCTCCGTTGTATTTTTTCAACAAATAGAAAGCTGCGGGAAGTCCGTGAGCTTCGTTAAGATGATAAACATCTCTTTCAATATTCAGTTCGTCCAATAATTTAGCGCCTCCTTTGCCTAATAAAATATATTGGGCAAGCTTGGTAGATTCATTGGCATCATATAGTTTGTGGCAGATTGTTTTGGAAACATGATCATTTTCCGGAACATCTGTGGACAGGAAGAACATGGGTGCCGTATTGAACGTTTCAGGATCAAGGTACCATACTTTTACCCAAACCGGAGCACTGTGAATTTCGATTTGAAATTTTATTCCGGTGTCTTCAAGAAAACTGTACATTTTTCTCGTCCATACAGGCTGTAAAGTCTGATCATGGTTTCTTGCCTGGTCATAATAACCAAACTTCCATAGAATACCGATTCCTATAAGATCCTGCTTAAGATTATAGGCGCTTCTCATATGCGATCCTGCCAGAAAGCCAAGTCCTCCCGAATATATTTTAAGTACCTGCTCAAGGGCAAATTCCATCGAGAAATAGGCGGTTTTTTTGGAATATTGAGGATTGATATTGTAGGGTATTTTGAAATTCCTAAAATCCATAAATGTGCGTTTGTGTTAGAAAAGGCAAAGGTATTAATTATGAAAATAAACTTTACATTAATTAACAGATAAATTAATGTGAAAACTAAGTGTTGAATTGTTTTTTTACTTACCTTTAAGTGTGTAAATTTTTGATTATCAAAAACTTTTAACGATGAAAGCCCATGGCTGCATGTGTTCTTAATTAAATAAAAATACCACACATGAAAAAGACGTTTTCTGAGGAAGATCTGATAAAGAATCTGAGTTTATATTATCTGAACAGGCATTTGAAAAAAAAGCCCATAGAGAAGTATCACCGTACCATAGACGAATCTCCGCTTCATGACCGTGAAAAATACAGAAAGAAATCCGAGATTCTGCTTCTCAATTCTTTTATGCATCACTTCCCCGAAGTGAAATTTGAAAACCTTACCTGCGAAAGTCCAGACTTTATCGCAAAGTTAAACGACAAAAAAATTGGAATAGAACTGACTGAAGTGATCAATCATCTGGAAATGAAGAAAGTGGAAAGTACATTGAATAAAATGTTCCGTCAGGCAGAAATATTATTAGAACAGGAAGACACTACGAAATATCGTGGTGTTTATTTTTTAGAATTCCACCCGGAAACTAAATTTGATCATCTGGAAGCACAGCAGGAAAATATTATCAGTATTTATAAAAGCATCAAAAAAAATAAAGCTGTGGGGTGTGTAAAAAGTGTAAGAAAATCTTTTCACCGCAGAAATGTTTTTATCACCCACGAATACAGTATGAACCTTTTTGATGAACTCTGCTCCGAAAAGATTCTGGAACTCATTGAAAAGAAAAATGAAAAATTTCCTTACTATGACACTTCAGTGGATGAATGCTGGCTCGTGATTGTTTCAGATATGAATTCTATTGCTTCAAGATATACCTTTATTCAGGATAAAGAACATTTGACAGAAGTGAAAAGTCCTTTCCATAAAATATTTCACCTTGAAAATTTGTGTGGGAATATTACCAGTATAAAATAAAAGTTTTGTCTTTTGATTCGTGTGTTTAATTATTTCGTGCTTTAATCTGTGATTATATGAACTATTTTAAATCATTTGGTATTTTAATTTGAAATAGTTTAAAATTATTTAGATTTTGTTGTTTGTAATTAAAATATGGGTATATTTGGTGTGCGTTGAATATCAATACGATGTGTAACTAATGAACCATAAAAACATGTAATCTATGAGAAAACTTCTACTTTTCATACTTCTATGCATCTCTCATACTTATTATTCTCAGGCAGATTGTGCTACAGCATTGTCAGTCTGCGGAAACTCAAATATCACTTATAGTCCCACCGGATATGGTGATATAAAAGAATTGGTAAACTCAGGAAGTTGTATAGATTTTACCGGTGAGCACAATTCTATCTGGTATAAAATTACAATTGCTACTGGAGGTACCCTTACTTTTGATCTGGTTCCGAATAATCCGGATGCCGATTATGACTGGGCTATTTTTGGTCCTAATGTGACCTGTGGAAGCTTGGGATCACCCATACGCTGTAATGCTGCAACGGTTATTGGTCCCGGTCCTGCTACAGGATTAAATATGACAAGTACTCTTCTGAGTGCTGCAGGGGGTTCTCTTACACCATATTGCAGATATATGGATGTTTTACCAGGACAAACGTATTATTTGTTTATTGACAACTGGGTAAGCAGTACCAGTTCTACAACAGCTCCGTTTTCTTTGACATGGGGTGGAACTGCCACACTGGCTTCACCGTTTACAGACCCGAATATCCAGACGCAGCCATTTACTCCTCCCGGGATTCCGGCGGCTAATCCTGCTGATCCAAGAGAAGTGGTAATATGCTCAAGTACAGCTCTGTTTGATTTCTCTACATTGTCTGCAGGAATTCTTAACGGAAATCAAAACTTCAATGTAAGTTATCATCTGAGTCAGAATGATGCTTTAACAGGGAATAACCCTATTACGGCTCCAAAAACAGTAAATACAACTACAGTTTACTATTACAGTATCAATTATACCGATCCCACCAATGCCACCAATCCGCTTAATAAATGTAAACAGGTGGGGGTATTTAAATTCAAAGACGGTTCTATTACCGTTAAAAATGTTACATTAACCGAGTGTAACAATAATAATGCTGGTACAGCTTTATTTGATTTAACCACTGCAGATGTTATTGGAAATCCGAATGTCACTAAAAAATACTATCATACGATGTCGGATCTTAATGCCGGTATCAATGAGATTACAACTCCTATGGCATTTGTATCTGCAGAAGGGATGGTTTATGTAAAAGTAATCTCAGAATTTGGCTGTACTGCGGTTGCACAGATCACCTTGAAATTTTATCCGGTAGTCGTAGTGAATGAAGTGACACTGAGATCATGCTTCATTGAGGGCAATCCATCCACAGCTTCTTTTAATCTTGTAAATGCTTCGGTAACAGGTCAGACAAATCCTACAAAAAAATATTACCCTTCAATGACAGATGCCGTTAATCAGACTAACGAAATTCTGAATGCTAATAATTATATTGCTCCTAATGGATTTGTATATGTAAGAGTTTCCAATGCTCAGGGATGTTATACCGTAGCCAGAATTACTTTAGTCGTTATTGCGCCGGTATATTCTGCTACCCTTAAAGATGTAACCATTTGTGCAGAAGATCAGACCACGCTGGATGCGGGGCCAGGATTCAAAAGCTACGAATGGAGTACAGGTGCCACTACCCAAACAATCAAAGCAGGAATTGGAGTGTATTGGGTAAAGCTTAAAACAGGAGAATGTATTGCTATACAAACGGTAAAAGTACTTCCTTCCGAACAGCCGGTTGTTTCCGGAATTGATATTTCGAATAATACAATTACAATATCTGTAACAGGAGGAAATCCGGCATATAAATATTCAATAGACAATATCATTTGGCAGGACTCCAATGTTTTTAATAATCTTTCGAGAGGAGATCATAAAGTATACGTGAAAGATGCTTATGATTGTGATCCGATAGAAATAGGAGTGGTTGTACCTAATTTGGTTAACGTGATTACCCCGAATGCAGATGGAGTGAATGATGTGATTGATTATTCAGCATTAGGCATCAAACAAAACCTGATCATGAATATTTTTGACCGTTACGGAAACAAAATCTTCCAGGCTGACAAATCAAATGGTTATAAATGGGATGGTACACAGGGCGGAAGAAGAGTGCCTACCGGAACTTACTGGTATTCTATCACATGGAATGAAAATGATAAAAATAGTACAGCAATCAAATTTACAGGCTGGGTATTGGTGAAAAACAGAGAATAAGAATAAATATAATACATAGATAAAATCACTTCGTTTGAAGTGATTTTTATTTTTGAAAGGTTTTAAATTGGTTATCAAAATAGAAAAAATGAAAGACTTGCTCGTAAAACGTTTTGAATATTATAAATCCCTGGGAGATAAAACATTTGGACAGCTTACCGATGAGCAGATGTTCTGGCAGTATAATGATGAAAGTAATTCTATTGCTGTCATTGTGAAGCATCTTGCAGGAAATATGCTTTCAAGATGGACCAATTTTCTTACTGAAGATGGAGAGAAATCATGGCGTAACCGTGACGGAGAGTTTGTTAATACATTTACAACTAAGGAGCAGGTACTGGATTTTTGGGAAAAAGGCTGGGAATGTTTTTTTGATGCTCTTGAAAAGATAAATGATGATAATCTCTATTCAACAACTTATATCAGGGGGGAAGCACACCCAGTCATTGATGCTGTTCTCCGCCAGCTGGCTCACTATCCTTACCATATCGGTCAGATTGTTTATATCGCGAAAATGATAAAAAATGAAGACTGGAATACACTGTCTATTGCCAGAAACCGTTCTCAGGAGTTTAATACAGAAATGAAAACTAAGTTTTTAAGCGATGAACCGGACGCCAATTCATCACCGGTCTGCTTTCAAAACAGCCCTGAAGTAAGGGATGAATTTAAACAATAGACTGAATCAATCTTGGATTCTTATTAAAATTACTATCTTTGCACCCATAAAATTCAGGAGTAACAAATGTCTACTTTTCATAGAACTGCCGCGTTTCATACACTTGGCTGCAAATTAAATTTTGCAGAAACATCTACTATTGCCCGTCAATTAACAGATGCAGGTTATGATAAGGTAAGTTTTGATGATAAAGCGAATGTGTATGTTATCAATACGTGTTCTGTGACAGAAAATGCTGACCGTGAGTGTAAACTGCACGTAAAAAGAGCAATGAAAGCCAATCCGGAAGGACTGGTTGTTATTGTTGGATGCTATGCACAGCTGAAACCTGAAGAAATTTCACAAATTGAAGGAGTTGACCTTGTTTTAGGGGCAAAAGAAAAATTCAATATTCTAAGTTACCTTGACGATTTAGAGAAATCTGAAAGTGAAGGAGTAGTTCACTCATGTGAAATTGAAGAAACAGACTTCTTTATTGGAAGTTACTCTATTGGTGACAGAACCAGAGCTTTCCTGAAAGTTCAGGATGGTTGTGATTATAAATGTACATACTGTACGATTCCGTTAGCAAGAGGAATTTCACGTTCCGATACTATTGAGAATGTTCTCAGAAATGCTACAGAAATTGCTGCAAAAGACATCAAAGAAATTGTTCTTACAGGGGTGAATATCGGTGATTATGGTAAAGGAGAATTCGGAAATAAAAGACACGAACATACTTTCCTTGACCTTATTTCAGAACTGGATAAAGTAGAAGGGATTGAAAGAATCCGTATATCTTCTATTGAACCCAATCTGTTGAAAGATGAAAGTATTGAGCTGGTTTCTAAAAGTAAAAGCTTTGTTCCGCATTTTCATATCCCATTACAGTCCGGAAGCGATGAACTCTTGAAAAAGATGAAACGTCGTTATCTTACAAAACTGTATAATGACAGAGTAAACAAGATCCGCGAGGTAATGCCTGATGCGGCTATTGGTGTAGATGTTATTGTAGGATTCCCGGGAGAAACCGAGGAAATATTTATGGAGACTTATAATTTCCTTAATGAACTTCCTATTACTTACCTTCACGTATTTACTTATTCTGAAAGAGAAAATACGGAAGCCGCTGCAATGGAAGGCGTTGTTCCAGTAGCTGAAAGAAAAAAACGTAATAAAATGCTTAGAATTCTTTCTGAAAAGAAGAAAATGGCATTCTATCAGACCCAACTTGGTAAATCGCTTCCTGTTCTTTGGGAGCACGAAAATAAAGACGGGAAAATGTTTGGCTTCACAGAAAATTATGTGAGAGTTCAAAAAGACTTTGATCCTGCATCAGTAAACAAAATCGAATTTCTAAATTTAGAAAAAATCCTGTCAGATGGCACGGTTTCAGTGCAATCTTCCTACCAAAATTTTTTAGCAAAAGCATAGGCTCTTTGCAAAATTTCCACTAAATTTATTTTTAAACTTTAAATACTACATTCATGAGAGATAAGTTTTTATCTTGGGGAATTGTATTAGTAGTTGCTACATGGATTATAGCACTGCTGATCAGAACGCATTACTGGATACCAACACTGTTATCCGCAATCTATGCATTAGGTGTGTACAATGCTTATCAATCGAAACATGCTATTTTGAGGAACTTTCCTGTATTGGGATACTTCAGGTATTTTTTCGAGAGTATTTCACCCGAAATGCAGCAATACTTTATTGAGAGGGAGACAGACGGGAAACCATTTCCAAGAAATCAGCGTTCTGCAGTATACAGACGTGCAAAAAATTTAAGCGATACCGTTGCTTTTGGTACACAGCTGGAAGTAAATCACAGAAAATATGAAGGGATCAAGCATTCTATTTATGCAAAATCACCATCAGAAGAACTTCCGAGAGTATGGGTAGGAGGAGAACAATGCACCCAACCTTACCATGCTTCTTTATTTAATATCTCTGCCATGAGTTTTGGGGCATTGAGCGACAGAGCTCAGATTTCCCTGAACAGAGGGGCTAAAAAAGGAAATTTTTACCATAATACAGGAGAAGGAGGAATTTCACCCCACCATATGGAAGGAGGTGATTTATGCTGGCAGATCGGAACAGGATACTTCGGATGCCGTGATGAAGAAGGAAAGTTCAATCCAGAGCTTTTTGAAAAATATGCTACACTTCCTAATGTGAAAATGGTTGAGATTAAACTATCACAGGGAGCAAAACCGGGACATGGAGGAGTACTTCCAGGTGTAAAAAACACTCCGGAAATTGCAGCGATCCGTCACGTAACACCAGGGATGACCGTTATTTCACCACCATCACATACATCATTTTCAGATGCTGCCGGATTGCTGAGGTTTGTACAGCAGCTGAGAGAACTTTCAGGAGGAAAGCCTGTTGGCTTTAAACTTTGTATAGGTGATACCAAAGAATTCGAGGATGTTTGTGTGCAAATGAATGTGCTGAAGATTTATCCGGACTTTATTACCATAGACGGAGCTGAAGGAGGAACAGGAGCGGCACCACCTGAATTCTCAGATGGAGTAGGGATGCCATTAGAGCCGGCTTTGATATTCGTGAACAGAACGCTTAATAATTATAATTTAAGAAATAAACTAAGAGTAATTGCCAGTGGTAAAGTTCTTACCAGTCTTGATATCCTGAGAGCTGTTGCAATGGGAGCCGATATGTGTAATAATGCCAGAGGATTTATGTTCTCTTTAGGATGTATCCAGGCGTTAAGATGTAATACAAACAACTGTCCTACAGGAGTCGCTACGCAGGATAAAATGCTTATCAAAGGACTTGAAGTGACTGATAAGGCAGAAAGAGTATATCATTTCCATAAAAATACACTTCATACCTGCAATGAATTGATTGCAGCAGCAGGAAGAAGTTCTTATGAAGAAGTAGATGCTACTATGTTTATGAGAGGAGATGAATTTGACCACCTTGCAGACCTTTATTTCCCGGATATCTTAGGGAATGTGAAGCAGAAGGCAAAATATTAATTTTGATAACCGTATGATATAAATAAACCCCACAATGAGCATTGTGGGGTTTATTTATTATTTTATTTAAACTTTACGCTATGACTTATGGTCTTGTAGCTCTGCTATACACCTGGAAGTTGAAAACGAAAGTTTTGTTTCTCAACGAAATCACCTGGCTATAACCTGGGTAATTGTATGGGAAATAAGGATCTCTTGCAAAAGCAGCTCTTGAAGGAACAATAATTACTCCCTGTAAGTTATATGGTGATTCGCTAGGGAAGTCGTTAAATGCTTTAAATTTCTGCAAAGCTTCACTGAAACCTTCAATCATATAATAGCTTGGCTTTTTTGCTGCATCAGTGGTCGCATTTTTGATCAATGGATCCTCCTTGTCTTTTACATCAGAAATATAATAGAATTTAGGATCAACTGCAGGAATTCCAGTTCCGTTGATTGTATTCATAAAGTCTGTAGCAGCAGTAAATAAAGATTTTCCATCCGTATTGATTGCCAGATAAGTAGTCGCTTTCATCATTACTTTAAGAATATCAGTGCTGCCAATATCTTTTGCATCAGTTGGCGAAGGTTGAGCTCCGTTTCTCATGATATAGATAGTTCCCGAAGGAAGTGTTACAGGACTCAACTCAGATAATTTTTTTTCATTATCATCCGCAGTATCCGTAGAACTGAATGCCTTTATATTTCCCTGTGCATCGAGATAGTTCTCATCCATGAACTTCTTAATGGCTTGATCGTCATAGGTGTTTTGTGTTGTTATATCTTCTGGCTCTACATAACTATCTATTGTGTCATCTTTTTTACAAGCAGAAAAGCACAAAGATCCCGCAAGGATATATAAAAATATTTTTTTCATTTCAAAAAACTTTAATTACTTTACAAATAATATAACGGCAAAAGTATAAAAAATTATGAGAATAGATAAATTTTTATGGAGCATTCGTTTTTATAAGACGAGAAGTGTTGCAGCAGAGGAGATTAAAAAGAATAGAGTTTCTATAGGAACGTCTGCCGTAAAGTCATCTAAAGAGGTAAAAGAAGGAGATGTTATTAAAATCCGTAAGAATCAGATTGATTATAAAATAAAAGTGATTCAGATTCCTAAAAGTAGAATAGGAGCCAAACTGGTCTCACTTCATATCCAGGATGTTACTGATAAAGAGCAATACGAATTACTGATACTTCGTAAAGCATCACAGGATTATTACAGAAACAAAGGAGAGGGAAGACCTACCAAAAAAGACAGAAGAGATATGGATGACTATGTAGGAAATGATATCGCTTCAGACTTTACAGACTGGGATGATTTCTTTGGGGAAACAGGTGGTGAAAAAGAAGATGAAGATTAAAATAAAAAAGCTCTAGAGATAGAGCTTTTCTATTATTTCGTTGACAATGTCTTCCGGTTCTCTGGAATCTGTACCTACAGTAAATTGTGCTTTACTGTAAAACTGATTTCTTTCAAATAAATGTTTAGCGATGAATTCCGGGAGGTCTTCATCAGATATATTGGCAATCAACGGCCTTTTTTCTTTCTGTTTTGACAGTCTTTCAACCAATGTTCCCACAGAACTTCTTAAAAAAACACTTTTAGAACTATGATTGATGATTTCCATATTATTGTAATAAACAGGAGTTCCTCCACCAAGGCTTAAAACTAAGTTTTCTTCTGAAGCCAATATCTCTTCCAGGGCCTCTCTTTCCAGCTTTCTAAAGTAAATTTCACCCTTCTTTTCAAAAATTTCCGGGATGGTTAATTTATTTCTTCTGGAAATCTCTTTATCGAGATCAATCAATTTAAAATCGATTTTTTCGCTTAATATTTTGGAAATGTGAGATTTGCCACTTCCCATGTATCCGATCAATGAAATTACCATGAATTTTTTTTAAACAAATTTGCGAAAAAGTTTTGAGATAAAGAAAAAAGTCATATCTTTGCACCACTTAAAACAAGGGACATTACTTAAATGAAAACTTGATGAGTAAGTGACCGACTCGGTAGCTCAGCTGGTAGAGCAATACACTTTTAATGTATGGGTCCTGGGTTCGAATCCCAGCCGGGTCACAAGCAATAAAAATTACTGAATTTGTAATTTTATTGCCTGCGTGGTGAAATTGGTAGACACGCCATCTTGAGGGGGTGGTTTCCTAAGGATGTGCTGGTTCGAGTCCAGTCGCAGGCACTGCAAAGAAAAATTTATAATTAATATTGAAATTTATTTCATTTTAATTGTGGCCGACTCGGTAGCTCAGCTGGTAGAGCAATACACTTTTAATGTATGGGTCCTGGGTTCGAATCCCAGCCGGGTCACAAGTTTACTGAAAAGTAAATTTTTTTCATATTAATATTTTGTGATTTGGTGTTTCAAAGGCTTCCTTCAGGAGGCCTTTGATTTTTTGTATTCAATCGATTCTGATCAAGCATACGTTTAATAGCTGTCCTATCCTTCAGAACTAAATGTCAAAAATCATCTACATTGAATTATTCCTCCAGTATTTGAGATGGGTCCGTAATTCTTCTATCCTGCAATGATTGGACTGATTGAGTGTTATTATAATAAGTCAAAAAAAACTCTGACGTTACCATCAGAGTTTATATCTTATAAAAATATATGCGTTCTTATAGTATTAATCTAAATGCATATTGTCAATTAATCTTACTCCGTCTACCACTACAACGATAAAGGCTCTGAAATTTCTGTCTTTATAGAAAAAATCGGTTTCCTGTAATGTATTTTCGTCGGCAATCAGGAAATATTCCAGCTTCATTCCCTGCTGATTGTCAAAAATATCTGTTACCCTTTCTTTTATTTCAGGTATTGTAACTGTTCTGAACCAGTCGTTTACTTTTTTTAAAGTTTCATAAATGACTTTAGAAGCTTCTTTTCGGTCTTCATGAAGTCTCTGGTTTCTTGAACTCAACGCTAATCCGTTTTCTGCTCTGTAGATAGGAACTCCAGATATCTTAACGGGAAGGTGTTTTTTATCCACCATCTTTTTAATAATTGCAAGCTGCTGGAAGTCCTTTTCACCAAAATAAGCATTATCAGGCTGTATCTGTCTGAAAAGCTCTTCTACAACAGTTCCTACGCCGTCAAAATGTCCCGGTCTTGATTTTCCTTCCATCTCATTTTCCAATCCATCAAAATCATAACGCTGGCTTTCAGTTTTCTCAGGGTAGATATCTGCTACCTCAGGGATATAAACAGCATCTACAAGACCTGAAGTTTGAAGAATAAGAACATCTCTATTAACATCTCTTGGGTATTTTTCAAGATCTTCAGGATTGTTGAACTGGGTTGGATTTACAAAAATTGAAGAAATAACAAGGTCATTTTCTTTTCTTGCCTCTTCATACAGAGAAAGATGTCCCTTGTGCAAGGCGCCCATCGTAGGTGCAAAGCCAATTCTTTTCCCCATTTCTTTCTGTCTTTCAATGAAATCCTGAAGGACTTTCCTGTTTTTTATAACTTCCATAGTTTATTTTAATGCTATTTCAAAAATACTAAAAATATCGCATAATAATATGCACTTTTAATAATTTGGAAAAGGGAATTTTCGTAAAAAAATGTTAATTAAAATAATGTTGGATGTTTTTTTGTAATTTTGCACATTAAAGCATTTTTACAAAAATTAGATAGAAAGTTTATGCCGAATCAAAAAATACTGTACATTACTACAGAGATGTATCCATATCAGGAAGATACAAATATGGCTGCAGTGGTAAACAAAATGGCACTTAAGATGCACCAAGAAGGCAATGATGTAAGAGTTTTTATGCCAAGATTTGGACAAATAAGTGAGAGGAAATTCCAGCTTCATGAGGTGATCCGTCTTTCAGGGATGAATATTATTATCAATGACCTGGACCAGCCTCTGATCATTAAAGTAGCGTCTCTTCCGGGGGAAAGACTTCAGGTTTACTTTATTGACAACGAAGAATACTTCAAAAGAAAACAATATTATTTCGACGATGAAGGAAACCCTTTCGAAGACAATGACGAAAGAGCTATTTTCTTTGCCAGAGGAGTTATTGAAACCATTAAGAAGCTAAACTGGGTGCCGGACGTTATTCATTTGAATGGATGGATGGCTTCTTTTGTTCCAATTTATCTTAAAACTTACTACGAATCAGATACTTATTTCAAAGACGCCAAAATCGTACTTTCTCTGTACAATGAGAAAGATGCTGACCTGGATAAAAAGATCAACGAAAAACTACAGTTTGATAATATTTCAGGATTAAAAGCGTTAGATAACCCAACAATTAAAAGTTTTGTTATCGAAAGTATGAACTATGTAAATGCTGTTGTGAAAGGTGACGAGTTTCTGGATGAAGACCTTGATAAGGCTTTCAACGAAACAGCTGCCGAGAAGTCGGAATATCTTGACATAGATTCTATAAATCAACTTTATTAAAAACACATTTTTAATGACTCATAATCTTAAAAGGACCTTCGCTATACTTTTATTGGCGATTTTCGGAAGTACAATCCTTTATAACTGTGAACCGGATCCAGATTCTCTTGGTGAACAGTTGTTCAATGATGATGCAGCACAAGGTAATGAAATTTCATATCCCGTTATCGCATATAATTACGACAACCACGATTCGATCAGAAGTGATGCTGCCAGATTGATCAGTGGATTGAGTGAAACTGGGGCAGTTTCTACTGTTGGTGTTCTTGGTGCTTTTACTGAAAACCAGTTTGGTATGCAGAGAGCATCTTACGTTACTCAGCTAAGAATGCCGGTAGATAATTATGACTTTAATGGTGCTAATCCAAAAGTAGACTCCGTTGTTCTTGTGGTGAGACCACCAGCAAATACCGTTTCCAATACCTATTTCTTTGAAGGAGATTCATTAAAGGTAAATACATCTGAAAAAAGTGATTTCCTAGTAGATGGAGTGGCAACGGCTGTTTCAATTGAGAAGAAAACTTACCCTGTTCGTAAATACGGTAAAATAGGAGGGGGAGTTTCAAAATCAATGAAAATCAATGTACACGAAGTTACTACGTTCTTAGATTCAAATGATGATACTTTCAAACGTTCCAATAAGAATGTAAGTACTGGCGAATTGTTAGGATCAGGAGTATTTAACGGTAACATAAGTTCTTTATCTATTACCAAAAAATCTGATAATTCAGTTGTATTTACAGGTAATCTTGGATTCAGATTAAAACTAAGCAATACAGACTTTTTCCAAACTCATATCCTTGATAAAAAAGGAAAACCTGAACTTCAGGATGCTTCTAACTTTATCAGATATTTCAAAGGAATAAAAATTTCTGTGGATGAAACGGATAAATATCTTTATCAGTTTTCTCCTAATGACCTGCAGCTTATCATGTATTATAAATATGATAAAACGGAGAATGGAACAACTACAAGACCACAAACAAATCTTCTTTTCAACTTAGGAGGTGCTAGTGCTCATATCGGACTGTATGAATATAACACAGCCGGAACTCCTGCTGCCAATGCAGTAGCAGCAAGCAATTCTACTATAGGGGATGAAAAACTTTATATTCAGGGAATGGGTGGTCCTTCTGTAGTAATGAAAATTCAGGATGAGACAATTGCGAAACTTAAGCAGATCTATGCTGAGAAGAAAGCAGGTATTTTAAGTGCTAAGATAAGAGTATACGTAGATCCTTTAAGCTGGAAGAATACCAACTCAACAGAAGATCGTAAATTTTCAATTCTAACCAATACATTAAATAGTAATGGTACTATTGATTTCTCAAAATTAGCTTATACCTCAGACTTGTCAACAGGACTTGGTTTATATAATTATAATAAGGATAAAGATTACTATGATATTGTAGTAACAAAAACAGTTAAAGATCTGGTAGAAGATAAAAAAGAAACAGTTGGTGGTGTAGATCAGCCGATAGTTAATAAACCGTTATTGGTTACTGCTGGAACATTTGCTACGAATGCTACAGGAACCCTTTTAGGAGTTCGTAATACAACAAGAGCGTTTGATATGAATAGAATTATTCTTACAGGTATAGATAAAATGAATACCAATCCAAAAAGAATCCAGCTGTTGGTGACTTATGGTACGAAAAAATAGAATACAATAAATACAAAATACACTAGACAAAATATAATATGTGCGGAATAGTAGGATATACAGGTTTTCAAGACGCTTACGAAATTGTAATCAATGGTCTTAGAAGATTAGAATATAGGGGGTATGACAGTGCCGGAATTGTTTTAGAAGGTTCGAACAATAAGCTTGAAGTAGAAAAAACAAAAGGCAAGGTTGAGGATTTAGTGAATATTTCGAAAGAATTAAAAGGGAAATATAAGATTGGAATGGGACACACCCGTTGGGCAACCCATGGAGTTCCAAGCGACAGAAACTCCCATCCGCACTTGTCAAACA
The DNA here is from genome assembly GCF_059567885.1 of Chryseobacterium sp. BGA-UO-ETr-SB22. Lineage (NCBI taxonomy): Bacteria > Pseudomonadati > Bacteroidota > Flavobacteriia > Flavobacteriales > Weeksellaceae > Chryseobacterium > Chryseobacterium sp. BGA-UO-ETr-SB22. Next base: position 185,023 of record NZ_JCAQOV010000003.1, on the reverse strand, counting down.
ACGGAAAAATAGCAGTTGTACATAATGGTATTATAGAAAATTATGATACCATTAAAACAATGCTTACTGAAAAAGGATTTACTTTCAAATCAGAAACTGATACGGAAGTATTGGTAAACCTTTTCCAATATTTTATGGATATTAATCCTGAAACGGATTTTCCAACAGCAGTAAGATATGCATTAAATGAAGTATATGGAGCATATGCAATCACTGTACTTCATGAAGATTATCCAGGAGTATTGGTAGTGGGAAGATTAGGTTCTCCTCTGGCAATAGGAATCGGAGATAAAGAATATTTTATTGCATCTGATGCTTCTCCTTTTGTAGAATTTACGAAAGAAGCTATTTACCTTGAAGAAGGACATATGGCAACAATCTCTCTTGAAAATGGAGTAGATATCAGAACCATCAATGAAAATTCTAAAATTGAGCCAGAAATTCAGGAGCTTAAAATGAGTCTGGAGCAGATCGAAAAAGGTGGATATGAGCATTTCATGCTTAAAGAAATCTTTGAACAGCCTAAATCTGTACATGATACTATGAGAGGTAGACTTCTTTTAGATGAAGGAGTGATCAAAATGGCTGGGATCTGGGATCATGTAGAGAAATTCAAAAATGCCAACAGAATTATCATTATTGCTTGTGGTACTTCATGGCATGCAGGTCTTATTGGAGAATATCTTATAGAAGAATATGCAAGAATTCCTGTTGAAGTAGAATATGCATCAGAATTCAGATACAGAAACCCAATTATTACTGATAAAGATGTAGTGATTGCAATTTCTCAGTCTGGAGAAACAGCTGATACGATGGCTGCTTTAAAATTAGCCAAAGAAAAAGGTGCATTTATATATGGTATATGTAATGTGGTAGATTCTTCAATTGCAAGAATTACAGATGCAGGTTCATATACACATGCGGGTCCTGAAATTGGGGTTGCTTCTACAAAAGCATTTACAGCGCAGCTTACTATTCTTACTTTAATTGCATTTAAATTAGGAAAACACAACGGAAACTTAGGAAACGCTGAATTTATGAGCTTAATTGCTGAACTTGATGCTCTGCCTAAGAAAATTGAAGAAGTGTTGAATACGACCCATGAGCTGACTCAAGATATTGCAAAAGATTTTGTGAAAGCTACAAACTTCCTTTATTTAGGTAGAGGATACAATTATCCGGCTGCCCTTGAGGGAGCATTAAAATTAAAAGAAATTTCTTACATCCATGCAGAAGGATACCCGGCTGCAGAAATGAAGCACGGTCCAATTGCCCTGATCGATGAAAATATGCCAATTGTAATTATAGCACCTAAAAAAGGCCACTATGATAAAATTGTAAGTAATGTTCAGGAAATTAAAGCGAGAAAAGGAAAAGTTATCGCTGTAGTTAATAAAGGAGACCGTCAGGTGAGTGAAATGGCAGATTATGTTATTGAAATCCCTGAAACTTCAGAATGTTTCTCACCTATTGTTGCTTCCGTACCTCTGCAACTGCTTGCTTATTATATTGCAGTATATAGAGGGGCAAACGTAGATCAACCGAGAAACCTTGCAAAATCTGTTACCGTGGAATAAAAAGTTGTTGTAAATAAAATAAATTTAGATTTCTTCCGTTATTTCAAAAAAAATCTTAAAAGTTTCTTAAAAAAATTATATATTTACGGCTTAATTATAAAAATTAACATGAAAAGGATATTTCTTTTATTATTGTCTGCGTCGGTAGCATCGGTATCTTGTTCAGGTGGTGGCAGCTCTTCTGTAGGGAAGCCAGGAACAAAAGGAGAATTGATACCAAGAGAAAAAACTAAATCATTTGTTGCGGAAAGACCATACGGAATGGTCGCAATTCCTGCAGGTTCATTTGTTGCTGGTTTAGCAGACCAGGATCCAACAAATACACCTGAAAAAGCAGCATTGAAGACCGTTACTGTTTCTTCTTTCTTCATGGATGAAGCAGAAACTACCAACTCGGAGTACAGAGTATTTATCAACTATGTAAGAGACTCTATTGCGAGAACTTTACTTGCTGAAGCTGCCGGAGAAGGTGGTGATGAAGGCGGACGTAAAGGAGCAGCAATAGGAGATTACGCATATCTTGCTAAAAAAGAAGAAAATTTAACACCTTATCAAGAATATATGGAAGGCCAGGGTGGCCGAGAAGACGGAAGTTATGATGCCAGCAAAAGGTTAGATTGGAAAATTCCTTTACACTGGAGCACAACAAAATATCCGGATGTAGAATACGCAGAAGTTCTAGAATCTCTGTATCTACCTTCTTCTTCAAGAATAGGAAACGAAAGAATTTTAGATGTAAGCAAGCTTAAGTATACTTACCGTTGGGGAGATATGGACGCTGCTGTTGCAGATAACGAAAGAGGAGCTAATTACCTGAAAAGTGAAAGTATCGCGATCTATCCTGATACTACAGTTTGGGTAAAAGATTTCCACTTTGCTTACAATGAGCCATTGTTTGAACAGTATTTCTGGCACAAGGCTTACAAAGACTATCCTGTAGTAGGGGTAACCTGGGATCAGGCAAGGGCTTATTGTAACTTCAGATCTAAATTGAAATCTGATTACAACGAAAGTTTAAAAAGAAAAAAACAAAGACCATTAGAATTCCGTCTTCCAACAGAGACAGAATGGGAATATGCTGCCAGAGGAGGAATGCAGAATGCTACTTATCCTTGGGGAGGCCCATATTTAATGGATGACAGAGGTTGTTACCTTGCTAACTTCAAACCGAAGAGAGGTAACTACATGGAAGATGAGAAAAAAGGTACTTATACATATACAGCTCCAGTTAAGAAATTTAAGAAAAATGGGTTTGGGTTATTTGATATGGCTGGAAACGTTTCTGAATGGACATTATCTTCGTTTAACAACTCTTCAGCTGGATTCACTTCTACATTAAATCCTTCTACTAAAGATAAAAAGGATACGAAGAAATCTGTAAGAGGTGGATCTTGGAAAGATATAGGATATGCACTAATGACAGGTGCTAGAGATTGGGAAAGAAAAGATTCCGCAAGAAGCTATATCGGATTCAGAACTGTACAGGATATTCCTGAAGCAGCTGTTAAGCCAAGAAAAATTAACAGAAATTAATCAGACAATTTTTCAATAACAATTTTATTTAACATTAAAAAAACTAACTCAATATGTTTAAGACTAAAGATGCTTGGATGAATTTCTTTTATTCATTCGGTGCTGCAATTGTAATTCTTGGAGCTTGGCTTAAAATTACTCACATTACCTTGGGGCCAATTAACGGTAACATCGCTCTTACGGTGGGACTTATTACTGAGGCAATTATCTTTATTATTTTTGCATTTGACCCTCCAAAATCTGAAGAGTCTTATGCTTGGGAAAATGTTTATCCTGAATTATTAGATAAGCATGCTAACCCAAATCCATTACACTCTAATGTATCTTCTAGAAATAACAATGCTGCAGCTCAATTTGCTGAATTAGAAAACTCTCTTTCTACCAAATTGGATAAAATGCTTGAGGACGCTAGATTAGATGTTCAATTATTTGAAAGATTAAGAACAGGAATTGATAAATTTTCAAACTCTGTTGATCAGATCAATCAAACGGTTGACGTATCTGCTTCTACTCATAAATATAATGACCAATTAAATAAAGCTGCTCAGCATATGGAAAGCATGAACGCTCTTTATGCAATGCAATTGGAAAGCGGTAAAAAACAATCAGAATTTGCTAACAAATATGTAGCAGATATGCAGAAATCTGCAGAACAATCTGAAAAATTCAATCAGGAGCTACAAGGTTTAACTTCTAATCTTAATAATTTAAATAGAGTTTATGGTGGTATGTTAACTGCTATGAAGTCTTAATTCCTAACCATTTCTAAATTTAACTACTTAATTAAAAAACAAAGAAAAGAGAATGGCACAAGGAAAACAGACCCCTCGTCAGAAGATGATCAACCTGATGTATTTGGTGTTCATCGCGATGATGGCCCTAAATATTGATGCAGAAATCATCAGATCATACTATGACTCTACCAGAGCATTGAATGAAACCAGAACTTTAACAGAAAAAAAGAACGAGAAGATATTTGAAAGAACACTAGAGGCTAAGGCTCAGCAAGTTCCGGATACTTACGCACAGCCTTGGGCTCAGTACAAAGTATTGAAAACCAAAATTGATGCGTTGGTGAAATCTTCTCAGGATATCAAAGATCTGTTGAAAAAACAATCTGAGTTTCATGATAAAGATAAAGACGGAAAAGATATTGATGTAAGTGAAAACTTTGCTGCACTTAACAACAACGAAGCAACTACTGAATATTTCTTCAAAGAAGGAGATGAAAATACTCCATCAAAGAATGCATTAGATCTGAAAGCTAAAATTGATGATGTAAGAAACTACATCAATACTACTTTTGGAAGCAATGGCCAGTTACAGGATTTAGTGGCAAGAGCTAACAAGTCTCTTATTGCGGAGTATCCTAAAGGAACATCTCCAAATGAAAAGACTTGGTTCCAGAATAAATTTTATCATCAGCCGCTAATTGCTGCAATATCTAACTTGGAGATTATCCAAAATGATGCCAGAAACGTTCAGTCTGATGCATTGGCACTATTACTTCAGGAAAAAGTAGATGCGAATATTAAATTCTCAAGCTATGAACCTATTGTTTCTGGTCCGGTTGATATCCAGGCAGGAAAACAGGCTGAAGTAAAAGTAATGTTAGGAACTTATTCTAACAGTAATAAAATCAGCATCTCTGGTGTAAGCAGAGTTGAAAATGGTAAAGGGATTACGCAAATTTCAGGTTCTGGAATTGGTGAACATAAATTAGGAGGTACAATTACATTGACAGATGCTACAGGTAAACCACAAAGTTTCCCTTGGACACATACTTATAATGTAATCGCAGGACCTAGAGAAGTAAAACTTGAAAAAGGATTATTGCTTTCTGCTGATAAAATGAATGTAATGTATAGAGGACTTGAGAATCCTGTTTCAGGATCAATCTTAGGTGCTGACAATTCTAAACTTTCATTATCTGCTGCAGGAGCTACTGTAAAAGGTAAAGGACCAGGTAAATGGGATGTAACTCCTACTACAGGAAATGTAGTGAAGTTAACATTATCAGGAACAGATCCATATGGTAAAACAGTTTCTCAGGTATTTGAATACAGAATTAAGAATATTCCTAGACCTCAGGGTCAGATCAGAGGTAAGGCTGTAAACTTTATGCCGGCAGGTTCTATACCTAACCAGATTGTAGCAGCTACTTTACCTGACTTTGACTTCCCTGTTTCGTTTACTGTAAATAGCTTCATTATCAAGCTTCCAGGAAAAGCAGGTACTCTGATTCAAGGTAGTTCACTATCAGGAGCAGAAGGTATGCTTAGAAACCTTAGACCTGGTGATGTAGTTCAGATTTATGATATTCAGGCTACGGCTACAGGATTGGGTAACCAAAGACTTAAGGAAATTTCACCTGTAATTATTAATGTACAATAAGGTTAATTTGTAAAATCATATTATGAAAAAATATATTAGCACCCTTTTAGTTTTAGTTTCGGGATTCGCGTTTTCCCAAACTATTCTGAATGCTGCTTCTCCCGAAGAATTCAGACAAATGAGATCTGAATCAATGAGAAAAGCAGGGGATACTGTTATCAGCAATAAAGTAAAGCCTCTTGAATATGGTTTCGTTGATGACAAAGATATTTACAAAAGTATGTTTGTTTGGGAAATCATTGATATGAATGATAAGATCAACCAGCCATTCTATTATGACAATCCGGATGGTCTTCTTTCAAGCTCTACAAGATCTTTGTATCAATTATTACTTGATGGAGCTCTTAAAGGTGACATTAAGGAAGTTTATGATGACGAAAACTTTGTGACAAGACTTTCACCTGAAGCAATTCAGAAAAGATTGGAAAGTATAAGACTTGACGAAGAAGCTATTGATATTCTTAACTCTGGAAGAACACTTACAGAGGACGAGAAAAAAAGATTAACAGATATCATCAGAACTACAACTGATAAAGTAAAAGTTCTTAAGGTGATGGGTATGTGGTTTATCGATAAGAGAGATGGTCAAATGAAATACAGACCTCTAGGTATCGCAGCTATGGGACCAGATCCTACATCTGTTGGAAGAATTGGTCCTGACGGTCAGCCTTTAGCTGGTGCTGATGAATTGATCGACCTATTCTGGATCTATTATCCAAGTGCTCGTGATATTTTAGCAAACAATTATGTTTTCAATAGAAAAAATTCTTCTGCTGACTTATCTTTTGATGATGTTATCAATGCAAGAAGATTCTCTTCTATTATCTACAAGTCTTCAAGCGGCTTAGGAGATGGTACTATTAAGGACTATATTCCTAAAAACGCTGATGAACAGCTTGAAGAAAGTGATAGAATCAAGTCACAGATTCTTGACATGGAAAATGATATGTGGAATTACTAGATTTCACTTGATATTTATAGAAAACCTGAGTATTTTTACTCAGGTTTTTTTTATTATGAAATCGTCCTTTGTTTATTGCCGATCAATAATCAATGAAATAGGCGATTACATATGACCTTTAAACAAATGAAATTTCTCATATGAAAAATGTAGATTATATTATTGTAGGAGACGGCTATGCAGGGCTCTTCCTGGCTCACCAGCTAATTAAAAATAACAAGTCCTTTGTGATCTTTTCTGAAGGAAGGAAAAGTGCTTCACAGATTTCAGCAGGAATTATCAATCCTGTTGTTCTTAAAAAGTTTACCACATTCTGGAAAGCACAGGAGCAAATAGACTTTCTTAAAGACAGTCTGAAAGAAATAGAATCTTATACCGGAGAAAATTATCTGATCAATGCGCCCATTCATAGAATTTTTCATGATGAGAATGAACAGAACCTTTGGTTAAAAAAATCAGGAAATGAAGAATTATCGGCTTTTCTTGATAAAAATTTTGATCGTTTAAATGAGGTAAAAAACGAATTTAAGACTGGAAAGGTGAATCAGTCTGCCAGACTCAATGTTAATGGATTTTTCAGTGGTTTATTCAGTTATTTTGAAAAAAATGCTCAGTTGGTAAAAGAGAGATTCGATTATACCCAATTGAACCCTTCTGAATCCGTTTATAAAGATATTTCTTTCAAAAATATTATTTTCTGCGAAGGAATGGGAGTGAAAGATAATCCATACTTTTCAGAAATAGCAGTGGTACCTAATAAAGGTCATCATATAAAAGTGAAACTGTCTCAACCGATTCCGGAAAACATAACCATTAAAAAGAAGCATTTCTTATTTCCAACAGGAAACGGACTTTATTTTTATGGTGGAACCTACGACAGAGATCAGCTTCATCATCACATTGATGATTCAGCAGTTACTCAATTGGTCAATGGCCTTTCTGAGTTTTATTCTTATGACTTTGAAGTTGAAGAAGTACATTTTGGCTTCCGTCCTACTGTAAAAGACAGAAGACCAATCATCGGAAGGCATGAAACATTGAATAATTTATATGTTTTTAACGGAATGGGTGCCCGTGGTATTCTGAATGGATGCTATTTTTCAAGGGATTTGTTTCGTTTTATTGAAGAGGGGATTCCATTACATGAAGAAGTTTCATCAAACAGATTTCAATAGCATATCTTAGTGTAGATATTTAAAACTGCAAAGCTTATGGACATAAATGTATTAGGTGTCATTGCCGGTTTTCTTACTTCCGTTTCGATAATTCCGCAGCTTGTAAAGGTGATCCGGGAGAAGAATGTAGAAGATATTTCCCTGCTTATGCTGTTAGTCCTTATCTCAGGACTGTCGCTATGGGTATGGTATGGTTTTGCAAAAGATGAGCTGCCTATTATTTTATCAAATTCATTTGCTGTTGTGGTGAATATAAGCCTTCTGATCTGCTATATATTATACAACAAAAAAGAGTAGATTATATAAATGAAAAAGACACCTTATCAACAAGGTGTCTTTATATTTTTTATGATAAAAGATACAATTACTGAAGAACAAATTTAGCTAAAGGAGCCATTCTTGCCTTGTTTAAAGTAAGTGTATTTCCATTTACAGAATAGTTATCTGCTGCAAGGACTGCTTTTGTAAACTGGTTTTCAATATCCAGATCTTCACAAGCCATCATCGTAGACATTCCCTGATTGAATTTTATTCTCATAATTTCAGGTTTAATCTCGAAAGTTCCTCCAAATCCATTACATCCGGCATGACCTTCGTATCTCATTCCATCCATATTAAGTTTGAAATGAGGATTATTTTTAGGGTTTTTAAGATCAATCGGTTTCCCGTTAAGCTCTGTAAGTTTCCAAGTTTTTCCTGTGATATCCGTGGTCGCTTTTTGTGCGTTTTGTGTTTTACATGAAACCACTAGAAATGTTGCAATAACAAGGGCCGATAAATAATAATATAAACTTTTCATAATGCTTATTTTTTTAGATGAATGCTATTCCTTATGCTAATACGATGCCATCTTTGCCGGGCCAGACTCTTTTTTCGCCTGTTTAAGATGGAAGAGAACCATATCTACATTCTTTTTAAGGAACGTTATATTTCCTTTAATATCAGAATATTGATACTCTTCATTGGAGGCTGTATACTCAGGTAAAGCATCACTTTTTTTAAGGTCAAAAGTTTTACCGTTTAAATGGATTGTTGCGGTATTTTTAGTGTTGTTGATCGTTACTTCTATCTTTTCTCCATAGCTGTCAACATACACATCTTTGAAAATCTCGTCTGTATTTTCGGGTGCAGCAGCGGTAATGGTTTCAGCTTCTTTTCCGGGATGTTTACACGCTGTTAGGGAAAGAATGGTCAATCCGAGAAGGATTGGTGTTAATAAATTTTTCATAGTGATAAGTGATTTTAAAGTGTTTCATGAATTGTGATATTAATACTATATAAATTTACAAATATTTTTAATAAATATATGTTAATTTTACATAAAGTAACAGTAATTTTAAATTTATCCAATTTTAACTCACTGTTTTTTGAAACATTATTCACAAAACAGAAAGCAATAGTTATTGTAGAAAATTGTGGATAATCGTTGTTAATTCAGGAATTTTAACGGACTTGTTTTCAATAATATAGTGTAATTTTTTTTCATTTTTCATTTGTTGTGTAAATTTTCGGCAAAAATAATTCAAAAAGAAGAGAGTAACAATAAGTTAATGTTAATAATCGGAAATCATGACAAAGTTTAGGTTTGATCACGAAAAATTTCAAAAATAGAGTTCCAGGCCATTAAAATGTTCAAAAAAGGAACAACTTAAAAATTAAAATTTCCTTAATTCAAAAAAAATGGCTTGATTTTTGAAAATTGAAACTTGCACAGATGAGATGTCAGAATTGCTAGAATTGCCCTTGAATAAAGAAAATATTTAATATTTATCATATTTTTAAATTCAGGTAATTTAAAGGATAGTTAAATTTTGTTAATCCATGATGATAATATCATAATCTGGGTGTACATTTGCCACTTCAAAATGAGAAACTTTATAGTATACTTTTTAACCGGTCTTTTTCTGCTCTTTGTAGTAGAAAGCAGACTCAACGTTAAAATGCTTCGAAATGACTATTCCGGTCATGTTTCTCATCATATGCCGAAAAGAGCCAACCGTCTGAATCAGACTTTTGAAAAACTTTCTGTTCAGCAAATGGCCGATACCGTAGACAATTCCACTTTAGAACTTGCTGAGAATGATTTCCAGTTTTCTGACGTATGGCAGGCTATTGTTGTTTTTGCAGGAGTTTTCAGCCTGGTCTATATTTTTGGATTAAAAAGCTATAAACGGTTTAGACCGGATATTCATGGCTTTGTGTTTGGTCTTACCGCCAAAAGATTTATTCTTATCCGTTCTATTAGAATTTAAAATTTTCTCAATCTATTCCTTTTCTGCCTGATTTCGGGTAGAAATACTTTGCGTTGTGTATGTTGGTAATCATCACATCGTCCCCCTTATATTACCTTTTTTATTTCTATCAAAACATTAACGATTTATATAAACTCTAGAATTATGATAAAGAGAGTTGCTTCGGGAATTGCACTGAGTGCCCTTTTGTTGGCAGTTGGTTGTAATAAGAAAAAAGAAGAAAAAGAAGAAGTTGCCGTATATCCGGTGACATCGCCAGTGGTAATGGATACTGTAATCAATAAAGAATACGTAGCCCAGATTCAATCCGTAAAAAACATTGAAGTAAGAGCTCAGGAAAAAGGTTTCCTGGAAAAAATCTTTGTGGATGAAGGACAGTATGTGCAGGCAGGGCAGACATTGTTCCGAATCATGCCTAAACTTTACCAGGCAGAATTATTAAAAGCAAAAGCAGAGGTAGAACAGGCTTCTATTGAACTGAAAAATGCAAGTACATTAGCAGGAAACAATATTGTTTCTAAAAATGAAAAAGCAATGGCAAAAGCCAAGCTGGATGCTGCCAATGCCGAAATGAAACTGGCTCAGATCCATCTTTCATTTACGGATATCAAAGCACCATTCTCCGGTATTATCAACAGAATTCCTTTGAAACTTGGAAGTCTTATAGATGAAGGTGATTTGTTGACTTCATTGTCAGACAATACAAGTATCTATACATATTTCAATGTTTCTGAACCTGAGTATTTAAGTTATCAGACACATATAGCAGACAGAGGCAGTAATCAGGTATCTCTGATCACAGCAAACGGAGAAACCTATTCGCAGAAAGGTGAAATTCAAACTATTGAAGGCGAATTTGATCATGAGACAGGAAACATTGCTTTCCGTGCGAAATTTCCTAATCCTGATAAGCTTTTAAGAAATGGAGAAACCGGAAAAATACAGATGACAATGCCTGTTCATAACGGTTTGATTATCCCACAGAAAGCGACCTATGAAATTCAGGATCAGAAATATGTATTTGTCATTGACAAAAACGGAGTGGCAAAATCCCGAAACATTAAAGTAGCTTATGAACTTCCTGATCTTTATATCATAGGTTCAGGACTATCAAAAGGAGATCAGATTCTTTTGGAAGGAGTTCAGAAAGTGAAGGATGATCAAAAGGTGAAAACCAAATTCCAGGATCCTAAGAAAGTTCTTCAATCGTTGAAATTAAAAGCAGAGTAGTGGCCTCTAAAATGAAGTAGTATGTTTAAGAAATTCATTCGCAGACCAGTTCTGTCTATAGTAATCTCATTGATTATTGTATTTTTAGGGATTTTGTCACTGGTAAAACTTCCTGTGACTCAGTTCCCTTCCATTTCTCCGCCTAAAGTAAATATTACCGCAGAATACCCCGGAGCTAACAACGAATTGTTGATTAAATCCGTAGTTATCCCTTTAGAAAGAGGGTTAAATGGTGTTCCTGGTATGAAATATATGACCTCGGATGCCGGAAATGATGGAGAGGCTTCCATTCAGATTGTATTTGATCTGGGGACAGATCCCAATGTAGCTGCAGTAAACGTTCAGAACCGTGTATCCTCAGTAGTGAACAAATTGCCGCCTCTCGTAGTACGTGAAGGGGTGAAGATCACGCGTGAAGAACCTAACATGTTGATGTATATTAACTTGTACAGTGATGATCCTAAAGCTGACCAGAAATTCCTTTTCAACTATGCAGATATCAACGTAATGTCTGAATTGAGAAGGGTAAGCGGTGTTGGTTTTGCCGATATCCTGGGAACCCGCGAATATGCAATGCGTATCTGGCTTAAACCTGATAGGCTAACAGCTTATAATATTTCAGCTGATGAAGTAATGGAATCTCTGAATGAGCAGAGTTTGGAAGCTTCTCCGGGTAAAACGGGAGAAAGTTCCGGTAAACGCTCTCAGTCATTTGAATATATATTAAAATATTCGGGTCGTTTCAATAACGAAAAAGATTATGGAAACATTATCTTAAAAGCAAAACCGGATGGAGAATCTGTAAGACTGAAAGATGTTGCAGATATAGAATTTGGAAGTTCCATGTATGATATTTATTCCACATTGAATGGAAAACCTTCTGCAGCAATTACGGTAAAACAATCCTACGGATCCAATGCAAGTGACGTTATCAAAAACGTAAAAGCATTGATGAGGGATCTTGAAAAAAATAACTTCCCTAAAGGAATGCATTATGACATCAGTTATGACGTTTCCAGATTCCTGGATGCATCCATGGAAAAAGTAATCCATACTTTGTTTGAAGCCTTTATTTTAGTTGCTATTGTAGTATTCTTATTCCTTGGTGACTGGCGCTCAACCTTGATTCCTGCTTTAGCTGTTCCGGTTTCATTGGTAGGAACATTTGCAGTGATGTCAGCCTTTGGGATTACCCTGAATATGATTTCCTTATTTGCCTTGGTAATGGCGATCGGGGTTGTAGTAGATGACGCGATTGTTGTAATTGAAGCCGTTCACGCCAAGATGGAAGAAAAACATCTCTCTCCATTGAAAGCGACAGAAGAGGCGATGCATGAGATCAGTGGAGCAATTATCGCAATTACATTGGTAATGGCATCCGTATTTATTCCGATTGCATTTATGTCCGGTCCGGTGGGGGTATTTTACCGTCAGTTTTCTATTACAATGGCTTCATCCATTATCTTGTCTGGGGTTGTAGCACTTACTTTAACACCGGCATTGTGTGCGTTGATCCTAAAAAATAACCACGGAAAGGCTAAAAAGAAAACTCCGATTACCATTTTCCTAGATAAATTCAATAATATCTTTACAAAAGGAGCTGGGAAATATGAGAAGATGCTGAATAAAACAGTGACGAAGAAAACAATAACATTGCCGTTACTGTTAGCATTCTGTGCCTGTACATTCTTCTTGAGTAACTCTTTGCCTACAGGATTTATTCCGGCAGAAGATCAGGGAATGATCTATGCTATTATTCAGACTCCTCCGGGATCTACATTAGAAAGAACGAACCAGATTGCTAAAGAACTTTTGAGGGAATCTGAAGATATTGACGGCGTGCAGTCTGTTTCATCCCTGGCAGGATATGAGATTTTGACAGAAGGTACCGGATCCAACTCTGGAACCTGTCTGATCAACCTTAAAAGCTGGGAAGAACGTAAAGAATCTGCCACGGAGATTATAGAAAAACTGGAAGAAAAAGCCAAAAATATTCCGGGTGCCAATATAGAATTCTTCCAGCCGCCTTCCGTTCCCGGATATGGAGCAGCAGGAGGTTTTGAACTTCGTTTGCTGGATAAAGCAGGAAGTGGAGATTATCATAAAATGGAGCAGGTGAGTAATGACTTTGTAAAGGAGCTCAAGAAGCGGCCGGAACTTGGATCGGCATTTACGTTCTATTCTGCGAGTTTCCCACAATATATGCTTAAGATTGATAATGATCTTGCAGAACAAAAAGGAGTAACCATTGAAAAAGCAATGGATAACTTATCAACATTGATTGGGTCCAACTACGAGACGAGTTTCATCCGTTTTGATAGACCGTATAAGGTAATTGTTCAGGCGGGTCCTCAATACCGTGCCTTACCAACGGATCTGTTGAAGCTGTATGTTAAAAATGATAAAGATCAGATGGTTCCTTACTCAGACTTTATGAGATTGGAAAAAGTATATGGACTGTCTGAGATTACAAGACATAATATGTATAACTCTGCAGAGGTGAGTGGAACTCCAGCACCTGGATATAGTAGTGGACAGGCGATTAAGGCTATTCAGGAAGTTGCAGATAAAACACTTCCAAGAGGTTTTGGTATAGACTGGGCGGGTATTTCAAAAGATGAAGTAAGCCGTGGAAATGAAGCGGTATTTATCTTCCTGGTATGTTTAGGATTCGTTTATCTGATCCTTTCAGCACAATATGAAAGTTTCATTCTTCCGCTTCCGGTGATTTTATCCCTTCCGGTAGGTATTTTCGGAGCGTTTTTATGCTTAAAACTTTTAGGATTGGAGAATAACATTTATGCACAGGTGGCCATGGTCATGCTTATCGGACTTTTAGGTAAAAATGCGGTGTTAATTGTCGAGTTTGCGGTACAGAAGAAAGCAGAAGAAGGAATTCCTGTAGCAAAAGCAGCTATTGAAGGAGCGGCCATTCGTTTCCGTCCGATTCTAATGACATCTTTTGCATTCGTTGCTGGACTGATTCCTCTTGTAGTTGCAACAGGACCGGGAGCGATTGGTAACAGGACAATTGGTACTGCAGCAGCAGGCGGGATGTTGATTGGAACTATTTTCGGATTGATGATTATCCCAGGATTATATTACATCTTCGGAACCATTGCAGACAAGTCCAGACTGGCAAAATATGAAGAAGAGAATCCTTTAACAGAACAAACTGAACCTTATGAACATGATGGAAAATTCGAAGACTAAAAATATAATCACAGCCATTGCCTTATCTCTTGTACTTGCAAGTTGTAAGGCACCCATGGCGACGGTCATAAAAGACGAGGTAAAAGAAAATATTCCTCAGAACTTTAATCAGGAAGAACAGCAGGATGCTAACAATAATAGCGGAACAACCCCATGGAGACAGTTTTTTACAGATCCAAACCTAGTAACCCTGATTGAAACAGCTTTAAAAAATAATCAGGAACTATTAATCACTCTTCAGGAGATTGAAATTGCTAAAAGTGGTGTTTTAGCTAAAAAAGGAAGATTGACTCCTACAGTTTCAGCAGGAATAGGAGCTGGACTGAAAAAAGCTGGGCGTTATACCAGTGAAGGGGCGGGTGATGCCACTACAGAAATAGAACCCGGAAAAGAAATGCCGGATCCACTTGGAAATTTTGAAGCAGGGTTAAATGCAAGCTGGGAAATTGATATCTGGAAAAAGCTCAGAACCGAAAAAGAATCTGCGGTAGCCCATTATCTTTCTACAGTAGAAGGTAAAAATTTTGTACTGTCTAATCTTATTGAAGAAGTAGCGGATAATTATTATGAATTGCTGGCACTTGATAATCAATTAGACATTATACAGCAGTATATCAAGCTTCAGCAAAGAGCGTTGGAAATTTCTAAAATTCAGAAAGAAGCTGCGGCTGCAACGGAGCTGGCTGTAAAGAAATTTGAAGCAGAATTGGCGAAATCTAAGGCTGCAGAATATACAATCCGTCAGCAAATTACTGAGAAGGAAAACGGAATCAATGCGCTGTTAGGAAGATATCCACAGCCGATTGTGAGAACTAAGGAAAACTTTATGTCTACGATTCCTCCGACAGTGTATACCGGAATTCCATCACAGCTACTGGCAAACCGTCCTGATATCAAGCAGGCAGAACTGGAATTAAAAGCTTCAAAGTTGGATGTAGAAGCGGCAAGAAAAGAGTTTTATCCTTCTTTGGAAATTTCTGCAACATTAGGACTGGAGGCTTTCAAACCTTCATATCTTGTTAAATTGCCTGAATCCATTGCTTATAATCTGGCAGGTGAATTAGCAGGACCGCTTATTAACAAAAGTGCCATAAAAGCGAATTTTCAGACAGCAGATGCAAAACAGGTTCAGGCATTGTACGAATATGATAAAACTATTCTAAATGCTTATCTGGATGTTGCCAATCTCATGTCGAAGGTTAAAAATATAGATCAGTATTATCAATTGAAATCACAGGAAACCAAAGCCCTGGATCAGTCTATTGATATTGCCAATCAATTGTTTCGTAACTCCAGAGCAGACTATCTTGAAGTTCTTTTGAACCAACGAGATGCACTGGATGCTAAAATGGAGCTTATAGAGGCAAAACAAAAACAGCTCAGTACAGTAGTCGATATCTATAAAAGTTTAGGTGGCGGCTGGAAATAAAACATCATAATTCTATAAACAGTTAATGTTTTGGGTCAATTCTTTTTGAGTTGGCCCTTTTTTGTTTGTAATGCGACAAGTTTTGTCGTTGTCCAGAGATAATTTTGCATCAGGATAAGACACATAAAGATATTTATCATAATAATTTAATAATAAATAGTAAGATTTATGTTAAATCGCAACTTTGTGATTTTTATGTCTTAAAAAGTGTTAAATTCGCACAGTTTTCAATAAACTAATTACTAACTCAGAAAACAACATTGGAATGAAAAAATTCTCTATCGGTGCATGTACTTTATGCACAGTCTTGGGCATTTCTGCCCAAGAAGTGGTATGGCAGAAAGATATCAAATCCTCTACCCAGGATTTTCTTAGCCAGGTCACTACAACAATCGATCAGCAATATCTGATTACAGGAAGCTCTATACAATCTAAAAGCCAGTCGCAAGCTGCCAATAGCCAAAAGCAAAACAACGGTTATGATTTCCATCTTGTAAAACTAAATCAGCAGGGAAATGAAGTCTGGGAGAAATACTTCTCAGGACAAAATCATGATTACTTATCAGCTACTGTCACCACGCAGGATGGAGGATTTTTATTAGCCGGAACCTCTTATTCCGGAAAAGGATTGGATAAAAAAGAGGATTCCAAAGGAGGCTCAGATATCTGGCTGATCAGAATCAATGAATTTGGTGATGAATTATGGCAGAAAACCTTGGGAAGTTCTTCAGACGAAGAAGCAAGAGCGGTTATTCAAACGATAGATCTAGGATTCTTTGTCGCTGGTAACGTACAGAATTCTTCAAAAGGATATGGTTCAAAAGATGTCTGGATCACGAAATTGGATAAAGATGGAAAAGAACTCTCCCAATTAATTTTAGGCGGAAAAGGTTTAGACGAAGTGGAGAAGATGATTCCAACGAAAGATGGTGGAGCCTTACTGGGAATTTATTCCAGAAGCGGAGCTGTTAAAACAACTCATCAGCAATCAACGATCAATACTAACCTTCCGTCTGACAGACCTGTAACCCAAAACCTGCTCTCTGCAACCTCAAAGCAAAGCGACAATTTTGGTGAAGGCGACTACTGGATTGTCAAGTTAGACAAAAATGGAAAAGTAGAATGGGAAAAGAACTTTGGAGGAAAAGGAGATGATCATATCAGAACTCTTGCATTAACTTCAAATGGATTCATCATTGGTGGAGAATCCAGATCAGAAAGATCAGGAAACAAAACGGTTGGAATTGAAGAAGGAACAGACCTGTGGCTGATTTCTTTAAATGAAAGAGGAGACGAGCAGTGGCAGAAATCCTACAATTTCAAAAACAGAGATATCCTAATGGGAATGAGTGTAATTCATTCCGCAGATGACAAATCTTCCAAAGGAATTCTATTAGGTGGTTATACTCAGGCTGAAGGAAGAATACAAACTGATGATGAAACCTTCTGGATGCTCTATCTTGATCAGAATGGCAATGAACAGTGGAGAAAACACGTAAAAGGAGAATCCAGAAAGAAGGAAGAGAGACTTTCAGATTTAAAACTGAACAGAGATGGTTCAATTGTTCTAGCCGGAACCAGTGCAGAAGAGTTGGGTAAAGAAAACTGGAAGATCGTAAAGCTGGGAGACAAGCAGGTTGATCAGTTAATAGAAAAATACGACATCAAAATCTATCCAAACCCTGTTTCTGATTATGCTTATATAGAAATTGGCTTTGATTTTAAAGATGCTGATATTCTGTTGTATGATATGAGTGGAAAGCAGCTTCAAAGTATAAAAACAAAGAACAGAGTGACTAAGATTAATACTCAGGCTTTGGTGCAGGGAGCTTATCTGGTGACTATAAAAACAGATAACAATAAAACGGCGAATGCCAAATTAATCAAGAAATAATGAAGAAGATCATATTATTAGCAATTACATTGTCTGGTATTTTAGGCAATGCTCAATCTGCCAAAGACCTTACCAATCCATTTAATAAAAATACGAAAAGTCCTCAGGCCACAGATTTTATACGATATGGTAATATCCCTATTAAAAAGAACATTGGAGAACTTGATTTAACCATTCCTTTATTATCTATTCCTACTCAAAACGGAGATAAGATAGGGTTAGGATTAAGTTATAATGCTTCGGGTTTTATCCCTGATAAAAAATCAGGTATTGTAGGCTTTAACTGGAATTTGATGTCGGGAGGAGTTATTACAAGAAGCGTAGTAGGTGCAGCCGATGACCAAATAGGTTCACCTGAAACACTTAACGGCTATAATGGTAATTATGAGCATGGATACTTAGTGGGAATAAGACAGTTCGGCTCCAATACTTCTGCACTTCCTACAGATAATGATTTATTAACACTTAATCCCAGTAAATTATTTGTAGCAATAGACAACCAATCTGATGAGTTCTTTGAGGTAAGGTTAAATGGCTATCCCAATGCTAACCCCACTCGGTATGAAACAACATCAGATAAATATTCATTTAATTTTAATGGTATTTCAGGGAGTTTTTTTATAGCTCCTGATGGAAAAGTAGAAGTAGTAACCAATGAATCTCATAAACTGAAAGTAGACCTTTCAGGAATGAACTCTCAACCCTATACCAGTGTCTGTAGTCCGTTAAATGAATCCGAAATCATTATAACGGATGAGGTAGGAAATAAATACTATTTCGGAAAACAAAGTAAAAATTTAGAATATAATGTTTTTTTAGGAGGAAATGCAACAGGGAGTAATGCCCAAACTCCTGTAATCAGCAGCTGGTACCAATATAAAACAGAATATCAGAATGGGGATGTTTTAAAATATAATTACCAGGAAGATAATATTGCTCCCTATAATATTCATAGTAGTTTTTGTATTATGAATGACAATATGTTTTGGCATGGCAATCTGGCACAATATAGTGATTTGAAAAAGTTTTTAGATCTTCATACTATAGGTGATAGCAATTTTAAGCAAGTTTATAACTTAGTAAAGAAAGCTTACCTCTCAAATATTGAGTATAAGGATTATAAAATCATGTTCTCTTACTCTAATCAGGATAATCTTTATAAAAATGTAGCCATTACTGGTAGCCAGTTTGGAAAAGTACTTCAAAAGAAACTGGATAAAATACAGTTATATAATCAAACTAATCTGATCAATACAATAGATTTCGGATATGAAGTATACAACACCCAATTTCCAAGAATATTCCTTAAAACTGTAAAAGAAACAGGAAAAGAGCCCTATGAATTTTCGTATGATAACAGTAGTGCTGCTTATACACCAAGTCCTATCACTTTTGCTGTTGATTACTGGGGGTATTATAATGGAAAAACGTCTAACGATGCTGGTATACCTGTTATCTTTCCTGCGGTTAATTATTCAAGTAATGGAGATTATCAGTATACTTCAGATGTAAGGGAGCCTAATTTTTCCTATTCAAAGATGTATGCCCTGCAAAGTGTCAAATATCCTACTAAGGGAAGTTCTGTCTTTGATTACGAACCACATACCTATAGCTTTAGATTAGAAAGAAGATCAGATAATAGTTTTCTACCTAAGCTTTATTCAGTAAACGGTGTCGCTGGGGGGACAAGATTGAAGAAAATTTATGACTACGATCTTAATGCGAATCAAAATATCAGGGAATTTATATACACCAATGATATTGATCAGCCCTCAGGTATCCTTACGGAGTGGCCAAGATATTTTTTTACATATAATTACCAGTATGACGGTTCACTCTGTTCCGGAGGAGGCGGTTTTCTTCATTGTATGCCTTATACCGTTGATGGTGCAAAATATATTCAGACTGCTTCAGGTTACTCAAGAAGTTTAACGGAAGGAGCCGTTATCACTTATTCAAAAGTCATTGAAAAACTCTCAGGTAATGGTAGTACTACAGATTATTTTACAAGTTATATAGATAGGCCGGATGTTTATTTTGATAGTTCAGTACTGCTTACAGCAGGTAATTACAGCCCAATGCCAGCTGTTAAGAATCTTTTATTCATGCCTGCAAACAGAAGTATTGAAAGAGATAAACTCTCTAAAAGACTTATTAAAGATGAATCAGGAAAACTTCTGGAAGAACAGACCTATTTATATAATGAAGACCCGTCGAGGCTAGATAAGTATCATGTTTCAATGAATATATCAACGGCATGGCTGAACCCTTTAAGGAATTATTATTACAGTAACTTTATAACTTCTAATGTAACCAAAAAGTATTTTAATAATACTTTTTTAAAAACTGAAGTCAATTATTATTATGACAATCCTAGTCATAATATGCTGACCAAATCTAAAGAAATATCTTCTGACTTGGCCACATATGAGTCTACTTATAATTACGCTCATGAAAAAAGTAACCAGTTGATGATTGACAAAAATATGGTAGGTATTCCATTGGAAACAATTACCACGCAAACTATAGGAACAACTACTAAAACACTGTCAAGATCAGAAACGATTTATCCATTAAATCAATCTGAAGCCAATACAAAAACATCAGGATTGGTTTTACCTACTTCTGTATTATCTTATGATCTTCAAACCCCTACTTCAGCAATTACAGAAGTTACTTACGATAAATATGACTCTAAAGGAAATTTGCAACAATTCACCAATAAAAATGGAGTTTCGACAGTAATTATCTGGGGGTATAATCTAACTCAGCCTATTGCTAAAATAGAAGGTTCGAAATTAACAGATATTCAACAGTCCTTAATTGATTCGATTGTGGCAGCTTCCAATACTGATGCTTCTGCAGCAGCTAATAATGATGAAACTTCACTTTTATCTGTATTGAATGCATTCAGAAATAGTTTGCCAAACTATCAGATAACCACTTATACCTATGATTCGTTAATTGGTGTACGAAGTATCACTCCACCATCAGGAATCAGAGAAAACTATATCTATGATGTTGCAGGCAGGCTTGAAAAAGTGATTAATGTAGACGGAAAAGTTTTGAAGGAAATAAAATACAATTACAAAAACTAAAACTGATGAAAAAAATTATAATTCCAATAGTAGTATTGCTGTTATCCAACTTAACATATGGCCAGCTTTCCTCACTTCCTAATACTGAAAATTATATTCAGACTAAAACTTATCTGGACTATAATGGCACTTCACCCACAAAATCTTCAGAAACCGTTCAGTATTTTGATGGGCTGGGAAGGCCTAAACAGATTGTAGGTATAAAATCTTCCCCATTGGGAAGTGATGTTGTTACCCATATAGAATACGACCAGTTCGGGAGACAGGTGAAAGACTATCTTCCTGTTCCACAACAGGGTACGCAGAATGGTGTAATTTATACTTCCCCATTAAGCAATGCCACTCAGCCAGCCCTCTATGGTTCAGAGAAAATCTATTCAGAAAAAATTCTGGAAAACTCACCATTAGACAGGATTCAGCAGCAGACCCAGGTGGGTACAGCATGGAGTACAAAGCCGGTAAAATTTGAATATGCTGCCAATGCAGATGGCGAAGTTAAAAAATATACAGCCACTTTTAGCTATACCACTTTTGAATCTCAACTAACCTTATCAGGTTTCTACGGAACGGGTCAGTTATATAAAAATACGGTTACCGATGAAGACGGTAACCCAACCATTGAGTTTAAAAACGGACAGGGTCAGGTTGTATTAGTAAGAAAAGTAATAAGTGCTACAGAAAATGCAGATACATATTATGTTTACAATAATTATAACCAACTGGCTTATGTAATTCCTCCTATAGCTTCTGTACAGGCAGATCCCAATACTGTCCTTAATGATTTATGTTATCAGTATAAATATGATGGAAGAAACCGTTTAGTAGAAAAGAAGCTTCCTGGTAAAGGCACGGAATACATGGTGTATAATAAAGCGGATCAGCTTATCCTGACCCAGGATACAGTGCTTAAAGGAAAAGGGCAATGGCTTTTTACCAAATATGACCAGTTTGGAAGAACTGTTTACACTGGGATCACAAATAATACTGCCAGCAGGGCATCAATGCAAAACAGTGTTAATGCCAATGCGAATTTATATGAAACCAGGACTGCTACAGCGGGGCTGACCTTAAATGGCATGCCGGTATATTATACTAAGCTTTCAACTCCTACCAGTGTTACTCAGATCTTAAGCGTTAATTATTATGATACCTATCCTGCATATAGTTTTAATCCTGTACTACCAGCGAATACACCTGATATGACCGTCTTAACGGAAGCCCCTACCCCTGACGGTAGAAGTACCAAAGGCTTACCTGTGATGAGTTTTGTAAAAAATATTGAAGAAGATAACTGGACAAAGAACTATACTTATTACGATCAAAAGGGGAGGGTTATTGGAACTCATTCCATCAATCATTTAGGAGGTTATACCAGAACAGAATCCGAGTTGGATTTTACCGGAATACCAAAGAAAACGATTACTCTTCATAAGAGATTAGCGAATGAGCCTGGAGTTACCATCACAGAACGTTTTGACTATGATAATCAGAACAGATTACTGGTTCATAAGCATCAGGTAGATGATAAACCGGAACAAATCCTGACACAAAACAGCTATAACGAGATCTCACAGCTTACGAATAAAAAAGTAGGCAATAATCTTCAAAGTATTGATTATAATTATAATATCAGAGGCTGGCTGACTCATATTAATAAAGGCCAGATGATAGTTTCTGATTTAGGAGGAAAGCTATTTTCCTACGAAATCAAATACAATCAGATGAATGGAATAGAGAATCCTGATCCGGCATTATTTTCCGGGAAAAATGTAAAGGCGAAATACAATGGTAATATAGCAGAAGTAGACTGGAGAGCCGTAGAATCTATAGGAGCCAATCCTCCTATACAACCTAAGAGATACGGTTATGCCTATGATGCGTTGAACAGACTTACAGCAGGGTATTATCAAAATCCTGTGAACCCTTACAGCAAAGAACATACAGAATCCTTAGTGTATGACCTGAATGGGAATATAAAAAGCCTTTACCGTACTGCTGCTTTAGAAGGAAGTAATACAACTGCTACTGTCATTGATGAATTGGAATATATTTACGGAAATAATCTGACCAATCAGGTATCTGTCATTAAAGACCACAAAAATAATCCATCAGGATACGAAGGCGGAGGTGGTACTATCCAATATGACCTTAATGGAAACATGTGGCAGATGCTAGATAAAAACATCACCAAAATCACCTACAACTATCTGAACCTTCCCAATAAAATAGAATATGGGAATATGGGACTTTCGGGGATGCATAATTATCTGTACAGGGCGGATGGTATTAAGGTTCAGAAAAAGCTTCCTATGTTTGAATGTGGAATTATCAACTGTTATACTGTAACGCAAATCACAGATTATCTCGATGGATTTCAATACTATCGTAGTGAATCTGATAACAACGGTGGAGGTGGTATTGAAGGACTTCGTATGATCTCAGAAAAGTTGAAATATGCTCATGAACAACAGGCTTACAGTATAGGAAGTGGGATTGTCACCACAGATAGCCAGCAATTAAATACTCCTTTAGGAATAACTACAGTTAAGACTCCTCAGCTTATGTTTTTTCCTACAGCAGAAGGATTTTATGATTACGGAAAAGATCAGTATATTTACCAGTATGAGGATCATCTTGGAAATGCAAGGATAAGTTTCGCTAGAAACAGCGCAGGCGCTCTTGAAATCACAGATGCTAATGATTATTATCCATTTGGGATGAATCATCTGAAGACTGGAAACGCATTCTATGGACCGGGAAGTTATAAGAATTATAAGTACAACGGCAAGGAACTTCAGGAGACTGGGATGTATGATTATAATGCGAGAATGTATATGGCGGATATTGGTAGATGGGGGGTAATTGATCCAAGAAGCCAATACACTCATGAAGCTTATAGTTATGTTTGGAATAACCCAATTAGGTTTAATGATCCTACAGGTATGACGGGAGAATTAGCAACATGTCCCACTTGCCCAAATAAATCTGAATTTAAGCAATTCATTAATGATCAAAAGAATGAATATTTTTATGACAGTCAAACGAACGCCGTTTCAAAAGTAACCCAAATTGAAGAAGTTGTGGTTACTGGATCGAAGCCACTAAAGACAAATATAGCTGGACTTTCATTTACGAATCAAGCTTTTGCGCCAGCAATACCTATCGCAGCATATTTACTTGAAGCAGCATATTATGCATTAGTTAGTTATGCAGCTTGGGATATTGCAGATAGAGCTACAGATGCCATTAAAAATAGAAACATATATGGAGAAATCAATGAAGAAACACCTCCTAAAACATTTGAAATATTCCCAGATTTAGAACAGGAAACAGATATTAATGGTGTTCCCGTAGATGATAGTGGTATTATGAAACCTTTTGATGCGTCAATTCCACAAGAAAAATGGATGGATAATTTTGCTAAAACAAAAAAAGGAAAAGCTTCTGCAAGACAACAAGAAGTTCAGCATAAACAAACTGGAAACGGTAAATTAACGGGTGCAAAAAAAACAAAACATCAAAAAAGAAGACCTGGTGATTTAGGAGAGAAAAAGAGACAAAATCCAAATTGGAAACAACGATAAAATTTAAAATGAAAAACAAGTATATTGGTGTTACATTAATGTTCTATAAAGAAGAAAGCAACAAATATGTAGCAGTTCAATCTTCATATGTGCTTAAATTAAGTAACTATAAAGATTTTAAGAAAGATGTTAATGCTTTAGTAGATAAAATCATTAATAAAGAATATTTAAATTACATTTTCTTGGGGATAGCAGACCTTTATATTTCTGAAAAAGATGGAAAAGGGAAGTATCTGGGAAGAACTTCTTATTATAATTATAAAGAAATTAAACAAGCTAAAGCAATTACATTAAGTAAGAATAAGATTAATGAAATTATATGTAATAATCAGAAAGCTAAAAAATATAATATTGGGCTTGTTTATTTTAATAATGACTCTGATGGAGAAAAGTTTAATTCTACATTAATAATCTATTCACAAATAAAAAATGTTAAAAATTATGATGATTTATTGTTCTTTAACACTTTAAAATTTAAAAAAAAGATAGTAAAATTTTCTATAGAAGAACTAAAAATAGATGATTTGAAGCTTGTTGGATTTACAGATTTTTATCCAGTACAGAAAAAGGGGCTATTCAGTCTGGTTAGTACTTTTAGTAAACTAAGTGAGTTCAAAAAAAATGTCATAGAAGTTAAACAATTAAGAAAAAAATTTAATGATGTTCTTAGGGATTTTTCTTATTTATGATACTTATCTAATATTCCCCCGCTGGCACGAGCGTCTCGCTCGTGTCCACAAATATAAAACCCGCTACACAAAGCCCATGACTTTGTGTAGATAAAATAAAAAACCACTGCTTTTGCAGTGGTTTTGTTTTATAAAGGCCTTTGTACATCCTTATCAAAATACTGTGAATCACTTTATAAATAACCTCCAACCACCTAGAAAGTACCTTCAGGTCCTTTATAAAGTGGTTGGAGCCCTTTCGGAACAGACTGCGACGGCCTCCATACCGTTCTATAAGTCCCCTTACCCACTTATCAAAGTGGCTGGAGACCGTTAATGAATACCCTTTAGCCCCTTGTATAACTGGGTATACCCCTTACTTAAGGGGGTAGAGGAGGTTGGTGAAGGGGGGTGGAAGGATATTAAAGTACCTGATAATGCACGAATTTTAGGAATTAAAACAAATCATATCAGAATATTTTAATTTCCTAACTTTGTAGTTCTCAATAACAATCAAAACAAAACTATGTCAATCACCAACGAAGATCAGATGATCGGTATGCAAAAAGTAAGTGAAGCAGTTGCCTATACTTTGAAAAAGATGATGGAGTATGCTGAACCAGGCATGACCACAAAAGATCTTGATGAATACGGAGCCAAAATACTGGAAGGTTTTGGGGCAAAGTCAGCGCCTTATCTGACGTATGGATTTCCAGGCTGGACTTGCATCAGCGTGGATAATGAATTCTGCCATGGTATTCCGACAGATCAGAGGATTTTGAAGGAAGGTGATCTTATCAATATTGATGTGTCTGCCGAACTGGACGGATATTGGGCCGATAACGGTAGCTCTTTTGTCATCGGAAAAGATATTCATGGGCATCAGAAACTCGTGGAAGCTTCCAAAGATATTTTAAAGAAAGCCATTGACAATATAAAAGGTGGAGTGAAAATCGCGGACATAGGGCATTTAATGGAAACGGAGGCGAAGAAAAGAGGGCTTAAAGTTATTAAAAATCTTGCCGGACATGGAGTAGGCAGAAGTTTACATGAACAGCCCGATGAATTACTGAACTACAAAAACCGTTTTGATTCCAGAAGATTCAAGAAAAACTCTGTGGTGGCTATTGAAACATTCATTTCCACCGATTCCAATCTTGCTGTAGAATTAAAAGACGGATGGACAATGGTAGGAAATAAAGGCGGTTATATGGCTCAACACGAACACACCATTGTAATCACTGATGGAAAACCTATCATTCTAACCCACATGAACGAAATATTGAATTAAGCACAGATTATTCTTTTGTGATTTGTAAATTACAAAGACACCAATTTCGATAAAAAATATTTTTAGGCGCAAGATTTTATCATCAAGTCCTTGCTGAAAATCTTTGATTTTCTTGCGCCTTAAAATATACATCAGGATAAAAAAACTTTGCGCCTTTGCGTTAAAAACAAAATAATAGCATTACTGGAATCACAAAGCTTCATCCAATCAACTTGTTGATTCCTTCTTCGCTCCCTTATATTCAGTATTAACAATAAAAAACTTTGCGTTTAAAAAAATCTTCTTTTAAGACATTTGTGGCTAGAATCAAAAACCTTTCAGAATACCTTCATAATCCGCTGTAAAACCACTCTCCATAGTCCCTTCAATACGATACGTTTCCACATCGGTAATTCCCGTATAACTTCTAAAAACGTCTTTAATATAAGCAGAAATATAATCCGGAGCACCCTCAGCACTTCTGCCACCGGAAGCAACCGCGAGATATACTTTTTTACCCTTAAACTGGCCAACACGATTCCACTGTTCATCAAAAATATAAGTCACTCCCGCCCGGATCAGCTGATCCAGCCATGCTTTTAAAGGAGTGGAAATTCCCAGGTTAAACACAGGAGTTCCAATCACAATAATATCTGCTTGGTGCACTTCATCCACAATCGTATTGGCATATGAAAGAAGCTGTTTACTTTGTTCATCATATAATCCCGGATGCTTATAAAACTCATGAATAGACACTTCATCTGCATGAGGTGGAGTGTCTTTAACCAGATCCCGTACTGTAATGTTGTTGATATTACCTTGTTGTAAAAGTCTTTCTAAGATGAAAGAACTCAATTTATTACTATAAGACAGTTCTCCTCTTGCGCTGGAAATAATGTGCAGAATATTCTTCATACTTTTATTTTTTTGTTCTTATGACGATCTGATTTTCATAATGGGGACAGGTGTATTGTACTTTTTATCAGTTTAAAATTTGACAAAACAGTATTCAATAGTTTTTGAGACTGAAAAAGCCAGTTTTAAATTGTTAAACCATAAATACTTTGCTATATTTATAGGATTAAACCACTTCGCAAAACTTATCTGCTATGAAAAAAGTTCTTTTAATCCTTCTGGGAATCATTGTCATTCTGGCTGCTGTTGTCTTGATTAAAACGTATACCTATCCGTTTAAAAAAAATAATACAGGAGCAGGCGAAGGATGGAAACCCATTAAAAATGATTCTGCAGTGATGAGGTTGTCGGGAGGAATAAAGGTTCACACCGTTTCTACAGGAAGTTTGGGTGAATTCGATTATGCACCGTTTGATCAGTTCAAAACTTACCTGAAAACCTCGTATCCATTAGTATATCAGAATACGGAAAACGTTGAGGTGAATCAGTACGGATTGGTGTTCAGGCTTAAAGGAAGCAATCCTGCTTTGGAGCCCATCTTATTTCTTTCCCATATGGATGTTGTTCCTCCGGGAGATGCCGATATAAAAAATAATGAAGAAAATATATTCCGTCCAGATGATAAACCGGCAGAACCTGTTGCAAAAGTAGCAGAAGACTGGGATTTTGCTCCCTTTTCCGGAGCTGTAGCGAATGGAAGGATCTATGGAAGAGGAGCAATAGACATGAAAGGAATGCTATTTTCCTTAATGGAATCTATGAATTCTATGATTAAAAACAAACACATTCCACAACGCGATATTTATCTTGCTTTTGGTTTTGATGAAGAAGTAGGCGGACAAAAAGGAGCGATTCAGATTGCAGATTATTTTAAGAAAAAAGGATTGAAGTTTGATGCCGTTTATGACGAAGGCGGATTGATTATGCGAAAAGGAAATGTGGCAGGGATAGATACTGATGTTGCTGTAGTAGGTTGTGCTGAGAAAGGATTTCTTTCGGCAAAAATTAAAGTAAAAGGATTGGGTGGACATTCTTCTATGCCTCCAATGGAAAGTGCTATCGGAAAAGCAGCTGTGATTATGCAGCGTTTGGAAGACAACCAAATGAAACCTGTGATCACCCCGTTAATCAAAGAGTTTTTTAATAATATAGGAGGTGAAATGCCTTTTACAACAAGAATGGCACTGGCTAATCAATGGCTTTTAAAACCGGTATTAATTTCACAACTTACTAAAAATAATACAACCAACGCATTGGTAAGAACAACGACTGCCCTGACGATGATGAAAGGGAGTGATGGTACCAATGTGCTTTCTCCTGAAGTAGAATTTGTTGTTAATTTCAGATTACTTCCTGGAAATTCAGTAAAGGATGTACGCGATCATATTGCTAAAGCAACTGAAGGTTTCGATGTTGAGGTAGAAGAAATTGACAATACAAGAGAAGCTTCTGCAATTTCTCCGACCAATACAAAAGCCTTTAAAATGATAGAAGCCGGAGTCAAGGAAATACATCCCGGAGCTATTGTCACTCCATACCTTACGATGGCAGGAACTGATGCTGGAAAATATGAGATTGTAAGTAAAAATGTTTACAGATTCATGCCGATTAAGATCAACAGTGCAGAACAGCAAAGTATTCACAGCACCAATGAATATCTCAGTATCGAAAACTACCAGAAAATGATTCACTACTTTGAGTATGTGATGAAGAATTATGATAAGTAGTTCGGGGTACGGGATCTAGGGATAATGCATACTATTAAACGCAGAGTTCGCGAAGTTTTCTATACTATCTTATTATTTTTTCGATCGCAAAGGCGTTTCACTCAGCAATAGATTGGAATCTTAGCTTAATGAAATGCCTTTGTGAACCAATAAGCTTTATCTATTAATAAGCCTTGCGATCCTTAGCGTTAAAATCATATTCACTATTGACTTTGCGAAACAAAATTGACTCCTGACCAAAAAATAATTTACGAAAAATATATTACGTCAAGTTTTGTCGCATTACGGATATAGCTTTGTCATATCAAAATTACAGAGCTATGGAATTGCCATTTTACTTAAACTTTAACGACTTTGAAAGTAATTATTACGATAACCTTGAAAAATGGTTTGAAGAATATCATAATACCAGCGAAACAGACTATCTGAAAGCTCTTGCTGAACTTTACAGTCCATATGTCTATTATAATTTTACAGATGATATGCTAAAGCCGGATGCTTCCATTGAAGTGAAAGACTGCTTTTTTCCTTATCATGAAAAAATCGGGATCTCATTCTGTATCGATTGTGAAAACGGAACTTCTCCATCCAATGGAATGAACCAGGTTTTTGAATTTAAAAATATTTCCATGATGGAGTATGCCCAGCATATTCTGGATAAGATCAATAAGTTTTGTTCTAAAAATGCCAATGCTTTGGATGGTACCAAAAATATTCAGGATTATATTAATCATTATGCTGTTATTACCTCTATGGAAGGAGTAGGATATTGTATTAGCTACAACCGTCATCAGAAGGCCATTCCTTTTTTGAAAGCTTACCTGCCATATTATGGTCAGACGGTGAGTATGGCGGTATACAGAGACTTTCTTTTTTCTGTTGTCCAGATTGCCGAATTCATAGATCAGAAATTAAAGACGGTACACGCTTTTAAACAAACTATTTATGCCCGTTCAAGAGCTGAAGCCAAATTCAATGTCCAATTGAGCCGCCAGTTTCTGACATTGTGCAACTAAAATTTTACACCAAACATTCATACTTAATTATATTGCAGAGAAACTTATGTTTCAAACAAAAATCCCGGTCAGTGATGACTGGGATTTTGTATGTGATGGTATAGAATTATTCTTTTTACTATTTCTTTCTGTATGGAATATTCCAGATCAGGTCTGCCGCCAGGTAATGGACTCCTCCATGATGAATACTTCTGCTGTCTCTGATCAGATCATCCATATATCCTATATCTACGGTAAAAGGAGAGTTGGGGATTGTAAACATATAATAAGCTGCAATTCGCATTTCACGATACCCGAAAGAACCCCATTGCGGATCAGGTTCATTGAGATGGCTGATGGAAAACAGTGCTTCTGCGCTCAGTGCAAGTTTCTGATTGTTTTTAGGAGATAAATTATAAGTTAATTGGCTCTTGATACGCGTTCTGAATTGAAAATCTTCCTCTACTTGATGAAAGTCTGCATCAAAAAACTTCCTGAACTCCTGGCGCACCGTATTTTTTAGTTTCCATTTCTTTCCAAGGTCAAAAGTATAGGCATATCTTCCGTAAACTCTGAACTCCTGTTCCGTATTTTCTTTATCATAAGGAGCGGTGCTTTCGTACTGTGGCTGCCGGCGGTAGCTTAATGCATAACTATACTGCTGGTGTGGTGCAAAAGAATGATACACTTCGTGATTTAAGACAATGATAGCTTGTTTTGAAAATAAATTATGATTATCCGGACTGCTTTTTCTTCCGATAGCAACATAACTTAACGCTTGCTTCTTTCCCAAAGAATCCAGCTGTCGTTTGACTCCAAAGGCAGACCAGAATGCATTATTGGCATCTCCCAATCCGGGTGGACTGATCTGTGCTTTTAAGGTTGAGCCTGCACAGCCCATTAAAAATAATCCTGCAAAAAGTTTCTTTACGCTCAGCATCATGGATAACTGCTTTATTGTTAGTTTTAAATGACTGCGAAA
Organism: Chryseobacterium sp. BGA-UO-ETr-SB22; assembly: GCF_059567885.1. Lineage (NCBI taxonomy): Bacteria > Pseudomonadati > Bacteroidota > Flavobacteriia > Flavobacteriales > Weeksellaceae > Chryseobacterium > Chryseobacterium sp. BGA-UO-ETr-SB22. The sequence continues at coordinate 154,126 of NZ_JCAQOV010000003.1, read as the reverse complement.
CCATGAGGTGGGTAAAAATACCATTGATACGCAGAGAGAATACTTCAAGATCTCAAAATTATAGGCTTTACTCATAAAATGTTTATTCAAAAACTTTTATTACTGTTTAAAAACAAGACAAAATAAAAGCTTGATTTGGGATAGATTTAGGAATGAATTTTCTGAATCAAAATAATGATTGTGGATAAAATGTGAATAACTTGTGGAAAAGTGGATAACTCATGAATTGAGATAAATCCAACTTCCTTGTAATAGGCTGTATGCTATTGTTTTAATACTTCAATTTTCAGAACGAAATAATATCACTTAAAATTTATTTAGAATAGTTTAAATTAATTTTGTGAGAGAATTTGTTAATCCTTTATTTTGCACTTTTATTTATAATTATTTTAAATAAGGCTGGAAAAATGATACAATCAAATGAATGTATGCTCTCATCAGGGCATATGAATCATTCTGGAACTACTCCCCAAAATGATATACCTACCCATCACAACATACAATGGTCTAAGCAGCTGCTCATCCTTTTCTTCTCGTTTCTGAGCTTTGCAACGCTGTATGCACAGGACTTGCATGGAGGAATAACCGGGAAAGTGAGTATGGTAGACGGACAGCCGCTGAGAGCAATATCAGTCTCATTACTTGAAACAGATCGACAAACCCTGACAGATGATGAAGGGAATTATCATTTTGAAAACCTTAATGCGGGTTCTTATACCCTAAAATTACAAATTCTGGGAAGTAAAGAAATCCGTCTTCCAGTTGAGGTTAAAACAGGAGAAGATACAAAGCTGGATTATCAGCTTACCAAAGAAAATATTCAGGCGATACAGGAGGTGGTTATCATGAAAAATACCAACAGGTTTTCCAAGAAAGAAAGCGGATTTGTAGCAAGATTACCCTTAAAAAACTTAGAAAATCCACAAGTATACAATACCGTTACAAAAGAACTTTTTCAGGAACAGGTTGCTGTAGATCTGGGAAGTATTTCTAAAAATGTACCGGGAGCAGGAGTGCCTATGATTGCCAACCAGGGAAGGGTGACATTCCGCTCAAGAGGATTCGAAACAGAACCTAATGCAAGAAATGGAGTGGCAGGAGCCGCATTTTCAGTGATTGATCCCGTAAACCTTGAACGTATAGAGGCTATCAAGGGACCGTCAGCTACATTATTCGGGAAAAGTGTAGCCAGCAGCTACGGTGGAGTCTACAACAGAGTGACGAAAAAACCTTATAATAAATTTGGCGGTGAAGTTGGCTATGTGGGAGGAAGCTGGAGCTATAACCGATTGACAGTAGATGTGAATACTCCTGTTAACAAAGATAGAACTGCTCTTTTTCGTCTTAATGCCGCTGGAACTTTTGAAAAGAGTTTTCAGGATCTTGGGTTTACCAATTCTTTAGCGATTGCACCTAGTTTCTCTTACCAGATCAATGATCGTATGTCGCTTCTTCTTGATGTAGAATTTAATCAGGCAAAAGGAACATCCGTTGTCCGTTTTAATCCTTATACAGGAAGTAACAAAACTCAGTCTATTGCAGATATGAAGTTTCCGTATTATAAAAAATTCTTAGGAGATGATCTGGCGTATGAAACGCAGATGATGAATATCTTTGCCCAGCTGAACTATAAAGTTTCAGAAAACTGGACTTCCCAGACCATCTTATCGCGTGCAAGATCAACAATCAAAGGATATATTTCTGCGATTAACGGAAAGACAGACTCTACAGCAAGTGCTCAGGTAATGGTAGGAACAACTTCATTTATTGCCACGAACATCCAGCAGAACTTCATCGGAGATTTTCATATCGGACGTTTCAGAAACAGAATGGTTGTAGGATTGGATTATTATAACAATTCCAATCACTTCGACCGTTACCATACCAATACCAAAGTATTCAATTTTGTTCACCCTTCAGCGGATTTCAGAGTGAATCAGAATATCATTGATGCGCTTACAGCAACTTCTGCTTTCAGAAAAGAAAACAATAGCGATAATACCTATGCTGCGTATGTATCGAATGTATTCAATATCACAGACCAGCTTATGGTGATGGCTAGTTTGAGAGTAGACAGGTTTCAGTTTAAAGGAGTCTATGATATCACCACAGGGGAAATTAAAGGAGGTTTAAGCAATAGTGGAACCCAGTCAGGTCCCTATGGACAGACCGCTTTTTCACCTAAGATGGGAATCGTTTACGAAATACTGAAAAATAAAGTTTCCTTGTTTGGAAATTATATGAATGGTTTCAATAATGTAAGCGGTGTTGATATCAATGGAAATACATTCAGACCGGAATATGCCAATCAATTGGAATTTGGAGTGAAGGCGGATATTTTCAATCACAGACTGGTAGGAACCTTAAGCTATTATAACATTCGTGTAGATAATATTTTGCGAACCAACCCTGATGATGTCAACTATTCAATACAGGACGGAACGCAGCTAAGCAAAGGAATAGAAGCCGAAATTACTGCCAATCCGTTTGATGGGTTCAATATTGTGGCAGGATATGCTTATAATGACAGTAAATATACCAATGCTAATCCTTCTGTTGACGGGTTAAGACCTGCATTGTCAGGTCCTGCTAATATGTATAACTTCTGGATCAGCTACCGGATCTCTGAAGGAAAATTAAAAGGCCTTGGAATAGGTGGAGGAGGAAATATGGGTTCATCTTCTTATCAAACCAATACACAAACAGCTAAAGTGATCATTCCATCTTATAAAATGTTTGATCTTGGGATTTTCTATGATCAGCCAAAATATAGAGTAGGATTGAAATTCGATAATATAACCAATGAAAAAGCATGGTCTGTACGTTTGACACCGCAGGCTCCGGCACGTTTTCTTGGAAGTGTTTCCTTAAAGTTTTAAATAATTATTATAATTGGAAAAATCCAGGACTTAGGTTCGGGATTTTTATTTTTTATGATTAAGATAAGATCAGTTGATCCAAAGGCAGTAATTATTCCGGTAACGAATTTTTCCATAAGAATTCCCCTGAAAAGTTCCCGGAGTAGTATCATTCCAGTCCTGTCGGATTACATACAGCCCTGAAAGAGTGGGTTTAAATACTGCCTGATGATTTTCATCAACAGAAATGTTTTTCTCCCAGTTTTCGGGGTTAAATATCCTGATGGCCGTTCCTTTTTCAACAGGTTTCCTATTTCTGTACGGAGAAATAGTATAAATGCCATTTTTTTCCTGAAGAAGAATATCCATGAACTGAGCAGGCGATACCATTTCCGAAGGTTTCCCTACATGATAAGCACTACATATAAAATCAATGGGGCGTACATTTTCGTCAGGATTCTTAGAACGAAGAAGAACAGGAAGTTGGTCATTCATGCCTAAAATCCGGTAAGTTCCCTCGCTGTCAGGTGTGAAAGTTCCTTCCCAGTGATCTTCTTTCATTTGCAATTCAAGTGTTGATTTTTCTCCCTTGGTATTAAGTATAAAAAAGCGGAAGTTTTTGATTTCATTAAATTCCGGTCCAGTGGTTCGGTGGCGATCACTAAGATCATCAATAAAACCATAAAAAACCTGAACTTTTACAGGGTGTTTTAATTTTCCCGATCCGTGAATTTCCATCCAGTAGGCACTGGCTTTCGCCAATTGCGGGAATAGAAAGAACGTTGAAAATAATAGCAATGAGAATACTGTCCTGAATTTATACATGTTGAAAAGTCCTGTTTGAATAAGCGAATGTAGTGAAAAAGGGAACAAACAAATTTCTAAATTCAATAGTTTTCTCATCATCCAGCATTAAAAAATGTTTTGATACGCTTCTGTCCGGAGAATAGTAAATTGCCACAGTATGCAAAATACTGTGGCAATCTGGTTTTATGGACTGGTTTATTTATATTTTAGTTTTGCCCTGTCTTACACATGGCATCCCATGTTGTCCAAAAGTGGGCATTAATAGCGCCGATAGGAGGATTGGTGCTGTCTGCAACAATACCTACCATTGATGCACAGTTAGAATTACAGCCTATTTCATTATGGCTTCCGTTTTGAGGCGGAATCTGGCGCCATGTACCGGTAGATCCGCTTAGTAATTCTACTTTAATCTCAAAGATCCCTGAAAGATTGGGAGTCTGAATTTGTTTGGTTGGATTTTCACTGGAAATGGTATCGCTCCAATTTCCCTGTGAGAATGTTACACGCCATGTGGATATCATTCTGGCAGTGTCGTTTTGAGGTGAAAGGTATACCCAAAACTGTGCTCCGTTTCCAAGTACGAGTTGACCTGAAGAATTTACATTTACACTTGTTGATGTCATATTGATCTGGATTTTAGTTGATTAGATTGTAGTTCAAAGTAACGAAGAACAAGGCAGATGTTGTATAGTATAAATTACCAATTATGTTTTTGAGTATAAATACTTATGAAGTAAAGAATTGAATATGAGTAAAGAATTTTAACCAAAAAATAAGCCTGTGCTTCATTAGCACAGGCTTTAATTTTCTTTGCAGAGAGGAAGGGATTCGAACCCTCGATACAGTTACCCGTATACTACCTTTCCAGGGTAGCTCCTTCAACCACTCGGACACCTCTCTTTTTGAGATTGCAAAAATAGTGTAATTTCTTTAATATCCAAATTATTCTTGCAATTTAATCCGTAATTTCTCCACAAAGGCTTCTGGTGAAATTATCGGCGAAGCTTCCCGGGTAGCTTGGGTTATCAATAAGGTGCATTGCTTTAGTAATAGCAGTTTCTGCCGTCATATCTCTTCCGCTGATCGCTCCTATTCTGGAAAAAATATTACTGTTTTCATACTTTCCAAACGAGATACCTCCTGAGATACACTGGCTTACCACCACAATTTCAGTTCCGTTATTTCTGATTTCCTGAAGCGTATCCTGAGTTTTTGCACTGCTGAAAATGGTTCCGGAACCAAAAACCTGGAGAATAAGAACCTTCATTTTAGGGATTTCTCTGAAATGACTTAAGTGCATTCCCGGAAAAATTCTCCAGAATAAAACATCTTCAGAAATATGTTCATCTACATGGAATTCTACTTCAGGGTCACAACGGAAAAGGTTATCTTTAAGAATATTCAAATGAACTCCGGACTGTCCCAGAATAGGGTAATTGGGACTTGCATAAGCATCAAAGTACTCGGCAGAATATTTCAAGGTTCTGTTTCCTCTTAATAATTTATATTCAAAATAGATGGCAACCTCCTGAATGACTGCTTCATCATTCTCATAAAGGCTGGCATAATAAAGGCTGGTCAGAAGATTTTCCTTAGCATCTGTCCTCAGATCACCAATCGGAAGCTGAGAACCGGTCATGATCACGGGCTTTCTTAATCCTTTTAACATGAAGCTTAATGCTGATGCCGTATAAGACATAGTATCTGTCCCGTGAAGAATCAGGAATCCGTCGTAGTCATTATAATTTTTAAGAATATAATTGGCGATGATCTTCCATTCCTCAGGTCCCATATCTGATGAGTCCAGTGGTTTGGCGAAAGGATGAACAAAGACTTCACATTCCATGAGCTTCATTTCAGGCATCTTTTCAAATATATTACCAAAATCAAAGGCACGGAGACTTCCGGTTTCATAATCTTTTTCCATTCCGATGGTTCCACCGGTATAGATGAGCAGGACTTTTCGCTTCATGTACTATTTTTAATTAAGAATTGGAGCCCGATTAGGGTTCATAGGTCAAAATTACGTTAATTTGCAAAGATTTGAAAATGAATGGAACGCTTAGATCAAAATTTTACAAAAATAAGATGGTAATTGTAGGTGTTACATTGGGCTATTGGAAAAAATAATTAAATGCAGATGAGTGATTTAGCACAGACTTATGAATATTTAAAACAGTTTTTAACCGAAGAAAGACTGGCTAAAATTGAACATTTTTCGAAGGAAAGTTCAGACTTTGTACTTCCGGTTGTAGAAGATGTCTATCAGTTTAGAAATGCAGCGGCAATTGTACGCTCTGTGGAGGCTTGCGGCTTTCATAAAGTAGTCGCTTTGCAGGAAGAATACAGTTTTGAGCCCAACCTTCGGGTGACAAAAGGCGCAGATACCTGGGTTGAAGTAGAGAAACTTCCCCGAAATATGGAATCCTTCCAGAGTATTAAAGACAGAGGATATAAAATTGTGGTGGTTTCATTGGAAAATAATGCTAAAATGCTGCCTGAGTATGAAATCACGGAACCCATTGCTTTAGTTTTTGGAACGGAGATGGAAGGGGTTTCTCAGGAGATCTTAGACTTTGCAGATGAAACACTGGCAATTCCGATGTATGGTTTTACAAGAAGTTTTAATGTTTCCGTAGCCGCTTCAATCTGTATGTATGAATTGAAACAAAAGCTGATCAAATCTGATATTGATTACAAACTAGACGAAGAAAAGCTTTTAAGAATGAAAATCCTCTGGACGGTAAATTCAATCAGAAGCGGACAGCAGATCTTTGATAAATATCTGAAAGAAAACAATATTGATTGGAAATAATTGATACAGGAATAAAAAAAAGAGAAGGTTTACGAACCTCCTCTTTTTTTATGAATAGCTGAAAATTATAGTTTCTCAGTTGTGTGTCTATATCATATTATAATAATTCCATGCTGCTACAAAAACTCCTGCAGTTTCCGTTCTCAGTCTTTGATTTCCAAGAGAGACAGCTTTTATTCTATTTTCTGCCAGAAATGCAATTTCCTTTTCAGAAAAATCACCTTCAGGACCTATTAAAAAGGTAAGCTGTTTCAGCTGAGGAATATTTTTAAGCTCAATTCTTTCCAAATTCTCATGACAGTGTGCTACAAACGTATGTTCTGGTTCAATATTTTTCAGAAAGTCTGTGAGTTTTATCGCATCATTGATGACCGGAAAATGAAATCTCAGACTCTGCTTTGATGCAGCAACAGCCTGTTTTCGGATTTTATCAATATTAATATTTTTACGCTCCGTTTTCTCGGTTACAATAATACTGATCTCCGAAATACCCATTTCCACCGCCTTCTCCACAAAGAACTCAATCCTGTCAATATTCTTGGTAGGAGCAATCGCAATATGAAGTTTGGGGATAAATTCCGGGAGATTTTCTTTGATCTCAGAAACTATAATACTTGCTTTTTTACCTTCTATAAACAGTTTTCCGGAAGCCAATTTTCCTTTTCCATCCGTCACATGAATCTCTTCACCATCTCTCATACGAAGTACTTTCACAATATGCTGCTGTTCTTCGTCATTGATGATGACCTGATCATCTGTTATTTCTCCGTAAAATAGTTTCATATATCCTGAGTTAAGAATGCAACTCCTGTTTTTATAGTCGTGTAAATATCTGTATCACAATCACGGTAAGAACACATGTATATTTCTTCAATCCAGATGTTGTTAATAAAAATCAGATTTAAATATTCCTGCTTTCTCAAATTATTTTTGATCGATAAATAATCTCCTTCCTTTGGAGTATATGGAAAACTGAAAAGATGCTCAGAATTTATTTTTTTTATAATTTCCTCTTTTATATCCTGAATATATCCTGTCTCAGAACTTGATGGAAAGTAATCTAAAGCGTTTTCCGCATCTTTATTTTTTCCTGTAACCGTTTCTAATACCCAATAATATTTTGAGTTCTTTTTAGAATGCGTTCCCAGTATTTTTTCTTCTAAGAGTATTTTCATAAATCGTATTTTGCTGTTGCAGAAGTTCTCAAATCTGTAAATTCACCTCTTTCAAACTTCAGTTTCGCTACCATGGCGATCATCGCAGCATTGTCTGTTGTATACTCAAACTTAGGAATGAAAATACTCCAGCCCAGCTTTTCTTTGTTATCTTCCATTGCTTTTCTGAGCGCAGAATTGGCCGACACACCGCCTGCAATAGCAACTTTATTGACGTTAAGATCTTGGGCTGCTTTTTCAAGTTTGTTCATCAGGATTTCAATGATAGACTTCTGTACAGATGCACATAGATCATTGAGATTTTCCTTAATGAATTCCGGATTTTTTCTAACTTCTTTCTGAATGAAATACAATACTGAAGTTTTAATACCGCTGAAGGAATAATCATAATTCTCCAGCTTCGGTTTGTTGAATTTAAAAGCATCAGGATTCCCTTCCTTGGCAAGTCTGTCGATAATTGGTCCGGCTGGGTAGTCGAGGTCAAAAATCTTTCCGATTTTGTCAAATGCTTCTCCTGCGGCATCATCGATGGTTTTTCCGATGATTTCCATATCAAAATAGTCTTTTACCAATACAATCATCGTATGTCCGCCACTTACTGTAAGGCATAAGAATGGAAAGGTAGGCGGCACAGGATTTGCATCTTCGATGAAATGGGCCAGAATATGGGCTTGAAGGTGATTTACTTCAATTAAAGGAACGTTGAGACTCATAGCCAAAGACTTGGCAAATGATGTTCCTACAAGAAGAGATCCTAAAAGTCCGGGTCCTCGTGTAAATCCTATAGCTGAGATTGCATTTTGTTGTATATTTGCTTTGGAAAAAGATTTTTCAACAACGGGAATAATATTTTGCTGATGGGCCCGTGAAGCCAATTCAGGGACAACACCACCATATTCTTTGTGGATGGCCTGGTTCGCGGCAATGTTTGAAAGAATAGAATTTCCCTTGATGATAGCTGCTGAGGTGTCGTCGCAGGACGATTCAATACCTAAAATTATAGAGTCGCTCATAATAATGGCAAAGTTAGAGAATAATAACGAGAATGAGAATAAAAAATCGGTAGCTGAAAACCTAGGTGATCAGGTACAGAAGACTGTCGAAAATGTAGAAGAAAAAGTTCGGGAGACAGTAAAAGAAGCATCTGAGCTGGCTTCAGATGCCATACATCATCCTGTGGAAACGGCTGAAGAGTTTGGGAAACAGGCGATGAAAGATGTTACCAGCTATACCTGGTGGGCAAAACTTCTCTTGATTCTCTTTTGGCTGGGTTTGTTTCTGGTAGGAGGTATATTGGTTGTTATCAATCTTCCAGTGACGAAGCAATGGGCAGCAGATCAGGCTCTTCAAATCGTAAATAAAGACTTCAAATCAGGGTTTTCTACAGAAAGTGTAGATGTTAACTACTTTGGGGATGTAACGATAAAAGGTTTAAAAGTAAAAGACTATAAAGGGTTTGATTTTATTAAAGCCCGTGAATTCCGTGCAGATTCGGACTGGATATCTCTGGCTGTGAATGCCATTTCAGGTAAAAGCAATTCTCTAAGCTTCAATTCCCTAACCCTGGTTAATGCCGAAGTAAGAGTAATCACCTATAAAGGAGACAGTATATCCAATTTTGTCAGATTTACAGAACTCTTTGATGACGGAAAGAAAAGAGATCCCAAGAAACCTCCTTTTCAATTGAATTCAAGAGTACAAATTATTGATTCTAAAGTTTCTATTGTCAATGAAAATTCTCCCGGAGAACAAGGTAAATGGCTTACAGCGACAAAATTCAATTTAAAAGCACCGAATGTAAAAGTCAACGGACCGAATGTCTCGGCATTGATCAATAATATGTCATTTGTGACCACAAGATGGGGGAAATCCCATATTGTGGATACTTTTTCAACAGAACTGTCTTTAACGAAACAGTTTTTATCATTAAAAGATCTTACACTGAATACAGATCATACTTTACTTCAGGGAGATATTAAATTTAATCTTCATGACGGATCATGGTCAGATTTTGCTGACAGGGTACGATGGGATATGAACATTCAGCAGGGAAGCCAGATCAGTGGTTATGATATCAGGTATTTTGTGACCAACTGGGATAATATCAAGCCGTTCAATCTTTCCGGGACAATGACAGGGCCTTTAAATAAGTTCCATCTGGAGAATTTCCTGATCAGAAATCCTGATGTCAATATTGCAACCAAAACAATGAAGGTGGATAACCTGCTGAAAGGACATTTTGCTATTGAAACAAAAGACCTTTCCACAGATTTTACTTACAAGGATTTAAAAGCAATGATGCCTTCCTTTATCTCCAAAAAGATGAAAAACTTTGCTGATGATTTCGGGAAATTAAAGTACAACGGGACAGCAAGAGTAAATCCGGATCAGATCTATGTAGATAGCGGAAACTTAATGACAGGAATAGGACAGGCTAAAATTTCCAAACTGACCTTGTCTGGTTACAGTACCGCAATGCCTAAATATTCCGGTTATCTTGATGTGAAAGATCTTAATACATCTGTTATTACAAAGAATAAAACAGTAGGTTTGATCTCTGGTAAATTCGATCTTAACGGACAAAGCTTTGATGTCAATACGATGCGTCTGACAACCAAATCTCAGATTGCTAGCATTGAAATTATGGATAAAACGATCAATAATCTGTATCTGGATGGATTATTGGATCATAAAAAATACAACGGACTTATTACCGTTAATGATGAGCAGGCAAAAGCTACAATCAAAGGATTAATAGACTTCAGTACTTCAAGAGTATCTATGAATGTTAATGCGGATGTTACCTACCTGAACATGAACTATTTTACCAATAAACCTGGCAGCCAGGTGGTAAGCGGTCAGGTTGAAGGTAAGATGGCTATGTCTTCCATTAATGACCTTACTTTAGATGTTGATGCCAATAATCTGCACTTTGCTACAGCAACTCAGAAATATAATATTCCAAATGCCAAATTAAAAACCTTTGTAGAAGCAGGAGGCCGAGTGATAGATGTAGATGCTCCGGGAGCTGCTACTGGTAAAATATCAGGAAGGTACAACCTGGCAGATCTTGCAGGAATGGTAGAAAACGGAGTGGGAAAAATACTGGTGGGACCACCACCGAGAAAATTATACCGCGGACAGAATTTTGCACTGAAGTTTGATATTCAGCAGGGATTAGTCAACTACTTTTTACCGGAACTTAAATTACCGCAGGGAGCTGTTGTAGATGGAGAGTATGATGGAAATTCAAACAATCTGATTCTGAATCTGGATGCCGCTTCTTTGAAATATATGATGACAAAGGAGGAAGAAATTACAGATGCTGATCAAGCGCTGGCGGCTTCCAATCCTGATTATAAAGTGAATGACCGGAAAAATATCAACAGAGACAGTGCGATGGTGGACAGTGTTAAAGTAAGAATTAACACGGCAGATCTTAACCAGCAATTGTATGCTAAGATCAACAGGGTAGTTTATAATAAAAATGTAATCAAAGATTTTGAGCTTAAAGGGAATAATGAGAATGGAAATACGCTTCATTTAGCTACCGTATTTAAGCATGGAAGTCCTGATGATGAAATTAATGAAAAGCTTAAAGAATACGCTATTAATGTAGATCAGTCTACCGATGCGGCCGGTGATTATGTATTCAGATTTGAGCCAACCGAAGTAAAATTCAATGAAGTGACTTGGGCTATAGATACAAGTCCGGAACTGAATCACTCTATTACTTATAGAAGAAATACCGGGGATTTTGATATCAGAAACCTGAGGGTTTATTCTGATAAAAGTGCTCTGTTTATTAAAGAAGCGCAATTTAAATCAGCAAAAGATTTTTATGTAGATGCTGATATCAATGACTTTTCTGTAGAAAAACTTCTGGAAATGCAGTCCGGAGGAAATACAATGGATATCAAAGGTCTTGCCAACGGAAGTGTCAAGATCAAGATGGATAAAAGTACGCTTCAGCCACTGGTAGATCTTACCATTGATGATATTAAGATGAATGGTAACGATATGGGGGATATCTCTATTTCCGCTACCAATGGTTTCTCACTGAACGTTTATGATATAGATGTGAAAGTTCACTCTGCAGGAGTACTTGGAAATAACAGCCTTAATCTGACAGGAACAGTCAACAATAATACTTCTTCTCCAATCATTGATCTTACAGCAGAAATGCGTGATTTTGACCTGTCATTTACACAGCAGTTTGTACAGACTGTTTTCGCAAACCTCAGAGGGAAAGCAACCGGAGACCTTAAAATCAATGGAAAGCTCAGCAACCTGGACTATAACGGTGATATTGCTTTAAAAGATTTCGGATTAAAGCTTTTGTTTACTGGAGTAGATTATTCATTTGATGACACGGTGATTCAGCTGACCAAAGGGCTTGCTATCCTCAACAATATAGAGGTACATGATGGAAGAACCAATTCTAAAGGGAATGTTTCCGGGGCGATCCAGTTTGAGACTCTTTCTTCCATGGGGGTTTCCCTCGTAATGAGAGCGGACAATCTGTTGATGCTTAATACTACCCAAAAAGATTTTGACCTGTTCTGGGGAAGAGTTTACGGACAGGGAGATCTTTACGTGGATGGACCTGTTTCAGGATTAAGTATTACAACTCCTAATATGAAGGCGCTTAATGGAAGTACCTTTACCTTTAATTCAAGTTCTACATCCAATGTGGAAGAATTTAAAATGCTGAGGTTCCTGAAAGAAGGAAAAGATGGTCTGATTACACTGGAAGAAAAGAAGAAAACAGGAGCCAATATGAATATTGATTTCAATCTGGCTGTAGATAAAGGAACTACTGTAAATGTACTGGTGGGTGATGATGTAGGAAATATTACCGTAAAAGGTTCTGCCGATCCGTTGAGGTTCCATATGAACAGGCAGGGGAATATTGCCATGAGCGGTACCTATAAAGTAGATAACGGAACGTTTGTATCTAAGGCAATTCTTAATAAAACATTCCAGATTGAACGGAACAGTAGTATCAGATGGGATGGTGATGCCATGAAGCCTGCATTAGATATTAATGCCAACTATATAAGGATGGTTTCCAATGCCGGAGAATATCTGAGTATGGGGAAACTTCAGCCTATCAGTATTTTGCTGCAGGCCCATATTACCCAGTCGTTGGTAGATCCTAATATTGACCTTAATGTTACCGCTATGGATGTGTCCAGTCAGGTAAGAGAAACGCTTGCTGCCAAGATGAGCCAGGAGGGAGAGAAAGTACTCCAATTCGGTTCTGTTCTTTTGCTGAGCACCTTTAATGTGTCCAACAGTGGTGGAGTAGAAGTGAATGTAGGAAACGTTGCAGAATCGCAAGGGTATAATATGCTTCTTAAACAGTTGGGATCTGTTCTTAATACCATGAGTAACGAATTCCAGATTGACCTGAATTATGTAAAAGGTGACCAGAATTCAAACTTTGGAGACAGAGCCAATGCAGGATTGAGTGTAGCACTTTCCCCAAGAGTTAATATAAAAACTGGGTTGGGTATTCCGTTATCGAAAACAGATGGTGCCCAAAACAACTATTTGTCTACAGAAGGGTCTGTAGAGTATGATTTATCTAAAAAGAACGACGGTACGCTGGTTATACGTGCTTATTCTAAGCCTACGAACATCGGGATGGTGAGTACAAACGGTTCTGCAAATCAAGCCTATGGAGGAGGGGTTGTGTGGAGTAAAAGCTTCAATTCTTTGTTTAAAAAGAAGAAAAAAGACAAAAAAACTTCAGATGCAAAAGGTGAAATAAAAACAGATTCTATAAAATCGAATGCCAAATAATTAGAATATTTTAATGATTTTTATCATCTGTGTTAATTATTGTTAATGTTTGATATATATTTTTTAGTTAAATTATTTTTCGTAAATTTGCAAAAAATACATAGATTTTTTAAAGAAATTGTAATTTAACTAATATGAACTATCAACTGGACGAAATAGACAAGAAAATTCTTGATTTCTTAGTAGAAAACACAAGAATGCCTTTTACAGAAATTGCAAAGCAGATGGATGTTTCTGCTGGAACAATTCACGTAAGAGTGAAAAAGATGGAAGATGCAGGTATTATTTTGGGATCATCTCTTAATATCGATTATGGTAAGCTTGATTATCATTTTACAGCTTTCATAGGTATCCTTTTGACAAAATCAAACCGTACTCAGGAAGTATTGAAAGAATTGTCAGTGTTACCGAACGTAATTGAAGCTAGCGTTATTTCAGGAAAATATAATATTTTCTGTAAAGTAAGAGCTAAGAATACGGAAGATGCTAAAAGAATTATCTATCAGATCGATGACATTCAGGACGTAATGAGAACTGAAAGTATGATTTCTATGGAAGAATTCCTAAGTGACAAAAATAGATTGATCAACGCTATCTCTATATAAGTCAAATTTTAAACGAATAATTATAAAAGAACTTATGAAATTTCTCATAAGTTCTTTATTTTTGTAGGTATGGAAGAATACAGTTATTTTGACGAAGATCCGAAGAAAGGATGGGGATTTGTACTGGCATTTGCCGCCTTAATGTTGTTTACCATAATGGGGCTTGGAATAGATGTGGATGAGTATCTGCAGCATGAATATCTGGAGATCCCAAGGTGGTATTTCTATGTTATTTTTTCAATTGATGTATTGATGATGCTTGGGCTGGTACTGATGTTCTTCTACAGAAAAATAGGAATCATCATGTTCCCGGCTTTATTGGTAATGCACTTCTTTATGCACAATTATTACCTGTCTACATTCTTGTATACAGATGTTACCAACCTTTTCCTGTTTACAGGATTCGGAATGCTTGCCATTATCCCGAAATGGAAGTTTTTCAAATAAGAACATAATCACTTTGCAATAAAATAACAAACGGCTTTTAAATAGAATTTAAAAGCCGTTTTTGAATATAAGGGGATGAGAAATACTAACTGATTGCTAACGAATGAAAAATTTTTTGCTTTAAAGGATTTTTTGTCCAATCTTCCCATGTTCCTGTATAGGGATTATAGCCGCATTTTAGAGGTTTTGATACAATGACACCATCTTTGGTTTTTTCTGCATTTTCGGTATACGCCCTGCAGTCTGTGCAAACATATCGGAACTCACAGTCTTTGCAGATTTCTATCTTGTCTTTTGTCAGATTCCAATATTTTTTGAAATCAGGCTGGGCTATTGCTTCTTCGAGGCTGTTTTTATGGAGGTTTCCAAAGCTTTCAGTCATCAGCGGACAGTTTTTAATAGTACCGTTTCTGTCAATGCCTATCTTTTTATACAGGCAGGAGTTGTGGTTCATAGCTTCTATGACTTTAGAAATATTGGTATTGAAATATTTCAGTTCCACTTTTCCACAGGCAGAGAGTTTCAGGTCATCTTTAAGAAAATGGAGCGAGAATCTATATTCATCTTTAGCTTTGAAAGGAGGTTTCGAACAATTGTAGAAAATGAGACTGTATATTCTGACTGTATTTTTTTGAAGAGCCTGTATAAAATATAGATTGGTATCCTGATGATACGGAGAAAAGATTTCTATTCCTGACAGCACTGAAGTTTTAAAAGTATCATCAATTTCTATGAATTCATTTATTGTTAATGGTTTTAAACTGTAAATAACCAAATGTTTAATTCCCAGGTTTTCTATAGACGGTTTTATTTTTTTCAGCAGCTTTATATCTTCCATTTCTATAAAGACATTGGTAATAATACTGGGCTCGTGATGCTCGTAAGAAAGAGAAGGGAAATTTCTATCCCAATCATTCTCTGTGATAAATCCATATTCTTTTTCCAGCAGGAGATTGATGTATTCCTGAACAATTACTTTGGATTCTTTATCGTAATCCTTCAATATATCCTCAATAGAGTGGCTTTTCAGATCTTCAATAATCTCATGCAATTCTAAAGGATAGAGTTCAGATACATTTCTCTGCAGATCCGAAATAAGAATTCTGCTGGCTCCTTTGGTGATGAGGATCGTTGAGAATAGATTAAAGTATTTCATAAGTTAGGTAAAGATATTTTTTCAATATTTTGGCAAATGATCAGTATCAATTTTTATTTTTCATTTTCTTTTGAAAATCTTTGGTGATATTTGAAGATTGTTTTAGGCTTGGAAATCCAATTGCTCTTCGGTTTTTGTTTATCCGTGCTGAGTCTGATGCACTAAAATCAGGTGTGGAATAATGGATGAATATCCCATAAATAGTTTCAAGATGATTAATATATTGATGTTTATCTACCATGTCTATGTATTCTCTAGGGGTACATTCACCAGACTTTACATATTCCAATAACTTCACCTTAAAATACTCATAATTCTGAGATCCTGCTATATGATTGAGCAGTACACCCATAGGCATAAATCTGTTATCGTTGCCTGTTAGGCCAATTTTTTGCTTGGATGGGAAACCATAATTTTTAAATGTCCATAAGAGAAGATTGGTATTTTTTCTATCATTAATTTCTACTATTGATCCAGTTCGTTCATTGTATTGATCTCTTTGAAATGCAACACTGAAAGAATCAATTAATGTTTTATTTAACCCTTTTTTCCATTGATCAATCTTTTGTTCTACTGCTATACTATCAATTCCATATTTTTTATAAAGCTTAAAAAAAGCGGAATCTTCTCTTTTATATTTCCAATAAGGTGCTACCTGTGTTATCAGTTTATCTAAGCCTTTATGCCCTCCGAAATTTTTACTGTATCGATCAGAATATTTAATATAATTTTCGTATTCTTCTATTCTGTCATTTTGTGATGGTGGGTATTTTTTAAATAATTTTTTATATTGTTTGATGGTAGCAAGAGTATCTTTATTTATTCTAAGTGTACTATCAATGGCATATACTTTATTATAATAATCAATATAATTTCGATTTTTGCAGGCGGAAAGAAATAAGCAAAGAATCAAAGAAGTTATATACGTTAAATTAATGTCTTTATTTTGTGTTTTTATATTAAAATACCTCATAATAGGCGGTTCAGTGATTTCATTGGTTTTTCTCTGATATAGAAGTTAGTCTGATATTTTTCACAGTCTAAAACATAAATAATATCATTGTTTTTTTTGAGCTTCTGATCATTGAATTTTTCAATATATTGGAAAGTAAGCGGAAGCTTATTTTTTTCTTTAACTTTAATTTTCATAAGTAGTCAGCTATTTCTTTGTCCAACGAATAGTTGCAGGTATGAGACAATCCAAGGAATTGTCCGATAGTATTGACTTCTAAAAAATAGAATTTTCCATCCTTTCCTTTGATAAAATCCAGTGATCCGCAATTAAGATCTAATGTCTTCATTAGAAGATGAATTTTTTTCTCAATGTCAATCCTAAGTTTGTAAGGGATGTTTCTATTAGGTTTTTCTAAATTATACTTTCTGAAATCTGTCTTGGTTTGCTCATCATTTTGAGAAAAAATAGCCATCGAATAGCACTTTCCATTGAGATAAAATGTTCTTATTTCAAATTCTTTATCAATCTTATCCTGAAAGAATGTGGTAAAGAACTTCATCTTTTCTCTCTTATGTACCGTTGAGGTATACATGATACCATTTAAATCCATATCAATATCATCCAATATTGGGTTTCCTCCAATCGTTTTTATAATGGTTGTATTCAAAGAAACCTGATCAGTATTGTCAGCCAAAAAATATTCCGGAACGTCTAACCCTGCTTTTGTAGCTTCTTCCAGTACCAATAACTTGTTAATATCACTGTTACTTTCTTTATTGATATGTTTCTTGGACTCCAGTTTGGTTCTTACATAATCTTCAAGCCAGTGCTGTACTTCATTCATATGGGCATTCACAGCACCATTGTCATATCTCAGACGTTTAATCTTTAATCTGCCTCTTCTGTACCATACGCTGGTAATTTCATCCAAAAAAAAGGAATTTCTGCTACTTTCTAAAAAGATTTTTTTGTTTTCAGTTTTAATTTCAAAAACTTCATCCTCATGGATGCGTATAAATTTCTTTTTCGCGGCAAGGAGCCATTTGATGATTATCATGGTCGTCCTTTCATTGTTGTTGGAAATAATGAGGATCATTTCACAATTTGTTTTTGATTTTAGATACATATCTTAAAGGAGGTAGTCCTATGGTTTTCCTGTTTCGGTTTACTTTTACAGTATCAATGATAGATTTATAGCTTGGATAAGAACCATATATCATCTCTTTTTTATCGATTTGGAGATCATGCCTGTCTACCATATTTGCGTAATCTCTTGGAATGCAATCTCCGGATTTTACATACTCCAGCATTTTCATTTTGAAATAATTATACTCTTTTGATTCTATCATATGGCTGAACAAGGGGTGCATTGGCATAAATATATCATCATTTCCAATAAGTCCTATTTTTTGTATTGAAGGATAACCATAGTTTTCAAAAGTCCATTTTATCAGCTCTGTATTTATTCTGTCATTCTTTTCCATGAGCTGAGGATCTTTTCGCCCTTCAGCCTGATCACGGGTAAAAGCAATACTAAAAGAATCTACCAATCGTCTATTCAAACCTTTTTTCCAGTCTGTAATTCTTTGTTTTACTTCAGTACTATCTATCCCATATTTTTGAAACAATGCAAAATACTTTTCATGAGAGCCTTCATAAGGAGCAATCAGGGGGATAAGCTTGTAAAGACTTCTCTTTCCTCCGAAATCTTTTTGATGTTCATCAGCCAGTTTAATATACGTCTCATATTCTTCAATATGATCTTGATTTCTCGGATTATATTTCCGGAATAATTTCCGGTATTGTTGTATTGCTTTTTCTGGATGATTGGCGATTCTATAGATGCTGTCAATTTCATTTACTTTATTGTAATACAAAATATAATTATTGCTTTTACTTTTACAGGAAATGAATATAAAAGGAATAATGAACAATGGTCCTATATATTTCAAAATCAAATTTTGTCTCATTTTATAATCCGTTTTTATTGATTCAATACAGTGTGCTTATTTGTAAAAGGAGGAAATAATTCCTCCCTTACAATGTATGATAGATAAGGACAAATTTATCCTACTTCTAAAGTTGATGAAAGTTTATGATCTACCCAGGTTTCTTTGTCATATACTTCTCCCTTATTTGTAGAAACATAGTTGATTGCAGTATCTCCACCTTTGATAGACTGTAGGTTTTTCATTTTTTTGTTTTCTAAAGAAGAGTAATTACTCTTCATACCAATTAACTTTTTCATGTTGATCATTTTTTGTTGTGTTGTGTAAATCATTTGTGTCATATAAACCCTGACATTGGGATGAATAATTCGCATATTTTCATGTACTGTACACATACAATGTAAACATGCAGAATGTATTTCGTCAACGTTGATGCTTTCAAAACTAAAAATTATCACATCACTTCAAAGGGATATAATGTGTATGTGACTTGTTTTTTTTATGTACACAAATACACATGAAATGTGGGATAAATCGGAAGGGTTGGTGAAATATTTGAAATTTGAAAAAGAATAAAGAAAAGTTTATTCCCGTGATGAAAATCTCAAAAGAAAAAAGGCTATTATCAAGTAATATATTCTTTTGTACAATATGGAGGAATAGGTGAGATTGATGCTGAAAATAAAAGGTTAAGTAGCTTATTTGAAAGGTATTTGCATGTTTTTAATGATGTTATTCGGGGAAAATCAGCGGTTTTTGAATGAAAAATGATCAGAAAGCTATTTAAATTTTTACAAAAAAGTTCTGATTTTATGTTCATTCGTATTTGTGAAGCTTTGGATTATCATAAAATTCTAAAAATAGAATAGCTATAATCATGAATTTGGCTCTACTTATAAAGAATATAATGTACTGATTTGATAGGATAAAGGTAATTTTACCGCCCATTTTAAAAAAGAAAAGAAGTATGGATTTTGAAATTTTGAAACAGCAGATAGAAGATGCTGCCAGGAAAGCTTTTTTAGAAGTGTATGAAAAGCATGGATCAGAAGAGATTTACAGCTTTGCACTATACAGTGATGAAGGAGCAATGACGGTATGCCCTGCAACCAATACCATGAAAGTACTGAAAGCTGCAGATGAGGATGATGCTCTTTATTATAAATATGAACCAGCAGAATGGACCTATGAAATGAAAGGAGCCGATGAAGAATTCAATGAAATCTCTACGCAGCTGAGAACAGAATTGGATAAACATGATGACGATGATCAATGGTTTGACGGTTTTCAGACTAAGTTATATTCCACCTGCATTGAAGTGCTGGAAAAGCTTAAGAATGAAAACTTTTTCACAAAGATCACAGGCAAAGATATTTTCCTGATTTTCACGGTCTCAGATTATGAGTTTGAGAGCGAAGAATTAAAAGATCTTATTGTAAGACTTAATGATAACAAATATAAGAGTGAATATCTGAATTGGATGGCTACCTGGGGCAATTAAAAGAATGTCGAATTAAAAAAACACTTTAAATATATAATACATATGAAGACCGATAAAATAATTGTCTCAGAAGCCTCTTATCAATCACTACCTCTATAATATCAGAAAGAAACCAAAATTTAAACAACAATTATATTAATTATGAACAATTACAAATTTTATAAACAAGAAGGAAATCAATATATTTTTAAAAACCAGCCAGTATTTGTAATGGTACTTTGTATTTTCTTTCTGATCGTAGCAGGATTACTTTTTAATAGTGTCAGAACTCTTAGCTATGTTCTTATTGCAGTGGTAGCACTTATTCTGGTTAATTTTTTCACCAAGAAATTCATTATTGATATGGATCGTATGACGATTACAGGGAAGCATACCATTTTTGTCCCGGCCAGAACCTATCCATTAGAGAATTTCAGAAACTTCCATGTGCTGGCAACAAAGTATATGGGGTTTATCACTACCAATGTGATCCTGTCTGTGTATTTTGAAGTTGATGGTAAAGAAAAGAAGCTTACAATAGGCCAGGCTCTTACACAAAAGGGAATACAGAAGATGGTGAATGAAACAGAAGATATTATGAACATTAATAATCCTGAGAATGGACATCCTAGACCGTTATAAGTTTCAGGAAAACGGAAGTGCAATAAGCTTTATGCCCAACTATAATTTCCTGCGTACTTTGGTATGGTGGCTGGGATTGGGTGTGACTGTTCTTCCTGCAGTTATTTACTACTTTAAGGATAAGATGTCGCGGGACCAGTTTAATATTGCATTAGGGATATGGGTAATTTATATGCTGTACTTTCTCTTTGATCTTTTTTTCAGAGTTCCTGTAAAATATATTTTTGATAAATCAGAGAAGTGTATCTATAGAAGACTTTTTTTGTCTAAAAAGCTCATGAATTTTGATGAAATGACCTATTTTGTTAATAAAGAAAGCGGAACTCATTATTATTCAATTGGGAAAAAAAGAAATCAGTTTGTGAAAAACTACAGAATCAGCAATTATTTCTCCGGTTCAAAAGCTTCAGACAGAAGAGAGGATCATTATATCAGAGAAATATTATGCCCTGTTCTGATTGCCGTGGGAATTCCGCTGAATCAGCCGGAACAATAACAATGAAGGATAAAAACTAATACAATGAAAAGTGGAAGTATAACCATTCCCTTCCATTGGAGGGGTGGCGAAAATTCAAAGAATTTTTGACGGAGTGGTTATATACATTTATAATCAAATTTTCACAAATCAACCAATAAAAAAATCCGGCGGTTTCGAAGAAACCGCCGGATTTTGTCTATATAAAAATAGCTTATCTTAAGCTAAAATTCTCTTTACAGCTTCTTTCACTGCAGCAGCATCAATTTTATACTTCTTCATTAGTTCTGCAGGGGTTGCAGACTCTCCGAAAGTATCATTTACCGCTACAAATTCCTGTCTTGTAGGTCTTTTTCTTGCAAGCATACCTGCAACAGATTCTCCTAAACCACCAAGGTAGTTGTGCTCCTCAGCCGTTACAATCTTACCTGTTTTTTCAACAGATTTTAAAATGATCTCTTCATCAAGAGGCTTAATAGTGTGAATGTTGATAACCTCACAAGAAATACCTTCTTTCTCAAGCTCATCAGCTGCTACAAGAGATTCCCATACCAGGTGTCCTGTTGCAACAATCGTTACATCAGTACCTTCCTGAAGCATAATTCCTTTTCCGATTTCGAAAGGCATATCTTCCGGAATGAAAACAGGAACTACCGGTCTTCCGAATCTTAAATATACAGGACCTTCAAAATCTGCAATCGCTAAAGTAGCAGCTTTAGTCTGGTTGTAGTCACAAGTATTGATTACCGTCATTCCAGGAAGCATCTTCATCATACCGATATCTTCAAGAACCTGGTGAGTAGCTCCATCTTCTCCTAAAGTAAGACCTGCGTGAGATGCACAGATTTTCACATTTTTGTTAGAATAAGCGATAGACTGACGAATCTGGTCATATACTCTTGAAGTAGAAAAGTTAGCGAAAGTTCCTGTGAAAGGAATTTTTCCTGTAATGCTAAGACCTGCAGCAATTCCCATCATGTTAGCTTCTGCAATCCCTATCTGGAAAAATCTTTCCGGAGCCTTTTCAATGAATTTCTCCATTTTCAAAGAACCGATAAGGTCTGCGCAAAGTGCTACAACATTAGGATTTTTATCAGCTAATTCAGCTAATCCTGCTCCGAATCCTGAACGAGTATCCTTTTTTTCTGTATATGTATATTTCATTTTACTAAAGTTTTTGATAATTGATAAATAGTGATGACAGATTAATAATAGTATAAAGTTCTAGAGGCATCATTTATCAATAATAATTTATCATTTATAATTAATAATCAGCCGGAGCTTCTAGGTACAATTGCTTGAATGCTGTTTCCAACTGCTCATCATTAGGAGCTTTACCGTGCCAAGCATGAGAGCCCATCATATAATCAACTCCGTAACCCATTTCTGTATGAAGAAGAATAACAACCGGCTTTCCTTTTCCAGTTTCTGTTTTTGCTTTCTCAAGAATAGCAATTACTGCTTCAAGGTCGTTCCCATTTTTCTCTTCCAAAACAGTCCATCCAAAAGCTTCCAGTTTTGCATGAAGATTTCCTAATGAAAGTACATTGTCTGTACTTCCGTCAATTTGTTGTCCGTTATAGTCAATGGTAGAAATGATGTTATCCACCTTCTTAGCAGAAGCATACATAAAAGCTTCCCAATTCTGACCTTCCTGCAATTCTCCGTCTCCATGTAGAGTATATACCAAAGAGCTGTCTCCATCTAATTTCTTAGCCTGAGCTACACCTAAAGCTACAGAAAGACCTTGTCCTAAAGATCCTGAAGCCACTCTGATTCCCGGAAGACCTTCATGGGTTGTTGGATGCCCCTGTAATCTTGAATCTAATTTTCTGAAAGTGCTCAGCTCTTCAACGGGGAAGAAACCGAATCTTGCCAATGTAGAGTAGAATACCGGAGAAATGTGTCCGTTTGATAGATAAAAATGATCTTCATTTTTGCCTTCCATTGTGAAAGGAAGTTTATAGTTCATCACTTTTCCATAAAGGGCTGTGAAGTATTCTGTACAACCTAAACTTCCGCCCGGGTGTCCTGAATTTACAGCGTGAACCATTCTTAAAATGTCTCTTCTGATCTGCGTAGTAAGAGATTTTAGCTCTTCAATACTTTTACTCATTATATCTGATTTATTTGCACGCGAATTTACAATTTTTTACCGGCTTATGGAAATGCAAAAATCCGGATTTTTAGATCCGGATTTTAATTTATTTGAATATTTTCCCGCTTTTAGCAGCCTTCATTGAGGTAAACGGAAATTTCTGTAACAATATTATTAACAAATTTAAAGCTTAACAACGTTCCTGCCTGACTGTCTTCAATATTAAAATAACCGGAATCTTTGATAGGTTTGCTATTGTCATCCCAATCCGGACGTACACTGAAGTTGGAATAATTTCTATAAGCATTGATAAGGTCATCTCTGGTGCTTCCAACCCCAATTCCACTTTTGGTCTTAAATTTTTTACTCGTTGTTGTCATGTAAGTAATAGAAGGAACACTCGGATTGGCTTCATTAATATAATTGTCGAAAAGATCAATCTGGATGGTCTCTCCATTATACTTTACCAGGTTTTTTTTCTCCCCATTAGAGTTGGTAAGTTTTGTTCCTGCAATTTTTTCAGCTTCAACTTTGGGCATAAAGACTTTAAACGGGCCGATTCTTAATGTTGATACTTCAAAATTTTCCTGGGCACTCATACATACAAATGTTAATGAAAATACGAGGATTGAGATAATTTTTTTCATAGTTTTTTGATTTCTGTTTCTTTTTATTTTGTTGAATTTTTGAATGTATTTATATCATTCGGATCAAAGATAATTAAAATACAAAAGTCTATAAAATTAGTTATTGTAATAAAGAAAATTTACGTATTGTGTTGAATGCTTTGTGGTAGCTTGATTGTTGCTTTTTTGCTACTAAATGTCATTTTTTTTTGAATTTTAATATATACTATTTGAATAAATTTAACTAATTTTATAATTCAATATTATTTGAATTATGAACATTTAACTGATTATTTTTCGGTTTTTGATCTTGTTATTTGAATTAATAAAAATTACATACCATTATATATGAAAATTAAACAATTATTTTATTTGGGGATATTTGTCATATCCATTTCCTCAGGGAAAGCGCAGGACTTTTTTACAGTAATCAATGAGAGGTCCATTAAAGCAGATCCTAAAAACAGAACCGTACAACCGGAAAAGTCACTGACCTATACATTGGATGTGGCTGGAATGAAAAGTTATTTTAATTCCGTTCCGGAATTGAAAGACAGCGATCGTAAAAATAATGCACCAATTATTGTTCTGCCAATGCCGGACGGTACGAAAGCGAAATTCAGGATTTGGAAATCTTCGGTGATGGCTCTTGGATTGGCAAGTCAGTTTCCACAGATTGTTACTTTTACAGGACAGGGAATTGATGATAAGTATGCTACTATAAAACTTGATTTTACCGAACTTGGATTCCATGCGCAGATAAAATCTGTGGTAGCAGGTGATACTTATATTGACCCTTATGCAAAATTGGATGTCAACAATTATATCATTTATAAGAAAAGTGATCTGATTGATAAAAATCCAAGATCTTGTGGAGTAAAAGATGAGGATGAAACTTCATTAGGAAAAAAAAACGCTCAAAAAACAACAGCTCCAAGCGTAGGAACTCAAATTAGGGTTTTTAGATTGGCTGTTGCTTGTACAGGGGAATATGCGGTAGCTGCAACAGGTTCTGCAACACCTACTGTTGCACAGACACTTTCAGCCATTGTAACTTCTGTGAACAGAGTAAACGGAGTGTATGAGCAGGAAGTTGCTTCAAGATTGGTATTGGTGGATAATGAAGCCAATGTTGTTTTTACCAATGCTGCTACAGATCCTTTTAACGGAAATAATGCTGCAGGTACATTAATTAATGAAAGCCAGACTCAGATTGATTTACTGATAGGAAATGCTAATTATGACATCGGTCATACTTTCAGTACAGGTGGTGGTGGATTGGCAGGATTAGGAGTAATCTGTAATGCAACCAATAAAGGGAGAGGGATCACTGGTTCTCCAAACCCTGTTGGTGATCCTTACGATATTGATTATGTAGCTCATGAAGTAGGACACCAGTTTGGAGGTCCACATACTTTCAATGCAACTACAGGAAGTTGTGGAGGAGGTAACCGTAGTGCAGCCAATGCTGTAGAACCCGGAAGTGGAGTTACCATTATGGCCTACGCAGGAATTTGTGGAAGTACAAATAATTTAGCTCCGAACAGTATTCCTACTTTCCATACCAAATCATTCCAGTCTATTACAGCGAAAGTTCAGTCTACATCATGTCAGGTAACAAGTTCTTCTAACAATTTTCCTCCTTCTGTAAATGCCGGAGGTGATTTTACCATACCTAAGAGTACACCGTTTAGATTAGAAGGATCTGCTTCAGATATAGACAACAATCCACTTACTTACAGCTGGGAACAGAATGATGTAGGCCCGGCAAGTGACTGGAATGCACCAACATTAAATGCAGCTATATTCAGATCATATGTACCTGTAACCGTACCTTACAGATATTTTCCGAAACTTTCAGATGTGATCAGCGGTACAGTATCCAAAGGAGAGTTTAAACCATCCTATGCAAGAACCATGGAGTTCAGACTGACTGTAAGAGATAATAACGCAGGGTGTGCAGGAGTTACTAATGATGATGCTATTATTACTGTTGATGGAAATTCAGGGCCGTTCAATGTAACTGCACCTACTACAGCTGTCAACTGGGCAGGTAATTCTACTCAGACCATAACGTGGGATGTAGCGAACACAACTGCCTTCCCTGTAAATTGTGCTACTGTAAATATTTTCCTTTCTACAGATGGAGGTCTTACATATCCTACACTTATCTTAGGCTCTACTGCAAATGATGGCTCCGAGACCGTTACCATTCCTAATATAACAACTACGCAGGCTAGAATTATGGTGGCAGCAGAGACGAATGTATTTTACAATATAAACCCTATTAACTTTACGATCACACAGACATTGGGAGTGAGCGAAACAGCTTCAAATAAAGATGTATTCGTAGTGTATCCTAATCCAAGTAAAGGACTTCTGAATATTAAATTTACCAATTCAAATGAAGTGTATGATATGACAGTATATGATGTAAGCGGGAAATTAGTATTCACTCAGGCTAATAATAAATTGAATCATGATAAAGTGGGTACTTTTGACTTGTCTCAATTGGTTAAAGGTGATTATCTGGTTAAAGTTAAATCTAAGAACTTAGAGAAAACAGTTAAATGGATTAAAGAATAAAGAATCCATTCACCAAAATAAAAAAGGCTGTCTTCAATTGAGGACAGCCTTTTTATTTTTTTATAAAGATTAAACGACTCTTAAATGTTGTTTATTTTTTACCAGCCACAGGCCAATAAAGGTCAGAAGACCGTTAAGAACAATCAGTTCCACACCAATTTTGTAATCAGTATACGTGGTAACAGCCATATTGATCAGATAGGTAAGTACAGGTGCCAAAATAGTTACCGCAAGAATGGAGTATTTTCTGGAAATCTGAAACTTCGTGAAAATTCCAAAAGCAAAAAGGCCTAAAAGCGGTCCGTAAGTATATCCTGCAATTTCCATGATCAGATAAACAATAGATTTGTCATTCATTGCTTTGAAAACCATGATCAGGATAAAGAAAACTACCGTAAAAATCAAATGTACTTTCATACGAAGACGTTTCTTCTCTTTTTCTGTTTTGGTTTTATCTTCATTAAGATTTAATAAATCTACACAATACGAACTTGTTACAGCTGTTAAAGCACCATCAGCAGAAGGGAATAACGCAGAGATCAATCCGATGATGAAAATAACGGAAATGGTCATTGGGAAATAACCCTGAAGCGATAAAGCCGGGAAAAGGTCGTCTCCCATTACATTTTTAATATTTCCTGCAGTATCTTTAAATCCGAAAATATTCGTCACAGTTTCAGATTTCAGAGTTCCATATTCAGCTCCGTGCTGTAATGCAAAAAGATAAAGTAATCCTCCCAGGAATAAGAAGGCAAGGTTCACGATAAGAAGTGTTCCTGCAAACGTCAGCATGTTTTTCTTGGAGTTCTTAAGATTATCTACAGAGATATTTTTCTGCATCATTTCCTGATCCAGCCCTGTCATCGCAATGGTAATAAAAATTCCGCCCAGAATAGTTTTCAGGAAAAAGGTCTTGGAATTAGGATCAAAATTGATGAAATGAGTATAGTTTTTCTGCTCCAGAATAGTATATGCTTCTCCAAATGATAAATTAAGGTTTGATAAAATATAAACGATACATGCTACAAGGCTGATAATCATAAAAGAAGTCTGCAGCGTATCTGTAATAACAATCGTCTTTACACCGCCTTCAAAAGTGTACAGAAGTACCATCAGCAAAAGGACAAGAGAAGTTACCCAAAATGGAACTCCCAACCCTTGAAGTAAGAATATTTGTAAAACGTTGACTACCAAATATAATCTTGCTGTGGCACCAATAGCTCTTGAAATAATAAAGAAGATAGAGCCTATTTTATGAGCTTCCACATTGAATCTTTTCCCCAGATACGTATAAATAGACGTCAGATTCATCTTATAATAAAGTGGAAGCAGTATGGCTGCAACGATAAAATATCCGATGAAAAACCCGATTACCATCATGTAATATTCAAAACCTCCGTAAATATATTCGGAGCCTGTCATTTTTCCTACAGTTCCCGGAACAGAAATAAAAGTAACTCCGCTTAAGCTGGTTCCTATCATCCCGAATGCAACGAGCCACCATTTACTCTTTTTGTTACCGATAAAAAATGACTGGTTATCAGAATTCCGGCTGGTGAAATAGGAAATCACCAAAAGGCCAATAAAATAGATGAAAACAAATAGCAAAAGGATAGTTCCTGGATTCATGCTTGATTTTTAAATTTTAGCAAATATATAAAAAAGATCAGTCGTGAATCATGAATTTGAAATACTGTTGATTTCAAAACAAATTGTGATGAGTATTTTGCTTTACAGTCTGTATTTTACATAAATAAAAAACCTTCCAGAGAATCTCTCTGAAAGGTTTGTATTGTAAGGGTGGAAAACAGTGGCTAGTTCACTAAAACATCCTGAAGTTCCTCACTTTTCTGGAAACTTGCCTTAGCAAAAGGGCAGAGGGGAATGATCTTCTTCTCGTTTTTTCTGGCAAAATCCACTGCAGCCAGAAGCATTTCTTTGCCTACACCTTTTCCGTTGTAAGCTTCTTCCACCTCAGTGTGGTCTATAATAAATCTTTCTTCTCCCGCCCAGGTATACGTCATCATTCCTGCGCGACTTCCATCTATGAAAGCTTCAAAACTTCCGTGTTTATCGTCGTTGTTTTGTTTTACTTCGATCATGTTATGAGAATTTAGTTAGTATTTCTATATCGTTGGTTAATATTTTATGAACAGGGCATGCATCAGCAATGGTGTGCAGTCTTTTCAGCTGCTCATCATCCAGAATACCTTCAAAGCTGATGTCTCTTTTGAAAACAGCTCTTTTTGTTAATGGGAAATTTTCAAGCTCTACTTCCACATTGATGTTTTCTACATCCCATTCTTTTCTTTCAATATACATCCTCAATGTAGCAGCTGTACAGCTTGCCAGTGACGTCGCCAGAATTTCCATGGGATTAAAACCTTTGTTCTGTCCGCCTTTATCAATCGGTTCATCAGTGATGATCTGATTTTCGCCAGCCGTTACTTCTGTATAATATTTTGTTTTTCCTAAACTTGCTTTTACCGTTACCGCCATTATTTTTCTGTATTGAATTTATAACTTAATGCTCCTGAAGGGCATTGATCTATCTGTGTTCTAAGTTCTTCCGGGCTTGCATTTTCTGCTTTTATCCAAGGTCTTTCTTTAGGGTTGTAGACTTTTGGAAGTAATTTTACACATACAGCCGAGTGGATACACTTTTGAGGCTGCCAGATAACGGTGATATTACCGTTGGGATATTCGTGTGTTTCCATATCAATTTTCTTTTAATGATTTTTCGATTCTTCTGTCTGGAATCAGCCATATAAGAGCCACTAGATAATAAAAACCTATGGCAATATAAGGATAAAAAAATGAAGTAGCGATGCCAAGAACATAAAAAATAATAGAGATATATTCTTTATATTTCGAATGGATAGCCTCTTTCAGCTTGGAGTCTTCTCCCTCGCACTGGATAATGACATGCTCCAGAATAGTATAGGCAATTGCCGCCATAATGAGCCCGATACCATACACTGCAACAGGATTTTTAGCAAAACCGGTAGTTCCGATCCATTCCGTAGCAACAGGCATCAGAGAAAGCCAGAACAAAAGGTGAAGATTGGCCCAAAGAATGCTTCCATTTACTTTTTTTACCGTCTGAAACAAATGATGATGGTTGTTCCAGTAGATTCCTATATAAATAAAACTGAAAATATAAGCCAAAAACTTGGGAAGAAGAGAAGTGAGGCTGGCCCAGCTATTTCCCTCAGGTACTTTAAGTTCAAGCACCATAATGGTGATAATAATAGCAAGGACACCATCACTGAATGCCTCCAGTCTCCCTTTAGTCATTCGCTTTAACCTGATTTTTAAAGTTTTGTATTTTATTCTTCAGATCATTCAGCATATCCGGATTGATGATTCCGCTTTCCATGTCAAAGTTTTCATAAAACTTAGGCAATGAAAAAGTATCCTTGATATCTGCTGCAAACTGAGGGAAAAATGTCTTTGCCGTATTCATCACATTTCCTCCGCCATAACCTCCAGGAGAAGTACTCATGAGAAGCATCGGTTTGTTCTGAAATACTTTTACATTAATCCTTGAAGACCAGTCAAAAACATTTTTAAAGGCTGAACTGTAAGAACGGTTGTGCTCCGCAAGAGAGCAGATGATCACATCACATTCTTCAATAGCTTTTAAAAAACCATGGGCTTCATCCGGAAATCCTTTCTTTTCAAGATCCACAGAGAAAACGGGCATGGTGAAATCGTTGAGGTCAATCAAATTGATTTCCTCATCCTGAAAATCTTTCAGAACAAACTTTACCAGTTCCCTGTTGATAGAAGTGGAAGATGTACTTCCTGCAAATGCTAATATTTTCATGGTCTGAACTGAAATTATTTTCTGTTTAAAATAGCCTTAGGAAGCGGAACATATTCATTCTCGTCGCCTGGAACCAAAGGAAATGCCTCATGATTCTGATCATTCCAGTTTACTTTCGCCTGGTCAAGTAATTCTTTATCAGAGTTGACAAAATTCCAGAATATAAACCGTTCTTCATC
This sequence comes from Chryseobacterium sp. BGA-UO-ETr-SB22, assembly GCF_059567885.1. Lineage (NCBI taxonomy): Bacteria > Pseudomonadati > Bacteroidota > Flavobacteriia > Flavobacteriales > Weeksellaceae > Chryseobacterium > Chryseobacterium sp. BGA-UO-ETr-SB22. The sequence goes on along the minus strand of NZ_JCAQOV010000003.1, from coordinate 123,636 downwards.
GAATGGCTCACCACCGAAAAGATAAACCGTTCCGTTTTCGCTCATATCAAACTCACAAAGCTGGGTGTCTTTAGCGATCATCAGCTGTTTTGAACCATAAGTATTTCCATCAGTGGTAACCGTTCCGTCCAGAACATACATCGCTGCTTCTCCGTAAAGATCTTTTCCGATGCTTATTTTCTTGGCATCTTTTGTTTTTATTTCGATAAAAAATAACTTGCTGTGTACAGGAACGGGAGATGTTCTGTCAAATGCTTCTCCTGCAATTAGTTTATACTGAATACCATCTTCTTCCCAAACCGGAATCTCATCAGCTTCAATATGATGAAAAGTTGGCTCAGACTGTTCAAGATGCTTCGGAAGTCCTACCCAGATCTGGAATCCGTGGAGTCTTTTATCAGTGTGTCTTAAATATTCAGGGGTTCTTTCAGAATGTACAACTCCTTTTCCGGCAGTCATCCAGTTCACAGCACCCGGCTTTATCTCAAGAGCGCTTCCAATACTGTCTCTGTGGAAGATAGATCCTTCCAGCAGATAGGTTAACGTAGATAAACCGATATGCGGATGAGGTGGAACATCAAGATTTTGATAATCCTTTAATTCTGAAGGTCCCATATGATCGATAAAAACGAAAGGCCCAACAGCTCTTTTTTCACGGAAAGGAAGAAGCCTTCCTACCAGAAAATTTCCGATATCTGCTGCTTTTTCTTCAATGATAAGTCCAATATTTGACATGATGATGTGATACTTTTTTAAATGTTAATTAAATAAATTGAGTGGCTTTACAGGAAACTTAAAGTTTGTCATATCCTTCAAATTTCTCATCCACGATACGTTTCCATTCAGGATGTTTCTTAATAAAAGCGAAGACGTAAGGACAGAAAGGAAGAAGTTTTTTTCCGCTTTCTTCAATATAATTCAGCGTTTTCTCTACTACGGCAGCTGCAGCACCTGTTCCTGCCAGTTCAGGATCTGCTTCAGTGTGTACCAAAGCAATCTGATGTGTGGTCTCACGATAATCGATGAATGCGTAATGTCCGTTAAATTCTATTTCAAATCTTTTTTCCGCTTTTACAAGAGGTATATTTTCAAATTCTGGTTTCATATTTTTTTTGAATTAAGGGGGCCTGCTCCTGTAATAGAGCAAAGCTTATTGGTTACAATAACTAAACCTTATAGGTTTTCAAAACCTATAAGGTTTGCCATTATATAAAGTTAATAAAAAAGGAATAATCTAAGATTAAGATAAACTTAATTCTTTTAATCTTCAAGATATCCGAATTTTCCGGTATTGAAATCCTCAAAAGCCTGCATGATTTCCTCTCTGGAATTCATTACAAAAGGACCGTGAGGAAAGATAGGTTCACTGATAGGTTCACCACTGATGATCAAAACAACAGCATCTTCTTTTGCTTCAATTGTGAAAGTTTCACCTTCATTTTTAAATAATGCAAAATGATCAGCTTTCACTGTTTCTTCACCATTGATTATAATGCTTCCTTCAATAACCAAAGCTGCAGTATTGAAATGAGCCGGGAAATTAAAATCTGCTTTTCCACCTGCTTTAAGTTTGGCATTCATCATATGAACCGGAGTAAAAGTACTTGCAGGACCTTTATGACCGTCATATTCACCGGCAATGACTTCCACTAAACCATTTTCACCTAAATCTACTCTTTCCATTGAAGAGTTTTCAATAGCCTGATATTTCGGGCAGCTCATTTTATCTTTTGCCGGAAGATTCACCCAAAGCTGAACCATCTGAAAAATTCCTCCTTCTTTTGCCCATGCTGTTTCATGGTACTCTTTATGAAGAACTCCTTTTGCCGCGGTCATCCATTGAACATCACCTTCTCCGATAACGCCGCCGCCGCCAGCACTGTCATGGTGTTCTACTCTTCCGCTATACGCTATTGTTACTGTTTCAAAACCTCTGTGTGGGTGAACACCCACACCTCTTGGTCTGTCAGAACCATTGAAATGAAATTTTGAATTGTAATCAAGCATAATAAACGGATCCATTCTTTTCATTTCTAATCCAGGTACTCCCGGAATAAAATTGTGAACCCTGAATCCATCGCCTACAAAGTGTGCAGGTCTTGGAGATACTACGATTTCTATTTTTTTAGTTGCCATCACATTGTTGATTATGTAAACAAAATTACCATAGTTATGTGCGAAAAGCATTGATCTGTGTTAAGTTCGTAGGAAGGGTAGAATGGCAAAATGTAAAGAGTGAATTGTAGATCCAACCTTTTAAGTCTATTCTTTACTCTTCCTTCGACTTCATATTCTTTCCATCCGAAATGTGCAGTCTTCTGAAAACAAATCCTGATAAAATAGTCAATATTCCTACCGTGAGAAATGTGAGTCGAAAGGCATTATGGATTTCACCATTAATAAGATCTGTATTTTCAAACAGTTTTAAAACAATCAATCCGAATGCAATTCCGAAACCGATGGCCAGCTGTTGATTCACCGAAATTAAAGAGTTTCCGCTGCTGGTCTGGAAATTCCGAAGGTCAGCAATAGAAATAGTATTCATAGAGGTGAATTGTATAGAATTGAAGAACCCTAACACCGCAATAATAGGAATAAACCAATACAAAGAAGTGTGTATATCAGGTATGGCGAGCAGACATATCAGTGTTCCAATGATGAATGTATTGATCATCAAAGTCTGACGATAGCCATATTTATCCAGAATTTTAATTACAGATGATTTCCCGAAGATAGCCGTTAAAGCCATGGGAGCAATGATCCAGCCTGAAGTTACTGCAGACTGTTTATACGCAATCTGAATCATCAGAGGAAGCAATAGCGGAACAGAGCTGATTCCTAATCTGGTGGCCAGGTTTCCCACAATACCTACCCGGAAAGTTCTTACCTGAAAAAGATTTAGCGGAAATATAGGGTTTCCTCCTCTTTTTGCGTGTTTGTAATAATAGTATAGGAACAGGAAGCCCATGATAAATACAAGTAAAACAGGGGTTATATTCTGCATATCCCCAAAAAGTTCCAGTGAAACGGAAAGCAGGAGGGATGCCGCGGCAAAAATTAAAAAGCCTTTTAAATCAAAATCTACATCATCAGACTTATAATTGGGCATGAATTTTAATCCTAAAAGAATTCCTAAAACACCAATCGGGATATTGATAAGAAATATCCAATGCCATGAAAGATAATCTACCATATAACCACCAACCAATGGACCTAATACAGGACCAATAAGTGCTGGAATGATAGCAAAGTTCATCGCTTTCAACAGTTCACTCTTATCAAACGTTTTGATCAGTGCTAATTTTCCGACAGGAGTCATTAAACTTCCTCCAACTCCCTGGATAACCCTTGAAATAACCAAATGGGTAAGATTTTGAGATAAGGAACAAAACAAAGAACCTAAGCTGAACAATATCAACGAGAAGATGAATATTTTTTTTGTCCCGAACCGGTCTGCCAGAAATCCGCTGGCGGGCATGAAAACAGCCAATGTCAGAACATAACTGATAATGGCGTTCTGCATATTAAGCGGAGACTCATGCAGATCTTTTGCAATGGAAGGCAGGGAAGTGTTCAGGATGGTTGAATCCAGCATCTGCATAAAAATAGCAGTGGCCAGAATTAAGGGAAGTATTTTTTTTATGGATGTCTGTGGTGTACTTGCTTCTGTCATTTCGTATAGGCTGGGCTGTTAAAAAAACGTCCAGACTTATTTTGTTTGAAAAACCTGCCTGCTTTAAGCGGGTTGATCTTTAGATAAAGAAATCCATATAAAATTAAAAAAGTCCTGCGAGATTTCACAGGACTTTTTGATTTATTTTCTAGGTTTTTCTACTCCTTTCCATTCGTCACCAGCTTTTCTATACTGGCTTAAAGTGAAAGTTTTGAAATCCTTTGTTTTGTATTCGATGTTATCGGTATTCTGCTCAAATGGCATGATGTAATAATATTCGATATCTGTCTTATCAGATTTGTTACCTTTTTTTACAGTAGGAACATATTTTGAAAACTTATAGCTTGGAAGATATTGTTTCAGTCTTGCGTAGAAAGCTTTGTCTTCTTTTTCGCTAGGGATGATATCTACAATATTCAAATCGTCTTTTTTCTTATCAATCCAAAGGTAATACGTTTTCTCTTCTCCCATATTTCTGTTGAAAGAGTTGAAAGCAAACAATTCTTTCGGTACAAGCTCCTTGATTTTCTCAGGATCAACCTTTGTATAGTATTGCCCTTTTGAAGGATCTACATACGTTTCAAGGTTATACATTAAAACAGAATTGTTTTCAAATTTTTTATTTTTAAAATATTGATTTAATGATAATTCTGCTGTTGCTCTCAATTCTTTACCTCTGTCGTCCAGCTTTTTTGTTGGATTCTGAGGGTTTACATATTTTACAAATTCATATAAAACAACAGGTTTTATATCTTTAAGGTGAGGATACGTTTTTAGCTGCTCTGCTTTTACAAGCCAGTAGAATTGTTGGTAGTAATCATCTTTATCTTGATCTTTCACACTCTTATAAGCCAAAGCAAGCTTCTTTGAATTCAGATATTTGCCATATTTTCCTTGTCCAAAAGCAAAACTTATGGCTAATAAGGCAAATAAAACAGTTAGGTTTCTTCTCATTTTTTTATAATTGATATTTTCGTTTTCCAAATATAATTATTTATTAGATATTATTTTGGATTGTCAGTTAAATTATGCCATATTGTTATTGTTAATTCAAAAGAAAATCCTGTATTGCTACAGGATTGATAAATTATAACTGAGGAAGTTAGGTGTTTAAGCGATGAAATGAAATATTAATGGTGAATTTTTGCTTTGCAAAATAAATGATGAATAATTCACCATCAATTAGAAAATGCTTCTATATTGATTGTTCGTAACTTCGAATCTCACAACCCGAACCAAGTAATAAATTCAAAACCGCAGCGGATTAACCATTGACGATTCACCAATTTACTTCTCTAATACGAAGTTTCATGTACCTTCACCGCTCTTCCGCTTGGATCGTTCATTTTTTTGAATGCTTCATCCCATTCTAAAGCGATAGGAGTGGAGCATGCTACAGATGGAACAGATGGAACAGTAGCGGCTGCCGTTTCACTTGGAAAATGTTCTTCAAAAATAGTTCTGTATCGGTATTCTTCTTTGTTCTGAGGAGTGTTTAACGGGAATCGGAATCTTGCGTTAACCATCATTTCATCCGTTACTTCTTTTTCAGCAACCTCTTTTAAAGTATCTATCCATGAATAACCTACACCATCTGAGAACTGTTCTTTCTGTCTCCAGACAATAGAATCAGGAAGAAGGTCTTCAAAGGCTTTTCTCAGTACCCATTTTTCGATTTTTCCTTCAGCGGTATTGATCATTTTATCTTTCGGGTTAAGAGTCATAGCAATATCCATGAATTCTTTGTCAAGGAAAGGAACTCTTCCCTCGATTCCCCAGCTCATCAATGCTTTATTGGCTCTTAAACAGTCGTACAGGTGAAGTTTACCCAGTTTTCTTACTGTTTCATCATGGAATTCTCTTGCGTTGGGAGCTTTATGGAAATACAAATAACCACCGAATAATTCATCAGAACCCTCTCCTGAAAGTACCATTTTTATCCCCATAGACTTGATTACTCTTGCCAGTAGATACATTGGGGTGGATGCCCTGATTGTTGTTACATCATAGGTTTCCAGATGGTAAATTACGTCACGTATAGCATCCAGCCCTTCCTGAACGGTAAAGTTGACTTCATGGTGAACAGATCCAATATGTTTTGCAGCAGTTTGTGCAGCAGCCAGATCGGGAGAACCCACAAGTCCTACAGCAAAACTATGAAGTCTTGGATACCAGGCTTCCTGTGTATCTCCGCTTTCGATTCTCTGGCGGGCAAATTTTGCAGTGATCGCTGAAATAACTGAAGAATCTAAACCTCCCGAAAGAAGTACTCCATAAGGAACATCACTCATCAGTTGTCTGTGAACAGCATCCTCAAGACCTTTTCTTAATTTTGCGATATCTGTTTCGTTTTCTTTCACATGATCAAAGCTGTCCCAGTCTCTTGAATACCACTGCTGAAGCTCAGTGCCGTCAGGACTGTAAACGAAATGTCCCGGTAAAAATGTTTCAATTTTTTTACATACACCTTCAAGAGCTTTTAATTCAGAAGCTACATAATAGTTTCCGTTTTTGTCCCATCCTTGATAAAGAGGGCAGATTCCCATGTGATCACGGGCAATAAGATAGACCTCATTTTCAGTGTCATATAATGCGAAGGCAAAAATTCCGTTCAGTTTTTCAACAAAATTTTTCCCATATTTTTTGTAAAGAGCCAGAATAACCTCACAGTCAGACTGAGTCTGAAACTCATAATCAGGAAATTCTTCTTTTAATTCTCTATGGTTGTAGATTTCACCGTTCACAGCTAATACTACTTTTCCGTCTTTTGTAAATAAAGGTTGTTTTCCAGAAGTAGGATCTACTATGGCAAGTCTTTCATGAGAGAAAATTACTTTTTCATCCTGAAAAACTCCGCTCCAATCCGGTCCTCTGTGACGGATTTTTTTTGACATTTCCAAAACCTGGGATCTTAATCCTTCAGTTTTTTGCTTGGCATCAAATAAACATACAATTCCACACATAATTTCTATTATTTATGAAACAAAAGTAAAGGTGATGTTTATAAATAGCAATAAAAAATATTTGAAACGGAATATTTTTAATTAATTAGAATTTTAAAGTTAAAAATATTAACTATTTATTGAGTTTTATATGTTTTTGATTGATTTTTTTCGCCAGGCTAAATTTGTACATCCTTATACAAAATAAAAATGACATATTTATTAATCTATGGTAATTAATTATATGAATTTTAACCCTTACTTTGTGGCTCGAAATAATTTTTTTTCATCATTTGTGTTTTTACCTTCTTGCAATTCTCATGCAAGAAGGTTTTGTTTTTATTGTACTCCGAGTAAAGTTCCCGAAACATTCCATGCACTGAAACTTGTGCCTTCGGAAGCTCCCTGAGGAATTTTCACCTGAATTGTATGCTTTCCTGCTTTCAAATCTCCCAGAGGAATGAAGTTGGGATTGGTAACCGTTCCCGGGCACCAGTTTGATCTGCTGAGGTCTGATGATGAAAGGCCGTCCTGGAAGTTTCCTGATGCGGGATTGTACAAACGGTACGAACCACAGTCTGTTCTCCACGGAACGAATGAAAATACAGGATTTTCATCAACAAAAATAGAATTGGCTTTAGGGACAAATTCATCGCCGTTTTCCCAGCCTCCGTGTCCGGTGGTGGTATACCTTAGCTGAGCGTTTTTTAAATCTTTATTTAAAGTGAAATTAACAAGGAGTCCTTTATCCTGATTGAACATCGTGGAGTAGTCCTGTCCAGCCATTTCCATAATATTTAAAGTATTGAATAATGGTATCGCGGTATTATTTTTATAAATATTCTGATCACTTTTATGAATGGTAATATCCAGGCTTACTTTATGGCCTCCTTTATCATAGTTGCCAATAAATGTACCTACCCAAAGCTCTTTTCCAGATAATGCAGGTTTCAATTCTGTAATATCCTGTCGGTAAGGGCTGATGGTCTGCCAGTTTTTTCCTTTAAGCTGAATATGATTGAACTTCTGGATTCCAAAAGCGGTAAAGAATCTCATCATTTCCATAGCAGGACTATAGTTGTCGGTAGTTGTTATCCCATAATATTGCTTTCCGTTTCCGTTTTCGTAGACAGGAAGTGTTTTTGCTCCCTTTTCCAATCCATCAAAAAAAGACTTTTCTTTATCCTGCGGAATGAAAAATACGGTTCCGGTTCTGTCATAGGCATCGCCGTTCGACTGTTGTTTCAGTTCTACAAAAATATTTTCCCCTTCTGTAATAGCAGGGAATTTTATCTTTTTAAGAATGATGGTACCGTTGGCATATCTTTTTATCTGATCATCTGATTTGGAAGCATCAGAAAAATTGATGGTTTCGTTTTCAAAAACATTCAGCGTGGTAAATCTGCTTTTCCAAAGTAAATCTTTATATCCTAATTGATCTGTTGTCTGGATGTTTCCTTTTACAATACTTTCAATCCCTGGGTTCTTGATTTTTTTGATCGAGCTTGCCGTAATTAAGGAGTTTTTATTTCTTTCAACTTCCAGAACCAGCCCTAAATTCTGTCCTAAAACAGAAGGTCCGCCTTTCAGTTTCAAATCATTCGTATACCAGACTTCAATGGTGTTTGAATTGACTTTGGTAACTGCTTTTTTACAGTTGTATCCTAAAATCTTTTTAGTTTCATTGGTAAGTTCAAAATCCTGTTTCCCCACAGACTCAGCATCTGATGTTGAAATAATGGATTCTGGTTTCAAAAAAGCATAAGAAACAATTGCGTTTGATGGTTTTTCTACCTTAGTGATTTCATAAGGGAAGCTGCTTTTTTGTTCTTTGATAGTGCTGTTGAGAATGAAATTTTCTTTCTCATTAACCCAAACGATGGTGGAGGGCTGGTCAGCAGTTGTTTTTCCGTTATATGAGCTGGTATATTGAATTTCATAGGTCTGTGCAGAAAACAGACCGTATAAGAAGATTGCCAGAAAATTGAAAAAAGTTCTTGTATGCATAGATAAAATGAGTTTGCTGCAAAGTTATTCTAAAGTTTCTACAGCATCAAAACGGATTATTCTATACAGTTAGTAGACAGTGTACTTTAAATGTTACAAAAAATGTTACATTTTTTTGGAAAGATTTTTAAATAAAAAAAACTACTCCAGAAAATAGAGTAGTTTTATATATTGTTATTGGGTTTAGATTAAGAAATTCTCTCAATCAAAGCCATATAGAATCCGTCATAGCCTTCGCTAGGCATTACTTTTTCATCCTTAATCATTTTGAATCCAGGATTGTTTTTGATGAATTCATCTACCTGCAGATTATTTTCAGATGGAAGGATAGAACATGTAGCATATACCATTTTTCCTCCTTTTTTAAGCATTTTAGAATAATCCTGAAGGATTTGCTGCTGTTCTTTTTTAATTCTGTCAATAAAGGCCTGATCAATTTTCCACTTACTGTCAGGGTTTCTTTTTAAAACTCCAAGACCTGAACATGGTGCATCAATCAAAAGTCGGTCTACTTTATCATGAAGACGTTTGATGACCTTATTGTCGGAAATCATACGGGTTTCAATGTTGTGAGCTCCGGCTCTTTTTGCACGACGCTTCAATTCTGCTAATTTCCATTCGAAAATATCCAGGGCTACGATTTGACCTTTATTTTTCATGATGGCTGCTAAGTGAAGTGTTTTTCCTCCCGCACCAGCACATGCATCCACTACTCTCTGTCCTTCTTTTACATCAAGAAAATAACCGATCTTTTGAGAAGAGGCGTCCTGAACTTCAAATAATCCTTCTTTGAAAGCTGTGGTCAGGAAAACGTTTTTCTTTTCTTCCAGCTGAACAGCATCGGGATAATTTTTAATAGAAAAAGCTGTTACTCCTTCATCAGAAAGGTCTGAAATAAGCTCCTTAGGTGTTGTTCTTAAAGAGTTGGCTCTTAAAACTGTAGGAGCCTGCTCATTCAAAGCAGTCATTTCTCTTTCCCAGTTGGCTCCAAGTTCTTTTTCAAGAGTTTCAGCCAGCCATTCAGGAATAGAATGTTCTATTGCTTTTGTAGGAACTGTATTCTTTTTAAGTTTCGTAAGAATATCGGCAATTTTGATTCCGTCAAATTCTTCGAATTTTTTATAATTGGTTTTACTCCAAAGTAAATAGGCGATAATAAGCTTGTAAATATTGTTGGGTTTTACACCTTCCCCCATATAATATTCAATACGTTTTTTCCAACGGATGATATTGTAGAAGATCTCAGAAACAACAGCTCTGTCCTGGCTTCCCCATTTTCTGTTTGCTTTCAGAAGTCTTTCAATAACCTTATCGGCATATTTGTTTTTCTCGAAAAATGTCTCCTGTAGGGCATCGTGAATTCCGATGGCCAAGTTTCTGTGAATAAGTTCCATAAATTTGCTTCGCTGTTTGAATCTGCAAAAATACGACTTTTAATTGAGAGTTTGGAATTTGGGATGGAGGAGATGATGAATGAGGCTGTAAATGGTGAATAGTGAATGGTCAATCCGCTGCGCTTGTGAATTTTTTTCGGATAAGAGATTCGAGATTCGGGTTTGGGTACTTTGGATTGAGATTGAGGTTGGGAATTCATCATTCACTTTGCGAAGCAAAAATTGACTTATTGATGGTCCCATTATTCCCTCTTGACTTCAACCTCCAAAAAGCTCTACCTTTGCAAAAAATTAAAAATATGAGTGATACAGTACTTTGTCCGAAATGCAGCTCTGAATTTACCTATCCAAGTGATAATATGATGGTATGCTCCCAGTGTTTCTACGAATGGGATCCTGCAGAAGTGGCTGCAGAAGCGTCTAACGAAGGAAAGATATTGGATTCAAACGGAAACGAACTTCAGGATGGAGATTCTGTAGTTGTGGTAAAAGATCTTCCTGTAAAAGGAGCACCAAAACCGGTAAAAGCTGGAACTAAAGTGAAAAATATCCGTTTAAGACCAGGTAGTGATCATAATATTGACTGCAAAATTGATGGTTTTGGAGCTATGGCTCTTAAATCTGAATTTGTAAAGAAAGCGTAAGAAAGCTTTGTTTTTTATGCTATAAAAATAAGAAAAGGAAAAGATTGGACAGTGTAATCTTTCTAAGACTTAATTGCAAGATTGCTAATGTCCGTCTGGAAGGCAGAAAGAGAAGTAACCAAAAATTTCCTTATGCTTTAGAGATACAAATGTAAGAAAAAGTTTGATATATGGATTCTTATGTTTGTATTTTTTTATGGATAAGTGTAAGTAAATGTTGGTGTTATGTGATGTGTAATGAAAAGATGAATCTTAAAATAAAGAATCAGGTTAATAAGCAAATTGAGAAATTCGTCCTTTATTTACATGAACGAAATAGTAATTAGCCCCTCTGATTTTTCATCCGTATAAACCACCATTTCTTTATTCTTTGCTTTAATTTTATTCCAATAATAGTTTCCTGCAAATCTGCTTTCAATCACTTCGGCTTCGAGACCGGTTTCTGTGATTTTTATTTCTTTAGGATAATAGGATAATTTTGAAAGCTGGAAGTCTTCAGCTTCAGTTTCGCTGAAAATATTCACCTCTCCGAATAATTTTGCAACATAAGAGTTGTAAGGATGTCTGTAGGTTTCTTCCGGACTGTCATTCTGAATAAGCCTTCCATCCTGTAAAATGACAATCTGATCCAGCCAAGGCATAATATCCTGAAGTTCGTGAGTAGAAATGATCAAAGAAACACCATGCTGTTTTACGTATCTGAACAGTCTTTCTCTTAGTTCAATTTTTCTCGGAAAATCCAGATTACTGAATGGTTCATCTAAAATAAGGAGTTTGGGAAGTACAGACAATGCTCGGGCAATGGCCACTCTTTGCTGCTGCCCACCACTTAAATATTTGGGAAGTACATTGGCAAATTCCTGAAGACCTACTACCTCAAGAAGTTCCGTTACAGTTTCTTTTTTTTGTTTTAAATTGATATTTGAAATAAACTTTCCTACATTTTCGGCAACCGTAGCGTAAGGCATAAGGTCAAAATTCTGTGCTACAAATTTCATTTCTGGTTCTCCGGGAACAAGATTTCCTTTCGGTCCTAAAAGCCGGTTTCCGTTAAAAATAATTTCTCCGCTTTCCCAATCAAGAAGCCCATAAATAAGGTTGAGAAGAGTAGATTTTCCGCATCCACTTTCCCCGGCAAGAGCTATAATTCTGTTTTCTTCAAACCTTAGGTTAAGGTTCTGAAACAGGGGGTTTTCTTTGTTATGAGAGAAAAATAAATTGTTTATTTCTAATAGCATATTACAAATGTAAGGTTTTTATGAAAACATAATTTTTTTTATTATATTAGCGGGACTAATAAAAATAAATCAAAAATGAGAAAAAAACTGTTTTCGATAGCGATTCCTGCTTTATTCGTTGCTGCTGTAATGGTTTCTTGTAAAAAAGATAAACCGCTTACCAGTGAGAGTAATGAGGTGACGACTACTAAAGAAGGTAGCCAGTTCACTTTGGATACGCTAAACAGTAAAGTTGAATGGAAGGGATATAAAGTATTTAAATCTGAAAATACGAGCCATTTTGGAACGATCAGGTTTGAAAGCGGAGATGTGACGGTGAAAGACGGAAAACTGGAAAGCGGAAAATTCGTTGCTGATATGAGCTCATTAACTTCTGTAGACTTGAAAGACAGCCCGGAAGATATGGGGAAATTAAATGGCCACCTGAAGAGCGGTGATTTCTTTGAAGTTGAAAAATTTCCAACTGCTTCTTATGAAATTACAAAGGTTACTCCAGCTACAGAAGGTGATTACAATACTCTTTTGGATGGTAATTTAACGATTAAAGGAATTACCAAGCCTGTTCAGTTTAAAGCTAATGTTTCTGTTAAAGATGGAGTGGTGAGTGTAGCTACTGAACCGAAAGATATCAAGAGAGAAGAGTTTGGGGTGAAGTTCCAGGCTCCTGCTGAAAACGGAGTGATTAAAGACGAGGTGACTCTTCAGATCAACGTTAAAGCTTTAGAAAAGAAATAATTTTTTTATTTAAGTGAAATAAGTGATTGAAGTCTGCCTCCCGAAAAAGAGGCAGATTTTTTTATGACGGACTTAATATTAAACTTAAAAGTCGTATTTTTGCAAAACATTTTGAAAGGGTAAAATAATGATTGAAAAGATAGAAGAACTACTGATCGAAGTAAACGGCTTCAATGCTACCTCTAGGGAAGATATCGAAAGCTTCCGAATCAAGTACAACGGTAAAAAAGGGGTTCTTAATGATTTTTACGAAACATTAAAAGAAGTTCCTAACGACCAGAAGAAAGATTTCGGACAGAAGATCAATACTTTGAAACAGGCAGTTGCCGGAAAATTGGAAGATTTGAAAAATTCTTCTGAATCTTCTGTTGTCGTAGAAAAAGAAGATCTTACAAGACCTGAATTTCCTTTGGAATTGGGGTCAAGACACCCAATTAATCTGGTAAAAAACAGAATTATTGAAATCTTCAAATCTATTGGTTTTGCAGTTGCAGACGGACCTGAGATTGAAGATGACTGGCATAACTTTACGGCGCTTAATCTTCCGGAATACCACCCGGCAAGAGATATGCAGGATACGTTCTTTATTGAGCAGAATCCGGATATTCTATTGAGAACGCATACTTCTTCCGTACAGACTCGTTTTATGGAAGAAAATCAGCCACCAATCAGGATTTTATCTCCGGGAAGAGTTTTCAGAAATGAAGCGATTTCTTCACGTTCTCACTGTATTTTCCACCAGATTGAGGGATTATATATTGATGAGAATGTAAGTTTTGCTGACTTAAAGCAGACAATACAGTTCTTTACGACTGAGCTTTTCGGAAAATCTAAAATCAGAATGAGACCTTCATTCTTCCCGTTCACTGAGCCAAGTGCTGAGATTGATGTGTATTGGGGATTGAACTCTGAAACAGATTACAGAATCACGAAAGGAACAGGATGGCTGGAAATTATGGGATGCGGAATGGTAGACCCTGCCGTACTGAAAAATGTGAATATTGATTCTGAGAAATATTCAGGATATGCATTCGGAATGGGAATTGAAAGAATTACAATGCTTCTTTACCAGATGAGTGACATCAGAATGTTCTTTGAAAACGATATCAGAACACTGGAACAGTTCAAAACACTATAAAAAATCAAACCTCCGGAGCTCCGGAGGTTTTTGTTTTTAATTACTGACCTAAGAAACAAAACGTAATTAAAAACTGATCTTATTGAAAAATTTACACGTGTCTGTTTCTTATGCCCATACTTCGATTCGAATCCGCTAGGTATCCCAAAGGAAGTATTGACATGCTGCAGCTCTTTGTCTGCCTCTATAATAAAGACAACCTGTGTTAAGAATATATTACATGGGAAATAAAAAAAGCCTGTAAAATTTTACAGGCATTATATTTTAAAATAATTTTTCTTTAATTACTAAATTTCAAAGGGTATTTTACGTTTTTGTAATCGTCAATGCTGGCTTTTAATGAACCTACTGCAAGTTCAGCTTTCAACAGCATAGGCACGTGGTTGGCATCATTGGAAACCCACATCGTTACCCCTTCTTTTTCTTTAAATACTCTTCCGCTTTTTACAGAGGGAATAATCTTTAAACAATTGATAGTCCCGAATTTGGTCTTTAAATTTTCTGTTCCTGTCACTTTTAGTTGAAAAGGAAACATTTCATCATCAATCCATACATTCATATTGATGATGGTTCCCACTTTCAGTTCATCCGGGCTTTTACTTCTTAAATAGTAAAAACATGAAAGCATATCCTGAACTCCTTTTACTGATTTTAAAACCTTAGAACCATTGGCCGGAGTCTTTTTATCTGTTAAAATTAATGTATTGTTATCGTGATTAAAAACCGTTTCAAAATGCTGGCGGTAGCTTCCTTCACGTACATTTCTGACATAGAAACTTGGTAATCCTGTCTGTGTATTGATAAAACTTTCATATAAATCTTCCACTTTGAAGAATGCTTTTACGGCGCCGGTAGTCTGCCCTGTACCTTTTACATACAGATGGGGTATCCCTTTGTAATTGGTCTGTTTTGTAGTAAGGTTCGCTGTTCCTGCGTTAAGGAAGCCGTAGTGTATTCTGAGAGTGATAGATTCGCCGTCCGCGATGTTATCAATCTGGGCCGAGCCTAAAAAGAATATAAATACTGCAAAAAGGTTTAAAATTTTCTTCATAACAAGACATTTACAAAAACATTGCCAAATTTAAAATCTTAAATGATAGATATTTGACAAATCTCAGGTTTTTATTTAGAATCAATTAAATATGCTTCGCATTAAAATTAGTAAATTTGCAGTTACATGTATAATTAAATTATCTTAAATATTATGATAACCACTGATATATTGATCATAGGTGCGGGACCTACAGGACTTTTTGCAGTTTTTGAAGCTGGTTTATTAAAAATGAAGTGCCATATTATTGATGCGCTTCCACAGCCGGGAGGGCAGCTGGCGGAGCTTTATCCTAAAAAACCTATCTTCGATATTCCAGGTTATCCTTCAGTGAATGCTGGAGAATTGGTGGATAATTTGATGGAGCAGATCAAGCAGTTTCAGCCTGGATTTACTTTGGGAGAAACCGCTGTTTCTTATACTAAAGTAGATGATGAATGGTTTGAAGTGATTACTAACAAAGGGACTGTTCACAGATGTAAAGCAATTGCCATTGCCGGTGGATTAGGTACTTTCGAGCCTAGAAAACCTACTATGGAGAATATTGCAGACTATGAAGAAAAAGGTCTTGAGTATTTCGTGAAAGAACCTGAACATTTCAGAAACAAAAAAGTAGTGATTGCCGGAGGTGGTGATTCTGCTCTTGACTGGAGTGTTTTCTTGTCAAATGTAGCAAGTGAAGTTACATTGATCCACAGAAGAAATGAGTTCAGAGGAGCTTTGGATTCTGTAGAAAAAGTTCAGGATCTTAAAAATAAAGGAAAAATTAAACTAATCACTCCTGCTGAAGTTACAGCGATTAAAGGTGACGGAAAAGTAGAAGCGATTACGGTACAGGTTGACGGTGAGGAAGCTTATGACATTGAAACTGATTACTTTATTCCATTATTCGGATTGACTCCAAAATTAGGAGAGATCGGAAACTGGGGATTAAATATCGAGAAAAATGCGATAGTTGTAAACAATGCTTTAGATTATCAGACAAATATTGACGGGATCTACGCAATCGGAGATATCAACACCTATCCTGGAAAACTGAAGTTGATCCTTTGTGGTTTCCATGAAGCTACTTTGATGTGTCAGAGTGTTTATAACAGACTGAATCCTGGTAAAAAATTCGTTCTAAAATATACAACCGTAAGTGGTGTAGACGGATTTGACGGAAGCCGTAAAGAAGCAGAGAAGGCAGTTGTGAAAAAAATTGACTAATTTTGCAGAATTATGTCAGATGTTAATATTAAAATCACCGACAGAGAAGGGGTAACCCACGATGTCGTAGCGCCTACGGATATGTCCATGAACTTAATGGAAATTATCCGTTCTTATGAATTGGCAGAAGAAGGTACTATTGGTGTATGCGGAGGAATGGCGATGTGTGCTTCATGCCAGGTATATGTCATCAATGATCCTGGTCTGGAACCAATGGGAGATGAAGAAGACGCTATGTTGGGTGAGGCTTTCCACGTGAAAGAAAACAGCAGATTAGGATGCCAGTTACATATTGCCGATGCCATGGAAGGGCTGGAAGTGGCAATTGCTCCTTATCCTTAGAAAATATTTTTTAATCTTAATAAAAACCCGTCCGAATTTTTTGGACGGGTTTTGTTTTCTATGTTAAATTTCCTCCTTACAAATCCACTTTCCAACTGTAGGAGCCTGATAATTTTTCATCTTTTCCAGCAGATCATTAATGGTGTCGCTGATCAGCAGCATATCTCTGTTTACCTGCTTTAAAAATCCTTTATCCACCATAGTCTGAACCAGTTTGATAAGATCATCATAAAAGCCGTCAATATTCAGAATTCCGATAGGTTTTTTGTGGAGTCCAAGCTGTGCCCAGGTGATCATCTCGAAAAACTCTTCCAAAGTTCCGTAACCACCGGGAAGAACGATAACCCCATCGCAGAGCTCGTTCATTTTGGTCTTTCTTTCATGCATGGTTTCCACGATGATAAGCTCGGTCAGATTTTTGTGAGCAATTTCTTTGGTTTGTAAAAAGTGGGGAAGGACTCCAATGACCTTGCCTTTTTCACTCAATGCTCCGTCGGCAATCGTTCCCATCAGGCCAACATCTGCACCGCCATAAATGAGCTGTATATCTTGTTTAGCTAAGGTTTTTCCGAGTAATAATGCCTGTTCTTTGTAAATGTCATGCGACCCGAAACTTGAGCCGCAGAATACGGTGATACTTTTCATTGTATAAGGTTTTTTTATGGTTTGGATGCTTCGACAGGCTCAGCATGACATTTCTAATACTAACTGTTTTTTAGAGATGAATTTTTAGCTGTGTCATGCTGAGCCTGTCGAAGCATTTTTTATTTCAATTAAAACTAAAAATATCCAAAATCTTAAGACTTTGGATATTCAATATAATAATTTTAATGTTCTATTTCTGAGGAATATTCGCTAAAATATCTTTCAGGAAGCTCCAGAATTTCTGAGTAGAAGGAATGTTCGCTTTTTCATCAGGAGAGTGAGCTCCTCTGATCGTTGGTCCGAAGCTTACCATTTCCATTTCAGGATAGTTGGCTCCAATGATACCACATTCAAGACCTGCGTGACAAGCTACTACATGAGGCTTTTCACTAAACTTCTCTATGTAAAGTTTCTCCATCAACTGTACGATCTCCGAACCTGGTTTTGGCTTCCACCCTGGGTATGAACCACTGAATTCAACATTCATTCCAGCTAATTCTGCTACAGATTTTAATTGCTCTGCCACTGAATATTTAGAAGAATCTACAGAAGATCTTGTAAGATTTAAGATTTTAAGTTCTCCACCCTTCAATTCTACTCTAGCTACGTTGTTGGAAGCTTCTACAAGATCAGCTACATCCGGGCTCATTCTGTATACCCCGTTGTGAAGAGCTTTTAAAGTAAAGATCACTTTTTTAGAATCTCCTTCTGAAATTGCTTTGTCAGAAGACGTAGAGTTCTCAATGTTGATTTGAATTCCAGGTTCTACTGTAGCAAACTCTTCCAAGATATCTTTCTTAAGAATCGTAACATTTTCTATATATTCCTGAGCATTTCTCACAGAAATAATGGCAACACCTTCTCTTGGAATGGCATTTCTCAAACCTCCGCTGTCGATAGAAACCAATTCAATATTCTGGTTTTCCAATCCACTGTAAAGAAGTCTTCCCAAAATAATATTTGCATTTCCGAAACCTTTATGAATATCCATTCCGGAGTGTCCTCCCTGAAGTCCTTTTACTTCAATTCTTACAATCTGTCCTTTTGGAGCTTCTGCAGCATAGTTCTGAGTGATGGTTACATCAACTCCACCTGCACAGCCGATATCAATCTCATCATCCTCTTCAGTATCAAGATTCAATAAAATTTCACCTGTCAGTTGTCCTGGCTTTAATCCTAAAGCACCCGTCATTCCTGTTTCTTCATCAATGGTGAAAAGAGCTTCCAGTGCAGGGTGTGGAATATCTGAGCTTTCAAGGATAGACATTATGGTTGCTACTCCCAAACCGTTGTCAGCTCCTAGAGTAGTTCCTTTTGCTTTTACCCAGTCACCGTCAATTTCCATTTTGATTCCTTCTGTTTCAAAATCAAAATTAACATCGTTGTTTTTCTGGCAAACCATATCAAGGTGTGATTGAAGCACGATCGATTTACGGTTTTCCATTCCTGCAGTGGCAGGTTTTTTAATGATAACATTTCCTACTTCATCTACGGTAGTTTCCAGTCCCAGATCTTCACCAAATCCTTTGATGAAAGCGATTACTTTTTCCTCTTTTTTTGAAGGCCTTGGAACAGCATTTAATTTGGAAAAGTTTTTCCAGATAATCTGCGGTTCTATATTAGATAATTCCATTGAATTTTATTTTTCTCAAATTTACGAAATAAAAAATGCTTCCGTGGGATACAGAAGCATTTTTTATCATTGGCGAAAGGTGAAAATAGGAAGAGGTAAAATCAAAAAATCTGTTTATTTACCTTCTTCTATTTCGTCTTTTTACTGTTTTGCGATTTTGTCTTTATTAACATCCACATTCTCCATAGATCGGAGTGGTGAAGCTGGTACCGTCCGGTTTTTCAACAGTCAGAGTACCTTCAAACAGTAAAGCTTCCTCGCCTTTTATTTTTTTACCTTTCACAGAAATTTTGTAATTATCATTTTCTATCTCTTTGGTAAGAAGTTCATCTACTTCCATATCACTTGATGAGATAAGATTTAGAGCCAGTCTTTTGCCGTCCAGCATCATATAAGCTGTTTTTCCGGCATCATCTGCGTAGATGTATTTTTCATTTTCAAAATCAGCTTTGTTTACAGCAAAATAGCAGGAGCATTCTTTGATTTCTTTTGGAAATGGAATGGTACCCACCAGAATATTTCCTGAAGACTGACCTGTTGAAACAGAATCTTTAGCGATATGTAAAGAATCGGCAGAAGCAGAACCTGAAACAGTTTCTTTTTCCTTTTTGCAGGCTACCAATAGAAATGCGGAAAATAAAATGATAAAATATTTCATGTGTTTGTGGTTTTATTATTTTTTACCCTCTTGCTCTTTCAAGAAGTGTCATCATTAGTAAAGAAAGGATTACCAAACTTTCTTCCTCGTCATCAATATCGATCAGTCTGTCCAGCTGAAATCTTCTTCCGAAGAATGAAGGCATTTTTTTTAATTTAAAATAAGCTTTCCCGTCAATACCAGTTACCGTATAGGATGGATTAAGGAAATACCCTGTGAACATACCGATGATAGGAAGTTCTCCTACAAAGCTGTCCCAGAATCTTACCCATGCACTGTCTTCCTGAATTTTAAACTTAGGCTGATCCTGAGCATCCAGAACATCATAGCTTGCTTTCCAGATAGAACGCATTCCTTTTCTGGCTAATCTGCCAAAGTTTTTATTATCAATAAGATCATTCAAAGAATACGAAGCATTGAAATCAATCCATTGATTCGCTTTGATTCTAAAAAGTTCCTTAGACTTGCTTTCATCATTGAAAACGATAACATCTTCTTTCAACTTAAACATTTTCTGACGAACATACGCTACATAATTTCCGTTTCTGTCAGTAATATTGAAGTCACTTGCTAAAGTAGTGATTTTGAATTTGAAATCCAGAGGATAGTTAAGATTGTTAAGTACCATGTCAGTTTATTTTTTTCATATTTAATTTAAGCCGCAAATATAAAGGTTTTTTTAGAGTTCTCGGATATGGGAGAAAATTTAAAATATCATTTTGAGACATTAATTTATTGGTCAATTGTCAATTTTTGCTTCGCAAAGTCAATAGTCAATGATCATTCTATAAAAATTCACAAGCGAAGCGAATTGAGGATTCATTATTCACTATTAATTATCAACTTTAATCCTTATTTTTGTACCTATGGATTACCCAAGTAAAGTATTAGCCAAGGCGGTAGATGAGATTTCGGGATTGCCTGGAATTGGAAGAAAAACGGCTTTGAGGTTAGCACTACATTTATTGAAGCAGCCCAATTCCAGAGCGGTAAGTCTTGGAAGTTCGCTGATTAATCTTGTTAACGAAATAAAATACTGTAAAGAATGTCATAATTTTTCGGATTTTGACATCTGTGAAATATGCAGCAATGAAAAGAGAAATAGCGAACTGATCTGCATTGTTGAAGATGTAAGGGATGTGATTGCTATTGAAAATACCGGGAAATACACTGGAAAATATCTGATCCTTGGAGGGAAAATTTCCCCAATGGAGGGAGTAGGACCCAACCAGTTAAATATTCCAAGTATTGAAAGGAAACTTAATGATGGTAAGGTGAAGGAATTTATTTTCGCATTGAGTGCGACCATGGAAGGAGATACAACAGCGTATTACATTTACAAGAAATTTAAAAGTTCCCATGTGAATTTTTCCAGCATTGCAAGAGGAATTTCAGTAGGAGATGAATTGGAATATGCTGATGAAATTTCTTTAGGAAGATCTATTATCAACAGGCTGCCATACAACGAAAAGGATTAATATGAAGCTGTCCGTTATTATTGTTAATTATAATGTTACCCAACTGCTCAGAAGCTGTCTTTTGTCACTTCAAAAATACATACAAGAGATAGACTATGAAGTGGTTGTCATAGATAATGCTTCTACAGATAATTCCTGGGGAGATCTTATTCCTGAATTTCCGGACGTCCATTTTATATCTTCTGAAATAAACGGCGGTTTTTCAAAAGCGAATAACCAGGCAATTCAGACGGCAAAAGGAGAATATATATTGTTATTGAATCCTGATACAGAATTTGAAGGCTTTTACATGAAAGAACTTCTGGATTTTGCAGATTCTCAGCCTTCTTTCGGATGTCTGGGAGTAAGAATGCATGATGCGGAAGGTAATTTTCTGCCTGAAAGCAAGCGCTCAGTACCGGATATGTTTAATTCTTTTGAAAAGCTGTTTACGAATTTTAAAAAGAATAACTCGAAGTCTTATTACAGAAATGATATTGAAGAAAATGCGGTTGCTGAAATAGAAGTGATGACAGGTGCATTTTTATTGGCTAAAAAAGATGTCTACGAAAAAATAGGAGGGCTGGATGAAGCTTATTTTATGTATGGAGAAGATATTGATCTGTGCTATACGTTCTTAAGAAACGGGTATAAAAACTTCTATTATGGTAAAGTTTCAATTCTTCATCACAAAGGGGAGAGTACAATCAGGAATGAAGTATATCTTAAGAGGTTTTATGGAGCCATGCAGATCTTTATTGATAAATACTATAAAGAATCAAAGCCTGTACAGTATTCATTTTTAAAAGCAGGATTGAAGCTCCGGCATCAGATTGAAAAGATCAAGCTAAAATAAAAAAGCAACTCAATTTGAGTTGCTTTTGTTTTATATAAGATGATATTCTTCTTATTTTGCCGGTGCTACAGGAGCTTTTGCCGGAGTTGTTGTAGAAGAAGCAGGAGCTGACTGTTTTGCAGGAGCTTCTTTCTTCACTGGTTGTTTCTGTGTAGGAGCTACCTGAGAAGGCTTACCTGTGATGACAACGCTTAAAAGGATAAGAACGATGATAGTTCCGCCTAGAGTCCATGTTGCTTTTTCCATGAAATCATTGGTTCTCTGTACTCCAAACTGTGCAGATGATGCACCTCCGAATGTACTAGAAAGGCCTCCTCCTTTTGGGTTTTGTGCCATAACGATAATTACCAATAAAACGCTGGCAACCATAACAAGAACCATCAATAGTGTAAATATAGTATCCATTAATTCTGATATCTTTTTGAATGGGCAAATTTAATCTTTTTTTACTGAATGACAAAAAAAGATGCCGCCAAATGTTGATAAAAATAAAAACGGCAACAATTGTTACCGTTTTTTATATAAAAATAAGGTGTTTTTATTTGAAATCAGAATCTTTGGCCTGGTTGATAAGGTAAGATTTTACCGTCAGGTTAATATCCATTCCGCCCATATTCTGAATGATGGTAAACGGAAGTTTTACTCCGGAAACATCTTTGTAATCTGCATAGCTTGTAGGAATAGATCCTCCTTCTCCAACTTTCACTTCACCTGTCTTAAGGCCTGTTTTTACGCTGTAATAGTAAGTATCTTTAGTTCCTTTTACGACATAAGAATCTTCATTGTTGTACTTTTCGATTCCTGCCAGTTTATATTCTGCACTTTTAGCAAAAATAAGTTCCGGGAAAAGTTCTGGATCTGACATTTCTGCTTTCTGTTTTTCATTAAGTGGCATTTTTTGTCCCTGAGCTTCCATATATCCGTCCTTACCATCAAAAATGATTTTTTGTACAGTATTCCCCATCATCTTCATATCCATTGACATTTTTCCTCCTTTAGCCTGAATAAGTTTCATAGACATATCCATTCCCTGTACTTTTGTAGTAGCATCGGTAGTGATAGAAGTTACTTTCTGAACAGCAGCAAGACCTCCAATTGCATTGATGTATTTATCAGCAATAGATCCGATGGTAACGCTTGCATCTACTTTCTGTGCTGCAGGTTTTGAAACCGGATTAGCCTCTTTATCGAAATATTTTACAGGATATCCTAATTTTTCCAATCCTTCAGCAATATCAGATGCTTTACCTGCAATGAAAATTCTGCTTTGGTTTGGTAGAATCGTAGTCTTTACAGCATTTGCAACATCAGCAGCCGTTACTTTATCAATAGATTTTAAGTAATTGGTATAGAAGTCAGCCGGTAAATCCTGTACTTTTTGGTTTAGTGCAAATCTTGCAATAGTTGCAGGCTGTTCTAAAGACATGATGAAAGATCCTTTCAGCTTAGCTTTAGCATTTGCCAATTCCTCCGGTTTTACAGTAGAAATAGCGTTAAGTTCATTCATGAATTCTTTAACCGCTTTGTCTGTTACCTCATTTCTTACGCTTGCACTTGCAGAGAACTGTGGCGAATATTTGCTTGCCACCATACTTGAATAGGCACCATACGTAAATCCATTCTTTTCTCTAAGGTTCATGAAAAGCCTTGCTTCACCACCACCTCCAAGGATGTAGTTAGCTATTGTTGCAGGGAAGTAATTGGCATCTTTCATTTTCAGCGTGTTCAGGTTGTTTAATGAAACAACAGACTGTACAGCAGAAGGAACATCCACTACATTGATTTCTGTTTTAGCAACATTAGAAGCAGGTTCTAATTGAGCAATAGGAGTGTTTGCTTTTTTCCAGCTATTGAAAGCTTTTTCGATCAATGGTTTCACCTGGTCAAATTTTACGTCTCCAACGATTACTAAATAAGCGTTATCCGGAGCGTAGTATTTTTTATAGGTATTTTGTACATCAGACAGCTGAATTTTGTTGATAGATTCTACCGTTTCAAATTCACCTCTTGAAGTATTTTTTCCATACATCAAAGCAGAAGAAACTCTTCCAGCAATAGAAGATGCATTTTTCTCTTCAGATTTTAATCCCTCTACCGCTCTTTCTTTAGAGTTTTGAATTTCTTCAGCAGAGAATTTAGGATTAATAATTGCATCAGCCATCAGACCTAATACTTCAGGGAAATATTTTGAAAGTGAGTTGGCCGAAGCTCCATTAGAAGAGAAGTTAAGATTAGCACCAAGATAATCTACTTTTTTGTTGAAATCATCTTTGCTGATGTTGGTTGTTCCGTTTTCGAACTGTTCAGCCATGATTTGGCTTACTCCGGTTACGCTTCCTTCATTGTACGGAGCTCTGTCCATAGAAAGGCTTGCGTTTACTCTTGGTAGTTTGTTGTTTTCCACAACCATTACCGTAAGACCATTGCTTAGCTGGAAAGTTTTTGGCTTGGCAATGTTGATTGCAGGAGTAGGTCCCGGTTTCGGCATTGCATTAAGATCTATTTTTTGTGCTGAAACCATTCCTGTAAAGAAAAACGCTGCAGCTATATATGTTAATTGCTTTTTCATTTGTAAAAATTTAATTTTAAATAATCATAGTTTAACCTGAGAAGTTGAAATGATTACTTTTTTTCAGGTACGTAGTTAATGATTATTCTTTGGTTAGAATTAAGATACTTTTTAGCCGCATTTTGAAGATCCTGTCTTGTGATAGCTCTGTAAATGTCGATTTCTTTATTGATCAAATTCGTGTTACCCATCAATACATGATTGGTTGCCAATGAAGCAGCAATTCCCTGAATACTGGAGTTGGCGTTTACAAATTGGTTTTCGTACTGGTTTTGAAGCTTTTGATAGTCTTCTTCAGAAATTAAAGTCGTCTGTACTTTTTTGATTTCAGCATCAATGTCAGCCTGTAAAATCTGTTTCGTCGTCTGTCCCATCGGAATCGCATAGAATGCGAAAATACTGTAGTCTTCAAGACCCTGATTGAAGGCTCCTACCTGAAGCGCTTTCTTTTCTTGGTCAACTAACTTTTTATATAAAACCGAAGATTTACCATTACTTAAATAAGAAGAAAGCATATCTAAAACATAAGCATCCTTTTCTTTGTTAGCAGGTGTTCTGTAAGCAAAAATATAAGCTGGAAGCTGAATGTTCGGGTCTGTAGCAGTTACTTCTTTTTCCTGAGTGATAGGAGCGTCTTTCGGGAAATCTTTTGGATATAATGTCCCTTTTGGAATTCCTCCGTAATAGGTTTCGATCCATTTTTTAGTCTGCTCTGGTTTGATGTCTCCTGCAACTACCAAAGTAGCATTATTTGGAACATAAAACTTTTTATAAAATGCCTGGAATTCTTCTAATTTAGCAGAATTCAAATCTTCCATAGAACCAATTGTTGGCCAGTTGTATGGGTGATTTGTAAATAAATTTTTCTGAATAGTTGTGAAAAGATTTCCATAAGGCTGGTTATCCATTCTCAATCTTTTTTCTTCTTTTACAACCTCTCTCTGTGTATCCACACCAATCTGGTTGATGACAGCATTACGCATTCTTTCAGCCTCCATCCAAAGTCCAAGCTGTTCGTTGTTGGAAGGGAATGTTTCGTAGTAATACGTTCTGTCATTGGTAGTGTTGGCGTTGTTCTCACCCCCGTTTGAAGAAACAATTTTGAACCATTCTCCTCTTTTGATATTAGGAGTTCCTTCGAATAAGAGGTGTTCAAAGAAGTGAGCAAAACCTGTTCTGCCTTTTACTTCATCTTTTGCACCTACGTGGTACATTACACCTGTTGTTACAACCGGAGCAGAATTATCCTGATGAAGAATTACGTGAAGACCATTGGGAAGGTCATACTCTTCGAATTTGATTTGCTGTGCATTCAGCATTAGCCCGAAGAAAGCTACGGCAGCAGCAGAAAGAAGTCGCTTTTTCATAAAATTTAGAAATTGTTTATCAATTAGTGTGAAAAGTGAATTAAATGTTACAAACTGTATAGAAATAGATATATAAATCTGAGTAAAGTGATTGGCGAATTCACTTCGTTTGTCAATTTTTACAGGTTTCGAGGTACATGTTTCGGGGTGATGAATATAAAATTCTTTTTGGACAAATTTTGAATGTATAATCAACTTATCCACCTTTTATCTGTGAAAGAAATTGACCATTCACTATTCACTTGCGAAGCAAAATTTCTAACTTCTCTACGAAAGTTTGAATTCTCCTCTGAATACATTAATTTTGTACTTCCAAATTTTTTTTGCTGTATGGACTATTTGAAAGGACTTAATGAATCACAATATGAAGCCGTTACCTCTTTACAAGGACCTCTGATGGTGCTTGCAGGAGCTGGTTCCGGGAAAACGCGTGTACTTACCATGCGTATTGCCCATTTAATTTACAATGGAATAGACCCTTTCAATATCCTTGCACTTACTTTTACCAATAAAGCAGCACGTGAAATGAAAGACCGTATTGCAAAGGTCGTAGGAGACAGCAATGCAAGAAGCCTTTGGATGGGAACTTTTCACTCTGTTTTTGCACGAATTTTAAGAATTGAGGGACATTACCTTGGGTATCCTTCCAATTTTACCATTTATGATCAGCAGGATGCACTGAATGTGATCAGAAAAGTTCTGAAGGATATGAATATTGATGCAGACCTTTATAAACCTAAAAAAGTTCAGGCAAGAATTTCAACCTATAAAAATAACCTGATTACAGTAAAAGCTTATTTCAACAATCCGGAACTTATGGAAGCGGATGAAAAAGCAAATATGAAGTTCATCGGGCAGATTTATCAGAAATATGTCGATCAGTGTTTCAGAA
Source organism: Chryseobacterium sp. BGA-UO-ETr-SB22 (assembly GCF_059567885.1). Taxonomy (NCBI): domain Bacteria; kingdom Pseudomonadati; phylum Bacteroidota; class Flavobacteriia; order Flavobacteriales; family Weeksellaceae; genus Chryseobacterium; species Chryseobacterium sp. BGA-UO-ETr-SB22. Next base: position 97,186 of record NZ_JCAQOV010000003.1, on the reverse strand, counting down.
ACGGCGCTATGGATTTTGATGACCTGTTGTTGAAGACCAATGAGCTGCTGACCCGTTTCCCTGAAGTGCTTGCAAAATACCAGGATAGGTTCAGATATATCATGGTAGATGAGTACCAGGATACCAACCACTCTCAGTATCTGATTGTAAAAGCATTAGCTTCAAAATTTGAGAATATCTGTGTGGTAGGGGATGATGCCCAGTCTATTTATTCCTTCCGTGGGGCTAATATCTATAACATCTTAAACTTTAAAAAAGACTATACAGATGCTAAGACAGTATCTCTGGAGCAGAATTACCGCTCTACACAGAATATTGTAAATGCTGCCAATGTAGTTATTTCAAAAAACTTACAGCAGTTTAAGAAAAATGTATTCAGTGATAATGAAGAGGGGGATAAGATCAAAATATACAGATCTCTTTCCGATGCTGATGAAGCCAATTTTGTTGCCGGAAATATCTGGGAATTGCGTAACCGCGACCAGAGAAAGTACAGTGATTTTGCCATTTTATACAGAACAAACTCACAGACGCGTGCCTTTGAAGATGCGCTGAGACGTAAAAATATTCCGTATAAAGTATATGGAGGGCTTTCTTTCTATCAAAGAAAAGAGGTCAAAGACCTTATTGGTTATCTGCGTCTTCTGATCAATGAAAATGATTCTGAAGCGTTGATGAGGATTATCAATTATCCTACAAGAGGAATCGGAGAAACAACGCAGAATAAATTAATTGTTTTTGCAGACGCTCATAATATTGCGGTTTCAAAAATTTTGGATAATCTTCCGATGTACGCACCACAATTAGGGTTGAACAACGGAGTTTTAAACAAACTGAATGACTTCTGGTCTATGATAAAAGCTTTTCAGGTATTACTGAAAACAGAAACGGCTTACAGTGTTGCTATGGAAGTGGCAAAACGAAGCGGCTTGATTAAGTTTTTAAAAGATGACCAGACTCCTGAAGGGATTTCCAGAGTAGAAAACGTTCAGGAATTGATGAACTCTATGCAAGGGTTCATTGAAGAACAGATACAGCTGGAAGACGGAGATCCGAGTCTTTCCAATTTCCTTGAAAATATTGCACTTTCTGCAGATACTCAGGATAAAACTCTGGAAGAGGATATGGTTTCATTGATGACCATTCACCTTTCAAAAGGATTGGAATTTCCAGTAGTTCATTTGGTAGGACTTGAAGAAAATCTTTTCCCAAGCTTTATGAGTTCTGCCACCAGAGAAGATCTGGAAGAAGAGAGAAGACTATTTTATGTAGCATTGACGAGAGCGGAGAAACAGGTCTTCTTCTCTTATGCTGTTTCCCGTTTTCAATGGGGAAAAATTACGGATGCAGAGCCTTCAAGATTTTTAAGTGAAATTGATGATGAATATATTGAATTCCTTAATCCGGCTCTTGAAAAAAGATTTATCAATAATTCAGGGGTAAGGTCTAATATTTTTGATGAACATCCTTCTGAAATGAAATCTTTCAAAAAGGTTGAAAAAAAGAGTATTGATAGAGGTGATGCTTCAAAACCGGCTCAGGAAGTAAGAAAACTAAAACCTGTAAGCACTGCTAAAATTATTAACCCAAGCGGAGCTTCTTCGCAGGATATTGAAGTAGGAGATAAAGTGAGACATGACCGTTTCGGAATTGGAGAAGTTAGTTTCCTGGATGGAACAGATCCTCAGAATATCAAAGCAAAGGTTATTTTCATCCATGAAGGAGAGAAAAACCTAATCCTGAAATATGCTAAACTGACTAAGATTTAAATCAGAATAATATAAGATCAAGTAAACGGATTCAAAATTTGGATTCGTTTTTTTTTATTTTTTAAACACAAAGTTCGCAATGTAAATATCACGTTGTGTTTATTTTTTCGATCGCAAAGGTGTTTTACTTAGTGCGAAATTTTCTCTGCTGAACGAAGTGCCCTTGCGAACGTAAGAATAATAAGCTTGCAAATTACCTTTGCGATCATTGCGTTTTCCACATCCATTTTAAATTTTAACTTCTATAAAACAATGATTTTTATGGGAATGTTCTTAAATTATCATAACTTTAAATAGGGATAGAAAGAAACGATAAACATTTTTTATAAAAACAAAGTCTATTGATTTTGTGGACTAATAAATATATTTTACATTTGCAGCTTGTAAAAACATAAATGTTCAATCAAATTAAACTATATGAGAAATAAAAAAACTATTCTTTCGGCCTCTGTTTTATTTTTTCTTGGAGTATACACTTACGGACAGGAAAAAGACAGCATAAAAACAAATAAAGACAGCATAAAAACTAATAATGTAGAAGAAGTCGTGGTACTGGGTTCAAGAGCTGGAGCCAGATCTAAGACAGACAGCCCGGTTCCTGTAGATGTATTTAATGTGAAAGAATCTTCATTAATTCTTCCACAAACAAATATTGGACAAATCCTGAATGCAGTAGCACCTTCATTTACTTCTACCGTTCAGACCAATTCAGACGGAACAGACCATTTGGATCCTGCTCAGCTGAGAGGTCTAGGGCCAGATCAAGTACTGGTTTTAGTTAATGGAAAAAGAAGACATACTTCAGCATTAGTGAATGTAAACGGAACACCCGGAAGAGGGACTGTAGGAACGGATTTAAATGCTATTCCTTCTTTTGCATTAAACAGGATTGAAGTACTAAGAGACGGAGCTGCTGCACAATATGGATCTGATGCCATTGCCGGAGTCATCAATCTTGATCTGAAAAGAGATACAGGAAAACTGGCAGGACAAATCAGCTATGGGGGGAATTTAACACCAACAGCTAATGACCATACCGGAGATTTTGACGGACAGAATATTCAGCTGGATTTGAACTATGGTAATAAAATCGGAACTAAAGGAGGTTTCTTTAATATTACCTGGTCTTCACAGTTCAGAAACCCAACCTATAGAGCCGGAACAGAGAACGGACCTATTTATAATGCTTATAACGCAATAGAACAAAGGGCATTAAATGACGGAGTGAATCTTTCTTCTCTTTTTACGAACATAAATAATACTCCAAATTCGCAACAACTTGTGAATTATATTCATCAGTATGCTCAGAATGTAAACTACTTTTCTCAGGATCTGCAAAATTCAATTCAGGGAGCTACTACCATTTCAGGATTACAAAATGTGTTGAAATCTGCCAATTTTAGCAGAGATCAGCTTAATTATTTTACTGATCAGGAATTAGCGTACAGAGGACAGTCTAGAAAAGACTTCAATATGCAGGTAGGCCAGTCTAAACTGAATAATCATCAGCTTTTTATAAATGCTGAACTGCCAATCAATGACAATTGGAAAGTGTACACTTTCGGAGGGTATAGTTTAAGACACGGAACTTCAGGAGGATTTTACAGAAGACCAAGTGAAAGCAGAACTTTTACAGGATTATACTCTAGTGGCTACCTTCCACAGATTGGAACAGATATTCAGGATATTTCACTGGCTGCAGGAATCAAAGGGAAATGGGAAGGCTGGAATATTGATTTCAGTAATACATACGGGCAGAATTCGTTTACCTATAATATTCAAAACACGGGAAATACTTCCTTACGTTTTGCTTCACCAAGAGAATTTAATGCCGGAGGACTGCGATTTTCTCAAAACACCATCAATTTAGATTTCTCTAAAAAATATGATGTGTGGGAAGGGGTCAATGTCGCTTTCGGAGCAGAGCACCGCTATGAGAATTTTAAAATTACTCAGGGTGAAGAAGCTTCCTATGCAACTTATGATGTTTCCGGAAATGTATGGAACGGAAACTCTGTAAGACCTACTGATTTCTTTGGAGCGGCTCTTCCGGGAGGATCACAGGTATTCAACGGGTTTAAGCCTGAGAATGCTGTGGATAAAAACAGACAGTCGGTAGCAGCTTATGCAGATGTAGAATTTAATTTCACCAACTGGTTGTTGGTAGAAGCGGCAGCGAGATATGAAAATTATTCCGATTTCGGATCTACATTCAATTATAAATTAGCTTCAAGAATCAAGGTAGCCCCTAATTTCAATGTGAGATTGGCAGGTTCTACAGGATTCAGAGCACCTTCTATCCACCAGATTTATTATAATGTAACGTCTACATTATTTACGAATAATCAACTTTTGGAAGTAGGAACCTTTAGTAATGATTCCCAGCTGGCAGGACTGCTGGATATGCCAAAACTGAAGCAGGAAACTTCCAAATCAGGAAGTGTAGGATTTACTTACAGAATTCCTTCAGCAGGGCTTAGCTTTACAGCAGACGGATATTTTACGAGAATAGATAACCGTATCATTCTTACAGACCAGTTTTTAAGAGCAAACGTTCCTCAGAAAGCACAGGAAGCCTATGATCAATTAGGAATTAATGCGGCACAGTTCTTTACCAACGCCATTGATACGGAAACAAAAGGATTGGATGTAGTGATTTCCCATAATGCGAGATTTTCAGGATTTAAGCTTGATAATAGCTTTGCCATTAATCTTAATAGAACCAAACAGGTTGGAGATATTCACTCTGCAGGACTTTTACAGTCACCGCAGTTGGAGAAAGTATATTTTTCTGAAAAATCAAGAGTGTATCTGGAAGAAGCTGTACCTAGAGTGAAAGCCAGCCTTTCGCATACTCTTTCCTGGAAGGATGCTACGTTCTATCTGAGAAATACCTATTTCGGAAAAGTAACAGGTGCTGATATTATTGATGTGAACGGAGACGGGATCATAGATTTTAATGAACACCAGCAGATTGGAGATAAAATCATTACCGATATATCCGCTGCTTACCAGTTTACAAAAAATGTAGGATTGACATTAGGTGTGAACAATTTGTTTGATATTTATCCAACGAAAAACCTTGCTGCCTCTACGAATAACGACCAGTTTATCTATTCACGTTCTACCTCACAGTTTGGACAGAATGGAAGGTATGTTTTCGCAAGACTTAATTTCAATTTTTAAATAAAACAAAAGATAATGCTTATAAAAAAACAGTTCAGAATTTCTGAACTGTTTTTATAAACTTTTATTTTTGAACCATTAAGATTTAATAAGAGTTTAAGAGTATTAAGATAAGCTTAGCTTTAAGCTTAAAAATCAGAATGATTCATCTTAACTATACTTTATTTTTTAAATCCATTCTTGATGGTTTTAAATTTATAGAATGTGAATTTTATCTTTCTACCAGTTCCTTCACAGGTTCTCCATAATGATCAATCACTGTTTTGTTGATCTGAAGCAGTTGATACCATTTTCTGAAAGCTCCTATAAATACAATAAGCATCAGAATCATTGCTGTTGCCGCTAATGCCGCCAGTAAGTACTGTCCTTTTGGAATATAGATGGCAGTCACCTGAATATATCCGGCCCAGAAGGTAATGATGGCCATGAAAACTCCGGGAATGGCCGAGCATAAAGCATATTTTCCCCTGTTCATCCTTATCAGCATCGTTGTACAGACAATAAGTCCGCAGGCAGCCAGCAGCTGATTACTGATCCCGAATAACGGCCAGATGCTGTTTACATTTCCGGTATACACCAGATATCCCCAGGCAAAAGTGAAAAGAAGACTGCTGATAATAATTCCCGGGATCCAGTTTTTATCATTGAATTTTGGAACTACAGAACCCAGCATTTCCTGTAAGAAAAAACGTCCCACTCTTGTTCCTGCGTCAATGGCAGTAAGAATAAATACCGCTTCAAACATAATCGCAAAATTATACCAGTAAGCAGTCAGCTGATCCATATAAGGGATTTTGTTGAAGATATGAGCCATTCCCACAGCCAGTGATACCGCACCTCCGGTTCTGCCATAGAGATCAATCCCTATTTTCTGTGAATAATAATCTATATCTACACCATGTAAAGAAGGGTGGGTTGCTAAAAATGAATCATAAGCTTCCTTAGGGGTGTTGATCGCAAAATAATCACCCGGCATCAGCGTACAAGCTGCGATAAGTGCCATCAATGCTACAAAACCTTCTACAAGCATTGCCCCATATCCAACGAAAAGAATTTCTCTTTCTTTATTAAGCATTTTCGGAGTTGTTCCCGTAGCAATCACAGCATGGAAACCCGAAATAGCTCCACAGGCAATCACGATAAAAATAAAAGGAAGTACAGGTCCGCCGATGATAGGCCCTCCACCATTGACAAAAGCTGTGATAGCAGGCATCTGTATGGTAGGATGAATCACAATGACCCCAATAGCCAGCATGATAATAGTTCCAATCTTTAAATAAGTAGAAAGATAATCTCTTGGAACCAAAAGCAACCAAACCGGTAACACAGAAGCAATAAAGCCATACAAAGGAATCGCGATAGAAATGGTTTTAATATCCCAGGAAAACAAATTATTCATCGTAGGATTCTGCATCAGACTGTGGCCTCCGATGATCCCGGCAATCAGAAGAATACCACCTAAAATACTGGCAAACAAAACACTGTTCTTTTTATAACGCATAATCAGTCCCATGATGATGGCAATGGGCATGGTAATGATTACGGTAAAAAGAGACCATGAAGCTTCATGCATCGCATTGATACACGCCAGTGATAAACCTGCCAGCGTAAGAATCAGAATGAAAAGGATGGCAAAACCTGCCACAGTTCCAGTAGCTTTTCCGATTTCTTTGGAAGCAATGGTCGCGAGGCTTTGACCTTTGTGTCTCACAGAAGCAAAGAGTACAACCATGTCATGAACTCCGCCTCCCAATACACAGCCGATCAGAATCCATAATGCGCCCGGAAGATATCCAAACTGAGCAGCAAGAACAGGTCCTACTAATGGCCCGGCAGCCGCAATTGCAGCAAAATGATGTCCGAAAAGTACATTTTTATTAGTAGCGACATAATCTTTACCATCTGCAAATTCTACTGCAGGGGTCATATTCTGGTCATTAAGCCTGAGAACTTTATTGGCAATAAAAATACCATAAATACGGTAAGCTATCGCAAAAATAAGAACAGATGCAAATATGAGCGTCAGCGCATTAATATTATTCAAAGAATCCATATTGCGTATTTTTTTTAATGAATGATTAATTTATTGTTTGTTTTGTTAAAAATAATTTAAACAATAGCCAAGGTAATTAATTTTCACTTAAAAAATATTGATATGTATATCAATCTAGCATATTTATCCGTTAAATTTTATTTATATTATTGATTTTAAATTATTTAAATTTATTTTAATCAGTAGTATGTATATTATTTCCTCTGAGAAATAATGAAGTCCACCATTTGATCGGTCATCTGATCTAATACAGTTTTATCTGTAGTCCCAAAGCCATGTACTCCGCCATCAATCACAACCAAAGAGTTCTGCACTTTTGCTCTGTTGAGTTTTCTGTGAAGTTTTTTAGATTGGCTCATAGGAACTACTTTATCCTTATCTCCCTGTACAATGAGAGTGGGAACTCCGCCTGAAACAAAATTTACTGGTGAAATGGTTTTAAAATACTGGATGATTCTCTCCTGGTCTTTATTGATATCATATCCGGAAAGTCCTTTTACAAGATTCTGCTGAAGACTGATGATCTTTTTTGAGATCAGACCGATCATAAAAACCGGAATAGTGCCAGCTTTAGTATGAAACAGAGAATTAAGATCTGCTGGGCCATAATGGTCAATCACATAATTTACTTTAGAAGAATATGAGGACAGTTCAGGATTTCCGATAAATGTATTGTCTTCAGTGTATGCTGCCAATAAAGAAAGATGTGCGCCAGCAGAGGCTCCAAACAACCCGATATTATTGGTGTCAAGTTTATATTGGTCAGCATTTTTTCTAACCCATCTTACAGCGTCTTTGGTGTCCTCCAGCGGCAGTGGGAAATGAGTGCTGTCGTTCAGAAGGGTGTAATCAATACTGATGACGGCATATTGCTTTGCCATCAGTTTTACAATGGTTGTTTCCAGATAATTGTCTGCGTGTACTGTTTTATCACCTTCTACCCATCCGCCTCCATGAACGTAAATCAATACCGGGAGTTTTTCTGTTGTTGCATTTTTAGGAGTGTACAGATCCAGAGCAAGAGGTTTTCCCTTTCTGTTGGTCTTGTAGACTATGTTTTCAGAAACCGTTGCAATTTCGGGGAGTAAAGTACTTTTTACAGGTTCTTTTTTTATTGACTCTTGTGAAAAACCTAAAGTAAAAAGACTTAAAAATAAAACAAAAAACAGGTTTGTGAAAAACCTGTTGATTGATATGTCGTTTATGGATGATTTCATAATAAATTTTTTAGAGGGTGTGTTATTTTACTAACTCCTCAAAAAGTTTACCAAAAGTACTGTTTAAGTCTCTGGATTTTCCCGGATGAGGTCTGGAAGTCTGTACTACCGCACTCCTTACAGCCGTCAGCCAGCGGAAACGCTCAGGAATATCAAGCAGTGCAATAGGGCCGCCGTCTTTATCACCATTCGCAATTTTCTGGAAACTTTCAAGATTCTGGATAATATCTTCATAGTCCAGTTTACTGTGCATGAGCTCAAATTTATTTGGACACAGATAGAATTCTACTCTGATGAATTTTTCCCTTTTGGAAAACATCACCAGTCCGATATTGAAAAATTCTTCTCTTTCAACTTTAGGTACCAAGCGTATTACCGCATATTCATATATTTTATCCTCTTGCATTTTTAGCTTCGTTTATAAAGATTTGAGAGTTTTCTAATCTGGTTTTCAGAAACTGAAAATAGATCTCACGGATTTCGTCAGGCGTTTCATCTGCATCATTCCAGTGCAGCCAGTCTTCAGGAATAGTATTAACAATCTCCCTGAAAAGTGTATCATTCAGTACTTCGTGGGCAAACTGATCCGCTTCGTCAAGCATTTTTGCTTTAGGAAGAAGTACATGGTCTTTCACATATTTGAAAGGTGTTTTTGCTGCTGCATCAAAATTCTGCCATGAGTGGTGGAAGTAGAACGAAGCACCATTATCGATGATCCAAAGCTCTTTATTCCACATCAGCATATTTGTATTCCTGAAAGTACGGTCAATATTGGTAATGAAGGCATCCAGCCATACTATTTTTGAAGCCAGAAGTAGATCAACACTTACCCCCGGATCATAAGTGATAGACCCGGAAAGATAATGCAGACCAAGATTCAGACCTTCAGAAAACTTTAGGAGATCCTGTATTTCTTCATCGGCTTCCGTTCTTCCGAAATCGGCATCAACATTGATAAAAACAAGTTCAGGAATTTTTAATCCCAATGCTTCGGTAATCCTTCCACCTAAAAGTTCAGAGATCAGCATTTTTACTCCATGGCCCGCGCCACGGAATTTTAATACATATTTGAAATCATCATCAGCTTCTGCCAGAGCAGGAAGAGATCCTCCTTCTCTCAATGGCAGAATGTAACGCGTCACGGTTACCGTTCTTAAATTCTGCATGAAGCAAAAATAAGGTTATTTTTTTATAATCTTTTTAGTGAATTCCTTTTCACCAGCTTTATATTGTAAAAAATAAACTCCGCTGGTTAAATGCTGAAGAGGCAGGGTATATCCTGAATCTGTTGTATTCAAATGATAATGAACTCTTCTTCCGGAAGCATCTGTAAGGGAAAGTATTTCAATTTTCTTTTTAGAACTAATGCTGATAAGATGTTGGGCCGGATTCGGATAGATCTGAACTGAAGTTTCAATAGCAGTTTCTGCTGTATTTAATGTGCTTATGACAATCAGTTTGGTTTTGGTGGTAGTGGCTCCGCAGGCATTTGTTGTCAGCTTTACATTATAATTTCCACCTGCAGAGTAGGTGTGTGCCGGATTTTCAAGAGTAGAGGTCGTACCGTCACCAAAATTCCATGAATAGGTGGCCGCATTCTGTGTTGTATTGGTAAACTGAACCGTTCCCGCTCCGGTAAGCTGGTAGGTGAATCTGCTGTGAACATCATTGTTCGTTACAAACCATTTATCCGGCTGATTATAAACTTCTGTTTTAACAATATCTTTGATCATCTGAGCCTGCGCCAGACTAAGATTGCCATTAAAAGGAATCTGTGTAGGATCTTTCTTGAATAAAATAGTGTAAAAGGTATACGCAGCAGCCATAGACCCAATATAACTCGGATGTGATTCATCCTGATCATACAACTCAATAGCAGGGTTTTGCTCTCTGATTGTTCTCCATACTTTACCTACAGGTGAAACAATACCTTCATTGATTGCCGCCATTTCCATATAGCGGTTATAAATCTGAGTGTCCATTCCCTGATAGGTACACACCGTAGGAAGTCCCGGACAATTCGCTGCATCTCCGTTTTTACGGCCCCAGGTCATGTAGAAAAGTACATTTCCGCAAGGATTTGATGTTTTAATCAGATTTGAAAGCTGAAGTGCATAAGGATATACCTGATTTTGAACCTGAGAATCCGGAAATGACGGAAGCTGGCTTTGTTCCTGTAATACGACATAATCCCAGTTTCCCTGGTTAATGGTAGAAATCACATCCGGATTGTTAGAATGATCCTGAAGCGTGGAACCTCCCGGTGTATGGCTGTGATGTTCCAGTACATCACCGTTAGAAGCAGCAATACTTTGGATGAGGTTAGGCAAATCATTAACGTAAGTATAACTGTTTCCAATAAAGAATACCCTTTTGGTCGTCTGACTCAGGATAAAAGAAAAAGTAATTAAAAATAAAAGAAGTAGAGTTTTTTTCATAAATTTCAATTTAAATTGATCCCATAAATATAAATAATATTAAATAAAACCCATTTATTTTATGAATTTGATTAGTGAAAAGAATATATATTTAGAAAATAAAGAAACAAAAGGTTTTCTTGCTGATATTTTTTATAAAGACACCGAAAAAAAACTTCCACTGGTACTGTTTGTTCATGGATATAAAGGCTATAAAGATTGGGGAGCGTGGAATCTGATGGCAGAAAAGTTTGCTGAAGCAGGTTTTTTCTTTGTGAAATTTAATTTTTCCCATAACGGAACTACTGCAGATGATCCATACAACTTTGGAGATCTTGAAGCTTTTGGGCATAATAATTACTCCAAAGAGCTTTCTGACCTTGGAGTGGTAATAGATCACTTTAGTAAAGATCCGCGTGTAGATAATGAAAAGATTGTTTTGGTAGGTCACAGCAGGGGAGGAGGAATCTCTATTATTAAAACTTTTGAAGATGAAAGAATTAATGGTCTGATCACTTTGGCCAGTGTGGATACTTTAGACCGTTTTCCCACAGGAGAAGCTTTTGAGAACTGGAAAAATAACGGAGTTTATTATGCTCTGAACGGGCGTACCCAACAGGAAATGCCACACTATTATCAGTTTTATGAGAATTATGAGGAGAATGTTCATCGTTTTGATGTAGAACGGGCAACGGAAATGGCAAAAGCTCATATGCTTATTATTCATGGGACGGAAGATGAAGCGGTAGAAGTAAAGCAAGCCGAGCATCTTCATATACTTCATCCAAATTCTGAACTTTTCCTGATTGAAAATGCCAATCATACTTTCGGAGCAAAGGAGCCCTGGACAGAAACAAATCTACCCCAAGATCTGAATACAGTAACGGAAAAATGTATTGATTTTATAAAAGAAAAATTGAAATAAAACGTTTAAAACTGCGTTATTATAAATTAACCACCTTATCAGTATAATTATGAAAAAAATTATTGCAGGCGCATTCGCGCTCTCATTATTCGTCGTTTCATGTAAAAAAGAAAACAAAACAGAATCTTCAGCAAGCACAGATACTTTGGCTACAGTAATGCCTAAAGATTCTGTAATTACAAAAAATGATTCTGTAGCATCACCACCTCCTTCTGCTCCGGCTCCGGATAATATTATCACCAAAAATGTTGGTAAATATCCTCATGATATTAAATTCTTTGAAGATAAAGGCATCACAGAAAGACTGAAAAAGCTTGCAGGAGCTCAATATGATGAAATGGTAAAGAATTTCAATGTAGAAAGTCCTATCACATCAGAAAACGGAATTTATAAACTGTCAGGATGTAAGCAGCATGACTGTCCGGGATACGCAACCCATATTTACTATGATGCCAAGAATGATAATCTGAATGTTTCTATCGATAAAAACGGAAAGATGACAGACTTTTCTGAAAAAGGAAAAATTACGATTTCAGAAACGTTGAAAGCAAAATAAGGAAAAAAAATTTCCTGCATACCATAAAAAAAGCCTGAGATTTCAGGCTTTTTCTTTTATTTAATTGTCAAAATGGTCCATGCTTCTTCCACTCTGCTTTCCAGAAGCAGTTTCTGGGCTGTAAGATGAATATTGTCATCCGCATGGAAGTCACCCGCAGGTAATATTTCTGTATTGGCAAGCATTCCAAGGTCATTCCCTGTAAATACTTTACTGTACTTAATGGAATCAGGCAGCAGATCAAAGCCGATTCCTTTTGTTACCAAAGGTTTTGGAACTTCAAAAAGGCTGTTCTCATTGCTTCTGGAATACCAGTTACTGCCTAATCGGGCTACCATATCCAGTTTTTTCTGGTCCAGATTTCCAGCTTCATTCAGATATTCTTCTCTGATATGGATTTTCTGAACTTCACAGATTACAAGATTCCCGGCGCCACCCTGATCTCCCAGTGATTTTACCTCTAAAACTTTACATTCAAAGTTAACAGGACATTCTTCAATCAGTTTAGGCTGTACAAGATCTGCCTCTTTCATGGTAAGACCAGACTTGATAAACTCATTGACTCCGGTTTCATATTCTGTAGAAGCTAAAGAAATCTGCTGTACAATCGGAAAATTGACTGTTCCAATAACGACTTCCGGCACTTCAAGAACATTTTCCAGCGTATGTTTCGTTGTATTATCACGTACTCTCCTTGATGGTGAAAAAATCAAAATCGGTGGAACCGTACTGAACATATTAAAAAAACTGAATGGAGATAAGTTAATCGTACCATCTTTATCCACTGTAGAAGCCAAAGCAATCGGGCGTGGGGAAACAGCCGTCTGCATGATCGTCTGAAGTTGTACGGAGGTTATCTCGGAGGGGATTACTGTTTTCATATTTTTATTGTAACACTTAATTCAACTTAAGTATTCAAATTATGTTAAAAAAGATGCTTCGACTCTGCTTACATGACCAATCAAATATTAACTGTTTTTGCAGTATACTTTTAACAATGTCATGCTGAGCGCAGTCGAAGCATCTGATAATAAATTCTTATTTTAAAGTGTTGGAATAATTTTACCGGAAACTTCACCGAAACCTACTCTTACACCGTCTTTTTCAGCCCAAGCCTTCATCGTAACGGTATCATTATCTTCAATGAATTTTCTTTCTTCACCGTTGCTTAATGATAGAGGATTTTGTCCTCTCCAGGTCAATTCAAGCATAGAACCGAAAGATTTTGGATCGCTTCCTGAAATGGTACCGCTGGCATATAGATCACCCACTTCCACATTACATCCGTTTATTGTGTGATGTGCCAGTTGCTGCGTCATATTCCAGTACATATATTTGTAGTTGCTTTCAGAGACAAGGTTTTGGTCTCCGTTTTCAGGCTGGATATAGACTTCAAGGTTGATATCATAGTTTTGATCACCTTCAAATTTTAAATAATCTAAAACTTCAGGATCCTGTACTGGAGAAGCTGTTCTGAAAGGTTCTAAAGCTTCAAGAGTAACTACCCACGGAGAAATTGATGAACCAAAGTTTTTCGCAAGGAATGGCCCTAGCGGAACATATTCCCAAGATTGAATATCTCTTGCAGACCAGTCGTTGAAAATCACCATTCCGAAGATAGCATCTTCTGCTTCTTTAGTAGAAATACTTTCTCCCATGTCCGTATTTTTGTTGAGGATGAAAGCCATTTCCAGTTCAAAATCCAATTGTTTACACGGTCCGAAAACAGGTTTATCTGCCTCTGCAGGTTTCATCTGACCTTTCGGACGGTTGATATCTGTACCTGAAACTACGATAGAGGATGCTCTTCCGTGGTAACCTACTGGTAAATGTTTCCAGTTAGGCAATAAAGCATTGGCAGGATCACGGAACATTTTTCCTACATTGGTAGCATGTTCTATGCTGCTGTAAAAGTCTGTATAATTCGGGATGTGAACGGGCATCATCATTTTTACTTTATCCAGATCATAGAACGCTTCTTCTATTGTTTTCTGATCTTTTGATAAAGTTGATCCTTCCTGTAATAATGTCTGGATCTTAGTACGAACGGCATTGGTAACCGGTTTACCCAGTTCAATAAATTCGTTGATGGTGTAAGCTTCAAAAACATTGTCGTCTAATCCTTCAATATCTTCAAAATAACCAAGATCATACAAGGTAGCAAGATCAATTACCTGATCTCCGATTCTTGTACAGCATCCGATATATTCTTTGTTAAAAACTGCGACTCCGAAAGGAATATTGTGTATAGAAAAATCCGAGTTTGAGGAATAGTCTACAAATGATTTCATAAGTTTAGATTTTAGTTAGATTAAAATATTGCTGAGTGTTTCCTCAGGACATTTATTTTGCCTTTTTTGTGTAAGATGCTTCATCTATCCATCTGTCTCTGGTATTGACATCAATGAGATATAGAATGTTATCCTGCTGGGTCAACAGTAACGTTTTCGTCACAGGCATTGGTATTTTTTTATTTTCAAGCATATCTGCTCTTAAAGAAATAATATTTTTTTTCCTGACGATATCACCGGTGAAAACATTAGAACTGCTTTCTCCCGTAGCTTTATCATCGAAAACTTCTACATAAGTGGCATTGTTCCCTTTGATAATAATAAAATCCCGTTCCGTATGATCAACTTCATCTTTGATGAAAACGAATTTTTTGTTGTCAATGTTTACATTTTCAAGATGCTGATTGATGCCTTTTCTTTGTTCAAGACGGTTAAGGATTTCATTCAAAGAACCATACTGAGCTTTAAGCCCCAATGTTCCTAAAAGGGAAATCCCAATTAAAAGTTTTCTCATATGCTGTGTTTTATAAAAAAAGTTTTGCCAGAATATTGTATCCTGACAAAACCTATATTTTTAATGTAAAATTAAAGATTACCTCTTCTTTCCTGCTCTCTTTCTAATGCTTCGAATAAAGCTTTGAAATTTCCGGCACCAAAACTTTGTGCACCGTGTCTTTCAATAATTTCGAAGAATAGAGTAGGACGGTCTTCTACAGGCTTGGTAAAGATCTGTAATAAGTACCCTTCTTCATCATGATCAATAAGTATACCTAAATCCTGAAGTTTTTTAAGATCTTCATCAATATGACCTACTCTTTCAGGAACCATGTCATAATAAGCCTCTGGTGGAGCAGAAAGAAACTCTACACCACGTTTTTTCAATTCAGTTACGGTGTGGATGATATCTTTTGTAGCAACAGCGATGTGCTGTACGCCTTCTCCTTCGTAGAAATCAAGATATTCTTCTACCTGAGATTTCTTTTTACCTTCTGCAGGTTCGTTGATAGGGAATTTTGCAAATCCGTTTCCGTTGGACATTACTTTAGACATCAATGCAGAATATTCTGTGTTGATCTGCTTGTCGTCAAAAGAAAGGATATTGACAAACCCCATTACCTTTTCATACCATTCTACTGTTGGGATCATTCTGTTCCAGTCAACATTTCCTACACAGTGGTCTACATATAATAAACCTGCTTCTTCAGGCTTATAATTGCTTTCCCACTTTTCATATCCAGGCATGAAAGCTCCGTTGTAATTTTTTCTTTCTATAAACATGTGGATGGTTTCTCCATATGTGTAGATTCCTGACATTCTTACCTCACCATGCTCATCAGTTAACGTTACAGGCTCTAAATATGGTTTTCCACCTCTTTTAGTTGTTTCTTCGAAAGCTGCATAAGCGTCATCTACCCAAAGTGCCAAAACTTTTACTCCGTCACCATGTTTTTTTACATGCTCGCTGATAAGAGAGTCAGACTTCAATCCGGTCGTTAATACCAATCTGATCTTTCCCTGTTGAAGCACATAAGATGCGCGGTCTCTTACTCCTGTTTCAGGACCCGCATAAGCTACAGACTGAAAACCGAAAGCGGTTTTGTAATAATGGGCAGCCTGTTTTGCATTTCCTACATAAAACTCAATATAATCTGTACCATTGATTGGTAAGAAATTTTCTGCTTGAGCTATTTTCTCGGCAAATGTAAGTGTTGACATATTTTCTCTTTTACTTTTATTTTATTGGTATGCAAATTACAAAATTCTTAGACATTGCGAAAATATTCCCTTGGATTCATTGAATATATTTAACATAAAGTTAAAGAAGAGTTTACTTAAGTATATTTAAGTTTCTTACGTTTGAAATCGGCTACTTACATTTGTATTACAAAAGACAAATGAAAAAAAATATTTCGAATCATGAAAGCCGTAGAGACTCTCTACGGCTTTCTTTCTATATTGTTTCAATCTTTCTGTTTAACATTCCGGCATCGGGATTATAATTATCCCATATCTTCCAGGTATTATTTATTTTCCGAATGAAGTAGATCTGTGTACTCAGCTGATTGACAAAGTGCTCTTCTCCTGTTTCGCCCACTTTGAACAGGAGATTCCAGAATTCCTGAGACTCCAGTATTTTCTTGTCCGGTTCATCTGTAACGATGTGAATATCAAAAACTTCATAATTGGACCGGTTATTTTTAGTAACCAGATGAAAATCTTTATCACACAGTTCTTTGCTGAATTGTGATGCCCTTTCCAGGAAAGGAGAATCATCGAATACCAGATCTTTTAGCAATTCGGTGTTGTGAGTAGGAAACAGTTTATAAAATTCAAAAGCGGCTGCGCAATAATCGTAAACCATCTGTGTGAGATATGACTCATTATCTGCTGCCTGATTGCCCTGTTTCTTATATCTTATGGATAGAATATAATCGTTAAGATCTTTGTGTCCTAAGAAAATACAGATCTTATCTAACGTTTTTAGAAACCTGAGATCATTGTGGGTTTTATCCTGGTAATCATTTTCAAAAAAACGCTGCAGGGTAACATGTGAAATGGTATTTCCAATTTCAAATTTCTTCCCTCCTTTCAGTTCTTCAGCTTCAGAGAGCTCGTCTTTAATAATTTCGGAAAGAATAATATAATGGCTTCTCTTCCATTCATTCACATTCCCCAAAACAGAATTCCTTACCTTAGAATGCTTTACAACTTCTTCTCGTATCGAATTATATATAGTTTTCAATTTCCTTGTTTTTGAGTGAGTTTTATCAAAAATACTGCCAAAAGATTAGCGCTTTTTTATGATTTTATAGAGATGGGTTCAAAATATGTTTTACTATTTTAAATGAAAAACAATTTGGAAATCCTTATCATTTGATTATCAGTGTTTAAATCTGTCGAAAGCGGCTCTCTCCAACATTTCCCTGTCGTCCGGATGGGCAATGCTGATGAGTTCCTGAGCTCTCTGTCGTAGGTTTTTTCCATACAGGTAAGCTGTTCCGTATTCAGTAACGACGTAATGAATATGACCTCTTGTTGTAACCACACCAGCTCCCTGTTTAAGAAAAGGAACGATTCTGGAAATTCCTTTTTTCGTTCTTGCGGTAATGGCTATGATAGGTTTTCCGTCATCACTTAATGCGGCACCACGCATAAAGTCCATCTGTCCTCCGATTCCGCTGTACTGCATTGTTCCGATAGAGTCGGCACATACCTGTCCTGTCAGATCTATTTCGATGGCGGAATTGATGGCTACCATTTTTTTGTTTCTCATGATGTTGATCGGGAAGTTGACTTCGCTCACATCTCTGAAAGCAAATACGGTATTGTCATCTACATAGTCATACAATTTTCGGGTTCCGAAGCAGAAACTTGTAATGGTTTTGTTATCGTTATATCCTTTGTATTTGTTGTTGATGACATCATTCTGAATAAGATCTATAACCCCGTCACTCAGCATCTCAGTATGAATCCCAAGATCTTTATGATTGGTAAGACATTTCAAAACGGCATCAGGAATGGTCCCGATACCCATCTGAAGGGTAGATTTGTCTTCAATAAGTTCAGCCACATTTTTTCCTACAAGCATTTCTTCAGCGCCTACTTTTGAACCGTAATCTACGGTTGGAAGCTCCTCTTCATGCCAAACCAGTTTATGAATTCTGCTGATGTGGATCATCCCATCTCCATGAGTTCTGGGCATTCTTGGATTGACAATAGCAACGATTATTTTTGCCGTATCCACCGCTGCTCGTGCGATGTCTACAGAAGTTCCCAATGTGCAGAAACCATGTCTGTCCGGAGGAGAAACCGTAACAATGGCCACATCCAGAGGAAGGATGTTTTTTCTGAATAAAATAGGAATCTCACTTAGAAAGACAGGTACAAAGTCTCCTCTGTCAGAATTTACAGCATCACGCACAGGAGTGGAAACAAATAAAGAGTTGATGAAAAAACTGTCTTTGTATTCCGGTTTTGCAATTTCTACATTTCCCTGTTGAGTAATGGAAACCATTTCTACATTCTGCAATCGGTTTGACTGTCTTGCCAGCTCATCAATCAGGTAGTTGGGAGTACATGCGCTGCCGTGAAAAAATACTCGGTTGCCACTTTTTATCGTATATATCGCTTCTTCTGCACTGATGTAATTATTCATATTTTATCTTTTTAGTAGGGTGTTCATCGTATTTTTTACCTCATAAAATACCTCTCTTCTTTCAAAGATAATCTTTATAACCTTACCTATTTCAAATATTTTCAGGATATTGGAAAGACTTTTGTCATGTAGGATAGTTGGGGCTGTATCTAAAAAAGAAAGGACCAAATGCATTGGCATTCAGTCCTTTTTATTTATTGCTTTGTTGTGAAATTCTTAATTAGAAACTTCAGCCATTATTTTCTGCTTCATACTTCCTGTTTCGGAGAACCTAAGATGCCAGCTGAATGATTCTTCGAGTAAATGAGGAGTATGTCCGCCTCTTTCACAAGCTCTGTCAAAATAAGACTGTAATTCTTCTTTATAATCAGGGTGAACACAGTTGTCAATGATTTTCTGTGCTCTTTCTCTCGGTGCCAATCCTCGTAAATCTGCTAATCCGATATCTGTCACTAGAATATCAACATCATGTTCCGTATGATCAGTATGAGAAACCATAGGAAGGACATGAGAAATATTATTTCCTTTTGAAGCGGCCTGAGTTACAAAAATACTTAAGTAAGCATTTCTTGCAAAGTCTCCGGAACCTCCGATTCCGTTCATGATCTTTGTTCCTCCGATATGGGTAGAATTTACGTTTCCATAGATATCAAATTCAATAGCAGTATTGATAGCAATTACCCCTAATCTTCGGATCAGTCCCGGAGTATTGGAGATATTCTGAGGTCTTAAAACAAATTTGTCTTTATATTTTGAAAGGTTTCCTAAGACTCGTTCATAGCATTCCTGGGAAACAGTAATGGATGATGCTGAAGCAAAACTCAATTTACCGGAATCTATCAGGTCAAATGTACTGTCCTGAAGTACTTCAGAAAACATCGTCAGGTCATAAAAATTACTGTCTTTGAATCCTGTAAGAACTGCATTGGCCACTTTTCCGATACCTGCCTGAAGAGGAAGTAATCTGTCTGTAAGACGTCCTAGAAGAACTTCATTTTCAAAGAATGCAAGAAGATGTTTGGCTATAGCTGTTGTTTTTTCGTCCGGTTCTGCAATGTCTGCCGGGCTGTCTTTGCGGTTGGTAAAAACAATGGCTTCAATTTTTTCAGGATCAACGGGAATGCTTTTTCTTCCGATTTTGTTCCATGGAGCTACAATTGGAATAACGTTTCTGTAAGGATAATCTTCAGCCTGGTAGATATCATGGATTCCATAGACTTCTTCGGGAACCTCGGTGTTGATTTCGATGATCACTTTTTTAGCCAAAGCAGCAAAGGTTACTGAATTACCCACAGAAGTGGTAGGAACAATGCTTCCATCTCTTTCAATATAAGCAGCTTCGATAATGGCTACATCTATGCTCTGAAGGTTTTTAGTGTGGAGAAGTTCGGCACTTTCACTTAAATGCTGGTCGATGAAGAGAATTTCACCATTGTTGATTTTGTTCCTTAAAATAGGATCTACCTGGAAGGGCATTCTTTTCTTTAAAACATTAGCTTCTGCCAATTTTCCATCGGTACCATGCCCTAGTGAAGCTCCGGTCATCAAAGTGACTTTAAGGTTTTCTGTTTTTCCTCTTTCCGCCAGTGCAGGCAAAATAGCTTTGCTGTCACCTGCTTTTGTAAAGCCGCTGGACCCAATGGTCATGCCGTCTTTAATGATTTTTACAGCATTTTCTGCCGTAGTTACTTTTTGGTGTAGACTTTCTAATCTGATTCTTTCTAACATGTAATATTGATTTTGGTTTAAACCACCATTACTTAGGATGCGTCATGAAAAATAATGATGGTAAATATGTTAACCATGCCTCACAAATTTACGAAAAAAGACGCTTTAAATAAAGAATTTAAAGCGTCTTTTGTATGTATTCAGTAATACTTTTTGATATGAACCAGATGGATTTTTTTAATGTAAAATAAATTTATTTGAATTTTTAACCACAAAAGTCACAAAGAATTATATTTAAACACTTTAGTTTTCTTAAGAAAGTGTTCAATAATACCGTATAAAGTGCACATTAGAAGAAAATCTTCGATTTTCAAAACTTTAGTGTTCTTTATAATCAAAGATTCACTTATAAATCTTTAGTGTTTATCTTTTGTGACTTTTGTGGTTGATATTAAAACTCAAAAGCTGTTTTAATTTTACTGTTTTATTCTAACCATGAAGTTTTGTAAGAAGGATCTTCTACTTTTAAAGCTTCTTCGGTAATTTTTAAAGGACGGAATGGATCTACCATAACGGCATATTCTTCCGTAAATTTTTTACCAATACTTCTTTCCATTGCACCTGGATGAGGTCCATGTACAATACCTCCTGGGTGTAGCGTGAAGTCCATCAGGTCAATGTGATTACGGCTCATGAAATCACCTTCTGTATAGAATAATACCTCATCAGAATCAATATTGGAGTGATTGTAGGGTGCAGGAATAGCCTGTGGATGGTAATCATACATTCTTGCGCAGAATGAGCACACTACGAAATTGTGTCCTTCAAAATTCTGGTGAACCGGTGGCGGTTGGTGAATTCTTCCGGTAATGGGCTCGAAGTTTTTAATATTGAATTTATAAGGATAAAAATATCCGTCCCAGCCTACTACATCAAACGGATGCGTTGCATAGATGAAATCTGTAATCTGGTTTTCTTTTTTAACTTTAATCAGGAATTCTCCTTTTTCGTCAACAGGTTCTTTGAAAACAGGAGCAATCATATCTCTTTCACAGAATGGAGAGTGTTCTAAAAGCTGTCCGAACTCGTTTCTGTATCTCTTCGGAGTATAGATAGGTGAGTGGCTTTCCAATACAAAAAATACTGTATCATCAGACTTAAGCTCTACCTGATAAATGGTTCCTCTCGGAATAATAAGATAATCTCCGGCTACAAACTCAAGATCTCCTACAAAAGTTTTTAAAATTCCGGTTCCCTGATGAACATATAAAAGTTCATCGCATTCGGCATTTTTGTAGAAATAGTCCATCGATTTTCTTGGCTTAGCCAATCCCATTTTCAAATCATTGTTCATCAAAAGAATTTTTCGGCTGTCCATGAAATCGTCTTCAGGAGTGACATTCATTCCCTTAAACATTCTTGGAGCGATGTTTTTTTCCACAGCGATTTTGGGAGTGACATCTTTCGGTTCACCGATAGATTTGATCTGCGTAGGGCGGTGGATATGATATAACAGAGAAGAAATACCATGGAAGCCTTCTGTACCGAAAAGCTGTTCATAGTAAAATTTATCTTCCGGAGACTTAAAGATCGTATGCCTTTTTGGTGGGATATTTCCCGCTAGATGATATCTCATTTTACTTTCGTATGTAGTTTCTCAAATTTAATCATTTTTCATGAATTGGCTTAATCTATATTTTTTCAGATAAGTTTTGTATTTAAAAAATAATTGTTAGATTTGTCTAACAATTTTAATTTCATGAAGCGAATACTATTTTCTATCACTTTTTTATCAACCTATTGTTTTGCACAGGAGACAGACAGCTTAAGTTTGCAGCCCAATAAAAATCTGGATTCTGCCAGAGTTACCAAAAAAGAAATCAAGACGAGTACTATAGAGGATGTAGTGGTTACCGGAACCATAAAACCGATGAGCAGATCAAAGAGCCCTGTAGCAGTAGAGATCTACAGCCAGAAGTTCTTTCAGAAAAACCCAACTCCCAGTATTTTTGAAGCTATTGCCATGGTGAACGGCGTAAAACCTCAGCTGAATTGTTCTGTGTGTAATACAGGAGATATTCACATCAACGGGCTGGAAGGACCTTATACAATGATTCTGATTGACGGAATGCCGATTGTAAGTTCACTTTCCACCGTATACGGATTGAGTGGAATTCCAAATAGTCTGGTGGATAGGATAGAAGTAGTAAAAGGTCCTGCATCATCCATTTACGGTTCTGAAGCGATGGGAGGGGTAATTAATATTATTACGAAAAATGCCTTAACAGCTCCTAAGCTAAGTGTAGATATGATGACAAGTACATGGAGTGAAAATAATCTTGACCTTTCAACCAAGTTCAACGTAGGAAAGAATGCCGCTTCATTATTAAGTTTAAATTATTTCAGCTTTAAAGAAAGAATAGACCAAAACAAAGATAATTTTACAGATGCTACTTTACAGAGCAGAATTTCAGTTTTTAACAAGTGGAATTTTAAAAGAAAGGAAAACAGGCAGGCTAGCTTTGCGCTGAGATACCTGTATGAAGACCGTTTTGGGGGAGAAATGCAATGGAACAAATCTTACCGTGGAAGTGATCAGGTGTACGGAGAAAGTATTTATACCAACAGGGCAGAGGTTTTCGGGTTGTATGAATGGCCAATGAAGGAACATATTGTGACTCAGTTTTCTTATAATTATCACGACCAGAACTCATTTTACGGATCCAATCCTTTCAATGCTACACAAAAAGTAGCTTTTGTGCAGACCTATTGGGACAGAAGCTTTGGGAAACATGATATTACGGCCGGATTTACTTTTAAAAGAACTTTTTATGATGACAATACACCGGGAACATTAGCATCAGACGGAATCACCAATGCTCCGATGAAATCTCCAATCTGGGGAGCTTTTATCCAGGATCAGTGGGAGATTAATGATAAAAATACGTTGTTGCTTGGATACCGATATGACTATGACAAAGTACATCATTCTGTGCATTCACCGAGGTTAGCATGGAAGTTTTCACCCAATCCGTACCATACCCTGCGTTTCAATTTTGGGACAGGCTTCAGAGTGGTAAATTTATTTACAGAAGATCACGCTGCATTGACAGGATCAAGGGAAGTGGTGGTAAAATCAGATCTTAAGCCGGAAAGATCGGTGAACGGAAACCTGAATTATATCTGGAAAATCCCTGTGGGAAACCGCTTGGTAAATCTTGATGCTTCTGCATTCTATACTTACTTCAGTAATAAAATTGTGGGCGATTTTGATTCCGATCCTAATAAAATTATTTATGATAATCTTCACGGATATGGAATTTCAAGAGGAGCTTCTCTGAACGTTGATTTTGCGTTTCAGTTTCCACTGAGTGTCAATTTAGGGGTGACTTATCTGGATGTATACCAGAAATTTGACAATGAAAATCAAAAAACACAGCAGCTGCATGCTCCAAAATGGAGTGGAACGTACAATCTGACTTATAAGTTTCCAAGTAATCTGACCATAGATTTTACAGGACAGTTTTATGGACCGATGAGGCTTCCTGTTCTGCAGAATGATTATCGTCCTGAATATTCACCATTCTATTCTTTGGCCAATATTCAGGTATCAAAGAGTTTCAAATCAGGATTTGAAGTGTATTGCGGAATTAAAAACTTATTCAATTTTACCCCTAAAGATCCTTTGATGAGACCGTTTGACCCATTTGATAAACATGTTGATGATCCTGTCAAGAATCCTAATAATTACACTTTTGATACAGCATATGGCTATGCTCCAATGCAGGGTATCAGAGGTTTTCTGGGAGTAAAATATACTTTAAAATGAAAAAAATAACTTTATTTTTAATGTTAGTGCCCTGTTTTTATCTGTCTCAGATGAAGACAGGCACTTTTTCTGAATGGGAGGTTCTGCAAAAAAAAGAATCCAGACCTGTGGTGATCCATCTTTATACAGATTGGTGTGCAGTCTGTAAAATTGAGTCTTACCGTCTGAGTAAAGATAAAGAGCTGACTGGCATGATGAATGACCATTTTTATTTCATCAATTTTGAAGCGGAGAAAACAAAGGAGACGATCCATTTTCAGAATCAGGAATTTGCATATCTGCAGAATGGAAATTCCGGAATTCATGAATTGGCACTGGCTTTGTCAAAAAATAAAAATCAGCCTGTTTATCCTTTATGGGTATTCCTGGATAAACATCAGAATCTGGTGTATTATCAGGAAGGGCAGATGACACCTGAGAAAATGAAGCAGAAATTGCTGGAGATTTCTGCTTTGTAAAGTGTTTGTTTTTTTGTTGGAAAAACGCAAAGGCACAAAGTTTTTTCTTTTATTATGCTGTAAGACGCAAGGATTTTATCTGTGATAAAATTGTATGTTCCTAATACTATATGCATTAATCCTTGCTGAAAAACTTTGATTTTCTTGCGCCTTAAAACAGTATCATATTTATTTTCTTTGCGCCTTTGCGTTTGCCCAACCTTAATGTCTTCTTTTTATTTCCCACAGATTACACAGATTTCTGCTTTGTAAAGTGTTTGTTTTTTTTTGTTGGAAAAACGCAAAGGCGCAAAGTTTTTTCTTTTATTATGCTGTAAGACGCAAGGATTTTATCTGTGATAAAATTGTATGTTCCTAATACTATATGCATTAATCCTTGCTGAAAAACTTTGATTTTCTTGCGCCTTAAAACAGTATCATATTTATTTTCTTTGCGCCTTTGCGTTTGCCCAACCTTAATGTCTTCTTTTTATTTCCCACAGATTACACAGATTTCTGCTTTGTAAAGTGTTTGTTTTTTTTTGTTGGAAAAACGCAAAGGCGCAAAGTTTTTTCTTTTATTATGCTGTAAGACGCAATGATTTTATCTGTGATAAAATTGTATGTTCCTAATACTATATGCATTAATCCTTGCTGAAAATTTTTGATTTTCTTGCGCCTTAAAATAACGTATTATTTATTTTTCTTTGCGCCTTTGCGCTTGCCCAACCTTAAGGTCTTCTTTTTATTTCCCGCAGATTGCACAGATTTTTTAGCTTGTTGAACTTTTAAAATCTTTGAGAACTATCCAATCTTTTAATTCTCTCCTTCCGCATCGATCAAGACAGCCAGCTGAATACAAGGTTCATCTGAACTGTTGCTCCACGCATGATTGGTTCCCCGCTGAATCACGATGTCTCCAGGTTTCAGAAGCGTTTCTCCTTCTTCCATGATGAGGTAGAGTTCACCGGAAAGGATAATGATATAATCCAGTGTCGGAGTTTGATGCATCATCGGATGAGGTTCATTCTTTTTCCATTCAACCCCTAAATCTTTATCGGGAGGAACAACTACATACCGGAAATAAGTACCATTTTTAGGGGTCTGTGGAAATCCAGTGTTAGGAATTCTGGTTTCAAAGTCAAGGCTTGCAGGCATTGTCTGCGTATTCCATACATCTGAAATGATAAGACCCGGAAAATGTTCTACTGCGTTTTCTACCTGCTGGTCTTCTATGATGATGGATTTTCCTTCTTTTATTCCTGTTACGATTCGTCTTGGTATTTTGTTCATAGATTAGTGTTTCATGATGAGTTTATGGCCTTGGGTCTGATTGTTTTTTAAAATAGAATGTGCTTTCAAAACGGTTTCCAGAGAAAGATTTCCTATGAGTTTATGCTGAGGAGGAAGAATCGTTTCGTTTTCAATAAGTTTTTTTATTTCAAGTAAGCTGTTTTTGTAATATTCATATTTTTTGATCATTCCGTAAGTATAATTGGAGATATTCATGATCAGGCTTCCTTTATTGAAAAGCATTTCATGAGCATCCTTTGTGACTAAAGCTGTTACATCTACGTAAGTTCCATTAATTTTTAAAACCTTTGCAGTGACTTCTGACATATAATTTCCTACGAGATCAACTCCAAACTCAAAGGGTCGATCATTATTGGCTTTTACAATATTTTCAATAATATTTTCTTCCCTGTAATTAACGATCTGATGGTTTTTTAATCCTAAATTCAAAAGCATCTGCCTGTTTTCTTCACTGCCAACGGTTGCTGTGATCTGTCGAATATTATGGGCAAGTAAAAGTTTAATCAAAAATGAACCAACACCTCCGGCTGCGCCAGTGACAAGGAGTGTATTTTCCGGATGTAATTTCAGACGGTTAAAGATCTGCAACGACGTAAGTCCAACTGAAGGAATGGAGGCTGCCTGTTCAAAAGAAATATTTTCTGGTTTAATAGAAACAATCGTTTCAGGAACGGTAATGTATTCAGCATAAGTACCATTGCTTCCCATAGAACCGCTTCCACAATAGACTTCGTCACCAATATTAAATTGTACAGCTTCGGGACCTTTACCAACTATAATTCCCGATGATTCTCTTCCCAGTATTGGAGAACTGATCAGTTTTCGTTCGAGCTCGTTCTCAAGCATCTGATAATCGATAGGATTGAAACCGCTTGCTTTAATCTGGATTAAAACTTCATTGTTTTTAGGTTTTGGCTGTTCTGTAAAACCATCCTCTAATTTTCCATTTTTATTTAAAATAACTGCTTTCATACTTTAAAATTTGATACACAAATGTAAAGAGGGAATAGTTTATATTTGCTACTAGTTAACTAATGGTAACTAGTTACCTTCATGAAACTATTATGGCAAAAATTACTGAAAACGGTATCGAAAGAGAAGCTAGCTGTACAGAAGAATTGTTCGCAATGCGGGATAGTCTGGATGTATTGGGTGGAAAATGGAAACTGATGATTTTACGGTATCTGACAAACAGACCTGATCAGATGATTCACTTTAAAAAGCTGGAACGCAGTATCGAAGGAATTTCTGCAAAAATGCTGAGCAAGGAATTAAAAGAACTGGAAACAAACCTTCTGATCACCAGAACCATTCAGGATACGAAACCTATCACGGTAACGTACGCCGTAACCGAATACGGGAAGTCTGTTTTTCCTGTGACAGAAACATTAGTCAATTGGGGAATAATCCATCGAGAAAAAATTAAAGAATCAATGGGATAGTTATGAGATATTGGAAAACGGAAAAACGCAAAAATTTTCCTTTAAATATGTCTTAAGGCGCAAGGATTTTATCTTTGATACAATTTAATTCTGTTGAATTTTAACTGAAACAAACTTGCTGAAAATCTTTGATTTTCTTACGCCTTAAAGCAACATGTTATTAAATTTCTTTGCGCCTTTGCGATTACTAATACATATTGCTTCATAGAGAAAAGATTAAATAATTTATGTCGATGAAAAAATCCTCAGACCTGAATCAGGTTGAGGATTTTAAAGTATACCAAATTGTATCGCTATATTAATTTTTATCCAGCCAGGACTGTACGAGTTCAGCGTGATCTTTTACCCATTCTTTGGCGGTGGCTTCTTTGTTTTTACTGTCTTCCATTTTGGTTAAAAGATCAGCCATATTTTCATCATCAAAATGGATTTTAGAAAAGAATTTTGCCAATTTCGGATGATCTTTTCCAAAGCTTTTTCTTGAATAGGTTTTAATCTGTTCTGCTTCTCCAAATATCTTTTTAGGATCATTAAGAAACTTAAGCTTCATTTTTCCAAACATCCAGTGAGGCTGCCATCCCGTTACCACAATCCATTGTTTACGCTGGATCGCATTCTGTAATTCGGTGATCATGGCAATGGTAGAGGAGTTGATCTGCTGATAATCCAGCTTATAATCAATAATTGCTTTATCAGTTCCGGTGGTTAATCCTGCTCCTTTTTCAATTCCTATAATTCTGTGATTGAATTGATCTTTATGCTGATTGAGCTCTTCAATAGAGTTAACGGGAACATATTCAGGTACGACCAATCCTATACGGCCGTTGTCATAATTGGTTCCAAGATGAGTCAGTCCCGGAAATTTAGCAAGCTTTTTAGCATGGGTGTAAGGAAGCCAGACTCCCATGAAAAGGTCTGTATCTTCATTATTCATCGAAGCAAGAATCATATCCGTTGAGGCTTTCTGAATAATAACGTGATATCCCTGCTGGTCCAGAATAGCTTTAGCAACGTGGGTCATTGCAACATCTTCCGCCCAGCCATCTACCATTCCTATGGTGATATATTTAGAGTTTTTTATATTTTCACACGAATATAATGCAGCAAAGACCACTATTAAAATCGGAAAAAATAGATATTTTAATTGTTTCATCTTATTGCTTTTTCTTTACAAATCCCTGGGTAATCCTGTCAAGAATAATGGCTAAAATCACAACGGATAATCCACTTTCAAATCCTAATCCAATATCCAGGTTATTAATTCCTTCCAATACTTTCTCTCCTAAACCACCTGCTGCAATCATTCCCGCAATCACAACCATTGATAGTGATAAGAGTATGGTTTGATTGATTCCTGTTAAGATCGTTTTCATGGCTAAAGGAAGTTCTACTTTAAACAGGATCTGACGGTTGGTTGCCCCAAAAGCTCTGGCTGCTTCCACAATGTCTTTCGGAACGGCTTCAATTCCCAATGCTGTTAATCGTACCGCTGGTGGCATTGCAAAAATGATCGTTGCAAAAGCTCCGGGCACTTTACCAATACTGAAAAATAATACAGCAGGAATCAGGTAGACAAATGCGGGCATTGTCTGCATTAAATCCAGTAAAGGACGAATGATTTTGTCAGCTATTTTACTTTTTGCAGCCCAAATTCCCAGCGGGATAGAAAGGATAAGAGCAGTAATGGTGGACACAAAAATAAGAGCCAGCGTTTCCATCGTTTCTTTCCATAATCCCATTAAAAATATTAAACTCAGTCCGGCTGCGGTTACTACGGCAATGCCTTTTCCAGCTTTCCATAATGCCAGCAGCGTAAAAAAGAGGATGATTACATAAAAAGGAGTGTTTGTTAATACCCATTCAATCCCCATGATAGAGGAGTTTCCTACATGTTTTATGACATCAAATACAGGTTTTCCATTTTCTGTGAGCCAATTGATTGCAGTTTCTACATATTGACCTATATCTATAGTTTTATTCATCTTATTGGTTGTTTGCGATTTCTTTTAATTCAATAATTTCTTCTTCGTTAAACTTGGTCGCTTCTATGACAAGAGATAACTGGGTGACAAGACCTAAAAATTTGTTGTCTTCATCAATTACTGCAATGGCTGATTTACTTCCGGAAATTAACGGCAGCATTTCTTCCACAGTTACCTCAGGATAAACTGAAGGGACATTGCTGTTGATAATTGATTCTACCGTTGGTTCTTTCTTTCTGGCAATGCGGACCACATCATTAAGGGTAACAAAACCCAGAAATTTATTTTGAAAATCTACCACAGGTAAGTTTTCTAATCCTGTGGCTCTCATTTTTCTTAAAGCTCCTTCCGGACCGTCTTTTCTGAAACGTACCACCGTAGCCTTATCGAACATCAGAGATCTGGCAGTGATAATTGTTTTACGGTCTACTTTCTCTACGAAAGCTTTTACATAGTCGCTGGCAGGATTGGTTAAAATATCTTCTGCTGTTCCTATCTGTTCTATGACCCCATCTTTCATAATGACGATACGGTCTCCAATTTTAATGGCTTCGTCCAAATCGTGCGTAATAAAGACAATGGTTTTTTGTAAAGTATTCTGCAGTTCAAGCATCTGATCCTGCATTTCAGATTTTATTAATGGATCCAGTGCAGAAAAGGCTTCATCCATAAGTAATACTTCAGGATCGTTGGCCAAAGCTCTTGCTAATCCTACTCTCTGCTGCATTCCTCCTGAAAGTTGTGATGGATACTGATTTTCAAAGCCATTTAAACCAACAATATCTAATGCTTTCTGTGCTTTTTCATCGCGGGAAGCTTTGCTTTCTCCTCTGATTTCCAGCCCGAAACCTGCATTGTCTAAGATAGTATGATGAGGCAGCAATCCGAATTTCTGAAACACCATACTCATTTCCGTTCTTCTTACTTCCAGAAGTTCCTTATTGTTTTTGCCAGTAATATCATCGTCATTGATATATACTTTCCCTGAAGTGGGCTCATTCAGCCTGTTTAGGCAGCGCAGTAACGTAGATTTACCACTTCCTGACAATCCCATAATAACAAAGAATTCTCCTTCATAGATCTCAAAACTTGCTTTGTTGATTCCTATGGTACAGCCTGTTTTTTCAAGAATTTCCTTTTTGGAAAAGCCTTTGTCTAAAAGTTCCTGTGCTTTTTCTTTGTTTTTGCCAAAAATAATAGTCAGATCTTCAACTTTAAGTTTTACTTTTCTACTGTTTTCATTTTTTTCCATATTCAGAATTTTTGAATTAATAAATGATATAAAAAATTGTACACCAATTCATTATATACGTTTAGCTTTAGTTGTTCTGCTGATGAGGATAGGATAAAATAATTTGCTAAGCTTTTAATGATAAAAGCTTTTAACAAAAAAATAATGCATAAGAACCATGAGGCTTATGTTTATTTTAAATATTTCAATAGATTATACTCTAGAAAAAGAGTGCATTTATGCAAAAAGAAATTAATCTTTTACATAGATTCTACAATTAAATTACTGATGAGGTAATTACAGATATGTGTACTGAACAACTTGAACGCCTACTTTGCATCAAAATGCAGGCCAGCATAAAAAAACTGTGTATCAATTTTTTATGACGGTGCAAATTTACGAATTTTATATTAAATGGATTTTAACGGCTGTAATGTGTTGATTTTCAATAGTTTTTTTGAATTGAAGTTTCATGAAAATTTTTCTCTTACTACTAAAGCTAAGAGAAGATTGACATTGTCGGTATGATCCGGTAAATTATTTCAGTAAAACGGCAATAATTGCAAGTATAGCAGGAAGTGCCTGTACAAAGAATATTTTTTTAGTGGCAGAAATAGCCCCATAAATTCCAGCCACAGCTACACATCCTAAAAAGAATAAAGCGACATTGGTCTGCCATTGCGGATCTTTAATCAAAAACGACCAGATGAGTCCGGCAGCAAGGAAACCATTGTAAAGTCCCTGATTAGCAGCCAGCCCTTTGGTGGGTTTAAACATTTCTGCAGGTAAAGCAGTTTTGAAAACTTCTTTTCCTTTTGTTTCCCAGGCAAACATTTCCATCCACAGAATGTAGAGATGTTCTATTGCGACTAAGGCGATCAAAATTTTTGCAACGATGTCCATGATTTATTGTTTTTTGGAATTGTAAAACTAAAAAAATAAAGTTAAGTTTGATTACTAAATATTACAATGGAAACTTTCAAGGCACATTTAGATAAATTTATTACGATCACCAATGAGGAATTTGCTTCTATTATTTCTTTTTTTCAGGTTTTAAAAGTGAAAAAGAAAGAAAATCTGATGCTTGAGGGTGATGTCTGTAAATTTAAATATTTCGTTTTGGAAGGTTGTCTGAGAAAGTTTTTTGTCAACGAAAAAGGAGTAGAACAAACCACAGAATTTGCCATAGAAACCTGGTGGATGTCGGATACTTTTGCTTTTGAAAAACAAGTGAAGTCAGGTTTTAATATTCAAGCTGTGGAAAATTCCAGCATTTTAACCATTGATTTTCAGTCTCAGGAACTTTTACTGGAAAAGCATCCCGTTATGGAACGCTATTTCAGAATGGTGTACCAAACGGCTTATGCTGCTGCCGAAAAAAGAATCCGTTATATTTATGAGATGACGAAAGAAGAATATTATGTGCACTTCAGTACGTTGTATCCTTGGTTTATACAGAGAATTCCACAATATTTAATTGCTTCCTTTTTAGGGTTTACTCCAGAATATCTGAGTGAAATCAGGGCCAAGTTACGATCTTAAACCAGTTTAAGATTTTTACGGTTCAGAAACCGGAAATTTGTCATGTTATTAAAAGCCAATACAATGACAGATACCAAAAATCAATTTCCGCAGTTATTTTTAAGACTCGCTCTTGCTGTAACCATGCTTTCTGCTGTGGCAGACCGGTTTGGATTATGGAGCAAAGAAAATTCGGCATGGGGAAATATGGCGAGCTTTGAAGAATATACCAGACAGTTGACATTTTTTCTTCCGGAATCAATGAGTACGTTTTCAGCATATGCTGCTACTTTCTTCGAGATCCTTTTTCCATTACTGTTGATTGCTGGGTTTAAAACCAAAATTGCAGCGTATGGAAGCAGTATTCTGCTGTTGATTTTTGCCATATCCATGACCATTGCTTCAGGACCAAAAGCTCCGCTGAACTATTCTGTTTGGGTGGCAAGTGCTGCGGCTCTTTTATTGGCCGTTCAACAACAATATTCTTTAAGTATAGATCAATTAACCAAAAAATAATAATATAATGAGCGCAAGATTAAATATTGCAACAGTAGACTCAGCAGCTTATAAAGCGATGCTTGGATTGGAAGGATACCTACAAACAATTTCATTGACACACATTCAGAAGGAACTGATTAAGATCAGAGCTTCACAGATCAATAAATGTGCTTTTTGTCTTGATATGCATACAAAAGATGCTATCAAATATGGTGAAACCACTCAAAGAATTTTTATTCTGAACGGATGGACAGAAGCAAAAGAATTCTTTACAGAAGAAGAGCAGGTACTTTTGTCGATGACAGAGGAAATTACATTGATAAGCGACAAAGGATTAACTGAAGAGACCTATCAAAAAGCAAAATCATTTTTTGATGATAACCAGATCGCTCAGATCATCATGGCTATCGTAACGATCAATGCATGGAACAGAATTGCAGTGAGTACTCATCTTCCGGTTGCAAAATAATAAAGTAATGAAGCGGGAAGATGAAAGTTGGATGTTGATGATGAAACCTGCATAATTTACGGATGTTTACTTTTTATAAAAACGGCCTTTCAGTTTTTGAAAGGCCGTTTTAATGAAGATACAAAGTGACAATGTAACACAGTAGGGTATTAATTATAGAAATAAATTCTTTGGTTCATTTTATTTTTTAAACTGGAATTACATTGTCTCTCCGTTTCTCGGATATAAAAGTTGTTTGAATTTTACCCAACCACAAAAGTCACAAAAGGTTTCATTTAATACACTTGAGTTCACTTAAGTAAGTTTAAAATGAGACCACAGAAAAGTTCACACAAGATGAAAATCAAAGATTTTCACAAAACTTAGGTGTACTTATTACGCATAAGGCCCGGTTCTGAAAAAAGTTAAGTGTTTAAAGCTTTTGTGCCTTTTGTGGTTAAAATAATGAATATAAAAGTTTAAACAACCTCATACTGTAAGCATTTAATTTAATAAATAGCGACAGGATTCACATTCACCTGAGTAGATCCTACATATAAAGGCTGTCCCAGAACGAATAAAAATTCCCACACTTTTTGCTTTATCAGAGAACGGCTGTCAATCAGCTCCAGATTATAGATTCCCTTTTTCGCCAGCATAAACTGGTTGATTGGGAATTCTTCTTTACTTTTTGGGTTAGGATAGACTTCGGAAGCCCAAGTATCGCCGCCAAAGGCTACAATTCCCTGATCGGCAAGCCATTTTGCAGCATCCATTCCGATGCCTGGCTCTGTTTCCAGAAACTGTTTATTGTCTTTACCAATCAATTCCAGCCATCCTGTGTTGAAAAGAATAACGTCTCCCTTTCTTAAGGTAAGTCCCTGTTTCTTTAAAACAGATTTGATATCTTCTACAGTAAATTCTGTTCCTCCAGGTACAATTAATTTCCCATAATGTGCGGTCATATCAAGGACTACACCTCTGGTTACAAAAGGAGGTACTTTTTCCACACCTAGTTTTTTAACGCCTTCTACGGTTACAAAATCAGTTGCTTTATTTCCGTTGTAGTAAGTATTATCAATACCAATGTGTCCGATACCGTTAAGCTGTGTTCCCACTCCGGTCCATCCGTTTACCAGTTCATCATTGAACGTAAATTTATTTGGTCCTATACTTTTTCCTCCCTGTTCTCCAGGCTGAATATTGTATAAATTGAAACTTCTGTGTCTGAAAGCCGGAAGGTTTTTATCAATAGGAACGGCAAGAGCTAATGTTTTACCTTGCTTCACGAGTCCCAGTGCCTGTTTTACTACTTCTGGAGTCAATAAATTGGCGGCCCCGATTTCATCCTTTGCTCCGTATGCAGAAGGATACCATGATTTGTCTTCGGGATTAACAAGGGTTTGAGCATTTACTGCAATGCTGTTGATAGTCAATAGCGTTGCTAACCCGAATATTTTAATCAGATTATTTTTCATTTTTTATGATTTATGGATTGAAAAGAGAAAAGAAACCGGAGGGTGGAATAGGAGGTTGTTAATATGAATAAAATGACTGTAAGTAATCAGTAATGATGGTATCTACAGTATTCTTCTCCCGGCCTCCGGTTTTATATTAAATTTCGCTTAAAGCTGAATTGATGAAGGTCAATTCTTCCTGAGAAAGATCAATAGACATAGCTTTTGCATTTTCGATGGCTTGCTGTGCATTTCTTGCTCCTGCCAATACAACTGTAATTGCCGGCTGCAATGTAGTCCATCTTAACACCAGTTGAGAAAGACTGGCTCCTTTTTCCTGTGCAATAGGTTCAATTTTTTCTAAGAAAGTTTTCACTTTATTCAAATCAAACTGCGAGAAATATCCGTTTCTGTGATCGTTATCTTTTAATTGGGTTTCTTTGAAATATTTACCGGTTAAAAGACCTCTTTCCATTGGGCTGTATACGATAATTCCTGAATTGTTTTCCAAAGAATAAGGGACAAGATCTTTTTCAATGGCACGGTTCAGCATACTGTAAGAAATCTGGTTGCTGGCAAGCTTTAATGTTCTGTTAGCTTCTTCCATTTGAGCCACACTATAGTTACTTACTCCTGCAGTACGGATTTTTCCTTGTTGGATCAGTAATTCTACGGCTTCCATTGTTTCGCAGATAGGAGTGGTGCCGTCTGGCCAGTGAAGTTGTAAAAGGTCAATATAATCTGTTCCTAATCTTTGTAAGCTTTCTTCAACTTCTTTGATGATGTTTTCTTTGGATGCTAATTTATATACCGGAATTGTTTTTCCTTCATCTTCAGCATCAAAGAAAAATTCTCCTTTTCCGTTGTTGCTTCCATCCCATACCAATCCGAATTTTGTTAAAAGCTGGATTTTTGAACGGTCTTTTCCTTTAATGGCTTCCCCAATCATTTCCTCACTCAGTCCGAAACCATAGAAAGGTGCCGTATCGATAGAAGTTACTCCATGATCTAATGATGCATGAATAGAGTTGATAGAGTCCTGTTTTTCATTACCTCCCCACATATTTCCTCCGATAGCAAAAGCTCCGTGTGTGATTGTTGATAATTCTAAATCTGTATTTCCTAATTTTCTGTATTCCATTTTGTTTTAAAATTTTTATATGTAAACCACCCTGTCAAAAATTCTTTGAATTTTCGCCACTCCTCTACTGAAGGGGAATTCTCGTCATTTCAATGGTTACACTTTTAAGAGCTTTTTGGATTTTAAAGAACTTAAAATCTTTTGTGACTTTTGTGGTTAAAATTATTTGTTATTTATTTAATTCTTTTAAAATAGCTTCTCCAACACTCTTTGCAGATTGAGGATTCTGCCCTGTGATCACTCTCTGATCTGCAACTACATGATTCTGCCAAAGCCCTGATTTTTCAAATTGTGCTCCTCTTTCTTTCAGTTTGTTTTCTAATAAGAAAGGAACAACATCTGTTAATTTTACTTCAGCTTCCTCTTCATTGGTAAAAGCATTGATTTTCTTTCCGTCTACAAGATATTTCCCGTTATTCAGCTTGATATTCACCAATCCTGCCGGGCCGTGGCATACAGCTGCTACAATACCTCCGTTTTCGTAGATTTTTGAGGCAATATCAGACAGTTCTTTATTGTCTGCAAAATCCCACATGGCTCCGTGTCCTCCTGCATAAAAAATGGTTGAATACTCTTTTGGGTTCACCTGTGACGGCGTCATAGAATGATCAATCTTGTTTTTATATTCTTTGTTTTCCCAGAATTCTTTGTTTACCGGATCTTTCAAATCGAAGCCATCTACTGGAGGAGTTCCGCCTTTCGGACTTACAAAGTCAATTTCATATCCTGCTTTGTGAAGAACTTCCCATGGGTGAGATACTTCTCCCAAATAATATCCTGTATCTTCACCAGTACTCCCTTTTTTATCATGGCTGGTTACAACGAATAAGATTTTCTTTTTCATATTTTTTGATTTTTTGGTTTGTGCCTGCGCGAATCCTATTGTGAAGACGGCCAGCATTAAAAACGCTAATTTTTTCATGATTAAATGATATTGGTGATATAAATCTGTGGTTTTTCCTGAAGCTTTTCATCCACCAAAGCTCCGAAAGCCTGGATGTAAGGCTGTTGATTGTGCTGATCCAGCCCTTCTTTACTTTTCCAGATTTCGTAGAAAACAAATTCGTTTTTGTCTTCAATTCCCTGATGAAGGCTATAAAGTTCGCATGCTTCCTCTTTTCTTGTTTCTTTTACCATATTCTGAAGAACTTCCAATACTTCTGCCTGGTGTTCTTCTTTGGCTTTTATAATTGCTGTAAGATGAATTTTCATATTAAATAAAATTTTCAATTGAGTTATAAATTGGTTTCCATTCCAGTTCTGTTCTTGCTTTTTTTGCGCTGCATCTGCTGTTGGATGCAAAACCGAAATAGCCGCCTGCAGGTCCGAAATTGTCAACCGCATCTTGTATACTTAAAGATTGGGCCGGTTTCAGATTATATTTTTTGCTGATCACTTCTGCAATGTTTTTTAAAGAAGAAGAACCGTTTTCCGCATAATAGATGGAACCTCCTTTTGCTTTTTCAAGGGCCAGTACATATAAATCTGCTATATCTTCAATGTGTACATTGGACCAGATGTTTTCACCTTCTCCAAAATAAACACCGTGTCCTTTTTTCTGAGAAAAATTAACCAATGCGGGAATTTGAATGCTGTCTTTTTTTATCCCCAGACCTTCTCCGTATACCATGGTGGGAACAATAACGATACTTTTTATACCTTTTTGAACAGACTGAAGAACATAATCGTTAATAAGTACCCTTGATGCCATTTCCAGTCTTGGTGTTAAAGGAACATCTTCTGTGAAAACAAAATCACTCCTTTTACCATTTTCTTTACCACCGAAAATAGCAGATCCTGAAGTAAATATGAATGTTTTATGGCTTCCTTCCATTGCCTTAATAAAATTATCTACGGCATAGGCATCATCCGCAGAATCAGCATTATGGATGACTGCATCAACACTATCAACAGCAGTTTTTATAAGATCTTCATTGTGAATATTCCCAATAATGGTTTTGATACCCAATGATTCCAGTTCCTGTACGTGAGTTTCGTTACGAACCAACCCGGTTACTTCATAATTTCTGTCAAGCAGTTTTTTAGCGATACTACCTCCTATATAGCCGGTAATACCTGTGATCAGTACTTTTTTCATGATACTAATTCTTGTTTTAATTCTTTTTCAAAAACGTTTCTTACATGTTCTCTGTAAAGCTTCATATCACGCTCTATATTGGCATTTTTCTCTACATCATGGAAGTGGAAACTTTCCATTTTCTCTAATGAGACAAAGGCATTCATTCTATGGAAACCAAATAATGGTCCATCATCTACACTTCTTTCACTGAAGAATTCTCCGGGAAGCGTGAAGGCAGTTGCAGGAGCATTCCAGCTTGTCGTCAACATATATTTTCTGCCGCCAAGCATTCCTCCTGTACCATAGTTGATTTCAGGATTCTCAGCCTTTCTTCCGTCACTCATATAAATTCCTTTTGCATGACCTGCTGTGAACACCTCATCAATATATTTTTTTAATCCGTTCGGAAGCTGAAACCACCAGATCGGAGTATGGTAAATAATGTAATCTGCCCAGACAAACTTTTGCACTTCTTCATGTTTATCATAATTTTCACTTACATTCGTTATCTTTACTTCTACGTTGTCAAATTCTTTAAGAGCTGCTAATGTATTTTCTGCAATAGTCTGATTATATTTTCCTCCGGAATGTCCGAAATTCTGTCCTCCGTTGATGATTAATACTTTTTTCATTTTTTATGATTGTTTAAATTTTACTCTGCAAAGTTAGGATGGATGTTTGTATAATAAAAATAATATAAATTATAGGGAAGTATTATAATAGTGATGGTTGTTAAAATCGCATATATTTGGTTGATTTTGTCAACTAAATATATATATTTGCTTTATGGAAAATGAGATTCAACAGATCAGAAGTTTTAACAGATTCTACACTTCGCATATCGGAATGCTGAAAAATAATTTT
This sequence comes from Chryseobacterium sp. BGA-UO-ETr-SB22, assembly GCF_059567885.1. Taxonomy (NCBI): domain Bacteria; kingdom Pseudomonadati; phylum Bacteroidota; class Flavobacteriia; order Flavobacteriales; family Weeksellaceae; genus Chryseobacterium; species Chryseobacterium sp. BGA-UO-ETr-SB22. The sequence goes on along the minus strand of NZ_JCAQOV010000003.1, from coordinate 58,704 downwards.
CTCGACAGTCCTTATTCATTAGCTGAAGTACGGCTTTTGTATGAAATTGGAGAATATAAAAACATTACTTCTCAGCAATTAACCGAACTTCTATATCTGGATAAAGGATATGTAAGTCGGGTTGTCAAAATGTTTTTAAAGGATAATATTATTGAGAAGATACAGTCTGAGGAAGATAAAAGAGCATATTTCATTATATTAACGGAAAAAGGCAACAACCTCTTAAAAGTTTTGCAGTCAAAATCTGATGAACAGATTGAGGAGATCGTTCAGCCTTTATATGCTGATGAAAAAGAGCTTCTAATCAATTCTATGAGTAGTATTAAAAGCTTATTGGCGCCAGATTATGACAAAATAAAGCTTGCCCAAAATGTGAAATTCAGAGAAGGATTGAAGCCGGGAGATATTGGTTATTTAATTTATCTTCATGGAAAACTTTATACTCAGGAATCGGGTTATGATAAGGATTTTGAAAAATATGTCATCAAAACCTTTTCAGAATTTCTGGAAAACTATTCGCTTGAAAACGATAAGATTTGGCTGGCGGAATATAATCAGCAGATTGTCGGATGTGTCGCAATTCTACATCGTTCTGATGAAGAAGCCCAGCTAAGATGGTTTTTGACGCTGCCTTTATTCAGAGGAACGGGAATTGGAAAAAAACTTTTGAATACCGCCTTAGATTATTGTAAAGAAAAAAAGTATAAAAATCTTTATTTATTAACGACCAGCGTACAGGAAAAAGCCATTGCAATGTATGAAAAAGCAGGATTTGTAAAAACGGAATCTATGGAATCTGTGCAATGGGGACAGACTCTTGTGGAAGAACGTTATGATTTGAGATTAATTTAAAGATGATATTTAGTGTTAAAAGTCATATTCAATTTCCAAAGAAATAATTTTTTGTCTCCTACATTTGTTTGATTAAAATAAAGAGTAATGATACAAATTGCTGTTTTTGGTGATGTACATGGAAATCTTCCTGCCCTGAAAGTAGTGTTGAAAGATATTGAGAAGCGAGGAATCACGCAAAAATTCTGTCTGGGAGATCTTGTAGATTTTGCTCCTTGGGGTAATGAAGTCATTGAGAGAATGCAAGAACTAAATATTCCTTGTTTACTGGGAAATCACGATGAAAGAATTGCTTTTGATATTCCTGTTGTCCCTTTGTCTAAACACTCAGAAGAAGAGACGAATGCCAGGTTTATTGCAATAGATCATTCTAAAAAACATATTACAGAAGAGAACAAACAGTTTTTATCACAGCTGCCTTTTCATTTAAAATTAAATTATAAAGTGGGGAAGAAGCATTGGTCTATTCAATTGGTTCATTCCAGTCTGGAAAGTAATGATATGTATCTCTATGAATCAGAAAATGATGAGGTTTTTGAGAATATGCTAAAAGACTCCCAGGCTAATGTTCTGGTGATGGGGCATACTCATTTATCTTTTAAAAAACAGTTTGAAAATAAGGGCTGGGCTGTCAATTGTGGTTCCGTAGGCCGTTCTAAAGAAGAAAATAGACTGGCTTCTTATGTTGTATTCACTTTAGACGAAGAAAAAATTACTCCCGAAATTGTACAATTATCATATCCTATTGATAAAACGGTCCGTGGAATTGAGGAAAGTGATATTCCTGATTATTACTCTGCTTTTCTAAAAAATGAAAAAGTATCATTATTTTGATGATTTTTATTGAAGCTCTATTCTAAAAACGAGATTCGTTTTAGACTTATTATGTACAAATAATTAAAAAAAATCTTTTCATACTTCGTTTTAAAAATTGACAAATTACATATTGTTTAAATTTTAATAAATTGATTAATAGTCGTTTGTAATTACTCGAACTTTAATCTGCATGCATTCGGACTGATTTTATCATTAAAATCGGTTCGACTTCTTTTATTCGGACTTTTCTGAAAATTATCCGGAGCATATTTGTACCAGATTATTAAAGTCAACTTAAAATTTAGAAATCATGAAAAAAACAAACCTTCTTATTTTTTTACTATTATCAGTATTTTGCTTCGCACAATTACAAAAAGGAAAAATAGATACCCTTCTTACTCCTGAAATCGGAGGAATAAAACAAGCCATAGAAATTAAAACAGATGATTCTGACAAGCCAATACTTTTATTTTTATCAGGAGGCCCCGGAAGTTCGATGAGAAAAAACGCAGATTCTTTTACAAATATTTTAAAAAATAAATTTACAATTGTTCAGTGGGATCAGAGGGATGCCGGTAAGACGCTGGAATTAAATCCTTCACCCATTCCACCTTCAGTGGAGCTTATGGGAAAAGATACCTATCAGGTTATTAATTTTCTGAGAAAAGAATTAAAACAGGAAAAAATATATCTGCTGGGAAGCTCATGGGGTAATGCTTTAGGATTTTATATTGTAAGAAATCACCCTGAAGTTTTAAATGCTTATTTTGCCGTAAACCCTGTTGTAAGTCAACTGGAGAGTGAGAAAGAATTGCTCAATATTTTAAAAGATCATTTTAAAGAAAATCCTGTTGCCCATAAAGAACTAGCAAGTGTACATATTCCGTTCAAAGTAGATGAAGACCTGTTTTATTTAAGAAAATGGCTTTTTTATAAAGACGGGAAACAGTATGTGACTGGTGATGATTTCAAAAAAGGTTTTCTTCAATGGTCAAAAACGTGGTCGCCAGCGTGGAATGAAGTTATGAATATTGATCTGCCAAAGACGCTAAAAAAAGTAGAATGCCCGATTTATTTTTTTGTGGGTAAAAATGATGTCCAAACCTCTACCAGAATTACAACTGAATATTTTAAGAAAGTAAAAGCTCCTAAGAAAGATCTGTTTTTATTTGAAAATTCCGGACACCAGATTCACAAAGATGAGTCAGAAAAATTTCAGACTACAATTATGCAGATTGTAAAATAGAATCAGAATTGAGTAATGATAACGAAAATTCACTCGCATTAAATATTCATCAGTATTATAATTATTTTGTAACTTTGCATCAGAATATTAATAATTAAATCATGGTCAATTTAGAATGGTATCGTACTTTTAAGGCGATCTATAAAACCGGGACATTGACGGGTGCTGCGGATGCTTTATTCATATCACAGCCGGGAGTGAGTCTGCATTTAAGTTCATTAGAAGCTTATGTAGGATACAAACTATTCGACAGAACCGGTAGAAAAATGATGCCAACAGAGCGTGGGAAGGTATTATTTAATGCAGTTGCAGAGCCTATTACTAAGCTGGAAGATGTAGAAAAAAACTTCCAGAAGTCTACAGAGAAACATACTCCTACCATCAGTGTCGGAATGTGTTTTGAAACTTTCCAGACGACGTTGGAACAATATGTTTCTTCATTGCCTTTTAATCTGATTATCAGTTTTGGAGAATATCCGGAAATGCTGGATCAGTTGGATAAAGGAATTCTGGATCTTATTATTACTCCGAAAAAAGGATCCTCACCCAATATAGAACATGAAGCTTTCTCTTCTGAACAGATTATTCTGGTAGGGGGAAAAGATGTGGATGTGGCAGCTTTCAATAAGGTTTTAAAAACAAAAGATGCTGAGCAGATAGAAGAATGGCTGAAGAATGAAAAATGGTACGGAACTACCGGAGATATGGAGCATCTTTTCCAGTTCTGGACTCTTAATTTTGGTCATAAGCCGAATTTCCGTCCGAATTATATTGTTCCTAATCTGAATTCTATCATCCGTTGTCTGAAAGGAGGAACAGGATTAGCCGTTATTCCTGATTTTCTATGTAAAAAAGACCTCGAAAGCGGTGAAGTTCAGCTGATCTGGGAAGGGAAGAAGAAATTGGAAAACACTCTGTATTTCGGATGTCGTAAAAAAACCAATTATCAAACTGAAATAGAGCATATTAAAGGCTTATTCCGTCAGGTGATGGCTTAATATAACCATATCGCGCATTTGTAAACCGTTTTCATAAATGGGAACTGGATAATTTTCAATAAAAAAGTTTTTCAGAATCCCATTTTTGATAAAACCGTTTTTTTCATAAAATCTGATCTGTTGGAAGCCGGTATCCGAAGTTCCAACAGTCAGTGTTTTATACTGATTTTCTTTTGCAATTTCCTTTGCTTTATCCATCAGAATACTTCCGATACCTTTGCTCCTGTAGCTTTCAATCACAGCAACGTTTTTAATTTCCAATTCTGTATCACTATTTTTGTAGAGAGCCATCACTGCAATATTTTCAATGCCGTCGTGTAAAAGATAGATCTCACAATTGAAAATATACTGATCAATAGCTTCTCTGGTTTCATCAGCCAACAACAGTAAGTGATAAGGAATTTCCGAATCAGGATTTGCTATTTTAAAAGTGAAATTTTCCATTTACAGACTCATATGAATAAGTGGATAATCCTTTCCCGAACCATCTTTTTCTGATCTTCCGATCTTTCTGAAACCCATTTTTTCATAAAATCCAATCGCTTGTGGATTCTGCTCATTCACATCCACTTTGGTCAATCCGGTCTTTTCTTTCATAAATTGATAAAGGGCTTTTCCATATCCTTTCCCACGGGCATCATCGCGAATGAAGAGCATTTCAAGATTCCCTTCTGCTACGGATGCAAAACCTTTAGCATCATTGTTATCCGTAATTAAATAAACTTCCAGATTAGGAAGATAATCTCTTGGAATAACTTCTTTAAAATAATTAAAATCCTCTTCTGCAAGAAAAGTATGAGTTGCTTTTACAGCCGATTCCCAGATTTGCATAATTCTCGGGTAATCTTCTGCAGCTGCCAGTCTGATATTTTGTGACATGATACTAAATTTAAACAAAAGTAGAGAAAATAGAGCTGGAATACCAACTAGAGGGTGGAAACTGAACGTTAGAAATGGAAATAGAGGTATTGAGCTGAGGCAACAGTAAAATTGGTAGGCAGGATTTTCGATTTTTTGTCGCAAATTTGTTTATCACTTTATATTAATAACTAAAATAAAGACTTATGCAAAAGAAAACCTATCCAGGACAACCTGTGGTAACCTTAAATAACGGAGTGGATATTCCTGCTTTAGGCTTTGGAGTATGGCAGATGGAAGACCTTAAAGAATGTGAGAATGCGGTAATAAAAGCTATTCAGAGTGGATATAGAATGATTGATACTGCTGCTATTTATCAGAATGAAACAGCTGTAGGTGCTGGGGTGAAAAATAGTGAAGTAAACAGGGATGAACTGTTTATCACGTCAAAAGTATGGGTTCAGGATCATGGATATGAAAAAGCTAAAAGTGCTTTTCAGAGAACATTAGACAGATTGCAGATGGATTATCTTGATATGTATCTTATTCACTGGCCTTATGGAGACTTTTTAGGAACCTGGAAGGCGTTGGAAGAATTATATCAGGAAGGAAAGATCAAAGCAATAGGCGTATGTAATTTTACGATTGAGAAGCTGGAAGAATTAAAAGCTAATTCAACAGTGTTGCCAGTGATCAACCAGATTGAACTGCATCCGGTATTCCAGCAAAAAGAATTGCAGGTCTATGACAGAGAAAATAATATCATAACACAGCCATGGAGCCCGCTTGGAAATGGGAATGCCAACCTTTTAAGCAATCCTGATCTGAAAGCTATTGCTGAAAAATATGGTAAGACCGTGGCTCAGGTAATTCTGAGATGGCACCTTCAGGAAGGGTTTGTAGTGATTCCGAAATCTGTGACACCATCAAGAATTGAAGAAAACTTTAATGTATTTGATTTTGAACTGACAGAAGATGAAATGAATGTTGTTCGTTCTTTAGATACAGGAAAAAGATTATTCTTTGATCCTAAAGATCCTGAATGGGAACAAAAAATGCTGAATTCCGTAGCAGATATTTAATCTTCAGATTAATAAAATAAAATAACTCCCGCAGTTTTCATGAATGTACAGATCAGGAATCTGAGTGATTGTGAAACCTGCGGGATTTTAAATTGATAATAGCCGATGACTGCAAAAGAATTCATAGAAACACTCTCGTTATTCAAAAATGAAAAAGAACTCGATAAAGTGGAGAAATTTTTCAAAGGAAATGATGGGATTACAAAGAGTTTCGGAGTGAAATTCGGAGATGTTTTTACTATCGCTAAAGAGTTTTCTGCGATGCCTTTGGATGAGATCAACAAACTTCTTGACAGCGAGTTTTATGAAGTGAGGATGGGGGCTGTAAGTATCATGGATTTCCAGGCCAGAAGTAAAAAAACGACTGATGATCAGAAGAAAGACCTTTTTGATCTGTATCTGAACCGTCATGACCGTCTGAATAACTGGGATTTTGTAGACAGAGCGGCGTGTTATATTATCGGGGAATATCTTATTGACAAACCCAGAGATATCTTATACCAGCTTGCCCATTCCGAAAGTCAGTGGGAAAGAAGAACAGCTATTGTAAGTACTCATGCCTTTATCAGGAAAAATGAGGTTGGTGATACTTTTGCCATTGCTGAAATTCTTGTTCATGATACCCATGAACTGGTGAATAAAGCGGTAGGAAGCTGGGTAAGAGAGGCTGGTAAAAAAGATGAGAAGAAATTAAGCGATTTTCTTGATGCTTATGTGAAGACAATGCCTGCTGCCACATTTTCTTATGCCACAGAAAAGCTTGATGCTGCATCAAAGCTGTACTATAAAGAACTCAGGAAGGCAAAATAAGTTTGTTCTGCATCATCTGTAAAAAATGTTGATCAACAACTTTAAAGCTTGAACTTCACTGAGTAATATCATGGTTTTGAATGACATTCATTGTCGTTTTCTTCGTAAATTTTAATAAAAATAATTCTTATGTTTTGGCCGGATACAATCAGTAAAAAACTAGGGATAAAATATCCTGTTATTCAGGCTCCGATGTTTGGAGTAAGTACAGTACAGATGGTTGCGGCTGCCGCAAAAGCAGATTGTCTGGGATCACTGGCACTGGCAGATCTTTCCGCTGATCAGTCTATTGAATTGATCAGAGAAACGAAAAAAATTACGGATCAGCCTTTCGCTGCAAATATTTTTGTACATCATATTCCTGAAGTGACCGATGCTTTAAAAGAAAAGTTTGTCAAAACCAAGCAGTTTCTCGAGCAGCTGGCCAGAGAAAATACTATTGAAGTAGAGCTTCCGGATCTTGAGGCGATCAATATAACCACTTATCATGAGCAGGTAGAGGCCATTATTGAGGAGAACTGTAAAATCTTGAGTTTTACATTCGGAAATCTGGATGATCAGAGTATTCAGAAATTAAAAGAAAACGGAGTTACCCTTATCGGAACCTGTACATCTGTGAATGAAGCTTTGCAGCTTGAAAAATCCGGTATTGATATTATTTGTGTTCAGGGAATAGAAGCGGGAGGCCACAGAGGAAGTTTTGAGGCGGAGAACATTCCGCAGATCGGAGGGTTGTCTTTGCTGTCGCAGGTGTATGATCATGTGAATGTTCCTTTAATTTATGCAGGAGGAATTTACGGAGCCAAGACCTTAAAAGCTGTTAAAGATTTAGGAGCACAAGGTTTTCAGGTGGGAAATCTTTTATTGGCTTCTCAGGAAAGTGCTTTACAGCCTTTTGAAAAGGAAAGACTGAAAAAAGTAAGAGAAGAAGAAATTGTTTTAACGAAGAGTTTTTCCGGAAGATATGCGAGAGGAATTAAAAATCAATTTATAGAAACCGTGGAAAACTCAGAATATATTTTACCGTATCCTTACCAGAATAAACTGACCAATGCATTACGTAAAGCCGCGAAATCTCTGCAAAATCCAGAATTTGTAGGAATCTGGATAGGGCAGTCTATCCATCCATACAACGAACTTTCTACTGAAGAAATTTTGAGAAATCTGATCAAAGAATGTGAAATATAGGTCAATATGTTTTCAATTTGCTGGTAATTTTCTATTTTCGTGAAATATAAAAACTAAAATCAACGAAAATAGAAATGAAATTTTCAGAGGGAATTCAGAGATCACTTCCGTTCGGCTACCTGTTTCTTGTCGTAATGGGGATATTAAAAGAAAGTGTCTATTACTACCAGATAGGCATTAATATTCTAAAATACTCAACAATCATGGACATCCTGATCAGTCCGATTGCTACTTTAACGTCTCATCCAGTCATATTGATTGCTCTTATTATCATCGTTGTATCTTCATTTGCCTTTCCATCCTATTTATCAAAGCAAAGCAATCAGAATAAAAAATGGGCTCTGAAAATGGCTTCTCTTAAAGACCATGAAAGTATGAGCAAAGAGGCTATTGAGAATCACTTTACCAATATGTTTGTAAGATTTATGGCTATGATGCTGCTATCTTTTTTCGTAGGAATAGGTTGGGGTGAAGGGATGACATTAACAAAAAGAATAAAGGAGAACAGGCTTAAATATGACTATACATTAAATTATGGTGATGGAAATTCGGAGCTGGTACACCTGATAGGATCAAACAGTATGTATTACATTTATCTGGCAAAAGGTAATAAAACAATAAAAATTGCACCGGTAGGATCCATCAAAACTGTAGAACTGACCAACAACAGGAAACTAAATGATTAGTAACTCATAAAAGAGACTTTTGTTGAGTCATAAAATAAGCATATAACAAAAAAGCTTCAGATTATTTCTGAAGCTTTTTATTTATTTTGTTAAATCAAGACCACCAAAATTTCCGGAACTCATCATTAAATAAACACCATCCGTTTTATCTAATGTATTCCAATAGGCATGAAGATCTTCAGCATTTGTAAAAACCTTTAAATTCTCATTCTTGAATTTTTCTTTGATAAATTCAGGTGATATAGGCTCCATTCTCTTAATTTTCAAAGCATCCTCAGAATAGAAAACGACAGCTTCATCCAGTCCGTCCATTGCATGGTCATACTGCTCAAGGAAAGCAGGATTTAAACTGGAATACGTGTGAAGTTCCAGAAATCCATATTTCTTATTATTTTTAAACTGTTCTATGAATGCCTTTACAGCAGCCTTTACCTTGCTTGGTGCATGGGCAAAATCTTTATAAAGTGTTCCTTTATCTTCTCTTTCTACTTTCTCAAGACGTTTGGACGCTCCTTTGAAGCTCATAATAGCTTCATAGAAGTCTTCATCCATAATACCCAGCTGTCGGCAGATATGTCTTGCTCCTTCCATGTTCAACAGGTTGTGGGCTCCAAAAACAGAAAGCGGAACATCTCCCATTTCAGTTTTTAAATATACCTTACCATTATTGATTTCGTATTCAGGAGTTTTGTAAGGGATTTTTCTGAAATAGTTTTCAGCATTTTCCACTACTTTCACCACTTCCGGATCCTCTTCATTGTATACCAGAACTCCTCCCGCTGTAATGCTTGCCACAAACTTTCTGAACTGATCAATATAATCATCAAACGTTTTGAAAACATTGATATGATCCCATGCAATACCGCTCATCAAAGCAATATTCGGCTGATACAATAAAAATTTCGAGCGCAGATCAATAGGAGAAGAAAGGTATTCATCACCTTCCAAAACCATGAAATCATTATCCTGAGTAAGTTTTACCATACAGTCGAAACCTTCAAGCTGAGCTCCTACCATGAAATCCACATCTTTTTGGTGGAAATTCAAAACGTGAAGAATCATTGAAGTAATGGTTGTCTTACCATGTGATCCCGCAATGACAACTCTCGTTTTATTTTTTGACTGTTCGTAGAGAAACTCAGGGTAAGAATATATTTTCAGACCCAGTTCTTTTGCTCTTGCCAGTTCAGGATTATCCTGATGGGCATGCATGCCAAGAATAACAGCATCAATATCCGGAGTGATCTTTTCCGGGAACCAGCCCATTTCCTGAGGCAGAATTCCTTTCTTTTCCAAACGGGATTTTGAAGGCTCAAAAATAGCGTCATCAGAACCTGTCACCTGATATCCTTTGTCTTTTAGTGCAATCGCAAGATTATGCATGGCGCTTCCGCCAATGGCAATGAAGTGGGTTTTCAATTGTATTTACTGTTTTTTAACATTAGTATTAATGATCTGCTGGAAAGCTTCAAGAATGTTTTTCCAGTTGGTCTGATAATTCGAAATGATCATGCTGGCATCAGATTTACTCCCTTCATTAGGACCTTTCTTGATATTGATAGAAGTTGAAATATTATCGTAGATTTTTTTACGGTCTTCCTGTATTCTTCTGAAATTGTTCTGAGAAAGCACCTGATCCAGTTTCTTTAAATCCTCATCAGAGATTTTAAAATCCTGCTTGTATTTCTTGCCCTGCCCTTCAAAAGAGTAGTGTACATTATTTCCTTTTATAAGCAGATTTTCATATACAGGAGCATAGCCTCCACTTTTCGAATAGCTGATATCAAAATCCGAATATACTTTTTGGCTGTTGCATGAAACTAATACTATGATTGCGAATAAGATTCCAAGTATTTTGTTCATAATTTTTAATTTACTTTAATTATTTGAGTCCTTTTGTTCTAATTTTTTAGCTTTAAGTTCTTCATCATAACTGTGTAATAGGTTGAAATCTTCTGTCTGCTCAATAGCAGTCATGATTTTCAATAAAATTTCCGGTGCTTTTTCATTATCATAATCAATATCCAAAGGAGCTTTGAATTCCATCGTAGGTTTTACACCGGTTACCTTTACGCGGAGTCCTTTTTTATCAAAAGCTCTTCTGAATCCGTTTATTTTGATTGGAATTACAATAGGACGCTGATTCTTTACCAATTTGGCTGTTCCTCTTCGTCCCTGTGCAAAAGCAGAAGTAGTTCCTTGAGGGAAAGTTGCTACCCAGCCATTGTCCAATGCTTTCATAATATTATCTACCTCACTCATGTCTACCATTCTGTTGACATTTTTTCCTTCGGCTCTCCATGTTCTTTTTACCGTTACAGCTCCTGCGATTTTGAAGATCTTGGGAAGAATACCTTTATTCATGGTTTCTTCTGCTGCCACATAGTAAAAATCAATCTTGGGATTCAGTAGGTAGATCGGGTTTTTTATCGTGTTTAGATATCCGTTGTTCACAGCACAGAAGGCATGGTACATTGCTGCCACATCTGCAAAATAAGTCTGATGGTTGGATACAAAAAGTACGTTAGAATCCGGAAGATCCACCAGGTGCTCTGTCCCCGTTATCTTTAACTTATTAAATCCGTTGAATCTTCTGTATGATACAACTCCTAAAATAAAAATAATAAACCTTTTCAAAAAATAAGGTGTTCCGAATGCATCGGTGAAAATATTTTTCTTCGCCATTTCTCAATTAAACACGGTAGTGCAAAGTTACATTTTTTTCAGCAACTGACTGAATTCACTTAATATCATCGCTGTAGCACCCCAGATAATGTATCCGTTAAAATTGATAACAGGAACCTCATATCCGTTTGCGTTAGGCAGTGCCATGATTTCGGGGGTATCTGACAAATTTAGAAAAGAAGTGATCGGAAATTCTATCGTTTCCACAGCTTCTGTCTGCTGAAGAATGAAGGCAGGGTTCTTTTTCGTATAGGAAATATAAGGATATACATAAAAATTGCTCGGTGGAACATAAATAGGAGACATTTCTCTGATGATCCTTAGATAATGTTTGTCTATCCCGATTTCTTCGGAAGTTTCCCGAATTGCGGTTTCAGCAAAATCTCTGTCCATCTCTTCACGCTTTCCTCCAGGCAGTGAAATCTGCCCGCTGTGTCTGTCGTGCTCATTAATGGTTCTTTGAATCAATGGAAAATACCACTCGTTGTCTTTCAGATACAGTACGATATTAACAGCCGCAAATTTGGGATTCTTTGCCAATACTTCATCATACGTAAAAACGGGACGGGAGGGAGGTGAGAAGACCCCATGTGCATGTTCACCGGGAAGTTCTACCGTTTTTATTTTTCGTAATAAATCTTTTCCAAAATTTTCCATACCTCAAATTTAACAATATATCTTGAAGAAATAATGGCCTTAACATTAATTAACCTATGCGGATATTAGCATTAAAGATGAGTTGCCGTGAATTTTCCTTTGCAAGTGAATAATAAATAGTGGGTGACGATAAATAGTTTAAAACCCAAAACTGTGAAGTGTCAATGCTCATGATAAACTTGGAATGATGAGTGATAATCATGACCTTGTAAAATTCAATATTCACCACTTACTGAGTTACTTACAGGGCTTAAAATGACTCCCGTGTTTTCCCGTAACTGAAAACAATGACCCCCATACAACGGCAAATAGTGACCCTTACACCTATAAACAGTGACTTTTGAAATTTACACTTTGATGGTGGTTTTTCACTTTGATGCAGAGGCTACCTTTGCCTTACTATTAACCAATTAATTTTTACTAAGATGAAAAATTTACTTACAGGTGTACTTACACTATTCGCCATGAGTTTCGGATTTGCACAATTCAATATTGATGTAACTACCCAAACAGGAAACTTAAATGTTGCTACTGTGGATCAGACTGGTCTTTTGAACATCAACTCTTTGACACAGACAGGGAATCGTAATACCGCAGACATTGATCAGGTAGGTATTTTGAACGTTAATACTGCACAAAGTATAGGAAACAGAAACTCTATAGATGTAGATCAGGTAGGTATTGGAAACTCAAATCAAGTAATGCAGATGGGAAACAGAAACTCTGCTTCCACATGGCAGCTTGGAGTTCTTAACTCTACAGAACAAACTCAGATCGGAAGAAGAAATGATGCTTCTTCGGTACAGGTAGGATTAGGTAACTCTGTCGTTCAATATCAGGACGGAAGAAGAAATGACGCTTCAGCTATTCAGTTAGGTAGTGGTAATGAAGCATATCAGGTTCAGCTGGGAAGAAGAAATGACGCCAGTGGAATTCAGATAGGAGCCAATAATGTCCTTGTTCAGTATCAGGATGGTAATGATAACAGTGCTACTCATGTACAAGCAGGAACAGGTAATATCGCAGCTTCAGTACAGATAGGAGATGATAATACCTCTGTGGGAGTACAGGCAGGTAATGCCAATCAACTTTATCAGTTCCAGTTAGGTGATTCCAACACAGCAATTGACCTTCAAATGGGTAACGGAAACTTTACCTGGGTAACTCAGACTGGTGACTCTCATATTCATGTAGGAACTCAGATGGGTAACGGAAACTCAATGATTGTGAATCAATCCAATTAAGCCCTATAACACATACTGTAAATCTTAGAAATTGTAAAGGAGAAACTACAGGGTTTCTCCTTTTTTACCTCCAATTTTCTTCGGTTAGCATCAGTATCTTTAACACACTATAGGCCATGTTTACTTTAAGATGGAGTGTTTTTGCTCTTTTCGCATTATTGCGATTGCAGGCACAGGAAATCGACTGGGATAAGATCAACAGTAATACAATCTTTAATCTTATAGCCAGGCAGCAGATTGATCAGACTTCATACGGTACCAATATCATTCAAATAGGTGATTATAACAATGCCGAGCTTTCTCTGAATGCCAAAACTAATATTGCTGTAAAACAACTGGGAGACTTTAATACGCTTTATTTTATCAATTCATTTACAGATAAAGAAACTAAAGCCGCAGTTACCGCACAAGGAAACAACAATATTATTGATGTCACGGGAAGCAATAGTATTTCGGATGGAATCCAGATCAACGTAAAGGGAGATAATAAAACAGTTTTCATGAGAAACTATTAAAATACAAATGATGAAACTTTTATATTCCCTTAGCCTGAGCACATTTTTTAGCTTCCTGTCTGTATGGACTTATGGGCAGGAAGATAAAAAAGTAAACGCAAGAATAGAAAGCAGCCTCCTTGAAAATCAGATTATACTGAAAGCAATTGTAATGAATAATACCACCGTTTACAAGGAACTGAATTACCTTTTGGTTTCTATCAAAAAAGGAAACGGAGGAAACCTTTCAAACAATCAGCAAAGTGGTAAATTTTCTGTTAATCCCAATGAAGTCAAAATACTGTCAGAGATCAGTGTCAATCTTGAATCAAAAGATGCCTTGAAAGCCTTTCTTTATATCAGAGACGAAGAAACCCAAAAACTAGTCGCCAAAGATAGTCTGGAGCTTAACAGTGATCTTTTTAAAAAGAAAACAGCAAAGGTAGAAGAAGATGCGGCTTATGAATTAAGAGGACTTACCATTGATGAAACCAAAACTAAAGTTGGAAAAGATTTTTATGATCTGTTTTACATGCAATACAGCCAGCTTCCGGATAAAAGCAGCAGTGCCGTCACCATTACAGAACTTCCCCTTCGTGGAACAAGCGGCCAGATCAATATTCAGATTGAGGATAAAATTATTTACAGTTTTATGACTAATCCTGCAGAAGATTATTTAAAAGAACAGCTGGTCTACAGCTTAAAATATATCAAAGAATTTAATGCTAAGAAAAACCTTATTAAAAATGAATTTATCTACTAAAAATGTCCGCCATGAAAACCTTTATCATTTTTTTGACCTTTATTGCGGGTATTTTCTACGGAAAATCTCAGCAGCTCGTCTACAAACCGGTCAATCCGGCTTTTGGAGGAGACACGTTTAATTATCAGTGGCTTTTGAGCTCTGCCAATGCACAAAACCAATTTGATGAAAAAAATGATTTCAGCGATCTGCTGGATCGTGTAAATTCTCTTGACAGCTTTACCCAGAGTCTCAACAGACAGATTCTCAGCGAACTTTCAAGAAAACTGTTTGATGAACAGTTTGGTGATGGAAATATAAAGCCCGGAAATTATCTTTTCGGATCGCTTTACTTACAGATTACCAATACTAATCAGGGACTTTTAATCAATATTTTGGATACCAGCAATGGCGATCAGTCCGAGATCGTAATTCCGAAATAGGAAATAACTAAAAATAAACTTACCATGACAACCTACACTTACACCAGAATCTTTTTCTGTAGTTTCCTGCTATGCATTCTGCAGGCTTGTAGTTCAATATTTGGTTTACCTTCGGATCCCGAAAAGCCAACTATGGGAGAGGTTACTTCCTCTACCGCAGAATTGAAAAACCTTCCCCTTCCCAAAGAAAAAATTGTAATAGGGGTCTACAAATTCAGGGATCAGACCGGCCAGTATAAACCTTCCGAAAACGGAAACAACTGGAGTACGGCAGTCCCTCAGGGAACCACCACCATTCTTATCAAAGCACTGGAAGACAGCCATTGGTTTATCCCTATTGAAAGGGAAAATATTGCCAATCTTCTGAATGAAAGACAAATCATCCGTTCCACAAGACAGGAATATATAAAGGATGCAGATAAAAACACTCAGGCACTTCCTCCTCTTTTGTATGCCGGAATTCTTCTTGAAGGCGGCGTAATCTCCTATGACAGCAATATTCTCACCGGAGGACTTGGAGCAAGGTATTTCGGTATCGGTGCTTCTACACAGTACCGCCAGGATAGAATTACTATTTACCTTCGTGCTGTCTCTACCCTTAACGGAGAAATTCTTAAAACAGTTTACACTTCTAAAACCATTCTTTCAACCAGCGTCAACGGAAGTTTTTTCAGATATATTGATACGGAAAGACTCCTGGAGGCTGAGGTAGGACTTACCCAAAATGAGCCCGTTCAGCTTGCTGTCACCGAGGCTATTGAAAAAGCAGTAAAATCTCTTATTGTAGAAGGAATAAGAGATAAAATATGGGGGAAAGCAGTGGATACTAATGGAGGATACGAGACCTTAATCAATGAATATAACAGAGAACAGGAGCAAAATGACGGAAGAGCAGTAGGCGGCAAATATCCTGAGAACTACAGACAGAAAGTTTCTGTATTTGCCAATGTGGAAGGACAGAAAGTGAAAGATGATTATGTAGGGGCTAAAATGAATGTTGGAGGTAAAATAGGATTTAAATATTTTCTTACTCCTTACCTGAATGTAGAAATAAATGGAAGTTATTTTACTCTTGAAAATTCAAATATTGCAAAAAGAAACTATTTCGGTCCCGAAGTGAATCTGGAATATGTACTTTTTCCTAAATATAGATTCAGCCCATACATTTATGGTGGAGCAGGAGCTATGTATTCAAAATATAAACCTCAATATAAAGGACAGTTCGGAGGCGGATTGGAATATATGATCAGCCGGAATGTTTCACTGAGAGCTTCAGCTCAATATGACCTGGGCTTCAAAGACGACTGGGAAGGCCTTGTGAACGGAAAAAGAAAAGATCAGGCTTTTCGCTTTGGTATAGGAATCAACTTTTACTTCGGAAACAAATAAAAAACACGAATTATGAAAACTTTAATTAAAATACTCAGCATATTCATCTTTGCTTTTTGTCTGTTTTCATGCAATGAAGACCTTGTAGAACAGGCTCAAACAGGAATGTTAAAAGGAAAAGTCGTAAAAAGAGGCAGTAATGTGCCGCTTTCCAATGTGAAAATTTTTACCAATCCTACAACACAGACGGTTTTCAGTGGTACAGACGGTACTTTTGAAATCGCAGCCATGCCGGTAGGAAATTATTCTGTAAAAGCAGAACTTTCAGGATATATTACCAGCTTCCAGTCTGTCAATATACAGAATCAAAATCAAGTGGTAACGGCAGTTTTTGAGATGGATGATGATACATCATTGAATTCTCCTCCCGCTACACCACAGTTGCTAAGTCCGATAGATAACGCAGTAAATCAACCTTTGAGCGTCGAATTAACCTGGAGCGCAACAGATCCGGATACAGCGGATGTTTTAAAATACAGTTTGGCAATTAAAAATAATCTTGACACTAATGTGATTCAGGTTAATGATTTGACAGCTAATCATTATACGCTTTCAAATCTGAAGTTTGGTGTAAGTTACTTCTGGCAGGTGTCTGTTTCGGACGGCATTCACCAGCCAGTTTTAAGCTCTACCAGTAAATTCACCACCAATACGGTGCCGGCCAACAGGTATCATTATACCCAAAAACAGAATGGAAACTTTGTTATCATCTCCAGTGATGATCAGGGAAATAATTTCCAGTTTACCAATTCTTCCTACAACAGCTGGCGGCCACGTAAGAACAATAATGCAGGTCTCATTGCATTTCTTCGTACAGAAGGTGGAAGTACTCATATTTATACAGCCAATCCTGATGGCTCCAATCCTTTTAAAGTAACAACGGTGGCTGTAGCAGGTTTTAATAATTATGAAATGGATTTTGCCTGGAGCACCAATGGTAAGGAGCTTATTTATTCCAACTTTAATAAGCTGTACAGGATCAATAAAGACGGCAGCGGTCTGAGTCTGGTATATACCACTCCTGACGGAAGTATGATATCCGAATGCGACTGGAGCTATGACGGAAGTAAAATAGCTTTGAAAACCAATGATTATAATGGTTATAACACTAAAGTTTATGTTATCGATATGACGGGAAGTGTCCTGAAAACCGTATTGTCCGGTTCTGTGGGAGCCAGCGGTGGATTGAATTTCTCTGTAGACGGACAGCTTCTTCTCTTTACCCGTGATGTCTCAGGATATCTGGATGGAAGCGGAAATTACCGACAGCTGGATTCACATATTTTCATTTATAATCTGGTCACAGATGTCATAAGCGATATTTCTGCTGAAAGCGAAAAAGTGTTAGGTACCAATGATCTTGATCCAAGGTTCTCACCGAATAATGCGCAGATCATTTTTATGAATACTTCCAATGATAATATTTCGCAAAGAAATGTAATGGTCATTGATCTTAACAGCAGTATGACGGATCTTACCCGAACAGCGCTTTTCAGCAACGGGGAGATGCCGGATTATGAATAAGATTCAAGGTTTAATGTTCTTAAGTTTAATGTTTAATTTTGTTTAGCTGCTTTTCATTATTCAATGACTGGCTTTGCAAAACACATTGTTTAATGATATTAAAAGTCCAGGGTTTTAAAGTTTAAAGTTCCAAGTGGTGAGCCGGAGATTAGAAATTTGGATTGTTTGCAGATAAAACAATAAGGATAAAGTTATATAAACTTTTTCATCGCTCAATTTCTGATCTCCAGGTTTCACTTCTCATCTTACAATGAAAAAGGATTAATAATAAATTGCGTCTGATTCTAGTATCAAGAATGAGTTCAGGCATAAAAAAATTCCAGACTGTAAAGTTTGGAATTTTTCTGAGTTTTTCATGGGAGAATTTCAGTCGATAATATGATTCTCAATAGCATATTTTACAATTCCGACTGAGTTTTTCGCATTGAGTTTCAAAAGAATTCTTTTTCGGTGTGTTTCTACCGTATTGATGCTGATAAAAAGTTTTTCAGAGATGTCTTTACTGCTGCATCCGTCGCAGATCAGTTTAAGAATTTCCATTTCACGACGGGTGAGTGGTTCTTTGATGTGGGGATTTTGTTTTCCCTGTTCGCTGCTGATGAAGTTCATCATTTTTTCCTTTGCATGGTCACAGATATAGATCTCATTAAGGAGTAATATATTAATGGATTTCAGGAACTCATCATAGGTACAGTTTTTGTCCAGATAACCTTTGATACCTTTGTTGAAGAGCTTCCGCATATCTATCACATCATAAGAGCTTCCTATAACAATGATTTTGGTATTTTTATGTTCAGAAATGATACTTTCTACCAACTTGCAGATATCTGTAAGCATGAGCATATTAGAACTCATGACAAGCATTTCAGAAGGTTCTTCTTTTAAGTGTTTGGAGAGGGTTTCCAAAGAATTACAAATGTCAATTGTACTGAAGATTTTGCTTTGTGTTAGCAGTCTTGATAATCCCTCTGTATACAGCATGGGTTCATCAAAAATGGTCAATCTTGGTTTCATCATGGTCTGTTTTATTTATATAAAAATAGTAAAAAAACTTTATATTTTGAATAAAATTGACAAATATTTTAAAATTATTGTGTTTTTATTGATGGTAAAACATTATTTTTGTTGATTTTTTATTAAATAATTCTCTTTAAGTGGAGTTTTTTAGAGTTATTACTGTTAAAGTATAATATTCATCAGTGTTTCCGGAATTTAATTTAAGATGTGGTACTATTTAACTAACGTGGTAGGGATATGCTTCACCGGAAAATTGACTGAGTTGGCGATGAAACAATATTCGTTGGCTTTATGATGAATTTGCTCCGCTTTTTCAATCATTGATTCTTCTGCAACTGTTACTTTAGGATGTAAGGTTACTTCCGTAAAATGGCCGCTTCCGTTGGCTGTTTCTTCCATTTTACCCGCTGCTTCATCAGTATATTCTATTACAATAATACCAGCTTCAGAACAGAAGTGAAGGTACCATAGCATATGGCAGGAGGAAAGAGAAGATAAAAGCATTTCTTCCGGATTATGTTTTGTTCTGTCACCACGAAATGCCGGATCAGATGAACCTTCTATAACCACTTTATTTTCTGCTGAAATCGTGTGGCTTCTTTCGTAATCTCTATATCCGCTTGTTCCGGTTCCTTTGTTTCCTGTCCACTGGATGGTGGTTTTGTAATGATGGTGTTTGCTCATTTTGATTTGAAAATAAAAAAGTATCTGCTAAAATTAAGCAAATACTTTTTTAAAAAATAAAATATGAATTCTTATTAATTTTTGATAAGTTTCTTATTCGTTGTGTTGCCATTCTCGAAAGTCACCTTTGCTGTATAGCTACCTTTGGGTAAGTCTGAAACAGAAGAATGAGAATCTTTTATTATTTTTATTATCTGCCCTCCAAGAGAGAAAATTTCTATTTTAGCCACTTTATCCTTTGAGTTGAAGATGAGGTTTTGGCCGACAGGGTTTTCAATTGCAATGGCAGAAGCAGGCTTAACCGGATTAGCTGCTCTCAGTGTCATATTATTAAGAAGGTATTTTACAATATAGCCACTTCCGTTAACAATGATATTACTGTCGTTGATGATCATATCACCAATGGTTGTCAAGTTTGAATCTGTTTCCACAAAATAATTGAAAACAGGGTCTATTTGTCCATTTTGAGTAATTTTTGAAATGAAAAACTCACCTCCGTTCTGGGCATAATTCATTCCTCCTATGTAGTAGTAACCATTTTTTTCAACAATACTCAAAATATCATTCAAAGAAGAAAAAGATGAATTGAAATTAGCGACAAATGAGGGATCAAAAGTTCCATTTGCATTGATTTTGTTAAGGCTTCCGGCTGCATTCGGATCAAAGCTTGAAAAAATAATATTGTTATTGCTGTCAAGTATTGCAGATTGAATATATCCTGGATTGAAAGTTAGGTTGGCAATACCTGCGTTCCCAAAACCAGTAATAAGTTGTCCGTCTGCATTGTATTTTGCCACAGCGCCAACATATGCTGAACCTGTAGGATCTGCCTTGTTATACCCAAAACAGATTATATTGGATTGGTTGTCTAAAGCTACTAAGCTAAAGCTTGAAAAATTACTGATAAAGCCATTTATTCCAAAAGTAGTATCAAGACTTCCATTTTCGTTCAGTCTGCATATAATTCCTGTAGGGTCTTGTAAAGGAATAATTGTTTTCTGTCCGTAAACGATTATTTTATTATTCTGAAGAGCCAGCCCGTACCCCCGGACATTAAGATCGGGATTGATATCAGGAATCTTTGAAATTCCATTGATACCAAACGATGAATCTGGTTGTCCATTTGGAAGTATTCTAATAATTGCTGAGTAATTGGTGTCTGTATCGGAGTCAAAAGCATGAATCAAGAGCTTGCCATCTGACTGCATTTTCAGTTGGCTGTCATTTGAAGTATAAGGTAATTGAATTTCACCATTATTCCCAAAAGTTGAATCTACAGAACCATTTGCATTTAATTTTGATAAAAAAGAGGGTGAGGGAGTGGTTCCGTTATTCTTGGTATAAGTAAAATAAATACTTCCGTCTGAGTTTTGAATCATTTTAGACCAGGCATCATAGTTGGTAGTGGAATAGATACCGTTTGAAGCAAAAAGATTGTCTTTAGACACAATCTGGGCAGAGATATTCTGGATCACCAGAATAGCCAGTAATAAATTTTTTTTCATTATTTGTTTGAGTTTTTATGTCTGGCAAAAGTAATAAAAAAAACCTCCGGTAAAAACCAGAGGTTGAATTTTGTTTTAATTAGAGAATTCTATTAATTCTTCTTTTTTAGCATTGTAGATTTTGTATTCCAAATATTTAAAAGAATCTCTTGGAACAATGGTTACCCATTTTTTGTATTTGATAAACCATTTCATTTGGATGCTTTTGATGCCTTTGGTTAAATAGGCTTCTACAAATGGGTGTACATGCAGGTAGATTTTTCCTTTTTCTTTCTGCAGGATGTTTCTTAAGGTTTCACCCATTCTTTCCACGATAACAATAGGAGCTACAATTTCTCCGTCTTTGTTCGGGTTTTCTTCTTTGGTCTCGATCTGTTTTTCCGGACGGTTTCTTTGTCTGGTAATCTGGATCAGTCCAAATTTACTTGGAGGAAGGATTTTGTGACGTGCTTTGTCACGTTTCATTTCCTCTTTCAGATGCTCGTAGAGATCTCTTCTGTGATCAGAATTCGGCATGTCTATGAAATCGATTACGATGATCCCTCCCATATCGCGGAGGCGAAGTTGTCTTGCGATTTCAGTAGCAGCCATTTTGTTCACTTTCAGTGCATGTTCTTTGTTGACAGCAGTTCCAGTGGTAATATTATTACCAGAGTTGACGTCAACGACGTGAAGTGCTTCTGTGTGTTCAATAACAAGATAGGCGCCTTTGGAACTTGGAATGTTTACGTGCTTTCCAAAGCTCTGTTTAAGCTGTTTTTCAACATTGTAATATTCCAGAAGAGGAATATGGGAATCATAAAACTGGACAATATTTTTCTTTTCAGGAGCAATTACTTCTACGTAATTTGTCATTTCGCTTACCATTTGCTCATCATCACAGATGATATTTACGAAATCCTGATTAAAATTGTCTCTTAAAATAGCTGAAGCTTTGTCTTCTTCGCTTAAAACTTTGGATGGAACTTTATTTTTCTGAATGTTTTTAAAAGTGCTTTCCCATTTCTGAACCAGCTGGTTCATATCATTATGAAGGTCTGCTACTTTTTTTCCTTCGGCTACTGTTCTGATAATAACCCCGAAACCTTCAGGCTTGATGCTGTCGATAAGGGTTCTCAGCCTTTCCTTTTCTTCAAAGCTTCTGATCTTTTTGGAAATAGAAACTTTATTGTCGAAAGGAATCAGAACCAGAAAACGTCCTGTCAGAGAGATTTGGGTAGAGATTCTTGGGCCTTTTGTAGAAATAGGCTCCTTAGTGATTTGCAGCAGAACTATATCGTCCTTGGCAATTACTTTATCTACCGTTCCATTTTTGTCTATTTCGGGTTGTATCTCGAAATTTTTTAAGCTTGAAGTGCTTTGTTTTTTAGAAATAGTATCTTTTAAAAACTTCCTGTATGTAAGATACTGAGGTCCCAGATCCTGGTAATGCAGAAATGCATCCTTGTCATATCCGATATTCACGAATGCTGCATTCAGATTGGGTGCTAGTTTTTTTACTTTTCCTATAAACAGATCTCCAACTATAAAATCGCTTTTGTCCTCTTGCTCATGAAGTTCACATAGTCTTCCGTCTTCCAGTAGTGCAATCTTTGTAAGATCATCTTCATGCGAAACTATTAGTTCTTTCTTCATTTTTTAATAAGATAAAATTGTTAAGATTATAGGAAGTGGATGTTTTTCTTGATTAATTCATCTATTAAATATAAGGATTTTGAATGAAAACCATTATATTTTTATTAAAATAATATTTGAAACCATCCGCTTTCCGCGGAATCTTATAGTTGCAAACAAAAATATAGTCGGTGAACTTTAGAAACTAAAAACCACCAACTATATTATTATATTGTAAATCTCGAAAAGAGGAGATTATTTTTTCTTATGTCTGTTTGCTCTTCTTCTTTTCTTTCTTTTGTGAGTCGCAACCTTGTGTCTTTTTCTTTTCTTTCCGCTTGGCATAATTTTAATTTTTAGTAACTAGTTAATATTCAGTTAATGTTCTTATTTTACTGCAACTTTAGTCTTTACTTTCTCAACAAAAGATTTTGAAGGTTTGAAAGCAGGAATGTTATGAGCAGGTATCTCAATTGCAGTGTTCTTAGAAATATTTCTTCCTGTTTTAGCAGCTCTTGTTTTAATGATAAAAGATCCAAAACCTCTTAGATAAACGTTATCCCCATTATACATAGAAGTTCTGATCTCCTGCATAAAAGCTTCTACAACTTTCTGTGTTTCATTCTTTTCTGTTCCCAACTTATTTGAGATGGTGTTTACCAATTCTGCCTTTGTCATTTCCTTATTTTAATTTTAAATTTTAGGTGTGCAAATTTAGTTAAAAAAATTGAATACTAGCAAATTAGTGGCAAAATATTTTTATTCAAATCGTTGAGCTTTTAATGTATATAGTATATTAAGGCAGGGTTATTATAATTTAACAATAAAATAATCTAGCGGCATAAAGGTACAAAAAAATAATGAACAAAATTTAATAAATGCCGGTAACGATAGGTTCTGCAGGGTTTTCTTACTTTAAACAAAGTGTTCACAAAGCCTCTTCAGCCTCCATCTGTTATCCGGAATTTTAATTTTTTAAATCTGAAATCAGAATTTTTATAAACTGGAATTGTAATATCCGTTTTCTACGCAGAAACGTATAAGGTGAAGCTTGGTTTTCAGCCCCAGCTTTTCTGTAAGCCGGTTGATATAAGTGTCAATAGTTCTTGTGCTCAGGTTAAGTTTTTCTGCAATTTCTTTATTACTGAAGCCTTCATAGCAGAATCTCATCAGCTGTATTTCAGCCGGAGAAAGCTCTTCCTGACCCTTTTTCTGTCTGTCCATATATTCCTGTACTGCAAGCGGCTGCTGCTCCCATTCTTTGGAATAGGTTTGATAGTCAAAGTCTTCAGAAGCTATGCTTCCTTTGATGATATCTTTTATAATAGTGCTTTTTTTCTGGCAGTAATAGATATTAGGAATCTTTGAAAGGATTTCAGCCATATCTTCCTGATAAGTGCCGGAATAGGTAATAATAGGAGTTTCCGAGTTGTTTTTTCGGATATATTTGATGGCTTCAATTCCACTTAACACGGGCATAAAGAGCTCAATAATGAACACATCCTCCTGTCTTCTGTAGATTCTGTTTACCAGCTCGTGTCCATTGTTACAGTCATTTAGGAGCATATAGAAAGGATTCTCCATGAGAGTTTTGATCATTATTTTTTTAAAATAAAAATCACTGTCAGCAATAGAAAAACGTACGGTATTAGATAATATTTTACTCATTCTTAATATCGATTTGGCGAATGATATTTAAAATTTAGAGGTCTAATTTATGAAAAACTTATCAAAGTGAAAATTAATATTAATTTAATCAGGGTTTTTACGAAACAGACTTGGGGAAATTACGTATTGTGCATAAAATTTTTTTTTTATATTTTCACAGGCCAAACAAATCGCAAATTATGTCTTCTAACAGGGAAAAAAAATTAAACAAATCTGACGTCAGAATAGGCATTTGGAAGTTTATTCTGTCTTTTGTCGTTTTGTCGGTTGTAACTTTTACGTGTTTATTTCTCTTCTTTAAGAGTTATGATATACAACGTGAAGGGATTAGCCGGGAAGCTGAAGCTTATAAAGAACTCATGCTTCGAAGTGACGTACTGAAAGATCATATTGATGAAATTTATGACAAAATGAACCAGCTTAGTATTAATAAGGTGGAGAATGACGTGTTTCTCAGAACCAGTATTATGGATAACGTGAGAGATGCCAAAAACATTATGGGTAAAGACAGTGCACAAAGCTTTAAGCATTATGCTGTACTGATGAAGCAGATAGTGCCTATGATGACTTTAAAGGCCAAGATCATTGAGGTAGAATATAAGAAGAAAACCGTTCTAAGAGATCTGGATGAATGTATGGGTAAAATAAAAGTAACCAATAACGAGCTTAGAAAAGACCCAACAAGAAATTTCACAGGAAGTAAAAGAAGAAGATAAAAAGAAAAGATATGCAAGGACAAATCACATTATCGAAGAAAGAAAGGCATTATCAGTTTTTTTATTTAATACTGATGCTAGTGACTGCTATGTTATTTTTGGGAGTAATCTTTTTAAAAGGATTTGTATCTCCATTTTCTGATGAAGACGTAAGAGGGATTCAGAATCTTGAACAGAAAGCTGAATTTGAGCATCATCAGAAAATTGTGATCCCAATCATGGACAGTACTTATACCATGATCACAAAGCTTACCAATGACGGTCCGCAGCCTTTTATAGAAAATAATATTCAGTTAGGGGTGAATGATCTTAACAGCTATTTCAGCAGTACTGATGTTATTGATATCAGAAAAGATGCCTATCCTCAGATCGCAAAATTCTATAAAATGTACTTTGATGACAAAAAAGTGATTTCAACCACTACAGAAGATATTAAGATTTTCCAGAAGCAGGTGGATGAATGCAGAATCGGATTTAAGGACAAGCAGAACAGGCTTTATCAGCGTGAGCAGGACCTGAAAGCGAGAGTGCAATAAGTAGTATAAATACTAGGAATTTTATATAGAACACATCACAATTATTAACTATGAATTATTTTCAAAAGAACAAGAAAAACATTATTATCGGTGTTGTCGCAACTTTGCTCATCGCAGCATTGGTTGCTCTATGGCTGCAGAAAAAAGTTATCCATTCAGCCGATGATATTGTTGGGGTGGTTTATCCGTCTTCACTGGCGGTAGGAGACACGCTTTTATTCGAAGATAAAACCCAGTTTGCGAAAACCAAAAGATGGAATTTCGGAGACGGTACAACTTCAGATAAAAACAGTGGAATTCACTTCTACAATAAACCGGGATACTATCAGGTGAGTTTGATCGTTGACAATAAGTATACGAAATCTTTCCCTGTAATGGTAGGCGCAAGAAGCGTTCAGAAAGCAAAAGATACAGCAAAAGCAGCAACTACTATAGAAGCAGTAGCTCAGGCTATGCAAAATGAAAGCGTCTCTTTCCGTGCCATTTCTGATGCAAAAGTTTTTGCATGGAAATTCGGAGAAACAGGAAATACAGATTCTAAAGATAAGTTTACAATCTACTCTTATAAAAAACCCGGAGACTATGTGGTAACGCTATACACTGAAGAAACTCAGGAGCCTATTTATCACCATATCAAAATTATTCCGGCTTATGATGCTCTTGCAGAAGAAGAAGTATCTGTAGAAGACTCTTACGCAAAGGTAGATAACGATTTCAAATATCACCTGCAGCAGATTGCAAATGGAAACAGTTTCAATATGCACTACAATTACCTGTTGAAAACCTATCTGTGTAACAATGAAAACACAGTAGTAAAGGTAAATGACAGCAAAGTGAACAACTTCTACATGTATTGTGCCGGTCTTCAGTTTGACAAAAACACGGTGATACAGACTGTAAAAGTGAACCTGGATGATAAACAGGAGTGTGTAACTAAAGTAGAAATCAACCAAAGCAAATAATATCATCCGGTTTTACGGATGCGCCAATCATTAAAGATAAAATAGGATGAGAAATAAATTTCCTCTAGCAGCATATTATATAGGGTTATCAGTATTATTGACGAGTTGCCAGGTAAAACTGCCGTCAAAGAAAACCCCGGAACCGTCACAGTACGGACAGGTGGATGCTTCCCCTGTAGTGAACGGTTATCCTAAAAAGTCAGCTCCATGGATCGTTATTTCAGACAGATCGAGAAATACGGCCTATCTGGATAAAGATGATGAGAAATCTTACAAAGAAGTAAAATTCCTTGAACCTTTAATGGTTTTAAAACATAGAGACGGAATGGTAAAAGTAGCGGAATATGTTCCGGATGCTTTAATGAAAAAAGTTTCGTCAAAATCCATCAAAACATATGGATGGATTCCGGAATCTGACCTTCTTCTTTGGAACAACGCTTTAAAAAGTGAAAAAACAGGATATCCTGTAAGAGTAGCCGCAGTGCCAAGTAACAGCGAAGTCATCAGGAATGCTGAAAGGTACTATAAGAACGACTCTATTATGGTGTTTAATTCACCAAGTCTTATTGAAACAGCCAATGTAAAGATTCCAAACGGACAAATTGTATATGTCTACAAACAGGCTGAAAACAACAAACGCTTTTTAGTAGGTAAAAAACCTTCAATTGATATAGACAGCATCGGCAAAGGACTTTACGGATGGGTAAGTTCTAATGTAATTTCAAGCTGGGGAGAGCGTTCTGCTATCAAGCTGAAAAATACAACGGGAATTAATGATTCTGCCTTAGGAATCTATGAAGGATATCCGGGAGGATCTGGATCAGATGCCGAAAATAAAAAAGCAATTCTTCTTACAGACGTTAACAAAAGAACGCAGCTTGAGAATATATTCCCTGTAAACCTTCCACTGGAACAAGCTCCGACTCCGGATTCAAAAACAAAATATTTTACCAATATTTTAGATTACAGCAAGAACTTTGTATCCAATGTATTGGGGGAACCTATTTATTTTGACCGTTACAGAGAGATCACAGAAAGAGATAAAAATATCAATATCGTTTTTGCTTTGGATGTAAGTGCAGGAAATGCACCTTATGCACCTATCGTAAAATCATTGCTGCAGGATCTTCAGCTTAGATTTGAAAAACCATCTTATTTTAGCAATGTTAAATATGGTGTGGTGCTGTACAAAAATAATCCTTGCGGGGAAAATATTTCTGTATCAAACTTAAGCGCAGACTACAGTAAGATGACCACGTTTATTGATCAGAAAACGAATGAGATGAACTGTGCAAGCAATAATGGGTACCAACCGGTAGGTGAAGCTCTTACAGCAGCAGGAAATCTTCTTTCAAACGTGTCTGATGAAACCAATATTGTAGTCACTGTAGGAACTTCTGCCAACCAAAGCGGAAATATGTATAGTGTGATCAGCTCGCTTACTCAGGCTCAGGCAAGACTGATTATGTTCCAGACAAGCGCAAGATCATCAGATACCTACAATGATTTCGTATTGATGGCAGAAAATGTTGTTACCAATACGGCCAAAAATATTGCTGAACTTAAAAAGCAAAAGATCATCAACCAATATGATGTTCTTACCAAGAATAACTTCAGCCTGGTAGAAGGTGATGCCGGATTCTTCTCATTGGCTTACCCTAAACAGAGTATGTCTCAGGGATTCGTTATCTTTCCTAAAAAAGGTGATATTACGACTCCCGGATTCCTGAAGAAATCTGTAGACAGCCTTATTTCACAGGTTACTTTAGACAACCAGAATATTGACAAATCACTTAATGAATATTTCCATTCATCCGTAGGAGCAGGAAAAACAGATGTTGATGTAAAATACAAATATCTGTATCCAGGTCTTACCAATCCGGTTTCTGCAGGAATTGCTGCACAGCTGATCAACTACGGAAGTCCATTCCTTGTAAAAGGATATATTCCGAAAGATCTGAAAGATTTTACTCCGGGAATAGAAAAGGGAATCCTTATTTCTGAATCGGAATATGACAACTTAAAAGCTTTCTACACCGAAGTATACAGAAATACTCAGGCAGACCGTCCAGACTTTAATCAGGCAAGAGCAGTGAAAGAATATGTAAAGCTGCTGAAAAAATATAATCCGACTATCAAATTCCTGGATAAAGGAGATCTTTATGAGCTTCCAATGTCTTACGCTATCGGAATGAGTACCGGGTTTGATCTTTCTGAAGAAGAACTGATGGCTAAGTACAAACTGAAAGGTTGGAAAAAAGCAAAAATTGTTCCTAGTGAGACTGTGAAAAACTATTTCTATCACTATAAAAATTTAGCAGACAGAATGCTTGCCAACAGAAACAATCCGGCTGTAAAGATTCAGCAGAACGGACAGACTTTCTACTGGCTTAATGAATACTTTACACCGTCAAGAATTCCGACAGAACAACCGGAATATACAAAGCACTAAGAATTCATTTTTAAAATATCAAAAGCAGGAGTACATACTTCTGCTTTTTTTGTGCCTGAAACCGGAAGTGAAAAATTGAAATGCTTACACCTTAAACTTTGAACTTTGAACGAAAAAATTCACATCGATGCGAATTGACCACTCATAATTCAGTTAAAATTTCCCAATTATTTCTCTTTACAGTGTAAAATTGTTTTTTATCTTAAAAATGGGATTTAATTTAAAATGCTGTATTGGTGGATGTTGTGTTAAGGTGTTTAAATCTTTTGTCGTAGAATTACGACAAGAAATCGTAGAACTACTACAATTTCTCAGATTTATATTGAAAAGTTTTTTTTAGCGGAACAGAGCCTCTATATTTGCTAAACAATCACTGAATCACAAAATATTACTAACGATTAAATTTACTAATCATGGCCGAAAGAAATTCAAGAGGAATCTTAAAATTCAACAACGGTGAAGGGCAGAAGCTGTTAAAAATGAACTACAGCGTCTCCAGATCTACAGACGTTTCAGGACGTGTAGCATCCGATCCTTCTAATGCATTGATCAAAGTTACAGTAGAAGCTACTGAAAAATCTGATATTCTTGAAAGTTTATTAAATGGTAAATACAAGCCTACAGTAGGTGAAATTACATTCAACAAATCTCACGAAGAAGGAACATTGATTACTTTGAACTGGCAGAACGGATATGTAATCCAGCATCAGGTTGATTTTGATGCCATAGACAGCAACAGTATGCTGATCAGCTTCGTAATAAGCGCTGAAACGATTGACTACGGTACTTCTCAGTACGCTGGACTTTGGCCGTCAAGCTAACATTTACACACATTATCAACATTCATAAGAAAAAAGACTGTCCCTATTAAAGGCGGTCTTTTTTTGCCTGATGAAAACTTATACCAGAAAATTTAATTCTATAACATGTTTATATAATGTCTGTTATGTAAAATATTGTTATCTTTAACACAAACACAAAGCATATGAAAACCGAATCACAAACAAAAGGATCTTCCTTCCGTCCGTCACAGAATGCAGACGGAATATCCGAGAATCATCATGCAGGAATCAATCGGCTGGTAAAATTGTCACTGGTTGTGGAAGGTAAAATTATTAAGTACTACAAACATTTCACTCTTAAACAAAAAGCTAGCTGCCACCACGAATTCAGTCTTACCCTTGCCCATGACGCACTGGGAGACAGGCAGAGCCATACCCTTGAAGAAGCCAATAAATTTTTGGGAAAACGCCTTACTGCCGTTATTTCTTACAAAGATATTGAGAAAAGCCCTGAAAGAAACTTTGTGGGGATTATTACCAAAGTAGGATTCAGCCAGGAAAAAATGAGTCTTGGAAATATTATACTTTCCGGATACAGCCCAACGATCTTATTGGATGGAGCTCCGCATATTCAGAGTTTTGGCGGTGGACAACCCGTTAATATGGGAATCATAGCTGAAGAAGTAATCAAGCAGGGAATTGATAAAGAACGATTTGATATAAGAATTGACACAAATGATTATTCTCAGATCATTTACAGCAGCCAATACAATGAAACACATTATAATTACCTGGCAAGAATGGCAGAAGCTTATGGGGAACAATTCTATTATGATGGCGAGGTATTGCATTTCGGAAAACTTCCTCCACAGAATAAACCTATCAAACTGCTTTACGGAAGCAATGCAGATAACGTCAGAGTAGAGCTAAAGGCTGTACATACAAAACCTCAGTACTATGGTTATAACAGCAGTAAAAATGAAAAACTGACTTCCGGAGAAACACCTGTAAGTCATTTGGGCGATCTTGCCCGTACAGCATACGGCCACAACGATAAAATTTATAAAACTCCGGCGCTTCAGATTGCACCTATTAAAGCAACAACTCATCTGGATGTAGAACATTCCCAAAGAAGCACCTCAGGAAGCGAGGCGGTAAATGTATTTTCTGTTTCCGGATCTACTACAGTTCCGTTTTTACATCCGGGATGTATTGTGGATATTCACATGAGAAAGCCGGACAGCAATGAGACTTCTTATTTTACCAAAGTGATGGTAACGGAAGCTGTCCACGAAATTGATACGATCGGACATTATTCAGGAACCTTTGAATCTATTGCCGCAGATACTGGGTTTTTACCCAAACCGGAATTCAATGTACCTGCTGCACAACCGCAGATTGCAACCGTAATTTCAAATACCGATCCGGAAGGGCAGGGAAGAGTTCAGGTAAGATTTGACTGGCAGATGAATGATACCACTCACTTTGTCCGTGTAATGAGCCCTGATGCAGGAGGAACTGATCAGATTACCCAAAACCGCGGGTATGTAGCTATTCCTGAAATAGGAGATCAGGTGATGGTCAATTTTGTTCACAGCCACCCTGACAGACCTTTTGTCATGGGAGGAATGTTCCATGGCGGAATAGGCCTTGGCGGAGGTGCAGACAACCGTGTAAAGTCTATCCAAACAAGAAGTGGGCATAGAATTGTTTTCACAGAAGATGAAAGTATCATTATCACAGATAAAAGCGGTAATGAAATTCATCTGGATACTACCGGAAGCAATATTAATATAACGGCACCAGAAACGATTAATATTAATGCAAAAAATATAAATATAAGTGCTTCAGAAAATATTACTTCTACTGCAGGACTAAATATTACAGAAGGAGCGGGAGTAAATCATATGAGTACCGCTGGGGGGATGATGATGCAGAATGTTGTTTTAGATTATTCTTTAATGGCAGCTAATATTTTGAAAGTTGCAAAAGGAGATATATCTTCTGAATCTACAAATGTGAAAAGAAACGCAAGTAAAGATATTGAGGTTATTTCTGCTGAAGGTACCATTCATCATAATGCCCAGAAAGAAGTTAAAAATAATAGCGGAGAAAAAGGGGCTAACTATTAATTTGATATCATGGGAAATATTACAGAAATAGCAGGTGGAAAGATATCTGAATTATCAACCCAGGAGATTGAAAATAATGCCGGAAACTTTATAAGTAATTTCGCTTCCAAATTTGTAAAACAAAAAGGAGATCAGGAAGGAGTTACCTATGACACTCCTCCGGGGGATGAAAGAAAAGTTAAAAACTCCATAAAAGGACTGGCCATTTTCAGGAGGAAAAATAATTATGCAGCTAAGCCAGATTTTGGGTTTGATTGGTATGCAGGAGAAAATTATGAAACAACCTATAGTGAACCACTTAATTATGAAAGCCTGGTTCTAGATGGGGTTGATAGTCTTAAAAAAGAATATGCTCCTCATTTAAAATACATCTCTTTGGGAGAGTTTGGTTATATTAACGTAGGTTCCAATAATGGAAAATCCGGGTTAAATATAAATGGGAAACCCTATTTTGTTCCCTGGTTTTCTGGCTTTGCAAAAGACGAATCCGGAAATAACAAAAGCTACGAGCTTGAGGTTTTTTTCAATATTGAAGAACCCGTAGAAGGAAGAATCGATATAGATGGTAAGGAAGGTGTGATAGAAATAGAATTTACGGATGAAGGCAGCAGTAGCTTTGAGATTTCAGAAAGTAGTCCAAAGCAGTTTAGTAAAAATATTAAAATTACATTTTTAGATTATATTACGGAGAGTACAAGTATAATCATTACATTTCATAAAAAGTCTGAACAGGAAAAAGCCGAAGAAAAACAACGGAAAGAAGACATAGCTGCAGGGAAAAAAGTTGATTCAATGCCAACTCTTTATATCACTGCAGGTGAATTGATGGGAATGCTGAATGTGTACAACAACAGCATTGAATATGATTTGAATGTCCGGTATGTAAAAGTTCATTTTAAAGGACGAATCAAAGTAGATGGATATGATGAGAAAATATATCTGTCAAAAAGAAACGGCACTGCTACACCTGATTATTTTGAAGATAAAGATATTATTAAAAGACAGCAGAAGCTCCAGAAACAAAAAGCCGAACTTGAGGCCGAACTGGTAGAGGTGCAAAGTGGTAAAACAGGTTGGTTCAGTAGTAGCGAAGAAACATTGTTGAAGAAAATTGCAGAAAAAAAAGAAGCTATTCTT
The DNA here is from genome assembly GCF_059567885.1 of Chryseobacterium sp. BGA-UO-ETr-SB22. Lineage (NCBI taxonomy): Bacteria > Pseudomonadati > Bacteroidota > Flavobacteriia > Flavobacteriales > Weeksellaceae > Chryseobacterium > Chryseobacterium sp. BGA-UO-ETr-SB22. The sequence continues at coordinate 25,785 of NZ_JCAQOV010000003.1, read as the reverse complement.
AAAATTGATATTCAGAATAAGGCGAGATTAAAAATAAACCAGGAACTGAATACATATGAGTTTGATACCTTAGAAACTAAATTTAGCAGTTCATTTCTGAAAACCTATGAACAAAAGATTAAAGATACCTTTTCCCAAACATTAAGTCACTTCAAAATAGATAAAGAGGAATATTTGGAGGTAGATTTTGATAATATGGATGATGATCTGTATTTGAAAAAAAATGGTGCAAGCTGGGAATTGATGGAAGACGGGATTTTTTCAGATAAAGGAGATGCAGGATATGTGCAAAACTATTTAGAAGAAATATACAGGAAAAGTAACCCTGATTATGAAGATACCATTGTATTTTTTGTTCCTTTTGATATTGATAATTTATTTGGCAAATCTGAAAGTATATTTGCTGGCGCTGATAATGTGATCGTAGGACCTGCAATCATGGCAAAAAAAGATTGGATAACGATTCCTCATGAAGTTGCCCACTCATTAGGTCTGGCTCATTCTTTCCCTGATATAGGATCAAATAAATTCGCGGGCTTTGTTGAAGATGCTTTTAAATCAGGACACCTGTTTAAAAAAGGAACTACAGAAAACGTAATGGATTATATTTATGGAGATGTATTGATCACTTTTTGGAAGTGGCAATGGGATAGAATTCATAAAGACTCGGATGATATGAAAGCAATAGATAAATCGAAAAAAAATGAAACTGAAAAATAAGAAGTCAATCATCTTTAAGATGTTAGTTTTTATTGGCATAGTAATAAGTTGTCATTCAAATAGTCAAAATATGCAGGAATATAATAAAGAGGTTGAAAAGTTTAACACTAAAGAACTGTACCCAAACCAGAAGAGTGCTTATGAAAAAAATAGAGATTTGGTATTGTTTTACTCACCTGGCAAACAGCATGAAATAGATGCAAAGGTTGATCTTAAATCGCATGTTTTTGATATCCTAAATTCAAAGTTTATGAATACGGATGACTTGCTGGAGATTAACCATCTCAAATATTTTTCTCCCAAAAAGTATTCTACCTTTTATAAATATCCTATTGGAAGAAGCGGAACCGCAGGAGGTGATTTTTTTACACTCATAGAATTTAATGAGCTTGGACTCATTAAAAGTATCGAAAAAAATCTTCCGGATGCTAAAAACAAATATTTGTATCATTACAATAAATATGGGCAGTTATTGCGGATAGCTGAAGATAAAATGATTGACAAAATATTGTTAGAAAACACATATGATGAAAACGGAAGGCTTATTTCTCAAAAGAAGAATACCAAAGATATACAGTCAGAAAGAGAATTTACTTATGATAAAAATGATCATATTCTAAAAGAAAGCATAAAAGAAAAAGAAATAGCACCTAACGGAAAAGTAGTGAAAAATGAAACTTATACCTTACTCTATCAATATAATAGTAAAGGGCAAGTCGTAAGGAAATATACTGAAAATGAAAATCATATTGTTGAATTTCAATATGGCCCAGCAGGTAATGAACTCATGAGTGCTGTTGAATACTATGGAGCTTCAGATAAATCAGATGCTAAAAAATGGATAAATCAGTTTACGAAAACAACCTATAGCTATACTAAAAATCAGATTACCGAAGAGAAAAAGTATGAATATATGATTGTAAATGCTTCGGTTCTTGTAGATAAAAAATGGACTCCAATAACTGTTGAACAACAGAAAACACTAGGCTGGAAAAAATTTAAAGAAGAATCTGAAACACCACTATCAGGAGTTGAAAAAAAATGTAAATACGAGCCAGAAGCAATAACTACAGAAATCAATACCTACAATTTTTCCAACCAGTTTAAAAATGGTAAAACAGAAGTAAATAAAGAACTTTCCAATGCTGAAAGAATTAAATTTACACTGGATAATAACGGAAGAATAACCCAGAAAGAAATTAATAATACTCAAAAAAATACCTCAGAAGTACAAGTGTTTTATTATTAAATTTCTGTAAAAATGTATATCTTCAATACCTATTTCAATAACTCTTAACTATAAACAATCAGCGCAAAACCGCTTTTCATAAAAGCACTCCATAAAACTAAATAACCTTCAACATCAATGAACAAAATCACGGATCACTTAAAATACTTTTCCAAACTATCCGCCGCATTTATCCTGAGTATATTTAAAATTTATGCAATAGGGCTTATTTCCACTATTGTTTCCCTGATATTGGGGATTTATATTTTATCTGATCGTTTAGGCCCGTCATTGGGACATGCAGGAGCAATTGCATTTTTAATAACAACAATTAAAGCAAAACCTGTTTCGGCGGTTATATTTTATTTGTTGATGATTATTGCTCCGTTTTTTACAATTGTTTTTGCTTCAAAATATGCGATGTCTGTAGTGATTAGCAAACTCCTTCAGGATCATTCCAAAACAATCGTAGTCCCGTTTATTGATAAAGTGATTGGGATTTTTAAAGCGAAACAACCAGCTGTTATCCGTACAAGTGCAGATTTTGCAATCGCTAAAGTAAAATTGCTGAATGAGTTTAAAAATAGTTCAGAAAACAAAATACTCAAACGTATCCTAAGCTATGCCTTAAATAAAATAAAGTTTGACGAGCTGAATCTGGGAGATGAAAATGCAGACTTTTCTGAAATTATCAAAACTACATTAATTGAAAAACTGCATGAACTGGCAGAACCTTCAGCCATGATATTCTATATCTACATAGGGCTGCAATGGACCAGTTTAATTGCTTTATACTTTCTAAATATATAAAGAAAAGAAAGATATAGGACAACAATTGGGTTATATAGTGTAACCCAGGAATTATCCTTAAAAAGAAAAAAATACCGTTGTTACTTCTCTAATTGAAGAATTAACTATCTTTATCTCGTTTAGAATAAAATAATTAATTTTAGCTACACAAAAAATAAAGGACTTTTGATTCTCTGACAGACAGGGATGAAAAATACAGATCAATACCATCAAATCTGAAGTACATTACAACAGAACGCAAATATATTAATATAAGAAAATTATAAATGGGAGTACTAGTAACCAACGAAACCGTAAAGCAACTATTTCACATTGCTCAGTCGATAGCGAAGGAAAATTATAATGGAACCTATGGAGGCCCGCATATTCTGCAGGCTTTAATGCATAAAGATATCGGCCTTAATGAATTTCTGAAAAGTATAGATAAGGATCCCGGATATTTCTATGAATGGGCAGATGTCCGCATTGAAGAATACCCTAAAACCAATCATCTTCCCGATGAAGTAGGTCAGGATGATGCTATAGATACCCTTGTAGAAGAAGCTGACGATATCCGTTTAAAATTAGGACTAGATGAGATTACGCCCATCTGTCTCCTTACAGCAATTGTAAAACCACAGGTTGTATTTTCCCTTCAGCAGCTGAAATCACTTCCGTTGAGAGAACATGAGATATTCAATCTATACAGAAAAGATACACCGTTTACTGTTTCAGAAGATGGTGATTTCTCATCAGTGTTTTCAAATGGTTCAGACTATTCAGATTCTTCATTTCCTTCCATCAAAAGTTACTGTGTAGACAGAACGGCACAGGCAAGAAAAGGTGATCTTGAAAATATTATCGGGAGAGATAAAGAACTCAGAATGCTCGTGGAAATTCTTTGCCGGAGAAGCAAACCCAATGTGATCATCATCGGGGAACCAGGAGTTGGAAAAACGGCATTAGTAGAAGGATTTGCTACTGAAATTATCAAAGGAAATGTTCCCGAAATGCTTAAAAACGGTACCCTTTTAGAATTGGACACCGGAGCATTACTGGCCGGAACTTCTTATAAAGGAGAAATTGAAGACCGCCTGAAGAAAGTAATCAATGAATGTAAGAAAATTGAAAAAGCCATTCTTTTCATTGATGAAATTCATACCCTATTAGACCCAAAAGGAAGCATTGGAAACGTTGCCAACCTATTAAAACCTGAACTTGCCAGAGGTGAAATTACGGTTATTGGAGCTACAACTCAGGAAGAATATAGAAAAATTATAGAGCCGGAACAGGCTTTTAACCGTCGTTTTGAGGTTTTAACCGTACATGAGCCGGATGAAAAGACCTGCGTAAAAATGATTGATGTACTTCTTGAAGGGTACAAAAAACACCATGGTATTGAAGTTGAAAAAACTGCGATTCCGGAATGTGTACGTCTGGCTAAAAGATATGCAAAAGGTAAAAAATTGCCAGATGCCGCTATTGATTTATTAGACAGGACAATGGCAGCCATCAAAATGCTTGATGAATTGTCAGAAAAAGAACTCAGCAGCTGGAAAGAAAGCTATGACGCTATTTTAGAAGAAGAATATGCAGACAGCAAAGATAAAGCAGAAGAACTGATCTGGACTTACAACCTCCTGAGAGATAAAATAAGCCCTATCCTTTGGGGTTCTCTGAGTGAGCAGCCTGCTATTGACAACTCTATGCCGGTAGATCAGATTCAGCAGATCATTGAAGACTCTTACGCCGAACTTCTACAGCATGCTGCCAAGAAAAGAGAAAAAGTAGACAGGCTGGAGCTTGCTGCTGTAATGGCTGCTAAAACCAATATTCCAATCGGAAAAATCCAGGCTCAGGAAAAAGAAAAACTCCTGAATATGGAATCTCTTCTATTGAACAGAGTAGTAGGACAGGATCATGCATTAAAAATCCTTTCCGATGCTATTGTTGAAAATCGAAGCGGATTGAACAAGCCAGGTCAGCCTATCGGATCATTCTTCCTTCTTGGACCTACAGGAACCGGGAAGACAGAGCTGGCAAAATCAATGGCCGAATTACTTTTCAATGATGAAAAGGCAATGGTGCGTTTTGATATGTCAGAATTTAAAGAAGAACATTCTGCGGCATTACTATACGGAGCGCCTCCTGGATATGTAGGATACGAAGAAGGAGGTATGCTTGTCAATAAAATCAGACAACAGCCATATACCGTTGTTTTATTTGATGAAATTGAAAAAGCCCACCATTCAGTTTTTGACGTATTCCTTCAGATCATGGACGAAGGAAAAGTTCACGATAAATTGGGTAAAGAAGGAGATTTCAGCAATGCATTGATCCTGTTTACCTCCAATATAGGAAGTGAAGAAATTGTAAAACAGTTTGAAGAAGGAAAAATTCCGGAATCATCTTCACTGATGCAGATTATGTCAAATTCAGGACGATTCAGACCTGAGTTTTTAGCAAGAATTACAGAGATCATTCCTTTTGCACCAATCACAGAATCTATTGCAGAAAGAATCTTCAATATTCAATTGAAATCACTTCATACCTCACTGACAAGGTTAGGAATTGCCTTAAAAATCAGTGATGATGCAGTAAGAAACCTTGCATTAGGCGGATTCAGCAGCAAATATGGAGCGAGACAGATCTCAGGAGTAATCCGTGCACAGCTTGCCAGACCAATCTCTAAAATGATTGTTAGAGAAGAAGTAAAATCCGGCCAGACCATTCATGTAGATTGGAATAAAGAAGAAGAAAAACCAAGCTGGAAAGTAGATTAAATAGAAGGCGAAAGGGCAGAAAATACATTTGCCCTTTCGCTTATAAATACAATTAAAAATGAAAACCATTGTCAGAAATATTTTTACAGGCTTACTATTGTTGGGAACTGTTATCAGTGTAAACGGACAGTTTCTTGCCGCTTCTGATACTTCAGAAAGCAGTGTGAGAAAATATAAGGGCATCATTAATGCCAATAAAGACCTTGTAGAATTTATTGAACAGTTACTTCTTCAGAAAGGTCTTCCCAAGCATTTGAGAAACCTAGCTCTGATAGAATCCCATTTCGACAGAAATATTACTTCAGGTGCAGGAGCAGTAGGCATATGGCAGTTGATGACTGCACATGCTAACCAATACGGACTTACAGAACAAAATCGTACCGATGTTTATAAAAGTACAAAAACAGCTGTTATCTCACTAGGAAATCTTTACAAAAAGTATAACAATTGGGTGACCGTTGTAGCTGCTTATAACTGTGGTGAAGGAAATATAGCCAAAGCGATGGAAGCTGCAGGCTCCTCTCAATATCATGAATTTTCAAAATATCTTCCCGCAGAAACCATTAATCACGTGAAGAAATACCTCAATGCATGTTATGCTACCGGAGAACTTCAGAGCGTATTGAGTAACTATAATTCTGCAAGAATCAACAAAATTTTCTTTGAGGATGGAAACAGAAGAGTAGTCACTGCCGCGCTTTCAGAAACGGAAATCAATGCAGGATTCAGTCTGAAAGTTGTAGCAGATGAACTGAATGTAGATATGGATAAAATACTCACCTGGAATCCTGGTATTGTAGAAGAACTGCAGAGAAAAGGAGAAAGTCCTTTCTATCTTCCGGTCGACCTGATGCCGGATTTTCTGCTAAGGAAAAATAAAATACTGGTTCGTTCCATCAAAGAAGGAGCAAGTACCCAGCAGTAAATAATGTCAAATACAAATAGAAAAGCAATCAGTTTTTACTGGTTGCTTTTTTTATGTAAAAATTAAACTGTTAAAACAAGCCAACTTTATATTAAAAAAATCTTAATATTTCTCACTCATGTGGATAATTGTTGTATTTAATTTTGTTTTCCAATAAGAGGAAATCCTTTTCTGGTGACGTTTTAAGTGGTTTTGTTAAATCCATTGTCGTAGAATTACGACAAGAAATCGTAGAACTACTACAATTTTTCAGATTTATATTCAAAAGTTTTTTTTAGCAATAAAGAGCCTCTATCTTTGCTAAACAATCACCGAATCACAAAATATTAACGATCAAAATTTACAATCATGGCAGAAAGAAATTCAAGAGGAATCTTAAAATTCAACGGCGGAGAAGGACAGAAGCTGTTAAAAATGAATTACAGTGTATCAAGATCTACAGATGTTTCAGGACGTGTAGCATCAGACCCTTCTAACGCATTGATCAAAGTAACAGTAGAGGCTACTGAAAAGTCTGACATCCTAGAAAGCTTGTTAAACGGTAAATACAAGCCAACAAAAGGAGAAATTACATTCAACAAATCTCACGAAGAAGGAACATTGATCACTTTGAACTGGGAGAATGGATACGTAATTCAGCATGAAGTAGACTTCGATGCAATAGACAGCAACAGTATGCTGATCAGCTTCGTAATCAGTGCTGAAACTATTGACTATGGTACTTCTCAGTTTGCAGGATTATGGCCTTCTGCAGGTAATTAAGCCTATTCATCATCTTAGTAAAAATAAAATTGGTACAGGACAGTACACTCACCCGAGTATACTGTCCTGTTTTTTTATGTAAGGTCATATCATCCGGAAAGTTTATGAACAATAAAAAACAATAGAATAATGGCTTTTTTTAGTCTCAACCTGTACAGTGTTAAAGGGAATAGATAATAAGGTTTTTGATTCCTTTAAAACTGCCTTTTTAAGATATTATTTCTCTTCGTGGTGTGGTATTTAGTGAAATCCTCCTATTTTTAAATGAAATTTAATAGGTTTGTTTATAATAGGTTATGATTTATTTTAATTCTTTTGTCGTAGAATTACGACATGAAATCGTAGAACTACGACACCAAATCGTATAATTACTACACTTTTTCATATTTCTGTTCAAATGCTTTTTTTTCAAAACCAAGGGGGTTATCTTTGTTATATAATTATTGAATAACAATTTATTACTAACGACTAAAATTTACAATCATGGCAGAAAGAAATTCAAGAGGAATTTTAAAATTCAACGGAGGAGAAGGACAGAAACTGTTAAAAATGAACTACAGTGTATCAAGATCTACAGACGTATCAGGACGTGTAGCATCAGATCCTTCTAACGCATTAATCAAGGTTACAGTAGAAGCTACTGAAAAATCTGACATCCTAGAAAGCTTGTTAAACGGTAAATACAAGCCAACAAAAGGAGAAATTACATTCAACAAATCTCACGAAGAAGGAACATTGATTACTTTGAACTGGGAGAACGGATATGTAATCCAGCACGAAGTAGATTTCGATGCAATAGACAGCAACAGTATGTTGATCAGCTTCGTAATCAGTGCTGAAACTATTGACTACGGTACTTCTCAGTACGCTGGACTATGGCCTTCTTCAGGAGGTAAATAATCCACTACAGCTTAAAGAAAAAGGAACAGTATACCATTGGTATACTGTTCTGTTTTTTATCCATAATGAAAACAATCTATTAAAAACTAACAAACATGTTCAGACAAATTTTATTGATTCTTGCTTTTACAATGTCTTTTCTTTCCCTTCAGGCACAAAACTCTTCTACTTTATACAAAGGTACTGTTAATGGAAAATTGCCAATCACATTATTCTTCCAGTCCGTAGACAGTGATTGTGGAAGTGGTGTTTACTATAATGCAATGTACAAGTATGAAAAAGTAAGCAATTGGCTTGAACTAAACGTTACTGAAGGAGCTCACAAACAGTTTTCAATGGTAGAAGAACACTTTACAGGATTGATGATCATAAAAAAAGAAGGTGATATGATGAATGGAATATGGATAAGTCCTGACGGAAAAAGACAGCTTCCCGTACAATTAAAAAAAGTAACCATAAGCAGCAAAGAAATGGAAGATTACCGAAACAAAATGGAACAGGTGAACTACGAGAATCATGACTGCTAGAAAATAGACGGTGAATGATTGCTGTTACATAAAATTGACATGCAAAGAGAAGTGATCACTCACTATTCATCATCTGAACCCCGAATCCCTTCCCCGGACTGCCAACTTTTACTCCTATTTTCTTATATTTGTTCATTATTCAAAATATGGACGCAACACAAGATAAAAGGCTGTTTCTCATCGATGCCTATGCGATGATTTTCAGAGGATATTACGCATTAATCAGGAATCCGAGAGTCACCAGCAAAGGATTGGATACTTCTGCTATCTTTGGTTTTACCAATTCTTTGATCGAATTGATCAGAAGAGAAAAACCTACCCACCTGGCAGTAGTTTTTGACGTAGGACAGGCTAGTGTAAGAACTGATGACTATTCAGAGTACAAAGCCAACAGAAGCGAAACTCCTGAGGCGATTAAAGTTGCTGTTCCATACATCCATAGAATTCTTGAAGCCATGCATATTCCACGATTAGGAGTAGAAGGCTATGAAGCCGACGATGTAATAGGTACCATTGCATGCAAAGCCGAAAAAGAAGGCTATACCACTTTTATGGTAACACCGGATAAAGATTTTGCACAGCTGGTTACAGATAAAATTAAAATTTATAAACCAGGATTAAAAGGTGGTGATATCGAAATTCTGGGAGTAGATGAGGTAAAGGCAAAATACGAGATCGAAGATCCTAAACAGGTTATTGATTTCCTTGCGATGATGGGAGATGCAGTAGATAATATTCCCGGACTGGAAGGTGTGGGAGAAAAAACGGCAATGAAGTTCCTAAAAGAATACGGAAATATTGAGACTCTATTGGCCAATACTGATCAGCTGAAAGGAAAACTGAAGGAAAAAGTGGAAGCTTCCGCAGAACGCGGTATTTTATCTAAAAAATTAGCAACCATTATCTGTGATGTTCCCGTAGAATTCCATCAGGAACAGTATGACCTGGAAACTCCGGATTTTGAAAAAGTAAAAGAAGTTTTTGATGAAATAGAATTTAGGAGACTTTACGAAAACCTTTACAGAGCTTTTGCACCTGCTCCTACAGAAACAGTGGTGGTGAGTGAGGTGGAAGTAAAGCAGACTCCAACTGGGACAGAAATAAAAGGACAGGTGATGCAGCTTGACCTTTTTGCCAATTTTGAAGAGCTGGAGCAGGCTACTTCTACCAAGTCTACTATTGAGCAGAACGATCATCTTTATCAGTTTATCGACAATCCGAAAGCACAAAAAAAGCTGGTTGATAATCTATTACAACAAAAGGTTGTTTGCTTTGATACGGAAACCACTTCATTAAACGAGCTGGAAGCAGAATTGGTAGGAATGAGTTTCTCTTACAAAAAAGGACTTGCTTATTATATCCCACTTTCTGAAGACAGAGCTGAAGTTTTGCAGACCTTAGAGATTTTCAGACCGTTTTTTGAAAAAGAAGACCTGCTGAAAATTGCTCATAATCTGAAATACGACTATAAAGTTTTAAAACAATATGACATTACCGTTAAAGGGGCGATGTTTGATACTATGATTGCCCATTACCTGTTGAATCCGGACGGAAGACACGGTATGGATTACCTTTCAGAAGTATACCTGAACTATAAACCGGTATCCATAGAAACCATTATCGGGAAAAAAGGTAAGAAACAGGGCAGCTTCAGAGATGCAGATCTGAGAACACAGACAGATTATGCAGCGGAAGATGCAGACATCACTTTCCAGTTGTATGAGCTTTTTGCACCACAGCTGAAAAAAGAAAATCTGGAAGAGCTTTTCTACAATATTGAAATGCCTCTGATGGAAGTCCTGGCAAAAATGGAACTGGCTGGTATTTCTCTGGATGAAAAATGGCTGGCACAGGAAAGTATAGATCTTGAGAATGACCTGAAGCAGTTAGAAACCACTATTTTTGAACTTTCCGGAGAAGAATTCAATATGAATTCACCAAAACAGCTGGGAGAAATCCTGTTTGAAAAAATGCAGCTGGATCCAAAGGCAAAAAAAACAAAGACTGGGCAATATGCAACCTCAGAAGATGTACTTCAGAAGTTAAGTTCAAAACATGAGATCATCAAGCATATTCTGGAATACAGAACCTATCAGAAATTAAAATCAACCTATGTTGATGCGCTGCCTTCACAGATTGAAAAAGAAGATAACAGAGTACACACCAATTTCTCACAGACTACAGCTGCTACAGGCCGTTTGGCGAGTGTAAACCCGAACCTGCAGAATATTCCGATCCGTACTTTGAGAGGACAGCAGATTCGTGGCGCTTTTGTTTCTGGAGAAGGAAAGAAAATTATCTCTGCCGATTATTCACAAATTGAACTTCGTTTAATTGCTGAAATTTCCGGAGAAGATAATATGATCAAAGCTTTCCAGGATGGAGAAGATATTCACGCTTCCACAGCGGCAAAACTCTTTAAAATTCCTTTGGAAGAAGTTTCCAAAACCCAGAGAAGTCAGGCTAAGACCGTAAACTTTGGTATCATCTACGGACAGGGGGCTTTTGCATTAGCAGAACAAACCGGATTATCCCGTACAGAAGCCAAACAGATGATCGAAGCGTATTTCGAAACCTATCCAAAACTGAAAGAATACATGGCAGAACAGGTGAATAAAGCACGTCAGATGGGTTACGTGGAAACCATATTAGGAAGAAAGCGTCACTTGAAAGATATCAATTCCAACAATTTTGTGGTAAGAGGCCATGCAGAAAGAAATGCAGTAAATGCACCCGTTCAGGGAAGTGCTGCAGATGTTGTAAAGCTTGCCATGATTAAAATAGACCGGGAACTTGAAGAACAACAGCTAAAAACAAAAATGCTGCTTCAGGTACATGACGAATTGGTATTTGAATCTCCGGCAGATGAGATTGAAGCCGCTTCAAAATTAATCAAAACTGAAATGGAAAATGCTTTAAAAACACAGGTTCCTTTATTAGTAGAGATTGGAGTAGGAGATAACTGGCTGGAAGCGCATTAATCAATACTGCAAATCATACTTTAAATAAAAAACTTCCGTCTTTTGGGCGGAAGTTTTATTTTTATTAGAGTCAGGAGATCTTTATTATTTATCTACAGAATTGTATGCATTGCTGACAACATCATCCAGAGAAACATTTTCAAATAAAAATCTCTCCTTTTTAACTTGGGCTTTTTGAGTAGTTGAAGGCATTTCCTCTTTCATTGTATTGATACTCTCAAGCGTAATGTTACCTTTCATGGGTTCGTAATAGAGCGCAGAGTGGGAGCCCGCTCCCATATTATAAGTTTCAATATAAGTGAGAATCAGATGATCGCCGATATATTTAAACTTACTGAATTGATTGCCGATTGGCCCGATATCATACAGATTGATATTCAATGTTCCTTTCTCAATACTGATATCTTCAGTTTCATGCATTTTATAACCGTATTCATTGTATTCTTCAGGGAAAACAGTTTCAGAACTTGTAAATAACCGATATGTTTGATCAGGATTTTTTAAAAGAATAATAGTTTTTCTCTGAGCTAAAGTATCCTCTTTTTTTCTTAAAACCAAAGCTTTGTCAGGAAGGCCATCCTGATTGAGGTCACCTTCAGTTTCATATTGAATTTCATACTGATTTGAAACAAAATCGGAGACTTGTTTTCCTACTGTTGATCGAGCGTTTTGAATTGGTGGACTATTTTTCGCTGTATCCTTTTTTATATGGGCCGAAGAGTCTTTCGGAGCGTCTGCTTTAGTTTTATCGCATGAATAGATAAGCAAAGAAGATAGAAGTACAATAGAAATGATTTTTTTCAATGGTGTTTGTTTTTATAAGATGCAAATCTAGTTTTTATTTCCTGATAATGTAAAAATGAAATACACAAACATGCCAGAAGGATAACGGGAAAAAAAGACAGTGATATTGTATATTGAACCTCTGTTGTGAAGTCATAAGTACTCCATGAAGACTCTCTGTCTACAAATATGGAGTAGTTCCAAAATAACCAGACAAAGACCAATAATAAGAACTCAATGCCCATTTTGATCAACATCTTTTTAATAAAGAGAAACAAAGAAAAGATAGCGGAAAGAAAAATTCCGGTGATCAGTGACATAAATAATGCATCTTCAAAAAACCAACATTCAAGACATCCGCTTGACATCCGATCTGAAAAGCTTCCCATTGACCAGTAAAATTGTACAAATGTAACCGCGGAAATAATCACTGTAACAATGAACAGTTTTTTTAGAAAGGAGTAGAACCGATGAGGTTTTGAATGTTCCATGATATTCAAAATGTATGAATTATTTTATGATTCTGATGATAGCTAAGTCATCTGTCGGTTTTACGCCAAACTGATACTCCAATTGCTTAAGTTTTCTGTTGAGCATTTCTTCCGTATCGTTATTTTGCTGGTCAATCATTAAATACTGTGTAAAGTTGATTATTTCATCAGAATCAGTATTTTTAATTTTTGAAAAGCTCGAAATACCATCAGTTGCAATGGAAACATCATCCAAATGATCAAAAAATATTCTCTGAGATAAGCTAAAATACCAATCTTCAAAGTTTTCATGAAGATGATAGGCAAGGTAATCAGGTTTGTTATCACGGTCAAATTCCGTGATCTTTCCATTGATGCAAACAACGCCGTCACCAATGGCTAAGACTAATCCTTCGTCCGCTGTGATGTCATAAACTAAGATAATAAGAGTGGTTAAGAGCTCTTTTTCATCCAGCATCAGATGATTTTTAATAAATTTGAGTTCGTTGAATAATCCTTTTATAATTTCTTTGAGTTCTTGTTCTAAACTGTGTTCGTTATCTTTTTCATATAATGTTCTGTAACCAGCTTCAATAATAACTTTACGCAAAATTTTTCCAAAAAGTGTCGAGGCAAAATGGCTATCCATTGCTGTAGAGCAACCGTCCATTACAGCACATACAATCTTATCCGAACCAATTTTTTTGATAAGAAGATCATCTTCACAATGATTAATATGATAATCTCCGATTTGTAAGGTAGAATATAGTTTCATGATTTATTGTAACGAAATTTTAGCAGGAAATTTGTTTTCACAGATAAGCAAGTTCTCCATTAATCAGGCTTATTGGAATTCCGGGGTGGCTATAAGCCCATCCAAGATTAATTGCTTCTATTATTTTAGATTGAATTAGGGCAGGTGTTATTGCCATTGCTTCTCGTCCATAGTATTCGGATCTGCAGAAATTTACTATTATAAATAAAATTTGCCCCTCACTTTCATGTAGTATGGGAATTCTATAGTCGCTGTTATGTCGCTCATTATGAGAAATCTTTTTTCTTATTTTCCAATAAAAAGTTTCATTCTTAACCACAATTTTTCTGAGTCCTTTTTTTGCTATAGCCATGATATATTTATTTATTTTAGACGGTCAATTTCCTCCTGCATTCTTTCTTCCCAGCCTTTTCCATTTCTTTTTTCAAGATAAGGATTTACAGTCTCTGTATATTTCTTTTGTGCTTTGGTATCAATAGGATCAATGATACAGCCTGTATTGATATAGGTTATGCCATATTTCTTTCGGATATTCCGAATTTTACTTAGGTTTTGCTGGTCATGAGCGGGAATTGAGAAACCTCCGGCAAAAGGTATGGCAACCTGGTCATTTTTTATATCCTTTTTGGCTTTTACAATATATTCGCTTTCTTGTTTTGAAAGTTCCTTTTTATTCTTTATCAATTCATTTCCTGATGAAAAGATAAAAAAAAGAAGAACAATAGAATTAATAATGGGATAAACTCTTAAAAACTTAGCCTTAAAATTTAATTTTTTAATAGGTAGGTTACTCACAAGATAAGTGACAAGAGCAGTAATGGCCAATATAACTGAGAAATATTCTAAACCGGATTCCTTTACAGAATACCAGAAATTGAACTGTGTAGGGTAATTAATAAAATAATATCCGGAAATATAGGCTGCAGCCAGCAACAGTATAATGATGAAATTAATGATTATAAGATTCCTATTCATGATGATAGTTTACGAACTAAATTATCACTTTCTATGCCATTTCATAATCTTTTATTGATAACAGGTGACTGCATTTCTGATGAAGTCACCTGTTATCAATAAAGGGAGATCATTTCCCAATATTAAACGTCGTATTCTATTTGACCTACATAATGCAGGGAAAAATCATCGTTTTCTGTAGAAACCGGATTCGGAATAGCAAATCTGGTTGCAAAAATGATGGTATTTATAGGGGTGTCCAGACTTAGTTCGTTCAGTTTTTGTTCCAGGATCGGAAGCCATTGGTCAGCATAAGAATATTCTGCAAACTTGTCGTAAAGTCCAAGATTTTCATCCTCAAAGCCATATTCTATGAAGTCATCATCAAACCATTTGATGTTCTGTGATTCTGCGAACTTTGAAACATACTGATCGTCTGTTTCTTCTTCTATATAATAATTTTCATCCTCTTCTACAAAACTATAAAAATCTTCTTCATTCTTGAAATACCCTAACCAGAAGTGTGAAATTTCTTTATCCATAATATTTTTTTATTCTAATCTTTTTGATTGTTTACTTATATCAATGGCTTTTTCAAGCCTTGAAAGCTTTGTTTTTTCCTGTTTGGCACTCATGATCCAGTGTATGATCACCTTTTTATAGGATGGAGCCTGGCTTTCAAAAAAATCCCAGGCTGCCTGATGATCTGTAAATTGCTTTTGATAAACAGGATCAAGAGCAACTTCTGCTTTTTCATGAGAATAAATTCCGGATTTGTTCTCTTTTCTTAGATCAAATGCCTTTTGCCCTGCAGGATTCATCAGTCCTGTTTTGGTGAGCTCTTCAACTTTCTTTATATTGATGTTGCTCCAGATACTAGACGATTTTCTTGGAGTAAAACGTATAGAATAACTTTCGTGATCTATTGATTTTCTCACGCCGTCTATCCAGCCAAAACATAAAGCCTGATCCACAGATTCAGACCAGCTTATCGAAGGTTTTCCACTTCCGGTTTTATAGAACCCCACTAAAAGTTCTTTCTCATCCTTGTCGTGCTTCTCAAGCCATTCTCTGAATTTTTCTTTTGTCGAAAAAAATGTAGGTTTCATAACTCCTGTACTTGCCTTTTACATTTAATCTGTAAAATTACGAAAGTTTTCACTCAAATAAAATCTTCTTGCCCTAAACAAAGTGCAATGATAGCCCCTGAAGATAAATTTTTTATTGTAATTTTATTCTACATTTAAATTGTGAAAAATGGATTTTCTTCAGGATCATTATGCTGTCAAAAATGAATTACTACTTATTCTTATTTCTGTTATTTTAGGGCTGTTTATTGGTGCTGAACGTGAATACCGTAATAAATCTGCGGGTCTCAGAACCTTTATATTGGTTTGTTTCGGGGCTTGTCTCTTTACTATTCTTTCCATAAAAATTGGTGTTGAAAATCCGGATCGTCTCGCAGCCAATATCATTACCGGGATTGGATTTCTGGGAGCAGGTGTTATTTTCAAAGGAGACAATAAAATTGAAGGAATTACGACAGCAACTACCATTTGGGCAACAGCTTCAATAGGAATGGCTGTAGGTTCCGGATATATCTATATTGCATTGTTGGGAACCGCTTTAGTATTAATCATTTTGAATGTATTGACCTATCTTCAGAACTTCATTGATAATTATAATAAAGTGAGGGAATACAAAATTGCTGTGACAGGTTCTGCAGATATTCAATATTGTGAAAATATCTTTAAAGAACACCACTTAAAATATCTGATGATCAAACAACAGTATTCACCCGAAAGTTTAACCGTTATCTGGCGGCTTACCGGGAAAAATACCCGTCATGAAGAAGTAATCAGACGTTTGGTAGACGACCCGAAAATTAAAGCCTATCAGTTTTAGATGAGATATAAGCAAAAAAATAAAGGCCGAAGCCTTTATTTTATTTTTTCTTGAATATATAAAGATCCTTGTTTGGACCGTCAATTTCTTTTCCATCCATGTCAAGTTGGATCAGCATATTCTCACCAACCTTATATTTATAACTGGCAGATTTCCCTTTTAAAGTGATCATACTTCCTGTTGTATCCCATGCAAAAGATCCTTTATCCTGATTCTTTGAATTTCTGTCAAGATATTCTTCAGAAATACTGAATGTTTTATCATTATTCAATGTTAAAGAAGTCTTGATTCCCGGACAGTCAGCACAAGGAACTGTCGCTTCATAAGTTCCGGCCCAGTCTAATGCATTTTCAGAAGTGTCACCCGCTGCTGTAGGAGTAGCCTTAGTAATGCTGTCTGTAGCAGCAGGTTGTACAGCTGTTGCAGAATCTGTGGTTGTACCGGTTGTTTCAGTCGTTTCTTTTTTAGAACATGAAGCAAGGAATAAAACCGCTCCCATTCCCAACATGAGCATTTTACTTTTCATCATAATAATTGATTTAAATATGTTTTTAATAATAAAGTTACTTCCAATCAACAAAAACTAAGCCAGAGGAAGGAGGGTTTAATGTTGCTGGTTGATAGTTGTCAGTATACGGTCCTGGTTTACTGTATAGATCATTAAATGAATTTTCTGCTTTCTCTTCATTAATACATTTTACAAAAACCTACTCTTAACAACTTTTCCGCCTGTTTTATAAGGCCTATTCTTATTTTTCTTTGTAAATTCGGGCAAAATTTTGATTATGACAAAAAAGATACTTTTATCTGTATTTCTTTTGCCAGCTGCAATGGCATTTGCACAACAATATGGAGGAATGTGGATTCCTACTGAGCTGAATGAAAAGGAAATGAAGGATTTGGGAATGAAGATTTCTGCAAAAGATATTTTCAACCCTCAGAAACCAAGTATAAAGGATGCAGTAGTACAGTTTAATGGCGGATGTACTGCAGAGATTATTTCGCCTAAAGGACTGCTTTTAACCAATCACCACTGTGGTTTCGGTCAGATTCAGGCACATTCTACTGTTCAGAATGACTTGCTTTCAAATGGATTCTGGGCAAAAAATACAGATGGAGAACTTCCTAATCCGGGAGTAAAAGTAGATTTTATTGTAGATATAAAAGAAGCTACTGATCAGGTTTTAGAAGGTACAGATAACCTGACGGAGCCGGAACTTACCAAAAAGATCAACAACAATATTGAGGTTTACAAAAACGCTCAGAAGATTGAATCTTACCAGTCGATTATGGTAAAGCCTATGTATTATGGAAATAAATACTATGCGTACACAATTGAAACGTACAAAGACATTCGTCTTGTAGGAGCTCCACCTCAGAGCATCGGGAAATTCGGAAGTGATACAGACAACTGGGTTTGGCCTAGACATACCGGAGATTTTTCTATGTTCAGAATCTATGCAGACAAGAATAATAAGCCTGCAGAATATTCAAAAGACAACGTCCCTTACGTTCCAAAACACTACTTACCGGTTTCTATAAAAGATAAAAATGAAAACGATTTTACTTTTGTATTCGGATTCCCGGGAAAAACTACAGAATATCTTCCTGCAGTAGGCGTAGAAAAAATCATGAAGGATATTGATCCTGCAAGAATTGCTGTACGTGATGTTGCTTTAAAAACATTAGACGAAAAAATGCGTGTGGATAATGAGACACGTATCAAATACGCTTCCAAATACGCTTCCGTAGCGAACTATTGGAAAAAATGGATCGGTGAAGTGGAAGGGTTGAAAAAATCCAATGCTGTAGAGAAGAAAGTAATGTACGAAGGTTCTTTGGTTGCTAAAAATCCGGAGATCAAAAACACATTGGATCAGTTGAATAAACTGTACAATGATCAGGCTCCTTATGCTTTAAACAATGCTTATTACACAGAAGTGGTAAAAAATGCTGAGACTTTAAAGCTTGCCGGTGATTATTATGACTTTGTAGCTTCTGTAGAAGCGGGAAGAATGGATGAAAAGGAACTTACAAAGTTAAAAACAAAATTAACCTCTTTCTACAAGGATTACAGCGCTGAACTTGATGCTAAAGTAACCGCAAAATTATTGGCATTATATGTTAATAAAACGGCACCACAGTTTTTACCAGCAGGTTTCAGCAAATATAAAGATGAAAACCCGAATATCCCTGCAATAGAAGATATGTCTAAAAACTCTATCATCACAGGAAGAACTGCTGTGAATGGAGCAGCATTGACTACTGATATTGATAAAGTGTTTTCTAACCAAGATAAACTGATCAAGACTTTAAAGAAAGATCCTATTTATCAGCTGTATGTTTCTATGAAAGAAACGTATATGAAAACGGCAGATCCGCAGTACACTTCAATGCAGGCAAAAATTGATGCATTGCAGAAAAAATTCATGGCTCAGCAGATGCAGACGGATAAAGACAGAAAATTCTTCCCGGATGCTAACTCAACGCTTCGTGTAACATATGGTAAAGTAAAAGGATCTACGCCTAGAGATGCGGTTTCTTACGGATACCAGACTCACCTTGCTGGGGTAATGGAAAAATATGTTCCTGGGGATTATGAATTTGATGTTCCTAAGAAACTGATTGATCTTTATAACAAGAAAGATTTCGGAAACTATAAAGATAAAACAGGTGACGTTCCTGTAGGATTTACGGCAACGAACCACACAACAGGAGGAAACTCAGGAAGCCCTGCTCTTGATGCCAACGGAAATCTTGTAGGATTGAATTTTGACAGACAATGGGAAGGAACAATGAGTGACATCAACTATGATCCACGTTTCAGCAGAAACATCATGGTAGACACAAAATATATCCTTTTCATTATCGAGAAGTTCGCTGACTCTAAGTGGCTTGTTGATGAAATGAAAATTATAAAATAATTTTTAAAAGTTATACCTTTAAGAATCTATTTGAACTGAGTTTTGAATAGATTCTTTTTTATTTTAAATAAGATGAAAGACAGGATCATCAATGTTTTGGCAGCTTTTGAATCTGGTAATATCGGGAAATCTTTTCCGCTGGATTACTGTTTGCCGCTTTATCACAGTGTCTCAGACAGAGAACTTCCCCATATAAAACATGTGATCCGTTATAAGACTACCAAACAGTTTGAAGAAGATCTGGATCATCTGTCAAAGAATTTTCAGTTTGTGGACTGGCAGGAGTTCAAAGAATTTACTTCTGGGAATTTTATACCTAAGAAAAAAATTGCCCTGCTAACTTTTGATGACGGTTTCAGAGAGTTTTATGATATTGCTGCTCCTATTTTGGAACGAAAGGGAATCTATGCCTGCAATTTTGTAAATCCGGCTTTCATAGACAATAAAGATATGATGTTCAGATGCAAGGCCAGTCTTCTTGCTGATGCTGCTGAGAGAAAGAAAACTATAGATTCAGAAATTTATTTTGTCTTATCGCTTAAAAATTTAGACAGACGTTTTTTACAAAAGAAAATTTTAGCAATAAATTATCAGGAAAAAGATACTTTGGACTGGCTTGCTGAAAAACTTGAAGTGGATTTTAATTTTTATTCAAAAGAATTCAAACCTTATTTAAGTACAGAAGAGTTAAAGGAACTTACCAGAAGAGGTTTTGGAATCTCTTCGCACAGCTGGGATCACCCGAAATACGGAGATTTATCTTTGAAAGAGCAGATGGAAACTACGGATAAAACTTTTGTTTATTTGAAAGAAAATGGTTTTCTCTATGAAAGCTTTGCATTTCCGTTTACTGATTTTGAAGTTCAGAAAGATTTTTTTGATGAGCTTTTTAAAAATGAAGAAATCTACTGCAGCTTTGGCTGTGCAGGAATAAAACTGGATAGTGTGAAAAGAAATTTTCAAAGAATTCCAATGGAAATGGGAGAGAGCGGAGAACAGATACTGAAAAAGGAGATGGCCTATTTCAAACTGAAAAGACTGATAAATAAAAATACGATCCTGAGAAAATGATAACGCTGAAAACATTCAACAGAAAAGAACTGGAAGATTTTATATCATCCGGAGCGTTCCTGCAGTATGATTTTCTTCCTATTACAAAACATCGCGCACTGTCACATATTCAGAATCCTAAAGCATCAGAGGAAGATACCCTTCTTATTCTGGCTTTCTTTGAAGAAAAATTGATTGGTTATGTAGGATGTTTCCCGGATTATTTTGTCATTGATGGAAAAGAAATTCGATATGCATGGCTGAGCACTTTGTATGCAAGCCCTGAATACCGGAAAAAAAGACCCGCAAAAGCATTGTTGAAAAAAGTTTTTGAAGAGTATGAAGGGAAAATTGCCATTACAGAATTTACCAAAGAAGCAGAAGCGCTTTACACTATCATGGGTGTTTTTGAATATGTCTTTCCTAAAAAAGGGAAGAGGTATTACTTCAAAACCGATGCGGCTAAAATGATTCCTGAAAAAAAGCCGGGAACACAACCATTGAAACCTCTTTTTCAGACTCTGGATGCGGCTGCCAATTTATTCATCTCAATAAAGAATTTATCCGTACAGAAACCAGATTTCAAATATGAAGTTCTTCATCGTATTGACAAAGAGAGTGCTGATTTTATGGCTGAATTTTCAGGGGTACGCAATGCAGATGAAATCAATACTTTTATAGATAATCCATGGGTTTTGGAAGGCCAAAAAGACGAGAAATATCTCTTTTCGAGTTTTGCTGGTACATTTAAATATTTTTGGATTAAGATTTTCGATCATAATAATCAACTCAAAGCTTGCTTGTTATTACAGCTCCGTGATGGATACCTTAAAATTCCTTATCTGTTTTCAGCTTCTGATTTGGCTGAGGTTGTTCAGTTTTTAAACTACTTCATAGTTACCCATAAAGTGAAAGGTTTTACCAGTTATCAGACCAGATTGAACGAGGCAATACAGCAGTCAAAAGTATTTTCTCACATTTATGAACGTGATTTCAACAGAGAATATCTGTTTCATAAAAATCTTATGGAATTACTACCCAATACTTTTAACCCAAACTATCAGGATGGAGATGGGGATTGTATGATGACGTAATAGAATGATCAATGATCAATTATCATTCATCATTGATAAAAAACGAACCGCCCGATAATGCTATCGGGCGGTTCGTTTTTTAATGTCCGAAAATATCTTTCAGACTTACTTCTTTAAATGTTCCCATTTTATTGACAGCTTCCATATTCAGATTTTCTTTTTTACCGATAATGGCTGTATTAAAATCTATGGATTTTACTTCTGTCTGATAAAAATGTCTGATATCTTCAAATTTCAGATCCTGAATCTGATTATAGATGTCTTTCCTGAAATCATGATAAATATTAAGCTTTTTCAATCTTAATGTATTGAAAAATATATTATTTCGGGTTACCCTTGTTGAGGCAATCTGTTTCAGAGCCGCATTTCTGGCATTCTCAAACTGAATAGTCACTTCAGGAAGCTCGTGCATTAATTCATTCAGCGTATCCACAGCTATCATAAGTTTGTCTGGCTGAGTTCCGATATAAGTTGTTACATAATCAGGATGGTTGAGTTCAGAGTTGGCAGCGTAAGAAACGTAGGCCGAATAAGCAAGACTCTTACTCTCACGGATCTCCTGGAAAACAATGGAGGATAATCCACGTCCAAAATACTCATTAAATACATTAACCTTTCCAAAATGAAGCGGGTTCACCAGATTTCCTTTTCCGATCTTACTCATTTCCATCTGAACCATATCATAATTGATGAAATTTACATTTCCTCCGGTGGCAGGCTCAGGATATTGCTTAGCCTCTGGCATCTGAAGACTTTCAGTTTCTATATACTGACCAATATATCCTTTGAAATTGTCAAAGTTTTTACCATAGAAGAATGCCTGATAAGGGTATTTGAAAAGCTTTTTCATTCTGTCAGTGAATACTTCAGAATTGCTGCCTTCAAGCTCCTCTTTAGAAATAACATCCGTAAAACGTGAGTGAACACCCAGTTTGGTGTAATTGGTCAGGGCGGTCATTATACGGTTTTTATCTTTTTTGATGGCCTGTCGGTTTTCCAGTACAGTTCCCACAAACTGATTGTAGATTTCCTGGTCTGGTTGTACATCATGCATCCAATGCTGCAGGAGAGCAATTCCTTTTTCTATATTTTCTTCCAGTCCGCTTAGAGAAATGATCAACTGGTCATTCGTAGTTTTGAAATCATTGCTGATTCCGATTTTGAAAAATTCCTTTTTTAAATCTTCAGGCGAAAGAGTATCCGTACCCAAATATTGCAGCAACTGAGTAGAAATTCCTAAATCTCTGTCATTATCACTTCCAAAAGGGAAAATGAAATGAAGCTGTGCAATATCATTATATTTATTCTTTACGAAACTTAATTTCTTTCCGTTAAGCTGGTCAGTGGCAATTTCTTTCTGATAATCGATAAATTCAGGCTTAATATCCTCAGTCTTGTCCGTTAAAATCTCTTTTAAAAACTCAGACTGAGTATCACGGTTGATCTTAACAGGCGTAATGCCTGGATTTTCAACTCTGATCAACGTGTCATTGACTCCTTTTTCTTTATTGACAACAACATAATTTTCTTTGAAAAAATCCTGGGCAAAGTTCATTATATCTTCCTTCGTAAAAGCCGCATATTCATCCATCTCATTCAGTTCCTGCTCCCATGTTCTGCCTTTTATATAAGAATCATACAAGGTTGTAGCAAGTCCTTCCGCTGTTTCAAGGCCCTTCATTCTCTGAATTTTGAAATCATTAATGATCGCTGGCAGCATCCAGTCTGGGAAATCACCTTTCTTTATCAGTTCAATTTCCTCCAGTACCATGTTTTTTGCTTCCTCAAGAGTTTGTGTTTCTTTAGGTACAGCAACAATAGAAAAATAACCATATTGTCTTAAACCTACAGAAAAGGCCTGAGCCCAAAGCATCTTTTGTGTCTGATTGATATGTAGATCCAGCAATCCGGCTTCACCCCTGTTACTAAGAATATTGGCAACAACATCCGCAAGCATGGCATCCCTTGTTCCATAGCTTTCCGTTCTCCAAGCCAGTTGAGCCCGTGGAGTAGTAGGGCTTTTTACTGTTCTTATTACAATCTCTGTAATGGGTTGTTCAATTATTGGTGTCTTTTGAGGAAGCTCTTTATAGGGCAAAGTGCCAAAATATTGATCAATTAATTGAATAGTCTCCTCAAAATCAAGATCACCAACAAGCACCATAGCATAATTATTAGGAACATAATATTCATCAAAATACTTGTGAATAGCCTTCATAGAAGGGTTTTTCAAATGCTCGGGTCTTCCCAGTGTTGTCTGCTGGCCGTTGGGATGCGTAGGAAAAAGAGCATCCATCAATTCATAGCTTACAAGTCTTGTATCATTATCCTGAGCTCTGTTGAACTCTTCATATACAGATTCCAGTTCCGTATGAAAAAGACGAAGTACAATTTCAGAAAATCTTTCCTTTTCTATTTTCAGCCACTTTTCAAGTTCGTTATTCGGAATATTGTTTTTGTATACTGTTTCATCAAACCAGGTATGAGCATTTGTTCCGGTAGCTCCCAAAGAAGAAATAGCTTTGTCATATTCATTGGCGATGGCGTATTGACTGGCTTCCTGAGAAACTTCATCAATTTTTTTATAGATCTCCTTTTTCTTTTCGGGATCCTGTTCTGCTTTATGCTCTTCATATAATGCTGAGATCTGGTCCAGAAGTTCTTTTTCCTTTTCCCAGTTTTGGGTTCCTATCTGAGACGTTCCTTTAAACATCATATGCTCAAGATAATGAGCCAGTCCGGTATTATCGGCCGGATCATTATTGCTTCCGGTTCTTACAGGAATAAAAGTCTGTATCCTCGGAGCATCAAAATTTTGAGCAAGAAAAACCTTCAACCCATTTTTCAAGGTATAAATTCTGACTTTATTTTCGTCGTGGGCTATTGTAATATATTCGTATTGGTTTTTATCAGTATGAACCGTTTCCTTATATTTTCTGTCTGTCATATAAAACTCATTTCACTCCTTAGAATCCGGAATGCACTACAAATGTATGAAATCAAAAAAAAATGTTAGCCGGTTTTTATCACTATTACATCTATGGTTATAGTTGAAAAGGTGAATCAAAAGAATAAAATACCCATGATAGAAAGGAAATAAAGATTACTTTCCGTAATTTCTTTTTATATAATATCTTTCATTACTATAGATAGGTATATAATCTTTACTATTCGTTATTATATATAGAATCTTTTTCAGGAGCTTTTACCTGCTATCCATTCATACTCCTCACGCCCGGCTTTCCCTGGCTAAACCCACCAGCTCTTCCACGCAAACTGCGGGGTAACCATTTCTATCAGGGCTAGGAGAGGAGACGAATCATGAATTATAAGTTATGAATTATGAGTTGTGGGATTCTAGGTTCGCGTTGCGGGTTTCGTGTTCTGAGGTTTAGATTACAAATAGCGGGTTCATTATATCCAGTAGGAGCGGTATTTAGCCCATTTTTGTCAAAACAATCTCTCTCCTGATCTGCGAAACTCTGTGTCATCTGCGGTTAATCCTATAATAATTAGTGAATACAGATGGTCTTTAGCCCATTTCCACCAAAATAGTTCCCTTGCATACATATATACATCATCCTCTGCGAAAATCCGTGTCATCTGTGGTTAATAATAGAAACTTTTTCAGCAGGAACGGGCTGTAGTCCTTAGCTTAGCCGAAGGAAGCCCGTTTTTAATCAAAGAATCCCTTTTTCCTCCAGCTTTAGCCAAAACTTACATCTTTATTATATATACTATATTACGATCACCCGAAATCCCTCACCTTCGCTCGCACCCCGTATCCCGAATCCCGTATCTCTTTCCACCCAAAAAACCTCTCCCTCCCTCAAACTCTGCCACTCTCCAGCTCCAATCACCATTCCCCAAACAAATGTTTAAAATTTTTCCTACTGCGAGTCAGTAGATTAGGATTAAATATTACGAAAGGGTAAATTTTATGTTAAATAAAGTTGCGGAGTATGGTAGAAGTTTCTATCTTTGCCCCACTGAAAAACGAAAGAGGTTCAGTAAGCGCAGAGGAGCTTTTAGATAAGCAGAAACATTATAAAACTTCAAAAAGAGACAGACGAAAAACTTTAATTTTTTTTATTAAAAAGAGTTGCGAGTTTAAAAAGAGTTTGTATCTTTGCAGTCCCAATTAAGGGAGCGCAGGAGTAGAGAGATTGAGGGTTATGGAAGAGTTTGAGGTTACTTAAAAAACTTTAAAATTTT
>NZ_JCAQOV010000002.1:0-127098 GCF_059567885.1 Chryseobacterium sp. BGA-UO-ETr-SB22 | reverse complement strand
GAAGTTAAGCCCACCAGCGCCGATGGTACTGCGAAAGCGGGAGAGTAGGCCGCCGCCAGTTTTTATTTTATTTTTAAAAAATCCTTTATCTTATGATAGAGGATTTTTTTTGTTTTATACCTATACCAACCCAGAAACAGAACATCAGTAATAAGCAATGAATAATAAGTAATGAGCAATCAGTAATAAGCAATGAGTAATCATTAACGAATAATTATTCCTATTGCTATCAGTATCAAACGCTTTACATTGATCGCTGATGAATCATCATTCATCAATGATCATTCAACATATTTCCTCCCGATTGTCACTCCGTAGGAGTCTAAACAAATCTATTATTCTATTCTATCATCAAGTATATCTAAGATTATTAGGTCACTTAAGTATTAAAAAACTCTCTAGTATTCCTTTGAATCCTTTGTACTCTCATCAATATGGCTGGATTCCTACGGAATGACATAATTGGGGATATTAGATCTTAGAATGTAAATACTTACAACTCCTATCCCCGCAACCCAGATCATTCATCAATGATAATAACACATGTAAAGCGGTATATTCATTAATTTATCATCAACTTTATTCAATTACCCGGGATTTTTTGTTTTTTAACTTGAAAATTGTGTAACTTAGTAATATCAAAATGATTACGAATCTAAAAATATATAGCATGAAAAAACATTTATTCCCTCTATTTTTACTATTTTTCGGTATGACTGCACAAGCACAGCAGGATTTCTTTGCGATTACAGGAAAAGAAACTCAAAGCATTACTTTCAATGATTTACGTACCATTGATGTGGTTAATGGAACTTCCGGAGAGAAAGTTTTTACAGCCGATTCTTCAGCAAAAGTATTTTCACAGGTTAGAAGAGGTATTGTAGCGGAAGACAGAAACTCCTACAGTAACTCTCAAGCAATAACTCTGGCTGCCCTGGCTTATGACTCTTCGAATAATAGTTTGGTATATATGCCCATGTTTTCTTCTAATATCTATATTTTAAATCCTCAGACAAAGGAGATTACATTAGTAGAAAATAGTATTGCAAGAGTATCATCATGTGATATCAATTCTCATATTACAAGAATGACAACAGGGTATAATGGAAGTATTTATGCTGTGAATAATGCTGGCACACAATTTCTGGAAATTAATAAAAAAAGTGGACAATATGTTGTGAATGACCTTGGGATCATTAAAGATGATTCTTCTAACGGTAGAAATTCTTTTACCGCTATGGAAACTGGTTTTGGTGGAGACATGATTGCTGATGCAGATAATAACTTCTATGTTTTCGCTGCTTCAGGAAATGTTTTTAAAGTTCTGACAAAAGAGTTAAAAGCTAAGTTTATTGGTAAAATTACCGGAATTCCTGATAATTACTCTGTTAATGGATCCGCTGTAAATGCTCAGGGGAAAGTTGTAATAGCAAGTGCAAAAGGAGCGGCCTTATATGAGGTAGATCTGGCAACTTTACTGGCAAAACAACTTCCAGGAGAGCAAGGATTACATATTTATGATTTGGCAAGTAAGTATTTTGCTAATGATAAAGGTTCTAATATTAATACCCTGACAACCAATCTGGATATTTATCCAACTAAAGTAGATGAACATTATATCAACGTTCATGTTAATAAGAATATAAAAGGTAATATTAAACTGAATATCTTTGACATGTCAGGTAAAAATGTGATGACTCAGAATTTATCTGTGAAAGATACTTCGCTGGATGAGAAAGTATATCTTAAAGGATTAGTGGTTGGGGCCTATATTATAAATATTACTGATGAATCGGGAAAAGCATTATTCAATAAAAAGATTCTTGTAACAAGATAATTAAGAAATTTAATTACGAATATAAGGACCTTTTCAAATCATTTTGAAAAGGTCTTTTAATGATTATTTGATATTCAATAAATTTTATTTTTGGATATTAAAATGTACTTTTATAAAAAAATATAGATGAAACTATACTTTAATGTAGGATATATTGTAAAGGCTGGTGAAAATTTGCAGTTGGTAATTGGTGAAGAGGGAACTGCAGTGCACATTCATACTATGTTTTCTGCAGAGAATGGGATATGGAAATGTGAAGTAGATAATTTCTCAAAATCTATTTCTTATCAATACCGCGTAGCAGATGAAAAAGGCAATGTATTAAGAGAGGAATTCGTTCCGCATCATCTTAGTTTTCCACATAATTATAAGGAATTTGTAATTTTTGACGAATGGAATAATAAAAATTTCCCTGAAAACTATTTAAACAACAAAATTCTTTACAATAAGCTGCATGATTTTGTTCCCGAAAAAATAACAGCTCTAAAAAAACATACCCATTTATTCAGAATAGAAGCTCCTATTTATAATCTGGATTGGAGGATTGTACTTTTTGGAAGTACTGCATCTTTAGGAAACTGGAGTTATGAAAAAGTTATTCATTTACATCAGACAGATTTTGGAATGTGGGAAGCTTCTGTTGAAATTCCAGAGAATGAATTTATCCAGTTCAAATACTGTATTTACGATACCAAAGAAAACAGAGTTATCGATGTAGAAACCGGAGAGAACAGATTTACGGTTGCTAATCCATTAAGTGATGTTTTGCAGATTGTTTCCAATCATTACTTTAGATTTAAAGGATATCAGATGTATCATGATGCCGGAGTTGCTGTTCCCGTATTCTCTTTGAGAAGCGAAGACGGATTCGGTGTAGGAGAATTCTCGGACATTAAAAAACTGGCAGATTGGACAAAAGAAACGAATCTGGGTATTATTCAGATTCTTCCGATTAATGATACAACAGCGAATTATTCCTGGACAGATTCATACCCTTATGCAGCAGTATCTGTATACGCTCTGCATCCACAATATATCTCTATAGAAAAGCTTGATTATTCTTTACCGAAGGAGTTAGTTGAATCTTATTCATCTGAAAAAGAGAGATTAAATGCCTTGGGTCTGATTGATTATGAAAAAATGATCGAAGGTAAATGGAAATATCTTACCGCTGTTTTCTATGCAGAAAAAGATAAAATCTATAAAGACAGGAATTTCAAAAAATTCTTAAAGGATAATGAATATTGGCTTATTCCTTATTCTGCATTCTGCGTATTGAGAGACAAATATAAAACACCCAATTTCAACGAGTGGAAAACACACAAAAAATATATTGCTGGAAAGATCTTACAGTTTTTTACAACGAAAAACAAAGATTACGATATCTCAATGCTTCATGCCTGGGTACAATATCAATTACATATTCAGCTCAAAGATGCCGTTGATTACACCCATAACCTGGGAGTTTCGTTGAAGGGAGATCTTCCAATCGGAATTTATAGGTATTCCGTAGAAGCCTGGACAGAACCGGAATTATTCGGAATGGATTTTCAGGCTGGTGCACCTCCTGACCAATTTACAGAACTCGGACAGAACTGGGAATTCCCTACTTACAATTGGGAAGCTATGAAAGCAGATGACTATAGATGGTGGAAAAATAGATTCAAAGCATTGGAACAGTATTTTGATGCAATGAGGATCGACCATATTTTAGGTTTCTTCAGAATATGGAGAATGCCTGTTTCTGCTGTGCAAGGGATTTTAGGATACTTTTATCCGGCTGTTCCTATTGTTGCGGAGGAATTTAAGGCCTGGCAGATTCCGTTTAATTTTGATAGGTATTGTAAGCCTTTTATCAACAATGAGGTATTATGGGAGTACTTTGGAAAAGATAGTGGGAAAGCCCTCGAATTTATGAACCGTAATGCTAACGGAACCTATGTATTCAAAGAAGAATTTGATACCCAGAGAAAGCTGGTTAATTTCTTTAAGAAAAAATCATATGGTGCGCTTGAAGAACAATTGATTTCTCTATGTGCTAATGTTTTGTTTTTAGCAGAAGAGAGAAATGGTAAAACAGTTTACCATCCAAGGTTTAATGTATACAATACTGAGTCTTACAAATATCTTCCGGAATTGGAGCAGAAAAGTATTTATGATCTGTATCACGACTATTTTTTCAGAAGACAGGATCATCTTTGGTCTGAAAAAGCAATGGAAAAACTTCCCGTTATCCTGAATGCTACCAAAATGCTGATCTGCGGAGAAGATCTGGGAATGGTTCCTGCATGTGTACCGGTTGTCATGGACGAATTAGCCATCATTGCTTTGAAGGTACAGCGAATGCCTTCTGAAAATATTCCGTTTTATAATCCTAAGAATGCAAACTATATGAATGTAGTGACAGCATCTTCACATGACAGCTCAACCCTGAGACAATGGTGGAAAGAAGATCCTGCTCTTACTCAAAAATATTTCAACCAGCAGTTGATACAGTATGGAAAGGCTCCCGCAGATTTGAGTCCTCATCTTGCGGAGATCATTATGAAGCAGCATTTATATAACGATGCTATGCTGGCTATTTTCCCGATTCAGGAATTTCTGGCAACAGATTCAGAGCTTACCAATAAGAAAATGGATAATGAAAGAATTAACAATCCTGCGGTTTTCCCACACTATTGGCGCTACAGAATGCATATAAATCTGGAAGACCTTAAAAAGAAAGAATCCTTCAATGCAAAAATTGCTTTTTGGATAAAAGATAGTGGAAGAATGTAAATTTAACAATTGATTATCAATTAGTTATTGATAATTTAAAAGAAGTTTGATCTTAGGATTTAACTTCTTTTTTTTATTTGTATCAAAAAGATAGAATTAAGATATTCTGCTATATATTAACCAAATAACGACTATAGAGATGAAAAAAATATTTTTAGGATTAGCTTTTGGGTTGGGCGTTTTGACGTCGGCTCAGCAGTATCCGAACAATGGTTGGGGTGATGATGGTTATTATCAGAATGGAGAAGGCTATTACAGCGACGAAGATGACAGAAATTATTTCCCTGACGATTATTATTACAATTATCCTCAGGATTATTATCCAAGTGATTATTATCAAAGCTATTATAACGACTACAGAGGAAGTATTGTTAATATCGACTGGAACGGATTTTTTGTACAGAACAGATTAAGCCGCTGGCAGGTAGACCAGATCATGAGACTTAATAATCTGTATGCAAGTTTTACAGCTTGGGATAATTTCTACCGATATAATCCGGACAGATGGTATTATGATAGGTTTTATGCATTAGAAAGAATTGTAGGACCGAGAGTATTTGTTGTTTTCCAAAATAACTATTACAGAGGCTCAAGCCCGGTTATATATTTCCAGAATTACAGAAGATCGTATTATGGACCGAGATATACTGTAATGCCAAGATATAGAAATATCAATATCAATATTTACAGAGTAGACAGGTCAAGATTCCGCAGAATGGATAACCCTACTTTTGATATCGTCAGAAGAGACAACAGAGGGGGAAATGGTTTCAGAAATACGAGAACCGAAAACTCAGGTGGTTTCCGTGATAATAATGGCGGTTTTAGAAGCACTAATAACGGGAATAGAGGAAATTCGGATAATAACGGAGGTTTCAGAAGTAATAATGGAGGAGGATTCAGAGGAAACTCAGACAATGGAGGAACCAGAAGTAATACAGAGAATAATGGAGGTTTCAGAAGCAGTAATGGAGGCGGTTTCAGAGGAAACAGTGAAGTGAGAAGAGATGCTCCCAAAAGAGAAGATAATGGTGGATTTAGAGGTAACAACGGCGGAGGCAGACAAAGATCTGAAAGCTCAGCGCCAAGCCAACAGAACCGTGGTAATAATGGAGGCTTTAGAGGAAGCTTAGTAAAGAATTAATTTTCATATATTATATTTAAGTGGTGTGAAGGACAGGTTTTTATAATCTGTCCTTTTTTTTGTGTGTTTATTGATTTGTTTTTGTTAAAGTTTAACATTATTTATGAATATGTTAATTTAACTTGTGTTTTAATTAATAATCAAAAAGGTATAATAACAAAATAACAATTAATTAAATTTTAAAAAGATGAAAAAATTAGTTTTAGCAATAGCATTTATCGGAATGGGAAGTTTTGCAATGGCACAACAAACTACAACTCCACAAGACAGACAGGCAAGAGCCGTTGAAATGAAGCAGAAAATGGAACAGAAACAGCAGGAACGTCTTGCAGAAATGCAAAAAGACCTTAATCTGAACCCGTCTCAGGTAGCTCAGGTAAAAGCCCTTCAGGACAAAAAAAATGCTGAAAGGAAAGCTGAGTTCGAGAAAAATAAAGGAGACAGACAACTTAAGATGCAGGAGATGCAGGCCAAAAGAGCACAAATGGATGCTGATATGAAAAAAATTCTAAACCCTGAACAATATGATAAATGGCAGGCTGATAGAAAAGCAAAAGCAGAGAAAATGAAGATGGCAATGAAAGAAAGAAAAATGATGAAAAAGCCGATGAATACGGGAGCTGCTGATGTAAAATAACAGCCTGTAATTTTAGTTTTTTAATGTGTTAAGGATGGATGTTTCTCCATCCTTTTTGTATTAATTTTCTTTAAAACTTTTGATTTCGGGCTTTTATTCCCTATTTTTGACTATAAATTTAATACTTATGGTAAGCGAAAAAATTGCAAAATTAATTAACGAACAAATTGCCCACGAACAATACGCCGCTCAATATTATCTTTCAATGTCTGCATGGTTTTCTGGAAAAGATCTGGATGGAATTGCCAACTATTTCAGAGTACAAAGCAAAGAAGAATTGATGCACGCAGATAAAATGTTTGATTATCTGAATGATGTAGGTGGGGAAATTATCATCGGAGAAATTCCAAAACCTCCACATGAGTTCGAAAATGCAACAGATATTTTTGAGAAAGCATTGGCACATGAGAAAATAGTAACTAAAAGTATTTTCAATATTGTGAAAAATGCAAACGATGAGGGAGATTTTGCAACAACGTCATTCATGCAGTGGTTTATCAACGAACAGGTAGAAGAAGAAGCCAGCGCTTCTCAATACGTAACGAAAATCAAAATGGTATGCGATAATCCTTCTGCACTATACCTTTTTGACCAGGAATTGTCTCAGAGAGTATTTGTTCCTGCTACAACAGTTTAAAACTGAAACTTCTCAAAATATAAAACCGCTATCCAATGGAATAGCGGTTTTTGTTTTTTTATATGAGAGAAATACATAAAACGGGAAGAATTACCTTCTTAGCTTTTGCCTCTGTATCCTCACAACAGTAATAAAAACTATTGCTCCCAATACAAAACTGAGAAACAAAGATTTTGCAATGTTTTCAGTAGGCATATACCGATGGTCATCTTGCGTGACAGGTGGATCTATATAATTAATAATATTATAGCTGGCTACTGTGGAGACTGACATGATGATCAGGCTTATAACACAGGAAATTAAATATATTTTCATGGTTGTATCAAAATAAAATGGCAGATCAAATGCTATTTATTATTAATAAAAATAATAAAACCTTTTCTATTTTGAAGCGTTTTTATAAGAATTTATATGTTAATCTTTTGATAAGGTTGGGATTTGATAATTTATAGATAGATAATCTGAGTCTTGAGAACCTTTTTACCTAGACGTTCAAGTATATTTTTATACCCTTCTACCTGTGCCTCATCCTTAGCTTTCTGCTCACCAGTCTTAAAATCAACAATGATATACCCCTCCTCACCTTTTAAAATACGGTCAGGCCTGAATATATGACTTTCCCCATTTTCAGAGATCATAATATCTTTCTCGTTGATCACTTCCCATTTTTCATCAAAGAATTCTGCATAAGTTTTCACGATTTCTTCTAAAGTGAGCTGTATTTCATTTTTTTCCTCTAGCGTAATCTGTCCTTCCAGCGCATATCCTTCCAGCACTTTGGAAATATCCTTTTCTGTATTGATCTTTGATAAAAGCTCATGAACAAATAGCCCGATTCTTACCTTTTCATTTCTTACCTGATAGTTTTTAGACGGCGTAGCAATCTTGATAGAAGTACTTTTTTCATTGACATTCTTCAGATCCTGAATATTCTGGGTTTTAAAAGATGAACTTTTATCTTTCGAATTTTTTTTCAGCATTTCAGGCTTCACTTCATACAGATCAAACTCATCAGCCTGTTCCGGATTCTTTGTTTGAAGGAATTCAAGGAGCTCAAGATTATTAGAGGTCTTATTGGCTTTCTGAATATAGAAAAACAGCTGTTCAACAGGTCTGGTGGTAGCAACATACTGCAGACATAATCTGTCAATCATATTTTTGTAGGAATTTTTACTGTTGAAAAACAGAATTTCCTCATCATATACTTCCAGATTCTTACTGAACTGATTGATATTGACAGATTTTAAAGCTTCATTTTCATTCGTATCAAACCAGTTGGTAAATTCACTATCCCGGTTTTTGTTCATCATAGGAATAAAAACAATAGGAAACTCCAATCCTTTAGACTTGTGAATGGTCATGATCTGGACCGCATCAATGTTTTCTGAAGCCTGAATAGTGTAAGAAGAAGCTTCCTCATCCCAATATTTCAAAAACTCTTTCGTACTGGCGCCCGCATTCTGAGTGAAGTTGAAAAGCATTTCCAGGAAGTTCAGTAAAAAGTCGGTCTCTTTACCTTCAACAGAAAATTCGTTGATGTAATATTCGATGAAATTGTAGAGATTAAACCTCGGAAAATTATCCTGCTTAAGCTTCAGTGCATATTTTTGCTGAATAAACTGTAGTATTTCTTCATGTCCCTCAATATCCAGAATTTCTTTCATTCCTAAAGTGAAATCAGGCATATGAATTTTTCCTAATGTATTCAGATGATACATCATCATGATCAGACAATGTTTATTCTTAGGATTAATTTCCCATCGCAGAAATTCAATGACAGCCTTTAGTGTATTGGAAAGTTCCAGCGTAAGACCTTTATCGGAAATTGTTTTAATATTAGTTTCCTCACCACGATACTTAACCTTTAAACCTCCCAGTTTTTGAGAATAGCTGAAAATATCAAAATTTCCACGACAAAGAATAGTGATGTCAGAAAACTGGAAACCATTGTCCAGGCATTCCTGGATGTCTTTCTTCATCCTCTCGGAAGTATCATTGTAGAACTCTTCATTTGTAAGATTATCAATCAGATTCACTTTTACACGTCCGTCAATCTTTGATTTGGGACTTTGTTCAGCATCTTCCCCGAAAATATTCTTATGCTCTTCCAATAGTCCTTCAGAATGAAAACGGTACAGCTCATTGTTGAACTGTACAATATTTCTGGCACTTCTCCAGTTGTCCTTTAATACAAGAAGGTCAGCTTCCTTGGGTGAAAATTCTTTTTTGTTGATAATATCCAGCATCAGTTTACTTTCTCCACCACGGAATCTGTAAATGCTCTGCTTAGGATCACCCACCAAAGTAAATGAAGTATACTCCGTAGAAACACTGTGATCTCTCAGCGGGACAAAATTTTGCCATTGCAGTTCAGACGTGTCCTGAAACTCATCAAAGAAATAATGCTGAAACTGTGCGCCTATCTTTTCATAAATAAAAGCAGAAGGTTCGTTTTTCAGATTTTCATTGATCAGGATATTAAATTTAGAAAGAAGGACAAGATCATTTTCCTCTTCAATTTTTTGAAGTTCATCCTGAATATCCTTATTTACCTTTAAGGGAAGAAGAGCAGATAATACTTTCTCTTTCTTTTGAGTCTCAATATACAGAAGGATAAGTTTCATTCTGCTATCAAGAAGTGGGTCAAGAACCTCAAAAATCTCAGACTCTTTATGCTTTGATTTTGAAGAGGCTCCTTTTCTGTAATTGTTGATAACAGATTCTTCCTGAGTAGTAGGAAAAGGAAACCCAGCTCTTTTCTGTTGGTAAAAGTCTATGACCTTGGTAAAGAAGCCTCCGATTCCGTTTTTACCCTGAGCAAAATCTTCAATATCAATATTTCTTGATTTGAATAACTCAATAGAGCTGGCCGCAAGTTCCGCAGACTGTTTTTTATTGAGAACAATTTCTTTACGAAGCGTATTCTTTATATTTTCATAATTGGCATCGTCAAAACTTTTATTGCTTTTCAGGTGCTCATAGTGAATATCCTTTACAAATTCTTTTGCCGAATCATAAAGATTTTTGTTAAGATTGATTCTTTCATTATTTTCAAGACTGTAGTCTACATAATCCATGAAAGAATTCGAGATGGTTTCATTTTCCCCAATCTGATCCAGCATTTTATCAACGGCTTCTATCAAATAAGGTTCAGCTTCAATTTCAAGATTAAAATTTTTAGCCAGCCCCAATTCATATGAAAAGCTTCTTACCAGCCTTGAATTAAAACGGTCAATAGTTCCGATATTCAATGTGGAATAATTGTGGAGAACATAATCCAGTAGTTTCTTAGAACGATGATGAAGCTCATCAATTGTAATTTTTAGTCCCTGCTCTTCAAAAGCTTTCTGGATATTTTTCAGATCAGTATTCTCTGCATACTCTTTAGCTGTGAAATTTCCCAGCCAGGACAAAATTCTTTCCTTCATCTCGTTTGCTGCCTTATTAGTAAAAGTAAGAGCGAGAATATTCCTGATCGACTGCTGTTGATTAGGATAGCGGAGACAGATCATCAGAAGCCTTTGTACCAGGGCGTAAGTTTTCCCGGATCCGGCTGAAGCATTGATGACTGTGTAAGAATTTTGCATTGTTAAAAGAGAATTGAGACTGCAAGTTAGCTAAAATTTAAAAGAAAATTTAACAATTTAATCGGGCTATTTAACAGTTTAGAAGGCAAAAATCAAAAAGAAATATTAAAACGCGTTAACTGTGGTTAAACTTATGGTAAACATTAAAAATAATTTTAGCTTTGCTCTATAAAAAACAGCCAGTGAAACTCAAACTATTCTTTTTCTTATCCTTTATTTTTTTTATCCATACCCATGCCCAAAGTTATATATTCGGAAGGATTACTTCTGAAGATGGTGCTGAAATGCAGGATGTGAATGTAATCAACCTCCGGACTGATGAAATAGTAGTTTCCAACAGAGACGGCCATTTTATGATTTCCGGAAGACAAGGGGATGAATTACGTTTTATAAAAGCAGGATATGAAAGGCTCATGAGAAAAGTTTCTCAGGAAAATATACAATCTCCTATGAACATAAGCCTTGTTCGCCAAACCATTCAGATTCCTGAAGTGGAAGTGAAACAAGGTCTTACCGGAAACCTGAAAATAGATTCAAAATTATATAACAAACCTAAAAAGGTTGAAAAACTGATCAAAGATATAGATCAGTATATCGCTCAGAAATCAGATCCAAGAATATTGGCAGCCAAACCGGGAGAATTTGTACAGCCCAAAGGACAGGGATTCTCTATAGGAAAAGTGAAAAACAAATGGGATGATGTAGATTTGATGCAGTATATCAGAGCAAGTCTTGGAGATGATTATTTTACCAATCTTAAGATAGAAAAACCGCTGATAGATCATTTTATTTACTATGTTTTTGCGGGAGGTTTTGAAAGAAAAAAAATCCTGAAGTACGGATTCTGCAGTGATGCGGATCTAAACAGATTCCAGGGTTTTGTTCTGACAAGAATTTCATCTTATCGTGCTCCACAAACTCAAAGATAAATGGAGATGGTATGTATCAGAAAAATAATATTCCTTGTACCTCTTTGTATCGCTTCAGGGTTGTGGGCGCAGCAAAAGATATCGGGAAGAGTAATTACGGGTAATGATCTGGATGTAACTCCTGTGCTCATTGTCAATATTTCAGCAGGTAAAAGCATGTTAAGTGATATGTCCGGGAAATTTGAAATTGAAGCAAAAGAAAATGATGAGATCAGATTTGTAAAAGAAGGATATTACCGCGCTGATAAAAAAATCACCGGAGAAGATCTTAATTCTCCAATGAATATTATTCTGAAGAAAATGGAGATTCAGATCCCTGAGGTAAGGATAAAGTACAAACCTACAGGGAATCTTGCAAAAGACAATCAGCATTTGAATGAATCCAGAAAGATCCAGTCATTAAAATCAGATATGGAGGATTATATGAAAAGTCCGCTTATTCAGCCTTTGCCGAATAATATCCTATCAAAAACTTTTACGGGTCATGATTTTAATGCAGGGCAGGTAAATGTGCTTGGCGTATTGAGTGCTGTAGCAGGTTTGGTGAAAAAAACAACAAAGCCTAAAATTACCAAAGCGAATTACAATGAAACTCAGGATTTTCTTAGAAGGGTAAGAAATGAAATTAATTTAAATTTCCTGAAAAAATACGGAATGGATGAGGAGCAGATAGATACTTTTCTTCTCTATGCAGAAAAGACACGTTTACTGGCAAAAAGATACAGGAAGGATTTTCAAATAAGTGTTGTAGAATATGAGCTTAAAGTAGCATTCGGGGAATACAGCAAAATGAATAAATTAGAGGGAACTAAAGAATAATAAAAGTTGGGGTATATGGCTGAAAATATTGAAACATCTGGGCAGAGAAAAATTTTTCTTTTCCTTATGATTCTGTGCAGTACGCTCATTTTTTCCCAGCAGACCGTGACGGGACGGATTGTGGATGAAACTGGCGAAGATTTAAGTAAAGTGATTGTCATCAACATGTCTACCGACAAAAAAGTGTACTCTGATACCAATGGAATATTTTCTATTGATGCTAATCCTAATGATGAACTGAGGTTTGTAAAAGAAGATTTCAACAGAATATCCAGAAGAGTTCTTACCAATGGTATCAACTCTCCATTATTTATTATTCTGCATCAGATTCCGAGGGATGTGGGAGAAGTAAAGATTGTAAAAAAACTCACCGGAGATCTGGAAACAGATTCACGGATTGTAGCAAAAGTAGATAAGGGTGAACAGGTAAGGGATGCAGTAGGACTTCCGCAGCCGGTGGGAAAAATGAGAGAAAAGCCAGCTGAAGTGAAAAGTGTTCTTTTACCAATACTCTTAGGGAACCTGAATGTTCAGGGTGTGTATGATCTGATAAGCGGTAAAGCCAGAAGGCAGAAAAGACAATATAAATATGATGATCTTCAGGAGCATGTTGCCTGGATTCGGGAAAGGATAGATGATGATTATTTTGTAAAAGCCGGAATTCCAGCCGACAGAATTTCAGAATTTATTCAGTTCTCATTTTTAGCAAAACCTCAGGTACGAACCTATGTGAAAGCAAGAAATCTTTCAGGCGTAATGTTGAGGTTGGAAGAAACGATGCCTCTTTTTATAGAACGGTTGAAAGAGAACGAAAAGTAGTTTAAAGAGAGAAATATTCATCCAGGTTGAATACGTTTTATTTTCTATCTTCATCTTTAAAATGTTAAGAAAATCTTAAAATATTGGAATGGTAATTGATACAATCATTAGTGTAACAACAACCTAAATTCACAATTTTTATGAATAAAAATATTTTTGCAGTAGCTATAGCCGCGCTTGGTTTTGTAATCGGGCTCGGATTTTTAGGAAACGCGATTAAAAACAGAAATAAATCTGAAAATACAATTTCCGTAACAGGTCTAGGGATAAAACAGTTTACATCTGATCTGATCACCTGGTCCGGAAGTTTTTCCAAAAATAATCTTGATCTTAAATCAGCTTATGATGAGCTGGCGATGGACAGAAAAGTCATTAATGACTATCTGCTTTCAAAAGGAATACAGCAGAAAGAGATCGTATTTTCTTCTGTAGATATTCAAAAACAGTTCAGAAGTTATAATGATGCCAACGGAAATTATGTGCAGGGAGAGTTCTCCGGGTATAACCTTACCCAAAAAGTTTCCATTGAAAGCAAAGAAGTAGGAAAAATAGAAAACCTATCCAGAAATATTACGGAAATTATCAATCGTGGAATTGAATTTACTTCTTCTTCACCAGCTTATTTTTATACTAAATTAGCTACCGTGAAACAGGAAATGATTGCGAGCGCAACAAAAGATGCGAAAGAACGTGCTGAAAAAATTGCTGAAAATTCAGGAAGCAGCTTAGGAAATCTGAAGAAAGCAACAATGGGAGTAATCCAGATTACAGCACCCAATTCTAACGAAGATTATTCCTATGGCGGAACATTCAATACCTCTTCCAAAGAAAAAGAAGCCAGTATTACTATAAAACTGGAGTACGAAGTAAATTAATAGAACTATTGTCTAAACTTTACAAGACTACAGAACATTAAGTATTTAAAACTTTTGTGGTTAAAAAATAAACAATAAACGCCGGAATCTTTCTCCGGCGTTTTATATTTTAATGATAAATAATATCGTAAATTTCTTTTTTGGCTTTCTCCACATTTTCGGGAGTATAATTAGCAAGCAGCCATAGGTTCAAAGATTTTTTTCCCTCACCATAACTTGGCTGAATGTGGGTATCATCAATCAGACTGAAATTGTTTCTTTGATAAAAAGAATAACGTCTTGCAGCATCTTCACTCAAATCTGCAGGTTCAATTTCTAAAATAACACCGGGATAATTTTCTGATATATGATTGATAATTTGAGAACCCAGTCTCTTACTTCTGAATGCTTCAAAAACTTCAAAATGTTCTACAAAAACAAAAGTACTAAGCTCCCACAAGATGAGGTAGCCAATAGCTTCCGATTCATGAATGACAGACATAAACTTTACATACGGATTTGAAAACAAGCCCGTAAACTGATCTTTATCTCGTTGCTCGTCTACAGGAAAAGTGGTTGTATAAGAAGTATAGATTTCCTGAACTCTATGATCTTCAGCAGAGGTGATTGGTGAAAATTCCATAATTTATAAATCAAAGACGCTAGGTCTTCTGGTGATGAAAATATCTTTAATCCAAAGTGTGAATGCTAATCCTAAATAGATCAGAAAGAAAAAACCGGCAGTGGCAAAAGTAGAGTAGATGAAGAAAATTCTCAGTTTAGATACAGGAATTCCCAGCTTGGCACCCGTTCTTGTCAGTACACCAAACCACTCTCTTTCCATTTTATGACGGATATTACTCAGCATTTCCAAAATTGTTATTTAAAAGTTTAAATCCAATACTGCAAGGTAAGCAATTTTTTTGATAAGGTTTTTGCAGGAGGTTATGTATTCAGTGACAATTATTCTTTTAAAAGTTTAAATCCAATCCCACATACTAAGCAGTTCTTTGTTTCGCAATAGGTTTTATGATGATAGATCAGACTTTGACTTTCTAAGGCATTGGTAATTTTCATTCCAAGTTTTTTCCAGCCTGTAATGATGGTATTTTTTTCGGGAGAAACAGTTTTGTACAGTTCAATAATTTCATCTGCAATTTCTTCACGATGATATCTGTGATAAGTATATTGTAAAGGCAGGACTGTATTTAAAATAAGAAGATCAATAAAATCTTTAGTCAATGTTTTTGGCTGTACTTTTGAAATATTTCCGAAGTTAAAATGAAAATCCCAGTATTCAGAGGCTTTTATGGAACTAAAGATGGTATACAACTGATCTCCGTTTCTGGCTTCCATAATTTTTGAGAATAAATTCTGATGTTTGTAAAGGTCTGCCAATTGTGATAATCGGATTGTGGGGAAATTGGGAGGCCTTAACCTTAAAAATTTTGGATGAAATTTCAGATCTGAAATCGAAAACTTAGCTTTAATGAAATCAAATTCTCTTTTCCATATTTTCATCTGTCCGTCCTGCGGATCCTCAAGCCATCCTGAGATTCCGAAGAATAAAGCTTCAAGCTGAAGAGGATTCTGGCGGATTTTATTGATAATATTATAATCCACACTTTCAGCAATCTGCCGGAAAATGTGAGCATTTACTTTTAGTCCGAATGAATAAGCAAAACTGTGAAATAAAACAGCTTCAAAATTATTTTTATACCGGATTAAGCTCTGTTCAAGCTCTTCAGATTTTTCGTCCAGTTTTTTCAGAATATTCTCTTCGTGAAAGTTAACAGGTACTTTTTGGGGATTAAAAATATTTTCACAGGGAATAAATTCATTTCCATTAATGAGTTTTTCATATTTCAAGATGATATTTTCATCAATATGATTTTTAAGTTCCAACGTTGGAACATGTTTTCCGGTAAGTTCTTGAATTTCTATGTCATGCTGAAGTACAACATGCAGAATGATATTTTGATAATTGGGATCCTGGGAATGATTGTGAAAAATCCAGTCTGAGGAACGAACATGCAGTTCTATGTTTCCTGCGAGAAGTAAGCCGTTGATTTTGATTTTAGCATCCAGAAAATCGGGGCCGGCATTTTTATTCCATTTTCCAAAATGGATGATCTCAACGGAATTTCCTTCAATATCCTTGAAGTCAAAATTTTTGAAAACCTTATAGTTCCAAAGATATTGAAGTAGTTTTTCCGTCATAAGTGTGACGTAAATATAATAGAAATATTATACTTTCGTCAGCTCCTTATTAAAGTTTTCTATAGTCGTTCTATACATTTTCTCATAGATAGGAAGAATGTTTTTCAAATCGAATTTTATAGCCTGATCTTTCGCGTTTTGCTTCATTTTGGTTAAAAGTTCATCATTGCTCAATAGCTTGATGGTGTAGTTGCTCATGGCCTCCACATTTCCAATTTCAGCAAGATATCCTGTCTCTCCCTGGATGTTTACCTCAGGAATTCCTCCTGCGTTGGAACTGATTACCGGAGTATAAGCGGCCATGGCTTCCAAAGCTGCCAGACCGAAACTTTCCTGTTCTGAAGGAAGAAGAAATACGTCCGAAAGCTGTAAGATTTTATACAGATCATTCACCTTTCCTAAAAGACGGATTTTGGAGATAAGATCCGGGTTTTCTTCTAAAAACTGATTGACCTTTTCCATATCAGGACCTTCACCAATGATGATAAGTTTTGATTTTACCTTTTTCTCCACATTCTTAAAGATCTGAAGGACTTCATCCACACGTTTTACAGGACGAAGGTTGGATACGTGGATCAGGATCTTTTCATCAGGATTGGCAAACTGTGTTCTCTGGCACTCAGAGCAGTCATCAAATTCAGAATTGTCAATAAAATTGGTAATCACCTGAATTTCTTTTTTGATGTTAAAAAACTGAAGGGTATCTTTTTTCAGACTTTCAGAAACTGAAGTAATAGCATCTGATTGGTTGATAGAAAACTCTACAGCATGTTTATAGCTTGGATGCTGGCCTACAAGGGTAATATCTGTACCGTGTAATGTAGTCACCAGTGGAATATCATTATTGTCTTCCTGAAGCATCTGTTTAGCTGTAAAAGCTGCATATGCATACGGAATGGCATAATGTGCATGAAGAAGATCCAGTTTATAAAGATTGACAACCCTGTAGATCATCGAGCTTAACGCAATATCATAAGGCTGATACTGGAAAAGAGGATAAGTCTGAACATTTACCCTGTGGAAGAAAATATTCGGGTTGGTAATGTCTAATCTTGCAGGAAGTGCAGAACTGATAAAATGTACTTCATATCCTTTATTGGCAAGAGACATTCCTAATTCTGTTGCTACAATTCCGCTTCCTCCATATGTTGGATAGCAAAGTATGCCTATTTTCATTAGATTATTGTTGTTTTGATGTTGTATTATTTGGTATTCGCTGAGGTACCTGCATTAAGATCTATACCCATTCCCGGTTTCAGCTGGTCATTAACCAGTACAGGAAGTTTTCCCCATATTTTTGTTTTTCCGTTTAAAGCATCAGCCGCTGCGTTCATTGAATCATCATTGTTTTCGTAAGAAACAAGAACTGTTGAAACTTTTGAAATATCGATATCCTTTAATGCATAAGCACTTCCGAATACGTTCAGAATTACATTTTGATTTTTGGTAAGATCAGAAAGTACCTGCTTAGATTCTGCAGAAACTTTATATGGCTTATAAGCTGTGGAATTATCTTTATGGAAACCTACAATTACCGTTGATCCTGCTGGAATAGTATTTATTTCACCCGCTTTTTTGATGATTACATTGTTGCCTAATCTGCTGGCGAAAGTCTGATAAGGCGCTTCTTCCAAAGGAACATAGTATATCTGTTTTCCTGTAAGGGGCAGTAATTTCTTTTCATCCTTTAATAAAGTCAATGCATTGGAATAAAGATTCTGTACTAACTGGATATGAGAATTATTATTTAAATCAGTATTGATGTTTTCCGGATTTTTTGGTGTGTATTGCGTAAGACCAAGGAAATATTTGGTCAATAAGATTTTTTTCACACTTTCTTCTACTCTGGACTGAGGAATTTCTCCTTTATCAATAGCTTTCTGAATCAGTTTTTTACCTTCGGAAACACCTTGTGAGAAAAGCATAATGTCATTTCCAGCTTTAAAGGCCATAGCGTCCAGTTCTCCCGGCTTGTATTTATTGGCTACAGCACCCATATTTAATGCATCGGTAATAATTAAACCTTTATAACCCAGCTTATCTTTCAGTAATCCGGTAATGATGTTTTTAGAAACAGAAGCCGGAATTCCTTTTCCTGATTCTAAGCTTGGAACATATAAATGGGCAACCATTACTCCGCCAATTCCTTTATCCATCAACGCTTTGAAAGGTGCCAGTTCTATTGTATTAAGTCTTTCCATTGAGTGGGAAACAACAGGAAGATCAAGGTGTGAGTCTGTGCTGGTATCTCCGTGCCCCGGGAAATGTTTAATTGCTGCTAAGATGTTGTTATCCTGAAGTCCATTAGAGTAGGATAGGGCAGAGCTGATTACATTATCCACTTCAGAACCAAAGCTTCTGTTACCAATGATAGGGTTATTAGGATTGGTATTGACATCCACTACAGGAGCAAAATCCCAGTTGATCCCCATTCTGTGACAGTCATCAGCAATTTTTGCGGCCATCTGATAGACAAGGTTTTTATCCTGAACAGCACCTAATGTCATTGCCCAAGGAAATTTGTGAGCCGTGGCA
Organism: Chryseobacterium sp. BGA-UO-ETr-SB22; assembly: GCF_059567885.1. Taxonomy (NCBI): domain Bacteria; kingdom Pseudomonadati; phylum Bacteroidota; class Flavobacteriia; order Flavobacteriales; family Weeksellaceae; genus Chryseobacterium; species Chryseobacterium sp. BGA-UO-ETr-SB22. Next base: position 108,302 of record NZ_JCAQOV010000002.1, on the reverse strand, counting down.
ATTCTCTGGTATAGACCCCATTCTGCATCCATACCAATCATCAAAGGAATTTTGGATTTTTGCTGAAATTCATTTACAAGGTTGATTTCCCTTGCAGCATCATCCTGCATTAAGATTAGACCGCCTATTTTATCATTTGTAACAATATTTCTTACCTGGCTGATATAGTCTTCTCCTTTATTGGTATAAAGTGCCACAATAAATAGCTGCCCTAGTTTTTCATCCTGAGAAAGATTTTTATAGGTTTTTTCAACCCATTTCTGAGCCTTTTTCAAATCTTCTTTAGAAGTGTTTTTAGGCTGATATTGGGCGTTCACCTTAGGACTTATCAATGCGACAATAAAGAGTGAAGTATATAATAATTTCTTCATGACTTTTTGAATAAGAACAAAAATACAATTAAAAAAATGAGGAAAACAAAGTTTTTGACATTTTTGGTATATGATTTGAATACGCAATATAAATAATAACTAAACTTTAATAAGAAATGAAAAAAATACTTCTCTTTTTATTCCTGGGCGCTGTAGGATTTACTGCTTATAGCTGTGATAATAGTGATGACACTGTAGTACAGGGAACAGATTATGATACTATAAACCAGTCGTTTGATATAAGTCCTAGTTTCACTAGAGTCGATGATAATCTTTATAGATGGAGCGATGATTTTAACAGCCCATTAGTACAGTCCGATATGGTTCTTATTTATATGCAGATTGGAACTGATGGAGGTTCTCCTACTTGGAAACTTCTTCCATATACTCGTTATGTAGGGAATACAAATAATGATGCCGTAGATTATATTTTTGAATTCAGTAAATTTGCTGCTACCATTAATATTAATTCTACTGCTGCATTTAGTTTAACAGCTAATCCATCTTACTATCAGAATAAAAATTTCAGAGTCCTTATTCTTCCTGCTAACGGAACGGGTACTGGTGGTGCAAAAGCAGCTAAAGGTACTGCTGTAGATTACAATGATTACAAAAGCGTAATTAAATATTACAATATTGACGAGTCTAAAATCAAGACTAAATAATTTAGAATATCTTTTCAGTTTTTTATAATTAAAAAAGCTCCGGGAGAAATCTCGGGGCTTTTGATTTTTAATGACCGCTTATGATTATAAATCAATGAATGATTTTAACCGTATAATTCAATTATTGTTTATAAAAGTATAAGGAAGATAGGAGCTGTTAAATTAAAGGCCTATTTGAGTGCTTTAAGTATTGAATATATGGTCTGAATCTAAATGATCGTGCCAGAATGATAAAAATAAAAAAGCTTCAGAATTTCTGAAGCTTTTGTTGTATTTAGTTATCGTTGTCATCCAGAAGATGTCCAAAGAAATCTTTTTTTGTTTGCAGATATCCTTTGCTTATTTCGTTTGCAGGAATCTGTAGCGGTACTCTGGAATTAAGGTGAATATTGCTGTCTACCACATATTTTACCTTTTCAGGATTATTTGTCAGAAGGTTGATATCTTTTACATCCAACAGATTAAGAATTTCAATGGCTACGCCAAAGTTTCTGTCGTCTGCAGGAAGTCCCAGTTCAAGATTGGCCTGTACGGTGTCCAAACCTTTTTCCTGTAGGGAATATGCCTTCAGCTTGTTGATGATCCCGATGTTTCTTCCTTCCTGACGAAGGTAGATGATAATTCCACCGTTTTCATGGGTATATTTCATTGCAGCATCTAATTGTTGGCCGCATTCACATTTTTTTGAATGGAAAACTTCTCCGGTAATACATTCTGAATGGAAACGAACATTGACAGGCTTTGAAAAATCTGTATTTTCAGCGATGATGGCCATATGAGGCATCCAGTCGTTTTCGTTTTCGGAGAAAGCTATCATTCGGAAAGTACCGTGCTCTGTAGGAACATTGGCTTCCGCCTGAATTTTAATCATTGATAGTTCAATTAGTTTTTAACTTCCTGGCAAAGCATCTTCAATAACAGAGATATTGGTTTTTAAACGAACCAGATATCTGTTGAGAACTTCATCGTCATCTCTGTCAAGATTCTGTCTTAGCTTTTGAATTTTTTTGTAAGATTTTTCGAAGCTTTTAAGGGCTCTGCTCTTACCCGCAGAATTGTTGGCATCAATAGCATATAAATAATTCTGAAGGCTGTATTTCAAACTGGTAACCTCATCATTCAACCCATTGTTTTTAAACTTGGGAAAAGTGGAGATCATGTTTGAAATTTCAGAAGCATTTACATTTTCTTTAATATTGATATTAAAATTCTTCTTTGAGCCTCTGTCGGAATCAGAACCTTTGGTATCACTATAAAAATTATTTGACAACGGGGAAAGGTTTAGCTTTTCCGTTGCGCAGGAAGATGTTAATATGATAAGTACTCCAAGAAAAATTAGTCGTTTCATTTCTGTTGCCCTTTTTGATAAAGGATTGGGTTAAGACTTTCATCGTTATACATTTTCATTTGTTTGTATACTTTCATCTTAACGTTACCGTTTTCAATATCAGCAAGCAACTGATTGATAGAAGTTGATAGATCCTCTTTCTGAGTAAGCAGAACATCCAGTTTAGCCTGGCAGTTGTTTCTGTGTTCTTCAGAAGCAGATTCTCTATTAGCTTCTAACGACATATGATAAACCTTTAATGCAAGAATTGATAATCTGTCTACTGCCCAAGCGGGAGTTTCTGTATTTATTTTTGCTTCAGATTTAGGAGTTATATTTTCAAACTTAGTAAGGAACCAGCCGTCAATATATTCTACCAGATCAGTTCTTTTCTGATTGGAAGCGTCTATTGTTCTCTTGAGTTGAAGAGCTTCAGCCGGATCAATATTTTCATCTCTAATTATATCTTCCAGATGCCATTGAACGGTATCAATCCAGTTCTTTGCATACAAAATCCGTTCCAAACTATCTTTTTCGAAAGGGTTATTAATTAGAGTGTTAACATCATCAGACACGTGATAGTCTTCAATAGCTTGATTGAAGACTTTCCATGCAGTCTCAGTAAATTTCATTAATTTTAAGGAATTTTAGTTACTTGGAGAATTATTATTATCGTTCGAAGTTGGTTTTTTTTCAGAACCTGGCTTGTCTTCTTCTTTTACCGCATCTTTAAATTCTTTGATTCCTGAACCTACTCCTCTCATTAATTCCGGAATTTTCTTTCCTCCAAAAAGTAATACTAAAAGTACTGCTACGATAAGGATATGTTGCCAAGATAAGGCAAGTATTGTTAGTGTATTCATCTCTTAAAATTTTTGCAAAGTTACACTTTTTTTAATATGAAATCCAACCTAATGGATCAACTGGCGTACTTCCGTTCCATACTTGGAAATCAAGGGTATAAGCACCATCAAAATCCTGGGCTATAGTACCTAATGCTGTTCCTGATGAAACCTGCTGTCCTTTGGAAACATTTGCATTGGATAGGTTGGAATAAATAGTAAAATACCCTCCGTGTTTGATAATTACGGTCTTGGTACCATCACTGCTTGCTACAACCGAAGATACAGTTCCCGGGAATACAGATTTAGCACGCGTACCTGAAGGCACGGAAATTTTAATCCCGGTATTGTCTTCAGATATATTTTTGAAAACCGGGTGTTGCTGTCTTCCGAAACGGTGGGTAATTTGTCCGGCTCTGTCTGCAGGATAACCAAGTCTTCCTCTGTTATCTGCAAAGCTGTTTCCGGTAGCGGTGGAAACTCCGTAGCTTGTCATAGCTTTAGTTTCAGCAGCTTTTTTATCTTCTTCTTTTCTCTTCGCAAGGGCTGCTTCTGCGGCTCTTGCTGCGGTCAATTTATCTGCTGCTTCTTTAGCTCTTGCATTGGCTTCATCTGACGCTTTTTTAGCGGCTACTCTTCTGGACTCATCTCTTGCATTGGCTTCTGCCTTAGCGGCTTCTTCACTGCGTTTTCTTTCTTCTTCAGCTCTTTTTGCTGCCAGATCTGCTGCTCTCTTAGCTTCTGCTTCAGCCAGCCTTCTTTCCCTTTCAAGGGCTTCTGCTCTTGCCTTAGCTTCCGCTTCAATTCTTGCTTTTTCTCTTTCAGCGGCTAGTTTTGCTAAACGTATTTTTTCTGCTTCTGCTTTTCTTCTCGCTTCTTCCTCTGCTTTGGCAATTCTGATTTCTTCAGCAATAATAGCTCTGATCTGTCCTTCCAATGCTTTAGACTGAACTTGTTTTTGTTTAAGCTCAGCTGTTAATTTGGATTCGTTTTTCTTAAAATCAGTTACCAATTGTTCTTTTTGGGATCTTTCAGCAGTGATCGTCGCCAAATCCTTCTGTTGGTTTACCAGAAGGTTTGCTTTCTCTTTTACAGAGTTTTGTCTTTGGGTGATTGTTTTCTTGATCAGGTTGGCAGCATCTGTAATTTCAGCTGCTTTTTTATCCTGATAATCTGAATATTGTTTCAGGTACTGTACTCTACGTATCCCTTCTCCTAAATTCTTGGCAGAAAGAATAAAAGTTACTTTGTTCTGTACTCCTTTATTTTTATAAGCATTTACCAGAACTTCAGCATAGTTTTTTCTTAAAACAGCCAGTTCTTTATTCTGACGGTTGATTTCCAGCTGACGTAGATAAATATCATCCTCAATGAATCTTTTTTCTTTCTGCGTATTATTGTATACCTTCTCTCTTAACACCAACTTTTGGTTGACATTAGAAAGGTAAGCTACGGAAAGCTTAGATTCACTTCTGGTTTTGGCTAAATCGGAATTTATTTGTGCAATTTGTTTTTTAAGTTCGGCATTCTGCTTCTGCAGCTGTTCTTTGGTCTGCTGTCCCTGGTGCAGTCCGAACATCAAAACACCTATTAAAAAGCTAAATTTTCTAATCATTTAATCTCAATTTTCTTATAACTGGATGGTACAGAATAAGGTGTTTCCATCCTCGAAAAGTCAAATTTCGTATTTTCCATTAAGATCTGGCTAGATTTTGAACCTTTTATAATTATTTTAACATTTTTCGGAAGACGGATTCCTTCATATTCATTCCAGTCACTGTAAGAAACATCCAGCTCGTCTGAAGATAAAATGTCTTTTAGGTTGACGGACAATAAATCGTAATTAGTGTCGTATTGAAGTTCTATTTTATATTCCCTGTTTTTTTCATCTGTGGTAATTTTCTGATTGATATTAGAAACCATTTTGAAGCCCTGTGCATTCTGTGTCAGATCAAATTGTCTGTCATTTATTTTTACAAAAGTTCTTCCCAACAGGATTTTCTCCAGAGATTTATAATCAATGAAATTAACGTTCAGTAAATTATTAAGATAATCAAAGTCGGAATCTATATAGGTTTTATTAATCTTATCCTGGCCTTTTATCCCTTCAGGAGTAGCAATCCCTCTGGCTGCATTGATGAATAGTGCTCTGAGATTCATCCACACCTTCTTATCATTTTCAATATAGATGGTAGCATCCAGCGTAGGAACATAACTTCCTGTTTCTACACGTACTTTACTATCGATCTTGATCTGCTCATATTTGGGTGCAATCAATACATGTTCGTAAAAGGTAAGTTTGTCTCTTACCGGTTGGTTTACATCTTTTGGATCTCCATTGTCTTTATCTGCTGTAGTAGTAATGCTGTCCCGTGTCTGATCTGTGTCATTTTGGACTTTGGTACGGGTCTTACAGGATGATAAGGCAAGAAGTAATAAAAGAAGGGGAATCCAATTTTTCATGTATTTATCTTTAGTTAAAAATACGGTGCAATATTAACGCCAAACCACACAAAATCTTTTGTGTGGCCTGATGATATGTTGTTTAAGTTAAATAATTTCTATTCTTATTTAGATAGAAAATCTAAAACGGAATAATCTCCCAAAGAAATTTCTCTGGCTACTCCGAAATACTGTGCAGAATTACCGATCATAGAATTGGAAAGGTTTCCATGATTGATTCTGGTGTTTTCCTGAATCAGGGAGTTTTCAATATTAGAATTAACAACTGTTGTATTATTTCCTAATGAAACTCCAGGTCCTACTTTTGAATTGGATATTTTTACATTTTCACCAATAAAGCAAGGCTGGATAATCAAAGAATTTTCAATCAAAGAAGAAGCTGGATAATTCTTCATTTCCTCTCTTTCGTATTCAAGAATTTTGCTGTTGGTTTCCACAGTGGCATTTTTGTTACCGCAGTCCATCCAGTCATTTACTTTTCCAAGAGTAAATTTAGCTCCTTTAGATCTAAGGTTTTCAAGAGCTGTTGTCAATTGATATTCTCCTCCGTTTTTAATATCATTGTCCATGATATAGTTGATCTCTTCCATCAGTTTTTCAGCACTGTTGAAATAATAGATACCAATGATAGCAAGATCTGAAACATAGGTAGTCGGTTTTTCAACAAAATCTGTGATGAAACCGTAGTTGTCTAATTTTACAACTCCGAAAGCAGATGGATCTTCCACGCTTTTTACCCAGATCACTCCATCAGAATTTTTGTCTAATTGGAAATCTGCACGGAAAAGGGTATCTGCAAAAGCAATAACGATATCTCCCTGCATAGACTGCTCAGCACATTTGATCGCATGAGCCGTTCCAAGAGGATCGTTCTGATAATATATGCTTCCTTTTGCTCCCAGCTTTTCAGCAATCTGAATAAGGGATCTTTCGATCTCAGGACCAAAATCTCCGATGATAAAAGCTACCTCTTCAATGTTTTCTCCTGCAACTTTAGCAATATCTTCCACCAATCTCTGTACGATAGGCTTTCCTGCAATAGGGATAAGCGGTTTTGGAACTGTCAGTGTATGGGGACGTAATCTGGAACCACGTCCAGCCATAGGAACAATAATTTTCATAAATTATATAAAGAATTTTTTATAGTTATTTTAATAATATGGTTAAAGATAATAATTAAAACCTTTGTTGGGATATGATTTATATCTTTTTAATATTTGAATTGATTTGTTTACTATCAAAATAAAGACCAAAGTTTAATTCTTTCTGATTCTCGATAAAATCAATTTTTTTTCAGAATAAATCAAAATTCCGGTGAAGATCAAAAATAGGATATTACTTGTTAAAATATTATAATTGAGATATTTTACAATGATGAAGCTAAAGATTCCAAGTAATATAAGGAAGAAAGACATTTTCTTCATTCTGTAAGGGATAGGATAGTATTTCTGGCCCAGCAGATAGGATACAATCATCATGATAACATAAGCTCCGAATGTAGCCCATGCAGAACCAATCATGCTGTGATAATAGTTTAATGCTAAAAGGTTGAGCGTGATGTTTATGCCTGCTCCAAGCCACGAAATAACAGTTCCTACACTGGTTCTGTCTGTTACTTTATACCAGGTAGAAAAGTTATAATATATTCCGAAGCAAAGATTGGCAATCACAATAATCGGGATGATGTCTATAGCGATCCAATAAGACTTGTTGGGAATGAAAACATCTTTCAGCCAGGAAATATTAGCGATGATTCCCAAAGCTACCGCACAGGCAAAAAAGGAAAAGTATTCTGCAACTTTGGCGTAGGTCTTTTTGGCATCACCTTTATCCATTTGTTTAAAGAAGAAAGGCTCAATACCCATTCGGTAAGCCGTAACAAATAAGGTCATCAGTACAGCCAGTTTATAGCAGCCTCCATAGGCCCCGGCTTCTTCGTCCGAAATATGATTTCTCTGGATGGATTTATCAAAGTTTTCATTGACCATAAAGGCCAGACCTGCCAGCATGAGCGGAAAGGAATACTTGATCATACGTCCGAACAAAGAGGTTACAAACTGAAATCGTACTTTTAATATAATAGGAAGGAGTAATAAAACCCCTAAAGCGCTTCCCGCTAAATTACTGAAGAACGGATAATCTACATTTTGATCCAAACCGAAACTTTTGGATAGGGTTTCCGGAATCCAGAAGAACAGTGCTGCTGTAAAAACGGCCTGAAATATAGCCTGAACAACTCTTACTGCAGAGTATTTGATGGGCTTATTATGAAAACGAAGCCATGCAAAAGGAATCACTAATAAATTGTCGAAAAAGGCAATCAAAGCAAACCATCTGATATATTCCGGGTTATCGTGGTATCCTGCATAGTCTGCGATTTGCTGATTGAATAAATAGCATAAGACTAAGAAAACAGTAGAGGTTGAAAATAAAAACCAGAATGAGGTATTGAAAGTCTTTTTCTCATTACCATCCTCAGCAGAAAACCGGAAATAAGCCGTTTCAAAACCGAAAGAAAGTATAATATTAACAAACGAAATCCATGCATAAAGCTGAGTGAAAATCGCAAAACCTTCATTGGGAATTTTGTAGATCAAAAGTGGATTCAGAATAAATAGAATAATTCTTGGTGCTATAGCTCCCGCTCCATAGATGATTGTCTGCCCTAATAGTTTCTTATACAAAGTCGAAATTTTTTACAAATGTAAAACTTTAAGCATTCGTTTGGTGATTTTGGGTTGAATTAAAACATAAAATCTTAATTTTACGGGGAAATAAATTGAAATGAAAGTTCTTATAAAAAACGTAAATATCGTCAACGAAGGAAAAGTCTTTGAAAGCGATATCCTAATAGAAAATGACTCAATCTCCAGGATAGCGGCTGATATTTCTGAAGATGCAGATCAGATCATTGATGGTTCAGGAAAGTATCTTCTTCCGGGAGTAATTGACGATCAGGTGCATTTCCGTGATCCGGGACTTACGCATAAAGGAGATATTGAAAGTGAATCAAGGGCCGCTATTGCCGGTGGGGTAACCAGTTTTATCGATCAACCCAATACAGTACCCAATGCTGTTACTCAGGAACTGTTAGCCGACAAATATGAGATTGCTTCCCAGAAAGCTTATGCCAACTACGGTTTTATGATGGGAGGAACCAATGATAATCTTGCTGAAGTTTTGAAAACAAATCCTAGAAATGTTCCCGGTATCAAATTATTCTTAGGTTCATCTACAGGAAATATGCTGGTGGATAACCCGGAAACTCTGGAAAATATTTTCAGCAATACCCAAATGCTGATTGCTGTTCACTGTGAAGACGAAGCTACCATCAGAGCCAATACTCAAAAATACATGGATGAATATGGGGATGATATTCCTGTAAAATTCCATCATTTGATCAGAAGTGAAGAAGCATGTTATATATCTTCTTCCAAAGCTATTGAACTTGCCAAAAAAACAGGTGCAAGACTTCACGTTTTTCACCTTTCGACAGCAAAGGAAATGGAACTTTTCAGAAATGACATTCCTTTAAAGGATAAAAAGATCACTGCTGAGGTATGTGTTCATCACCTTACTTTTACGAATGAGGATTATGAAACAAAAGGCGGACTTATCAAATGGAATCCGGCTGTAAAAACTCAAAAGGATAAAGATGCCCTTTGGGAAGCATTGTTAGATGACAGAATTGATGTTATTGCTACAGATCATGCTCCTCATACTGCAGAAGAAAAAAATAATGTGTATACTAAGTGTCCTTCAGGAGCACCTTTGGTGCAGCACTCATTGGTTGTGATGCTGGAGAACTATAAAAACGGTAAAATTTCCCTAGAGAAAATCGTTGAAAAGATGTCTCACAATCCTGCTATCCTTTTCAAAGTTGAAAAAAGAGGTTTTGTAAGAGAAGGATATAAAGCAGATTTGGTTTTAGTTGATTTAAATGAAAACTGGACGGTTTCCAAAGATAACTTACTGTACAAATGCGGTTGGAGTCCATTGGAAGGAATGAACTTCCACTCTAAGGTTACTCATACTTTTGTTAATGGACATTTGGTGTATGATAATGGTAATATTGCAGAGGGAAAATTTGGGGAGAGATTGCTTTTTGAAGCGAGAGATTAATAAGATATTATTACGATAAATCAACAAGAGCGGGCTTTAGCCCGCTCTTTTATTTTATATACCTCCATTGGCTTTAGCTAAAACTTATTTAGCTCTCGCAGATTTTTTTAGATTCAAGCATCAACTAAATCCGAACAATCTGCGAGAATATATTATTTACTTTTTGGCCTTATTCCCCATATAAAAAGTAAGTTTTCCACCATTCATAATCTCAGAATGCTTCAGTGTGAAGTTTTTTATTTCTTTTCCATTCAAAAGAACCTTTTGAACATACACGTTTTTCGGACTTTGGTTGATAGCTTCAATTTCAAAAGTTTTTCCGTTTTCCAGATTCAGTACAGCGTTATCAATCGCAGGACTTCCGATAGAATAATCTTCCGATCCGGGAGCTACAGGATAAAACCCTAATGTGCTTAAGATATACCAGGCACTCATTTGTCCAGCATCATCATTTCCTCCCAATCCATCTGGTGTTGCTTTATACTGCATTTCCAGAATCCGGCGGATTTGTGCCTGTGCTTTCCATGGCTGCCCTGCCCAGTTATAAAAATAAACAACATGGTGAGCCGGTTCATTTCCATGAACATATCCACCAATAATTCCTTCCCGTGTAATGTCTTCTGTATCGGCGAAGAATTCATCAGGCAGATGCATGGTGAACAGTTCATCCAGTTTTGATGCAAATTTTTTCTTTCCCCCCATTAGGCTGATCAGTTCATCCGGATTTTGTGGAACAAAGAAACTGTAGTTCCAAGAATTTCCTTCAATAAAGCCTTGCCCATGGGTGCTAAGCACATCAAAATCCTTTTTAAAGCTTCCATCTGCCAAACGCGGACGCATAAATCCGATGGTTTTGTCAAAATTATTTTTCCAGTTTTCAGATCGCTTGATAAACTGATTGTAGATTTCTGTTTTGTTCAAATGTTTTGCCAGTTGAGCAATAGCCCAATCGTCATAGGCATATTCTAATGTATTGGAAACAGAAGTTCCGCTTTTCTCAGCCGGAATGTAACCAAGATCAATATACTGTCCGATACCTTCGTAGTTTCTTTTATTAGCCGTTTCTATACATGCTTTTAAGGCTTCTTCTGGATCACCCTTATAATTTCCTTTAATAATGGCATCCGCAACAACACTTACGCTGTGATAGCCGCTCATACACCAGTTGTCGTTGGCATAATGGGACCAGATAGGCAGCATTTTCATAGAAAACTGATTATAATGAGCCATCATTGATTTTACCATATCACCATTCCGTTTGGGCTGGATAATATTAAAGAATGGATGAAGAGTACGGTAAGTGTCCCATAAAGAGAACGTAGTATAATTGGTGAAGCCTTCTGCCTTATGAATATTTTGGTCTAATCCTTTATATTCTCCATTAACATCCATGTAAGTCGTAGGATTGATAAAGGTATGATACATTGCTGTATAGAAGTTCGTTTTTTCCGTATCAGAACCTTTGATGACAATTTTATTTAATTCTTTATTCCAGTTGTTCTGTGCTTGAGTTTTAGCCTGATCAAAAGACAGATTTCCGACTTCTTTTTCAAGGTTTTCCAAAGCGTTGGTCTGACTTACTGGTGAAATGGCCAGCTTAACTTCAATCGCTTCATTTTCATTAGTATCAAAATCAAAAAACATTTTCAGGTTCTTCCCTGCGATTTCCGGAAAGTTCTGGTTCTGGTCAAATTTTCTCCAAAACCCTTTGTAGACTTGTTTTTCATCATAGTTTTTCTGTCCATAAGATTTAAATGGTTTTGAAAATTTCATAGCAAAATAGACCGTTCTTGTTCTCGCCCAGCCATTAGTCTGACGATAGCCTGTGATGGTATTTCCGTTTTCTACCCGAACGTATGTCCATACATTTTTTCCATCATAGTTGTAAATGCCAGCCATCAGATCCAGAATAATGTGAGACTGGTCAGATTTTGGAAAAGTATAGCGGTGAATTCCTACTCTTGGCGTTGCTGTTAATTCTGCCAGAATATTGTGATCATCCAGCTTCACTTTGTAGTATCCTGCCTCCGCAGTTTCATTTTGATGTGAGAACCTACTTCTGTAACCGTTTTCAGGATTAGTTGCTGTTCCGGGATTCAATTGAAGTTTTCCTACAGTAGGCATTATCAGGAAATCTCCGAGATCAGAATGTCCTGTTCCACTGAAATGAGTAGAGCTGAAACCAACAATGGTTTTATCTTCATAGCGGTAGCCGGCGCAGTATTTATAAACCTCACCATTGTATTTTCCGTTAAGTTCATAAGAAATAGTATCTGTTTCAGGACTTAGCTGTACAGCACCAAAAGGAACTGTAGCTCCAGGATAAGTATGGCCCATCTTTTCAGTTCCAATCAGTGGATTGACGTATTGTATTAATTTTTCAAATTTTTGGGCATTAAAGCTGGCGCTTACAAATACTAGAGAAAGAAAGACAATGGGTCTGTAATTTTTCATTAATGACAATTTTTCAAAGTTTAAAATTAATTAAAATCATCATTTGCTGTTGTGTTTTAGATAAGTTTGAATACTATTTATTCTTTTTCAGAAAAACGAAATCCTATTCCATGGAGGTTTTCTATTAAAATGTGATGCTCCTCAGCAAGTACTTTTCGTAATCTGGAAATAAATACATCAAGACTTCGGCCCATAAAATAATCATCATCACCCCAGATGGCCTTCAGAATATCCTGTCTTTTAACTACAAGGTTTTTGTGACGAATGAAATAGAAAAGCAGGTCAGATTCTCTTTGCGTAAGAGTTATACTGTTTTCTATCCCTTGCAGCGTATAGTTTTTAGGATCAAAATTATATTTCCCCACTTTATATTTTAGAGGGGCAGTATCTGTTTTCTTGGTGCGTTTCAGGAAGACTTCAATTTTCAGCATCAGTTCTTCAATACTGAATGGCTTTACCAGATAATCATCAGCTCCTATTTTAAGCCCTTTGATTCTGTCTTCTTTTAAGGCTTTGGCAGAAATAAAAATAATGGGGATCTCAGAATTTTTACTGCGGATATGTTCAGCTACTTCAAAACCGTTTATGCCGGGCATCATAATATCCAGCAGACATATATCGAAATCCTGACTGTTAAATGCTTCCAATGCCGATTCTCCATCAGAATAACAGCTGATATCATAATAACTTTCCAGACTGTCCTCAACCAGGAAAGCTATTGTTTTGTCATCTTCGGCATATAAAATTTTAGATTTCTCCATACTTACAAATAATTAATTTGAAAACGGACAAAAAAGGGTTGTGGTAATTCCTTTCTCTTCATTATTCTCCACAGAAATTTTCCAGTGATGCTGCTGAACTACTTTTTTTACATAAAATAATCCCAGGCCAAAACCATTCACTTCTTCACTTCGTTTAGTGTGTACTCTGTAAAATTTTTCAAAAATATGAGGAATATTTTTAGCAGGAATACCCATTCCGTTGTCTTTAAACTTTAAATATAAGCCTTTTGAATCTTTATAAGATGAAATTGTAATAACGGGCATTGTTTCACAATACTTAATGGAATTATCTAAAAGGTTGTAAATGATATTTGTAAAGTGAAATTCATCAGCCATTACTGAAGTACTGTTTTCAATATTAATTTCGATGTTAAGGTCTTTATTTTTATGCTGTATACTGTCTGCAATTTCTTGAATAAAAGGAAGTAAAAGGATTTTTTGAGGCTTTAATGACAACCCTGCGGCATCATTTTTAGCAATATTCAGTATTTTCTCAATGTGATTATTGAGCTTATGACTTTGATTGATGATAATGGAAGTATACGTTTGCAGTTTGGAATTATCCTGCACCAGATCCTGCTTATTGAGTGCTTCTGAGGCTAAAAGTATCGAAGACAATGGCGTTTTAAACTCATGAGTCATATTGTTAATGAAATCACGCTGCAGTTCTGAAAATTTCTTTTGTTGAATAATGGTATAAATAGAATAAACATACACCAGAAGAATGATAATAAGAGCAAACGTAAGAACATACCAGAACCTTAAAGAACTGATCAGGTAAGTGGTTTTATCCGGAAAACGGATAGAAAAGTAATAGATCAGGTTTTTGTGCTTCGGAAAATTAATCATCTTGTTACTGGGGCTTTCCTGATGCGAAGTCATATACTTTCCGTACACCATTTTATCACTGTGGCAGTTATATAATGCATATACGTAATCTGTGTTGATCTGAAGCCGGGTAAATTCTGTTTTCAGATAATATTCAAGAACTACGGGATGAAATTCATTGTTAATATTAACCACATAATAGTCATTGGCAATATTCTGAACAGGACTTTCTGTATAAGAATTTTTACCTCCGGATAATTTCTCTGCAACCTCCATTAAGGCAATATTTACCTTTTGGTTGAACTTTTTATCTTCAAGATTATAAGCCTGTCGGGTCCACATCAGCTGAGCTATTAAAATTCCGATAATAGCTACGAATCCCAGTGTTATTATAATATTGAGTTTTTTTATTTTCATTTCCTGAACAATATTATCCAAAAATATCTATTTATCTTTTATTATTAACAACTCGTTAACAAATGTTTGACAGCGGTTAACAAGTTGTAATCATTGTCTGTTTTACATTTGTTATATCGAAAAAGATAATTAGTTTCTAACTATTAAAATTTATACTCATGAAAAAATTAAAAATCACAGCTCTTTTAGCCGTTTTGGCATTCTCTCCGTTTTATGCAAATGTAATTACTGCAGATGCTCCTTCCATTGTAAAAATGGTTGCAGATGCTATTAAATGGAAATCAGAATCTATAGATGTAGGAAATATCCCTCAGGGAAAACCAAAATTGATCAGATTTGAATTTACGAATACCAGTTCACAACCAATCATTATTCAAAATGTAGCTCCTTCATGTGGATGTACTACAGCTGATTATACAAAAACACCTATCCAGCCAGGGAAAAAAGGATTTGTAGAAGCTAGCTATAACGCAGCAGCAACAGGTCCGTTTATGAAGACTGTAAACGTTACAACAAGTGATAGTAAAACTCCTAAAACGCTTTCATTCAAAGGAGTAGTTGCTTCTTAATACATCGTTTTAACAAATAAAAAATAGCCTGGTAATTATTATCAGGCTATTTTTTTTAAAATACTTGATTTGTTTTTAAAAGAATTTAAAGAATAATTATTTGTAGCATTATTTATCGGGCTATTTTAAAGGATTGCATTTCAATATTTATTATTTTTAAGAAAAAATAATTTATGAGTCTATATACACAACCAATGCTGCGCGAAGGTGCACTAAAAGATAAAGTAGCAATTGTAACAGGAGGCGGAAGCGGGCTTGGAAAAGCGATGACCAAATATTTTCTTGAACTGGGCGCTAATGTGGTGATTACTTCCAGAAATTTGGAAAAGCTGCAAGCTACGGCTAAAGAACTGGAAGATGAGACTGGAGGAAAAGTACTTTGTGTAGCTTGTGATGTAAGAAACTGGGATGAGGTGGAAGCAATGAAAGAAGCTACCCTGAAAGAATTTGGAAAGATTGATATTTTATTGAATAACGCCGCTGGAAATTTTATCTCTCCAACAGAAAAACTGACTCACTCTGCTTTTGATTCTATTTTGGATATCGTTTTAAAAGGAACAAAAAACTGTACACTTTCTGTAGGAAAACACTGGATAGATTCTAAAACTCCGGGAACGGTTCTGAATATCGTTACAACCTATGCATGGACAGGTTCTGCCTATGTAGTGCCGTCAGCTTGTGCAAAGGCAGGCGTTTTGGCAATGACAAGATCTCTGGCTGTAGAATGGGCAAAATATGGAATCCGTTTCAATGCCATTGCTCCGGGACCTTTCCCTACAAAAGGAGCTTGGGACAGACTTCTTCCGGGAGACCTTCAGGAAAAATTTGATATGAAGAAAAAAGTTCCGTTGAGAAGAGTAGGAGAGCATCAGGAGCTTGCCAATCTTGCCGCTTACCTGGTTTCTGATTATTCAGCATATATGAATGGGGAAGTAGTAACCATTGATGGAGGAGAATGGCTTCAGGGTGCCGGAGAATTTAATATGCTTGAAGCAATCCCAAGCGAAATGTGGGATGCTTTAGAAGCAATGATTAAATCAAAAAAATCAAATTAATTAAACTTAAATAAAAAAAGGCTCCCGGATGTGTAACAATTCCGGGAGTTTTTTTACCTATGTACTAAGTAATAATTTTTCAAATGAATTTTAAACTTCCAACCCTTGTTTCCACCGTTACAGTGTTGCTGTTTTCAGGATCTGTATACGCACAGGAAAAACCGAAATATGATTATGTAGAAGCATTCAAACCGTTTTTCTATCCGCAGACAGGTACAGCAACCCGTTCTGCAAGTGGACAGCCGGGACATGCGTATTGGCAGAATTCAGCAGATTATCATTTGAATGTCAGCCTGAATGAAGATAAAAAAGAAATTATCGGTACTGCGGAAATTACTTATACCAACAATAGTCCGGATAAGCTAGGTTTTCTTTGGCTGCAGCTTGATCAGAACCTTTTTGCGAAAGATTCCAGAGGAAATGGGGTAGTTCCGCTTTCAGGAAGCAGAAACGGAGCTCATGGTGAAGAGTTTAATGGCGGATACAAAATTAAATCAATCAAGCTTGATGGGAAAAGAGAAGTAAAATATACCATTACAGATACAAGAATGCAGATTGATCTGCCAAAGGAACTGAAAGCCAATGGAGGAGTTGCAAAAATAGAAATTGAATATTCTTTTGTTTCTCCTGAGTATGGTTCAGACCGGATGGGAATACAGGACACTAAAAATGGTAAAATCTTTACCATGGCACAATGGTATCCGAGAATGTGCGTGTATGATGATGTTTTGGGATGGAATACGCTTCCATACCTAGGAGCTTCGGAGTTTTATTTAGAATATGGGGATATTACAGCTAATATTACCGTTCCGGCTAATCATTATGTGGTAGCATCCGGAGAGCTTCTGAATGAAAAGGAAGTCTACAGTAAAGAGGAAATCAACAGATGGAACCAGGCAAGAAACAGTGATAAAACAGTAATGATCCACCCTGAGTCTGAAATTGGTAAAAATAAAACCTCCGGTACGAAAACCTGGAAATTTAAAATTAAGCAGACAAGAGATTTTGCTTGGGCATCATCTGCCGGATTTATTTTAGATGCAGCAAAAATTGATTTGCCTAGTGGAAAGAAATCTTTAGCTATTTCAGCGTATCCTGCAGAAAGTGTTGGGGAAAAAGCATGGGGAAGATCTACAGAATATACAAAAGCAGCCATAGAACATTATTCAAAAAAATGGTATGAATATACTTATCCTGCAGCTACCAATGTGGCAGGAAATGAAGGTGGAATGGAATATCCGGGAATTGTGTTCTGCCATATGGATTCCAAGGGAGAAGACCTTTGGGGAGTTACAGATCACGAGTTCGGACACAACTGGTTTCCTATGATTGTGGGATCTAATGAAAGATTATTTGCCTGGATGGATGAAGGGTTTAATACGTTCATTAATGGTCTTTCCACTGAAGCCTTCAATAAAGGAGAATATTATAGCAAACCCAATCTTGCAAGAACGGGGATGTATCTGATGACTGACAATCTGGAACCTGTGATGGTAGGACCGGATAATATGAAAGAAAGAAGTATCGGTGCTTTGGCGTACTATAAACCGGGAACAGGATTAGCGGTTTTAAGAGAAACGATCCTCGGACCTGAAAAATTTGACAAAGCATTCAGGACTTATATAGATCGATGGGCCTTTAAACATCCTACACCATGGGATTTCTTCCACACGATGGAAAACGTTTCCGGGGAAGAGCTGAACTGGTTCTGGAGAGGATGGTTCCTGAATAAATGGAAAGTTGATCAGGCCGTTAAAAATGTAAAATATATCAACGATGATTTTAAAAACGGAGTTCAGATTACTGTTGAAAACCTTGGCCAGCTGCCAATGCCTACCACTGTACAGTTGAAATTCAAAGATGGAACGGCACAAACCGTGAAAATTCCTGTTGAGGTTTGGAAAAGAAATTCAGAATGGACATTCAAGGTAGATTCTAATAAGGAAATTGATGAGGTGAAACTTGATCCGAATTCTGTAGTTCCTGATATCAATCCGGAAAACAACAGCAAAAAGCCAGAATAGAAATTCTGCTGCATATATCTGTAAAATATACATGTTACAAATGCCTGAGCTTACAATCGTAAGTTCAGGCTTTTTATTTTTAGGGTGTTTTTCCGGGGCAAGTAAAGGGGTTTCCCTACAATCTTTTGGGCATCAGTGATCTACTTTTGTCTCACCATATTAATCAAAAACAAAACAACATGGAAACATTAAAATCAGTGCTTGAAGCAAGCCACGCCAAAAAAACAAAAAATGAGTTAATCGACCTTTTATCGGGAGTAGAAAAAGTTCTTACCCCTGCAGTCTATGAAAAAGTATCAGGAATTGAGACTTCAGAATTGAGTGCATTAACGAACAAAGAACTATTAGGTATCGTAGAAGACTTCAAAAAGAATTATGATGAGAAGTGGGAAAAATCTTTTTCCGGTGCATCTTTAGAAATTATGAAATTGATTGCCGGTAAAATGGCTGCCGATGAAGAAATCTTCAAAACTTCAGATGCTGCCAGTGCAGATTTCGCTGCAGAATTGGGAAGTATTGACTTTGCTACTATTATTGGCGGACCTTTGGATGCTTGTGTAAAAGCGCAGTCTAATGCCTCTATTGCCACCGTTAATTTCATCAATGAAGTCGGTTTTGAGCTTACGGATCCCAACAACCCGAATAGCGCGAAAAAACTGAGAATGGCAGAATTCAAATACACCAAAAATATTCCCAACCCGGATTTTGATCCAGATAAGCCAGTAGATAATACCAATCCTAAAACAATTCCTGATCCGGTAGAACTTACCGTTCCTTTCATAGCATTGCTGAATGTTCCAAGTTTCAGAATTGAAACCTGTGAAGTAGATTTCAATGTTAAGCTAAATTCAACATACACCAAAGACGTAAGTGACGAATTTGGAATCAATGCCGGAGTATCCGGAGGATGGGGACCTGTAAAGTTCAAAGTGGATGTGTCTTATAAAAGAACCTCCAGCACAGGAATCAAAGTGGAAAAAGAATACTCTCTTGGAGTAAAAGTACGGGCAACCAATGACGAAATGCCTGCCGGACTTGAAAAGGTACTTGGACTTCTTTCACAATAATCTATTTTACGAAAGATGATAAAATTATCAGACTACCTGGATTATCTCAACAACGAGATAATTCAGGCTCGTAAAAAAGCAGACGAAAATGCGGTTCTTATTGCAAAAGAATATGCCCGTCATGAATACCTTAAATACTTTAAGGTTCCGAGATATGCGCTGCCCAGTGTAAAGATGGATATTCCGATCAAAATTACGGATATAGATTCAGCTCCTAAATATAATTTTAAACTAAATCAGGATCAGTTTGTTACAGAAATGAACGAGAGAATCCGTCTGGTGAATAAAGAGAAAAAGCTTAATATTTCTGAAATTACTAAAAGACAGATCCAGACTGAAGAATTCAAGACCTTGTTTAGTAAGCTGGAAAAAAGTGATCAGAAATTCGGTAAACTTCCCGCCAATGAAGTGCTGAAACTGGATCTCCGAAACAAAATAAAAATTCTTAATTCCGGAATCTTCAGACCTCAGGAAGGGACTACTGAAGAAGAAACTGATGAGCTGAAAGAAATTTTCTCAAAGGTTTTACTGAATAAATATACACTGGTGAATGCAAAGCTGAATAACATCTACATAGATCCCAATACAAGCGCAGCGGAAGATAAAGATAAGCTGTTTATCAATCTTCATGTAGAAATGGAGGAAGAGGGAATCAGGATTGTATCCTATAAAGATAAAGACGGTAATGAAATAGAACAGATAACTTTTGAGTAATGCAGGAACTTATTCACTACACCGTACAGAAAATCAAAGAACTTCTGGAGCATTTCAATGAAGTTCAGGGTTTATACCTGTCAAAATCATTTGACTTTGATGCCCGGTTTGATGTATTTCTCAACGAGGCTCTGGAATATTTTCGTACAAAAGGAAATACCAGCCACGAATCTGAGGTTTTGAAGATTATGAATATGATTTCAACCGTTAAAAGAGGTTTTAATCCTATAAAAATGGAGAAAATAATTAACGGAAGGCGAGAGATTCTCGGAGGATTTTCATTCAACGGAATGGAAAGTATGTATGATATTCTGATGGAAATCTATGCGAAGGAAAATAAAAAACTGGATGATGCAGAAGAACTTATTTCAGGAATCATTGTTTCCTTATACCAGAATGGAATTTTAGATGATGAAAAACTGAAAGAAATGAATACCGTTCCCAAAATTGAAAGCTTCTGGAATTCACTGGTCGAACAGAATACGGCCATATCGGGAATTAATAAAAAGCTAAGACTGACGATCATTCCTGAAGATATTTTCATCATTCTGGAAAAAGTATTTCTCAAATTAATTTAAAAAAAGATCATTATGGAAACCGGAAGATATATCGTTTTGCTGAAAGATCAGCAGAAGACCGCACTCAAAAAAATAGAGAAAGAACTGGAGGTGAGCATTACTTCCTCAGAGCTTCTCTCCAAAGAAAACCGCTCTTATGAAATTATCGATCAGGATAATGGTGTACTTTACAAAAACCTGGGTATTCTTGTGGTAGACAATATGGATGAAGATCAATTGAGAAGTGCTGTGAAAAATGATTCCAATTCTATTGTTTATTATGAAAAAGAACGGGAATTTTTTCCTGCAAATGAGCTGCAATTGATTAACGAGCTTAAAAAACAATCGGCAGGACTCGCAGAAAAAATTTCAGAACTTGAAAACTATATGACCAAGAAACCTTTACCTCAGCAATCATTTGTTGAAATGGAATGGGGTTTAAAAGCCATTGGGCTGGAAAATGCTCATTATACAGGCAAAGGTATCGATATCTGCATTCTGGATACAGGACTTGAAACTTCCCATCCCGATTTTTCTTCTGAAGAAATTGAAGGAAAATCTTTCATCAATGGTGAAGACTGGAACAGAGATCCCAACGGTCATGGTACACACTGCGCCGGAGTTGCCACAGGAAATACCAGAAGTGATACCGGAAGACGTTACGGAATTGCCAGAGACTGCAATTTGAAAATTGCAAAAGTGCTTGCAGATAACGGAAGAGGAACTACCAGCAGCGTGATTGATGCCATAGACTGGGCGATTACGAAGAAATTCAGAATACTGTCTCTTTCACTGGCATCTCCGGTGAAACTTGATGACCAGCCTTCCGTACTTTTTGAAACCATTGGAGAAAGAGCACTGGAAAATAACTGCCTTATTATAGCAGCTGCAGGAAATGATAGCAACAGACCGCAGATTCCACAGCCCGTTTCTATGCCGGCCAATTCAAAATCTATTATGGCGGTAGGGGCTATTGACAGTCAGATGAAGATTGCCCGGTTTTCCAATGCGGGAATCAACCCATCTACAGGAGGGAATATTAATGTCTGTGCTCCCGGAGTAGATATTATAAGTGCCTATCCTAAAAATGCAAAGAACAAAAAGAATTTTTATTATACGATGAGCGGTACCAGTATGGCTGCACCACATGTCTCCGGACTTACCGCTTTGTATATGGAACAGTTTCCTGATAAATCAGCAAAAGAAATCTGGGAGCTTATTGAAAACAAAGCAAGGCCTATTGAAGGCATAAAATACAGAGATATAGGAAACGGATTAATACAGGTCTGCTTATGAACACTTATCTCGCCGTTTTAAAGAAAGATATAAATGTAAAAAAGCTTGAAGCTCTTCTGAAAAGTAAAGAAATCAAGCTTGTGGTTCACTACAAAACCATAGGAGTTGTGAAACTTGAAAGCCAGCTGACGATTTTGGAGACCGAATTTCAGGACTATTTTATATCTATAGAAGAAGAAAAAGATAATTTAACAATATAATCATATCAATAAAGCTTTTCTGTCCCAGAGAAGTTTTATTTTTGTCTCTTACTGATAAAATAACATATGAATTTAAGATTTTCAATAGTTTTCCTGATGTTTTTAGCATTAGGATTTTCACAGGACCTTACCGTAATGAGTTTCAATATCAGACTGAATGTTGAATCCGATAAAGACAATGCATGGCCAAATAGAAAACAGGATGTTGCAGATTTGCTGACCTATTATCACCCCGATTATTTCGGAGTACAGGAAGCGCTTCCGGAACAGATGAAGGATATTAAAACAGGTTTAAAGAACTATGACTACATAGGAGTAGGAAGAGATGATGGTAAAGAAAAAGGCGAGTTTTCTGCTATTTTTTATGATACTAATAAACTTGAAATCGTAAAATCAGGGACGTTCTGGTTGTCGGAAACTCCTGAGAAACCTTCCAAAGGATGGGACGCTGCATTAAACAGAATCTGTACCTATGCTGTATTTAAAGATAAAAAATCAAAAAAGGAATTTCTGGCGATGAACCTTCATTTCGATCATGTAGGAAATGTAGCCAGAGTAAAATCTTCCGAACTGATCCTGAAAAAGATCAAAGAACTGAATCCAAAGAACCTTCCGGTGGCCCTGAGCGGAGATTTTAATCTGACAGATGACTCTGAACCCATTAAAATTCTTTCCCAGAACATGAAAGATACCTTTTACCATTCCGAAACAAAGCATTACGGACCGGTAGGAACTTTCACAGGCTTCAATGTCAATGAAGTCCCAAAAGACAGAATTGATTATATTTTTACAAAAGGCTTTAAGATAAAATCCCACAGACACATCAATGACAGAAGAGAAAATCTGTTGTATCCATCAGACCATTTCCCGGTGATTGTGAATCTTTCCCTATAAAAAATCAGTTGGTTGGAAAATCAATTTCAAATCCAATTCCTCTCAGGGATTGGATTTTTATTTGAGGATCATTATTGAAATACTTACGCAGTCTGCTGATGAATACATCAAGGCTTCTCCCAGTAAAATAATCATTGGTTTCCCAAAGATTATCCAGAATATTATCTCTTGTAATAATGGTATGATTGTGTTTCAGAAGATACAGTAAAAGCTCTTGTTCCCGTATTGTAAGGCGATTATTCCCGTTAGGATGTGACAATAGAAGTTTGGCAGTGTCCAGTGAAAATTCTCCAATTTTTATATGGGATTCTGTAGGAACCGGAAGTGTCCTTTTCAGGATGTTTTTAATTCGTAAAACGAGTTCTTCAGGATCGCAGGGCTTGGCAATATAATCGTCAGCGCCTATTTTCAACCCGGTCAAACGGTCTATTTTTTGATTTTTAGCCGTTAAAAATAACAAGGGGAAATTGTGTTTTTCCTTGATGATCATTTTAGCCAGGGAAAAACCGTCAAGATTGGGCATCATAACATCCAGAATTCCTATTTGAAAAGGAAAATCATCATGAAGTAGCGGCACAACATCTTCAGGATTCTGAAACCAGCTGACTTCAAAATCTTCCAATTCAAGATACTGCTTCAGAATCATTCCGAAATCCGGATCGTCTTCTGCCAGAAGGATTTTAGTTTTCATAAGGAATTGATATTTTAAAGGTACTTCCTGCTTGAGGCCGGCTGGAAACATCTATTTTGCCTCCATATCTTGTAATGATCTTTTTGACGAAATAAAGCCCAAGTCCAAGCCCTTTACTGTTATGGATATTGTTATTCTGTATTCTGTAGAATTTTTCGAAAATGGTATTTAATTCTTTCGCTTCCATACCTTGCCCGTTGTCTGAAACTTCAATTTCCAGATGTTGAGAACTGTTGCTGGTGTTTATTTTAACAGAAGATGCGCCGTATTTCACACTGTTTTCACAAAGATTTTTGATCACTGTTTCCATCAGATTTTTATCAAAAGGAAGCTTTTGTGAAATGGCATTTTCAAGGTTAAAATCAATGTTCGGGTAAGTCACCGCAAGATCTTGAATGAAAAAATCCCAGTCTTCAGGTTGTATTTCAACCATTTCATCCGATATTTCATCCTTATGAAGCTGAACCATCAGACTTTCAAGCCGGGAAATCTGACGGTCAATAAGAGGCAGCGTTTCAGGATTCCATTCTTTTTTTAATGCTTTTGAAGCTATTTTTAAAGTAGCAATCGGTGTTTTAAACTCATGTGAAATGTTATCCACAATGGTGTGGAGAACTTCTACCTGTTTCTGCTGTTGGATCAGATTTCTGATCGTGAAAATATATAGAAGAAGTACTCCCGAAAGAAGAAGAATACAACATATGATTAATAAAGTAAGCCCTTTGAAGACCACACTTTTTATATTTTTGATCTCAAAATCGGTCTGGGTTTTAACCAGGAATGTATTCCTTTTTTCAACCTGGCTATTGTCTGCATCGTCTCTTTTGGTTGTTGAGGTTTCCCAGCTTCCATTACTGGCAATACGGGGATTTTTTAGTTTATCTTTTGTTTCAAAAATCACAATAGGTTCGGTGATCACTTTAGAGCTGTCCGGAAGGTGAACAATAGAGAGATAACGGATTCTTGCAGAAATTTCATAGCCGTCTTTCTCATAGCGGCTGTCGATATAATGAATCAGTCTTTCTCTGGCTGATTTCCTGTTTTCTATGAAATAATTCAGGAAATCTTTTTTATTGATCTCTTTATTATGATATCTGATAATGATTCGCTGAAGGGTGTCATCATTGCGCTCTTTGGCTTCGTGGATGTCTTCCAGATTGTCAATGTAGTTCGTAAGCCCGTCATTCACGGATCTGTAGATATCCCTTTCTTTCACCTGATAGGTTTTATACATAAAGTAAACCTGTATTCCCAGTAAAAGTAGGAACAGGGCTGCAAAAACAGAGATAAGAATTTTACTCTTGGCTATCATTGAAACAAAGATAAAGCTTTACGATTTTACTGAAATAGTATTTTTATCATTAACCTTTTATTAACCTGATGATTAGTATGTTTTTTGTTAATTTTATAAAATTAAAAGATTATTTAATGAAAAAGATATTCATTCTTCTTGTTGTATTGCTTGGGATGATCATCAAAGCTCAAACCCATCGTTTTATATATGAACTTCAATACAGGCCTGAACCTAACGGGACAAGTTATGATAAAGAAGAAATGGTACTGGATATCAATCCGGAGGAAGTAAAGTTTTATGAATTTGAATTTTTAGCAAGCGATTCTCTGAATATTCTTCACGGGGGAATGTCTTCCCAACATACCAGCCAGTCCGGACAATCCATTATCAGAAAAAGAAACTCCAATAAAAATAAAAATTTTGTGCAGATCATGATGATGCCTTATTATTATGTTTTTGAAACAGAAGATAATCTTCAGTGGAAAATACAGGCTGATACTAAAAAAATCAATAACTATAATTTACAAAAAGCGACTGCTGTATTTGGGGGAAGAAACTGGACCGCCTGGTTTACTCCGGATATCAACATTCCTGAAGGGCCGTATAAATTCAGAGGATTGCCGGGATTGGTTCTGTATGTGGAAGATGATAAGAAAGACTTTATATATTCTTTCTCCCGAAATAGTAACCTGCCAAAAACATACGATACAAAAGGCTTTCTCGAAAAACATTATTCACTGGATTCTATTCCCATTGATGTTAAGAAGTGGGTGAAACTGAATCTGGAGTTTTATAATGATCCTTATGCCAGAATGAGAACCGAATTTCAACCGGACTGGAATGTCCGCATTAATGGGCAGCAAATCAAAAGTAAAGAAGAATTTGCGGGTTTGACTAAACAAACGCAGCGAAACATCAAAAAATATTATAATCCAATAGAACTGGATAAAGCTATTCCTTATCCATAGAAAAATATACTCTATTGATTTTAAAACCTGAATTTACGAATTCAGGTTTTATTATTTTAAAGAAAAGACATTAACCTATCATTAACCCATCGTTAACCGAATTTCTCCCTTTCAATACAGAATTTTGTACCCGTAAAACAGAACCGTGTTTTTGTTAGGATAAAAAAATTGCCATGTATAAAATTCTTTTTCTTCTGTGTTTTCCAGTCTTGATTCTTGCCCAGAAACAAAAACTTGGGGGAACAGTTACGAACACTGAAAATGAAAAACTTTCTTCAGTAAAAGTGGAACTGTATAATTCTCAAAATGCATTGATCAAAGAATTAAAGACGGATGAAAACGGAAAATTTGTCCTGGAGGATATAGCAGAACAGGATGTAAAATTGGTAATTAAAAACCAGGGATACTCTTTATTTGAGAAAAAATTTGATCTGAAAGAAGCTGAACCTCTGAATATTATTCTTAAAAAAGAATCGCAGGAAATAGAAGGCGTGGTAATGACGAAACGAAAGCCTTTGGTGAAACGAAAAGTAGACCGTCTGGAATTTAATGTTGAAAACAGCAATATTTCATCACTTAATGCCTGGGAGATTTTAAAAAATACACCAAGTGTCACCGTAAATAATGATGTACTCGGGGTAAAGGGAAGTACTGCAATTTTGGTGACCATTAATGATAAAAAGATAATGCTGACGGGTGATGAACTGAAAAATCTTCTGGAAAATACGCAGGGAGATGATGTGAAATCAGTGGAAGTGATTACCAATCCGCCTGCAAAATATGAAGCTTCAGGAAGTGCAGTCCTAAATATTGTTCTGAAAAAGAATAAAATTGAAGGCTACCGCGGGATTCTTTCATCCAAATATGTACAGACACAATATGCGAAAGGCGTTTTTGGTCTTTCCCAATATTATAAAAAAGATAAACTTTCCGTTATGGGAAGCTATTATAGAGGGCTGGGGACGTACTACCGGGAAGGGACAGATTATGTGAACTACCCGGAAAGCCAAACCCGATGGGTCAGTACGATGAACAGGAAGGATAAAAACTATAACCAGAATACCCTGAATTTTAATGTGGAATATGAATTGGACAGTTTGACCAATGCAAGCCTCAACTACTCAGGGTATTTTTCTCCAAAATCCTTCGGAACCTACAATGTTCCTACACTGATCTATAATAACCAGGATATTGTAGAATCTAACTATACCACGATCAATGATCACCGCTCACGCTCCATTAATAATTCTGTAAGTTTTCAGATAGACCGGAAACTGAATAAGAAAAGCAGTCTTTCATGGATCAGCTATTTTACCGGAAACAACGCCGATAAATATCAGAATGTCATTACCAATCTAAATTTTGCAGGGCAACCTCCAAAAGAAGATAATTTCCTTACTAAGAACAAAGCCGATGTTCAGTTGTATTCCACTCAATTCGATTATCAATGGAAAAATGATAAACTGGAGCTGGAATCCGGAGCAAAATATAGTTTTGTAAAGACCAGCAGCAAACTTGATTTTTCTGATAACGAAAATGGAGTACTGCAATACCGTCCGGAAAAGAGCAGTATCTTTGATTATAAAGAACATAATTTTGCCTTGTATTCCTCACTTGCCTATAATATTGGTAAATGGAATTTTAAAGGAGGACTTCGTGCAGAGATGACAGATCTGGAGGGTGTAGTTTCTGAACCTTATGAATTGAATAAAAGCAATTACTGGAAATTTTTTCCCACTTTTTACGCACAGTATACCACAGAAAATAAACAGGAATTCGGTTTCTCCTATGGGAAAAGGATCAGCAGACCTTCCTATTCATGGTTGAATCCTGCGAAATCTTATTATAACCTCTTCTCATACTATCAGGGAGACCCGAAGTTGAAAGCAACCATCACTCATAATCTCAATCTTACCTACTCCTGGAAAGAATGGAATCTGGATCTTTATTATAGAAAAGAAATATATCCGTCAATGGAAATTTCATATCAGGAACCTAGCACCAACAGCCTCATTTATTATTTTACCAATATTGAAAAAGGAGAAGCTTTCGGATTGAGCCTGTACAAAAACTTTCAGGTGAAACCATGGTGGAACATCATCATGTCTGAAAATCTTGAACACAACGAAAATTATTTCAAAGGAATAGACGGAATGCTGTATAAAAATAAGGTCTGGAATTGGGTTTCCAATATCTCAACAAGTTTTACCCTTGATAAAAACAACGATTGGAAAATGGAACTGGGACACCGTTACTATTCTCCGGGAATACAAGGGACTTTCAGGATTTCTGCGACTTGGTCAGCCTATTTTGTAATGAACAGAAAGTTCTTTAATAAAAAACTGGAAGCCAGTCTTATATTCACTGATATTTTCAGAACTACAGGTCAGAAAGTCAGCACAAAATACGCGAATCAGGATAATTATTTTCTTGATTATTCAGATACTCAGGGTGTCTCGTTTTCATTGAAATTCAATTTTGGAAATCAGTCTGTAAAAAATGCCAAAACAATAAAGAAGGCAGCAGAACAAGATCGATTATAGAATAATTTACTATAAAACCACATACAATAAAATATTATTACAAAAGAAATGATTCCTTGATGTCACATTTTCGTTATTTTTGATACCTATCTTTAAAAAGGTCATTATGAAGAAAATTTTTTCCGGAATGCTGATGGTCGTTTCTTTGCTCCAATTGTCTGCACAGGAACTCTATATGCCGAGGAATATCAAAAAAGCGTATGAAAAAGGGACCCGTGATATCTCCGGAGCGCCAGGTAAAAACTATTGGCAGAATAAAGGAGCGTATAATGTGGATGTGAAAGTGGATGCCAACACAAAAATGGTTTCCGGAAAAGAAACAATTGTCTATACAAACAACAGTCCGGATAGTCTGAATGAACTGGCTATACGATTTGTGAATAACCTTCATAAACCGCAGTCGCCAAGATCAGGATTTGTGTCTAAAGATTTTCTATCCTCAGGACTTAAGATAAAATCCTTCATTGTAAACGGTGAAAAATATGATATCAACAGTGACAATTGGAGCACGGTTGAAAAAGTAAAATTAAAAACAGCTTTAAAACCTAAATCAAAAGCTGAAGTAAAAATTGAATGGGAATATCCACTTTCAGTACAGAGTGGAAGAGAAGGGCAGATAGATCCGGAAACGTTCTATGTCGCTTATTCTTTTCCAAGAATTTCCGTGTATGATGATTACAACGGATGGGATATGCTTCCACATTCAGACAGACAAGAGTTTTATAACGATTTCAATGACTATAGCTTTGCTATCACCGCACCCAAGAATTTTGTGGTCTGGGCAACCGGAGATTTCCTGAACCCGGAAGCAGTACTTCAGCCGGAATATTTAAAAAGATATAAAGCTTCATTGAAAAGTGATAAAGTAATGCAGATTGCGACAGAGCAGGAAATGAAATCCGGGAAAGTAACCAAACCCAATAAATGGAATGTCTGGAAGTTTAAAGCCAGCCACATCACAGATTTCTGTTTTGCAATGAGTAACCATTATGTGTGGGATGCCGCAAGTGTTCAGTTGAAATCAAAAAGAGCAAGCGTTCAGGCAGGATATAAAAACGGGGCAAAAGATTTTGAACATTATGTAGACTGGATGCGTTATAACCTTGATTGGTTTTCTAAAAACTGGCCGGGAGTAGAATATCCTTATAATGTAATGACTGCTATTCAAGGGTATGCAGACATGGAATATCCAATGATGATCAATGATACCAGTATTCCAGATGATCTTCAGGATGCAAGACTGACGGCAGATCACGAAATTGCCCACACCTATTTCCCTTTTTATATGGGAATCAACGAGACGAGATATGCATTTATGGATGAGGGCTGGGCTACCACCCTGGAATATCTTATAGGAATTGATGAAAACGGAGAAGCGGCAGCTAAAGAATTTTATAAAAACTTCCGTGTTAAAAAATGGATCAATGATCCTTCTGCAGAGCAGGATCAGCCAGTGATTACGATGAGTACGCAGGTGAGCGGTTCAGGATATGGAAACAATTCTTATGTGAAAGCCTCTTTGTCTTATCTGGCTCTGAAAGATTATTTAGGAGATGAACTCTTCAAAAAAGCATTACATCATTATATGGATAACTGGAATGGAAAGCATCCGGTTCCATGGGATTATTTCAACTCTATGAATGCCGGGTCAGGAAAAAATCTGAACTGGTTCTTCCAAAATTGGTTTTATAGCAATAATTATATTGATTTAAAAGTAACAGGTGCATCCCAGATTAATGATATGCTTACAGTAAATGTAGCGAATTTAGGAGGGTTTGCAATTCCCTTTGATGCCCTATTAGCATATGAAGACGGAACTACAGAGAAACTGCATTTCTCTCCTTCTATTTGGGAAAAAGATCAGAAACTTACTGATCTTGTGATTCCTATTAAAAAGAAAGTGAAATCTGTACAGCTGGATGGAGATCTGTTTATGGATTATACTCCGGAAAATAACCAGAAAAACTTATAAAGTAAAAGCCTTCAGATTCTGAAGGCTTTTGTATTTTTAGAAATAGGCAGTTAATCTTAAGCCTAATGTAATATAATTTATTTTTTCTTTAGCAATCAGGTTATTAAGTTCCTGATCCAGTTCAGCACTTTCCTTGATCTCATCACTGAAGTAATACCGGATTGTAGAGTTGATCTGATTGTAATCAGTATAAAATGTAAGACCCAGCCCCGGATTGAACTTGTAGGTCATTGCTGCTCCTGTATTCCAGCGGAAAGCGGGTTTAGGTTTGTATCGGGCAATCTGAAGTTCATGATTAGGAGCGTCTATATCATCTCCTTTTACGAATACTTTTCCACTGGCAGTTGCTGCATATCCTCCGGTTAGCTTTAAAGTAAGCTGCCATTTATCTGAAAAATCATGAGAAAAGTAAGGTCCAATGCCTGCAGCCAGGAAGCCCATAGACTGTGTTTTGATTTCATGGTTACCAAAATCCTGCTCGTCATCAAAGGTTATTCTTTGAGATTTAATAGGGAAGCTGCTGAAGGTTACATCTGCACCCACACCCCATTTTTTTGAAAAGAAATAAGCCCCTTCCAATCCGCCTTCAAAACCTATTTGTTTTTTGTCATCCAGTTCAGATTCCTTCAGGAAATTGGTTGTACCTAATGCGGTACCCATTTTCAGTGAAAGGAAAGACGGATAATCATTTCCTTGTATTCTGGATAAGATACTTAAATTATCCCCTTTATTCTTATAAATTTTATCAATAAAAAAATACCCGAGCTCTGTTGATATAATTCCAATACCGGCTCCGGCAAGAATGTCAGGAACCCAGTGTCTGTTATTTAAATTTCGGCCAAGTCCCGTAATAGCGGCAGAACCATATCCTGCAATACTGTAGGCTGGGTTTACCATACCATATTCTTTGTGCAGAAAACTGGCATTGGTAAATGCCATTGCGGCATGTCCTGATGGGAATGAATTGTTTTTGGATCCGTCCGGGCGTTCAACTTTTGCCGTATATTTAATGGAATTGACTAAAATAGCCATGATGACTAAACTTGTACCATAAGACAAGGTTGCTCTTCCAATATTATTTCGGCCTTTTACACCTGCCAGTTTTAATCCGTAAACAGTTGCAGCCGGAGCATACTGAAGATAATCATCAAATTTGACTTTGAAGTTGGGAAGGTATCGGTTTCTTACCTCCCGGATATTCTCCTTTTCTCCCCATGTAGCAGCGGCAGCCGTGAAAAGTAGGGCAGGAGCAACTGATTTTTTCACCCATTCTTTTTTGAAAAAAGGAGTCTTTTCTTGAATGCTATAATCGGAATTAATTAATGCCAGATCGTCCTTAAGATTTCTGGATTGGATCGTATCCTGTGTTTTAATTTGGATAGTGTCCTGTGCTTTAATACAGTATAGATGCAATAGTATTCCTGATGCTAATGCTAGTTTTTTCATCGTAGTGGTGGTGAAATTAAAATCGCGTAAAAATATAAAAAAAATCTATCCCAAATATTGAGATAGACTATTTTAATGTTTTTATAATATTTCAACTGATGTTGTTGATTATCTTAAGCCAGATCTTGGACCGGATGCTGCTACTACAGCCTGCATTCTTGTTTTTTGATTAGCAGAGAACATCACCATAGATTTATCATCTACATAATCCATATAGTTCATGAACATTTGAGAACGGCTTACCCCTCCACAAACTCTGTTTAAAGGATAGGTAGGATTCCCGTAGTTAGGGCCAGGAGACACTGGTGTGTCATTAGAATAATCTGTTTGGCATCCTGTATCAGATGATCCCCAAAGGTGTGGTAAGTTTAGATAGTGTCCTACTTCATGCGTTACTGTTCTTCCTAGGTTGAACGGAGCAGAGGCACCTGTTTTTCCTATGTATTGATATCCTATAACAAGACCATCATACCATTCTCCTGCATTTTCCGGGTAATAAGCATAGCCTAAAGTTCCAGGCTGGTTATTTTCGTCAAGGATTGAATTGACAACCCATATATTCATATTTTTAGTCACATCAGTAGCATCAATACCCCCTGTGCTCGCTTTTTTCATTTGCTCAAGATCAGATCTCCAGCCTGTTTTTGTACTTTGTTTGCGGTTCGTAGCAACTAGTTTAAAACGGATTTTTACATCTCCTGCTGCTGATGGCTGAAATGCAGAAGGAATTTTATTAATGTCAGAATTGGTAGCACCATAATCAGCATTCAGTACTGCAATTTGTTCTGCGATTCTTGCATCGGAAACATTTTGAGCGGAAGTATTGTAAATTACATTAAATACTACCGGAATCTCAACGGTTCCATCTGGAAGAACTTTCCCCAATTTAAGATTTTCAGTAAATTTTTCAGTTCCGAATTCTATATCGGCCATTTTTTGTTTAAGTGCTGGATTTTTTAGAAGCATTGCCTGTCTTATTCCTTCCGAAGGACAGCTTCTTTTAAGAGCGCTTGGAGCAGAAGCTTCCTGATCCAGAGGCGTTTCATTTTGATTACTTAAGTTGTCGGTGTTACATGCCGACATAAAGCCCAGAACCAGAGCTCCGAATAAGAATTTTTTCATATCGTTATAATATAATTTGGTTGAGGATGTGAAATTATATTATTTAAAATTGATATGCAAGTAAATTTGCAAAATATTTAACGAATGTTTATCTGATAAGCGTTTTGATTATGTTTATCTCAGTTTATATTGATATTTATTAAATTTAAATCAATTCACCGTATTTGTTTTATATTTCACGCTTAAGTGTATTTTTAAGTGTAAATAATTTTATACTCTATAT
The DNA here is from genome assembly GCF_059567885.1 of Chryseobacterium sp. BGA-UO-ETr-SB22. Taxonomy (NCBI): domain Bacteria; kingdom Pseudomonadati; phylum Bacteroidota; class Flavobacteriia; order Flavobacteriales; family Weeksellaceae; genus Chryseobacterium; species Chryseobacterium sp. BGA-UO-ETr-SB22. Next base: position 75,396 of record NZ_JCAQOV010000002.1, on the reverse strand, counting down.
AATTTGTAGGATATTTTTCATGAAAAACTAGTTAATGGAAATGTCTTAAAATCATACTTAAAATGATGTGTTTCATGCATCATTCTCATTTTAAGTTTTTTTACTGAATTATATGTTTTTAAATAAAAATAATATTGGTTCTTCCAGGCTTTTTGTTGAATAAATTACTGAGCTAATAATAGATTGGTATTTCTGAATTTTAATCTAAAAAAGGGTATAAAAAAGTCTATCCCAAATCTGGGATAGACTTTACAATATAATTTAAAATTTGTATTAATACACTCTCAATCCGGATCTTGCACCAGAAGATGCTACCACAGACTGCATTCTTGTTTTTTGTCCTGAAGAGAACATAAACATAGCTGCATCATCTACATAATCCATATAGTTCATAAACATTACAGATCTTTGTACACCGCTGCAGGTATTGTATAGAGGGTAAGAAGGTTTTCCGTAATTCGCCGTAGTCTGTGTAGGAGTATCGCTCACGAGGTCGTTTCCGCAATTAGCATCACCCCAGATGTGTCTTAAGTTTAAATAGTGGCCTACTTCATGTGTTGCGGTTCTTCCCAGATTGAAAGGTGAAGATGCGCCGGTTTTTCCAAAATAAGGAGCACCAATTACAACACCGTCATTCCATAATCCTGAAGATTCCGGGAAGGTAGCATATCCAAGAATAGTACGGCCCTGGCTTGTCATTTTCCCTACGATCCAAATGTTTAGATAATTGGTAGGATTAGTAGCATCAATTCCTCCCTTGGAAGCTTTTTTCATATCATCATTAGTAGCCCAGCTGGTTTTTGTAGTGGATTTTCTAATGGTATTTACCAGTCTGAATTTTACTTTTGTATCACCAGAACTTACAGATTGAAATTCGGTGGGTATTTTGCTGGCATCGCTGTTGGTGCCAGAATAGTCAGCATTTAGTACTGCAATCTGTTCAGCGATTCTTGCATCAGAAACATTCTCTGTTGTAGTTTTGTATACTACATTTACAATGACAGGGATTTCTACTGTACCATCGGCAAGAACTTTTCCAACTTTCAGATCATTCGCGAATTTTTCTGTATTGGTTTCCAGTGCAGAAAATCTTTGTTGAAGTTCGGGGCTTTTTTTCAGTGCCTCCTGTCTGATTTCTTCAGAAGCACACCCTCTCTGAGCTAAGCCGGCAGGTGCTGTTGGTTCATCAGCCGGGTTTTCATTTTGATTGGTGATGCTGTCATTGTTGCATGCAGCCATTAAGCTGAGCATAAGAGCTCCAAATAATAGTTTTTTCATATCAAAATCTTTTTGTTTGAGAATGTGAATTTATATTATCTGAAGTTAATATCCAAATGTTTTTCTTAATTTATTGTATTGTTTGTAATTGTTTTATGTTTTTATTGATTTTAATTTAATGTTTTAGCGATTGTTTTAAATTTTAATCAATTTTAAGAAATGTATTATTGTGTTTTCTGTTTTTGATTATTTTGCATGAATACTTTTCGTTTAAATTTATTTTTAAAAGAATTTTTTCATGATCAATTTTAATTTGCAAAGCCATTTTTAATAGCAAATACAGCCAGCCCGACGCGGGTTTTCAAATCCAGTTTTTCACAAAGCTGATCGCGATAGCTTTCCACGGTTCTTGGGCTGCAGCACATTCTGTCTGCAATTTCTTTATAACTGAGTTCTGTTACCGTGTACTTTAGAAATTCTTTTTCTCTGTCAGAAATTCTTATAGCAATTTCAACTTCTGTTTCTTTATTAAGGTTAGAGAAAATAATTTTGGAAGCCCAGTCCGGATAAAAGAATCCGTCACTATTCAATCGGGTAAGTGCTGTTTCCAGATCTCTTGGGTGGGTGTTCTTTAAAAGATAGCCTTTTGCCCCGCTTTTGATCATTTTGATCACACTGTTGTCATCACCCTGCATACTAAGTGCCATAATTTTAATAGCAGGATGGTTTTTGGTAAGCCAGGCAGCGGTTTCGAAACCGTCCATAATCGGCATACTGATATCTAAAAGAATGATATCCGGAATGGTATTTCCCTCTTCAATTTTTTGAATGAGGTCTTTTCCGTTTTCGCACACATAGATGACTTCAAACTCGTTGAAATTACCAATAATGCCTTCCAGGGCTTTTGCGATAAGTATGTGATCGTCAACAATTACAATTGATTTTTTCATGACTGTTTTTTAAAAATAATATTGAGATGGGTTCCCATGTTTTCCTGACTTTCCATGCGAAAACTGGCTCCTATGATTTCAGCTCTGTTTTTCATGTTCGTGAGGCCTATTCCGTTAGATTTGATCTGGGTGGTGTCAAACCCTGTTCCGTCATCTCGGATATCAAGTTCCCAAAGGATATCTTCGGAAGTATTCAGGCCGATGAAAATGTTTTTACAACCAGAATGTTTGATGCTGTTCTGAATGAATTCCTGAGTAATTCTGAGCAGCATATTTTTATGAACAAAACCTAAATCCAGCTGCTTAAAATTATGTTCAAAGCTTACATGGCACTTTTTAAAAGAATTGGTATTGTCTACTTCTTCCTGTATCAAAGTTACAATTTCCTTTTGATTGATGTTGTCGTCTGTCAGCGTTTTAGATAAACTCCTGAGATCCTGCAGAGACTGATTGATAATCTGAGAAACCTGATCAATCCTTTCACTGGCTTCCGGAGCTTTATTCTCATAAAGCATCTGTTGTACATACAAACTCACAAGGGTTAGTTTCTGGCCGATATTATCATGAAGCTCGCGCCCGATCTGCTGCATGGTAGCCTGCTGAATTTCCAATTGGGTAGCCAGAAGCTCTCTCTGATGAAGTTCGTTTTTCATCTCAATTTCAAGCAGATATTCTTTCTTTCGCTGTCTGTAATTCCTGATGTAAATAAATACAGCTATTACAAACATCAAAAAAAAGATGTTGAATGAAATAATCGTTATTAAGAGCTCTGTTTTCCCCATATGAATGAACTTGCAAATAAAATATACATCACTGCTCCTGAAACCTGGAAGTATATAAAATAAATATCCCAGATATCTATATATTTCCACAGAAGAGAGTTGAATGTCATAAATGGCTGATTAGCAATGTAAAAAAGCGTTATTCCCAAATTAATATAAAACATTCTGTTTTTACTGAAATTGAGAATCTCAGATGAGTTAACCTGTTTGTAAAACTCCATAATGACAAGCCCCATCAAAAGTAAGCAGCCTATATTGTAGTTGAAAGAAAATACTACTTTTTTTTCCGGAAAGAAAAGTGCCCTGAGAATATAAGATAAAATATATATGCCTGTCAAAATATAGAACAGTTTTACTTTCTTTAGAGATTCTTTTGCATACAGCCAATAAAAAAATATAAACTGTAATGGAATCACGAAGTAATTGTAAAAATTTATTCTGTCTATTTTAAGCGGTTTCTCTCCCCATTTTACAGCTGATTCACACAGAAAAATAAGAATGAGATAAATTGCCAGATATTTCCAGTGTTGTTTTTTTACACGGTTATAATAAATTATGGAGATTAAAGCGGCAAAGGCTTCTCCCCAATACATAAATGACGAAAAAATTTTTTGAATCTCAGTCATACTGTGTTTAAGAATGGTAATTAATAAGAAGTGCCCATAGGTGGTGCTGGTGGAATAAGTGTTCCACTATTTTCTCCAAGGCCTGTATCAGGGTCTTCTCCCTTACCTTTAGCTTTACTCGTATTTAATGCTAAAGATTTTCCTTCAACAGTATGAAAAGGATTAAAGTCAAAATCAACAAGCTCACCTTCTTCACTGGTTTTTTTTACGGTTGGTATCATCACCAATGTATGTTTTCTGGCATATTCTACCGGAACAGGATGAGAGTCCATGATAGACCAGTTTTCTTCCTTCGGATACGTAGCATAATAAAATCTGATTCCCAGATCTTCTTCAGAAGTTGCAGGGTTTACTTTGGCTGCCTCTTCTTCAATTTTTGCAATAAAGCTTTTTAATTTCGGAAGATCAAACCAGATAGAATGGGCGTCTTGAATACCTAAAGCAGTATTAATTGCACTTAAATGGTTTTGACGGTAATTATCAATCAGGGCCTGGATAAGACTATTTGACATTGTTCCAGGTTGCAGCGGATTGTTTGATTCTGTATTCATAGCTTAACGTTTTACGGATGAAACTCAATTAATACGCAAATCTCGGAAAAAATATGGTAGAAAATGTATTCGTTAATAGGGAATTATACTATTATTTTTACCGTGTTTTTACGGATTGTATGTAAAGTATAACAATTTATAGATCACGCAAACGTGGATTTGTAATATAAAAAAGCGGAGAAAGTATATTTCTCCGCTTCTTCTTTAAATGCAGGCATATTTTTTCCAATCCCTGCAGACAAGTCCTGCAGTACAGCAAAGACCAGTAGGACAGCTCCAGTCATCACCACACATAACAGGGTATGGTTCGAATCCGCCATCAATTTTCTTTAATTCACTTCTTTTTAACTTTTTCATACTGATTTTGTTTTAGTTATTAGTTAATTTGTGTAGTAAATATAATAATATTTCACTTAATAATGAAAAATCATATTAAATTGTTAACTGAAAAATTTTATTAGAAAGAATTTCAGATACTTTTTATATCAAAGTGTTGATTATTCTTGCATTTTAAAGTCACGGATGTTAATCAGTTGTAGCGTTTTGTCATTGATTTTCATTTCTATTCCTGAGCTTACCACCCAATAGGTTACAATCCACATCGGAACCTTATCATCATTTTTAAATTTTTGAGCGGTTTTCTGGGCGTATTTTAAATAATTCGCTGTCATTTCTTTGGCCTGAATATCATTTATCTGGCCACTATTCCTTTTTATCATATTCGGGATATATTGTCGTATGAATTGATCACTGGCAGCAATTACCTGGGCTTTGTTGTGTTTGAATTCTTTTTCCCAGTCAGCTTCAAACAACAGTTTTCCAATAACATTATACTCTTTTGAAATTCCTGTTATCTCCTGTTCAGCTCCTTCCTGTAATGGAAGAATGAAAGAATCTGTTCTTTTCAGTTGCCCATTGCTGCTGAAGTATTGATTGGCTGTGGCTATTTTTTTATTATGAAGATATTCGCTGTATGTATCTTTTGTAAATGAATATTCTATTACTAAATCTTTATTATCGGAAAGAATCATTTTTTGATCATCAGAATAGTAAAAATTATATCCTTTTTTGTTCATGGTACAGTACGCATATTGCAGATAATATTGTCTGTTACTTTCTGCATTCTTAAGTGCTTCCTTGGTGATTGCTGATGGAGAAATTCCTTTTTTGATCCATTCCTGTCTTATGATATCATGCTTTATCATATTTACACTATCCAGTTTTCTTTTTGAATAATAGAAGTTGCCTTCATGAACAATATCAGGGTTATCCTTTACTGCGTCAAGATATTCTTTACACATATTCTTATAATCAGTGAGTGAGAATGGAGACGTTAGTTTATTCTGAGCGTTGACCAGAAGCGAGATCAATAAAAATGAAAAGGCGATTAGTTTTTCATACATCAACAAAAAATTAATTTTTAAATGTAATGAAAAAAAATAAGTGCCATAGATTTCTCTACAGCACTTATCCACAAAAATAATGTATATGAAAAAAACTATTTTATTGTTCAGTAGGTCTGAAAACCAAACCGGTTTCTATAAAATAATCAAGCGTGATTCTGTCTCCGTCATTTACTTTTCCAGAAAGAATCTCTTTAGATAATTTGTTCAATACCTCCTGCTGGATCACTCTTTTTAAAGGTCTTGCCCCGAAAGCAGGATCATAGCCTTTATTCATCAGATAATCTACAGCATCCTGAGTGAAGGTCATAATGATGTTTCGTTTCGATAACATCTCATTGAATCCTCTCAATTGAAACTGGACGATTTTTCCAATCTCTTTTTTTCTTAAAGGCTGGAACAGTACAATTTCATCTATCCTGTTCAGGAATTCCGGACGTAGAGTCTGTTTCAGTAGATCAAAAACTTCTACTTTTGTTTTATCCACAATTTCATCCTGGTTTTCCTCCGTAAGATTCTCAAAATTTTCCTGAATAAGGTGTGAACCTAAATTCGAGGTCATAATGATAATAGAGTTTTTGAAGTTGACAAGGCGTCCTTTATTATCAGTAAGACGTCCATCATCCAAAACCTGTAGTAAAGTGTTGAAAACATCCGGGTGAGCCTTTTCAATCTCATCCAATAGTACCACAGAATATGGTCTTCTTCTTACGGCTTCAGTCAGTTGTCCGCCTTCATCATATCCTACATATCCAGGAGGCGCTCCTACCAGTCTCGAAACACTGTGACGTTCCTGATATTCACTCATATCAATTCTGGTCATATTGTTTTCGTCATCAAATAAGAACTCTGCCAATGCTTTTGCCAGCTCGGTTTTACCAACCCCGGTTGTTCCCAGGAATAAAAAAGATCCGATAGGTTTTTTATCATCGCTCAATCCCGCTCTGTTTCTTCTGATCGCATCAGCAACTGCTTGAATCGCTTCATCTTGTCCTACGACTCTGTGGTGCAGTTCAGATTCCAGATTCAATAACTTGTCTCTTTCTGACTGTAATAATTTGGTTACAGGAATTCCTGTCCATTTACCAATCACTTCAGAGATATTTTCTGCAGTAACTTCTTCTTTGATCAGCTCATTCTGATGGTTCTGCATTTCCAATTCCATCTTGGTAAGCTCTTCCTCTTTTTCACGAAGTTTTCCATACTGGATCTCCGCTACTTTTGCATAATCTCCGGCTCTGGAAGCTCTTTCTGCTTCGTGTTTCAGAGATTCAATATCTTTTTTGATCTGGGTAAGATCTTCACTTTTTTGTTTTTCTTTCAGCCATTTGGCATTGATCTCATTTCTCTGCTCAGAAATTTTCGCAATATCCTCTTTCAGGTGATCTATTTTGGTCTGGTTGCCTTCTCTCGAAATAGCAGCCAGTTCAATTTCCAGCTGCATCAGTTTTCTGTCCAGAACGTCCAGTTCTTCCGGCTTGGAATTGATTTCCATTCTCAGCTTAGCAGAAGCTTCGTCAATAAGGTCAATGGCTTTATCCGGTAAAAAACGGTCTGAAATATATCTCTGAGACATTTCTACAGCCGCAATAATTGCTTCATCTTTGATTCTTACCTTGTGATGAGCTTCATATTTATCTTTAATACCACGAAGGATCGAAATAGCAGATTCAGTATCCGGTTCTTCTACCATTACCTTCTGGAAACGTCTTTCCAACGCTTTGTCTTTTTCAAAATACTTTTGGTACTCATTCAGAGTCGTTGCTCCAATCGCTCTTAATTCACCTCTTGCCAAAGCAGGTTTTAAGATGTTGGCAGCATCCATTGCTCCTTCGCCGCCACCAGCACCCACTAACGTGTGGATTTCGTCAATAAAAAGTATAATCTGTCCGTCAGATTTGGTGACTTCATTCACAACAGATTTCAGACGCTCTTCAAATTCACCTTTGTATTTAGCTCCGGCGATCAAAGCACCCATGTCCAATGAGAACAACGTTTTATCCATCAGGTTTTCAGGGACGTCACCATTGATAATTCTGTGGGCAATTCCTTCTGCAATGGCTGTTTTACCTACACCCGGTTCCCCGATAAGGATTGGGTTGTTTTTTGTTCTTCTGGAAAGGATCTGTAAAACCCTTCTGATTTCTTCATCACGCCCGATTACGGGATCCAGTTTACCTTCTGCTGCTAATTCATTGAAGTTTTTAGCATATTTATTTAAGGATTGGTACGTTTCTTCTGAGCTGGCAGAAGTTGCTTTACTTCCTTTTCTTAATTCTTTTATAGCACCTTCCAACAGGTTTTTGGTTACACCCATATCTTTCAGCATTTTGGATGCTTCAGAGCTGGTTTCCAAAAGAGATAACCATAAATGCTCAATTGTTACATATTCATCACCCATCTTTTTCGCGATATTGGGTGCATCAAGCAATACTTTGTTGGCAGATTGTGAAAGGTAAATGTTTCCTCCCTGTACTTTTGGAAGTTTCTCTAAATTTTCACGGTTGCGCTCTCTTACCAAATTGGCATCTGCTTCAGATTTTTTAAGCAGGAAAGGCGATATATTTTCATCTACCTGAAAGATTCCTTCAAGAAGATGTTGAGGTTCGATACTTTGGTTGCCCAATTCCATAGCAATCTGCTGTGCTGCCTGGATGGCTTCCTGTGATTTTACTGTATATTGGTTCAAGTTCATATCTTATTTATTTTTGGTTATGATTTGTTCAAAGTTTAGTTTTAAAAAACATCAAGAAACCAAATTTTAAGGCTCAGTTTCTTAATGCTATCAATTATTTAATCATTTAATCGAAAGCTATACCGCAAAAACTGTTCAATTATTAAATTTATAAAAAAATAAGACAAATTTTCCGGATATTGTATTTTTAACGCAATATTGACTGGACAGAATTTCCGATTTCGTAATATTTTATTTGAAATCCATGAACAAATCGTCACATCATGAGAAAGAACTTCCATTGTGTGAATCTGAAAATGGGTGAATTTGCTTGATGGAAGTGTTAAAATTCAGCTTTTTATTTTAGAATAATTACTTTTGCATTTTACCAGATGGAACTAAAAGAAAAACAGAGAAAAATATTAGACGTAGCAGTAGAGCTTTTCAAAGAGAAAGGGTATATGGGGAGTTCTGTAAGAGACCTGGCTACGAAACTCAATATCAAGGCGGCATCGCTGTATGCACACATTCGTTCAAAGGAAGAAATTCTGGAATGGATATGTTTTGGCATTGCTCAGGAGTTTTTCGATGAACTTCAGGAAGTAAAAAATACGGATATCGCTCCAAGAGAAAAACTGAATCTGTTACTGGATAAGCATCTGTCCGTTGTTCTTAAAAACCGCGATGTTACTCACATTTATTCTAATGAATGGCGGCATCTGGAAGAAAAGCTTCCCGAATTTGTAGAGCTAAGAAAAAATTATCAGCAGGAAGTTGAACAACTCATTTCCGAGATCTACAGCGCAGAGAATTGGGAGCTGAAATCACCATCATTTACGACAAGATTTATTCTTCATACTTTAAATAATTCCTATTTCTGGTTCAAAAGAAGCAGTGATTCCACGGATAAAATAACTGATGAAATAAGGGAAAAGATTCTTTTTGGTCTATTGGGGAATCAGAAGAGTTAAACACTTTTTGTCTTTCTGATGAAGAAAAAATCTCTTTCGAGTATTTAATAAAAGATTCTTCACTACACTTTGTTTCGTTCAGAATGATAGATTGGGCAGTTTTAACTTACTTTCCTTATTTAGAATCGTTCAAAATATGACGAAAGTCATAAAAATTTTGCCAGCTTATAAAATCTTTTTAAATTTACACCTAACAAATGTTAGTTAGTTTTATGGATTTTGCAGTTGAATATCTGGAGCTGGGTCAGTTGAGACAGCTTCAATCCGACCGGTTGATGAGTTTGATCAACTATTTGGGGGAGAAATCGGAATTTTATAAAAAGAAATTTGATGAATTACAAATATCTCCACAGGATATAAGGTCGATTGAAGATATCAGGAAACTTCCTATTACTTACAAACAGGATTTAAGAGATAATTATCCATTTGGTTTATTTACCGTTCCTAAATATGAACTTCAGCGTATTCATTGCTCAAGCGGAACTACAGGAAAACCAACGGTGGTAGGATATACAAAAGAAGATGTAGAGCTTTTCAGTGAAGTGGTAGCAAGATCCTTAAATGCTGCAGGAGCGAAACCGGGAATGCAGCTGCATAATGCTTATGGTTATGGGATTTTTACAGGAGGATTAGGACTTCATTACGGAGCAGAAAAACTGGGAATGAGTGTTCTTCCTATTTCAGGAGGAATGACGGCGAGACAGGTAGATCTGATTGTAGATTTTAAACCGGAAGTGATTTGCTGTTCTCCATCCTATGCGTTGACTATTGCGGATGAATTTGCCAAGAGAGGAATTTCTGCAGATGAAATCAGTCTTAAATATGCTGTACTGGGTTCAGAGCCATGGACGGAAATTATAAGAGGCCACATTGAAGAAAGATTAGGTGTTCATGCAACCAATATCTATGGGTTGAGTGAAATTATCGGTCCTGGAGTTTCAATGGAAGATTTTGAAGAAAAAGGAGGGTCATATATCTGGGAAGATCATTTTTACCCTGAAATTTTAGATCCGGTTACCAAACAGCCGGTTCCTTTCGGAGAAGACGGTGTATTGGTGATTACAACATTAACGAAAAAAGCAATGCCGCTTCTGCGTTACTGGACCAATGATATTACAAGCCTTTACTATGATGAAAATGCAAAAAGAACGATGGTGAAAATGAAACCCATTGTTGGAAGAGCAGATGATATGCTGATTGTAAGAGGGGTAAATGTCTATCCGAGCCAGATTGAAGATGCTTTCTCCTATGTAGAAGGAGTGGTGCCAAATTACTATCTGACGCCTATTGAAAAAGAACATATGTGTATCGCTTTGGATATTGATGTTGAAATAGATGATGAGCTGGTAAAGAAGCAAAAAATAGACGCCAATACCGATGATTATTTTAATTTTGTCGGGAACTTTGGAAGAAACATAGAAAACGAAATAAAAAAACGGGTAGGAATCACCACGAAAGTGAAAGTTCATGCTCAGGACAGCCTGCCGAAGTGCGAAGGTGGAAAAATTAATAGAATACTTAAAAAATAATGAATTCATTTTATAAACTTAAAACAGTTAAAGTTCAGAAAGATACTTCCGAAGCAGTCAGTGTAGCGGTGGAAATCCCTGAAGAACTGAAAGATAAGTTCAGATTCAAACAAGGGCAGTATCTGAATTTCCGAATGATGATCAACGGAAATGAAGAAAGACGTTCTTACTCTATCTGCAATGCTCCAAGTGAAAAAAGCAATACGCTGGAAGTATTGGTGAAATTGCTTGAGGGTGGAAAAGTATCAGGCTATTTCAATGAGCATCTTCACATGGATGAAGTTCTGGAAGTAATGCCTCCGATGGGTGGTTTTAATACTTCTTATCATCCTACAAACGTAAAAACGTACGTTGGTTTGGCTGCAGGAAGCGGAATAACCCCTGTTTTATCCAATATTAAAGAAAGCCTTTACCAGGAACCTAACAGTAATGCTTACCTGTTCTATAGCAACAGAAGCATGAATCATATTTTAAGAAAAGCTGAAATTGATAAACTGGTAGAACATTTCAATGGCCGACTGAAGGTGATTTATCTGGTAAGCCGTGAAAAACATGAAGATCCTGTTTTTGAAGGAAGAATTTCTGCTGAAAAACTAGAGCAGTTATTTGAAAGATACACAGATATCGACGTAAGAGAAGCAACTTATTTCATTTGTGGACCTGCAGAAATGATCAAGGGAATTGCAGACTACCTGAAGAAAGATAAAAAAGTACCTGCTATCCAGGTTTTATTTGAATATTTTACCGCTCCCGATGAAGAAAATACGGAGGAAATGAGCGATGAATTCAAAGCAATTGCTAATATCGAAAGTATGGTAACGGTAATTATCGATGATGATGAATATTCATTCCACCTTAATTCTAAAAAAGAGAGTATCTTAGATAAAGCATTGAAAGACAATCTTCCTGTGCCTTTTGCATGTAAAGGAGGAGTTTGCTGCACGTGTAAAGCTGAAGTTTTGGAAGGAGAAGTTTTCATGGAGAAAAACTATGCACTTACCGAAGACGAAGTAGCCAGAGGCTTCGTTCTTACCTGTCAATGTCACCCGACAACAAATGTGGTGATGCTTAATTATGATGTTTAATTAATGTAATTTTTTTACCAATTGATATTATAAGAATTTAATGAAAGCCTTTTCAAAATATATTTTCTCACTTTTTACAGTGTTAATTTTAATCCTTGATATTTGGTTTTTATTTGAACTAAATGGTAATTTAAATTACATTAACGGACTTGAAAATGTTGATTTAATTAAAAAGGCAGTCTGGATTAATTACAACATCCTAATATGGATTTTGATCATTAATTCAATTTATATTTTAGTGTTGACGATTAATAGAAACTTTGTCTCATTAAATAAAGAAATTATCAAATGATTATATTAGAACTTGGTACATAAATTTTAGATTAATAACAATCAAAAATTGAAACAATGGAAATAGATATTGAAAAATTTGTACAATACGTACATGACGAAAATAAAGTAGAACCAAAAGATGTAATGCCCGATGATTACAGAAAACTATTGGTTCGTCAAATTTCACAGCATGCCCATTCCGAGATTGTAGGAATGCTGCCAGAAGCCAACTGGATTTCCAGAGCGCCTTCATTGAGAAGAAAAATGGCTCTTTTAGCTAAAGTTCAGGATGAAGCAGGCCACGGGTTATACCTTTATTCAGCAACAGAAACATTAGGAAACGGAACCATCAGAGCTGACAGAGATGCAACTTATGATGATATGCTGGAAGGAAAAGCAAAATACTCAAGTATTTTCAACTATCCTACTTTAAGCTGGGCAGATATAGGAGCAATCGGCTGGTTGGTAGATGGTGCAGCCATTATGAACCAGGTAATGTTGATGGGGAATTCTTATGGTCCTTATTCCAGAGCAATGGTGAAAATCTGTAAAGAAGAATCTTTCCACCAAAGACAAGGGTATGAGATTTTAATGGCGCTTTGCCGTGGTACCAAACAACAGAAAGAAATGGCTCAGGCTTCATTAAATCGATTCTGGTGGCCGGCTTTAATGATGTTCGGACCTAATGATGACAGCTCGCCAAACTCTAAAATCTCTATGAATTATAGAGTAAAAAGAGAAAGTAATGACAGCCTTCGTCAGAGATTTATCGACGTTACTGTTTCTCAGGCAGAATTCTTAGGATTAACTGTTCCGGATAAAGATCTGAAGTGGAATGAAGAAAGACAACATTATGATTTCGGAGAACTTCCTTGGGGTGAATTCATGGAAATCTTGAAAGGAAACGGACCTTGTAATAAAAAGCGTATCGAAACGAAGAGAAAAGCTCAAAGAGAAAATTCTTGGGTGAAAGAAGCCGCGATAGCTTTTGCAGAGAAACAACAAAAAGAAGTACTATAATATTTGATTTAAACCATTAAGATTTTATTTAGGAATTAAGCTAATTAAGAAAATCATTTTGATTTTAAAATTAAAGCGAAGCTAAACTTAACATTCTTAACAGCTTAATTGGACTTAATGGTTCAGGAATTAAAATTCAAAATTTAAAATTAAAATTTGACTATGGCAAATTTAGATATGTGGGAAGTGTTTATTCAAACTAAACCGGGATTATCTCACAAACACGTTGGAATTGTACAGGCACCAACAGCAGAAATGGCTTTGCAGAACGCAAGAGACGTTTATACAAGAAGAAAAGAAGGAACTTCTGTTTGGGTGGTTCCAAGTAAATATATTGTAACCTCAGAAGGAATTGACAAAGAAGCTTTCTTTGATCCAGCTGATGACAAACTATACCGTCACCCGACTTTCTACGATATTCCAAACGATGTGAAAAATATGTAATCAATAAAGATTTTAAGATGTGAGATATCAGATGCCAGACTTTTGTCAATCTGAAATCTAGTGTCTGAAATCTGAAATCTACTAAACAATGAACCCATTATATAATTATTTATTAAAACTAGCAGACGACAGTTTCATTATGGGGCAGCGTTTGTCTGCATGGTGCGGTGAAGGTCCTTATTTAGAGGAAGATATTGCATTGACAAACATTGCGTTGGATGAACTGGGACAAGCTAACAACTTTTATGTTTACGCGTCAAGAGTAATCGACAACGGTAAAAGTGAAGACGATTTAGCCTTTCTAAGATACGAGCACGAATATGTAAACGCACACTGGACAGAACTTCCAAATGAAGACTATGCTCAGACCATTCTGAAAGTCTACGTTTTTGCCGTGTATCAGAAACTGATGTATGAAGCATTGTCAAATTCTGCAGACGAAGAACTTTCGGCTATTGCTCAAAAATCATTAAAAGAAGTAAGATATCATTATACTCACACTGCATCATGGATGAAAATTTTTGCCCAAGGTACAGAAGAAAGTAAATCCCGCGTGGTAAAAGCAATTGAAGATATCTGGGAATATACAAAAGGCCTTTTTGCTAAAACAGAAGGTGAAGATGATCTTATTGCTTTGAACATCGTTCCGAATGCAGATGCTCTTTACGAAGAGTTCATTGCCATTACAAAGAAAGATTTTGCAGATTTCGGGTTGGAATATCCAGAAAATCCTTTCATGCAGCCAAAATCAAGAACAGGATATCATACAGAATATTTCGGATTTATTCTTTGTGAACTTCAGTATATGCAGAGAGCGTATCCGGGTTGTACTTGGTAACATGACATGAGGAAAATGCTGCTTGGAATATTTGCTTTTTTTTTTATCGCATATGTGATGTTATGTGTAGGAATCTATTTCTATCAGGAGAAAATTATTTTTTATCCTGAAAAATTACCGGAAAATTATAAATTTAATTTTACTGGTGATTTTGAAGAAATAACGGTAATGACACAAGATAAAAAACATTTAAACTCTGTTTTATTTAAAGCTCAAACCCCTAAAGGAGTAATTTTTTACCTTCATGGGAACGCAGGGTCATTAAAAGAATGGGGCGGAGTAGCTGAACAGTATACCAATATGAACTATGATACTTTCATATTGGATTACAGAGGGTACGGAAAAAGTGAAGATAAAATTAAGAATAAAGATCAGCTTTTTTCGGATGTTGAGAGTGCTTACAAAGAACTTTTGAAAAGATATTCGGAGAACAAAATTATTATTTTAGGATATTCTGTAGGAACGGGCTTAGCGGCGAAATTAGCATCAATGCAGAACGCAAGATTATTGATTTTACAGGCTCCGTATTATAGTATGGAAGATGAAATGAGTCAAAAATTTTCATTTCTGCCTAAGTTTTTACTGAAATATAATTTTGAAACTGGTGAATATTTAAAAACCGTTAAGTCACCAGTTGTTATTTTTCATGGTGATAAAGATGAGGTTATTCATTATAAAGCATCTTTAAAACTTAAAAATAACTTTAAAAAAGATGATAGCCTGATTGTATTAAAAGATCAGTATCACAACGGAATAACAGATAATTTGGATTATCAGAATGCAATGAAAGTAATTCTTGATTCTGATAAAAATTAAAATATGAATCAGCTTTTAGATTTATTAAAAACAATCCCCGATCCGGAAATCCCGGTCATTGATATCGTGGAATTGGGAATCGTAAGAGATGCACAGATTACGGGTAAACATACTTGTGAAGTGACGATTACGCCTACTTATTCTGCCTGTCCTGCAATGTTTACCATTGAAGAGGACATTATCAAAATGATGAAGGAAAACGGATGGGATGCAAAAGTGGTAACCAAAATGTTTCCAATCTGGACAACAGACTGGATTACTGATGAAGCAAGAGAAAAACTTCGTGTTTATGGAATCACTCCTCCTGAAAAAGGAGCAGATGAACATCACATCGGGAAACCGAAAAAATGTCCGCGTTGCGGTTCCGAGCATACCAAGCAGATCAGCAGATTTGGGTCTACCTTGTGTAAGGCTTCTTATCAATGTTTAGACTGCC
The DNA here is from genome assembly GCF_059567885.1 of Chryseobacterium sp. BGA-UO-ETr-SB22. Classification (NCBI taxonomy): domain Bacteria; kingdom Pseudomonadati; phylum Bacteroidota; class Flavobacteriia; order Flavobacteriales; family Weeksellaceae; genus Chryseobacterium; species Chryseobacterium sp. BGA-UO-ETr-SB22. The sequence goes on along the minus strand of NZ_JCAQOV010000002.1, from coordinate 59,780 downwards.
TGGAGCCATTTGATTATTTTAAATGTCATTAAGTGTAACGATAGATTAATGTACAATTTATCAATAAAACTGACGGATATGCAGAGCATAACGATGCTGTTGTTAGATTGTTAAAATCTTAGGTTGTTACATGAATTTATATTGTTAAATTAGTGCGTTGTTAAATAATAAATTAATAAAAACTATGTATACACAACTCGATATCGAAACGCATTTTGACGGGAAACTTAAAATCGCATATCTGAATCAACCGGAAACAATGAATGCCCTTACAAAGCCAGCTTTATCAGATCTTAGAGATTTTGTTAAAGAATGCAGCGAGGACGAAACAGTAAGATGTGTTGCCATTTCTGGAAGAGGAAGAGCGTTTTGCTCAGGTCAGAATCTGGATGAAGCATTTGTGGCAGGCAAAGAACACCATGATCATGACATCATCAGAAAAATTGTGGTAGATTATTATAACCCTTTAGTGTTGGAAGTTACCCGTTGTAAAAAACCGGTTATTGCTTTAGTAAACGGTCCTGCAGTAGGAGCTGGAGCAATGTTGGCATTAATCTCTGACTTCGTTTTAGCGAATGAGAAAGCGTATTTTGCTCAGGCATTTTCAAATATCGGCTTGATTCCTGATACAGGAGGAACTTACTTCTTACCGAAACTTCTAGGTAGACAATTGGCCAATTATTTAGCATTTACAGGTAAAAAATTATCTGCAGAAGAATCTAAAACTCATGGTCTTGTTGCTGAGGTTTTCACTGAGGAAGAGTTCGTTCCAAAATCTATGGAAATTCTTGAAAGAATGGCAAACATGCCGACAGCAGCACTTAAGCTTACGAAAAAAGCTTTTGCAAGTTCTTATACCAATACATTGAAAGAACAGCTTGAGCTGGAAGGAGATCTTCAACAAGAAGCTGCAGGAACAGAGGACTTCTTTGAAGGAGTAAATGCCTTTTTACAGAAAAGAAAACCTAATTATAAAGGAAAATAAATTTCGTATTAATGTATTCATGTAAAATGTATTAATGATTTTTTAAAACGATTTACATGAATACATTTTTACATTAATACATTGTACAAATAAAAATGAATATTGGAATTATTGGGGCGGGAACCATGGGCGTAGGAATTGCTCAGGTAGCTGCAACAGCAGGATGCAAAGTCGTTTTATTCGACGCTAATGCTCCGCAAATTGATAAAGCGCTTTCAGGTTTAGAAAAGACTCTTCAAAAGCTGAGTGAGAAGGGTAAAATCTCTCAGGAAAAAGCAGTAGAGATTAGAAACAATATCGTGAAAGGTGAAGCATTACAGGATTTAAAAGATTCTGATCTGGTGATCGAAGCGATTATTGAAAACAAAGACATTAAAACCAAAGTGTTTACAGAACTTGAAACGTATGTTTCAGAAAACTGTATCATCAGTTCCAATACCTCATCTATTTCTATCACCTCTCTGGGTGCAGAACTAAAGAAACCGGAGCGTTTCATCGGAATTCACTTTTTCAATCCGGCTCCATTGATGCCTTTAGTGGAAGTTATTCCATCCTTACTAACAGAAAAAACTTTAGCAGAAAAAATATACAACCTCATGAAAGAATGGGGGAAAATGCCTGTTATTGCTAAAGATATCCCTGGATTTATCGTCAACAGAATTGCCAGACCTTATTATGGGGAAGGGCTGAGGATTGTTGAAGAAAACATTGCTACACCGGAACAGGTGGATGATGCAATGAAAACCTTTGGAAACTTCAAAATGGGACCTTTCGAATTGATGGATCTCATTGGAGTTGATGTGAATTTTGCAGTAACAACAACGGTTTACAAAGATTATTTCTATGACCCGAAATACAAACCGTCTCTATTGCAGCAAAGAATGTCTGAAGCAAAACTTCACGGAAGAAAAACAGGAAAAGGTTTCTACGATTACAGTGAAGGAGCAGAAAAACCTGTTGCTCAAAAAGACGATGCTTTGTATCAGCAGATCTTTTTAAGAATCATTTCCATGTTGATCAATGAAGCGGTTGAAGCAAAAAGATTGGGCGTTGCGAATGACGAAGATATTGAACTGGCTATGCAGAAAGGAGTAAATTATCCAAAAGGATTATTAAGCTGGGGTAAAGAAATCGGATACGCAAAAATCTCCGAAACCTTACAAAATCTTTATGAAGAGTATCAGGAAGAAAGATACAGACAAAGCCCTTTACTGAGAAAACTATAAAAATAGTTAAATCTGCTAGTGAATTGTCATGCTGAGCAAAGTCGAAGCATCTCTCAAGTAGATTATTATATCAAAAAAACTTCATGAATATAGATGAATTCAGAGCTGAGCTGGAAACCAGACTTTTAATTGAGAAACAATACTTAATTCAGGAAGCTTCCTCTGTCAATGCTGAGGAAAGACTTGAGCTTTTGGGAAAGTTTAATGAGAAATATAAAGAACTGATCAAAAGATTAGCCAACGAAAATGGAATTGATGTAAATGAATCCTATCCCTCTGAAAATTCATCAGACTCAGAAAATCTTTCATACGAACAAATCATTCTGGGTAAAACAATGAGTGTGTACGACAGGTTATCTGATGAGCTGTATGAAGAAATAACAAACATATAATAGAAATGAATCCAAGACAAGTAGCAGATTATATGTTCAATCAGGATTATTTTTCCCAGTGGATGAATATCAAAATGATTGAAGTAAAAGAAAATTACTGTTTAATAGAAATGCCTATCAAGAAAGATATGATTAATGGGCTTAAAACAGTTCACGGTGGAGTTACCTTTGCTTTTGCAGACTCAGCGCTGGCATTTTCTTCCAACAATACAGGTGATGCTGCAGTAGCATTGAACTGTATCATCAATTTTACCAAAGCTGGGAAAGAAGGCGATGTTTTCAGAGCCGAAAGTATTTTGGTGAATGATACCAGAAAAACTGCGGTTTATGACATTCAGATTACCAATCAAAATCAGGAGCTGATTGCAAAATTTGTAGGAACAGTCTATAAAATCGGAAAAAAAGTCACCGACTTGTAAAAAACTAAAACCATACACCAGATTAAACAAAATGAGAAAAATATTTCTATTGCTTTTCGGGATTTCAGCTTTTCTGATGAATGCCCAGCAGAAAGTAAATGAAGCTTTGAAAAAAGAGCTGGATGAAATCATGAAGGAGGATCAGGGCTTCAGAATGCTTTATACTTCTGATACAACACCTGAGAAACGAAATGAGATCCTGAAAGATTTAAATATTGATCAAAAAGAATTTGAGAAGAGAGGATGGGAAATGGTGGCAGAACATGATAGTTTGAATATGAAGACAATCGAACGTATTATTGCTCAACATGGCTATCCAGGAAAAACACTTGTGGGAGAACCTACAAACCATGCTGCGTGGTACGTAATTCAGCATTCAGTCAAAATAGGAAAATATTTGCCTCTCATTAAGGAAGCCGGGGAAAAGAAGGAAATTCCGTTTACCTTGGTTGCCATGATGGAAGACCGATATCTGATGAATGAAAATAGAGAGCAGATCTACGGTACACAGGGAAAAGGTGAAATGACCAAAGATAAGGACGGAAAACAAATCTTTGTCAATTTTATTTGGCCTGTAAAAGATCTTAAAAATGTTAATAAAAGAAGAAAAGAAGCAGGTTTCGATTCTACTTTTGAAGAAAATGTCAAAAGAATATATGGGCCAGACTTCAAATATGAACCCTATACTTTAAAACAGGCTTTAGAACTAAGAAATAAAAACAAATAAATAGAAAAGAGGAATTTGATAATTTTAAATTATTGCATTATCCTATTTTCAAATTAAAATTATGAACAACGTATACATCATAGACTATGTCAGAACTCCCATCTCAAAACTGCAGGGAGGATTATCAGAAGTAAGAGCCGATGATCTGGCTGCTATTGTTATTAAAGAAGTAGTGGCAAGAAACCCTGAAGTTCCTGTAGAAGAAATTGAAGATGTTATTTTCGGATGTGCTAATCAGGCGGGGGAAGATAACAGAAACGTAGCAAGAATGGGACTTTTATTGGCTGGTCTTCCTTATAAAATTGGAGGAGAGACAGTAAATAGACTTTGTGCTTCAGGAATGTCTGCAGTAGCAAATGCATTCCGTTCCATTGCCGCCGGAGAAGGAGAAATTTATATTGCAGGAGGGGTAGAGCATATGACGCGTTCTCCTTATGTGATGTCAAAACCTGGGGCTGCTTTCGGAAGAGACAGTCAGATGTTTGATACCACTTTCGGATGGCGTTTTATCAATCCTAAAATGAAGGAAATGTATGGTGTTGACGGAATGGGAGAAACCGCTGAAAATTTGGCAGATATCCACCAGATCAACAGAGAAGATCAGGATAAATTTGCCCTTTGGTCCCAGCAGAAAGCTACAAAAGCTCAGGAAAGCGGAAGACTGGCAGAAGAAATTGTAAAAGTTGAAATTCCTCAGAGAAAAGGAGATCCTATTATTTTCGAAAAAGATGAATTCATTAAGGCAACATCTTCTATGGAAGGTCTTGCAAAACTTCGTCCTGCTTTCAGAAAAGAAGGAACGGTAACTGCAGGAAACGCTTCAGGAATGAATGATGGTGCAGCAGCTTTGATTTTAGCAAGTGAAGAAGCCGTGAAAAAATATGGATTAAAACCAAAAGCCAGAATTTTAGGATCATCCGTAGCAGGAGTAGAGCCAAGAATTATGGGAATCGGCCCAGTAGAAGCTACTCAGAAACTATTGAAGAGACTGAATCTTTCTCTGGAAGATATGGATATTATTGAACTAAACGAAGCATTCGCAGCTCAGGCACTTGCGGTAACAAGAAGTCTGGGATTAAACGATGATGACTCAAGAATAAATCCTAATGGTGGAGCAATTGCAATTGGTCACCCACTGGGAGTTTCAGGAGCCAGAATTATTGGTTCTGCAGCAATGGAACTTCAAAAACAGGATAAAAAATATGCATTGTGTGCCCTATGTATCGGTGTAGGACAAGGATATGCAATGGTAATTGAAAAAGTGTAACTTTTTCAATAATGTAACAATATAAAAATGTATCAATGTAACAATTCCATTGTCATGCTGAGCTTGTCGAAGCATCTATTGGTAAACTGTTAGATTGATACATTGATAAATTATTTTTTTTAATTAAAAAATTATGAACATCTACTCATACCACGGGATTCGTCCCATTATAAAACCCTCTGCTTACATTCATCCGCAGGCAGTCATTATCGGGAATGTAGAAATAGGTGAGGAAGTATATATTGGTCCCAATGCGGTAATCCGTGGGGACTGGGGGAAAATTATCATTAAAGACGGAGCCAATGTGCAGGAAAACTGTACTCTTCATGTCTTCCCCAATATAGAAACCATACTGGAAGAATCTGCACACATCGGGCATGGAGCGATCATTCATTCCGGGCATATTGGTAAAAACTGCTTAATCGGAATGAATTCTGTGGTAATGGACAAAGCGTATATCGGTGACGAAAGTATCGTTGGAGCATTAGCTTTTGTACCTGCCAATTTCAGATGTGAACCCAGAAAACTGATCGTTGGAAGCCCAGCAAAAGTGATCCGTGATGTATCTGACGAAATGATTCACTGGAAAACAGAAGGAACAAAACTATATCAGGAACTGGCAAGAGAAGGAAAAGAAGCCATTCTGCCTTGTGAGCCTTTTACAGAATATATTAAGCAGATCCCAACGAAAATTGTTGATTACAGCATCTGGGATGATATAAAATAATGACCATTTAAAATTAAATATGATTAAAAAAATTGCACTTATATGCAGCATGGTGTTGGCGATGAATAGTGTAGTGTCAGCACAGACTGTTACGACAAAACCGCTTACAATAGGAGAAGTGAGGACCATTAAGTCCAAAACCTTAAATGAGGAAAGAACGCTGAATATTTATCTTCCACAGGGATATGACAAAACAAAAACATATCCAGTGATCTATTTGTTAGATGGAAGCATGAATGAAGATTTTATTCACGTGACAGGATTAGTACAATTCTTTAATCAAATGTATTCCATGCCGGAAGCTATTGTTGTGGGAATTGCTAATGTAGACAGGAAGAGGGATTTTACCTTTCATACAGATTTAAAAGACTTACAGAAAGATTATCCTACGACAGGACATTCTGATAAGTTTATTACTTTCCTTGAAAAAGAATTAAAACCTTATGTGGAAAGTCAGTTTAAAACAACCGATAAATACCTTTTTGGCCAATCTTTGGGAGGGCTTCTTGCAACAGAAATACTGCTGAAGAAACCGGAAATGTTCAACAATTATTTTATCATTAGCCCAAGTTTATGGTGGGATGATGAAAGTCTTTTAAAACAGGCTCCTCAATTACTTTCAAAATCTTCGGATACCAAGAAATTTGTCTATGTTTCTGTTGGGAAAGGAGAACATCCGGTGATGGTAAAAGATGCCGAAGCTTTCTATGATGTTTTGAAAAAAGCAGGAAAGAAAAACTGGACATTGGAATATAAAATGATGGAAACAGATAATCATGCAACCATTCTTCACAGAAGCTTATATGAAGGATTGGTGAAGATGTTTCCCTATCAGGAACCTAAATAAATCAGTTTCATTTGATGAACATTCTGAAAAAATATTGGATCGGAATATTGATTTTTATAATCATTATGAATGCTGTAGGGTTCTATCTGGTAAAAGAGTCAATAGGAATTTCAGATGCTTTGGAACATGTTGAATCAGATGAGGTAATTGCTAAGCTAAAGCGTAAAGATTATTTCTATACATTATTTGTTGAAATTGTCATCATTTTAGATGGTTGGCTGGCGCTTTTTATTCCTTCTTTGATTATTAGAAACTTTATTAAAAAGATTAATCTAAGCAAAAAGTAAAAAACTATATGGAAAAACTAAAAAACTATATCTACGGAGAATGGGTAGAAGGTACCGGAAGCGGAGTTCCTTTATACAATGCCGTTACAGGAGAGCAGGTAGCTGTTTCTGATACTGAAGGGCTTAATTTTGAGCAGGCTCTTGACTACGGAAGAACGGTAGGATACAAAAACCTTTCTTCAATGACTTTCTACGACCGTGGAGAAATGTTGAAAAAAGTGGCTCTTTACCTGTTGGAAAGAAAGAAAAAATATTACGACTTATCATATAAAACCGGAGCTACACACGTTGATTCATGGGTGGATATTGAAGGAGGTTTCGGAACTTTCTTTACCTATTCCGGATTGGCAAAAAGAATGCTTCCTAATACTTCATTTTGGGTAGACGGAGACACTCAGAAAATTTCAGCTAACGGAACTTTCTTAGGAACTCATATTTTAACGCCTAGTGAAGGGGTTTCTGTACAGATTAACGCCTATAACTTTCCGGTGTGGGGAATGTTGGAAAAACTTTCAACTTCCTTATTGGCAGGAGTACCTTCCATTGTGAAGCCATCTCCTTTCGGATCTTATCTTACGAATGCTGTATTCCAGGATATGATTGAAAGTGGAGTATTACCTGAAGGTGCCGTGCAGTTAGTCTGTGGTGAACCGGGAAATATTCTGGATTATATACAAGACGGAGACTCTGTATTATTCACAGGATCTGCCCACACAGGAAGAAAATTGAAATCAATGCCTTCTATCGCTGGAAATGCTGTTCGTTTCAACATGGAAGCAGATTCATTGAACTGTTCTATCCTTGGATTGGAAGCAAAACCGGGAACTCCTGAATTTGACCTATTTATCAAAGAAGTTCGTAACGAAATGACCACGAAAGCAGGACAGAAATGTACAGCGATCAGAAGAATTATTGTTCCTGAACATTTAATAGGTGACGTTCAAAATGCTTTGTCTAAAGCTTTGGATCAGACTAAAATCGGAAACCCATTAAGCAGAGAAACCAAAATGGGATCTTTGGTGGGAAGACAGCAATATGAAGAAGTTCTGAGAAAAGTAGACCTATTAAAATCAGAAACAGAACTTGTCTATGACGGGAAGCACGAACTGGTAGATGCAAACTATGAAAACGGTGCATTTATGAGCCCGAAATTATTCCTGAACGACAAGCCTTTCGAAAAAAATATCTCTCACGATGTAGAAGCTTTCGGGCCGGTATCTACATTAATGCCATATAAAGATGCTGAAGAAGCAGCGGCTTTGGCAAAAAGAGGAAAAGGAAGTTTAGTAGGATCTATCATTTCTCATGACGAAAACTTTATCGCTGAAACTTCATGGAAAATGGCTTCCCAACACGGAAGAATCTTTGTACTGAACAGGGATAACGCTAAAGAAAGCACAGGTCACGGTTCTCCACTTCCTACATTAATGCACGGAGGTCCTGGTAGAGCAGGTGGTGGTGAGGAAATGGGAGGTCTGAGCGGTCTTCATTTCTTCCTACAGAAAACAGCCATTCAGGGATCACCAGATGTATTGAAGGCGATTACTAAAATTTACCAGCAAGGAGCAGAGAAAAAATTCTCGGACAAACATCCTTTCCAGAAATATTTTGAGGAGGTAGAAGTAGGAGACTCTTTAGAAACAGCAGGAAGAACAGTTACCGATGCAGATATCGTTAATTTCTCCAATGTTTCATGGGATCATTTCTATGCCCACACTGATGCCACAAGTTTATCAGGAACAATCTTTGATAAAACGGTAGCTCACGGATATTTCATCCTTTCAGCAGCAGCAGGATTATTTGTTTCCGGGAAAAAAGGACCTGTTATTGCCAATTATGGATTGGAAGACTGTAGCTTCTTCAAACCAGTATATGCCGGAGATACTATCACTGTTTATTTAACTGCAAAAGAAAAAATTAACAGAGGAGTAAAAGGAAGAAACATTCCTTCAGGGGTTGTAAAATGGCTGGTTGAAGTTGTAAACCAAAGAGATGAGGTAGTTTGCGTGGCAACGATCCTGACATTGGTGGCAAAACAATCTCCTTTTATCGATCTGAATGTGAAAAATGTTCAGAAAATGTTGAATGGATTAACGGAAAGTACACCTGCACTTTGGGGGAAAATGTCTCCACAACAAATGATTGAACATTTAGAAAAGGCGGTCTTGGTGAGTTTTGGAGAACCAGAAGCAGAGAAATGTTTTACTCCTGAAGAACATCTTGAAAAATGGCAGGATTCTCTTTACAATCACAGAGCAATGCCGAAAGAATTTACGGCTCCGTTCCTTCCACAGGATGGCTCACTTCCAGAACCAACACACAGAAATCTGGAAGTTGCAAAACAATCGTTTATGGATAACCTGAAGAAATTTGTAATCTATTACAAAGAAAATCCACAGGCAGAACATATGAATTATGTATTCGGAAAACTGAATAAAGAAATGTGGGAACTAATGCATAAAAAACATTTTACTCATCACTTCCTGCAGTTTGGATTGATTTAATTCAAAATAATGATAAAATTTCCCTTTCAGTTTTAAATTGGAAGGGATTTTTATTTTAAATATAACCGGAAAGATATAAATTCAGAAATATTTTTTTAATCATGAAATCTTTAAAAATCTTTGTTACCATTGTCCTTTGGACTTTTTCAATTTTACTCTTTTTTTCCTGCTCGGGAAATCCTAAACCAGACAAAGAAGGATATTTTTCTGAAGAGAAATTTGTTGATAGTTTAAATGCTGGAACAAAAGGAAAAACCAAAGTAGAATTTGAGAAGTATAGACACACAGGCAATGGAGATGTATTTGTTTCAATTAATTTTTATAAATCAAAAAAGAAATGGGTGAAAGGTCAGGAAACAGATGTTGATCTCTGGTTTCTTACAAATAGTTTTAAATTTGATAAAGATGGAATAACCGGTTTGGATGTTCAGATAAGTGATTTCAATAATGATGGCTTCAATGATGTGACTTATCAAAGCGGAGTTGCTGGAAGAGGAGGAAATATAGTGATGACTTTGTTTGTATATAATCCAAAGAATAAAGATTTTATTCACATCAAAAATTCAGATAATTATCCAAACCTAAGTTTTAATTCAAAACTAAACTGTATCAATTCATTGATTTTAACAGGTTCTACCACAACGGCATTTCTAAAAATTAAAAAAGATTCTTTATATGAATTTGCAAGAGTAGATGTTTCTGATAAAATAGTGGTGGAAGAAAAAGATTCTACAGGTAAGTTTAAAATTATTGAAGAAAAAATATTCAAAGGAAATGATGAAGACTTTTATAAGACTTTTAGAAATTACAAACCTTTAGAATATTAATAGGTTTATTTTATATAGATGGGAATGCTCATTATTTCAGTTAGTTATATTCCTTTTGCTTAAAAATGATTAACTTTAATAGGCGAAATCCGAAAAGCATATAGAGTAGGAGAGAATATCAAAACTGATTACAATGAAAAACTTAAAAAAACTTTCAAGACACGAGTTGAGATCTCTTAAAGGAGCCGGGCCAAACTGGTCTTGTGTCCTTAATCCTTGTCCTCCCGGAAGCTGTTGCCTCCCTGGAAGATGGCCTGATATTGCAAGAGCATGTTATATATGTGCCGATTCTTAGCTCTTATAATTAATTTTTTAAATTTAAAACAATATATAAAGCTGCAATTCACTGTGATTTGTGGCTTTATTTTTATAATCTTTTGTTAAAAATCCTGTCCTGTTTGATGTCCTTGGATTTATTTATTATTTTCAAACTTAAAATTAATTCAAAAAATAGAATACTATGAACCAAAGCTGGATGCAAAAATGGGAAGAAGTGAAAAATATTATGGTTTGTCCTACGGATCTGGAGACCTATTTTACTTCGGATGAAATTCTGGGACAGAAAATGGAGACGATGGAAATCGGAAGTGTTTCCCTTCCTTCTGGAAAAGTGGTGGTAAGAGATCCGCTGGTTTCCCTGAATGCGAACCAATCACCTTATTTTATTCAGGCTCCGAAAGGAAATTTTCCTGTGACTATTGCTGTAGTAAAATCCGAAGATTGGGGAGACAGATATGCTGTTGTAAAAGTTGAATTTACCCAAGAAAAACCGGTTATTTACAGAGAAGCTTTGGTGGGAATTGAAGAATTGGAGGGCGTAGCTGAAGATGATTATTTTGGTTTCGCTGTAGATGCAGGTTTGGGATGTATTACTGATAAAGAAGTACTTCCTTTTGTAGATAAATTTGTAGGTGAAATAGATGTTGACAATGTTTATGATGATTATTTCGCTGACCTTTTCTCACAAAGCTACAAAGCTAATCCCAACAATCAGAGAGAAGCAGGAGACTGGATCAATTGGACGATTCCTGGTACCAGTTATCAGATTCCAATGTTTGCAAGTGGTTTTGGTGATGGTACTTATCCTGTTTACTTTGCGTATGATGCTAACGAAGAAATTTGTGGTTTGTACATTCAATTTATCGATATTGAATTGGCTTTAAGTGACGAAGATGAGGATGAAGACGAGGATGGTGATGACGATCAAGCTGAAAATTTTGTTTTCCTTAAAAACTAAATATGAATACAACTTTTGCGGACCATGTCATTGAGTTCAATAAAAATCTTAGCTATACAGGAAATCTTCCCGATGGCTTTGAAGTTCTGAACCCCTATTTGGATAATCCCGAAACATTGATAGTTATGCAGAAGTTTTATCATAAATATTATAATGATTCTTCTCAGAGAAAATTCATGATTGGAATTAACCCAAGCCGCCACGGGGCAGGTGTCACAGGCGTTCCGTTTACCGATACTAAAAGACTCGAAAGTGTTTGTGAAATAAAAATGGAATCTGCCCGTACCCATGAAGTTTCTTCCGTTTTTATGTATGATATGATTGAAGAATACGGCGGTGCTGATCTTTTCTATAAAGATGTTTATATCAACTCCCCGTTTCCGTTGGCTATCGTAAGAAAAACAAAAAACGGATGGCTCAACGCCAATTATTATGATGATAAAGAACTGTTCGAAGCTGTAAAAAGCTTTATGATTGAATCTCTGAAGAAACATATCAGTCTCAATCTGGATACCTCGGAGGTATTTGTCCTGGGTAAAAAAAATGCTGACTTTATTTCAAAACTAAACAAAGAAGCAAAACTGTTTGATGTGATGACTGTTCTGGAACATCCCAGATATATTCAGCAGTACAAATCAAAAGAGAAGCAGCTTTATATAGACAAGTATATTCTGTCATTGAAAAAACATATCCCTTGATAAATAATCAAGGGATTTGTCATTCATGAATTAGAATCTTTATGAGAATGTGGAACTTATGTGAGATTTCCTGATATTAATCTTTAATAACCTTAGTTGATTCTGTTGCTGTTCTGATAATATAAACTCCTTTTGGAAGCTCTGAAATATTGATTTCATTATTTCCTCTTTGAGTTTGTACAGTTTTCAGCATTTTACCATCTACACTGTAGATTTTAGCTTCCGTGGCTTTTTCTGTAGTAATAGAAAGAGGTCCATTGGTTGGGTTAGGATAAACAGTCAGGTTTTTTTGAGTGCTTTTGACTTCTGAAGTGCCCAATACAATGTTACTGTCTTTTACCCAGGTGAAGGCATCTAAGCCTACATATCGGAATGCTCCGCTCGCAGTGATCTGCAGTTCGTCAATCACGATGTTGGAATAATTTTGACCGTTTAAGTTGGTAAGATCAATCAGAGTATATCCGTTTGTAGTCCCTAAGCTTGTTGCAAAGCCTGTAGTTTTTGTTTGGGTAAATTTTGTTACTCCACTTAGTTTTCCGGTTACAGTCAGAGTTCCTGATACATTAAGATCAAGGTTCAATGCTGAAAGATACATCCAGAATCTGTTTACTTTAAATAAATTTGAAGTAGTTTTAATGCTGAATGATGGCGGAGTCTGAGTGTCATTGGAATTATCAATATATCTGTTATCATTTCCTGTTCCGCTCCAGCCTGTTCCCGGGTAATTTCCCTGAATGTCAAAAACACTTACATGTGAAATGATGTTGAAAATAACTCCATTGTCAGTGAAGCTTGTACTTCCGTTCGATTCCGTTTCAAATTGTTCTGTACTGGTCTGCCCGAATGAGATAATTGAAATGAGCAGACTACAAATTGTTAAAAAAGTAGTGCTTTTCATGATGTTTTTTTTGTTTTAAATATTAGGTTATTGTGAATATTAATCCCTAGGAGGATAAATACCTTCAACGCAGATGATATAATTTAAACCCAGATAAGGAGGCATATTATTCACTGGTAAATTTTGTCCTACAAAAGAAATACTTTGCCCGTTAATCACGGTATCAGGATTAGAATCATTTACAAAGCTGGATACCACATTGAAATCTCTTCCTACCTGTGTTCCTGAGATAGCAATAGACGATGCAGCAGTAGGAGTTGATGAGTTGGCATTTTTATTAGCTACTTTCAGTTGAAACCCGCCTCCAATGCTTGGAAGATTTGAAGTTAAAAGGGTATTCTGTGTAGTACCGGATACCACTCCCAAAGGATAAAACTGGTTAGCATTTACATTTCCAGCTCCCAAAGCCATACGTCCTTTTAAATTAGGTAAAGCAAAGGTGGTAATACCGTCTCCACCATAAGTTGTTCCTAAAATAGAGAATAAAGCTGAATTTCTTGAAATAGCTATTAAACTTCCGTCGCAAAACATCCAACCTCTAGGTGCGAAATTTCCTGCAAATAATTTTACAATTCCAATGTACTCTTCCATGGTAATGATTTTTTAGTTTTAAATTCTCTTACTCTTTTTATGGGCTTTTCAGATTCCGCCTTTGGTTATTATTTCTAAGCCAAAGGAACAACTAATACGCAGGGAGTACTAGAGTAGAAAATACCAAATTGAAGATTGCGTATTTCTACGTAAAGGAAATCTTATAAAAGGATGTCTTAATGGAAATTATTATCTTTAAGTTTCTCTGAAAGAGCTGTATTTCGTACTTTTGTAAGAACCCAATAAAAATAAAAATGAGCGAATTTGTAGCATCAGAAATTAAAAATAATATTGCTGAGATCAGTTTCGGAACACCCAAAAGTAACTCTCTTCCGGGAGCAATTTTAGAAAAGCTGGCAGAAACCATCCTTGAAGAGGGGGCGAAAGATGAGGTGAAGGCTATTTTAGTTAAAAGTGCAGGTGAGAAAGCCTTCTGCGCGGGAGCTAGTTTTGATGAGCTCTTAGCTATTGAAGAACTGGCAGCTTCCACACAATTTTTTGGTGGTTTTGCAAAAGTTTTGAATGCTATGAGAAACTGTGGGAAAATTGTAGTGGTAAGAGTTCAGGGAAAAACAACTGGAGGAGGAGTTGGAATTGCTTGTGGAGCAGATTATTGTTTTGCAACAAAAGATTCAGCTTTAGCACTTACTGAAATCAATCTTGGAATAGGACCTTTTGTAATAGGACCTTATGTAGAAAGAAAAATAGGAAAGTCACAATTCTCTGCTATGGCAATTGATGCAGACTTCAGATCTGCTGAATGGGCTGAGCAGCATAATGTCTACCATTCTGTATCAGATTCTATTCAGGAGATGGATGAGAAACTGGATAAGTTTTTACAGACTTTGGCGTCCAGAAGCAGTGATGCTTTAGCGTTAATTAAAAAAGTTTCATGGGAAGGTACGGATCACTTTAATGAATTGATGCCAGCAAGAATTCATATGAGTGCAAGTCTTATCCTGGAAGATTCGGCAAAGAAAAATATTGAGTCTATTAAAGAAAAGTTGAGAGCGAAATAATTTTCTTTGTCACTTCTTAAAAAGCAATAGAATTTTAATCTATATATGATCCGACGAAACATTTGTTTCGCCGGATTTTTTTATGCCTTAAAGTTTTTTTAATATTGAATTGCGTTATTTTTATTTTATTTCATGTTATTGTTTATTTCTGGTAAATAAATGGTCGTTTTGATTGTGTATTTATATTATTTTAACAAATTTTAAATAATTGTTTGATTTTTTTAAAACTAATTTAACATCATTTTGATTTAATTCTTTAATTAATATTGAATAATTGATTAAAAATATTAATTAATTATATTTAATTTAATTAAATATCTTTTTTGTTGTGTTTTTATCATTTTTTGTTGCATATATTTGCATTCACACTGTTAAAATATGTTAAATATGAAAATGAAGCTAATATTGAGTACTGCTGTGCTGTTCTTTGTAGGAGGACATATGGTAGAAGCCCAAAAGACAAAACGTGACACAATACCACAAGATACTAAGATTGATGAAATCGTTGTAGTGGCTTATGGAAGTCAGAAAAGGGAGACTATGGTAGGCTCCAATACAGAAGTTAAAGCAAAACAATTTGCAGACCGACCGATAACGAGTATCGGGCAGGCTTTAGACGGAGCGAGTGCTGGGGTAAAAGTAAGTACCGGAACAGGACAGCCGGGAAGTTCACCAAGTATTCAAATCCGTGGGATAGGTTCTTATGGAATTTCAACTTCCCCTTTATATGTAGTGGATGGAACTATATATACCGGATCTCTAGCAGCGATTAATCCTAATGATATTGCATCATTCAATATTCTTAAAGATGCTGCTTCCACCTCATTGTATGGCTCTGCAGCTGCTAATGGTGTTGTTTTGATTACTACAAAATCAGGGAGAAAAGGAAAAGATGCCTTCAACTTTAGTATGAGTACCGGAGCGGTGGGAAGATCAATTCCTGAATACAATAGAGTGGATGTTTATCAATATTATCCTCTTATCTGGGAGTCAATAAGAAATGGTAGAATGACTTCGATGCCAGGTTCAACGATTGCTGATGCTAATAATTATGCAACAGCACAATTGATTTCTGGTGTCTTGAAAACTAATGTTTTTAATGTTCCTAATACTCAATTGGTTGTTAATGGAGTTTTAAACCCAGATGCAAAACTCAAGTATACAGATTTAGACTGGCAGAAGCCTTTGATGAATACTGGGTTCAGGCAGAATTATGAATTGAATTATAGTGGAGGAAGTAATTCAACAACTTATTTTTCTTCAGTAGGATACACTAATGAAACTGGATATCTTATCAAATCAGATTTTGAGAGATTTACAGCAAGATTAAAAGTAGATTCTCAGGTTAAAAGCTGGTTAAAATTAGGAACAAGTATCAGTGGAGTGTCTTCTAGCGGGAATAATTCCGTAGATGGAGTTGATAATAATTCTGCATATATCAATCCATATAGATGGACAAGAACAATGGCGCCTATCTATAGTCCATATGCTCATGATCCTAATACTTTTGCAACCCTTTATGATAATAATGGGAATGTGATATATGATGCAGGAAGTGGAAGAGGAGCTGATGCCGCGGCAGGAAGAAACGTAATTCAGGAAACACTTTTAAATAAAGATCTTTCTAAAAACTATTATATCATATCGAGAGCTTATGCTGAAATTAAGGTAGATCCTTATCTTACTTTATCCACAAATGCAGGGTATGATATCAGAAATAATAGAAGGAGTACCTATGGGAATAAAATTATAGGAGATGCCGCTCCGGGAGGTTCGGCTGAGAAATACAGTTTTACAGAACAAACCTTTACCTGGAATCAGCTCCTGAACTACAAAAGAAAATTTGGTGATCATAATTTTGAATTCCTTTTAGGACATGAAAATTATAAATACACATATGAGTATCTGTATGGATATAAAAAAGGACAGATTGTTGATGATAATGATGAATTGATCAACTTTGTAACTCCAGCATCACTTACTTCACGTACGGATAACTACAGAAAAGAAGGGGTGTTTTCCCGATTAAATTATGATTATAAATCAAAATACTTGCTTTCAGGATCTATCCGTTGGGATGGTTCATCAAGATTCGCAAAAGATGTAAGATGGGATTCATTCTGGTCAGTTGGTGCTGGATGGAGGCTGAAAGGAGAAGAGTTCTTAAGTAATTCTAATCTTGTTAGTGAATTAAAACTGAGAGGTTCTTACGGAGAAGTTGGAAATGATGGAACAAATAGTTATTTTATGTACAAGAGTACTTATACTTTAGGGTATAATAACGCGCAGGAGCCTGGAATCTTATTTGGCTTTTTAGCAGATCCTTCAATTACCTGGGAAGCAAATAAACAAAGTGATGTAGGGATTGATTTTGGATTTTTAAATAACAGAATTACAGGTTCTGTAGAATACTATAACAGAGTGACTGAAGATTTGATTTTTCCGGTTCCTCTTCCAGTTTCTGCAGGTGTTCCTGATAATACGATCAGCAGAAATGTTGGAACAATGTATAACCGCGGATTTGAATTCACTGTTAATGCTGATGTTATTAAAACACAAAATTTCACATGGAATATCACTGCGAATGCATCTACGCTTAAAAATCAGATCACAGATCTTTCCAATGGGATCACTGAAATTATCAACGGAACCAAGAAAATTTCTGTAGGACATTCAATATATGATTATTGGTTAAGACAATGGTATGGGGTAGATCCTGCCGATGGTTCTCCTTTATTCCTGGTAGCTGATGCATATGTCAATACAACAGCAGCTGATATCAGAACGGTAAATGGTACTAAAGTGACAACCAATTCCAGTAAAGCCAAATTCGATTACTCTGGAACTGCAATTCCTGATTTATTTGGAAGCTTTGGAACATCCATTACCTATAAGCAATGGTCATTATCAGCATTATTTACTTATCAGTTAGGGGGGGAAACGTATGATTCCAATTATGCAGCATTAATGTCCAGTTACTCACAGGGGGGAGCTTTAAGTACAGATATTCTGGACAGATGGACAACTCCAGGGCAGATTACCGATGTTCCGGCATTGAACTCTATAACATACACAAGTTCTAATGCAGCTTCATCAAGATGGTTAGTGAGTTCAGATTTTATTACTTTCAGACAGGCTACTTTAAGCTACAGTTTCAGTCCTGAAACTTTATCTCAGCTTGGTGTGTCAGGATTAAGAATTCTTGTATCAGGAGAGAATTTATGGAGTAAGACGGCAAGAAAGGGACTGGAGCCATCACAGGCATTTAACGGTACTGCATCAAACAGATATACTCCGGCGAGAGTAGTGACTATTGGATTTAATGTATCTTTTTAAAAAATTAATTATGAAAAATATCGCAAAACAATATATAAAATGGGCTGTTGTTCTTTCAGTCCTTACAGGAATGACTTCATGTCAGAGTGATTATCTGGAGACAGATCCTACTACTGCAGCTTCAGAAGAAGCGGCTTATTCAAGCGCATCCAATCTGATGGCAATCATCAACGGAATGCATCGAGATATGTATTACAGGCAGAATGATAACCAGGGGCAGAATGGTCAGGGAGGAGTTATGATTATGATGGATGCTTTGGCAGATGATCTTGTATTTCCATCTACAGGAAACGGATGGTATGTTTCAACGGTGAGATGGCAGGATCAGGTAAATGATAGTGCATCTAATACTTTTTACCCCTATCAGCTTTACTATGCATTGATCAGAAATGCAAATCTCGTTATAGCGAATGGCCCTTCAGTTCCTGCGCCTACGGCAGCTGATGCTGTTACTATCAAAGCAGCCATTGGCGAAGCTTATGCATTCAGAGCTTTCTGTTATTATATGTTGGTTCAGATTTATGGTAAACGATATGTTCCGGGTGCAAATAATACTCAACTTGGTGTTCCAATCAGGTTGGTGGCAGATGAAATCCCTTTGGCAAGAAATACGGTAGAAGAAGTATATATGCAGATAGGGAAAGATCTTAATGAGGCAGCAACAAGGCTTACGGGAGTTACCAGAGCAACAAAATCGCATTTTAATGACAAAGTGATTTTAGGATTAAAAGCGAGAATTGCATTGACACAAGGGAATTATGCTGTTGCTGTAACTGCTGCTCAGTCTGCCCGCGTAGGATTCGATTTGATGGATAAAACTGCTTATACTGCAGGATTCAACAACCTGGCAGGAAACAGTGAGTGGATGTGGGGTGCTACAATAATAGCAGATCAGGGAGATTCATTCTCAAACTTTGGTGCTTATATGTCAAGAAACTTTAATTCAACCAATATTCGTCAGGCTCCAAAGGCAATCAATAGTAAATTGTATCAACTGTTTCTTAATAAAAAAGATGTGAGAATTGATAATTTTGATCCGGCAGGAGCGCACACGGCTCTTGCTTTGCCTTCAACATATTCTAAATTTCCATATACAAGTCAGAAATTTTTAGCGGCAAGCCAGGCCGACAGTAGAGTGGATGTACCATATATGAGGGCTGCTGAAATGTATCTTATAGAAGCAGAAGCTTTAGCAAAATTAGGTGACGAGACAGGATCAAAAGCAGCGTTGAATACATTGGGTAAGAAAAGATTTACTGACCTTGATGTTAATAATTATGTAGGAACTTCAGCTACAGGAGCTGCATATCTTACAGAAGTACTTAACACCAGAAGGCTTGAGCTATGGGGTGAAGGTTTCAGGTTCTTAGATCTTAAGAGATTAAATCAAGGGCTGGATAGAACGGGTGCGAATCATCAGTCAATAGTTACCAATAACGTAATGACAGTTGCTAACACAGATTTACGTTGGGAATTCCTTATCCCAAGAACTGAGATCAATGCCAACCCATTGATTGTTCAGAATCCGTTATAAAAAAACAAATTTTAATATATCTTTGAGAACCTCGCTTTTAGCGGGGTTTTCTTTTTTCATAAACAGGAAATCATTATCATAGTTCCCTCATAGAAATAACCGATTTGCTGTACTTTAAATACGTGACAACGACTTTGGTTCCGGTTTTATATCGGGAATAATCTTCCTGAGTAACCCGCAGTCTTATCTTTTTATTTTTTGCTGGACCGGCAAATGTCAGGTATTCGCCATACTCTGTTGTATCTGAACCAATCACGATGCTTGATAATTTGTTCTTGCCACTGATTTTATCTTTTTTCCAGTTCCGACGATCATATCCGGTTACTAGAAGATACATTAAATAAGCAAAACCAAGCAGTATCAATCCCGCTCCTGCAAACAGGATATAATCATAATATTTGAATTTGCTGAAATCGTCTTTAATAAAGAAAGCAGACAAAGCCATCACAAAAAGTGTACAACCGCCAAGAATAGCAGGTGCTACCTGCGTGATTTTTCTTTGATCTGTTTCAACTTTTTGTATTTCCTCATCACTTAGCGGAATATTCTCCTCCAATTGTAACTGCGGATAATCTGTTTGAATGTCTGACATATAAAGTCAATTAATTTATATTTTATTAAAGTTAAGAATTGCTGGAATGGAAGATGAAAAAATATTATTAAAATTTAAAATAAATAATTGGCAGATTCAAAATAAATTATAACTTTGTAATTCAAAGTTCTTTTTATGGAGACAAAAAACTATCACGAAGACTTATCCCATATCCGTTCCATGATGGAGCGATCTTCCAGATTCATTTCTTTAAGTGGATTATCCGGTGTTGTTGCCGGGTTAACCGCAATTATTGGGGCTATATATGTGTATTTTGTTTTTCAGAGGGAGGGAATCAGTTATTTTGATGGAGATAGAAATATTCTCGGCCCTGCCTTGGTTAAAGAACTTGTTGTGATTGGAATAGTTATTTTAGTGGTTGCTATTCTTAGTGGTTACATTTTTACCGCTCATAAAAGTAAAAAGAAAGGGTTGAAGATCTGGGATGCCACTACAAAACGGCTTTTGATTACCTTTGCAGTTCCTTTGATAGCAGGGGGAGTTTTTTGCCTGGCACTTCTTTATCATCATCTTTTTGTTTTCATAGCTCCGGCAACATTGATTTTTTATGGGCTCGCACTAGTTTCAGCAGAACGATATACATTAACGGATGTAAAATATCTGGGATATTTTGAGATTGTCTTAGGACTTGTTTCTTTATTCGTTTTAGGTTGGGGATTAGTGTTCTGGGCTATTGGTTTCGGAGTTTTGCATATCGTCTATGGATTGATCATGCATAAAAAATATAAATAATGGGAATTGGCTTTGTCATATTCATACACCTTTTCTTCTTATTTATTTTAAGCTTTATCTGTGCGGTTGTAGTTTGTATAATTACTTATTTTGTCAGTAAAAAAGAAAGAAGGAAAAGGAAAATATTATTGGCATTTATAGCTCCATTTGTTGGATTCTATACTTTTTATATTGCTGGGATTATTGGTTTATCCATTATATCAAATAATAAGAAAGTTGATATCGGTATTGGCGATGCGTGGTATGTTCCTTTGAAAAATGACTATGAGTTACTATTTATCGACTTACCGGAACAAGCGAGCATTAATAAAGAAAATGGACCTACATTGGTCTCAGGAGTGACAAAAGTGGAAGAGTATGGTAATCAGATTTTTGGAAAAACTTTTGATAATGAATATTTTGTAGTGAATACAAAAACAGATGAGGTAAAAACTTTTCATACAGAGAAAGAATTGATAGGTTTATATGCAGGCAGGAAACTCAATCTGGCAGATACAACTGAGTTTTATTCAGAAAAGAAAAATGATATTATGGGCTATTGGCCCCTATTGATAGGATTTATATCTCTCATTATCAGTATTGGGGCAGTATATATTTGGAAAATGATATTAATTTTTTAATAAGAGAAAGTCGCGTCATTCATTATAAATAAAACGTTCCGTGAAAAAAGAATTTTTTTAACCCTTATTTTTGCACCGTTTTTTTAAGCAAAGGAAAATTGAACAACTTTCATTCTGTTTTTGGGTAGAACTAAAGAAAATAATGAGCTGCAACTGTTTCAAAATAATTAAGATAAAATAAAATGATTAAAATAAATCAACTCAATAAAGAATTCGAAAGCCGTGTAAGACTGGGCATCATGTCCGTTCTTATGGTCAACGACTGGGTTGATTTTTCAGAAATGAAAGGCTTGCTTGGAATTACAGATGGAAATCTGGCCAGTCACAGCAATGCGTTGGAGAAAGCAGGATATATTGAAGTGAAAAAAGAATTTGTCGGGAAAAAGCCTAAGACATCTTACCGTGTTACGCAAAATGGACGACAGGCGTTTACAGAACATTTGGATGCTCTTGAAAAATTATTGGGACGATAGTTCTATATTTTTTTGAAAATTAACTTTGAATTACAAAGTACTTTATAATTTAAAATTTAAATAAAATGATAACACAAAAACAAAAAACAGTCACAATTTATGCCCTTCCATTGGCTTTACTGTGTATTCCATTGCTGGGAAATTTAATTTCTAAAGAAGTAAACTGGTCGGCTTCCGATTTTCTGATAGCAGGAGCTTTACTCTTTACAACAGCTTTTTTCATCAATCTGGTCAGAAACAAAATCAAAAAGCAAAGTCAGAAAGTTTTGATCTGCATTTTCATTTTGCTGGCTCTTGCACTGATCTGGATCGAACTGGCGGTAGGGATTTTCGGAAGTCCATTTGCCGGAAGCTAAAATTCGTTTGCTTACTAACTAAATCTAAATAATGATGAAAGATTCAGAAATAATAAATCAAAGAATGGTAAAAGGTCAGGAAATTCTATACTTCGGAAAGTCTCTGTTTGCGGTGTGTTTGGTGTTGGGGAGCATCTGTCTTATCGGGTATTTGACAACAAGGATGGAAGAATTTGCCATAGGAGGATATATGCTGCTGATTTTTGGAGCTTTTTTTAACTTACTGGCGATAATAGGGCTGTTGATCTATGGTTTCGTATACAGATCAAGATTGAATGAATGTCTGAAAGCTATTGGTATCCTTTTGATCAATATACCCATTGCCATTCTCTATACAGCCATAGGACTTAATAATCTACATTAAAATCAATACGATTATGAAAAAAATACGCGTTCAGTTTTTACTTTTTGTGTACGATAAAACTCAAAAATTATACAGGAAATATTTTAAAAAGAAAAAAAGACAATGGCAGTTCAATGAGAAACAGCTGCTGGAATTTCAGGAAGACTCTCTCGGGAGAAAGCTTGGAGAATTCTACAGAAAGCATGGATTTTCAATGATCCCTAAAATGGAAAATCATGATGTACACCATCTGATCACTGGCTGTGGAACCAACTTCGAAGATGAAATTGCCATGCAGTATCTTCTTTTAGGAAACGGTAAGCTCAATGCACATCTTTTGGCGGCAATCGTTTTAGGAACAATTATTCTGCATGAATATGTGAAAATTTATATCAAAGCCTATAAAAAGGGGCAGAATATGCGTGCTTTCCATCATTGGGATTTTGAAGGACTGTTGAGCCAGAAGTATGAACATGTAATTGATTTTATTCAGCAGAAAGAAACCATTGTTCTTCATTAAAATATGGATATGATGGGAAAAATAAAATTCAGTCCGCTTGGGAAAAGGTCCTTCATCCTTTCGTTTCTGTTGGGAACGCTTCTGTTGGTTGCATTTTGGTTGATAAGAGCAGATTTTTTTATTGAGCTTGGCTTTTATTATGTACTTGTAACCGCCGTGATCAATATGTTTATTCTTCTGCATGAGCTTATTATCTATCTTACTGACGTTTCAGACCAGAAGGCATCTGGCAATTCAGTTCTCCTTTTGCTTGTTAATATTCCGATAACCATCTTATACCTCTATATAATGACACAGTTCACCTGGATCGCTGAGGTTCTCAAAATTTAATTCTTTTAATCTTTTAAATATTCAAATCTCATGAAAACACATCACTATATATTTCTTACCACCATCCTGTTTGTCATTGTCTTCTACGATCAGGATATTGGCTTGAACCTTGGAATTCTGGGAATCATTTATGCAGTATTAACCCTGTTTAAAACTCCTGAGAAAAATAAAACCAAAACCCTGTATATTCTTTTTGCAACAAGCATTTTATCCAGTATGGCATTTGCATGGTATGGAGATTTTCCTTCCTTTATTGCGGTGGTAAGCTCACTGCTTTTGTTGGGTTATAAGTCGAAAAACAGGAGATTGAAAATTCTATTTTTGATTCCGGTTTTTATTATAAACTGCTGCACTTCATTCTGTCGTTTTTTCAGTTTTGATGAATGGCTGCCTAAAAAGAATGTTCCCGGATTATGGCAAAAGACATTAGCTTTCATTTTGATTCCGCTGGTATTGGTTTCCGTTTTCTTTGGGATTTATTCAGCTGGAAGTGACCATTTTGCCGCTCTTTTCACAGATTATGAATTGGATATTAATCTGTGGCAGGTATTCTGTCTCTTTGCATTAGGTTTTTTTATTGCTTTTAATTACTGGAATTACGCTGTGGAAAAACTCATCTACAAAAATAACCATGTGTTGGATAATGAGTTTCAAAAAGATTCCCGGATACCAAAGGCTACCTATTCTTTTCTTGATCTCAGTGCCGAAAGAATGAGCGGGGTCATCTCTTTTGTTTTGCTGAATATCTTGCTGATCTTCTTTATTATTACTTACAATTATGAACAGTTTTATGAAGCAGTAAAAACACCCATTCAGCTTTCAGAAGAAACCCATGAAAGAGTAAATGCTGTCATCATGTCTATCATAATGGCTATTCTGGTCATCATGTTTTACTTTAAATCAGGATTTAATTTTGATCCGAAAGCTGGATTACTGAAAATCTTAGCTAAAATCTGGATTTTTCTCAATGTTATCCTTGTTGTGTCGGCTGCTGTTAAAAATTATGAGTATATCGTGAATTATGCATTCACTTATAAAAGATTAGGGGTTTTTGCTTTCCTCATCTTATCAATAGTGGGTCTTGCTTTGACCTTTATTAAAATTCAAAAGAAGAAAAGAAATATATTTCTTGTCAATACAATGGTTTGGTATTTTTATGGAACCGTTTTAGTATGCAGCTACTTCAATTGGGGAGGCTTTATTACTTCCCAGAACATGAAACGAAAAGATTTTGCGGTCAACTATCATTTAACTTCTATCAACTTCAGCGAAAAAGCACTGTTGAAATATGCGGACGAAAAAAATGACCAAAAGCTTAAAAAAACAGTGCAGGCAAAAGTAAAAAAAGAAACCTCCAAAGCATTCCTTTCAAAAATTATCTACTATCAAACCATTCAATAATAGATCATGAAAAAGCTCGTTGCATCTTCAAGGTTTAAAATCAATATGCTGCTGATATTGATGACTGTATTCTGTTTCAGCCTCTCTGCCTTCAGATATTATATCAGTGATACAAAAGTGTTTTTGTTTCTCAATTGGAACCTGTTTCTGGCCTGGATTCCTTTATTACTAAGTTCCTTTATTCTTACCTTTAATATCAAAAGTAAAATCTCACTGATCTTTATTATTGTCGTCTGGATTTTGTTCTTTCCCAATTCACCTTATATTCTCACGGACCTTTTTCATCTGAGAGCGAGGAATTCAGTACCGATATGGTATGACTTGATTGTTATTCTTTCCTATGCCTGGACAGGACTTATCTGTGGTTTTATCAGTCTTAATGATATTGAAAAAAGTCTTTCCGAATATGGTAAGAGAAACAGTATCAACGCAATAATTGTATTCTTTCTTTTCATGAGCAGTTTTGGAGTGTACCTGGGAAGGTTTTTAAGATGGAACAGCTGGGATGTGCTCAATAATCCTTTTGGTCTTTTCTCTGATATTGTAGTACGGTTTATCTATCCGCTGGAATATACCAAGACGTGGGGTGTCACTGTTTTGATGGGAATTATGCTCAATTTTATGTATTTTACATTTAAATGGGTTGAAACAAATAATGATAGAGAATTGAAGATGGAAAAATAAATCATTATATTAGGATTGGAACAGTTTTAGCATTTAATAGAGCTCACCAGAATGATATTGGTACATTCTTAAACTTAATTATTATGAAAAAAAGCTTATTGTTGATTCCATTGATTATTATTTCATGTAAGAAAGATCCTGCTGTAACTAGCGTTCAGGATAAGGATTCTACCGTTGTTACAGAAATGCCGGATTCCGTTGTAAAAGCAGATTCTGCTGCATTGAGAAAAAGAGATTCAATCATTAACAATGCTCCGGCTACCAAAGAAGTTTTGCGTAAAGGCGTAATGAGAACTGAAAAAGAAGGACAGATTATAAGAACAGCCGATGCTACCCAGCTTCCTTTTACTTTGGGAGAAGAATTTAAAAAAGAGGATCAGGAGTTGGTTTTAAAATTAACGCATTACGACCGCCCGAATATCAAAGCAAAAATTTCAACCAAGGAGAAAGATTTCAATATCCGTTTCAATCAGATCAAACTTCCCAATGGAGACTATGACGGACCTTTCGGAAGAGAAATTACTTATGATACTCCCGGGAAAGGTGAAGTATGGCTGATTATTGGTAAAAGCAATATGGCTTCAGGAAATACCAAAGGAAGTTTTACCATAACGGTAGAATAAGTCCAAATCAATTTGGTACAATTTCTGCAAACTAAACTCTAAGTTTAAAATTTAAAATTTAAAATTATGAAAAATATAGTTCTAACAGCAATGGCCGCTTCAGCTGTACTCGTAAGTTGCGGAACCGTACAGTCGCTGGTTCAGAATACATTTCCCTATACCACGAATGTTTTAGTGTCTACAGGTGTTCCTGCAGATAAAGAAGTTTCTTCCACTGCAACAGCTACCAATGTGCAGACATGGTTCGGAGGAAATAACAATGCAAAGATTAAAGACGTAAGAATTTCAGATGCTAAAATTTCTGTTGCATCCCCTTCAGGAGGAAATCTGAGTGCATTCAAAACCGTTAAAATATACGTTTCATCCAACGGAACAGGAGAAAGGCTGATCGCATCACGCTCCAATATATCTACCAACTCTTCCAGTTTAAATCTGGACCTGAACGATACAGGATTTCTTGATGAAATTGTAAAAAGTTCAGGATTAACCGTAAGAACAGTCTATGAACTGAAGAATCAAACCTCTTCAGACATGAACATTAAAGTAGCCCTGAATTTCAGCAGCGTTCCTGCGAAATAACCGGATAAAAATTAATAATAAAAACCCTCTTCCAGTATTCTGAAAGAGGGTTTGATGTGAAGTAAAATGTATAAAAATCTTATTAAAGTTTTGTGAATTTTTCAACAACTCTTCTTTGGCCTTCATTGATGTTGATGATATATTGACCCGTTGGCAGTTGTGAAATGTCAATTTTTTCGTCAGACAAAACAGAACTTTTAATCACAGTACGTCCCTGTAGGTTGATGATTTCAAAATCCAGTTTTTTATTTTCATTGCTTTGAATGGCAATAGTACTGCTGGATGGATTAGGGTAGATTTTTACCTCCAGTGCAGATAATGTTTTTACAGGGGTTGCAAATTTACTTTCCAATTGTACAATTGCATTTTTTACATTAGGAAGCGGGCCAATCTTCTGACCGGTTACCGTGCCTCCCTGAGGAATTCCCGTAGAAATTAAAAGGTTTTTCATAGCCGTTGGTGTTAAATACTGGCCTGTAGTCTGTCGATAGAAAGACTGAATCAATATTGCTGCTGAAGATACTACAGGTGTTGCAGAACTTGTACCACTGAAATAATTATACGTTCTGTTGTTATCATTATCATATTTAGCATACGATCCGTAACCTGCTGCCATAACACTGCTTCCCCAGCCCTGAACATCCACTCTGTTTCCATAAGTACTGAAACTCAATTTTGAATGCGTAGTATTGGGAGATCCTGCTCCTACAATAATGGCACCGCTATTTCCTCTGGCAAGATAAGTGGCATAAAACGGATCATCAAGATTCTGATTTCCGTTACCTGCCGCTGCAATGATTATAATTCCTGAATCAGTAGCTGCTTTCGTAAGATCCCAGATGACTTTATCATACTCCGCAGGACAATACTGGCCGTCTTTTCCGCCAGTCTGCATTTCATACAGAATAATGTCACCTGCCTGCGAAGCATTGATAGATCTGCTCACAGCAGAAGCTCTGTTGTATCCCACAGTGGTCCATTCCATATATCCTTTTATTTCAGAAGTACTATACGCGGCTCCTGTAAGACCGATATTATCTTTTATTGAACCTAAAATACTCACCACAGCAGTTCCGTGGTCACGGTAGTTATTATTGGCTAACCCTGCATTCGGAGAATATCCCGGTTCAAGCTGTATAGAGTTTTGGTTGGTAAGCATCTCATGAGTTTTGTAAAAACCATATTCAACATCCCTTACACGAATATTCTGCCCGGTGATTCCTCTTGACCATGCATATTTTGCATTGATTCCCGGATTGTCATTCAGATAAGTCTGCAGACTTTCCAAATCAGGAGTTGCTACAAAAGCATTTACCAACGGAGGTTCAATAGGAGCAGCACTCATTACAGATACATATTCTATTTCAGGAAATCTTTCAAGACTGTGAATGATTTTCTGAGTGTATTCTTCGTTTTGAAGAGGCAGATCAGCCTTATAAATTCTTTTCAGTTTTTCTACAGATTCTGAGGAGTTTCCGATTGCTTTACTGCTTCTGGCCATTTCATCAAGTTTACCGTCTGTAAAATCCAGATCGTACTTGAATGAAATGTTGTTTTCTCTTGAAAATCTCTCCAGATCAGTATTTCTGCTGAATGCCATTTTTTCAGAATTAATGCCTTTTGAAAAGCATACATAGATGATGGAATTTTGATCCTGATTCAGTTTGGGCTGGCTGTCCTGACCAAAAGACAGGGAAGAGCAAAACGCAAACAATGCGAAAAGGTTGATTTTTGTTTTCATACGATTTTGTTAAATGGTTGTAAATCAAAACTGATTTACACCAAAAATAATAATAAAATAAAAACAAATCACATTTTTGTGAATTTATTTTTTTGTTTTTTTATTCCTTCCTTATGTATAAAGACTTTCATCAATTTTTACAATAAACCTTACAGGTTTCAAAAGACTGTGAGGTTTTGAAAATATACTTTGTATGATTACAACAAAACCATCCAGGATCACTGAATGGTTTTGTTGAGGTATATAGGTTTTAATTTTTAAAAATCATCATACCAGTTTAATTTGTTCTTGTGGTAGATTACTTTCTGCTTATTCATGATCCGATATTCAATACCAATGCTGTCCTGATTGACATTAATAAGTTTTGCTTCCTGGATTGGCCGTGTTTTGTCATATAAAGTTTCAAAAGAAGGTTCTATTACCTTATCAGTAATGTCTGAATAGGGAATTCTTGAGATTTGTTTTTCAAAAATACCTTCCTTTTTATAAATGGTAATGAGGGGATTAGAAAATACAACCGGTCGCCCTCTCTCCATTCTATAAATATCATCCAATTGAATTCGCTGGTTGTTGCCCAAAGTAGAAAAATAAAGGAGAATATTATAAAATGGTATCATCAAGGGTAAAATACTAAGAATGATTCCTGATATCAAAAGACCAAAGTATATTTTAATCACTTTTTTCTTCCAAAACCGGATAATGATAAAAATGGTCATCAACAGCCAGAGCCAGTTAATTATCTATCAAGATAATATCCGGCAAAACTATAGTTGTTCAGGCTTAGTACTATTCCAAAAAGGAAAATTAAAGTCACTGCCAGATAGGCAATGGCTATATTTTTGCTATTCATCTTCTGTAATTTAGCCCTTAGTAACCGAGTCCATTACAATAGTGACAGGCCCGTCATTGATAAGAGACACTTTCATATCTGCTCCGAAGATTCCGCTTTCTGTCTTTAACCCGGATTTAGCTATTTCTTCTTTAAAATAATCGAAAAGAGGGATTGCTTTATCAGGTTTTGCTGCTTTTATGAAAGACGGTCTGTTGCCTTTTTTGTAATCAGCAATCAATGTAAATTGGCTGATGCAAAGGATTTCTCCTGAAATATCCTTTACAGAAAGATTAAGCTTACCTTCTTCATCTCCAAAGATTCTTAGGTTTAAAATCTTCTGTACAAGCCAGTCTGCATCTGCTTTTTCATCATTTTCATCCACACCTGCCAGCAGCATTAATCCCTTTCCGATTTCACCAACAATTTTTCCGTCTACTTTCACACTGGCTTCAGAGACTCTTTGTATAACGATTTTCATTTTTATATTCTAATAGTAAATATTTAAAGTTTTGCTTGGCGCATCATAATTGTAAGGATAAGTTTTAGGCGGCAGAGAAGTTTTAGCTCCAGACTCTGGCTGTCCCGTACTTAAGATCCATCTTGTGTTGTCCTGCGGGCAAATAATAGCAATATTATCCTTTACCTCCAGGGTTGTATTATTATCAGGGCATATATGAGGAGCATTTCTGTCATATACCTTGAATCCGCTTGCCGTTCGGACGATGATCAGTCCTCTTGTTCCGGACTGCTGCTCATTCACATAAATCCAGCCGTTAATATTGTTCAAAGCATAGTAGGCAGGCAGGTTTAGATTAAGAGATACATTAATAGGGTTATTGGGGAAACAGCTCACGGTATCTTCTCTGCTTCCACAAGAGTTTATAGTTAAGTTACTGAAAATCAATAAACTGAAAATGGATATGATTGAAAAAGTTTTTTTCATTTCAATTTAAATTTTTATATATTTGTAAAAATTAAACGATTACAACACGAAAACATTGTCCGGCAAATGTCGGATTATTTTTTTATACTAAAACTAAATTTCGAAAATTATGGCAAGCTATGTAACTAAAGAGGGCCTAGAGAAAATGAAAGCTGAGCTGGAGCAGTTGGAAACTGTGGAGAGACCAAAAATTACTCAGCAGATCGCAGAAGCAAGAGACAAAGGAGATTTGTCAGAAAATGCAGAATACGATGCGGCTAAAGAGGCTCAGGGAATGCTTGAAATGAGAATTTCAAAGCTGAAAGATGTTGTCTCTACTTCTAAAATTATAGACGAAAGCCAATTAGATACTTCAAAAGTTTCCATCTTGACAACAGTGAAACTTAAAAATAATGCTACCAAGCAAGAGCAGGTATTTACATTGGTACCGGATAACGAAAGCGACTTGAAGACGGGGAAGATCTCTGTGAACACTCCTATAGCAAAAGGTTTGTTAGGAAAAGTTATTGGCGAAACTGCCGAAATTACTTTACCGAACGGAAACAAACTGTCTTTTGAAGTATTAGACATTTCTTTATAGTCTGATACAGTTTCTATTTCTAAACTTCTAATATCTAACCCCAACTTCTGATAAAATGAGCACTATATTCACAAAGATCATCAATGGTGAGATTCCCTCTTATAAGATTGCAGAAAATGAAGACTTTATTGCTTTCTTAGACGCAATGCCTTTGGTGAAAGGACATACTTTAGTAGTTCCGAAAAAAGAAGTGGATTTGATTTTTGATCTTGAAAGTGAAGAATACAAAAACCTTTGGGGATTCACCCAAGAGGTAGCCAAGAAGATCAAAACTGCAATTCCATGTGTAAGAGTAGGAGTAGCGGTGGTAGGACTTGAAGTTCCTCATGCACACATCCATCTGATTCCTTTAAACAAGGTGGAAGACATGAACTTCAGAAATGAAAGATTAAAATTAACAAACGAAGAATATACAGAGATTCAAAACTCAATTATTAATTCTTAAAAAACAGAAAATCGTAAAAAAGTAATTTTTTACGATTTTCTTTAACATATACATATATATTATATCATATGAACTCAAACCAATGTTCTTTCTGTGGCAGAAAAAGAAATGAAGTGCAGATGCTGATTTCTGGCCAGAATGGTTTTATTTGTGAAAATTGTATAGAGCAGGCGCATGCTATTGTAAAAGATGGTGCACCCCAAACAGGATATTCACCTGCCGACAGTATGGCCGAACTTAAAAAGCCAAAAGAGATCAAAGAATTTCTTGATCAGTATGTGATTGGTCAGGATCAGGCAAAAAAACAGCTTTCTGTTGCTGTATATAATCATTACAAGAGATTACTCCACGCTAAAGACGAAAACAGAGAAGTGGAACTTGAAAAATCGAATATCATTATGATAGGAGAGACAGGAACAGGTAAAACTCTTTTGGCAAAAACGATTGCTAGAGAACTGAACGTTCCTTTCTGTATCGTAGATGCTACTATTTTAACAGAAGCAGGATATGTAGGAGAAGATGTAGAAAGCATTCTGTCTAGACTTCTGATGGTTGCAGATTATGATGTGGAAAAAGCTGAGAAAGGAATTGTTTTTATTGATGAGATTGATAAGATTGCAAGAAAATCAGACAATCCAAGTATTACAAGAGACGTTTCCGGAGAAGGAGTACAACAGGGATTACTGAAACTGCTGGAAGGAAGTATCGTGAATGTTCCGCCGCAGGGAGGTAGAAAACATCCGGATCAGAAATATATCCAGGTCAATACTCAGAACATCTTGTTTATTGCCGGTGGTGCTTTTGACGGAATCAAAGAGATTATCGAAAGAAGAATGAACAAGCAGGCGATAGGTTTTAGTTCTGAGAAAATCAATAAAACAGGCGAAGACGAATATATATTAACAAATATTAATGCAATTGATCTTCGTACTTTCGGATTAATTCCTGAACTTTTAGGAAGATTTCCAATCATCACTTACCTCGATAAACTCACGAAAGAGACCCTGGTAAGAATTATGAAAGAACCAAAAAATTCAATTGTGAATCAATTTGTGGAACTTTTCAAAATGGATGGTACAAATTTGGTAATAACAGATGGTGCAATTGAAAGAATCGTAGAGGAAACTATTGAAAAAGGATTAGGTGCAAGAGGGTTGAGAGGTACTACCGAAAAAGTTCTAGAAGACTATATGTTTTCAATAGGAGAGGACAAAGAGATCATCTTGACGGAGGATAATGTTTTGATTAATAGATAAAATATTTTTTTTTTAAGAAAAATAATAATACCTTTGCGGGTGAAGATTGTATTAACACACAAATAATTTATACAATGAGAAAAAGTTTATTTGCTATAGGTCTTTTAGCAATTAGTTACTCTGTTCAGGCGCAGATACTATGTCATGTTGACACTAATGCTAATATGTATGTGAGCGAAGGCACCCTAGTTTATAGTGGTGGCGGTGTACAGACAAAAGGTAATGGTCTTTTGGACGTACATGGAAATATTATGGTTGTAGGATCTGCTACAGATAGTTTTAAGACAATTGATGCTGGCGGTGCTGATAAAACTGACGGTGGAAATATCATCTTAAGACTTAATACTCCTGGTTCTTTTGCTACTTCCACGTATGGTCAGCTGTACATTGATGGATTATCCCAATCCAACATTTCTGGTATTGTAACTAAAGAATACAGAGTTACAAACCAAGGTACTGGTAATTATTTCCAACAAGTTGCTTTGCCTTTCTCTGGTAAAGCTTATAATTCATTATCTACTGAAGTTGGTAAAACTTTCAATACCGGAAGGTATGATAACCCAATTCTAAAGTGGGATAATGCTAATGCTGTTTCTATTACCACATTGAATCTAGCTCCTACCTCGACTACTTGGGATGCTTCAGGTTATTATATGCTAAAAGTTAAAAATAACGACTGGAATCCAAGTGCTCCTGCATCAGGTAACGTATTCAATATTAACGGGAAACCCTATGCTCCATATGCGGGTGCTGTATCATTACAGAACGCAGGGAAATCTAATGTGGGTGCCTCTAATGTTGTATTCGGAACGAATGGTAATGCTCTGAACCAATACAACGAGAAGTACAATACTTATCTTGATGATAGTTTTGAGTTTACGACAAACCCATGGTCTGGTTCATTCGGTCAAAATTTCTACCAATTCGGAAACCCTTTCCTTACCAATTTAGATTTAGCTAACATTGGATATACTGAAAGTGTTACAGGATCTGACGGAAATGCAGTGAAAAATATCTGGGGAATTGAATATGATCCAGGTACCATTGTTACTCTTCCAAGTGGTTCTACTTATGCTACAGCTGCTAAGGTAGTTACTTTCTTACCAACTGGTGACGGAGTAGCTCCAGCTATTGGTGACGTAGACTTACTTGTAATCAAACCTATGCAGTCATTTAAAATAAAGTTAAGAGACAATACAGCTCAGACTTTAAATTTTAATACACTGAGAAGATTTAAATCAACTGCAAGAACAGCAGGTATCAACTATGATGTAACAGCAGCTAAAATGTCTACTGGTAAGACAACCAATACTGTAAAACAGCTTGGTGTAATCGGTCTGGATGCTAATGGAAAAGAACTTTCCAGAACATACTACGTTGTTTCTCCAGGATTAACAACAGGACACCAGATTTCTGCAGCAACTTCAGTTCAGTCTTCAGCTGGTAAAAATATCATCGGTACTTTTGAAGAATCATTGAATGGTGGGTATGACAATAATAATACTAACTATTGGTTATATATTAACGAAGCTAATGAGAATAACTTCCAAGGTAAAAATGTTAAGTTAGTTAACTATTACCTTGATCAGGTGAAATCTTATAAATTCGAGATCAGAGAAAATGCAGCACTAATCCCGGCTGGTGCACACCAGTTATCTTCAGGAATTGGGTTCTATTATAAAGCCGAAAACGGAAATGTAATAGAAGCTAAACAAGGAGATGTTGTTGCGGTAACAAATGAGGAAGCTAATTTGTATTATGGAGAACCAAGTAATATTACTTTAGCAGTAGAAAATAAACCTACTGCATCAAGAACACTTGTAGTGTATGATCCATCTATTACAAATTACATTGTAAGATTTGATCCAAAATGGAAAAAAGCAGATATTCAAGTTTATGATATGAGTGGTAAACTAGTAATCTCTAAAAAAGCGGTTGATGCATCCAGAGATTTTGTAATCGAGCTTGATAGCTCAGTTAAAAATTCATACGTTGTAAAAATCGTTTCTGACAAGGGAGAAACTGTTAACACTAAAATCTTAAAATAAACCACATGAAAACTATTAATAAACTAGTATTAGCTCTTTTTCTTTTTGCTATAACTTTAGCAAATGCAGCCCCACCACAACCAGCTCCAACAGGAAGCGGAAATGGAGGGAATGGTACCGGAGCACCTGCACCCATTGATATGTATGTATATGTACTTGGTATTGTAGCAATTGGATTTATTGTTTACTTTACAAAAAAGTATAAGAGCGTAAAAGCATAAAATTTTATTAAAATAATATTAAACTCTCTGATTAGTCAGAGAGTTTTTTTATTTTTACCTTATGAAAAAGATTTATACGCTATCTGCGGTTTTAGCCGCATTTGCTCTGCAGGCTCAGTTTACAGTTACTATTCAGACTCCGGCAGATTTTAAAGATCAGGACGCTATTCTATATACACTTAACGGTTCGAAAGATATTATTGTTACTAAAGAACAAAGTAAGAATAGTACATGGACTTTTAAATACCCGAGCAACTATATGGGAATGATGAAAGTCTATTTCCCGGGTTCTAATAATACCGTAAGCTTTATTTCTGAAAATAAAAACGTCAACTTTAAACTGGATATCCAAAATAATAAAGTTAAAGATGTTATCTATCTGGATGAAGCGAACAATCTGATGAGTAAGCAGCAGGAAGGTTCTCAAAAGAAAGAACTTATTTTGCCAGCTTTGGCACAGATCAAAGAATATTATAAAGACAACACAGACTTTGGAAAAGCTCTGAAAACAGAGATTGACAGACTTTCCGGTACTTCCAGTTCTATAGATGCGGCTCAACACCCTTTTATTACCTATTATAACACTAATTATAGTAAGTTTATTTCAACTTCACAAGATTCATCCAAAAAAGTAGATCAGGAGGAAATAATCAACTTTCTGGACAAATCAAGTGATATGCTTGAAAGCTCGTCATTATTAAGACCTGTATTAGTATCTTATCTGAACTCTGGAGGAAATACTAATGTCACTGCTTCTGTTGATAAACTGTTAGACCGATTAAAAGTGGAAACTCCAAGAGGACAGACTGTCTTATCAGAATTGATTGATATTTTTGATGTATATGAGATGAGTGAGTACAAGAGCAAATATTTGTCGCTTGCCAAAAATCTTAAGTGTACCATCAATGACAGACTTGCTTCTACACTGAAATCGAACGCGAATATTGAAATGGGAGCTGCTTTCCCTAATTATAAGTTTCAGTCACCTGTAAATACTACTGCCAAGTCATTATACGATATAAAGGCTGATAAGAAAGTTATTGTGTTCTGGTCATCCACATGTTCTCACTGTGAAAGTGAACTTCCGAAACTTTTGGAAAAATATAATGATCTGAAATCAAAAAATATTCAGGTTGTAGGATTCTCTTTAGATGTGGATAAAAATTCTTATACTAAAAAGATAGCTGCATTTCCTTGGGTGAATGACTCAGAATTGAGAGGGTGGAACAGCAGTTATACGGATATGTACAATATTCATGCAACACCAACGTATTTTATTTTAGATGCTAACAATAAGATTATCAACAAACCAGATCATGTTGGAGATGTTTTAGAATATTTTAAGCTAAAATAATTTTGGAGGTAAAGAAATATTTTCTATATTTGCACCACCAAAAAGGCGAGGTAGCTCAGTTGGTTAGAGCGCAGGATTCATAACCCTGAGGTCACGGGTTCAATTCCCGTCTTCGCTACAAAAAACCGCAATCATTGATTTAATGATTGCGGTTTTTAATTTTATAATAACCGTGAATTTATCTTTTCATTTCTTCTCAATCTTTTCTTTTTTAGAAATTATCACCTTTCAGTAGAAAATTAGGGGAAGTACCCCGATTTCGATCTTATTATATTCTCTTATCAAAATGATTAGGATAGATGTACATTACTTCCCTTGAATTCGCTTTCTTATGGCCTTTTTTTGACCGATCTGTTTATTTATGATCAAGAACCTTTCTTCACAGAATAAAGCCTTTAATAAAGGAATAACACTAATCAGTTTTCAGGTAAAATGAATTATGAGGCGCCAATCTAAAATACCATTATAAAAAAAGCCGTTTTACAATATGCAAAACGGCTTTTATTTTTTGTAAGGGTTCTTTATCAGACCTGATATCCAAGAAGCTTTCTGATTTGATAGAAGAATCTTTCAATCAATCGAAGATCTTGTGTTACAATCTCTGCGCTGCCCCTAAGTTCTTTATCGAATGTAAGTGTTTTATTATAGCTTGTTTTTAATCCTTTCGGCAAAACAACATCTACATAATAATTTCCTTTATCATCAGGAATAAGAGAGATATTCTGTACTTTTCCTTCAATGATACCATATTCCTGGAATCTGTAGTTGTCAAGTTTAATCAGTACTTTTTCACCCGGAATTATTTTTCCTGAATTTATTGTAGGAACAGACATTCTGCCTACCAGCTGCTCTTTATTTTTAGGAAGAATAGAAAGGATGGGTTCACCAACCTTTACAAACTGATTTTCACCAAAAAACTGCTGGAAGCTGGCGAGACCATCTGTAGATGATATAACAAGATAATTCAGTTCCCACTGTTTTAAAGATTTTCTCAGTTGCTCAAGAAGCTGTAAAGTTTGTGAAGAGTAGGTAATTCTGTCTTTTTCTGTGTTAATGGCAGTTCCGCTTTTCGTTTTATTAAGATTGGAAATACCTTCATCCATTTGTGAGATAGAGATTTTAAGATTTTCAAGATTTTGCTGGGCCTGAAGATATTTGATCTTTTCATTTTCAAGTTCCATAGCCGAAATAACTCCCTGATTGAAAAGTTCCTGAGATCTGTTGAAGTTTTTCTTGGTCAGATCATATTTTATTGATTCCAGGCTCTTCTGTTGTTTTAAGGTAGCTATTCTTACGCGGTATTCAGAAATACTCTGATTGGCTGCCAGGTTTTCCGGCGCATAAGGCTGCAATCTTGTGAAAAGGGCTTCATCCTGAAATGCCTTTGCAAAACTATTATATTCACCCTGTAATTCGCCCAATTTAAATCTTGAAGCCTGGGCAAGAGGGAAGGAATACAGCTTATCAGGAGTAATAGAATCTATCAGTTTTTTAAGCTCTAAAATATCTTTATAGTTAGCTGCTGACTGCATTACCATCAGAACATCATTCTTTTTAACTTCCTGATGATCTTTTATAAATATTTTTTCAATTTTGGAACTTGTCCTTGCTTCAATCTTCTCCGGAGGATTCTGAGAAGTCACAATAATAGGAGCCGGTACAAATTCCGGATATTTTATAATGTAACTCATCAAGAGAATCAGGAGGAGAATAATAAATATAACGGTATTTCCCCAGCGGATCATCCAATGAGGCGGCTGGGTAAGAATATCCTGTACGCTTTCTGAGCGGAGTTCAATATTGTCTAAAACGTCTTCTTTCATTTTTCTAAGATAAAATTTCCCCCAATGTTTCAGGGGGAATATAATTTAACCAAATGGGCAATTCCCGTCATACCACGATGGTGGTGAAGTATCTGCATCCGGCGGACATGCAATATGGTGGAGACGGCATGGCATCCAGCTGCCAAGACACCAAGAACCACAACAGTTGTTGTCCGGAATAACTACACCTCCGCTGACAAATGTCAGATCTTTTCTCGATAGTTTTTTGAGATTTTTCATGATTAATTATAGTTTTTATTTTTCCTACTCTATAAGCTTTTCGGTTCCGCTATAGGTTTGCTAGCTTCCTAATTCAAGTTGATTTCTTACAAGTCTGTAATATTCTCCTCTTAAATCTACAAGGTCAGCATGACTGCCTTCTTCTACTACTTTCCCCTGATCCAGTACGATGATTTTATCCGCATGTCTTACCGTGGAAAGCCTGTGGGCAATAACCACAGCTGTTTTTCCTTTGAAGAACTGCTCCAGGTTTTCCATGATCACTTTCTCATTATTGGCATCCAATGCTGATGTAGCTTCATCAAACAAAATATATTCAGGAGATTTGTAAACAGCTCTTGCTATGAAGAGTCTCTGTTTCTGACCGCCGCTGACACCCACACCTTCATTTCCGATTTTCGTATTATAACTTAACGGAAGACTTTCAATAAATTCTTTGATATTGGCTATTTCTACAGCACGTCTCAGCTTTTGTTTGTCAATATGATCTTCACCTACAGCAATGTTATTGGCAATAGTATCGTTGAATACATAGCCTTCCTGCATTACCACTCCACAATGATCTCTCCAGTATCTTGGAGAAATATTTTTCATATTGGTACTCCCGATTCTGATTTCACCCTGATCAGGGTCATAAAACTTCATCAACAGTTTCAACAGGGTCGTTTTTCCACTTCCGCTGGCTCCTACAATAGCCGTAGTCTGCTGATAAGGGATTGTAAGGCTTAAGTTTTCAAAAACCGGAACATCAGAACCGATATAACGGAATGACATATCTTTGATCTCGATGTCTTTCTTTGGAACATCTGTGGCATACTGCTCATTTTTATCTTCCTCATCATCTTTATCATGAATTTCCCCTAATCTTTCAAGGGAAATCTTAGCATCCTGAGTCTGCTTGATGAAATCGATAAGCTGAAGAAGAGGACTGTTTAGCTGTCCAATGATATACTGTACAGAAAGCATCATTCCTAAAGTAAGGTTTCCACTTAACACCAGCTTTGCAGAAAGGAAACTTACCAGAATATCTTTCATCTGGTTGATAAAGTTACCTCCAACGGACTGCCATTGTTCTAATGAAAGCGATTTTATTCTGATTTTAAACAGTTTTACCTGAAGAAATTCCCAATCCCATCGTTTCTGTTTTTCAGCGTTATGCATTTTAATTTCCTGCATACCGTTGATAAGCTCAATTACTTTACTCTGTTCCTGAGATACCTGAGAGAACCTTTTGTAGTCAAGCTCTTTTCTTTTTTTCAGGAAAAAACTGATCCAGCCAATATACAATACCGCTCCAACAAGATAAACAATGAATAATCTGTAATCATAAAACAGCAAAACAATACTGAATATGATAAGATTCACCAGTGAGAACAGCGTATTTAATGATGAACTTGTAAGAAGCTGCTCTATTCTGTGGTGGTCATTTATTCTTTGCATGATATCTCCGGTCATTCTCGTATCAAAGAAACTTATCGGAAGCCTCATGAGCTTGATAAAGAAATCTGAGATGATGGAAATATTAATTCTTGCAGAAAGGTGAAGAAGAATCCAGCTTCGTATGGTTTCAATTCCCATTCTTCCAAGGAATAGCATGATCTGTGCAAGCAAAACCACATAGATAAAATTAATATCCTGATTCTGGATGCCGACGTCTACAATACTCTGGGTAAGAAACGGGAATATAAGGGATAGTAAACTTCCTCCCAGAAGTCCTATGGCCAGTTGGATAACAAGTGTTTTATACTTAAGGAGATATTTGGAAAGAAAAGAAAAACTGGCTTTACTTTCTTCAGAATCAAATTCGGTCTGGAAAAATGCCGGTGTTGTTTCAAGAATAAGAATAATGCCTTCTTCTGTATTTTCGTTGGCATTTTCTCCGATCCAGGATTTGATGAATTCCTCGCGGGTATAGGTAATCAGTCCATAACTTGGATCTGAAATATATACTTTGTTGTTTTTGTCAATTTTATAAACAACAACAAAATGGTTTTTATTCCAGTGTGCAATACACGGGAAAGAAACTTCTTCTGTGAGGGTATTGAAATCGATTTGGACTCCCATTGACCGGAATCCCAGGTTCTCTGAAGCATCACTCAGCCCAAGAAGGCTGCTTCCTTCACGTGTTGTTTCGGAAAGGTTACGAATTTGCTGCAGAGATATGCTTTTACCGTAGTACTTACTTACGATCCTAAGACATGTAGGGCCGCAGTCTTTAGTGTCTGGTTGCTTATAAAAGGGGAATTTTTTTTTCAAAACTACTACTCATTATAAAATGCCGTCAGCGGATGACGACATTTTTACTTTAATTCAATTATAATTCAATGAAATGGTAAACCGGAAATAGTTCCATTGGTCACTGTTTTTCTGCTCTTTCACACCTTTTCAGGTGTTGTTTTTGTTTTTCCTAAGATAGTGAAATTTTCAAATGAATGATATTTATTTACTAAATCTCATCATCTTCTATTAATTCATCAATAAAGAATAAAATGTCTTCACGATCGTATTTATCAGGGAACTGATATCCGTTGATGATAAAGATTGGAGTGAAGTTTAATCCTGCGTTACTGTTTTCATTAGACATTTCTACCAGTGGGTTCAGGTTTTCCGATGTAGCATTTCCTCCGGAAAGGATATTGATTTTGCTTTCGTCCTTAGTTTCAAACCATTCTTCTACAGCGTGTAAAAATTCTTTTTCAGGTTTGTTGTGGTAAATATGAGTCAGATCTGAAATAAGCTGTGTGTATTTTTCAGGAGCTCTTTCAGGACTGTAATTGAATCTCATCTGTAAAGAGATATTATCAGGGTATTTTTCCAAAAGACCTTCTGCCAGCTTATGAGCATCTTTACAGAATCCACAATATGGATTGGAAACGATAGAAATACGAAGTTTAGCATCTCTTTTCCCAACAGCAAAAGTTTCTGTATCCTGAAATTCGATTTTTTGATTCTGTTCCATCTGGTTTTTGAAAAGCTCATAATTTCTTTTGAATCTAAGGTTTTTTGCATTCGACTTTTGAAGAGATTCTTTTTGCTCAAGAAGAGTATTGAAATAAATAACAGCGGAAAATACCAGTGCCCATAGAATAACCGTTAATAAAAGTGTTCCCACACTGAAAGACAGATTCTCAAAAAATAAACTGCTTACTACTATTTGTCCTACAAGAATAGAAATAATCAAAAGGCATACTCTACAAAATGTCTTTTCTACAAAAGCTTGAATGTATAGAGAATATCCTATTGCCAATACAGAAACGAAGGTAAATCCTTTTACAATATAAGCTGTAGCGGGTAAAAATAATCCCAGCACTGCAAGTCCTGCAAAATAGATTAGAGAAAAGTCTGCAAACTTTAAACCTAAGATACTGGTTTTATCCTGTTTTATAATTTTATCACATGAGTTAGTTGTCTGGTTGGCAGCAGCACCTCCGCCGCCACATATACTTCCGATTACGGTAGATGTATTCCCGAATTTCTGATTGAAGATTTCCAGTGAAATGTATACTCCAGCCAAAGAAAGAAGATTGAATATAGCTTCATAAATGGTCTGGCTTATCAATGAATAGGCAAGAACAGCTGCGAAAATTAAATAAAGAACCGGCTTGAAATTGAATGCCAGTTTATTTTCTGCATTTTCAGTCTTTTCAAACAACAATACAAAATCAGTTGATTTGGTATAAAGCTCTTCTTTGCCGAGAGTTTTTGCTTTTTCTGAATATACTGAATAGTTGCTTCCTGACTTCTTTACGAGAGAAAATGAATTTTCAACAATGGCAATAAATTCTTCCGGAAGTTCGTCCCAATATTCTTTGTCAAGTTCATAAGCATCATTTTTTACCCCCATAAAATTAAGTGTGTCACTGAAAGCCAGTGCAGATGGGTAATTGGGATGTGAGTTGAACTGGAAAATGAATTCCTGTTTATCGAGTTTTAGGTGGTTAATTAGTTTGTCAAAAATCATATTAATATTTTTATCTAAAATACACAGATGTTTTAAATATACAAAAGTTTTTTTCTTTTATTAGTGAGATATAAACGGCTATTAGTAGATTAGATTTGACTTTCAATATTTTATTTTACAAAATTGAAGCTCCGAAGTAAATCCTAGAATATGATATTCTATTAAAAATTGTTGGTTTTATCGTCCTTTTAATGAAGAATTTG
Source organism: Chryseobacterium sp. BGA-UO-ETr-SB22 (assembly GCF_059567885.1). Taxonomy (NCBI): domain Bacteria; kingdom Pseudomonadati; phylum Bacteroidota; class Flavobacteriia; order Flavobacteriales; family Weeksellaceae; genus Chryseobacterium; species Chryseobacterium sp. BGA-UO-ETr-SB22. The sequence goes on along the minus strand of NZ_JCAQOV010000002.1, from coordinate 17,338 downwards.
TTCTTTTTATTATTCAATAAAACAAGAGCTTTGGCTGAGAATGCCGAATTTTTAAAAGAATGGTTTTAAGAGAGTAGATTAAATAACCTGGAAGGTTCTATATTTTGAAAAGAAAGAAGATTTTTAGGTAAAAGAAGAATAAAACAAGGAGCGTAGATCACTTGAGAAATGATATAATGACAATTGTATAGAAATTCCTGTTAAAAAAACGAACAAAATAGAATAATAAAGTCTAATATTTTTGATCAGAATATCTTGAAATTTTTATAGAGCAAATGTTAGAAATATACCATAAAATAGGGCGGATAACTCCAATTTTTAAAACAATGAAAAAAGGGTAAAAATGGAATGTTTTTTATTTAAACAATGGTTTGATTCTATGGTAATTTAATAGGCTATACGGGGTTAAATGGTGTTTTTCATATTAAATACAAGTGTTGGTTGCGATTTGAAAGAAAGTGGTTTGAACTCAAAAAAACTTAAAAAATCATAAAGTTTTCATAAAGTTTTAAAAAAGGATGTAAATGTTTTTGTATTTATAAAATATGTCGTACTTTTACATCGCCTTGAATGAGGGAACAAGTCAAGGTAATAAATTTTTTTTCATCATTTGTGTTTTTAGAATCGTATCGCCTGATACGATTCTTTTTTTATCTATTTTTCATAGTTTAAGAGTAGATCTATAAAGTAAGAATAGGTGACTGAGCCTTCCTGTTGGTTGCTTTTCAGAAACAGATTGTTGGTGTATCCAAAAAAATCATCCAACCAGCCCTGGTGGCTCATTACAAAATTCTTTTCATAGGCACGGTCTCTTTTCATAGCAGGTGAATATTGGTGAAGTACATTCTTAACGAACTCCGAATCTTCCTCCACAATGAACCTTAAAAGGCTTTTTAAAGTGAAAAACTCAGTGCTGTATCTCAACTCAGTATTACTGGAATGAATGCCTATTAAATACCCCACAAAATTAGCTTCCTGTTCTCTGGCAAAACCCAGCTGATGCGAACTTTCATGGGCTGTTGTAAAAGGGATGAATGTAGAAGGTAATTCAGCGTTATATTGAGCTTCAGCGGTAAAAGGATTGTAATATCCCAGAATGCCGGTAAAACTCATTACATTTTTGAATAAACTGGGTTTAATATCCAGAATCTGAGGCGCTTTTTTATTCGAAATCTGAGAAGGTAGTTTTGTTTGTTGATGCAGGATCTCCTGTTGTATAGAAGTAAGGTTCGTAATAATAAATATTCCTTTGCCGTCTTCATGGACAGACTGCCTGGTTATTTTACATTTTTCAAGATAATCAAGAGCCAGTTTTTTTGCTTTTTCCACATCCGGTTCTTTCTGGCTTGAAAGTTTCTTGATAATAGGAGTTTGGAAATACAGCATTCCCCAAAAGATCTGATAAATAAAATAAAAAATATTGATGATGATCAGAATCCTGAGCATAGAATCCTGTCTTCGTTGCTTTCTGAATAGCATGATGAAATAATACAAAAGGAAAGTACCCAGTACAATATAAATAAGGTCTCCCATAGAAAATGGAATCCAGCTGAATAACGCCTGATGCGTTCCTTTTTGAAGTTCAAAAAAACGTTCAAAAAACGAGATCATCAGTCCGGATTTTGAGCAGATATAAAACAAAAGAAATTGGGCAAGTAATACACCTGCCCAAAACCTTTTCTTTTTATATATTGTTTTCGTAATATTAATGACCATTGCCTTTAGATACTTTATCCAGATCAATGCCTTGGGCTTTTAGAATCCCACTCACACGGATCGCATAGAATGCAAGATAAGCAAAACAAATAACCCCTACGATATAACTGAAATGAATATTTGTAATATCTGCGATATAACCTTGTATAAAGCTTACGATACCTCCACCCATAATCATCATAATAAGATATCCTGAACCTTGATTGGTGTGTTTTCCAAGTCCATTGATGGCAAGTGCAAAAATACATGGCCATAAAGTTGAGCAGAAAAGTCCTACACTGGTAAATGCATATACAGATACCATTCCTGTAGTAAACATCCCTACAAGTAAAGCTGTAATCCCTGCTAAAGAAAAGATTAAAAGCATTCTTGCCGGGTTTCCTTTACTTAAGATATCACAGATAATCATAGCAATAATGATAAATCCATATACATAGAACGGAGACAGATCATGCTTCGCGATAGCATTCACAAGTAAAAATACACCGAATGCAAGATAAGGAGCTAAGAATCTTAAGATCTTTTTGAATCCGGCATTCACATCAAATGCTTCTACAGCACCTGTCCAACGGCCAATCATCAATGATGCCCAGTATAAAGAGATATAAGGGGCTACATCTTTTGTTTCAAAGCCTAAGTTTTTTTCCATATAAGCCGGAAGGTTACTGGCTGTGGAAACTTCTACTCCTACATACACGAAGATTGCAATCATTCCCATTACCAATTGAGGGTATTGAAATGCTGATTTTCTGTGCTCTCCAGGAGTTGAATCGTCTGTGTCTTCAGTATTGGTTGGAGTTATAGCAGGAAGGGAAGAGAATTTAAGCATTAAAGCTACAAGGGCAAAGGCTGCTCCTAATATCAGATAAGGTATTTTTACACTTTCTATACTTGCTTCCGTGTTGCCTGCACCTGCAGAACCAAAAATAGCAAATGCAACAATAAGCGGTCCTATTGTAGTTCCTAAGTTATTGATTCCACCAGCCATTGTTAACCTCTGAGATCCTGTTTCTGTAGGACCTACCTCAATAGCAAGCGGATTGGCAACAATCTGCTGGAGAGAGAAGCCTAAACCTACAATAAATAATCCTGAGATCATTAAAGGGAAAGAATGCATGTTGGCAGCCGGGTAAAACAACAAGGTTCCCATTGCTGAAATAAGAAGCCCCACAATAAGGCCGTTTTTGTACCCTATTTTATTGATCAAATCCTGTTTCAGGCTCTTTGATACAATCATATAAATTAAAGAACCTACAGTATACGCTACATAAAAGCATATCTGTACCAGCATACTTTCAGTTTGAGATAGATTGAAGGCTTTTTGAAAAACGGGGATCAGAATATCATTACTGGCTGCTACAAATCCCCAAAAGAAGAATACAGTAACCAATGGAATGAATTGGGCCCAATTGGTTTGTTTAGAATAATTTGACATATTTATTATAGATTTCACAAACAAATATAACTATTTCCTTTCAACGGAATAGCTGATTAAGGTTTTTTTTATTTTCTCGTAAGCCTCTGCCTTTAAGTCTTTTGGCGAATCGGTAGGCTCAATGATTCCGTTGAAATACACCTTTACTCTTCCAGGATAGCCTTTTGAGTTTTCAAAAGGGAACATTTCCTTGAGTCCGATAAAGGTATAAACAGCGATAGGAGAGTTATGTTTTGAGGACAGCATGAACGCTCCGTCCTTAAAGTCATCCAGGATGATAGAAGTGTCATCCGGTACACCGCCTTCAGGAAAAATGGCAATGCTGTTGCCTTCCTCCATCTTTTCAGCACACCTTCGGTAAACATCAGCACGGCTTTTGGCGCTCGTTCTGTCTACCATGACACATATCCTTTTATAAATGGTTCCGAAAATAGGAATCTTTACCAGTTCTTTCTTTCCTACAAAACATATCGGGTGATCCGGAAATACAATGCAGGTAAGCATAATATCCATGATGGATGTATGATTGGATATAAAAACATAAGGGATATTTTTGTCCTTCTCCTGCTCCGAAAGTTTAATGAGATCATACCTGAAACCCATTCCGTAAAACATTCCGAAACACCAGAGCCTGACAAGTTTATAACCGTACTTATAATGCTTTTTGTTAAAAGATAAAATATAAACAGGGATCCCAATAGTAACTGTTAGAAAAAATGCTAACAGCAGCAGCCAGAATCTCCAGAGATAATTTAAAATTTTTGTCACAGTTTAACCGTTAAAAATTACTTTCTTTTTTACCGAATAATTCAGAATGGAAACCAGTAATATTGCTGCAATTTTGCTGATCATTTCCGGGCTCAAGGTATAAAAAAATAAGTTGATATTATCTTTAAATATGAAACTATAAAATATCTGGAAAAAACCAAGACTGAGTAATGTTGAAAAGAAGGATACCACCATAAAATAAACGAACTCCTTTCTCTTCGAATGTTTTCCTCTTTCGAATACAAACCAGATACTCAGAAAATAATTGGTAATGATCCCGCAGCTGGTGGAAAAAATGTTACTTAAAGGATAATGTATACCATGGAAGTTAATTTCCTTTGCAAAGAAATGCGGAAGATAGGTGCTGAAAATCTTAAAGCTGCCTATTTCTACAATGGCACTCAGTCCTCCTGCAATGATGAAGAACAGAACCTGTTTCTGGCGTATGAGTATTTCTTTCATTTAATGATTATAAAACTAAATATAAGTCCGTATTGTATAAGAGCTGAAATGATTTATATCTCAGAAAATAAAGACTTTACTGTATTCCGGCTGTTAATAACCATTTTGAAATACCAATAATGTCAGAACTTCACAATATGAATATGCAAATTTATAACTATATGTTAAACACTGAAAAAAGTTGTTAAAATATTTTTTTTAATAAAAATTATTTCTAATTTTAATATTCAGAATGATGTAATAACGACCTGATAATAAATTCATTTTCAACTTCTTGTGTTGATGGTTTTTTCTATCTTGTAGTGCGCGGTTAAGCGCATATACTCCAACATTTTATGACCCAATTATTAATAATATTTGTATGAAAAGTCAAAACAAATACAGAAAATTCCAGCTTCAACAGAAAAATATTGAAGCTCTTGAGAAAGAAAATTCCCGCTTCAAAAGAGTGTATTCTGAATATGAAAATATGTCAAACGAATTATGGAATCTCGAAAACTCCAAAGGAGAACCAGTGCCTGATGATTTTATCAATGCAATGGTATTACAGACTTCCTATCTGGAAGATGAAATAGAAGATTGGCTAATACAGTTCAACGAAAAAAAAACAGAGATTAAACATTAATGATTTTAGACAGCTTCCAGGTTGTTTATAAACGCTAATTGAAGATAAATTCCTAATTTAGCACCCTTAAATTAAAATCTAAAATATGGTTGCTATTGTAGATAGTGGTTCTACTAAATCGGATTGGGTAATACTTGATGACTTTAAGAAAGTTTTTCTGAAAACAGAAACAATCGGTTTCAATCCGAATTTTATCAACAGAGAACTTATCGCTCCTGAGGTGCAGAAAAATAGCAATCTGATGTCCCTTAAAAATTCAATTACCAAGGTTTATTTTTATGGTTCCGGATGTGGAGTGAAAAAAAACTGTGAAACCATAGAGGAAGAGCTGAAGAAGGTTTTTGTAAAAGCAGAATTTATTGTGAAGGAAGATCTGATGGCTGCAGCCTATGCAGCATACAGCGGAAAACCTGCTATCGTGTGCATTCTTGGCACAGGATCAAATTCTTGTTATTTCGACGGTGAAAATATAAAGATAGAATTACCTTCATTAGGATTTATTATTGGAGACGAAGGAAGTGGCAGCGCTATAGGAAAACAATTGCTGCGCAGATATTTCATGAAAAAACTGCCTTCAGACCTTCGCGCCGAATTTGAAGCAAACTATCTGCTTACCGTAGAAGATGCATTGCAAAATATGTATCATACTACAAGACCAAATGCTTATTTGGCCGACTTTACCAAATTTGTGATCGAAAGAAAAGATCATCCTTATTTCAGGGATATGGTTTTTGAAGAAATGAAAAACTTCTTTGAATACCAGGTAATCCCTTATGAAGAAGCTAAAGACGTTGAAATCAATTTTATCGGATCTATCGCTTATTATTATGAAAACGTACTACGTTCTGTAGCTACAGAACTTAATTTAAATGTGGGACATGTTGTTCAGAAACCAATTGAAAGCTTAGTAGATTACCACATTAAATATATACTTTAACAAAAAACAAAATTTTATGTCAAGTAACAACAATCGTGACGAAAAGAACTTTAGCCAGGCAGCGCTGGATTATCATAAAGCAGAACCAAAGGGAAAAATTGAAGTAATCCCATCAAAGCCACACTCTTCTCAAAGAGACTTATCATTGGCGTATTCTCCGGGAGTAGCTGTTCCTTGTATGGAAATTCATGATAAACCTGAAACTGTATATGATTATACAGGAAAAGGAAACCTGGTAGCAGTAATTTCTAACGGTACTGCCGTACTTGGACTGGGAGACATCGGTGCTGAAGCTTCAAAACCGGTAATGGAGGGGAAAGGACTTTTATTCAAAATCTTTGCAGATATCAACGTATTTGATATTGAGATTGACGAAAAAGATCCGGATAAATTTATTGAAATCGTAAAAGGAATTGCTCCTACTTTTGGAGGAATCAACCTTGAAGATATTAAAGCTCCTGAAGCTTTTTATATAGAACAAAAACTGAAAGAGGAATTGAATATTCCTTTGATGCATGACGATCAGCACGGAACAGCCATTATCTCAGCAGCAGCATTGATCAACTCTTTGCAGATTGCCAATAAAGATATTGATAAAGTGAAAATGGTGGTCAATGGAGCAGGTGCTGCAGCTATTGCATGTACCAAGCTTTATATTTCATTGGGATTGAAAAAAGAAAACGTCCTGATGTGTGACAGTAAAGGGGTGATCAACCATAAAAGAGAAAACCTTACTCCTGAAAAATTAGACTTCATTGCTCAGACAGATATCGAAACATTAGAAGAGGCTGTAAAAGGCTCTGATGTTTTCGTTGGACTCTCTAAAGGAAACGTAATGACTCCGGAAATGCTTTTAAGCATGAACGAAAATCCTATCGTATTCGCTCTAGCGAACCCTGATCCGGAAATTGCTTACGATCTTGCTATTGAAACTCGTAAAGATGTTATTTTAGCGACAGGAAGAAGTGATTATCCTAACCAGGTAAACAACGTATTAGGTTTCCCATATATCTTCCGTGGTGCATTAGATGTACAGTCTACAGGAATTAATGAAGAAATGAAACTGGCTGCCGTACACGCGATTGCTGATTTAGCAAAAGAACCAGTGCCGGAAGCTGTAATTCTAGCATACAATGTTCAGAATCTGCAGTTTGGAAGAGATTATTTCATTCCGAAGCCATTTGATAACAGATTGATCACAAAAGTATCAAGCGCTGTAGCAAAAGCAGCTATTGAAAGTGGTGTTGCCAGAAAAACCATTACGGATTTTGAAGAATATGAGCACCAGCTTTTAGACAGAATGGGACGAGATGAGAGATTGGTAAGAATGATGCAGAGCCGTGCTAAATCTAATCCGAAAAGAATTACCCTTGGAAATGCTGAAGAATATAACGTATTGAAAGCAGCTCAAATCCTTTATGAAGAAGGAATTGCTTTTCCAAGTCTTTTAGGAGATAAAAAATACATCAAGGAGCAGATGGAGCGTTACGGAATTACTCTGGATGTTCCAATCATTGATCCAAGTGATGATGATCAGAAAGAAAACAGAAAAAAATACAGAGAAACTCTTTGGAAACTCCGTCAGAGAAAAGGGATGAATGAGTACAAAGCGAAGAGATATGTTCGTCAGAGAGATTATTTCGGGCCTCTTATGTTGAGACATGGTGATACCGATGGTCTTATCGTAGGATTCTCTAAAAACTATACTTCAGTTTTACGTCCTGTTTTGGAAGTTATTGAAAAAGATAAAGGAGTAGACAAAGTAGCAGCAATGATGATGATTCTATCTGAAAAGAAACCTATTTTCTTCGCAGATACTTCCATTAACCAGAATCCTACTTCAGAAGATCTTGTGAATATTGCTAAAATGGCAGAATTTACAGTAAAATCTTTTGCTATAGAACCAAGAATTGCAATGCTTGGTTTTGAAAACTTTGCTGCTATTTCTGAAACTTCCAAGAAAGTAGCTAAAGCAGTAAGTATCCTTCATGAGAAATACCCTAAAATGATTGTAGATGGGGAGATTCAGCCGGATTTTGCAATGAATGCAGATCATTTGAGCGATTACCCATTCTCCAAATTAGGAACAACACCCGCGAACACATTCATCTTCCCGAATCTGGAAAGTGCCAACCTTTCTTACAAAATTCTAAGAGGAATGAAAGTAGCACAGGTTATCGGACCTATCCTAATGGGATTAAAACAACCGGTACACGTTCTTCAAATGCGTTCAAGCGTAGATGAGATCGTAAATCTTGCTACGATTGCTGTTCTTGATGCTCAGAGAAGAGAAAAGAAATCAAACTAAAAATTAAGATCGTGATTAGTAATCCTAACCTCTGATCAGATTTTCTTATTAAAAAATGACACTTTAAACCGTGTTGAGATAATAAAAGACTCCATATTTTGGAGTCTTTTGCTTTTGTGTTAATTCATTGAATTCTTATTTGAAATTTAAGTTAAAAATCATTCGCACGTTAAATGAAAACATTAATTAGTTTAAATTGCTATATTTGGGAGTTTTAAAAATTAATAATGATATTTTCTTTACAAGGCAACGTTCAAGAACTTACGCCTACCTACGCTGTTATCAATGTACAAGGGGTTGGTTACTACGTGGGAATCAGTTTGATGACCTCACAGACGCTGGTTTTGAATCAGCAGACTTTTTTATTTATCCAACAGATCATCCGTGAAGATGCCCATCTTCTCTTCGGATTTAACACACGTTCAGAAAAAGAAATGTTCAATCTGTTAATAAGTGTTAATGGAGTGGGTGCTGTTTCTGCATTGATTCTGCTGTCAACATTGACTCTTGATGAAATTGCTTCTGCAATACTTTCTGGAAACAGTGCGCTGATTCAAAAAGCAAAAGGAATCGGTGCAAAAACTGCTGAAAGAATTATCGTAGATCTTAAAGATAAAGTACAGAAATACAGCGATCCAAACGCGAATATTTCTGTGATGGTAGATAATAAAATTAAGGAAGAATCGTTATCTGCATTAGAAGTTTTAGGGATTCCTAAACGAGCGAGCGAGAAGATTGCGGATAAAATTATAAAACAAAATCCAAACATCTCGGTAGAAGAATTGGTTAAACAAATCTTAAAAAACATTTAACATTTGGTGGCGAATATTAAGCATCTTAACATATTTTTGTTCCTGTCGTTCCTGTGTATGTCTGTCGGTGCTTTTGCACAGGTGCAGAAAGATACGGCGATCATAAGAAAACAATATGAAGTGGCCGACCCTACGAGGTACGAAGCCTATTACGATATAAAAACCGGGATGTACTATGTATATCCTAAAATCGGAAATACCATTACAGGCCCTCCTACAGCCATGTCTCCGCAAGAGTATAAAGAATATATGCTTGCTACCCAGACAAAAGCTTATTACAAGGAGAAGTCTGATAAATATAATCTTCTTTTCAGAAGGGACAGATCAGATGCAAGGAAGAAGGGACTTATCCCTTCATTGTTGATTAATAACAGGCTTTTCGAAACGATTTTCGGAGGTAATAAAATTGAAATCATTCCTTCAGGGTATGCATCTCTGGATTTTGCCGGATTGTACCAGAAAATAGACAACCCATTGATCCTGCCACAAAACAGGACCAGTTTTACTTTTGATATTGATCAGAGAATTCAGTTGGGACTATTGGGAAAAGTAGGAGAAAACCTGCAGCTAAAAGCCAATTATGATACCCAAAGTGGTTTTGCCTTTGAAAACCGAATGAATCTCGTTTGGCAGGCAAAAGGAAGTTGGAAAGACCTCCAAAGCAAAGGCCTTGGAAATGTTGATAAACCCAACGAAGGAGGAGAAGATAAAATCATTAAAAGAGTTGAATTTGGTAACGTAAATATGCCGCTTTCAACCAGTTTGATCCGTGGTTCACAATCACTGTTTGGGGTGAAAACAGAATTCCAGCTTGGAAAAACATTTGGAACTGTTGTCCTTTCCCAACAACAGGGTGAGGCCCGAAATATTGTAGTACAGGGTGGTGGTGTTATGAACAATTTTAAAGTTAACGCCATTGACTATGAAGAAAACCAGCACTACTTTTTAGGACACTATTTCCTGAACAAATATGATGATGCCTTACTTAATTATCCACAGATCAACTCAACGATCAATATTACCAGAATGGAAGTATGGGTACTTGATCAAGGGAACAGTAATCTGGCTTACCAGAAAAGTATTATTGGGATAAGAGATTTGGGAGAAGCTGCAGGAGGAATTACTTTGCCAGATAACTCTCTGAATGGGTTATATGATGCTGTGTCTACAGTTGCCGGAACGAGAGAAGCAGGGAAAAATTACAATACTCTTTTTCAGGGGCATGTCTTCCCAGGCACACCCTCTCCCTACGATAACGGAGAAGAATTTCTTCTTGCCACAAAAGCGAGAAAGCTGAATGCTAACGAATTTACCTTTCAGCCGCAATTAGGATATATCTCATTAAATCAAAAATTGAATGACCAACAGCTTTTGGCTGTTTCATACTCTTATACGGTTAACGGAAGTAACAAAGTATACAAAGTAGGGGAATTTTCTGAAGAAAGTCCTGTACTAGTTACTAAAGTACTGAGAGTGAACAATAAAGTAAACACTCAATCTCCAATGTGGGACCTGATGATGAAGAATATCTATTCGATAGATGCAGGACAGGTAGCACAGGATGGATTTATACTTAACGCATACTACAGAGACCCAAAAACAGGAGGTAAAGTCAATTATCTTCCGGATACTCCTGTAAAAGATCAGAACTTACTGAAATTATTCAACTGGGATCGTCTTAACATGAACGGAGATATCCAGAATAATAAAGACGGAAGCAAAGGAGATGGTATTTTCGACTTTGTCAACGGGATTACCATCAGACCGGAAACCGGAAGAATAATCTTTACCAAAGTACAGCCTTTTGGTAGCTATATGCAAAAGGTTTTAGGAGGGACATTTGATCCTCAATACGTTTTCCAGGATCTTTATACCAAGCAAAAACAACAGGCTCTTTCCAGTAACCTTGCACAGAGGTATACAATGGAAGGCCGTTATAAAGGAACTCAGGGACAAGGTATTTCTTTAGGTGCAGTAAACGTGCCTCAGGGATCTGTGAAAGTTGCAGCAAATGGAGTACAGCTTACAGAAGGGGTAGACTACACCGTAGATTATATGCTGGGTACCGTTACCATTATCAACGAAAATGTAAAACAGTCCGGACAGGCTATCAATATTTCACTTGAAAACCAATTGACATTTAATACCCAAAGAAAAAGATTCTTAGGGTTAAATTTAGAAAGAAGATTCAGCGAAAACTTTATCTTGGGAGGTACTGTGATCAATTATTCAGAGTCCCCACTTACCCAGAAAGTAAACTTCGGACAAGAAGCGGTAAACAATACCATGGCAGGGATCAACTTGATGTACAACAATCAGGCTCCTTATCTGACAAGGCTTACCAATAAGCTTCCAATGGTAAAAACCGAAGCACCATCCAACTTAAACTTTAAGATGGAAGCTGCGTATCTGATCCCTGGATTGAATAAGGGAACAAATAATCAGTCTTATATTGACGATTTTGAACAGACAACTTCTAAGATATCATTAAAAGAACCGGCAGCATGGAGCTTAGCTTCAAAACCGGAAAAAAATAAATTACCGCCATTTAATACAGTACCAGGAAATGACGATATAACAAGTGGATATGGAAGAGGACTATTAACATGGTATAATATTGACCCTAGATTCTGGGGTGTTGGAGGTAAAGCACCTGCAGGAATTACACCGCAGTCTGTATCCAACCATGCTTCCAGAAGAGTACAGTATTCTGAGATTTACAACAACAGAGATTTCGTAGCAGGAGAACAAACTTTCACCAATACTTTCGATATCTCTTATTTCCCTAAAGAAAAAGGACCTTATAACGTAAACCCGGTAACAGAACAGGCGCAAAGCAGATGGGCGGGGATCATGAGATCAATCAGCGTTCCGAACTTTGTTACTTCAAACATTGAATATGTGGAATTCTGGATGATGGATCCATACGCAGATGGTAAAACACTGGGTACTGATCCAAAATTATTACTTCACTTAGGAAACGTTTCTGAAGATGTATTGAAGGATGGAAAAATGCAGTATGAAAACGGATTACCAACTCCTGGTACTCCATCTTCTACCACAAATTCAAACTGGGGAATACAGCCAAAACAACCCCCAATTCTTTATGCATTCTCTACGGAAGGAGAAGACAGAAAAGTACAGGATGCCGGATATGACGGTCTTACTTCTGATCAGGAAGCAATGAGATTCGGAAATACTTTTGTAAATCCGGTTACCAATATTGCTGACCCTGCAGTGGATGACTTCGTATTCTATCTTTCAGATAAATTTACAGGAAGCCAGGCTGCTTCAGTGGTAGAGAGATACAAATATTTCAGAAATCCGGAAGGAAACTCAGAAGCAAATTCTCTGAATGTGGCTTCACAAACTCCGGATGCCGAAGATATCAATAAAGATTATAACCTTGATCAGACTGAAAACTATAATCAGTATGTAATCAAGCTTGATCAGCCAAGTTTAGCATTGGGAGGAAACAATATCGTAGATGTAAAAACAGTAAAAGCAAGTTTCCAGAACGGGCAGTCTGCAGATGTAAAATGGTACTTGTTCAGAATTCCTGTGGCGAATTATGATCTAGCTGAAGGTACTGCAGATCCATCTGTATTGAACAATGTAAGGTTTGCAAGATTAATGTTGGCAGGATTTGATCAGACCTCTACTCTAAGATTCGGAACAATGGATCTTGTAAGATCAGACTGGAGAAAGTATGATAGTAAAATTGCCAGTAATGATGTTCCTGGTTCTGACGAAGGAGTAGGTTCTGTGACAGATCCGAATTTTGAAGTAGGAAGCGTAAACATTGAAGAAAATGCACTGAACCAGCCTCCATATGTATTGCCTCCGGGAATTGACAGACAGGTATTAAGTGGAAATGCAGGGGCACAAAGACAGAATGAAGCTTCACTTTACATGAAAGTAACAAACCTTAAAACTGAGGCAAGAGGAGTTTTCAAAAACACGACTTTGGATATGAGAAGGTACAAAAAGCTTAAGTTGTTTGTACACGCTCATGATCCATTGAACAGAGTAATAGGAATGGATGAGAAAACTAAATTCTTTATCCGTTTCGGAAGTGATGCTACCGATAACTATTATGAGTATGAATCATCATTAAATTTGACTCCTACCACAGCGACAGCTCCTATGGAGATCTGGCCAATGGAAAATGAGGTAGATTTTGATGTTCAGAATTTTGTAGATGCTAAAATAAGAAGAGACAAATCAGGGGTTGTTATTACCAATAGAACAGTTGACCCGGGATATCAGCAGCCTTTTAAAAATATTTATATCAAAGGTAGACCTAGTTTAGGAAATATTACCACCATTATGATTGGGGTAAGAAATTCTGATCCAAGAGATGCATCCACCATAACAAGAGTTCTTTGGGTAAACGAAATCCGACTTTCTGAAATTGAGAATGATGGAGGATATGCAGGAAATGCCAGCTTAAACTTTAATATGGGTGATTTGGCAACGGTTAATGCCAATGCTTCTTATACATCTGTTGGTTTCGGAAATATAGATTCAAAACCTGCGGAAAGAACTCAGTCTACTCAATCAGCGTTTAGTATTAATACGGCGATCAATGTAGATAAATTCCTTCCTGAAAAAACAGGGGTGAAGATTCCTTTAAATTATTCTTACTCACAAACTATTGAAGATCCGAAATACAATCCTCTGGATACCGACGTAGAATTCAGTAAGGCGCCAAACAGGGAGCAATTGAAAAAAGTAGCGAGAACCTATACTCAGCAAAGAAGTATAGGAGTCGTAAATATGCATAAAGAAAGAGTAAATCCGAATAAAAAGCCTAAGTTTTATGACATCGAAAACGTTTCGGTAACGGCTGTTTATAACGATGATTATTTCAGGGATATTTATACCAAGAGAAATTACAGACAGTATCTGAGAGGATATGTTGATTATAACTACACATTTAAGCCATGGGTAGTCAAGCCTTTCAATAAAATGATCAGTGATACTGCGAAGTCGACGAAATATTTAAGATGGGTTAAAGAATTCAATTTTAATCCGATTCCTACAAGAATATCTTTCAGAACTGAAATTGATAGAAATTACAACGAACTTGAGTTCAGAAACGTGGAAGCGATCCTGAATGGGAATATGAATAGTGACTTTGATGCCATCAGAAACAGAAACTTCTTCTTTGGATGGCAGTACGGGTTAGGATTCAATTTCACGAAATCATTAAAACTGGAAATCAATTCAGCAACCAGAACCCTTAATGATAATCTGGATGTAAATTCAATGGATAACAAATCGATCTTCGGAAATGTATTCAGAGCCGGAAGACCAGTGTTGTATAACCACAGAGCACAGCTGAACTATAAACTGCCATTCCAATATCTGCCTTATCTGGATTTCATTGATGCAGAAGTAGGATATGGATTTACTTATAACTGGGCTGCAAGATCTACTTCATTGCTTGGGTTTGTGGATCCTAATACGAATCAGCCTGCAAGTTTGGGATCTGTAGGACAGAATACCAACGTTATTCAGGCAACAGCTTCAGCGGATCTACCTAAGTTCTTTGGACAGTTTAATTACTTTAAAAACATCAACGCAAAACTGCAAAAACGCAGACAGGAGATGGATTCTCTAAACAATGTTTATACGAAGCAATGGGAGAAAAACAGATACAGATACAAGAAGTATAAGTTTAAAAATAAACTTACTCCACTTCAAAGTGCTGCATTCTTCCTTACTTCTTTCAAACAGTTGAACGTAAGTTATAACGAAACGAATGGAACAGTACTTCCAGGTCTAATATCAGCTCCAAACTTTTATGGATACGGACAGACATTGGGAGGACCAACATTAGGATTCCTTTTTGGATCACAGGCTGACATCAGAAGAACAGTAATGGAAAACGGATGGGTGAGTGGTTCCAACTATATGACAGATCCGTATGTAAGAATGTCTACCAAAGAATTGAGGGCAGACTTACAGGTGATGCCAATGAATGATTTAAGAGTTGATCTTAATGTGTTGCACAATTACAACAGTAATTTTTCACACACAGGATTTAATTATACAAATAATGGAGTTTCAGATCCTAACTTTACATTTGCCAGCGAAATGATAACGTATTCCAACTCTGCAGTACTTCTTAGCACATCATTTAAGGATGGACAGGCGGTTTACCAGTCTATCAGAGAAAATGCAAGAGCACTTTCACAACAGTTGGGAGGTCCGGGAGCGGTATTGGACAACAATGGGTTTGCCAAGCATTACAGCATCGGAAATGCGTATGTTTTGATTCCTGCCTTTAGAGCAGCTATGGAAGGGAAATCTGTGTCTCCTATGAGCAGTCCTAAGAAAACAGGATTCCCGTTACCAAACTGGAGAATTACGTATTCGGGATTAAAAAATATTCCTATAATCAGTGGGCAGTTCACCAAATTTGATATTTTACATGGTTATACAGCAACATATACAGCAACAGGTATTCAAAGCAATGTGGATTATCACGGTAATCCGGATGGATACTATCAGACAGTCAATGATGCAGGAACTGTAATCAAAAACGATGGTGACAAGATCAATCCATATACATTTGCACAGGTAGGATATGTAGAATCTTTCTCACCACTTATCGGGGTAGATGTTACCATGAGAAATAATATGCAGTTTGGGATCCAGTACAATAAAACAAGAATGATGGTATTGGGATTAGTAAATCAAACTCTTACCGAAGATGCCAACACAGAATATGTAGTAAGACTTGGATATATTATCAGAAACTTCAGATTGGGAACAGCCAACATCAGAGGTAGAGGAACAAGAGGAAAAGGAAGTGACCTTAACATCAGAGGAGATATTTCATTAAGAGACAGTAAAACCTCCATTATGAATATCCTGTTGAATGATGCTCAGGTTACCGGAGGACAAAGACTGATGAATATCAAACTTTCCGCAGACTATAATGTTTCCGAGAATCTGAATTTGAGAGTATTCTATGAACAGATGACCTCAAAGTATAAGATCTCCACAGCATTCCCGCTGTCTACAGTGAGAGCCGGTATTTCTGCCACATTTACATTCGGAGAGTCCGGAGGCGGATTCTAAAAATGATACAAACTTAAAAGTCCTTCAGTTTTGAAGGACTTTTTTTATATCCAATATTTGAAGCTACTGTATTTTTGAATACATTTGTACAAAATAAAAATTAAAAAATGAACACACCATCAGAATTAAAGTACACCAAAGATCACGAATGGATCAAGATCGAAGGTAACGTTGCTACAATCGGTATTACAGACTTCGCTCAGGGAGAACTTGGAGACATCGTTTATGTAGACATAGATACTGTAGATGATGATCTTAATGGAGGAGATGTTTTCGGAAGTGTAGAAGCGGTGAAGACTGTTTCAGATCTATTCTTGCCTATTGCTGGAAAGGTTATCGAGTTCAATTCAGAATTGGAAGCTCAGCCTGAACTGTTAAATACAGATCCTTATGGAGACGGATGGATTATCAAATTGGAAATTGCTGATGGGGCAGATCAGTCTGAATTACTTTCTGCAGATGATTACAAAGCTATCATTGGATAAGATTTCAAAAATATTTAGTAAGATATTGCCCATTTATTGGGCATTTCTTACTTATATGCTTCTCAAGCCCGGAGAAGAGAACCATGAATATTGGTTTATGTTCAGCGGTATCGACAAGGTATTGCATCTAAGCATATTTGGAGCTCTGGGATTCGCTTTCATTGCGGCTTTCCCCAAAATAAAATTCTCATACTTTTTTCAGATCATTCTTCTTTATGCTTTCCTTACAGAAATTCTACAGGAAGAGATGGGACTCGGTAGATCTATGGAAACATTGGATATCGTAGCAGATACTATCGGATGTCTATTAGGATACTATATATATAAGGTGTTAATCAAACGTTTCTTTTAACCATACCTTGTAAGAGCACCATTTCATTCCCATCTTTTTTCTATACAGAAAATTCAAGCTTTCTTAAACCTTCAAACCCCTATACTTTCTTAGAAGCTTTTACCTGCTATCCATTCCTACTCCTCACGCCCGGCTTTCCCTAGCTCAAATCCACTGGTTCTTCCACGCAAGTTGCGGGGTAACCATTTCTATCAGGGCTAGGAGAGGAGACGAATTATAAATTATAAGTTATGAATTATGAGTTGTGGAATCGAGGCTCGAGGTTCGAGTTTCGTGTTCTGAGGTTTAGATTACAAATACCGCGCTTATCCTATTCACTAGGAATGGTCTTTAACCCGTTTCCGTC
>NZ_JCAQOV010000001.1:0-266124 GCF_059567885.1 Chryseobacterium sp. BGA-UO-ETr-SB22 | reverse complement strand
CCGAACACAGAAGTTAAGCCCACCAGCGCCGATGGTACTGCGAAAGCGGGAGAGTAGGCCGCCGCCAGTTTTTATTTTATTTTTAAAAAATCCTTTATCTTATGATAGAGGATTTTTTTTGGTTTATACCTATCTCAGCCGAAACCTAACAACCCAACCAAAGCACAACCATCAGTAATAAGCAATGAATAATAAGCAATGAGCAATCACAGTAATCATTAAGAATAATTATTCCTATTGTTACCAGTATCAAACGCTGCACTATTGACCACTGATCATTCATCGCTTATCAATCATCATTTATAACACATATCACTCCGTAGGAGTCTAAACAATACATTTTAAATTCTATTCTATCATCAAGTATATCTAAGATTATCAAATCACTTAAGTATTAAAAAACTCTGTAGTATTCCTTTGAATCCTTTATACTCTCATCAATGTGGCTGGATTCCTACGGAATGACATAATTGGGGATAGTAGATCTTAGAATGTAAATACTTATAACTACTAACCCCGCAACCTGGATCCCGAATCATTCATAACTTATAATTTATAATTCGTCTCCTTCCTAGCCCCGATAGTAATGGTTACCCCGCAACTTAAGTGGGAGTGCCGATGGGTTTGAGCGAAGGAAAGCCAGGTGTGAGGAGTATGAACGGATAGCGGGAGAAAGTTCTTCTTAGCAATGTTAATATACTCTCTACTTTAATACCAAGTAATACTTATTACTAGGAGTCATTATTTTAAGCTCAAAAAGCGTCTGTTTTTTATATAATGAATCTGTTTATAGAAATCGCATAAGAGCAGCTAAAACCTATCCTATTGTTAGCATAGAGAAAGAAAAAAACCGCTTCAACAAAGAAACGGTTTCCATTTATGGCATTTTGATTTTCAATCTTACATATCACTGTTGGTATCCGGACATTTGAAATCATCACTGCAGGTAGCGCAAACAATTACTCCACTGCAATAATACATACAGAAATCTGCTTCAGGAAGAGTAGCACCTCCGGAAATGTTTTTTAATTGGCCTTTTTGTAGTTTTTTTAGATTTTTCATATTGCTTTAATTAAAAATTTGTAGGTAAAGTAAAAATAGATAAAATATTTTAAATTAAACAAGATTTTATATTGAAAATTATAAAGTTTAATAAAAATAGTAGCCCTATCATACTGAACAAACTGAATTTGATTTAAATATTTGATTATTAATGAAATAAATGTTATTTTTAGACAAGCGTTATCCGAAAAGCTTATAGAGTAGGAAATACCAAAAATTAATAACTATGAAAAATCTAAAGAAACTTTCAAGAGACGACAAGAGAAGTATTGTTGCCGGAGTAAACTTCCCAGCATATTGTTTTGAAGGTGGAGGACCCGGGGAAGGAGGTTGCTCTGCCGGAGAGATCTGTTCGAATGGAAAATGTGTCCCTTATGGTGGAGACCCGGGAGGTGGAGAAAATCCTGGCGGTGGTGGTGATTCTTATACCTGTATTTGTCCGTGGGGAACTTTTACACAATCAACTCCATGTCCGGAATTTTATTGTATAACGGGATAAGATAAAAAGTAATGACTATTTAAATAATAACGGCTGTCTCAAAAGAGGCAGCCGTTTTATTTTATTTTTTAATCAATCCCAATTCGATCAATCTTTCATGCAGGAATTCTCCAGCAGTAGTATCTTCGTATAATTTTGGATTGTTTTCGTCTACACAATTCTCAAGTGCATTTAAAGACATGGCACTGATAGGATGCATAAAGAAAGGAATTGAATACCTTGAAGTACTCCACGACTTTCTTGGCGGGTTTACCACTCTGTGGATAGTAGATTTCAATTTGTTGTTGGTATGTCTTGAAAGCATATCTCCCACATTGATCATCAATTCATCCGGTTCTGCAATGGCATCAATCCATTCTCCGTTGTGGTTCTGAACCTGAAGACCTTTTCCTTGTGCTCCCATTAAAAGAGTAATAAGGTTGATATCTCCATGAGCTGCTGCTCTTACCGCATCATCCGGTTCCTCAGTGATTGGCGGATAATGAATAGGTCTTAAAATAGAATTTCCTTCTGCGATTTTGTCATCAAAATAAAATTCATTTAAACCAAGGTGCAATGCTAAAGCTCTCAGAACATACTGTCCCGTTTTCTCAAGCATCTGGAATGCCTCTTTACCTACTTCGTTAAATTTTGGAAGTTCATCAACGATTACATTGTCAGGATACTCAGTTTTGTATTTTGAATCATCAGACAAATATTGTCCAAAGTGCCAAAATTCTTTTAAGTCTCCTTTTTTGAAACCTTTTGCGGTTTCTTTACCGAATCCTACATACCCTCTCTGGCCGCCGATTCCTGGAATCTCATACTTCTGTTTGGTTTCCACTGGCTGTTCAAAAAAGTTTTTTACCTCTCCATACAAATCATCCACTAGGTTGTCATCAAGAAAGTGGCCTTTTAAGGCTACAAAACCAATTTCTTCATAAGCTTTTCCGATTTCATTTACAAATTTCTGTTTGCGTTCCGGGTTGTCCGAAAGGAAATCACGCAGGTCTACACTAGGTATTTTATCCATTTTTAGAAATTTACGAATAGCAAAATTACATTTTTTTTAAATTAAATGATTTTAAAATCATTATTTATAAGTTAAATTTGCTGTATGAAAAAATATTCTTCTAAGAGAAGTATCCAAATACTCGCACATCTTCTTCAACAGTACGGAATTGCTGATATTGTAATTTCTCCGGGGTCAAGAAATGCTCCTTTGGCCATTCATTTTTCAGAGATAGATAGTTTTAACTGCTACAGTATTGTAGACGAAAGAAGTGCTGCTTTTGTTGCTATGGGAATGGCGAAAAGCGATAAAAAGCCTGTAGCAATTACCTGTACCAGCGGATCAGCGGTTGTGAACTATTATCCTGCTGTTACTGAAGCTTTTTATCAGAATATTCCACTTTTGGTACTTACTGCTGACAGGCCGACTGATTTTGTTGATCTGTTTGATGGGCAGACGATAAGACAGAAGGATGTTTTTCATCAGCATTCCTATGGTGATTTCCAACTGTTGGAAGACAGCAAAGAACATGCGGAAGATATTAATTTTGATATCATTAAAAAAGCCATTGAACTTTGTTTTGAAAAGCAAGGTCCGGTACATATTAATATTCCTTTGGAAGAACCTTTGTATGAGCTTGTTTCAGAACTTCCTACTTTTCCTACGGTAGAAAAAACAATCAAGCACAAAGAGTATGAAATCCCTTCAAACTTGATTGCAGAGTGGCATACTTCACAAAGAATCATGCTTTTGGTAGGAACAAGAGATTACAGTCCTGAATTGGAAAATCAATTGACACAATTGGTGAAAAACCATTCTGTTATTGTTTTGTGTGAAGCTAATTCTAACTTACATCACGAGAAGTTTTTTAAACATATAGACCGTTATATATTTAATTTTACTGAAGAAGACTATAAAACCTATGCTCCTGATCTGTTGATTACAGTGGGGCAGAACGTAGTTTCTAAGAAAGTAAAACAGTTCCTGAGAAGTGCCCATCCAAAACAGCACTGGCATCTGGATGAAGTATGGCAGCCGGATACCTATTTCTCACTGACAGAAAAAATTGAAGTTAAGCCTGAGGTTTTCTTCTCAAAATTGCTGAAATTTATCAATTTGGAGCCTAGACCTTATTTTAATCTTTGGGACGTTTTAAGAGATAAAAAAGATGCTAAACACGAGCAGTTTTTGAATACGATTGATTTCTCAGATTTTTATTTCTTCAATAAGGCTTCGCAGACAATTCCTGAAAATTATAATATTCATTTCAGCAACTCTTCCGGGATCAGATATGCACAGCTGTTTGATTTTGGAAAGAGAAAAATGTACTGTAACAGAGGAACCAGTGGTATTGACGGATCTACTTCTACGGCAATGGGATTTGCTATCAAAAATGAAAATCCTACTTTGCTGATCACAGGAGATTTGAGTTTCTTTTATGATATCAATGGACTTTGGAATCAATATATTCCACCATTTGTAAGAATTATGATCTTCAATAACGGTGAAGGAAATATCTTTAAGATCATTCCGGGACCTGGAAATGCCAACCCGAATACATTAGACGAGTTTATTGCCACTAAGCACCGTAAGAATGCTGAGTCTCTTGCCAAGCACTTTGGGTTCTCCTACGTAAAAGTAGAGGATGAAATTACGCTTGACAGAGTTCTTGAGAATTTCTTCAAACCTGACGCACAGCCAAAAATCCTGGAAGTAAATACTCACGGGAAGAATAGCGCAGATGTACTGAAGTCTTATTTTGAATTTATGAAATAATCTTAAAGATCAAGATATTCTTCATTTCCCGGCAGATTGATAATTCTGTCGATAGGATAGATGAACATATCATCAAAATCATTCAACGCATTAATGATCTGGAAATGGGTGAATTGCTTTATATTTTGTAAAGTAATCTCCGTTTCTTTGATCTTTTTATGCTTTAAAAGATGCTGTCTTTGTACTCCGTTTAGCAGATAGGTAGCAGGAGTAAACCAGTCTTTTCCCTTTAAAAATAAAAGGTTGGAAAAAGAAGTATCTGTGATATGATTATTTTTAACGATGATGATTTCTTCTGCTTTGGACTTCATCTTCATTTTATCCAACTCTTTACGGTCTTCAAACTTGAATGAATAATCAAAGCTGTTATTTTCTACCAGTTTGAAATCCTGGATCTCAGGAATAGCGTAAGGAATCATCTGTGTCCTGATTCTTTTGTCGAGATCATAAGAAATTCTTAGCTTGAAAAGACCATCCTCATCATGCTGCAGATTTTTATAGATCTTGGCCAGATCAATGGAGTCTTCTTTTCCGAAATGGGAAAATGTTTGATTGACACGTTTCTGATGTAGATCCAATAGAAAAATCTCTTTATCTTCTACTTTAATGCTTTCAATGAATTGGGACATAGATTTTATTTTTCATTTCCTGATATTCGTCTTCTAATTTACTCATATGCGTTATACCGCCTCCGCTTTTGAAATAAAGTTGGTTTCCTTCTTTTTCTATAAAGCGGATCATCACACAGCTATCTACATTTTGGCCGTCAAACCATCCGCAAACGCCAGTGTAATATCCTCTGTCATACCCTTCTGCATCCAGAATTATTTCCAGTGTTTTAGGCTTTGGAGCTCCTAAAATAGAGCCTGCAGGAAGAAGCTTCTGCATCATACTTCCTACTTTCCCATCAAATTCAGGTTTTATCATACCTGAAATTTCAGAACTCATTGCATACAGATCCTTTTGCTGGGTTTTGATGAAATCAATATGCTGGAACTGGTCCACTTTTACATCATCAGCTACCATGCTCAGATCATTTCGGAGCAGATCCACTACGGTGTAATGTTCTGCTTTTTCCTTTTTATCATTCTTCAGTATTTCTGCCGCATTTTCAATAGAAGCATCAATAGTGCCTTTCATGGGATAGGTTAAAATTTTACCGTTAATGATCTTTACAAAAGTTTCAGGAGAAAAAAATACAAAAAAATCTTTATAAAAAACTTTATACTTTGCATTTGAATGATAAAAAATCTCTTCTAAGGTTAAATTGGTCTCTATTTTCGTTTTTCTAGTATAGTTTACTAAATAAGAGTTTCCCAGACGAATATTTTTCTGAACCTTGTCAAAACCTGTTTTAAAGCTTTCCAACGTTTCAGGAAATGATTTCCAGACTACTTTTTTATCTAGCTCGTGTGTTTCTTTTGCATTTGAAAACTCTTGAAAATCAATAATTAAACCTGATTTTTCAATTTCATGTTCCTGGTATATTTCGACACTCTCTGAGAGAAAGTCGATCACGAAAAAATAGGGAACCTTCTGAAGAGAAAGCTCGTCCATTTCCATAAATTTTTGATGATTCACTGAAAACATTCTGCAAAAATAATTATTGATGTTTACTTTTGCATAAATTTTTTACGATGCAGAACAAATATCCTCAGAAACCGGGACTAGATTTTATATTGAAGCAGGCTTTTTTTTATTGGAATAAAACACTGGTTTTTCAGTTGATGTTTTCCATCATCTTTTTTGGAATATTGCTTACCGCAGTTATGCTTTTTGGAGCGAAGTACAATGTTTTCTCTTACAACAAAGAATTGGAGGAAGCCTTTTTGCAGGGTACGAAGATGTATCTGAAAAAAATGGAAGAAATAGCGGCTACCGAAAACTATCAGATGTTTACTCTGGCTGTCATGGGAACGACAGCGTTTTTGTATCCGTTGAATCTTGGGATGTTTCAGATCTTCAGAAAAATTGATCTTAAAGAAAATATTGTAATCGGAGATCTGTTTGCAGGATACAACGGACTCAACTTTTTCAAATATGTAGGGTATTTCCTTTTCTGGTTCTTCATTTACAGATTTACAATTCCTACCGTAGTGCTGGCAGTGGCCTGGGTTGCTGTAACGCTATTTGTAGCGCCGCTTATGTTTTTTACGAACAAAAGGATATTCGAGGCCATTTCTCTGAATTTTAAAGCCCTTAAAATGTATTTTGTAGAAATAATGGTGTGCGTTATCGTTGCTTTTCTATTTAAGTACTTAGGTTTTGCTCTGTTTTTGATAGGAGGACTTTTCACATTTCCTTTTTGGAATGCTATGATTTATTCACTTTATAAAACGGTTTTTGCAGAGAAAAGTTAAAATTCATTCGTGTTTAATGTGATTTTTTACTAAAAAAAACTAAATTTGGTAAAATCATTAAATATTTAAACTATGTCTGAATTTAACGAATTTGATCAGCAAGGCTCTGTGCCAAACAGAGATACGGGGTCTATTATTTCTCATGCTTTTGAAATGTACAAAGGCGTTTTCGGTTACGGAATCGTAGCTATGATTATTTATATGGCCGGAGGGTATCTTATTCAGATACTTACAGGATTTAATTCTGCTTCTTTAGCGGAAGAGATGAAATCTTCAGGAGGTGACTTTAATTATTGGAGTGCTCCGGGGCTACCTTTATATATGGGGGCTTCCAGTCTTTTCGGTCTTTTATTGTCTCCTTTGTATGTAGGATTGATCTACATGGTGAATAAATATAATACGAAAAGTCCTATTGAGTTTTCTGATCTTTTCATCGGATACCGTCAGAATTTTGTAAATATATTGATCTACAGTCTTCTTTCAGGGATTATTTCTTCAGTTGCTCTTGCTTTGTGTGTTCTGCCTATTATTTTTGTATATCCCTTCCTTTTATTAGGGTATCCTATTCTGTTGTTTGAAAATGCTTCAGCTACAGATGCTTTAGGTAAATCTTTCAATATTGCTAAAGAAAACTATGGAATTTTCTTATTAACCGGATTTTTAGGATTTCTGATCTCTATTGCAGGGGTTATTCTTTGCGGAATAGGAGTTATCTTAACCGCTCCGTTTATTATGATCGTAATGTACTCTACGTATTGTGCTTTCTTAGGAAAACCAAGACAAATTATGTTCAGTAAATAAAAATATAAAAATACATGATGAATAAGGACAAACAAATAAGCAGTGTTGCGATAAAGCAGATGTCGTTGCTGGCCATTATTGTGGTGCTGGCAGGGTTGATCTGTTTTAATCTGGCATTGTTTATACCCTCAGTTCTGGGGGCAATTACCATTTATGTAGTCTGTAGAAAATATAACTTTTATTTGCAGGAAGAGAAAAAATGGAAATCATCACTTGCTGCTTTAGCATTAATGTTTGCGAGTCTTATTGTTCTTATTCTTCCAATCTATTTTATTGCCGATCTGATTATTGATAAACTCGGAAATGCGCAGGCTTATATGGCCAAGTTCAATATTTTCCTGGACAAAATACATTCTTACATATTTTCGAAAACAGGATTTGATATTCTGAGCAAAGAAAATATGGCGAAACTGAAAGATTCTGTAGGGAAGATTTCAACATCCGCACTCAGTGGTACTTTCAATACGCTTACCGTAGTGATGTCCATGTATTTTATTCTCTATTTTATGCTGGAGAAGCCAAGGCTCTTTGAAAAGATTCTTACTTCTTCTGCTCCGTTGAAGAGATCCAACATTTCTTTGATAGGCGATAAAATGAG
Source organism: Chryseobacterium sp. BGA-UO-ETr-SB22 (assembly GCF_059567885.1). NCBI lineage: Bacteria > Pseudomonadati > Bacteroidota > Flavobacteriia > Flavobacteriales > Weeksellaceae > Chryseobacterium > Chryseobacterium sp. BGA-UO-ETr-SB22. Next base: position 258,037 of record NZ_JCAQOV010000001.1, on the reverse strand, counting down.
AAAACTGATTATGGCCAATGCTATCGGAATCCCGGTTGTAGCAGTAGGACAGGGGATTGTGGCTCTTATAGGATATCTTATATTTGGGGCACCGGGCGCTGTATTGCTTTTTGCATTAACGGCTGCCGCTTCAGTGATTCCTGTTGTAGGAACTGCCCTTGTATATGCTCCGGTGTGTATCTTTATGATTGCTGAAGGAAATACGGTGCAGGGAGTCGGTTTAGCGATCTATTGTGTTGTAGTGGTAGGTCTTACTGATAATCTTCTTCGTTTTACCCTTTTAAAAAAACTGGAAAACATCCACCCATTGAATACGGTATTTGGAATTATCATGGGAATGAATCTTTTTGGCTTCATGGGGCTTATTTTCGGGCCTATTCTGATCTCACTGACCCTTCTTCTGGTTCAGGTGTACAGAAATGAATTTTCGGATGAAGAAACTCCTCCGGATCTTGAACTGCCTGGGCAGGATGATATTAAAGAAAAATTAATTTAATTATATACAACGTGGAAGGACTCAATCCCGAAATACTAAAAGAAATCTGTGTAATGAAGATGCCGTTCGGTAAGTACGAAGGTACGGTTCTGATTGATCTTCCGGTCAGCTACCTGGAATGGTTCAACAAAAACGGAATGCCAAAGGGAAAACTGGGAATGCAGCTTTCAACAGTTTACGAGATCAAATTAAACGGTCTGATGGATCTTTTGACTCCTATCAGAGCCGCGGTAAGAAATGGATTATAAAGATTAAAATATTTCAATCTCAGTATAAAGCTCCGGCGGCATCTTTGATGCCGCCGAAACTATTTTATAAATCAGTCTTATTAAGCTTTCAAAGCTGCAATTTCATCTCTCAGCTTGGCTGCTTTTATAAAGTCAAGGTTTTTTGCTGCAGCTTCCATTTCTTTCTGCTTCTGAGTAATCATTTTCTCTATATCTTCACTTGCATAGGTAGCTTTTGTTTCTGCCACCTTTTGCATTATTTCCTTTTGGGTATATTTCTCATCAGGGAAGTCTTTGCTTCTTCCGACAAGGTTTTCAGAAATCTTTTTATTTAATGCTGTTGGCTTCAGACCATGATCGTCATTGTACTGCATTTGTTTAGAACGACGGTATTCAGTTTCATCCAGGGTGGCCTGCATAGATTTGGTGATTTTATCAGCATACATGATTGCTTTTCCGTTCACATTTCTTGCGGCACGCCCCACAGTTTGAATCATCGATCTTCTACTTCTCAGCATTCCTTCTTTATCCGCATCCAGAATAGCAACCAACGAAACCTCGGGTAAATCCAGTCCTTCTCGCAATAAATTGACTCCGATAAGCACATCAAAAAGCCCTAAACGGAGATCCTGCATAATCTGAATACGTTCCAGCGTTTCAACATCAGAGTGAATATATCGGGTTCTGATTCCAAATTTGATGAAGTATTTCGTAAGCTCTTCCGCCATTTTCTTCGTTAAAGTGGTTACCAGTACTCTTTCATCAACGTCAGATCTTTTATGGATTTCCTCCATCAGGTCATCAATCTGGTTCAAGGAAGGTCTTACTTCGATAATAGGGTCTAGAAGTCCTGTAGGACGGATAATCTGCTCTATATAAGCTCCTCCGGTTCTCTCAAGTTCATAATCTGCAGGAGTTGCAGATACGTAGATGACCTGGTTTTGTATGGCTTCAAATTCCTCAAACTTCAGTGGTCTGTTATCCATAGCTGCAGGAAGTCTGAATCCATATTCTACCAATGCTTCTTTTCGGCTTCGGTCACCTCCATACATTGCATGAACCTGTGGAACAGTTACGTGGCTTTCGTCAATAACCATCAAAAAGTCTTTAGGGAAATAATCAATCAGGCAGAAAGGTCTTGTTCCCGGAAGACGACCGTCCAGATATCTCGAATAGTTTTCAATTCCTGAGCAATAACCCAGTTCTTTAATCATTTCAAGATCCAACTCTGTTCTTTCCTGAAGTCGCTTAGCCTCTAATGGTTTTCCAACAGAGCTGAAGAAATCAACCTGTTTTACCATATCATCCTGAATGTCTTTAATGGCACCGTTTAAGGTTTCTTTTGACGTTACAAAAAGATTGGCCGGATAGATTTGAATCTGCTCAAAAGTAGATTCTACATTTCCTGTAACAGGATCAAAGCTTTGGATCTTTTCAATTTCATCTCCAAAAAACTGAATTCTGATTGCGTTATCAGTATATGCAGGAAACACATCAATCACATCCCCTTTTACACGGAATGTACCTCTTTGAAATTCATTTAATGTTCTGGAATATAATGCATTAACTAGTGAGTGGAGAAGTGCTGTTCTTGTCACTTTTTCACCAATCGCTATAGAGATTAAGGATTTGTGGAATTCTGTCGGGTTTCCGATACCGTAAATACACGATACAGATGCCACAATCAAAACATCCCTTCTTCCCGAAAGAAGACTGGCAGTCGCAGAAAGACGTAGTTTTTCAACCTCTTCATTGATACTCAGATCTTTTTCAATATAAGTTCCTGTTGTGGCAATGTAAGCCTCAGGCTGGTAATAATCATAATAGCTGACAAAATATTCCACGGCATTTTCCGGAAAAAATTCCTTAAACTCCATGAAGAGCTGTGCTGCCAATGTTTTATTGTGTGCCAATACTAAAGTAGGACGCTGTACATTGTGTACAACATTCGCAACGGTAAAGGTTTTTCCGGATCCGGTTACCCCAAGAAGTGTCTGATATTTCTCCCCGATTTCTATTCCTTCGGTAAGTTTTTCAATTGCTTTAGGCTGGTCTCCTGTAGGTTTATATTCTGATTGAAGCTTAAACATAGAAAAGAATGTATACAACAAAAATACGAAAGAAATTTTTAGACAGGATAATGTTTTGAAGATGAATATTTTGATAATAAAATTTTAACAGTCTCAACAGGAATAATTGAAAAAATAAAAAGCGCTAAAAATTAGCGCTTTCAATATTAAGGTTTTGTAAAAGTCATTGTTGCGGGGACTTTTAGCACAGAAGCAATGGGGTTCCCATCTTTCGTAGCTGGTTTCCAGACTGTGTTATTACTTATTTCAGTGACTGTCTTAAGAAGTTCACGGTTTAGGATTTCATTATCTCCCGAAGTGGTTACCTGTGTTGTTTTTCCTGTCTCATCGATGTGAATATAGGCAGTTGATGTTATGGTACCATACTTAGGTTCAAAGTTACTGGTATCAATACCCTTATTTATTTGCATTCTAAAACTTTTATCCCCATCAACGTATTGTGCCGGAAGCTCATTAGTATTTTGTGGAGTATTGGTGGCTGTATTTGTGTTTTTACCCTGATTATTTTCGTTTATGCTATTTATCCTTGGAACGATTGTATCTGAAACGGCTTTTAAATCTTGCCTTTTGAATCCCATTATGACAGAAGATTTTCCTTCTTGTCTGGCCTTTTCAAAATATGGCGGAGTCATTAAAGTAACCTGATAAGGCTGAGGATTTTGTGCTGTTCTGGCATTCGGATAAATTTTACTGATATAAACATTTGAAAAATCCGTTTTTTTATAGTTTTTCAAAATGTTGTTTTCAATTTTTTTTGAATCAATCCAGACTGCGTAGTCTTTTTTATTTAAAAATGATTTCAACTCACTCTCTGTTGGAATTCTTTTTTTCAATTCAGGTAACGCAAAGAATGTGATCTTCTGTTCATTTTTCTGGGTTTCATTCAGTAGAGGATAGAGTTCTTCCAGTCTTTTTTTATCACTTTCTGAGACCTTTTTTGAAAATTCAGCATATTTTCCATCATTCAGCAAATCTGCATACTTAGCCAATATGTCCTTGAATTCCTGATAAGAATCCTGGCTATTAGTTTGAGTAGAAGTTTCCGCTATTTTTTCAGCCATCTGAATACTGGCCGGGTTGCCTGCATACGTTCTTTCAGAAAGTAAAACTGCGGCAGCAATTAGTGTGGTGATTCCAGCTGTTTTTCTTAACAGGCTGAATTTCGATTTTTTTGTTTTCATCATAATAAATCTTTTTTTGGTGTTATTAAAATTAAATGAATGGGTCAAAGGAGGATTTTGGTGGCTAAGAATTTCTTCAAGAATAAGGTTTTGGTATTCTTTAATATTATAATTCTTTTTCAGTACCGCTTCATCTGCTAAAAACTCGTGATTCGTGATCACTGCTTTTTTGTATAAGAAAAGAACAGGATTGAACCAGGTGAAAATCTTTAAAAGATTCAGTATTACTAAATCTACACTGTGTTTCTGATCAATATGAGCCTTTTCATGCAGGAAAATCCTTTGGTCAATTCTATTATTTTCCATGTAATTTTTCCCCATATATATCGTATTCCAGAAGCTGAACGGAGAGAGACTTTCGCCTGTTAATATGATATTGTAATGCTCGTAAATACTTTTTTCCCCTCTAATTCTTCTAACAGCGAAGAGAGCTAAAAGACTTTTCATGAGTAGAAAAAGTGTGATTACAGCATACACTCCCCACACAATATTCATCCAGTTGAAACTTTCCTGTTCCGGCTGAATGAAAATCATTTGCTGAGCCGTTTCTTCAATCATCATTTGAGTTGGAGGCTCTATTTTAGCTTCAGGTCTTTGTATCGTAATATTGATAAATGGAATGATATAAGAAAGCAGTATACCACTTAATAAATACCATCTGTTGAATCTGTACATTCTTTCTTTTTCAAGGAAGAGATAATAAATGGCAATGAAAATAGAAGAACATATAATTATTTTCAGAACAATGGCTGCCATATCTATTCTTTTATCTGTTCATCAATGATATCACGGAGTTCTTTCAATTGCTTTTGACTAAGCTTTGCATTTGATGTAAAAAAGGAAGCAAACTGTGTTACTGAGCTGTTGAAAAAACGATCAATCATGGAAGACATTTCTTCCTTGAAATATTCCCCTTTTTCTATTTTTGGATAGTATTCACGGGAATTTCCATACACTTTATAACCTACAAGTTCTTTGTTCTGCATTCTTTTAAGCAAAGTTGCAATAGTGGTTGCAGCTGGCTTAGGATCCGGGTAGGTTTCCAGAATATCCTTCATGAAAATTTTTTTCTTCTCCCAAAGGATTTCCATGAGAATTTTTTCAGAATCTGTTAATTTAATCTCTTTCATTCTACAATGTTGTAATTTGTTCTACAAATGTAGAATAAAAAATCAAACCAACAAATTTTATGGCATTATTTTTCCATTCATTATACAATCACCTAATCATAATACTATGAAAATCAATCAATTTTATATCCCTGTAGTAAGCCTTTTTCTTATTTTGTCATCGTGCAAAGAAAATCATGCAAATGCTCAGAAGACAGGAAATGATGGAAGTGTAGAGACAGACAAACCTAATTCTGACTACAAACCGGCATTCAAAGGGCAGACAAGAATTAAGGCCGTAAAGAGTACAACAGCTTATAATATAGAGATTCTGAATAAAGATTTAGGAAGGCCCTGGGGGATTATTAATTTACCTGATGGGAAATTTCTGGTTACGGATAAGAATGGTCACATGAATGTTGTTTCAACCGATGGAAAGCAAGTCTCAAAAATAGAAGGCTTTCCAAAAGTGGATTCAAAAGGGCAGGGAGGAATGCTTGATGTAGCTCTTGATCCTGATTTTACCGGCAACAATATTATTTACTTCAGTTTTTCAGAACCGTTTGGAAAAGGGAACTTAACTTCTGTAGCGAAAGGTAGGCTGTCTGCAGATCTCAAAAATATCTCAGACGTACAAGTTATTTTCCGTGCCGAACCTTCTTATGACGGAGATAAACATTATGGAAGCCGTCTGGCTTTTGATAAAGATGGTCATTTATTTGTGAGTACAGGAGAAAGATCAGATAAAGTAACCCGAGTCTATGCACAGAAAACGGATAATTATCTGGGGAAAATTCTGAAAATTACAAAAGATGGCAAGCCTGCTCCGGGAAATCCTTTTATCGGAAAGCAAGGCTATAAACCTGAAATTTATGCTTATGGCGTGCGTAACCCGCAAGGAATGGCAATTGATCCCAATGGTAATCTTTGGGATGTGGAAATGGGACCGAGAGGTGGAGATGAGATCAACCTGATTCAACCCGGAAAAAATTACGGATGGGGAGATGTGACGTATGGAATTGAATATTCAGGAGACAAAGTAGGACAGGGAATCACCCAAAGAGAAGGAACTGAGCAACCCGTCTATTACTGGGATCCTGTGATTTCTCCAAGCGGAATTACTTTTTATACAGGAAATATTGAGGAGTGGAAAGGAAACCTGATGATTGGATGTTTAAGTGGCGAGCATATTGACAGAATTGTCATGAAAGATAATAAAGTGATCGGTGAAGAACGTCTTCTGGCAGATCAGAAAGAACGTTTCCGCGATGTATTGAACGGAATGGATGGAAATCTTTATGCGGTAACCGACAGTGGCAAATTGTATAAGATTTCAAAAAAATAAAATAAAAAACTCCTGGAAATTTTCAGGAGTTTTATTTTCGATTAAAACTTAAAGTTAAGTCTGGCAAAAACCTGTCTTCCGGCAAATCCCATCTGAACAGGATCAAAAATACCTCCGCCTTCAGTATTTCCATCACTTACATGAGTGGTTTGCAGCGTAGGATATCTGTTGAATAAATTTTTACTCCCCAGGGTCAGATTTAAATTCTTACAAAATTCATAACCAAAAGAAAGATCGGTAGTTACTTTCGGATTATAGACCTGTTCTGCACCATCATACCCAATCAGTGTTGCTTTGTCAAACCTTACCAACTGCAGATTCGCATTGAATTTGTTGATCTTATAATTGAGGTTCAAATTGACTTTTGTTTTTGGGGCAGAAGCCAGGATAAAAGCCTTTTCTCTCTCGCTCAGGTAAATATCTTCTTTTCCTGCAAGCTGTTCTGAAGTATTTACTTTGGTGATTTCCATATCATTATAGTTTCCAGCTAAGGTAGCGGTCAGTTTCCCGGAACCAAGGTTTTCACTATAGCTTAAGATAAGATCAACCCCTTTCGTGCGGGTATCAATCGCATTAGAAAAGAACTGTACCTGGTCAATAAATGGATTATCTGCCTGAACATCTGCCGGCAGGTCTGCCTGTGCAAAATATCCGGTAAGAACAATTCTGTTTTTTACCTGAATATAATATCCATCCACTGTCGCCGTGAATTTTCCTGTGTTGAAAGTAAATCCGGCACTTCCGTTCACAGAGGTTTCCTGTTTCAATTGAGGAATTCCAAGGCTGCCTGCAATTTTACTATCATTAGAAGCTAGCTGAATAGTAACTAATTGGCCACCCTGGAAGTTCGTAAACTGCTGGCTGTAGTATTTCTGAGCCAGAGAAGGTGCTCTGAATCCGGTAGAAACGGAACCACGGAAAGCAAACTGTGGAGTGATCGCGTATCTTGTCGCGAATTTTCCATTTAAAGTACTTCCGAAATCATTATAATTTTCAAATCTTCCGGCAACACTTACCATCCAGTTTTTTGTAATATCAAGCTCAGTGTCTACATAGGCCGCAAAGTTATTTCTGCTTTTGCCAATATCTGTAGAATATCCTGGGAATCCCTGAGAGCCACCTGGTCTTACATTACCACTTAAAGGATTGGTGACAAGAAGGTTTTGGGGAGTACTGGCAGTTACAGGATTTCCATTGATATCATACATGGCATAAGAAGCTTCTTCTCCTTTGATGATATCAAATTTTTCATACCTGAATTCAGATCCAAAAGCGATATTCAGTCCTTCAAGTACTTTGAACTGTTTCACGGCATTAAAACCTGTTGTATTCTGTAACAATGAATGTCCTCCTGCATTAAAGCTTGTAGGTGATTTGATACCCAAAGTGGCATTAATTGTATTGTCTATCTGATAGGTAAATCTGTTGTTGCCAAAAGCATTATAAAAATCTACGTCCCATCCGGCAACCTTAAACTTCAGGCCGTTGTCAAATGTAAAATCTGTAATACTTGTATTTTCAATCGGATTGAATCCTGTAGGATAAACTTCAGGAATATTTCCGTCTGCATCTGCTGATCTGGTCCATGCGTAAGCCTTGGTATTTCTGTGGGAGAAACCTTGACGGGAATAGAATTTCAGACCATCAGATAAAGGGAGTTCAATATTTCCGAAAAAATAAATATTTTGTGCCTTTGCATCCCCGAAGCGCTGTCTCGGAGCAGTATATAAGTCAGGATTTGCATTTCGTATCGCATAATCTTTGTTCATAAACTCTACTGTAAAGTTTCCAAAACCTCCTTTGGACCCTATTTTGGTTCCTAAATTTCCACTGAAATCAAAGGTGGTGCCGTCTATTTTATGATCTGAGACCACATCATTATTTCCGGGACTTTTGAAAAGGTTCATCCCTGTGAATAGATTCCCTTCAAAACCTTTATCACGGTCATTCAAAATAACATTGATTACCCCTGCAATAGCATCAGATCCATATTGAGCTGAAGCTCCGTCACGAAGGACTTCCACTCTCTTTATGGCGCCAATCGGAATGGTATTCATATCATATCCAGTGTTTCCTCTTCCTTTGGTTCCGAAAAGGTTGATCAATGAAGATTGATGATATCTTTTTCCATTCAAAAGGAGTAAAGTCTGATCCGGCCCCAAACCTCTTAAAGTGGCAGGATCTACTGCATCAGCACCGTCAGACCCTGATTGCTTGTTGGAGTTGAAAGAGGGTGCAGAAAACTGTAAAAGCTGGTTAATTTCTACCTGCCCTGTTGACTGGCTTACCTGTTTAATGTCAATAATATCAATAGGAACAGGCGTATTTACTACGGTTCTTTTTTTATTCCGGCTTCCGGTGATGGCTACTTCGTCAATCTTTGATTCTTTCAGGGTATCCTTTATTTGCTGGGCATAGGATAGGGTAGAAACTCCAAGAAAAATAACGCTGATGTATTTTATTTTCATATAGATAATTTTGAGTGGTGATTTAATCAAAATTATCAATATTTATTTTTAAATCCATACTAAAATTAAATATTTAATATGGATGTCTTAATTTAATAATGATTTGCGGTAATTTAAGAAAAATAGTAACTTTTTATTTGATTTTAATGAAAATTTTTAATGTTAAAAGCTGGTAATGATTCTGTTAATTCCTTCTTCTAAAATTTCCCGGGAGGTGGAAAAACAAATTCTGATATGTCCTTCCGCTCCTTTTCCAAACCATCTTTCTGATCCGGGAACAATGGCAACCTTTCCCTGCTTTAAAACATGTTGGGCAAACTGATCGCTGGACATTCCGTTTTCGATTTTTGGAAAGAGTACAAAAGTGGCCTCAGGCAGATTGGGAGTTACAATTTCTGAGCGGCTTAATAATGTAAAAGCAAGGTCTCTATTGCTCTGTAAATGAGCTAAAAATTCTTTATACCAAGGTTTTGCTTTCTCAAGCGCTACGGTTCCGGCAATCTGGGACAAAGTAGAAACCCCTTCTATTGTAGAGTTGAAATTGGATTTTTCAGTAAAATCTTCAATAATGTCCAGGTCATTACACAATACAGCCCCAATTCTCAGTCCTGCAATTCCAAATGATTTTGAAAACCCGTAAACAGTAAAGCTTTTTCTCTTTGCTTTCTCAGAAACGGAAGAATACGTATGAAAGCTCTTGTTGTCATAAATAATATCACTCCAGATTTCATCACTCATCACCCAAAGATCATGAGCTGAAGCAATTTCTGCTATTTTTATTAAAACTTCTTTAGAATACACTTTCCCCAATGGATTGTGCGGATTGCAGATGCTGATAAGTTTGGTTTTAGGATTGATTAAAGAAACCAGCTTTTCAAAATCAATGTCTCCCGTTGTTGTATCTACAGGGCAAAGCATTACTTTTCCACCAGCTGTTTCTACTGATTTTTTGAATAGAAAATCCACAGGGTCCAGAATAATTGCTTCATCACCAGGATTCAGAACATAAGATGCGATTAGAAACATCCCTTGGGCAGCGCTGTTGACAGCCAATACATTTTCAGGAGAAAAACTTCCGTGTTTCTCATTAAAATGATCTGCCACACTTTTTTTGAATTCCGGAAGACCAGAAAACGGTCCGTAGCTTAGATAGCCGTCTTTCAGGTATTCAATAATTCCCTGTTCTATTTCAGGAGCTGTCCTGAAGTCGGGATCTGCAGCGGTAAGGGGTATAATTCCTTCTTCAAGGGTTGCCCATCTTCCGTTGTAGGCTTTTCTTTTCAGGGCTTCAAAATTGATATCGTTATTGCTGAACATATTTATTTATAGGATATGGGTAAAATATTTTCTGATTGTTGACTGAGAGGGAGAAGGAACTGATTGAGCAATGTTCTTCCGTTGTTGATATGAACCTCAATTTCAGGCTTCCTCTGGTTTTCATATTTTCTGAAGGCTTCTGTTTTATTTTGCTCTTCAACTAAATATTTCGTTAATGTAAAAGAGTCTTTCAATGCTGAGGTTACTCCCTGGCTCGTAAACGGGATTAATGGATGGGCTGCATCTCCGATGAATACAATGTTATCTTTATAAAAAGGATTCAGTTTTTCCAGTTCATAAACATTCCATAAATGTACATTTTTATAATTTGATTTCTGTATGATTTCAGGGACTAAAGGATGCCAGTTTTCAAAAACTTCAAGCATATATTTCCTTAAGTTCTCAGCAGAACATTCATTGATCATGTATTTTTCATTATCAAACTGTGAATACCAAAGAATGGTGTCAGCAGAAAGTTTAAGAATTCCAAAAGTAAGTCCGCCTTCATCATGATGGAATTTTATAAAATCATTTTCAATAGAATCCGCAATTTCCTTATCCTGAATGATATTAACCACTTCGCTTTCTCTGACCAGCTTCATGGTTTCATCTTTAAAAAGGCTGCTTCTGATGCGGCTTTTAGACCCATCAGAAATAACAGCAATGTCTGCCTCAATATCTGTTCCGTCCGAAAGTTTCAGTTTTCCATTCTGCTTATCATTAGGGATGATGGTTTGTTCATAGGTTATTCTTTCAGGAGAAATATTTTGGGACAACAGATCTATTAATGAATGTCTTGAAATAGCAAAAACATTGTTCAGTTGCTTCTCTGCAAGTACTTTTCCTGTATGAGAGTATTGTATATATTTTGTTAAAAAGTTTCCTTGCTGAAGAAGAAGATCAGGATTAAGGATCTGGTAAAGGTATTCCATGCCTTCCTGTGGAATGAGAAAACCATGACCTGCCAGATCTTTCTTTTTTCTTCTTTCATAAATGTGATAATCAATCTTGTATTTTTCTAAGTAATTCGCCATGCTTAAGCCGGAGATACCGGCGCCCACGACAGCAATTTTCTTCATTTTCGGAATAACGGATTTTTCAGGTTGGTTCTCAAGTATTTTTACATCTGTTTCATCAGATGGATACAAAATTAAAATTAAAAACATTCACTATTTCAAAAAATGGGTTAATTTGATTTTTGTTTTCTGAAAAATAAAATAGAAAGCATAATGTATTATTATGTGATAAATAAATATGCTTGATTTATATTTATCTATAAATTTAAATATCTGATTGATTTTAAATGAGTTGTGTTTGGTTTTTTTGAATATATAAGAAATAAGGTTATCCTTGTAATAGGAAACTTTTGAACGTTAATGCAAAAAAAAACCGGAAAAAAATTCCGGTTTTATGATTAAGCTTTTTCAAGCTGAACGGTAAAGTGTCTTAAGATTTCCGGTTCCCAGGTGATCTTGTATCCTTTTGCTATTTCGTCACGTCTTTCATAAACGTTCTTGATCGCAGCAGCAATATAATCCATGTGGTTATTGGTATAGGTTCTTCTAGGAATTGCCAGACGTACCAATTCTAACTTCGGATAACGGTTTTCTCTTGTTGCAGGATCTCTGTCGGCCAATAATGTCCCGATTTCTACAGTTCTGATCCCTGCTTCTTTATAAATTTCAAGTCCTAATGTCTGTGCCGGATATTCTTCACGGGAAACATTCGGAAGGAAGTTTAAAGAATCAATGAATACTGCATGTCCTCCGATTGGTTTCTGAACCGGGATTCCGTATTCAATCAGTTTATTACCCAGATATTCAACCTGAGAAATTCTGCTTTCAAGATAAGCAAACTCAGTAGCTTCATCAAGACCTACAGCTAATGCAGCCATATCTCTTCCAGCCATTCCTCCGTAGGTAATAAATCCTTCGTAGATAATCGTAAAGTTGGATGCTTTTCTGAAAATATCTTCATTATTCAAAGCAATGAATCCTCCGATATTTACTAAACCATCTTTTTTAGAACTCATTGTCATCCCATCTCCGTAAGAGAAAATTTCCTTACAGATTTCTTTAATGCTTCTGTTTTCCTGTCCTGCTTCTCTTTTTTTGATGAAGTAAGCATTCTCTGCAAATCTCGCAGAATCAAAGAATACAGGAATTCCATATTGGTCAGAAAGTGCTTTTACAGCTTTCATATTTTCCAAAGAAACGGGCTGCCCTCCTGAAGAGTTACAAGTAATCGTAATTAGGCAGAAAGGGATGCTTTCTTTCGGATGGCTTTTATAAACGTCTTCCAGTTTTTCAAGGTTGATGTTTCCTTTGAAAGGGTGAAGATCATTAATGTCAAAAGCTTCATCTATTGTACAGTCGATAGCATGTGCCTTTCTGATTTCGATATGTCCTTTTGTAGTGTCAAAATGAGAGTTTCCGGGAACTACATCACCTTCTTTTACCAATACCGAGAAAAGAACATTTTCCGCAGCTCTTCCCTGGTGTGTTGGTAATAAATATTTAAATCCTGTAATTGTTTCAACAGTTTTCTGTAATTGTTCAAAAGAACGGGATCCGGCGTAGCTTTCATCTCCTGTCATCAAAGCAGACCATTGTCTATCAGACATTGCTCCGGTTCCTGAATCGGTAAGCAGGTCAATATAGACATGTGAAGATCTTAAATTGAAAAGGTTATAATTAGCTTCTTTAAGCCATTGCTCTCTTTCTTCTCTGGTGGATTGATAGATTTCTTCCACCATTTTAATGCGGAAAGGCTCCGCGTACGGTAAATTCATGAGTTAAATTATGTTTTAAATTGTTTGTAAAGAAAATGTGCTTGAAAATAATTTTCAAAATTCATCAATGTATAAATAAGACGGAAAAAGGATTATTCCGGAGCCTTAAATATATTTTCATCAGAATGGAATCCGGCTACACCGCCACTCACTGCGAACTTCATTGCAGAAGCCGCTGTCATTCCCACTACAGGTTTGATGTTTTTTTCTTCAGTAACAATTACCCAGCCCGAGATGGCGTACGAGTGGGGAAGGTATACCGCAACGTAATTATGCTTGTCAACGTCCGACATTTCTTTTTGGGTTAAAAAGCCGATTCTCCAGATTTCCGGATTTTCATTGGTTTTTACCCATACAGGATCGTTGAATTTTTTCTTGTCACCTACGAATGAAGACATCACGTCTTTCGTAGGAGTGTAAATATGTTTTACTCCCGGAGTTTTCTCCAGTAAGCTGTCCATGGTATCGAAAAAGAATCTTCCGACCACGAATTTATTTCCCAGATATCCTAAAATAGCAGTGAATAATATGATTGATACAAAAACAAGCCCAGGAATCTGCTTGGCAAGTGAAGGAACAAGATTGTCAATTGCACTTACAATATACCAGATTACAAAAATAGTAAGCCCGATAGGACCAATAATAACCAGTCCCTGAAAAAAGTTTTTCAGGAATAAATTGGCGATATTTTCAAAGCTTGGCTTCTTCAATGTATATTCTTTACTATTTTATTTTAACCGTGGATGGATTCTTTATTTCCGTAGGATTTAATAATCTTGGCTTCATATTCCAGCCATTCTTCCCAACGTTGGTTTACCTTTTCGATATCACCCAACTGTCTTGCGAAACCAATGAAAGTGGTATAGTGATTAGCTTCTGAGATCATTAATTCTTTATAAAAAGTTTTAAGCTCTTCATCCTTAATGTTTTCGGTAAGAACTTTGAATCTTTCACAGCTTCTTGCTTCAATCATCGCTGCGAAAAGCAGTTTGTCAACAATCAGATCTTCTCTGCTTCCCTGAACAACAAACTTAGCCAGTTCATTGACGTAATCATCTTTTCTGGCTTTTCCGAAAACAAATCCCCTTTTTTTGATAATTTCGTGAACCTGGCTGAAATGGTCAAGCTCTTCCTGCGCAATGGCAATAAGTTCTGTGACGATTTCCGGATGTTCGGGGAGCATATTGATTAAACTGATGGCATTTGTTGTGGCTTTCTGTTCGCACCACGCATGATCCGTTAAAATTTCTCCTATGTTTCCTTCTGCAATATTTGCCCACCTTGGATCGGTAGGAAGTTTCAACTTAAACATGTTTTGAATTTTTTGTAAAATTAAAATAAATTGCGATAATAAAGATTATTTTATTTCAAATTGGCTGCTAATCTGTTAAGATGCTGTTTTTTTTCTTAAAAACTCTAAGATTTGCCATCCCAGAGCATCCACTTTTTTTAATCCTGCAGCTATAATGAAAGCAAGAATAATATTTAGGATATAAATGAAGAGCATCAGAATCCACCATGGCATATTCTCTTTCAAAGGAACCACCAGGAAATAAACCAGTGATGAGCTGATTCCTTGTGCAAAGTAGAAGAAAATGGCATTCTTTCCGATATGGGTGATAAGGCTTTCTTTTGTGATCTTCAATCGGTTATAGAAAACAAATAATGTTACCAGAGAGAACAATGCCCAGATGATATAAGGAATCTTGGGTGGAAATTTATTTTTATTGATCTTATAAAAAATGTCACCGCCATAATACCAGAACATCCATATAAGAGCTGCTCCAACAAGTGCATATAGTACAGGAATTGCTTTGGAAGGGATTTTTTTTCCACGCATTTTGTTTCCGATTAAAAAGACAGCAAGGTAAAAAGCGACATATCCCACCTGTCCTGTTGGGTAATACTCCGGGAAGATGTTGAATAATAATGTTAAAGCAATGCAGAGTCCAATGAACCAGTTGATGTGCTTTGGGAAAAATCTCAGAATAAGAACACCGAAAACAGTGAGAACATAATAAACTTTAAGATACCAGAAACTTCCCATAACGACTGGAAATGTATCAGCATTGGTATATTGATGAAGATACCAGTTCCCCAGGTTTTCCCATTGAGGAGTTGTTGAAATGCTGATAGCAGAATATTTAGATCCAAATGTGGAATAAAAACTTTGGAGCCATTCCATCGAAAAGAAACTTAATCCAAATACTTTAAAAAAGTAATCTAAAAAGAACAGCAGGGTTACGAAGATCATATAGGTGATCTGCAGCTTCAGGAGACGGTATAATGTTTTTTCAATATTAGCTCCTGATGTAATGCCGCTGAGTGCATAAAAGAGGGCTACATCAAAAACGAGAGAGAAGACCCTTACTTCTGCGGGAATATAAAACTGTCCAGACCAGAAAGCTGTATGGATAAATATGATGGAAAGTGTTGCCAGCCCTTTGGCGAAATCAATATAGAGATCTCTGTTCATTATAGATTGCTTGGAAGTTCTTATTGTTATTTGTTTTACTTATAAGTCCAAAAATGAATGTTTAAAAAGAAATAAAAAATATCTCAACAGATCATTCAATTTTTTTCAAAAATACAAACAAAATGATTTTATAAGCTAGAAAAAGGTTGCTTAAAACAAAAAAGGGGCGGAACATACTGTCCGCCTCCTTTCTTAAATATGCTAAAAATGAATGTTCTCGTTTATTTAAGGTTTTTAAACTCTTCTGCAGAAATTTCTCCAGACTGAATTTTTTTCAGCTCATCAATGTATTGACTCATGTAGGCATCAATTTCAGGATTCACTGTGTTTTTTGCCATCTTATAAGTTCCGTTCAAAACTCCCTGATAATAATAGAAGAAGTTATAATCGAAATTGGATGCATTAAGATCATATTGTCCTAACAGGAATCCTAAACGTACTGCTGATCTTCTCTGTGCAGGTGTTCCGTGGTGTCCAGGGCTGTTAGTCTGATAATCTCCAATGCTTTGTGCAAACTCGTACGCCGCTGCAATTTCCGGGAAGCTTGTTTTATTGTACCCGTTAGGTCTTCTCAAATAGTATCCTGCAAAACCATCAGCTTCCAGCTCGTTTGGTCTGGCAGTATTTTCGTTCACAGAAGGAAGTCCAAAAATGTACTGCAGCTGGTGTCCATACTCATGAGCAAGGATCATTGCATTTACGATGTCACCTCCTTTTGCTTTTGCATCATAATAGATCGCATATCCGTAATAGATCTTTCCTGTAGAGTAGGAAATCGCATTATACGTTGAGTTGAAATTGGATGCATCATTCACAAATCTCAAAGTAGGATTACTTCTTCCCCATAAACTTGCAATTTTAGTCATTTGTGAATTCATAAAATTGGTGTCCGTCGCGTTCTGAAGTCCAGTTACTAAAACAGAATTGTTACTCCAGTTGTTGTCAACATAGTAACAGATTTTTTCAAGATCTCCGGGCTGATCAATTTTTGCACTCAGTGCATCTTGTTGAGGTTGAACATTATTGTCCATTTGGTCATCACTACATGCTGTCAATGATGCAACAGCAATTGCGCCTGCTACTAAGCAGAGATTAAAGTTTCTTTTCATATATAAATTCAATTTGGTAAAACGAAGGTATGAAATTATCTCTTAAGTGTGAGTACTTTATTGTTAAAAATTATTCAAAGCATAGTGAATAGAATTTATATTAAAAAAACATTGCTTTGATTGTAAGGTAATTAGAATTTTATTTGTATATTTGCACCTCGAAATAACTAAAAATTTATAAACAATGTTTGCAATTGTAGAAATAGCAGGGCTTCAATACAAAGTTGAGCAAGACCAGAAGTTGTTTGTAAACCGTTTAAAAGGAGATAAAGGAGGAAAAGTTTCTTTCGATAAAGTTCTTCTTACTGTAAACGGAGCAATCACTGTAGGCGCCCCAGCTGTAAATGGAATCACTGTAGAAGCAGAGATCCTTGACCACGTAAAAGCTGATAAAGTAATCGTTTTCAAAAAGAAAAGAAGAAAAGGTTACAAAGTTAAAAACGGTCACAGACAATCTTTAACTCAAATCGTAATCACTGGTATTACTGGTTTTGAAGGAGGAGCTAAAAAAGCTGCTGCTAAAAAAGAAACTGTGAAAGGTGAAGTTCTTTCTGACAACGCAACTGTTAACTTTGGTGAAGATCACGAATTGAACTATCACTTAAAGAAAAACAACTTGTCTCAGTCTAAAGAGAACAGAGAAACTTTAATTACTTTAGGTAAAGCAGTTAAAGTGGAATTAGAAAAGAATATTCTTACTCATGAAGAAGTAGATGCTGCTATCATTAAGAATATCGATCAATTTAAAGCACTTAATAAATAATCCAGTAATAAAATGGCACACAAGAAAGGAGTCGGTAGTTCCAAGAACGGTAGAGAGTCTCACTCTAAAAGATTAGGTGTGAAGATTTTCGGAGGACAAGCAGCTATTGCCGGAAATATTATTGTTAGACAAAGAGGTACTCAACACCACCCAGGTGATAACGTGGGAATCGGTAAAGATCACACTTTGTTTGCATTAGTAGATGGTAAAGTAGTTTTCAGAAAGAAAGCAAACAACAGATCTTTTGTATCTGTAGAACCAAACGCATAATTTTTACGCGTTTTATAAAAATTAAAGCCTCAGCATTTGCTGAGGCTTTTTTTGCTCTATTAATTATAACATTGTTTTCAATATATTCAATTGTTTGTGAAATATTTTTATATTTGTTAACTACTCAGTTATGAGTCAGTTGCGAAGACCGAAAAGCATAAAGAGTAGGTGTACATTAAAACAAAATAGCTATGAAAAATCTAAAGAAATTAACCAAGAAGTGTTTAAAAGAAATAACCGGAGGAGTGGCGGCAGTCTGTCCTTCTATGTTTCAGTCCTGTGATGAATGGTGCAGATGGTCACCATGGCAAAAATCTCACTGTATGCTTTCTCAGCCATGTTCAGAATGTTTTGAATAATTCTTTTTTTTTAGGATTTTGTTGAGCTGAACCTTTAAATTGGAATCACTTTTATATTAAGTTAAAAAACTTAAATAATATCCTATAGTAGTGAAATAATTATATATTTGTCCGTAATCAAATAAAAATCATTGCGGAAGCCGAAAAGCAGAGAGAGTAGGCAACAAATAAAACTAATTATAATCATGAAAAATTTAAGAAAACTAACAAAGAAGAACCTAAGAGAAATTAATGGAGGTGGAACTTTAGCGCTATGCCCGCCAAAACCTATCAGATCATGTGATATCTGGTGTGGAATGACGCCGGAGCAGAAAATGCGCTGTCTGCTTGATGTAGAAGAGCCTTGTGAGTGCTTTTAATTACTTTATATAAAGTTGAAAATAAAAGTTCGGCGGCTTCAAAGAAGCCGCCGAACCTATTTTATATTGTTTCTGTTTAAAATCCTACCTGGAATCCTGCTTTGACACCGAATTTTGAAATATCCGGTCTGTCAAGATAATTTCCTCTCCAGTTGAAATCTACCCTGAAAATTCTGAGGTTTCCGATTCCTATATTTTCAATCCCGAATCCGTATTCATAATAAATATGTTCACTTGGTGCAGAATATTTAAAACCTTCCACGTTGATTGCCTTTGAAGCATCACTTAGCGTTCCATAGGCTCCTCTGATAAATGCAACCTCTCGGAATTTTAGTTTTTTAATCAAAGGAATATAAGAAAGGATCTTACCGTTAAAATGATGCTCCAGCTGAAGTGTTGTATAAGCATCAGTCACGAACTCATAATAGTTAAGCTGAGAGAAGGTATTCGGTACCAAACCATAGGAAAGGTTGGCCGGAATGATATTCTGTAGTGCCAGAGGAACTGTACTGAAGTTTTTTCCTGCCTCAAAATTCACTACCAGTTTTCCCATACTTCCAATTAAAAATGGCTTATAAACCATGAACTGAAGCTTGTCATAGTTGAAATCTGCATTAAAAAGGCCTTCAATACCTCTTGTATATCTTAAAACAATGGTTGGAGCCAGGTTTCTGGCTTGGTAACGGTCAATTCCGGTTTGAGAAAATTTAGCTCCAGGTTTTGCAATTAAACTGATGGTAACATGAGAATCATTAACGGTCTGTCTTAGCTGTCCGTCCTTATAATACATAAGGTTGAATTTCTCAGGAATGGCAGATTTAATGCTTTGCATCACTCCATCTACTCTTATCTGAAAGTTTTTCCATGGTTCAATAGCAGCAAAAAAACTTGTTTTGTTTACAGAACTTAAAGAAATGTTTTCTCCTCTTGCAAAAAAGGTACTGGAAGATGAAGATTTTGGAACAACACCATCACCAGAAGTAAGCTGCCCTCCAAGCTGAACGATATCTCTGCTGGTTCCTGCTCCAATCATAAAGCGGTTAAGCTTGTTGAACATATATCTTGCCTCCACCCCATATTTAAACTGTTGATCTTTGAAACCATAAGCTGTATAAAACTGAGCTCTCCAGGTGTCATTCAATCCGAAATAGGTTCTTGCTCCTAATCTTATTCGGTCTCCTTCCACTTCATTTCTTCCGTAAATAGAGAAGATAGGACCAATATCTATTCCTTTAAAGGCGTTGTAATACCGTGAACCAAGGGTTTCAAACAGTTTTACCATTCGGTTGAATTTTGGGGTCTGCTGAAGCTGATCAAGCATGCTATAAACACCCTGTTCTGCCTTGGATAAAGTGTCAGGTCTCGCTTTGGTCCAGTATGCATCATCTTTATTCGTAAACTGGTCTTCATATTCCTCTTCCGTGCGTTTGAATACTTTTGGATCAAGAGGTTTATTGAATTCATACTCAGAATAATCTACCGATCTTTTGGCTATGATGCTTTTGGATCCTTTCTTTTTTGAAAAAGGACTCATTTCAAATTCAGTAATCAGCTTTTTAGGAAGAAAAGTGGTTTCATCAGGATTGTCATATTCCACTTGCGTATAAACACTGTTGACGAAATTTACATTGATCTTTTGAGTTGACTTTAATGTCGCTCCTAAAACGGCATAGGTATCTGTATCTATATAAAGATTTCCCTGGAAGGCAAGGATGTCTTTTCTCTTAGGCTGATATCTTATCTGAAAAGCTTTCTCACCACGAATAGTAATGGTGTCCATAAGATTGTAATCATAGGTACTGAATCCGTCTGTTCCCACAGGACTTTGGAATCCTATATCGAAATAATTCAGGGTATTGTCGTAAATATTGATATCACGATACAGGTTTTTAGCTGAAACCGTAATTACCTGATTGTCCTGGAAACCTGAGGTCTTTTGGGCAATTAATGTTCTTTTGCTGTCCTTGTCTGGTCTGTTTTTACCAAAATTTTCATAAACGGCTTCATTCAAAAAGATGGGAAGTCCCAGCCTTCCACTCGCTGTAGAGTCAGCATAATCGAAAATGAAATCCAATTTATTGAAAATCTTTTTCTTCATGAAAGCGCTGTCCAGATTGTTAAGATCAAATTGGGTTTTTTCGTATTCTTTGTAGGAATAGGTGTCAAATTTTTCTAACCCATTATTTCTTTTTTGCGCCCATACTTTTTGCATGATAGCATAAGCAGGGTTTTCTTTTTTGTTCTTGTATTTGGTTTTTCCGCTTTGAAGGACAATCTCCTGGATGTCACTTACTTTAGCCTGGGATAGCTGTACGAAAATATTTTCAGCATTTTCAGGGGTAATATCAAGCGTTTCTGCGGTGTAATTTTTTCTGGAAAACTTTAAGTGATGAATGATGCTGTCTGACTGAACGGTGAAGCTACCTGAAGTTGTCGTCAGGGAAGGGGTTTTGCTATTGTTGATAAAAATATCAACCTTAGTGAGTTCTTTGTTGTTTTTTTCGTCAACTACCTTGCCGCTGGCCCGGTTTTGAGCACATACGGAACTGGATAGAATCAGGAAAAAAAATAAAAGATAGTGTTTTTGGGAGTTATTGTTTAACATCATTCGTTTCTTCAGGCAATTAGCATAAACAAAAAGTGTGCAGTTTATTAAAAAAAATGGGTAAAAAATAAAATATTTTTATTCTACTTTATTAAACGGCAAATGTAACGAAAATTATATATGCGTTTGTTAAAATTAATAGAGAAATTTCAACACTTATAAGGATAATAATCAGGGAATTAATAACAATTGGAACGTATTGATAATTATGAATTATCAGGATGTTCATTTGCTGTGATTTATCAATAAAAAAAGACCTACATTTCTGTAAGTCTTTTTGCTCCTCCTGCTGGGCTCGAACCAGCGACCCTCTGATTAACAGTCAGATGCTCTAACCAACTGAGCTAAGGAGGAATTTCCTTTGTTTTAAGTGGTGCAAATATAATAGGAATATCTGTACCAAGCAAGTTTTATCCTGTGTTCTGGGTGATTTTTAACTAAATGCATTGAAATTCAATAAGAAATATTTTCTGAAAATTTCTATTTAAATCTAGAGGTCTTCAAATAAGTGTTGAAAATACCGCTCTGGAGCTTCCAAAAAATTCTTTGTTAGCTGGTAGTGCTCTGTTTCTTTATAATGAATTTTTTGAATTTTATCATCAAGTAAATAAATTTCAGCAGTTGGATAGCTCATTAATATCGGTGAGTGGCTTGAAATTATAAACTGAGCCCTTCCTGTTTTTTCTAATTTATGAATAATAGATAGTAAAGAAAGTTGTCTCTGTGGTGATAAAGCGGCTTCCGGTTCATCAAGAATATAAATACCATGTTGGAAATGGTTATGGAATAATGATAAAAAAGCTTCACCGTGAGACTGTTGGTGTAAAGATTTTCCTCCATATGCTTCCAGAACTCTTTGATCTTCTTCAGCCACTTCATCAATATAAGTAGCAAAGTTGAAAAAACTTTCAGCCCTCATGAAAAAACCTTGAGAAGTCTTATGGTGCCAGGAAAGGGTAAGATACTCTGACAGCATGGATTCTGTTTTATGAAAGTCGTAATTGTGATTGCGGTTTCCGCCGGCCACATTGAAATTACATTTGTCTGCAATTGCTTCAAGCAGAGTAGATTTTCCAATTCCATTTTCACCAACGAAAAAAGTAACATTGCTTTTTAGCCTTATATCTAAACCATTACGTATAAAAGGCAGGCTGAAAGGAAAGTCTTGCGGATGATTATCTTTTAAATAAATCTTAGATAGGTAAGGCATTTTGCTTTATAGAATTATTAATCCTATCAAGCAAAATATGTGCAAAAAATAAGAGCAGTATTTTTAATTCTTATTTTTTTAAATCTTTCAGTATTTCCTGAACAGCTCGTTCCAGCTGAGAGGGTATTGCATTGCTAATGATCTGGAAAATTTTCATATGTGAAGTGGTATTGTTTTAAACGTATTTTAAATACATGTTTACGTGTATTATTTATAGTTGATGTTACAATTTGTACAATGTAATGCGCTTTTTTTTATTGTTATATTTGTGAAAACTAATTAATCATGATAAGCTCGTTTAAAGATCAGTTTTATAAATTCGTAGGCGATGAATATAAGCTTTACTATATTTCCCCTTTTATTAATGAGATTTCAGAATTTTTGGAAAAACATGGGAAGGGGTATAAAACTGTTTTAGATTTTGGATGTGGTTATGGGGAATTATCGCAGGTTTTTTACAAATCCGGATATGAAGTCACAGGGATGGATATGGATAATGAGAGAATTACTGATGCGAAGATAAAACATCCGGAAATCAATTTTATTAATTTTTGTTACGAAGGTTCTCTTCCTTTTCCAGAAGATTCATTTGATGTTATTTTTTCAAGTAGTGTATTACAATATGTTGATCACGAACCCTTTTTTACTGAATGTAAAAGAATTTTAAAAGAGGGAGGCTGTGTTATTTTTATTGAAAATCTTAAAAATAATCCAATCACAAAGTTTGGGCGTGCTTATTTAAAGCTGAAGAAATTTGAATATCAATCATACCCTTGGAATCATTTAAGTTTAAAGTCTGTTAATCATATAGGTGATTTTTTTTTCATAGACACCTTTAAAACCTATCATATTTTTGGTCCGTTATTATACATATCTGGATTTAAATTTTTAAAGACTATAATAAACAAGGTGGATAAAATTTTAATGAGAATACCTATTGCGAAACAAATCTCGTGGTTGGCTTTAATTATCGGTAAAAATGATAACTAAAAAATATTCAAAAGTAAACTTGAGAAATTTTTTTCCATTCGTTTATGAAGTGATCAAATCGAATAAAACAGAAGAACTTTTTTCATTTTTTATCTGGGAAATCTCATGGATTTTTTTTAAAAATAAAATGAAACAATTGACATTCAATAATGAGAAAGCCGATCTGGAAATAAAAGGTGGTGTAGATTTCTTGGATGCTATTTATAATGAAAATTTTTATGAAAGTTCGATTGATTTTAAATTGGTATATTTTGATAAGAATAATGAGGTGTGGGGATCAAAGTCTAATAGCCCTTCAAAATTATTTTTTAAAAATAAGCATAACGAGCTTGTTGAATGTTTTGATTTTAAAAAGATTATTGAGGGAATTTTTATTGACAGTAAGGAAAATATTTTTGTGTGTTGTGGGGGAGTAGTGCTTAAGTCTGATGATCGAGGAATGAAATTCAGAGAAGTCTTATGCTTTTCTTCAGTAGAAAGCAGATTCTTATTTGAAACAATTACTGAAATAGGTAATAATCAAATACTGATAGGAGAGTATGCAAATACTAAAAGGAATAATAAATGGGTTTTTGCTGGTCATATCTATTGGTCTGATGACCATGGAGAGAAATGGGAAAATATTGATTT
Source organism: Chryseobacterium sp. BGA-UO-ETr-SB22 (assembly GCF_059567885.1). Lineage (NCBI taxonomy): Bacteria > Pseudomonadati > Bacteroidota > Flavobacteriia > Flavobacteriales > Weeksellaceae > Chryseobacterium > Chryseobacterium sp. BGA-UO-ETr-SB22. The sequence goes on along the minus strand of NZ_JCAQOV010000001.1, from coordinate 234,242 downwards.
TTTAAAAAATTATATTAATAAACATATTCATGTACTTAAATGGGTAGAACGTCTAAAATGTGTAGTACTTACAGAAGGTGATAATAAAAAAGGGATTTGGATTTTAAGGCCTTCTAATGAATTATTGGAAGATAGAAGTGAAAAATTTGGATGGTATAGATTGAATAGATTTCATATTCAAAAAGGGGGATATACTAGTTTGGTTGAAACGAAAGAAAAGATTATACTCGGAACTGATTATTACTTAGGGACAAATTTTATTGTATCTACTGATGATTTTCGCAAAATTAATGCAAGGGTTATCCCTGATCCTTATAGAAAATCTGCAGTATTCAGAATGCTGTATTTAAAAAATGATATAATTTGGGCAAGTTTATATTGTCATATTGTTCCAAATAAAAGCCTGTTGATGTATTCAAAAGATTTTGGAAAAAGCTGGTATAAATTTATTGAATATGATGGTTCTCTAATTAAAATAAGTATAATAAGTAATTCAGTAGAAAATTATTTTTATGTATTATTGGAAGATCAGAATCTAAATAAATCAAGAACATATATAATATCTTGTTGTGATTCCAGAAGAAAGGCCAATGCCTGAACGGGAAAATCAGAATAATATGCTCATGTTAAAAAAAATAAGACTTGCAGTCCTGCAAGTCTTATTTTTTATTTCTTCAAATCTTTCAGTATTTCCTGAACAGCTCTTTCCAGCTGAGGGTCATTGTTCTGAAGTCGGTCCATAAAGGTGTTTTTAACATAAATGTCAGGTTTTACACCGGTTTTTTCGAGATTTTGCCCGTCCAAAGTATAAGTTCCCCAAGAAGGCAATCTGTAAGAAGAACCATCTACTAACCCCTTAGCGGAGGTGAAAATGATCCATCGATAGGTATCCTGTCCAATAATTTTACCCAATTTCAGAGCTTTAAAACCAGCGGCAGTCATTTCAGCATCACTTAGTGATCCTTCGTTAATCAGCAGAACAATAGGTTTCCCGGAAGGGGCAAAGTTCGGTTGCGTTGTCATTTTTCCTTCACGATATTTCCATTGTAAATAAGGCTTCTGAGAAAGGAAATTTAATACCTTGTCATGAACATTTCCGCCTGTATTATAACGCAGGTCAAGAATAACAGCATCTTTTCTGTTTTCCTGTTCTACCATGTCCAGAAGAAAACGGTCAAGCTCATCTGTAGACATGTTTTTCATGCATGAATAAGCAATACGGTTGTTGCTAAGCTTATCAACATGCTGATGATTGTTGTAGATCCAATCGTCGTAAAGCAGCCCTTTTAACTCAACGTTTGAAATCGGATGTATTTTGGTTGTTATATTTTTACCATCACGGCTGAAGCTAAGAACAAGTTCATCCTGTTTTTTAGGACTTGTGAAATACGTTTCACTATTTTCGTTAGGCTCAATTTTTTTTCCGTTGACAGAAATCAACTGATCTCCGGGTTTAATGTCAACCCCAGAACGGAAAGCCGGAGATTTTCTTACAATACTTTCTACCGTGTAAGGCTGGTCTTTTTTGAAGATAATTCCTGTTTCGTTGGTGAAATAGTTAAGGAACATTGTTTCCTCTTTTCCGGTTGAAGAAAATCCGGTATGCGAAGAATTGAGTTCCCCTAGAAGATCATTCAGTAAAATTCGCAGATCATTTCTGTTATGCACATACGGAAGGTATTTAGCATATTGCTCCCTTTTTTCTTTCCAATTAATGCCATGGAATTTTTCATCGTAAAAGTTTTCCTCTACACCTGTCCATGCTTCCGCATACATCTGGGTGAATTCGGAGGCTAAATCTTTATCAAAACTATACTGAATGCTTATTTTTTCAGGTTTTAGAGCAGCTACAGTTGTTTTGTAAATATTACCTTCTATCAGAGCAAATAGATTCTTTTCATTTTTATTGATATAATAGGCTGCTTTATCGAAAACTTTTTCAGATTTGGCAGGCTCGAAATCAGTAAATACTTTTTTGAACAGCTGTCTTTTCCCGTTATCCTGATTAGAATTAAAGAGCAGTATTTCCTTCTTGTCATCTGTAAAAACTGCGGGATCGTCCTGATATCCATATCTGTCAGTCACCAGTTCAATTCTGTCTAAAGTATCCTCAGGATTTACTTTAAGTTCCTTAATAACAGGTTCTTTTTCTTCCTTTTTCTCTTTATCCTTCTCCTTGTCTCCTTCTTTTTTGCCTTTTTTGTCCTTGCCGTCTGTCGTTTTTGTTTCCTTTTTCTCTTCGGTGAAAAGATTATCGAATTTTTCAGATTTAAAAGGTTCATCAAACCAGTCCAGTGCCATGCGGTAAATATTAGATTTCTGCATTCCTAGAGGATAAGAAGGGCTGGTTCTGTCACTGGCAAAATAAATGTATTTGCCGTTTGGCGACCATACAGGATCTTCTTCTGAAACACCGGTATTGGTGAGGTTCAGGGTCTGCCCTTTTTTGATATTATAGATTAAAATATCAAGCTCAAAGTTTCTTTTTGCGGAGAACAGGACATATTCGTTGTTTGGTGAAAAAGAGGGTCTTGAGTTTTGGAATGCCCAGATCTCGTCTTTTACGATCGTTGTAGACTTGAAACTTTTTAAATCCAACAATCTTACTTCATCCCGGCCACTTAAGTAGACTGCTTTTGAAAGATCGCTGTCAAGTGTTATATTGCGGTTATTGCGTAAATCTTCTGTTAATTGTTTTGGCTGGCCTTTTCCGTCTGCAGGAATAGTAAACCAGTTTTGGTATCCATTGTAGGTCTGGCTATAAAGCAAAGTACGGTTGTCTTTAAGCCATTTTACTTCCATAGTACGTTCTTTACCATCAGAAACCTGTTGGGCGAATTTTCCTTCAATATCTGATACGAATAAAACACCACGGCTTATAAAGGCCATTTTTTTACCATCTGGAGACACATCATAATAGGAAATATTATTTTCTACATTGAAGTTTTGTTCCTTTTCCAGTGTTTTGTTGGTGTTCAGGCTTACATTCAAAGGCTTTGAGTCTTTGGATACTGTATCATAAATATAAAGCTGATAATCTTTTTCAAAAATTACTTTGGAACCATCTGCCGAAACTGAAGGCTTTTTAATAGAAGTATCAAATTGGGTTAAAGAAGTTTTCTTACCGTTTTCGAGTTTATAAAGATTATATTCCCCGTTATTTTCATCAGAAATAAAGTAAATAATTCCGTTTTTATCTACGCTTGGGTTAAAATCCTTCCCCTCATAATTGGTGTATTGTTTGAAAGAATTGGTTGTGGGATTGTATCCTAAAATATCAGGATTGTTTTCTCCTTTATAGCGCTTACGCTGTACCTGATGGGCGCTTTCGGAAGAGCTTGTGAAAAGATATTCTCCAGCAGGTGTTTCTGCAAGACCATTGGTGTTATTAAAGTAATTGTTGAATAGCTTTTGTGGAGTTTTTCCTTCAATCGTTGTTTTAAAACTGCCGAAATTATTATTTCTGTTAGAGGTAAAATAGATGGTTTTGCTATCCCATGACCAGCTTTCCATTTCGTCTCTTCCGGTATGGAAGGTTAACTGCTTGATAATTCCTCCTTCAGCAGGCATCACATACACATCATAATTTCCATATTGGTTAGAACTGAATGCAAGCCATTTCCCATCCGGAGAAAGGCGGGGATTGATTTCTTCTCCATCCAGTGCTGTAATCCTTGATGCATTTCCACCATTGGAATTTACTTTCCAGATATCACCGTCATAAGCGAAATAAGCCGTTTTCCCATCAGGGCTCAATGAGGGACTTGATAAAAAATAAGACTTTTCCTGCGCTGAAATCCCTATAATAGAAAATGCTGTTAATAACGAAATAATAGTTTTCTTCATGGTATAATTGGGTATTTATGCAATACTATAATATTGATTTATTAAGTGTCCATTTGCTGAGGGTTTTCTCAATCTGGATTACTCTAAAAGAATAGTCGGATTATTGAGGCAATCGTTACACGTAAATACTGAGGGGAATGATAATTTTGAGAACAAAATATCTCTTTTTAATGATTGTAAGGTCATTGTTGAGATTAAAGCACAAAAAAAAGACTTACATTTCTGTAAGTCTTTTTGCTCCTCCTGCTGGGCTCGAACCAGCGACCCTCTGATTAACAGTCAGATGCTCTAACCAACTGAGCTAAGGAGGAATGTCCTTTGTTTTAAGTGGTGCAAATATAGGACGAATATTTATACCCTACAAATATTTTTAAGAGAAATTTTAAAAAAAATTATAGTTTCCCTGTAATTACCTTGAAGATGTCGCTTCCAAAGATTAGTAACATCAAGCCTAACAGGAAGATAACCCCAATCATCTGTGCGTTTTCCAAAACTTTTTGAGGAACCGGTTTGCCTACAATCATTTCATATAATGTAAATAAAACGTGTCCGCCATCAAGTCCCGGAATAGGAATAAGATTAAGGAATGCCAGCCATATAGAGAACATTGCAGTAAAGCTCCAGAAAGCAACCCAGTTGATCTTAAAGCTTCCGTCAGCATCTTTATCAATAGGCATATTCTTTACAATCGCAATAGGACCGCCTACATTTTTATACCCCTGAACTTTAGAGTTGAACATGATCTTGAACTGTTTAACCTGAGTAGTCAGTGCTTCAATCGTTCTTGTAAATCCTCTTGGAATAGCCTCTCCAAAAGAATATTTTTTATTCGTTACAATAGATTTTGCAATACTTTTTGTATCAATTGCAATACCCAGTTTTCCGTTTTTATCAACAGAAACTGCTGGTAATGTCTGTAAAGCACCGTTTCTTTCAACATCTACAGAAACTGTTTTTCCTTTGTTTTCACTTAAAAGAGTGCTTACTTCATCAAAGAATGCCGCTTTTTGACCGTTGATTCCTACAATTTTATCACCTTTTACCAAGCCAGAAGCCTGAGAAGAAGGAGTAGCTAATGAATCAATAACCATAGAAACTCTTGGAGTAATGTATAGTTTTGCTTCTCTCTGTTTAAGAACATCTGCCACACCGTCAGCATTTACCGGGAAAGTAACTTCCTGTCCGTTTCTGTTTACAGTAACATTGTCTCCTAAAAGAATATTGATTGATGTATTTTCAAGTCTTTCTGCAGGTTTCCCGTCTACGCTGATAATTTTGTCACCATTCTGGAAGCCCATTTTCTTTCCGGCTGAAGTAGCCTCAATACCATTGTCAAATTTTGTGATATCAGTATACATTTCTCCGTTGAAGAAAGATAGACAGCTGTAAATTAACCATGCAAGGAAAAAGTTAACAGTAACCCCTCCCAGCATAATGATAAGTCTCTGCCAAGCCGGTTTCGATCTGAATTCCCATGATTCTGCCGGTTTTTTCATTTGGGCAGTATCCATACTTTCATCCACCATTCCGGCAATTTTCACATATCCTCCGAAAGGAAGCCATCCAATTCCGTATTTGGTTTGTTCAGGGTGTTTTCTCCAGTCATTATCCGGAAGTTTTGATATATCGATAGGAACTTCTTCCTTCTTCCCGTTGACCTCTATTACTTCAGAATCCGGCAGGTTCTTTGATAAAAACTTATACTGCCATTTTCCGTTGATTTTCTTCATGGAGAATATGGAGAAGTAAGGATCAAAAAACAAGAAAAACTTCTCTGCTCTGGTCTTGAACCATATTGCCGGTAAAAAATGCCCAAGCTCATGAAGAAGCACAAGTATAGAGATGCTCAGAATGAACTGAAAAAGTTTGATTGCTATTTCCATTAATAAATTTTAGATTTTAATTTGCAAAGGTAACAATTATCAAAACTATGCCAAATAAAAAAGCTCCCCGAAACGAGAAGCTTTGTCATATTTAAAGACGATTTGATTATAAATTGAAAGAAACTCCCAGACTGCCATTATTACCTACTTCTGCAAATACCCCTATTTTCTCTGTGAAGAAATAACGGGCTCCAATGTGAGCGCCAATTCCGAAGTCTTTTCCAAGTACTCCAAGGTCTACACCGGGGTAGATGTCCCATTTTGAAGGTAGGTTCAGTGCTTCCTGTAAATGAAAGTTCAGTCTTCCGAAGACAAAAACACGATTATCTTTATCGTTGTTTTTATAATTGTCAAAATAGCCATTGATTCCGGCTCCTACTGAAATAAGCTTGTTGAGCCCATAGTCGTAAGTTCCCGTTACTCCGGTCCCATATCCCCAGGCACTCAGCCCCAGTTGTACTTTCTGATCTCCCTTTCCTGTCCAGGCCTGAGCATTAGCCATAGCCCCAAAAAAGAAGATCGTCACCATAAAAAACAATTTCTTCATAAATTTTAAATTTTAAGGATAGTAATAAAAAAATATCTCTATCAAAAATGAAACCGAAAGAGAGTCTGTATTATAAAAATGAAAGACTTTAATAAATTATTATGAAATATCGTTTGGGATTGGAGGTGAAGACTCTGTTTTTCTGCAGTTGAATTCTCCTGAGTGTTTCTTTTTGTAATAATAAAAGGCGTATTTTTATACTTCAGATTTGAAATAATTTAAAAAGAATAAAAGATGAAAGTTGTAGGGCTTAATTTAGATATCATCTGGAAAAATAAAGCTGAAAATTTTAAACTCATAGAAAATGAGCTTCAGAATCTAGAAGCAGATCTGTTTCTACTTCCTGAAATGTTTTCAACAGGCTTCTGTATGGACGCTTCTGAAGTTTCTGATAGAAATAATGAATCACTGGAGTTTTTGAAAAAAATCTCAAAAGATAAAAATGCTGCCTTTTGCGGAAGTGCTCCTGTAGAACAAAACGGAAGTTTTTACAACAGAATGTATTTTGTAAAGCCGGATGGTGAATTTTCTTTTTATGATAAACGGCATTTGTTCTCCTTTTCGGGAGAAGATAAAGTCTATACACCTGGAAAAGATAGGGTGATTGTTGAGTATAAAGGAATACGATTTCTGCTTCAGGTCTGCTATGATCTCCGTTTTCCTGTTTTTGCAAGAAATAATGATGATTATGATGCTATTTTATATGTGGCCAACTGGCCTGAGAAAAGGGTAGGAGCATGGGAACATTTGTTAAAAGCCCGGGCTATTGAAAATTTATCTTTTGTATTTGGCTTAAACAGGATTGGTACCGATGGGAATAATCTTTTTTATCAGGAAAGTTCTCATTGCTTCTTTGCAGATGGAAAAGAAATTTCTGAAAAACAAGAAAATCTTGTATCAGCAGAACTCAATATGGATGAATTGAAAGATTTTAGAAATCACTTCCAGTTTTTGAATGACCGGGACAGTTTCTCTATTCAATTATAAATAAAAATAAAGGCTGAAATTCATTTGAATTTCAGCCTTTATTTTTTTATCTAAACATATTGCTGCAGAAGGTTCGTTAGTGTATTCACATCATGCACACCACTTTCTTTCCAAAGCATTTCTCCTTTTTTGAAAATCGCCAGTGTAGGAACTCCACGCACTCCATATTGAGCGGCTAATGCGGGATATTGATCTACATCTACCTTGATGATTCTGGCTTCTTCGCCAATATTTTCTTTTACGGTATTCAATACTGAAGACTGTACTTTACAGGGCTGGCACCATGTTGCGAAAAAGTCGATCAGTACAGGTCTTTCGGAATCAATGATTTCCTGAAATTTTTGTGACATAGTTTGGTTTTTATTAGTTTGTCTTTTTGGTTGTTTTGTCCTGAATAGCCTTTACATTCTTCCAACTTGTACCATCATAGGCTTCCACTCCATTTTTCTTCAGAATTTCCATCGCCTGATCTGCCTGAACTCCTTTATTGCAGAAAACAACAACTTTTTTACCCTTCAGGGTTTCTATATTATTCTGAATCTCTGCCAACGGAATATTAATGGCATTTTTTGCCGTTTCCGCCGCATACTGTTCCGGAATTCTGACATCTACCAACGTTACATCAGAGCTGTTGACTACTTCTTTGATGTTAGCTTGGGGTATGGCAGATGTATGGTTTGTTTTACAGGCACTTAGCGTAAAAGTTATTGCTAAAACAAGTCCGAAAAATTGAATCTTCATGACCTTATGATGTTTTGGATTGGCATACAAAATCCGTAGTTGGAAATTTTTCCGTCTTTTTGATGCCGTTAAAGCCTCCTTCTATTTCAGTGAAATTTCTGATTCCGTGTGAGTTAAGAATGCTTGCTGCGATCATGCTTCTGTATCCGCCTGCACAGTGAAGGAAGAAATGTTCAGAATCATCCATTGTGCGTGCCCAGTCACTGATGGCGTCTAATGGCTTATTGTAAGCATTGTCAATGTGCTCGGCAGAATATTCAGTCAGTTTTCTTACGTCAATTACTTTTGCATCTTCTGTAAACTGTTCAGCAAACTCAGCTGGGGTAATTCTTTTGATCTCATCGGTTTCCTTACCTGCATTTTTCCAGCCTTCAAAACTTCCTTCCAGATAACCCATTACATTATCAAAACCTACTCTGCTTAGTCTTGTAATGACTTCCTCCTCAGTTCCTTCATCTGTTATCAGTAATAAAGGATGCTTTACATCCACGATAAGGTTTCCTACCCATGGGGCAAAATCACCTTTCAATCCTATATTGATAGAGTTGGGAACAAATCCTTTATGGAAATCCGCAGCTCCTCTTGTATCTAAAATTAATGCTCCGGTTTCTTCAGCCAGTGCTTCAAAATCTTCCGGTGCTACAGGTTGCAGCCCTTTGTCCATTACGACATCCAGACTTTCATATCCACCTTTGTTTAATGCGACATTCATTCCGAAATATTTCGGCGGTGCCATTAAACCATCAAGAACCTCTCTGATGAAAGAGGCTTTATCGGGTTGATTAAGCGCGTAGTTCGTTTTCTTTTGGTTTCCTAAAATGTCTACCGTTTCCTTCTGCATATTTTTTCCACAAGCAGAACCTGCACCGTGAGCAGGATAAACAGTGATGCTGTCATCCAAAGGCATGATCTTGTTCTGAAGGCTGTCATACAGAATTCCTGCAAGGTCTTCCTGTGTAAGATTAGTTGCTTTCTGTGCAAGATCTGGTCTTCCGACATCTCCTAAAAATAAGGTGTCACCCGTGAAAATTGCTGTTTCAACACCATTTTCATCTATTAAAAGGTAAGTACTGCTTTCCATCGTATGTCCCGGAGTGTGCATTACCTTTATTTTTACTTTTCCGATCTCAAAAATCTGATTGTCTTCAGCAATAATTGCTTCAAATTCAGGAGCAGCAGTAGGTCCGTATACAATCGGAGCACCTGTTTTCTTGCTTAAATCCAAATGTCCTGATACAAAATCAGCATGGAAGTGAGTTTCAAAAATATATTTTAAAGTGACATTGTCTTTTTCCAGACGATCCAGGTAAGGTTTTACTTCTCTTAAAGGATCTATAATGACTGCTTCATTCTCTGATACAATATAATAGGCACCCTGAGCCAGACAGCCCGTATATATTTGTTCAATTTTCATTGGGGTCTTTTTTTAATGAGTTAAAGATACAAAGTATTAGATAAATTCTAAATGAAATGTTAAATCCCATTGATAGTTTCTTTCAATACTTTGTTAAACGGATGTTTAATCTATTGTGTTTTTCAGCAAAAAGAATGCCTTACATACTATGAATCTACAAATGCTGTTTTTTATCATGTCCTCTGTAGAAATCATATATTAGTAGGGGATTTAATACACATGGTTTGAAATTTGTTTATGAAGATGAAAATTTATTTTCCAAAGAAATAAAGATAAGTTCATCAGAAAATATCTTTATTTATCCTCCAAAAATTTTATATTTATAAGTTAAAAAAAGCGATCAGATGGCAGACAAAACACAATTTATTGAAGAACTGAATACGAGATATACTCCAAAAGGAGAACATATTATATTAGGAAAAGGAATGTTGGATGGAGAAGTCGTTACAGAAGTAAATGTAACAATTCCCCTGAAAACGATTAACCGTCATGGTCTTATTGCCGGAGCCACGGGTACCGGTAAAACAAAGACATTGCAGGTGTTTGCAGAACAGCTTTCCCACGCAGGAATTCCATCTTTGGTTCTTGATATTAAAGGAGATTTTTCCGGGATTGCAGAAGCAGGCCAGATGAGTCCTGTCATTGAAGAAAGATATGCCAAAACACAGCTTCCTTATAATCCACAGAGCTTTCCGGTAGAGCTGATGAGTATTTCCGGTGGAGAAGGTGTGAAGTTAAGAGCTACTGTTACAGAATTCGGGCCCGTTTTACTAAGTAAAATCCTTGAACTTAACGATACTCAGCAAAGTATCATGTCTATTGTTTTCAAATACTGTGATGATAAAGGACTTCCATTGATTGATCTTAATGATTTGAAGAAAGTACTGCAGTATGTAACGGATAATGCACAAGGAAAAGCTGAGCTTGCCGCGAATTACGGATCCATTGCGCCAGCATCTCTTGGGACAATTTTAAGATCTATTGTTGCTCTAGAACAGCAGGGAGCTGCGGATTTCTTTGGCGAATTAAGTTTTGATGTTCAGGATTTATTGGAGACAAGAGACGGAAAAGGAGTGGTCAATATCTTAAGAGTAGCAGATATTCAGAATAAGCCGCAGCTTTTTTCCACGTTTATGCTATCGCTTTTTGCAGAAATTTATATGACGTTTCCGGAAGAAGGAGACAGCGGTAAACCAAAACTGGTATTATTTATAGATGAAGCTCACCTGATTTTTGATGAAGCATCCAAAGCGCTTCTTTCACAGATTGAAACAATGGTAAAACTGATTCGTTCCAAAGGAGTAGGAATCTATTTTATTACCCAGATTCCAGGTGATGTTCCTGAAAATGTACTTTCTCAATTAGGATTAAAGATTCAGCATGCATTGAGAGGCTTTACGGCAAAAGATAAAAAAGAAATTACTAAAGCTGTTGAAAATTATCCTACCACAGAATATTACAATGCTTCCAGCCTGATTCAGAATTTAGGAATTGGAGAAGCTTTTGTCACAGCTTTGGATGAAAAAGGAATACCTACACCATTGGTACATACCTATCTGATCTCTCCGGAATCAAGAATGGATGTTCTGAGTGAAGCGGAAATCTCTGAGCTAACCGGTAAGTCAGCACTTGTTGCCAAATATGAAGAGGCAGTTGACAGAGAGTCTGCTTACGAAATGCTAACCAACAGAATGGAGCAGGCAGCACAAAATCCAACTCCTGCACAAAAGACAAGACCGGTAAAAGAAGAACCGGGAATGTTTGAACAGGTATTACAGAGTAAAGCCGGCCGTACTTTTACCAATACATTAATGAGAGAAGGAGCAAAAGCGATTCTTGGGATGTTTGGTCTGGGAGGCAGAAGAAGATAATTTTGAGGTATAATAAGGGATGATCTGCTGGGTTTTGACATATTTTTTGTTATTTTAGCAGGCTATCTTTACTTAACAGTGAGAAATGAAACCTGATTTTATTGGGGAATAAAACAGAGGTTTTAAATATGAATTATAAAACAGCAGTTAACACACATTAAAATGTATTCAATTATAGACATAGAAAGTAATGGTGCAGGTTATAGAAATGAATGCATTATAGATATTGCCATCTACAGATATGATGGTCAGAAAATTACGGACCAGTTTATATCCCTTGTCAACCCTGAAGGAGATATTACCCCTTTTGTACAGAAATTGACCAGTATTACCCCAAAAATGGTTAAAACGGCTCCGAAATTTCACGAAATTGCTAAAAGAGTCATTGAAATTACCCAAAATACAACGTTGGTGGGTCATAATATAGATTTTGATTACAGAATGCTTCGCCAGTCATTTAAAAGGTTGGGTTATGACTTCAAAACCAATACCTTAGATACCATTCCTTTAGCTAAGAAACTGATTCCTGATGAGGTAAGTTATTCATTGGGAAAACTCGTGAAATCATTGGGAATTCCTTTGACTAATCATCATAGAGCTGAAGGTGATGCAAGAGCTACATTGGAGCTTTTTAAACTCCTGGTTTCTAAAGATATAGAAAATGAAATTATTCAGAAACAGCATGAAGAATCTAACGCAAAAACCTATATCAATAAGATCAAAGAGCTTACTCAGGATCTTCCTAATGATAAAGGCTTTGTCTATTTTCAGGATGAAGCAGGGCGTATTATTTTCTCTGACTATGTACAGGATATCAACAAATTTTCAAAAAAAGTTTTCAATTCCAAATCAAAGAAATGGGAGAAGGTTCAAAATGGGGTTGGACAGATTAATTTTGAACTTACAGGAACAGATATTATTGCAAAGCTGATTCTGAATTCAAAAAATATTAAAAAGAAGGAAGTGCTGCCTTTCGGGCTTTATTTCAGGAATAATAAATATGTTGTTGAAAAAAATACACTCAATAAGACAGAAAAACCCGGCTTGAAATTCAGATCATTTACCCAGGGGACAAAAGCGGTTCAGTTTATTGGTTCTCAGGAAGAGTTTAATGATTATGACGTGCTGAAACAGAAAATAGAGTTCAGAAAAAGAAATGAACTGTGGCTGGGACCGGGAAGAAAATTGGGTGAAAAATTATTTTTAATCATCGAAAACGGAAAAGTGATTTCATTTGGTTTTTATGAGCTGTTTACGCAGATTCAGACCTTAAGTAAGCTGGCTAAATTGAAAATTGATCTTCCGTTATCTTCTACAGATTTAAATAATGAATTGCAGCTGGCACTGCTTCGGGGTGACTTTGAGACGCTGCCATTGCCGAAATGATAGAGAATTTTAACCTTTGCCCGTTTTTATTGGGAAGGAGGTGCTTTTCAAATCAATTTTCGTAAAATAAAAAATAAATAGTATTTTTGCAAAAAATAAATAGTAGCAATGCAAAATTTTAAACAAATAAAAACTGGAAAAAAGGGAACTGTAAAGTTCTCTAAGGTTTGGAATATTTAAAAGAGTTGTCTTGCATAAAAAATAATCAATTTGGCAGACTCTTTTTCGAAGGATCTGTCTTTTTTTATGTTAAAATGAAATTATGAATTCAAAAGAATTACTAAAGATTGCCAATGAGTTTGGCACACCGGTGTACGTTTATGATGCAGAGTCCATCAAAGTTCAATACGAAAAACTTACATCTTCTTTTTTAAAACATACAAAGTTCTTCTATGCAGCGAAGGCGTTGACAAACATCAATATCCTTAAGTATGTCAAGAACCTGGGTGCTTCTTTGGATTGTGTATCTATTAATGAAGTTAAACTTGGATTAAAGGCCGGATTTCCGAAAGAGAAAATACTCTTTACTCCAAATTGTGTTGACTTGGCTGAAATAGAGGAAGCAATGACTTTTGGTGTTCATATTAACATTGATAACATTTCTATTCTTGAGCAATTCGGGAACAAATACGGAAATACATATCCTATTTTAGTAAGAATCAACCCACATATTTTTGCCGGAGGGAATTATAAAATTTCAACGGGGCATATCGACAGTAAATTCGGTATTTCTATTCACCAGGTTCGTCACATCGAAAGAGTAATGAAGAGTACAAATCTGAATGTGGAAGGGCTTCATATGCATACAGGAAGTGAGATCAAAGACCCGGATGTATTCCTGCAGGCTTTGGATATCATGTTGGAGCTTTCTGAGCATTTTCCGAACCTGAAATATCTGGATATGGGAAGTGGATTCAAAATCCCTTACCAGGACAGTGAAGAAGAAACTGATGTTAAGACATTAGGGAAAAAAGTAGAAAAAGTAATTTCTGAGTTTTCAAAAAATACTGGGAAGAAGTTCGAATTATGGTTTGAACCAGGGAAATTCTTAGTGGGGAAAAGCGGATATTTATTGGTTAAAGCTAATGTAATCAAGCAGACAACGGCTACCGTTTTTGTGGGAGTAAATTCAGGATTCAACCACCTTATTCGTCCTATGTTCTATGATTCTTACCACATGATTGAAAACTTATCCAATCCAAAAGGTGCAGAAAGAATTTATACCGTAGTAGGAAATATCTGTGAGACCGATACTTTTGCTTGGGATAGAAAACTGAACGAAGTAAGAGAAGGAGATGTCCTTGCTTTCCATAATGCAGGAGCTTATGGTTTTGAAATGAGTTCAAACTTCAACTCAAGATTGAAACCTGCAGAGGTATTATTCCTGGATGGAAAAGCTCACCTGATCCGTAAAAGAGATGAGTTTGAAGATCTATTGAGAAATCAGATCGAAATAGTGATGTAAACTCGAGAGATAATATATGAACAGCCACCTTTTTGGGTGGCTGTTTTTGTTTTGTTTTAAAATTAATATGTTGGCTTTTGTTGATGTACTAAGCCTCATGGTTTTCAAAATCTATGAGGTTTAAGTAGTAAAAAGATCAAAATTAAATTACAAAGTTTTAACATTGAAACTGGGTGGAGGTTCCAACTTTATTAGCTAAATTTGATAGATATAGGGTTGTTAATATTCATTTCAGATCCTATTGTTCACCAAGAAATAATACCAAAACATAGTAATTATGGCAAAAAATATTGCAGAGCAGATTGTTGAAATGCTCGAAAATGCCAATGTGAAAAGAATTTATGCAGTAACCGGAGACAGTCTCAACCATCTGAATATTGCAGTCAAAAAAAGCAGCATCCAGTGGATTCATGTAAGGCACGAAGAAGTAGGAGCTTATGCTGCTGCTGCAGAGGCGGAACTGGATGGCCTGGCGGTATGTGCAGGAAGTTGCGGCCCGGGACACGTTCATCTCATCAATGGAGTATATGAAGCACACAGATCCCATGTTCCGATGTTGGTGATTGCTTCCACAATTCCCAGTGACGAAATGGGAATGGATTACTTTCAGGAGACCAATACAATAAAACTGTTTGATGACTGCAGTCATTATAATCAAATGATTACACGCCCGGAACAGGTGCAGAGAACCATTCAGACTGCCATTCAACATGCAATTTCGAAAAAAGGAGTTGCTGTGATAGGTCTTCCCGGAGATGTTTCCGAACTGGATGCAGAGGAAGGATCTACTTCTACCCAAATCTTTAAAACCAATCCTGTTATAAGACCTTCAGATGATGAATTAAAGCAATTGGCAGCATTAGTGAATAACAGCAAGAAAGTAACTTTATACTGCGGAGTTGGCGCAGGGGAGGCAAGTGCAGAAGTTATAGAACTGTCTAAATTCTTAAAAGCACCCGTAGGATATTCATTCCGGGGCAAAATGGCGATTCAGCCTAATAATCCTAATGAAGTGGGGCTTACAGGATTACTGGGGTTTCCTTCGGCGTATCATGCAATGCACGAAGCAGACCTGGTTCTTCTGTTAGGAACCGATTTTCCATACCAGAAATTTATGCCGGTAAAAAATAAAATTGTACAGATAGATGAAAGTCCGGAAAGATTGGGAAGAAGAGCAAAACTGGAATTAGGTCTTGCAGGGGATATCAAAGAAACAATAAAAGCACTACTGCCTTTATTGGAAGAAAAAACGGATGTTCACTTTCTGAATGAGCAGCTGGCGTTTTATGATAAAGTAAAAGAAAATCAGTTGGAATATGTAAAAGATTTTGGAAAAGAGAATGCTATCCAGCCGGAATATGTTGCTCATACTTTAGATAGGCTTGCTAAAAAAGATGCTATTTTTACTGTTGACACCGGAATGTGCTGTGTATGGGGAGCCCGGTTTATTACAGGAACAGGTGAAAGAAAGATGCTTGGTTCTTTTAATCATGGCTCAATGGCCAATGCTATGCCGATGGCGATTGGAGCTGCTTTAGCCCATCCAGAAAAGGAGGTTATTGCAATGTGTGGCGACGGTGGGTTATCTATGCTGCTTGGAGATATGGCAACTATTTTTCAGTATAAATTACCAGTAAAGCTCATCGTTTTCAACAACAGAACCCTTGGAATGGTAAAACTGGAAATGGAAGTTGGTGGAATGCCGGATAATGAAACTGATATGATTAATCCCGACTTTGCTATGGTAGCTCATGCAATGGGATATCCAGGTAAGAATGTACATCTTCCCGAAGAGGTGGAAAGTGCGATCAAAGAATGTTTAGATCATAATGGCCCTTATCTTCTGAACATCTTTACCAATCCCAATGCACTTGCTCTTCCTCCTAAAATTGAATTTGATCAGATCATGGGAATGACCAAATCCATGGCTCAGCTGATGCTTGGTGGTAAAATGGATGAGGTTTTTGAAACGGTGAAGAGTAATTATAAGCATATCAAAGGAATGTTATAGGATCAAAAGAAATAATTGGAAAACTATCTGAGATTCAGAATCTATAGGTAAAACTTCATGCTTTGTGTGAAGTTTTTCTTTATTATAAATGAGCTAAATATTTATCTTTGTTTATTATTAGGAAACAAAATCATGAAAACTCTATTTTTATTTTTGGCTTTATGTGCAGCGAATTTTTCATTTGCACAGGATCAGGAAGAGCGGGATGATTCTTTCATAAGAGATAGTAATAAAAATATTTTAAAAATAGATATTAAAGAGCCTTTTATGCAGGTTGCCGTGAAATGTAATGATTTTAAACCAGCAGCATATGAAGGTGGAGTAGCAGCTTACAAAGATATTCTGAACAAATATATGTATGCTTATCTGAATTCAGATTTCTATGCGCTGACAGGAGACTTTACATTTACCTTAGTGCTTGATGTTAAAGGAAAAGTTGTGGATGTGAAAGGAATGCCTAAAGTTCAGAACAGCCAGGTTTTTTTTGATGATATGCAGTATGTCGTGAGAAGAATAAAGAAAAACTGGATGCCAGCATCTTGCAACGGACAGCCTGTAGCTTCACAGATTAAAGTTAAAATGAACTTCTCTTCAATATCAACAGATATAGACTAATACCCAATAAATGAAAAAATACCTTATGGTTTTACCTTTTTTACTTTTAAGTTTTAAAGGTTTTTCACAAGAAACAACAGCTCAAATTCAACTACAGCCTGGAGACGATTTCAAAAAAGCAGAATTCCCGGGAGGTGAAGATGCCTTTAGAAAAGAATTTCTGAATATGGTGTATGCCTATATTGATGTGGCTTTATATGCGATCAAAGGAGAAGTGACCTTCATTTTTAATATTGACCCGAAAGGTAAAATTGATAAAGTGGATATTCTTCCTAAGTTCAAAAACAGTGAAACTTTTATCGATGATATGAAGTATGCTGCTAAAAAAGTAAAAGGAAAATGGAAGCCAGCTACCAAAAATGGAGTTCCGGTTGATTCTAAGTTGATAATGAAAATCAGGTTTGATAATAATACCTATGATCATGATTAGAAAAATTCTACAGGTACTGGGTCTGATTTTGTTTTTTGCTGTAGGAAAAGCCCAGACATTTGATCTTCTTCAGGGAGATGTGAATCCTTATAAAGGAGGTGCTGTACAGTTTTATAAAGATTTGAATAAGGTTCTGATTGAAAATCATTCAGGACGTTGTAATAATAGAATGTCCGAAATGTTTCTGGCTGAACTTGAAATAGAAAAGGGACAGGCTAAAATTATTAATCAAACTCTTTCTGATAATTGCCCTACCACAGTATTTGTAAAGGCTCTCGATGAAATAAATAAACTAAAAAAATGGAAAAAAGGTGCGGATGTATAGAAATATGTTTCCATCATGTTCTATCCGATCGATTATTTTGACAACTTTAAAGAAAATTATACCACGCAGGGTTTGCAAAAATATGCTGAATTTCCTGGAGGAATGGGAGGATTCAGAAATCGTCTGATCACTAATCTGAAAAGCCAGAACATCAAAAATGCTGATGGTGTAACAGTTGAAATACGATTTAAAGTTAATCAGGAAGGTGTTTTACATGATGTTAGAATACAACCTGATGATTTACAGGAGGATATTAAATATAAGATGATGAAAGCTATAGGACAGATTACTGAAAAGTGGCAGCCAGAATCTTTCCGCGGCCTTCCGGTAGCATCCAGTTTCGCGATGCGTGTAACTTTATGATTTTGTTAAAATAATAGCGCTGACATTCTGTCACAATATTTTGTATCTTTGCAAACTTATTTGTTCGTAATTTAAAATTGCGAACCTTAAATTGATTATCGTGCAGGAAAAATATATAGACGAAACGAAACAGGGTGAAGCTTTTGCCGTTGCTGAAAAACCGGAAAATTCTAAAAAATTGTTTTTAGAAAGCTACGGTTGTCAGATGAATTTTTCTGATTCTGAGATTGTTGCATCCATTCTTAATGAACAAGGATACAATACAACAATGAAGGTGGAAGAAGCAGACCTTATTCTTCTAAATACTTGCTCCATTCGCGAAAAAGCAGAGCAGACTGTAAGAATGCGTCTTGCCCAGTTCAAAAATCTAAAAAAAGAAAGACCGAATATGACGGTTGGTGTTCTGGGATGTATGGCAGAAAGGCTGAAAACCAAATTCTTAGAAGAAGAACAACTGGTT
The DNA here is from genome assembly GCF_059567885.1 of Chryseobacterium sp. BGA-UO-ETr-SB22. NCBI lineage: Bacteria > Pseudomonadati > Bacteroidota > Flavobacteriia > Flavobacteriales > Weeksellaceae > Chryseobacterium > Chryseobacterium sp. BGA-UO-ETr-SB22. The sequence continues at coordinate 215,898 of NZ_JCAQOV010000001.1, read as the reverse complement.
GATCTTGTTGTAGGTCCTGATGCCTATAGAGACTTGCCCAATCTTTTAAAAGAAACTGACGATGGGAGAGATGCCATTAACGTGATCCTTTCCAAAGAAGAAACATATGCAGATATCAATCCCGTTCGTCTAGGCGGAAACGGAGTTACAGCTTTTGTTACAATCACCAGAGGTTGTGATAATATGTGTACATTCTGCGTAGTCCCTTTTACCAGAGGACGAGAAAGAAGCCGTGATCCACATTCTATTATAGAAGAATGTAAAGACCTTGCCAATAACGGATATAAAGAAATTACTCTTTTGGGACAGAACGTAGACTCTTACCTGTGGTACGGAGGTGGTCCTAAAAAAGATTTCGCCAAAGCTTCTGAAATGCAGAAAGCAACAGCTGTTACCTTTGCCCAGCTTCTTGACTTGGTGGCTAAAGCAGTCCCTGAATTGAGAATCAGATTTTCCACTTCAAATCCTCAGGATATGAATCTGGATGTTTTCAGAATGATGGCAAAACATGATAACATTTGTAACTATGTACATCTTCCTGTACAAAGCGGAAGCAATAATATGCTTGAAGCAATGAACAGACAACATACCCGTGAACAATATCTCGATCTGATTAAAAAAGCAAAGGAAATTGTTCCTGAAGTATCTTTTTCTCAGGATATGATCGTTGGATTCTGTAATGAAACAGAAGAAGATCACCAGGATACCTTAAGCCTGATGCGAGAGGTTGAATATGACTATGGTTATATGTTTGCCTATTCAGAAAGACCAGGAACTCCGGCTCACAAGAAAATGGAAGACAATATTCCTGCCGATGTGAAGCAGAGACGTCTTGCTGAGGTTATTAAACTTCAGGGCGAGCTTTCAAACCAAAGAATGAAGTCTTATGTAGGAAGAATACACCAGATTCTGATTGAAGGAATTTCCAGGAAGAACAAAAACCAATGGAAAGGAAGAAACTCTCAGAACGCAGTATGTGTCTTCGATCAACTTGAAGGACAGAAAATAGGTGACATTGTGAACGTTTTTGCTTATGACAATACACAAGGCACACTTTTAGGGAGAACAGTGGAATAACAGTAAGTTTTGATCAAAGCAGTTTATCTTTTTGCTATGTTTTCGTTTGCTCTGGCATCCTGTCAGACAGAAAAAAATGTAAAAAAATATCCCGGTACTGTAGGAGATATCGAGTTTGATAAAAAACTGGATGATGCTGATTTTAAAAAGTGTGGTTCAGAAAAATGGGGACATTTCAGCTTTCAGTACTATCAAGGTACAAAGGAATATAGCTATAAAGGAGAAAAGATTGCGATCACAGAAAAACTTAAAAAAGAAAATATATATTCTGAAAAGAAAATCAACGGTTATATTACCGTAAGATTTTTAGTAAATTGTGAAGGAAAGACAGGACTGTTCAGGTTACAGCATATGAGCCCGGATCTGAAAGAAACTGTTCTGGATGAAGAATTGGAAAATAAGCTGCTTCAGTTTACAAAATCACTCGATGGCTGGATGCCGAAAGAGATAAAAGGTTTAAAAGTAGATTATTATCAGTATTTAACCTATAAAATTGAAAATGGAAAAGTTTCAGAGGTATTACCTTAGCTTTTTGTTACTTATAGTTTACACCAATACTATTGCACAGGTCAACTGTAATGCAGTAGAGGGTGAGAACTGCAAAAAAGCGTGCGAGTTATACAACTGGGCTTCAGATTTACAAGGATATGCGGAATCTCAGAAAGGCTTTGATAAAGCGATTGAACTGTGTCCCGACTTCTCCCGTGCTTATATGGAAAAGGCCGTTCCCTATCTTAAGAACGGAGATTTTGTAACCTGGAAAATTTTAATTGATAAAGCAGTTGCTTTAGATCCTCAAATGCACCTTGGCTACAGAGGCTGGACGAAGTTTCAGTTTTTAAGAGACTACAAAGGAGCCATTCTGGATTTAGAAGGGTTAAAAAAATATTATCCCGGAGACCTGGGAAGATCTCAGAACGGAGATTATAATCTTGACGTGGTAAGAGCAATGTCTTACAGCGCATTAGGACAGAAAGAAAAAGCAGCAGGGATTATAGAAAGCCTTCTGGCAGCCAGAGGTTATGTGAAGGGAATGTTTGATCATTACCAGTTGGGAGTTACGTATTTCGAACTGGGCAGATATGACAAAGCTCTGGAAAATTTTGAAAAACAAAGCAAAGAATACAACTTTGCCGAGAACATATACTTTAAGAGTAAAGTTTCTAAGATCAGAAACAAAGATTATTTAGATTTAAAAATGTTAGCCTTACAAACGTATGACGAAGGGAAGACCATGAAAGATGTCTACACTCATCATTTTAACAAAGTCTACAGAAAGGAAATTGAAGAGCTGTAGAAGATTAACATTAAATCAATAATCAAAAATTTACTTATGAGCAACGAGTTACAAAACATAAAAAACCGTTTCGGAATTATCGGAAACTTTCCGGCACTCAACCGGGCACTGGAAAAATCTATTCAGGTTGCCCCTACAGATATTTCTGTTCTGGTAATTGGGGAAAGTGGAGTTGGAAAAGAATTTATTCCGAAAATCATTCATTCAGAATCCAAAAGAAAGCATCAGCCCTACATTGTGGTAAACTGTGGTGCAATTCCCGAAGGAACAATAGACTCTGAGCTTTTTGGGCACGAAAAAGGAGCTTTTACCGGTGCTACCGCTACAAGAAAAGGATATTTTGAAGTTGCAGATGGTGGAACCATCTTCTTGGATGAGGTAGGAGAACTTCCACTTCAGACACAGGTTCGTCTTTTGAGAGTGCTGGAAAGTGGTGAATTTATGAAAGTAGGTTCTTCGCAGGTACAGAAAACCAATGTGAGAATTGTAGCAGCTACCAACGTTAATATGATGAAAGCCATCCATGACGGAAGATTCCGTGAGGATTTATATTACCGTTTGAATACTGTTCAGATTGATATGCCGCCTTTGAGAGAAAGAAAAGGAGACATTCACTTGCTGTTCAGAAAGTTTGCCATAGACTTTGCAGAAAAGTACAGAATGCCGGAGTTGGAGCTGGAACAGAGTGCTGTTCATTACATAGAAAGTTATTCTTTCCCGGGGAATATCCGTCAATTAAGAAACTTAGTGGAGCAAATGACCGTTGTGGAAAGAAACAGAAATATAACGGCTGAGAAACTTGCAGAGTATATTCCTATGGAAACCCACCTTCCGATGGTGGTAAATACTCAAAATGCTACTAAGCAAAACGATTTCGGAAGCGAAAGAGAAATCATGTATAAAATTCTATTCGATATGAGGAATGATATTAATGATTTAAAATCCTTAACTTCGGAATTGATTAAGAACAGAGGAACAGCAGATCTGAGTAACCATGAGAAAAACCTGATCAACAGGATTTATACCCCTGAAAGTCAGCCACAGGTGAACTCCGGATCTTTATTGTATTTTGATAATAGTAATGATGCACCAGTAGTTCAGACGCCTACGATTATTTCAACTCCTGAAGACAGTTATGAAGATATTGAAGATATCGAAGTGGAAGAAAACAGACCAGAGTCACTTTCTCTTCAGAATAACGAAAAGGATTTGATTATCAAAGCGTTGGAGAAGCATAAAGGACGCAGAAACAGAGCAGCAGATGAGCTGGGAATCTCACAAAGAACTTTATACAGAAAAATAAAACAATATAACCTGGAAGATTAAGCACAACATCAATAATGAAAGTAAATTTAACACCTAAGCCGATCAATTTTAAACTCGGAGAATACATTAATAAAGGTTTCGAACTTTTAAAGAAAGATTTCGGGAACATTTTTATAGCATTTTTAGTGTGCTTTATCATGTCAATTATTCCGTTCTGCGGACTGTTGGCAATGGGTAATTTATACAAGTACCTTCAAAGGCTAAGCCGAAATCAACCGGCAAGTCCCGGAGATATCTTTGATTTTAAAGACTTCATGCCTTACTTTATGTTGCAGTTAATTATTTTTGGAGGTGTTTTACTGCTTTACATTCCTTTATTTGCTGTCCTGGGTATATCAGGGGCAATATCAGAACGTAGTGAACCTAACCCGATGGTTGGGCTTTTTATGATTCCTTATGTGTTTTTATTGATTGCAGCGATATATTACTTCGTATTGAAAGGCTTTTATATCATTCCATTAATCAGTCTTAAAGGAGTTAAAGAAATAAAAGAAGCCTGGAATATCTCAAAAGTAATGACGAAGGGAAATCTGTTGTCAATTTTTCTTTTCTCATTAGTAGTGAGTATTTTAGCTCAGATTGGTGTTGTTGCCTGTGGGATAGGACTTTTCCTTACCCTGCCGTTTTTATACACAGCAAACTATTTTGCTTATGAAGATGCTATGCAACAAATTGAGTATGATGAAATTACTGAAATTGGATCTAAAAATGAATTTTAAAATTAAAAATATCAGTCTGAAACAGTCATTACTGACGGGGATACTTTTTGCTGTGCTGGGAGTTCTAAACTCATGTTACAGCTTTACGGGATCATCTCTTACAGATGAAAAAACTGTTCAGATCAATGAATTTCCTAATAATGCACCCTTGGTAAATCCTGCATTATCTCAACAGTTTTCTACAGCAATACAAAATAGATTCCTTCAGAGAACAACTTTGAAAGGAACAAAAGAAAATCCTGATATTCTGATAGAAGGGGAAATTACCGACTATTCAATTACTCCTACTACCATCAGCTCCAATACCCAGACCAATCCTTCTGGTGGAGTCATTCAGCAGGCACAGAATAAACTTACGATTACAGTGAAAGTACATTATGAAAATAAAATTCATCCAGATGCAAGTTTTGACAGAACCTATTCCGATGAAGCAGCTTTCAACAGTGATGTATCACTAAGTCAAATCGAAGACCAGCAGGTAAAGCTGGTAACAGATAGAATTATTAATAAGATATTTAACGACATTGTAGCGAATTGGTAAGATGAATCCGAGAGTTTTAGAATTAATAAAAAATCCGAAAAATATTCAGTCAGAAGACCTTAGTCTTTTGAAAGAAGAGATTCACACTTTTCCTTATATTCAAAATATCAGGGCGCTTCATCTCTATGGAGTGCATCTGTACGAAAAAGAAAATTATCAGAAAGAGCTTTCTATAACAGCAGCATATACTACTGATAAAAAGATTTTATATCAACTGATCAACGGGAAGATCATTCAGGAGGCTAAACCAGAAATTGTTGAAGAGAAGATTCCTTCCAAAACAATTGAAAAACCGGTTCAATTTGCCCCTAAAAGTAAATCTTTTCCTCTTAAAAGAGAGGAAGAAGTCTCTTTGGAGAAACAAGAAGAGGAGCAAGGAAACGCATGTGTAATACCAACTTTACAACAGCTTGAACCTATCTATGTAAACGGTGAACGAAACAGAATTTTATTTGAAGGAGAAGAAAATTTCCTTGATGAACAAAATTCTGAAACGATAGATATTGAATCTACTCTTGAATCAGGAACTTTGGTAACCCAAAAGACTGAAACTGCAGTAGAATCTGTTACCGAACAAATAGAAGAGCTACCATCTGAAGTAGAGAAATCAGAAGAAGACTTTACCCCAGAAACTATTATTCATGAAGATCAGATTTCTTCAGAAAAAGAAGAAGAGAAGATTGAAGAAGACGAAAATATAAGTTTCCATGAGATCGCTCCTTTAGTTCCTGAAGAAAATATTGAAGAAGTAGCTGAAGAACCTGTAAAAGCAGAATCAACAGCTAATGAAACTATAACTGTTTCTAAAGAAGAGTCTGCTCTGCAAGAAGAAATACAGGTTGAAGTAGAAGAGAATGCTGGTGAAAATTTTACACCAGAAGCCATTATCGACGAAGATCAGATTTCTGCTGAAAAAGAAGATACAAAAGGTAATGAAGAAGAACCTTTAGTAGAATTATCCGATGCTGAAGTAAGCTTCCATGGCACGGAATCATTCATGCCAGATGTTAAAATCCAGGCTAACAACGATGAAATCTCTGAAACAGCTGAAGTTTCCCAACCTCATGTGAATAAGCATGAAGAGGAAATGAGACGTCTGATTGAAGAAGTTGAGAAAAAGATGAAGGAGGCTAAACCTGTTGCTCAAGAAGAAAAGGCAGAGCTTGAAGCAACTGGAGATCATGAAATTAGCTTCGCTGAAACCCAGAATTTCCATTTCTGGTCAACAAATGAAGAAAAGCCTGAGGAAATCAAAGAAGAGCCGGTACAGGAAGAAATTGTTGAAGATCAATTGCCTGTAGAAGAAGCTAAGGTTGAAGCTGCAGAAGAAAAAGAAAAAGAAGAAGTCCATGAAGTTCAGTCCGCATGGAAGCCAATGAGTGTGGAATCCAATAGGCCGGATTCTTTAATCAATAAATCAGCTGCAACATCAGTTCCTGAAATAAAAGTTCCCATAGCAGAAATTATCCCTGCGGAGGAACCGGTAATTGAAATTGAAGCTCCATCTGAAACAGTTGACGTTGTTACAGAAATTGCTCAGGAAGATACTTTACCTGCAGTAGAAGATAATGTAGAAGTTATTGAAGATCATTCTGCCCCTGTTGAAGCATCCGAAGAAAATGCTGATAAAACGGATGCAAAAGAAGAAGTTCCAGTGATGAATGTTTCTTTCTTTGGAACCGATATTTCTACTCTTAAGGTGGAAGAAAAGCAGAAAGAAGAGCCTGTAGAGAAAATACAGGAAGTTACTATGAAGAATACAACACAGTCAACATTAGACAGTAATGTTCCCGGTTTTATCAATACCTGGCAAAGCTGGCTTAAGATTGACAGAACTGAAGAAGTTGAAAAGGAAAAATCAGAAATCAAAGAAAAGGCTATTGAAACCTTCCTGGAAAATAACCCTAGAATCAGCCAGTTAAAAGAAGAAAGTTCCTATGTTGTTAAAGAAAAGAATGACGATATCTCCCATTTGATGACAGAAACGTTGGCCAATCTTTATTTTGAACAGAAACTATACACAAAAGCGATAAAAGCGTTTGAAATATTAATCAAAAAGAGTCCTGAGAAAAAAGAATATTTTGAATCTAAAATTCAGAATATTAAGGACTTTAGAAGTAAAAATTAAAAGAAAAAGGTACTGTTTAGAGCAGTACCTTTTTTATTTATAAATTCTATGGGTTATTTTTACTTCCTCTTAATTTTTTCCAGGCCCTCCGCCCAAAGACAATAACAAGAATTAATATAATTATTGCAAGAATTGCTGCAATAATTGGCGCTGCCATGGCAAGAACAGACATAAGACCTGCTCCGGCTGTTTCCGTGGTTCCTACCACAGAATTCCCCAATCCTCCGGTTGTTGCTGTAGAAGCGGCTCGTATTCCCGCAAATCCGGAACTTATCGTGGCTGCTGTACCTCCACCCGCAATTAATGCCAGCGCCCATTGTGGAAATGTTCCCAGTTCAGCAAACTGGCTGGCAAATAATATAGATCCCGCTACCGTAGCCATGGGAATAGAGATCGTGTCCAGCAAATGATCAACAAAAGGGATGTAATAAGCAAGGATCTCAGCCACTGTGGCAATTCCTGTTATAATAAGCGTAGGAAGGCCTGCAAGCCACTCAAAATGCTCATTCATAGGGATCCAGTTAAAATATGAAGCAAGACTTACGATAAACATCGGGAGGAATACCCGAAATCCCGTAGCCGCGGCCAATCCAATCCCGATAAATGCACTGATGACATAAGAAAAATAGGGAATATTATCTAACATATTAATTTTCAGATTTATTGTTTTCCCTAAATTACAAAAAGTATATGATATTAAGAGTTGTTAATTTCTAAGTCCGGAATATGAGATGGGATGCGAGTTTCGCTATTTGAGATTTAGAATAAAAATAAAGTATCTACACAATGATCAGTGTAAATCTGTGGGATAAAAAACTTCTCACAGATCTTTTATTCTAATGAAAAATTATTTTTTCTGAGCTTCACAAAGCTTTATAAACTGCGCTTCCACATCCTGGAATTTCGGAGGCATTTCAGGAGATGCCCAAAACAGCATAGCCATTGTTTTCTCTCCAAAGGATTGTTTAAATAAATCCTTATTCAGACGGTAGCATTCTCTCAGCAATCTTTTGATGCGGTTTCTGTGCACAGCTCTTTTAAAGTATCTTTTAGAGACAGAAACCCCGAATCTGGAGATTTCTACAGGAAGATTAGGTTTGTCTTTCAGAATAATGATTCTCAGATTTCCGCTGGTTCTCCATTTGCCTTTGTCAAAAAGCAAACTGATTTCCGTGTTTTTTTTGAGCTTTTCCGCTCTGGGATATTTGGAGTTTGTCATTTACGGAGTGTAAAATTTAATCCTGATTTAATAAATGATTAATCACTTCTGAAGCCGTGTACAACCCGAAAATGGCAGGCATATAACTTATTGTTCCGTAAAAAGATCTTTTATAATTGGTTCCGTCAGTCATTTTCAAACTTTCTTCATCTTGAATGTCATTGGCAAAAACACAACGGACACCTTTGTCAATTTTTACTTTTTTCAGCCTTTTTCTTACCTGTCTTGCAAGGTGGCAGTGTTCGGTTTTACTGATGTCTCTTACCAATACTTTGCTTGGATCGGTTTTTCCGCCGGCTCCCATTGAGCTTACGATTTTTATCCTTCTTCTTTTGGCAGCAATAATTAAAGACAGTTTTGGAGTAACGCTGTCAATGCAGTCCAAAACATAATCAAATTTTGCAGAATCCAGCACTTCATCCATTCTTTCCGGATTCAGGAATTCATTGATTTTCGTTAAATTAAGCTGCGGATTGATATCAAGAAGCCTTTCAGCAACAACATCCACCTTATGTTTTCCGACAGTAGAGTGTAAAGCAGGCAGCTGTCTGTTGATGTTGGTAATATCTACTGTATCACCATCCACAATGGTCATATTTCCTACCCCGGCTCTCGCAAGAAATTCTGCGGCAAAAGAACCTACTCCGCCTAAACCTACAACAAGCACATTCGCTTTGATCAGCCTATCTAATCCTTCTTCCTTTATCAAAAGTTCAGTTCTTTCCAGCCAGTATTTATCCATTTTTTATTGAGTGTAAATTTTCCAAAATTTGTTCATTCAGCTGTTCCAGAGAAATCGCTTTTATTTCTGAAACCTTAATGTACAATTCTTCAATGTTAAAGTCTTCATTATCAGTTTCTAAAAAGATTCTGTCTAATGGAGTGTTTTTTATAATATCCTGCAAAGATAAATTATACAAAACAGCTTTTCCAAAACTCAGGTAAAAATTATTGCTCAGAAGATCCTCAGCAATTTGTCGTTTTTTATTAAAACCATGGATGATCATGGGCTGCTCGGCCTTCTTTTTAAAAGAAATAACCTCATAAAATTTTCTTACGCAATGAATAATCAGAGGCTTTTTTACCTCATTTGCGATTTTTATCTGCCTTAAAAAAACTTCCTCCTGAATTTTCTGATCTATAGAAACCAAAGAATCCAGACCGCATTCACCAATAGCAAAACAATTTTCAAACATCATACTTCTCATCCATGATAATTGCTGTTCAATATTGTTACTATCAATATCATTTGGGTGAATGCCGATAGAGTAAGGGAAATCAGGCGGAATCTCTTTCCCCAGATTGTAAATTCCGTTTCTGATATATTTTTTATGATGATGAAAATCAAAAAACTCCATGTTCAAAAATAAGTATTTTTAAGATTTAATTTAAAATTATTAAACGATCGTTTATAAATGTGTTAAAAATTTCTTAACTTTACTCAAAGTACACTTCATGAAAAAAAAATTTACGGAAAAACAGATTCACATACTGGACATTGCAGAAGAGCTCATTGCAAAAAAAGGGTATGAAGGAACTTCTGTAAGAGATATCTGTTCCAAAGCAAATATTAACGTTGCCATGATCTCTTATTACTTCGGGTCTAAAGAGAAAATGATGTCTTATCTCTACCAGTACAGAGTACTGAAGACCAGAGAGAATTTTTCAGAATTTGCAGATACCATCAAAGATGGAAAACCGGAAATGCAGATGCGGGAAATGATTAAATATATCGTTTCTCAACTGTTCAAGTATAATTATTTCCATGGGTTTGTTACCCAGGAACTTCGCCATACAGAAAACCTGAAAGACGAATTGCTTGATTTCTACCAACTATTCGTGAAAAAACTGGATGAAGTAATCAAAAAAGGGGTGGCTTCAGGAGTTTTTACTTTTACCCCAAAGCCTGAAGATATTCTTACCATGATTATTGGGTCTACTTTATTTGTAATCAGAAATAAAAACTTTTATGAGTTGTATGTTCCAAGTAAAAATGAAGAAACATATACCAAAGAAGCTGAAAAAAAGGTGAGAATGAATCTTTTATTAAGTGTTTTTGCGATTTTGGGATACGCTGCAGACTAAAATTACGTTAAATATTCATAAAAAAAAATCTATTGACAAAAAAGTTATATTTTTGCAAATTAGTAAATCGGCTGTATAATCCGAAAACTGTTGAACTTTTTATATGAAAAAATATATTTTAGGTCTTTTTGCTGTAGCGGTGATTTCATCTTGTGTAAGCCAGCAGGAAAGAGCAATGAGGAGTGCTGATAAAGAATTTATCTTGAAAGCAGCTAATGAAAACTTCGCTAAGAAAAAGTGGAAAAATGCATTGGCTCTTTATGACAGACTTGCAAATCTTGTGGCAGGAACAGATGATTTCCCTAATGTAGGTTTCAACACTGCTTATGCCAACTATTATGACAAGAGTTATAAACTGGCAGGTCACCAGTTCAAGAACTTTGCAGTTAGTTTTCCAAAAGATCCAAGAGCAGAAGAGGCAGCCTATATGTCTGCACTGTGCTATTATGAAGGATCAATGGATTATAACTTAGACCAATCCAGTACAGAATTGGCAATCAATGAGCTTCAGGATTTCCTGAACAACTATCCAAACTCTGAAAGGTCTAAAAATATCAGCCAGTTAATTGATGAATTGTCTTATAAGCTTGAGTTTAAAGCCTATGAAAATGGAAGACAATACTTCAAAATGGGTGATTATAAAGCGGCCAATGTATCATTGGAAAACGTTTTGGAAGATTTTCCGAGTACAAAACTTCGTTCAAAAATTTATGATTATATCATGAAGTCCCGCTATGAATTGGCAATGAAATCTATTTATGGTCTTAAGGCAGAGCGTATTGAAAGTGCATTGACGTATACAAGATTTGTAGAGAAAGAGCTTCCTAATACAGAATATTCTAAAACAGCTACAGATCTGAAAGAAAAATTGGAAAAAGAAAAAGAACACTTTGTTGTCGTTAAAAAAGAAACGGATGCAAGAATTGCAGCTTTAACAGCAAGACAGAAAAAAGAAGCTGAAAAATTGGCTGATCAAGGTAAAACAGAACAGCAAATTAAAGATCAGATTAGCAATGAAAAGAAAGCAATGCAGTTACAGAGGGACAGTGCAGCACTTAAGACCCCTCCTCCTGCAGCGACTTTCAAAATTCAAAGATAATTCGTAAATTTGCCATCTTAAAATAAAAATAATTTTCTCAAAATGAGTGTAAAAGATACAAAAGCAGAAGTAAATACTATTACTTACGATAAAGATAAGATTGAAGATAAAGTAGGTTCAATCTATGAAGCTATTGTTATCATGGGAAAGAGAGCAGAGCAAATCAATGCGGAGATCCGTACGGAACTTCACAACAAATTGGATGAATTTGCCGTTCACAATTCTACATTAGAAGAGGTTTTCGAAAACAGAGAGCAAATTGAGATCTCTAAACATTACGAAAAGCTTCCAAAGCCAACTTCAATTGCTATTGAAGAGTGGTTAAACGAAGATGTTTATTTCAGAAAAACAGAAGAAAGAAAATAATCTTCTGTGTTTTTTATAAATGAGGGTCATAAAAGAAATTAGTTCTTTTATGACCTTTGTTGTTTTAAAGCCTGATTGTGTGGGAAAAAATAAGTATTTTAGTATTTCAAAAAATTAGAACTCAATGAGTGTTTCCGGTAAAAAGATACTTATCGCCGTCTCTGGTGGAATTGCAGCCTACAAAATTCATTTTTTGATAAGGGATTTTGTGAAAAAAGGTGCCGAAGTACAGGTCATTATGACCCCTGATGCAGAACATTTTGTGACGAAACTGAGCCTGTCTACACTATCCAAAAAACCGGTGTATTCAGAATTTTATGGTGATAACGGAACATGGAACAGCCATGTGGAAATGGCACTGTGGGCAGATGTGATGATTGTAGCTCCCTGTACGGCCAATACACTGTCTAAAATGGTCCACGGGATGTGTGATAATCTGGTTATTGCAACGTATATGTCTGCAAAATGTCCGGTTTTCATAGCTCCGGCGATGGATCTTGATATGTATGTACATCCATCCACAAAGAAAAATCTGGAGCTTGCACAAAGCTTTGAACATATTATTATTCCTGCAGAAAATGGTGAATTGGCAAGCGGACTGATCGGGCAGGGTAGAATGGCAGAACCGTCAACGATTTTTAATACAATTGAAAATTATTTTACAACAAACAGCCATTCCAAGAGTCTTGAAGGAAAAACCGTTTTAATTACGGCTGGTCCTACTTATGAAGCCATAGATCCGGTAAGATTCATCGGAAATCATTCATCTGGAAAAATGGGATTTTCTCTGGCTGAAGAAGCTTCAAAAAGAGGAGCCAAAGTGATTCTGATTTCAGGACCGAGTTTCCAAACCATTAATGATCCCAATGTTGAGCTTCATAAAGTCACTTCAGCAAAAGAAATGCTTGCAAAAGTATTTGAATTTTATGACAGCATAGACATCGGTATTGCAAGTGCTGCGGTGGCTGATTACGCGCCAAAAGAAGTGGCGAAAGAGAAGATCAAGAAAAATGACGATAACCTGACCATTGAGCTGGTTAAGAATCCGGATATCCTTAAAACGATGGGTGAAAAGAAAACACACCAGTTTTTGGTAGGTTTTGCCCTGGAGACCCAAAATGAAGAGGAAAATGCAAAAGGAAAGCTGGAGAAGAAAAATCTGGATATGATTGTATTGAACTCTCTTCGTGATGAAGGAGCCGGATTTAAGAATGATACCAATAAAATAAGGATATTTACCAAAACGGAGAAAAAAGAATTCGAGCTGAAATCCAAAGATGATGTAGCGAAGGATATTCTTAATTTTGTTGAGTCTCAACTTTTAAAATAATTTTAATAAATTTCCGTTCTCAATTTTTAATAGACAATGAAAAAAATTATAAGCTTATTTTTTCTGTTTTTTATATATACCCAAAGTTTTTCTCAAGAGCTGTTGGCAACCGTTCAGGTAAACTCTCAACAGGTAGGAGGAAGTAACCAGCAGGCATTTAAAGCATTGGAAAAAAGTCTCAGAGACTTTATCAATAATACAAGCTGGACAGGGAAAAAGCTTCAGAATTTTGAAAAAATAAAATGTGGTTTTTCCGTTGTTATTGGAGAAAGAGATGGAAATAGATTCAAAGGATCTATTGTTGTTCAGGCTATGCGTCCTGTTTACAATACGACTTACGAATCCCCTTTAATCAATCTTCAGGATCAGAGATTTGGTTTTGAATATATTGAAAATGAAAGTCTTATTTTTAATGAAAGACAGTTTTCAGGAAAAAATCTTACGGATGTAGTCAGTTTCTATATTTATCTTATTTTGGGGCTGGATGCAGATAGTTTCCAATCTATGGGAGGGTCTCAATGGTATGCAAAAGCGCAGCAGATTGCGCAGAATTCCCAGAACAGAAACTATGAAGGCTGGAATACCATCAATGAACCAAGAAGCCGCTCTATATTGATCAATGAAGTGATGAATCCTAACTGGAATCAGTTGCGTTCTACTATTTATACTTACCACAGAGCCGGAATGGATAACCTTTTTAATCAGGATCAGACTGCCGGGAAAAAAGTGATTTTTGATGCCCTGATGCAATTGAAAATGTATGAAAATACATTTCAGCAGGCATTTTTCTTTAACCTGTTCATCGATACCAAAAGTGATGAGATCTTCAATATATTCAATTCCGGAAATAACGGAGGTTTGATTCTTAATGATCTTAAACAGACAATGATTATTCTTTCTCCGAAAAACATTGATAATAAATGGAATAAGTGGAAAGTGTAAGATTGGAATCCATTGAAACTCTTTAAAATTTTCGAGAAATAACTTAATAACAAGTTAGAGATGAAAAAAATGTTAATGAGCAGAAAGCACGTAAACATTTTCTCAGTTCATTAAAAAAAAACTTATTTTTACAGTTCAAACTCAAATTGGATCATAACCCGGATTATCAATGCTTTCGAGAATTTACATTAAAAACTTTGCCCTGATAGATACTCTTGAAGTATCTCTTAAAAATGGTTTACAGGTAATTACCGGTGAAACGGGTGCGGGTAAATCTATTATTTTAGGGGCTCTACGACTTATTTTGGGAGAAAGAGCAGATGTGAAATCCATTGCCAAATCTGAAGAGAAAAGCGTCGTTGAAACTGAATTCTCCCTGAACAACCAGTTTAAGAAATTCTTTATTGAAAATGATCTCGACTACGAGCTTCAGACAATTATAAGAAGAGAAATTCTGCCATCGGGAAAATCCCGTGCCTTCATCAATGATGTTCCGGTGACGCTGGATATTTTAAAGGAACTTTCCTCACAGCTGATCGATATTCATTCCCAGTTTGAAACATCTAACCTTTTTACCTCAGAATATCAGTTTAAAATTATCGATGGACTTTCTGATAACAAAAAAATTATTGAAGAATATCAGAAGGATTTTTCCGACTTTCAAAATCTGAAACTGCTGTTGAAGAAATTGAAAACTCAACTTTCTGAAGCCAATAAAGAAAGCGATTATAAAGAATTTTTACTCAATGAACTGGAAGAACTGAAACTTGATGATGTAGACTATGAAGATGTTCAGAACCAGCTTTCCATTCAGGAAAATGCAGGAATGATTTCCGAAAACGTAGGTCAGATTCTGTCCAGGTTCCATCAGGAAGAAATAGGGATTTTGTCTTTCTTTCATGAAGCTACCCATAAGCTTTCAAAAATTTCTGAAGTTTCTACCAGTTTTGCAGAGCTTGATGAAAGGCTGGAAACTTCCTTTGTAGAACTGAAAGATATTATTTCTGAACTGGAGCATACCGCAGAAAAAGTGGAAATCAATCCAGAAAACCTGATACACCTTACCGATCTTAATAATAAAATAAACGCTCTATTTCTTAAACATAATGTTTCAGATCTTAATGAATTGATTGAGATCAGAAACCAGCTGTCAGGAGATCAGAGAGGAGCTTCTGAGCTGGAGGAACAGATAGAAGCAACAGAAGAGAATATTTCTCAAAAAGAGAAAGCACTTCAAAGTCTTGCTGCAAAGCTTTCAAAGAACAGGCATAAAAACATTCCTGTCTTCATCAAAAAAGCAGAAACTCTTCTGAAAAAATTAGGTCTTGAAAAAGCTAAAGTTGATATAGAACTGCAGGATGCTGAGGAATTCAATCCGTTTGGAAAAGAAAATATACAGCTGTTGTTTCAGGCGAATTCTGGGTTTCCTTTAAAACCTATTCAGACCGCTATTTCTGGAGGTGAAAGATCAAGAGTAATGCTGGCCGTAAAGAAAATTATTGCTGAAAGTGATGAGCTTCCAACTCTTATTCTGGACGAAATTGACACCGGAGTTTCCGGAAAAGTTGCCGAAGAGATCGGAAATCTTATGAGAGAGATGTCTGAAGATATGCAGCTGATCGTTATTTCACACCTGGCGCAGGTTGCTGCAAAAGGAAACGACAACTATAAAGTGGTAAAGCAGGATATTTCCGGTAAAACACAATCTACTATAATTCCTTTGAGCGACGACGAGAAACTGAACGAAATTGCCCAGTTACTTTCTGGAAGTAAAATTACAGAAGCCGCATTAGCACAGGCAAAAGAACTTATAGGATAATTAAAAAAATCTATTTTTCTTTAAAAAACTTGTAACATATTTTACATTATATTTACTAATGTAAAAAACTAACATATGTTTCTAAAGTTCCTTAGGCTTGAAATCAAAAGCTTTTTTCGCGGTACATCTTTAGGGATCAATCTGACCATGAAAATCCTCCGTTTTATTGGAATACTTTATTTCGTGGGATGCCTTGTAGGTGGGGCTTTTATTGCTTTTTTCTATGTGCAGGAGGAAATGCATCAGAATCCTTTGAAGGTCGTTTCAAAATTCATGATTGTTGCCTGGATTGTTGATCTTGTTCTGAAATACCTCTGGCAGGAAATACCTACCCAGAATATTAAGCCCTTCCTTACTATGAACATCAGAAAGAATACCCTGGTCAATTATATGCTGGCGAAAACCTTTCTTTCAGCTTTCAGCTGGCTGAGTTCGTTATTCTTTATCACATTTTCATTGATTGCTTTGTTCAACGGATATAGTATCTTAGGAATTTTGGTATGGCTTATAGGAGTGATCTCATTGCTCTATCTGAATAATTTTATCAACATTTTCTTCAACGGTAAAGAAACCTTGGCCGTGATCATAGGAGTATGCTTTTTAGGCATAGGAATGCTGGGGTATTATAAAATAATTCCGGTTCTTTCTTATTCTGAAGCTGTTTTCTTCAGCTTCTATGAGAAACCTTACTTTGCCCTGATACCTGTTGCTTTGTTCGTAATGCTGTGGTGGATATGTTTCCGTTACCTTCGTAATGAATTTTATTTGGATCAAGGTCTTGAAGCCAAGAAAACAGTAGGGAAAACAGAGAATATTGCTTTCCTGAATAAATATGGAGTTATTGGAACATTTATCAATAACGATATTAAAATGCTGAGACGCAATAAAGTACCCAAGGGAATTTTGCTGGGCAGCTTCATGTTTCTGTTCTACGGATTGCTGATGTTCACTTCTTCAATGTACAAAACACCTGCAATGATGATGGTGATGGGACTCTTTGTAACAGGAGGTTTTCAGTTTCTGTTTGGGCAGAGAGTACCTGCTTTTGACAGTTCTTATTATCCATTGATGATGACCCTGAATGTTCCCTATAAAGAATATTTAAAGGCGAAATGGTGGCTGATGAATATTGTGACAGGAGTTTCTATCATTATAGCCCTTTGCTACGCCTATTTCGGCTGGGAAGTCTACGTTACATTTTTTGCAGCAGGAT
The DNA here is from genome assembly GCF_059567885.1 of Chryseobacterium sp. BGA-UO-ETr-SB22. Lineage (NCBI taxonomy): Bacteria > Pseudomonadati > Bacteroidota > Flavobacteriia > Flavobacteriales > Weeksellaceae > Chryseobacterium > Chryseobacterium sp. BGA-UO-ETr-SB22. The sequence continues at coordinate 198,737 of NZ_JCAQOV010000001.1, read as the reverse complement.
TATATAATATTGGCGTGAATTCTCAATTTACCTTGTGGTCTGGAGCCTTCAATAAAACTCAGATTGATCTTAATTCAAAAGAAAAAAGATTGGGACAGAAAGGGAGCTTCAATATGGTAGCTATGCTTTTGCTGATTCCGAAAATGCTTCTTCCAATGGGAGTATTTGCCTTAACAAAGTATTTATGGGGTATTACCGGAGGAGTGATAAGCATTGCTATTATCGGGATTATCGGATTTTTCCTGAGAGAAAAGATCTTCGATATCATTGTAAAACTTTATAAAAAAGAAAAATACAGCACACTGGATGCATTTAAAAATATAGGTTAAGCCATGATCAACATACAAAATTTATCTAAAACATACGGAACAGCAACTGTTCTTAACATCGAACAGCTTGAAATACCAAACGGAGAAACATTTGGTCTTGTGGGAAACAACGGTGCCGGAAAAACTACCCTTTTCAGCCTGATGCTGGACTTGATTCAGGCTACTACAGGATCTGTAAGCATTGATGGTATTAAAGTCAATGAATCTGAAGCATGGAAAAATAAAGTTTCAGCCTTCGTAGACGATACTTTCCTTATCGGCTATCTTACTCCTGAAGAATACTTTTACTTCCTTGGAGAGTTGAGAGGTCAGAACAAAGCATCAGTAGATGAACTCCTGAAGCCTTTTCATGACTTTTTCAATGGTGAAATCCTGAAGTCCGGGAAGTATGTCCGGGACCTGTCAAAGGGTAATCAGAAGAAAGTAGGTATCGTAGGAGCAATTATTGGAAATCCTGAGATTATCATCCTGGATGAACCTTTTGCCAACCTCGATCCGTCCACCCAGATCAAGCTGAAAAACCTGATCAAGGAATTATCAAAACAGGATGGAGTTACTTTTCTGATTTCCAGCCATGATCTTTCCCATACAACGGAAGTCTGCAACAGAATTGTGGTGGTGAATAAGGGGCTTATGGTGAAGGATATTAAGACCAATCCGGAAACATTGAAAGATTTGGAACAATATTTTGCAGATCAGGTTTCTGTTTCGGATATTTAATACCACAAAAAAGAGGGATGAATACGATAGACTCACAAAATGTAACCGATTATCCAAACAGCAATACCATTTTCATGGTCTGGAAACTTAACGACAGTGCACAGTTGAAAGACGTTTTTCAGGAATTGTGTGCTTTGGTATTGAATCTTAATAACTCAGTTTTCAATCGTTTTCCAGACAGCAGAGCAAGCTGTGTAATGGGAATAGGTGCTGAAGCATGGAGAAAACTGGAACTTCCGACCCCACTGCCAAAGGAGCTAATCAATTTTGAAGAAATAAAAGGAGCAAAGCATACCGCTGTTTCTACTCCCGGAGATCTTCATTTTCACTTAAGAGCAGATAACAACAGCCTGATTTTTGATATGGCCGTTGAAATTTCTAAGCTATTGAGTTCAGTAGCCGAAAGTATTCTGGAAATTCATGGATTTAAATATTGGGATGCACGTTCCATTCTTGGCTTTGTAGACGGAACTGAAAATCCTCATGGTGAAAATCGTGATTACTTTGCAAAAATCGGTGATGAAGACCTTCAGTACAAAGGAGGAAGCTACCTTTTTGTTCAGAAATACCTTCACAACATGGATGCCTGGAAAGGGCTTTCTACAGAAGATCAGGAAAAGGTGATCGGAAGATCAAAAGAAAATGATATTGAAATGTCTGATGATGTAAAACCTTCCAACTCACATATTGCTTTAGCCAATGTTGAAGGTAAAAATGGAGAAGAATTGAAAATTGTCAGAGACAATATGCCTTTCGGAAGTCCTTCTAAGAATGAGTTTGGAACCTATTTTATTGCTTATGCAAGTACATTCACGACGACAAAAAAAATGTTGACGAATATGTTTATAGGTGATCCTCCAGGAAATTATGATAGAATTTTAGATTTCAGCACAGCCGTTACAGGAACGCTTTTCTTTGTTCCCACCAGAAATATGCTTGATGAATTCTCCGGATAAAATAGAAAAGGCTGCCTCACTCTGAGACAGCTTTTTTATCAGTTATTTTTTAGAGGAGCTATGTCGGATTCCCCAGATTGTATGAATCACACATGCCGTTTTCCACCAGGCACTCTCTTTTTTTCAATTCACAGGGATTGGTTGTAGGTACGCTGCAGCACGCATAAAATCCGTTGTATTGCACCAGATACATATTACAAAGTGGTGTATCACCTCCCTTTATTGTTTTTAAGTTCTCTCTTCTTAATTTTTTAAGATGTTTCATGGTTTTCGTTTTAAATTAGTTTTATCCCAATATAGGTAAAAACCAAACACGAAAAATAGGTAATTAAGTGAATTCTCTTATTATTTGAAATAAAGAAAGAGGTAGAATTTGTAACTCTGAGTAAAAAAAATCAACTCATTATATTAATTAGAAAAATATTTTTCAAAAAAATGTAACCTTTTTTTGTTTTGATTGTCTTTAGTATAGAAACAGCATAAGCATGAAACTTTTGTTCGGAAATAAAAAGAATGATTTGTTGAGCCTCCTGAAAAAACAGGATCCGGCTGCACAGAAGATTTTCTATGAACAGAATGTAAAGAGATTCCTGAGCGTAAGCAAAAGCTATGTGAGCGATTTGTATCAGGCGGAAGATTGTCTCATTAAAGCATTCTGTAAAATTTTTAAACACATAGAAAGCTTCAGAGGAGAGTCGAACCTGGATAGCTGGGCAAGAAGAATTGTTGTGAATGAATGCCTGAATTTTATCAAAAGTCACAAAACGGTATTCTATCTGGATGAGATCAACCAATCTTTTCATGAAGATATCCACGAACCGGAGATTGATTGTGATTTTAATGCGCAGGACCTTTTGGATCAGCTTCCCGATGCCTACAGGATGGTTTTTAACCTCTATGTGCTGGAAGGATATTCTCATCAGGAAATTGCTGATACTTTGCAGATTTCAATGGCTGTCAGCAAAACACAACTGTTCAGGGCAAAAGAAAAATTAAGAAAGATCTACTTTCAACAACAAAAAAAAGTGAAAAATGAAAACGTCTAAAGATAATATTGACTTTCAGATAAAAAAACAGATCGAAGAAAGAGAGATAGCTCCATCCCGTGATCTGTGGTCTGAAATTGAAGCTCAAAACAGCAGTAATAGTCATCCCAAATTACAAATGAACTGGGTTTTAGTGGCTGCCTGTTTGGTTTTGACATTGAGTTTAGGAACTGTTCTGTTTTTTCTTAATCAACCCGCAGAAATTCAACCTGAAATAGTAAAGAAAACAGAAAAGGATAAGGCAGGTGAAATCATAAAAAATCCTTCTGAGCATAATTCACCTCTGGCTGTTCAGAATAACGATAAGAAGGAAGTAAAGAAAATGCCTTCCCAGGAAAAAGAAGAAGTGATTTCTGCAGTAGCAATAGGTCAAAATAAACTTATTCCCAGAGAAATCGGTGTAAAGAAACTTGAGATTCCTCAGATTTCCAATCCTAAACTTCTGGCAAAAGCCGATTCTTTAAAAACTCTGGTTAAAAAGAAAAAATATGTTGACCCCTCCACACTCCTTTTTTCAGTGGAACATAAAGATGTGATTGAAAAAACAAAAGATGGAAGCAACGTGGCTACTACTATTGATTTGAATGCCAGATAATTTACCCGTAAAAAATTAAAAATTAATACTATGATCAAGAAATTAATCGTAATGGGATTGTTATGCTCATTTTCAGCATCATTCCATGCACAAAGAACCCTGAATATCAATTTACCTTCTAAAAAAGAGAATGAAGTAAGCCCGATTGTAAAGGAAAAAGTGGAAGAATATGCTACTAAAATCAACACAATCATTCAGGAAGAAAAAAAGCTGATGGAAGATGAGCTTGTCGTTTTGCAGGCCAGAAACCTTGATAAGGCAGACTTTGACAGAGAAAAAGCTCAGATTGCAGACCGTTATTCTGAGAAAATGGATAAAAGAATTGAAGAACTTGGCTTTGATCTGGATGATGTTATTCAGAAGCAGGTAAGATATTCCCTTTTGAATACAGATGTTACTTCCAAAGAAGAACTTAAAGAAAAACTGTTGAAAAAGTTTCGTCCCAGCAGAAGCTTTACAGGATATTTCTCTTACGGAATCATGACTATGACAAACAGTTCTCCTGATAATGAGCTGGATAAAAATATCGGATATGCCAATAACCTGGAATTTGGTCTGAAACTGAATTATCAGCTTAGCAGAACAAGCCCGTGGGCTGTTATTTCAGGATTAGGATTCTCCTGGAGAACAGTGAGAGCAGATAACAATATGCTTTTTACAAGAAGTGCCGATCAGGGAGTTGCTTTAGCGCAGGCTAATGGAAATCTTGATAAAAGTAAACTGAGAACAGGATATATTGTCGTTCCCCTTGGGATGCAGTATAATTTCTCCAAACTTAAAAATGCAGGAATGGATATCCAGTACAGAAGCTATTACAGAGGATTCAAAGTAGGAGCCAATGTATATGGAGGAGTAAAAATGTCTACCAACAATATTGTAAAAGGGAGTGATGGTGAAACCAGAGACCGCGGAAATTATCAGGTAAATCCTTTTGTGTATGGGGCTCAGCTTACTTTCTCATATAACAGCGTCAGTGTATTTGTTAAAAAAGATTTCAGCAATTTCTTTAAAGACAGTTATTTTAAAAATGATAAAGCCTTGATATTCGGTTTAACCATTGGATTAGATTAAATAAATATTGACAGTAAACTAAAAACTCCGGGAAAGCTCCCGGAGTTTTGTTATAGATGAGATAGAACGTTTTATTTTAAGCTTCCTACCATATCTTCAGGTTTTACCCATTCGTCAAACTGTTCAGCTGTTAGTAAACCAAGATTAATTGCTTCCTCTTTTAGCGTTGTTCCATTTTTATGGGCTGTTTTAGCAATTTTGGCTGCATTTTCATATCCTATGTGAGGATTCAAAGCGGTAACGAGCATTAACGATTTGTCTACAAGCTCTTTAATTCTTTCATGATTCGGTTCAATACCTACAGCACAGTGGTCATTAAAAGAAATACATGCATCAGCGATCAATTGTGCAGACTGAAGGAAATTGTAAGCCATTACCGGTTTAAAAACATTCAGTTCATAATTCCCCTGAGTTCCGGCAAATGAAATCGTTGTATCATTTCCTAAAACCTGAGCGCAAACCATTGTTAGAGCTTCATTTTGAGTAGGATTTACTTTTCCAGGCATAATTGAAGAACCCGGTTCATTTTCAGGAATATGAATTTCCCCGATCCCAGAACGAGGTCCCGAAGCTAAAAGTCTCACATCCTGAGCAATCTTATATAAAGAAACCGCAAGCTGTTTCAAGGCACCATGGCTTTCAACAATAGCATCATGAGCTGCAAGCGCTTCAAATTTATTTTCAGCAGTAATGAAAGGATGTTTCGTAAATTGGGCAATATATTCAGCAACCTTTACATCATAACCATTAGGAGTATTCAAACCTGTTCCTACAGCTGTTCCGCCTAAAGCAAGCTCAGAAAGATGAGGTAATGTATTTCTTAAAGCTCTCAATCCGAATTCCAGCTGTGCTACATATCCGGAAAACTCCTGTCCCAGAGTAAGCGGTGTAGCATCCATCAGGTGGGTTCTTCCGATCTTTACAACATCTTTGAACGCCTTTGACTTTTCAGCCAGCGTATTCTTTAATTTTTCCACTGCCGGAATCGTTACTTCCACTACTTTTGTGTAAGCCGCAATGTGCATGGCAGTAGGATACGTATCATTGGAAGATTGGGACTTGTTAACATCGTCATTCGGGTGGATCTCTGATTTTTCACCCAATGTTCCGCCATTATTCACATGAGCTCTGTTGGAAACTACTTCATTGATATTCATATTCGACTGTGTTCCGGAACCCGTCTGCCAGATCACCAAAGGAAACTGATCATTCAATTTTCCTTCCAGAATTTCATCACATACCTTGGCGATCATATCTCTTTTTTCAGCAGGAAGTACTCCCAGATCAGTATTGGTATAAGCGGCTGCCTTTTTCAGATAAGCAAACGCTTCAATGATTTCATGCGGCATTGAACCTTCAGGTCCTATTTTAAAATTGTTTCTGGAACGTTCCGTTTGTGCACCCCAAAGCTTATCTGCAGGTACCTGCACTTCTCCCATGGTGTCTTTTTCTATTCTGTAATTCATTGTGATTGAAATTTGTATGATCTGTTTATTCTAAAGCCATACATATTGTTGATATTATTCATGTTTAATGAAAAAAATAATGTTTTGGCTTCGTTTATTTATCTCCTATAAAGGTACTTATAAACTCAGAAACCCGCAATTTATAATCATTATAAATATCAATTTAAATCACTGATTTTACTCATATTTTTTTTAATGAGCCGTATTTTTGCACAAACAAAAATTGAATGGACTTTAGATATCAGGATCCGTATCCAATTCAGAAAGATGATACGGTGTATAAGAAGCTTACATCAGATTATGTAAAGGTTGAAAAACTGGGTGACAGAGAAATTTTAACGATTGATCCAAAAGGACTGGAGTTATTAGCTGAAGAAGCTATGGCAGATGTTTCTTTCATGCTTCGTTCTTCACACCTGGAAAGCCTTAGAAAAATCATTGATGATCCTGAAGCTACAGATAACGACAGATTCGTTGCTTACAACCTTTTACAAAATGCTGCAGTAGCCGTTGAGGGAGCTCTTCCTTCTTGCCAGGATACAGGAACAGCTATCGTAATGGGGAAGAAAGGAGAAAATGTGTACACGGGAGTAGATGACGGAGAATACCTGAGCCAAGGAATTTTCAATACTTACCAAAAAAGAAACTTAAGATATTCTCAGGTAGTTCCTTTAACGATGTTTGATGAGAAAAATTCAGGGTCTAACCTTCCTGCACAGATTGATATCTATGCTAAAAAAGGAGATTACTATGAATTTTTATTCTTAACAAAAGGAGGAGGTTCAGCCAATAAAACATTCTTATATCAAAAAACGAAATCTTTATTGAACGAAAAATCTCTTGAAGCATTCGTTAAAGAAAGGATTTCAGACCTTGGAACAGCTGCATGCCCGCCTTACCACTTAGCATTGGTAATTGGAGGAACTTCAGCAGAAGCGAACCTTGCCACAGTAAAAAAAGCTTCAGCAAAATATTATGATAATCTTCCGACAGAAGGAAATGAGGCCGGACAAGCATTCAGAGATCTTGAATGGGAAGCGAAAGTTCAGAAAATCTGTCAGGAAAGTGCCATCGGAGCTCAGTTTGGAGGAAAATACCTTACGCATGATGTAAGAGTGATCAGACTTCCAAGACACGCGGCATCTTGTCCTGTAGGAATGGGGGTTTCTTGTTCAGCAGACAGAAATATCAAAGGGAAAATCACAAAAGAAGGGATCTTCCTTGAGCAGTTGGAGCAGGATCCAAAAAGATTCTTACCTGATACCCCTCCACACCTGGAAGAAGCAGTTGAGATTAACCTGAATAAACCAATGCCGGAAATTCTTGCTGAGCTGTCAAAATATCCGATCAAAACAAGATTGAAACTGAACGGAACATTAATCGTAGCAAGAGATATCGCCCACGCAAAAATCAAAGAAATCATTGACAGCGGAAAACCAATGCCGGAATATTTCAAAAATCACCCAATCTATTATGCAGGACCTGCAAAAACTCCGGAAGGAATGGCTTCAGGAAGTTTCGGACCTACTACTGCAGGTAGAATGGACGTTTATGTGGATGAGTTCCAAAGCCACGGTGGAAGCATGATCATGCTGGCAAAAGGAAACAGAAGTAAAGATGTTACCAATGCTTGCGGAAAATACGGAGGTTTCTACCTTGGATCTATCGGAGGGCCGGCTGCTATTCTTGCCAAAGACAATATTGTGTCTGTAGATATAGTAGACTTCCCGGAATTAGGAATGGAAGCAGTAAGAAAAATCGAAGTAAAAGACTTCCCTGCATTCATCATTTCCGATGATAAAGGCAACGATTTCTTCGCAAATCTTGCTCACTAATTAGTTTAAAATTAAAATAAATAACAAAATAGAGCACTGATCTTTTGTGTAAAAAAGAAAAAAGCTTTATTTTTGCCTAAAATCTTAAAGAGAATGATAACGATATTATCAGCATTTTGGCCATTCTACCAGTTCCTTTGGACTATTTTCTTCATCACTATGTTCTTAGTGGGGTTCTGGTGTATTTTTATGTTCTTCGGATTAGTAATCCCAATGTGGCTAACTGAAGGTTTGAAAGAGTATTTCGGAAAAGTAAAACCTTTCGATCCTGAAGATATCAGAAGAAAACTTGTTTCTGAGCAGGAAGGTGTAGAAGTTATCTATAGCGAGCCTAAAGGAAACGGACCTTTCCTTCACGATCACGGACATCATCATTAATTGATTGTCATTGCTTTTTCACCTGAATTCTGAAAAAGTAATATCAAAGCAAAACAACATATATAAAACCGCTTAATTCGTTAGGCGGTTTTTCTATTTATTATTCCTGAGGCTTTCCGGTGACACCCCAAATTTCTTTTTAAAAGCCCGTGTAAAGTTCTGGAGATATTCATAACCGCATTCAATAGCAATTTCCTTGATCATAATCTCCTTGTCAGTGATCAGTTTTTTTGCCTTCAGCATTCTGAGTTCCGATATATAATGAGCAATTGTTGTATGATACTGTGCCTTGAATTCCTTTCTGACCATATTCTGATTCATGCCGATATACTTTCCAATTTCTTCCGCTTTTATATTTCTGTGGTAATTTTCATCAATGAATTTTCTGATCATTTCAGAAGTCTTTGGAGTAGATTCCAAAATGTTTTTCTCATTGAACTGCTCAAAAATCAAAATTAGAAGCTTGATAATTTTAGCCTCTATAAATAGCTTCTGCATGATTCCTTTCTTGGTATAACCCAGAATTTCCTTTACAATCATATGCATTTCAACAGTCATATCCGGCGGTGTTTCTTTATGAAGGAATATGAAATTATTATGAGTCATGTTTTCCAGGATTTCTGCATTCTCGCGGTTGAGATCCGGGTTGATGAGGTTGAAAACATATTGATAATTGATCTGAATCTGAAGATATTTCAGAATTTCCTGGTTTTCCGTCCATAGCTCGGCAACACTTTCTTTAGGCGAATAATGGAGAATATATTGATTTTTCCTAAATAAAAATTTGGTTCCGCAGTCATGAGCTTCCAAATTGATTTCATCACTTAACAGAAAAAGAAGATTAAAGCTGGATTTCCCTTCCAGCATATGAGACTTGAAGGTTTGATCAGGGCACAGATCTTCCTGCATGATGATTTTGATGTCTTCGGATCTGAACAAAAGTCCACTTTTAGATGGTTTCCTCATACAACACATTTTTACGGCCATGGTACAACTACTTAAGGTAAAAGACCATCATAGGATAACCAAAAGTTCGGAAATGATAACTCGGGGTTAAACAGGAAAGGTACTTTTGCGCAAAATTAAATTAAATTTAGAATAATTAAAAATAATATTTTATATGTTTAGAGATTTACATTTTGCAATACAGAAAATCAGAACGGGATTAGCGTTACTGACTATTGCCGGAAGCTGCCTGTCTGCACAGCAATGGGAAAATGTTGGAGGCATTCAGGATGTATCAGCAGGGGGAAGCAGTTTTAATAATTTAGTTATTGACAACTCAGGAAATTATTATTTGTCATATTATGATGTTTCCGTAACCAGAGGCTCTGTTCAGAAATTTAACGGAAATTCATGGTCATATTTAGGAGGAAGTGCTGGAGTTACAACAGGAACCGCAACTTACAATTCACTGTCTATAAGTCCTAATGGAAACAGTCTTTATTATACCAATCAGCTTGGTTATCCGGAGTCAGGGATGGAAGTCCGTCTGTTTACCGGATCTTTGTGGTCCCAGCTTCCCAATGTTACAGATGCTACTGTTAATTATCAGGCTTCTGCGGTATCCTCTGATAATATTCTCTTTACGTATGGGTCTTATGGTTCTGGAACTGTAAAAAGATATTCAGCAGGTGCATGGGAACAGGTAGGAAATGCGGGATTTTCAGGAGGTGCAGAATTTGCGGAAATGGTTATCGGAACCAATGATATGGTGTATACATGTAATGTTTCCGGAGGGTTAAAAGTATATCAGAACAGTACAGGTGCAGGTCCTTTACAAAACTGGACTCTGGTAGGAGGTGCAGCAGCAGATGCTTCTTCTTCAGGAGAACAATACAATGCTGATATCGCATTGGATGGCTCTAATACAATTTATGTAGCCTATGTTTCAAATTCAGGTGGCGGTAAAAAAGTGAATGTTAAAAAGTTTGACGGAAACTCTTGGGTACAGGTTGGAAATGCTAATTTTTCAGACGGAAAAGTTCAACATGTTGCTTTAGCAGTGACGGAATCCGGAAAACCATATGTCGTTGCCAGCCGTTTTGAAAATGATAATTTTCTGAGAAATACAGTTTATAAATTAGACGATTCACAAAACTGGGTTGCTTTTGGAGGTGACTTTGTCTCTGATGGTGAAGCAAAATATAATGACCTTGCTATAGATAAAGTGCACAACTATCTTGTGCTGACTTATTCTGATGATACCACGAAAGTTAAAAGAATTTCTCTGACATTAAATCCTCAGACATGCAGCAATACAGACCCCGGAACCAATGCAGGAGATGTAGGTTGTGTAAGTTTTATGTATCGTGGTCAGCAGGTGGCTTATTCCACGGTAAGAGGTGCTGACGGAAAAATATGGCTTCAGCAGAATCTTGGAAGTACACAGGTTGCATCATCAATAGCAGATGTGAATTCATATGGTGATCTTTTCCAATGGGGAAGATGGGATGACGGACACCAGCTTAGAAATTCACAGACAGCACAAGCGCCTTCACTTAATACGCCGGAAGGAATTGCTGCTGCAGGAGGTGCATATATTGTAGGATCTCCGGCATGGTGGGCAGGTTTTGCAAGTTCAGATACATGGAATGGAATAACGGCTTCGCAGGCTAATGCATCTACTGGGGTAGATCCTTGTAAAGCTATTGGAGCCGAGTGGAAAATGCCTTCCCAGGGAGATTGGACTATCTTAATAGGTGCTGAAGGTATCGGTAACCCGACAACAGCTTACAGCAGTAATCTTAAATTACCGGCAGGAGGATACAGAAACTCCAGTGATGGTAACTTTACTTTCGTAGGCCAAAGAGGATATTTCTGGAGTTCAGATACCTCAAGTTTAGGAGCGAAATATCTGTATATCGGATCTACTATTGCCAATCCATCTGCTGGATCTATGAGAGGGCAGGGGTCTTCAGTAAGATGTATTAAGCCTTCATCTTCTTTAGGCACTTCAGATATCAGGTTGAATAATGCGGTAACAGGAATGTATCCTAATCCTACAAAAGGATTTCTTACTGTTAAATCAGATTCCGCGATTGACAAAGTAAACGTTGTCAATGCAGTAGGACAAAAAATGAATGTGCAGTTCTCGGATAATCAGATCAATATGACTGAACTTCCTTCAGGATTATATATCGTCGAATTAAAATTAAAGAACGGACAATCCGTTTCTAAAAAGATTATAAAAAACTAATCGAATTGCAATAAGAAAGATTTTCGTCCAAAAAATAGTTCATTACAATTACTTTTATCGAGAGGCTCATGAAAATTTCATGAGCCTTTTTTAATTTTATTTTTTCCCAGGAAATTGAAATATTTGATGAAGACTGAGGAGGAATAATCGTTACGAAGAAAAATTTATACTATATTCGATAAAAATAAGAAATGAAAAAGTTTTATTCCGTTGTTTTTCTGTTGATTACAATGGCTGTTTTTGGACAGATCAATTATACCATCAGTCCAAATCCATTCAACGAAACAGATGCCGTTACGCTTACTGTTCCTGGAGATCAGATTGATGAGTCTGCATGGGGTGTTTCCAATAATGCCATTTATATCTGGACGTGGTCTTTTGATACCAATTATCAGAACAGCCAGGATTGCCCTACCAATGGAAGTTGGAATAACTCCAATGATCTGAATAAATTAAATTATAATGCTGCTACAGATAGTTATTCACTTACTTTTACACCAACTTCTTTTTATGGAAGAACAGGAATCGGAAGATTTGGTTTTTTATTAAAAGATAAAGCAGGATCCCATCAAACCTCCCCGGATATTTTTGTCAATGTAGGTACTTTAAGCTTAAATCTCACCAATCCGCTGGCCAATAGTCTTACTTCTGTTCCAACAGGAAGCTCCATTAATATTACTGCAGCAACAAATACAAACGCAACGTTTCAGCTAAAAGCAAATGGAGCTGTTGTCAACTCAGCAACAACGCCTTCACAGACCTATTCTTACAGTTATACCGTCACTCAGGATGCGAGTATGGAACTTGTGGCCACACAGGGATCCAGTTCTAAAGCTGCAACATTCATTTTACAGGTTCCAAGAAATGTTGTTTCTGAAACCATTCCAAACTGGATCAAGCAGGGGATTAATTATCATCCAACAGATCAGACTAAGGTAGGGCTTGCGATATATGCACCAGGCAAAAGTTTTGTACATGTCATCGGAAGTTTTAATAACTGGACGGTGAATGATACGTATTTAATGAAAAAAGATACCACAAACCCTGATCTTTATTGGATTGAGTTAATTGGTCTGACTCCTCAGCAACTCTATACTTTCCAGTACAGAACAAATGACCTGAGAAAAGTGGCAGATCCTTATTCATCACAGATCTTATCGTCTTATGATGATCCGTGGATTTCAGCTTCAACTTATCCGAATTTACCAGTATTTCCAGCCGGACAAGGGTTTGAGGTTTCAACATTTAAAACAGGGCCGACCGCCTATAACTGGCAGACAACCAATTTTCAGCGACCAGCGAAAGAAGATCTGGTGGTCTATGAATTATTATTGAGAGACTTTACTCAGGAAAAAAACTGGCAGTCATTAATCAATAAAATTTCTTATTTAAAAAACCTAAAAATTAATGCTATAGAATTACTTCCCATCATGGAATTTGATGGAAATCTTTCATGGGGTTACAACACCTCTTTCCATTATGCATTGGACAAAGCTTACGGAACTCCCGAAAAATTCAAAGAATTTGTGGATCTATGCCACCAGAATGGAATTGCAGTGATTCTGGATGTAGCATTTAACCATGCAACAGGACGTTCCCCTCTGGTAAGACTTTGGAATGTAGATCCTGATGGAGACGGCTACGGAGATGTTGCAGCAAACAACCCCTATTTCAATCAGGTTCCGAAACATTCATACAATGTATTTAACGATTTTAATCATACAAGCCTTTCAACTCAATATTACGTTGAAAGATGTCTTCAACAATGGCTGACAGAATACCGCATAGATGGATTCCGTTGGGATTTGACAAAAGGTTTTACCCAAAGCTGTTCTGAGAATGACGAAACCTGTACCAATGCTTATCAGCAGGACAGAGTGGATATTATGAAGCATTATGCAGACAGACAATGGGCCATTGATCCGAATTCTTATATGATCTTTGAACATCTGGGAACGGATGCAGAAGAACAGCAATGGGCAAACTATAGAGTAGCAGAGGGAAAAGGAGTAATGCTTTGGAATAAACAAACAGATCCTTATAACCAGAATACCATGGGATATAAAGACAACAGCAACTATGACAGAATGAATCATAGTCTGCATGGTTTTACCAATATGCGTGCTGTAGGATATGGAGAAAGTCATGATGAAGAAAGACTGATGTTTAAAAACCTTACCTATGGAGCTGTCAACGGAAGTTATGATGTTAAAAACCTGAATACTGCTCTTGAAAGAATGAAAACCTTCGGAGCAACTTTCTTTACCATTCCAGGTCCGAAAATGATCTGGCAGTTTGGCGAATTAGGATATGAGTTCAGTATCAACAGATGTGCTGACGGTACCATTAATAACGGGTGCAGAACCGATGAAAAACCAGTTGCATTTACTTTAAACTACGATACCAACGTAAACAGAAAAGCCGTGTATGATACATGGGCGAAAATAATCACGATCAGAAATACCCATCAGATTTTTAAAACTAAAACATACAGTATAGAATCCAATAATCTGGCTAATGATCCTAATGGATTGATTACGAGAATTTATCTCTATGATCCGGCTATTACAACCGGGATAAAAAATGTGGTGGTATTGGCCAACTATGATACATCTGCAAAAAACGTTGTTCCTTACTTTCCTTACACTGGCCAATGGCAGAATCTGATGGATGACAGTATTTCGAGTGTAGCTTCTACCACGGCTCCGATAACTTTGCAACCGGGAGAATTCAGGATTTTCGGAAATTATGCAGGTGCATTATCAACAACAGATCCAAACGCTGTAAATAAATTATCGCTTCAGATTGCTGACAATCCGATACAAAACGGAACTGCAAAATTAATTTTTAACAAAGCGAAAAACGGAGAGATTTTGATTTTTGATATGACCGGTAAAAAACTGGATTCATTCAAACTGGATAAAGAAAGCGGAATCTATGAAGTGAAAATCAATTATCCGGCAGGAACCTACTTGGTTCAGCTGAAGTCGGAAACAGGAATTGCCATTCAAAAGATGATGATCAAATAAAAACAAATTATGAAGTTGTTTAGACTTATAAAAATGTTGAATATATTAAAACCATTAAGAAGGATTTAAGAAATAAAGTGTAGTTAAGATGAATCATTCTGATGTTTAAGCTTAAAGCGAAGCTTATCTTAATACTCTTATCGCCTTAATATACTCTTAATGTTTCGAAAATAAAAGTTTACACAAGTTCTATAAAATAATAAAAGGCAGATTTGCAGTACAGCAGATCTGCTTTTTTGTATATTTAAAAAATTAGTCTACTTTTGCAGTAGATTTATCAAGAAAGGTGGAGGGATTTGGCCCAAAGAAACCTTAGCAACCTGCACGATTCGAGAAGTGTAAAGGTGCTAATTCCAACCCTGCGGGGGAGATAAGTGAAGTCAATATTCTTATATGAATTCCATTTCTTGAAGTCTTGTTTATCTGCGGAAAGATCCGTCAGACTGTTATTATTAATTGGCAAGAAGAAAAATGAAAAAATTAAGTACAGCGGTATTATTGCTTGGGGTAATTTGGGTTGCTGCTCAGGAAAACGAGGAAAAAGGAAAACAAATCGAAGATATCATCATCGTTGGAAACCGTAATGTCAAAAGAACAAAACTGGAAACCCCCGTTCCTGTAGATGTTATCAATATTGACAAAATCCAGAGGAGTTCTCCGCAAATGACGGCTCAGGATCTTCTGAACTATGTGATCCCATCATTTAATGCAGTAAGGCAGTCTGCTTCTGATGGTACAGAACATATTGATCCTGTAACTCTAAGAGGAATGGGACCAGATCAGGTTTTGGTATTACTTAACGGAAAAAGAAGGCACACAACTTCTTTAGTCAACTATCAGAATACAGTAGGAAATGGCTCTGTGGGAACAGATCTGAGCACAATTCCTGTCATTGCAATTGATAGAATAGAAGTGTTAAGAGACGGTGCCGCAGCACAATACGGGTCTGATGCCATTGCAGGAGTAATCAATATTATTCTTAAAAAAAATGCAGGAGCCTCAGCAAGTCTTACTTACGGATTGACTGGGCGAAATGATGGTGAGACCTATCAGGCAGGAGCCAACTACGGAACATCATTAGGAAAGAAAGACGGGTATATCAACCTTTCCCTGCAATTAAGCCACAGAGGAAAAACTACAAGAACTCAAAATCATGATTTAGATATTTTTGGAGATAATTTCGCTTATGAATTTGCTGGTGACGCTGAAGCTGTGAAAGCTGCCAGAGCTGCGGATGATGCAGAAATTGAAAAAAGAGGATTAACCCGGGATGATTTCAATTTTCAGATCGGAGATGCCCAGATCAGACAAGGGCAGTTGTTTTTCAATTCAGAATACCCTTTTAACGATAACTTTAAAGTATATTCTTTTGGAGGTTTCAGCATCAAAGAAGGAAAAGGATTTGGTTTCAGAAGACTTCCGAGTGAAACATCCAATGTGGTTTCATCCATCTATCCGAACGGTTTTCAAGCAAGTTTAGGATCTCAGGTGTATGACGTTTCTTATGCTGTAGGCGCAAAATATAATGTCAACGATTGGTTATTCGATCTAAGCAATACATTTGGCAGCAATACCTTCAATTATAATGTAAGCAATACCAACAATGCATCTCTCGGGGTAAAATCACCAACCCGGTTTTACGCAGGAGCCCATAGTTTTCTTCAGAATACCGTGAATCTTGATGTTTCTAAAAATATAAACCGTTTCAATATCGCATTCGGAGGAGAGTTCAGATTTGAACAATACCAGATCAAAGCAGGTGATGAAGCTTCCTATACCCAATATGACATCAATGGAAACATTGCTACGGAAGGATCAACAGTACTTGGTGCAGGCGGTTCTCAATCCTTTATCGGTTTTTCTCCCAACAATGCCTTGAAAAAAGACAGGCATTCCACCGCTGTGTATGCGGATGTTTCGTATGATTTAGATAAAAAATTAAATATCGACGCCGCTGCCAGATTTGAAAATTATTCAGATTTCGGAAATACCTTGAATGGAAAGCTTGCTGTGCGATATGAGTTCGTAAAAAATTATGCAGTAAGAGCTGCGGTTGGGACAGGATTCAGAGCGCCTTCCCTTCAACAGCAGTATTTTAATAATTCCTATGCCGATATTTCTACTTCAGGCGAGAAGATAGTCACAAAAGGAATCTTTAGTAATGATAGCAAAGCTGCTGAAATTCTTGGATTTGACAAACTCAAACAGGAAACTTCTGTCAATGCAAGTGCAGGATTGACATTAAAACCATTAAAAGGGCTATTCATTACAATAGATGGCTATTTTATTAAAGTAAAAGACAGAATAGTTATTACAGGAAATATAACAGATCCAAGATTATCAGATCCCGCAATTGTTGGCAATGGAAATGAGGTAGAAAGCGGAAGATTCTTTGCCAATGCTATTGATACAGAAACAAAAGGAGTAGATGTAGTGGTTTCTTATGACTGGATTCTTGGAAATGGAAAATTAAACATGAATCTTGCCGGAAATTATACAGAAACAAAAATCACAGATTTCCATTTTCCCGAAAACTTAGGAACTCCCCAGAATCAGTTTTTTGGTCCCGATCAGATCAATATCATCGAAACCCTATCTCCAAAAACAAAAGCATCATTAGGATTAAATTATGGAATCGGGAAGTTCAATTTTCTCGTAAGAAATACTTATTTTGGTAAAGTAATAAGAGATGGTTATCCATTTGGAGGAGTTCAGGAATTCTCACCAAAAGTAGTGACTGACATCAGCGTTGGCTATGATATCACCAAAAGTATCAACTTTACAGTAGGAGCCAATAATGTATTTGATGTCTTTCCGGATCGCCAGATTTACGAAAATTCATACTATGGAGTATTCAAATATGCACCGGTTCAGATGGGAACACTGGGGAATTATTTCTTCGGAAGACTTAATTTTAACTTTTAATCATTAAATGAGTACTACCTCACATCAGATTGGCTGGAAAACAGCCGCTGCCATTGTCGTTTCCAATATGATAGGAACCGGGATTTTTACAACGCTTGGATTTCAGTTGTCCGATATTACCAATACCTACAGTATTTTCCTGTTATGGGCCATCGGAGGAATTCTCGCTTTGTTCGGGGCTTTTTGCTACGCCGAATTAGGTTCCCATTTCAAAGGGAACGGGGGCGATTTTATTTACCTTAAAGGAACCTATCATCCTTTGTTCGGATATCTGATAAGCTGGGTTTCTCTGATTATTGGGTTTTCCTCTCCTGTCGCACTGGCAGCGTTGGCAATGTCAAAATATCTTTCCGTATTTGATTATACCTTTGGAAATGGTTTTGCGATCGCCGCTATTTTTGTCGTGGCAATTTCATTATCATTCAGCTTAAAAACATCCAGCAGATTTCATAACTTTTTTACCTTCATTAAAATAGCTTTTATAATTGTCCTGGTCATCCTTGGCGTTGGACTTTCAGAATCTCCACAGTTCGGGAACAGTCTGAATTTTAGTGACAGCTGGAAGAATGAGATCATGCTTCCAGCCTTTGCTACCTCTCTGGTATTTGTGACCTATTCCTATACAGGCTGGAACTCGGCTTCTTATATTGCAGGAGAAATAAAAGATGTTCAGAAAAACCTTCCTAAATCTTTAATTATTGGAACTGTTTTCGTGACGATAAGCTATATCTTGGTGAATTATATTATGCTGAAACATGCTCCTGTGAGCCAATTGGCAGGAAAAGAAGACGTGATGGGAGAAGCTGCTGTCAATATGCTGGGACCCGCTTTTGGAAAAATTGTCAATATCTTTATCGCTTTGCAGCTGATTGCAACAATTAGTGGCTATTTATGGGTAGGTTCAAGGTTGACGCAGGCTTTTGCAAAACATACCTACATTTGGAAACCATTATCAGCAGGCAACACAAAAGGCATTCCTGTAAGAGCGATATTTGCCCATGCAGTTATCGCAGCGGTTATTATTCTCACAGGAAGTTTTAAAGAAATCTTTGTCTACACGGCTTTTATTTTACAGCTTTTTGCAAGTCTGGCAATTTCTACCGTATTCTTCCTTAAGAAAAAAGACAGGAAAATTTTTAAGTCGAATGCTTTCCATATTTTTCCGGCTGTTTTTCTATTATTCAGTATTTATATTCTCTATTTTACATTTATTCATAACCCTAAAGAAAGCCTTATAGGAGTGGGAATAATTGCAGTAGGCATTATTTTATATTGGGTTGACAGGAGACTTTCCAAACAACATCAGAGTAAGTCTTAACGCTACAGAATGGCTGATAAGCAATTTGTAAATCCACCTTTTTACAGTTTTGCTCCCTTTATCCCTAATGCTCAAAAATTTATGCTGATCAGTAATTTTAATTTTGAATTAATAATCCTTATCTTTGCACCCACAAAATTTCTACAATGTCTAAATCATTAATTCCAAAATTAGAAGCTATAAAACAAAGATATAATGAGGTTGCAGACCTTATTATACAGCCTGATGTCATTTCAGACCAAAAGAAATATTCTTCTTTAAACAAAGAATATAGTGATTTGGGGAAAATTGTAAAGGTTTATGATCAATACAAAGGGGCTTTGGATGCCATTGAAGAATCGGATGAGATTATTGCTGATGGTTCAGACAGAGACCTTGTAGATTTGGCTAAAGAAGAAAAATTAGAGGCTCAGGCTAAAATTCCAGGATTGGAAGAAGAGCTTAAAGTATTGCTTATTCCTAAAGATCCTGCAGATGATAAAAACATCATCGTGGAATTACGTGCCGGAACAGGTGGTGATGAAGCAGCTATTTTTGTGGAAGACGTTTACAGGATGTATACCATGTACTTTAAAACAAAAGGTTGGAGACATGAAGTGACAGATTCTAATGAAGCAGCAAAAGGATACAAGGAACTGATCATGAAAGTGGAAGGAGAAGGTGTTTATGGAATCATGAAATTTGAATCAGGAGTTCACCGTGTACAACGTGTCCCTGAAACAGAATCTCAAGGAAGAGTACACACTTCTGCCATTACCATTGCTGTACTTCCGGAAGCTGAAGAAGTAGATTTTGAACTGAATCCTGCTGATATTGAAATGCAGACCTCACGTTCAGGAGGTGCCGGAGGTCAGAACGTAAACAAGGTTGAAACCAAAGTTCAGCTTACCCACAAACCTTCAGGAATGGTGGTCGTATGTCAGCAAGCCCGTTCTCAGCTGGCTAACCGTGAATTGGCGATGGAAATGCTAAGAACAAAGCTTTACGACATCGAATTGCAGAAAGTACAGGGAGATATTGCAGCACAACGTAAATCTATGGTATCTACAGGAGACCGTTCTGCAAAAATTAAAACATACAATTACCCGCAAGGTAGAGTTACAGACCACAGAATCAATAAGTCTATGTACAACCTTGATGCTTACATGAACGGGGATATTTCTGAAATGATTGATGCCGTAATCATGGCAGAAAATGCAGAGAAAATGAAGGGAGAAGAAGAAAATTATTAAAATTAAAACAAATAAATACAAAGCCTCTGATTCTTCAGGGGCTTTATCTTTTCAAATCACTAAACATAAAAATATAAACTATGAAAAACTACAAAATTATTTTCTTGCTGCTTCTTACCATGATGGGGCAGCAACTTATCGCTCAGACTGAAGTGAAGAAGCCTAAAGAAGCTTTTGAACTGTTCTTTGGTACTTTTGTGAATAATGATGAAACGGCATTGAATAAGCTGAATGATTACTTAAAACCGACAGTGGAAGGGCAGAATGCTTACCAGGTAGATTTTAAAGAAACCTCTGAAGAAATGATGAATGGCAGTGTGGAGAATTTCCTGTCTGCTTTTCCAAAAGCAACGGCCGCTGCATGTAAAAAAGAGGCGGAGGAGTACTTTACAGCAATGTTTGGAAATTTTAAAACGGGAAAACTAACCATTAAAGATGTAAAAGTTGTTCCCAATGAATACGTTGAAGGACAAAAAATTGCAGAAATATCTTATTCAGTGAACTTCCAGGTTCCATCAAAATTGACTTCCGGACCAAAAGGTGATCTGAATAAAATAAAGGCAGAGGATCTGAAGAAGTATTTGGTGCAGGCAGCCCAGGATTTTAAAAATGCTGATAAAACAGTAACCACGGATCAAAACTTTACTCTATATGAACTTAAAGAAGGCGATAAAATATACTATTGGAACGGAAGTCCTGATGAGATTGTTACCAATCTTACCGATTTCTATTTTGAAAGCTTCGGAGCAAATGAATAGTTGAAAAAATCCTCCATTAAAGAATAAAAAGTCCCAATGTAAAGGGACTTTTTTTATTTCACATACTTTGCGTATTTTTGAGAAAAACCGATCAGTATGAATTTTAGACCTATATTGTTAACAGCTGGAGTTTTGTTTTCAGCATCTTTTTATTCTCAGAAAATGAATTATCCTAAAGCATTAAAAGGAGGCCAGACAGACACCTATTTCGGAAGCGCAGTTTCTGATCCTTTCAGAGATCTTGAAAGCGATTCTGAAGCTACTAAAAAATGGGTAGATGAAGAAGTGGCGTACAGCCAGAATTACCTTTCAAAAATTCCGTTCAGGGATAAAATTAAAAGCCAATTGAAGGATATCTGGAATTATGAAAAAATTTCAGCCCCTTTCAAAGAGGGAGAGTATACTTATTATTATAAAAATGATGGGTTGCAGGCACAGTCTGTTTTGTACAGAACAAACAATAAGACCAATGCTACAGACGTATTTTTAGATCCTAATAAATTTTCAGAAAAAGGAACGACATCTCTTTCCAACCTTTCATTCAATAAAAAAGGAAACCTTGCTGCCTATTCTATTTCTGAAGGAGGAAGTGACTGGAACAAAATCATCATCATTGATGCTGCTACCAAGAAGCAGATTGATGAAACATTAGTGGATGTGAAATTCAGTGGAATTTCATGGCAGGGAGACGAAGGATTCTATTATTCAAGCTACGACAAACCTAAGGAAGGTACCGTACTTTCCGGAATGACAGATAAGCATAAAGTATACTTTCATAAGCTGGGAACAAAACAGTCTGAGGATCAATTGATCTTCGGAGGAGATAAAACACCTAGAAGATATTTAGGAGCCGGAGTTTCTGAAGACCAGAGATACCTGATTATTTCTGCGGCTAATGCTACCAATGGTAATGAACTGTACATCAAAGACCTTCAAAAAGGAGGAGACTTTGTACAGATTGTAAACGGATTTGACATCAATGCCAGCATTGTAGATACACAAGGTGATGATCTTTTCATTTTTACAGATAAAGATGCTCCGAACATGCGTCTTGTAAAAACAACCATCAGTAATCCCGCTCCTGCAACATGGAAAGATGTAATTCCACAGACTGAAAACGTATTGGGAATTTCGTCAGGTGGAGGATATTTCTTTGCAACCTATATGATTGATGCCATAGATCAGGTAAAACAGTTTGATAAAACAGGAAAACTGGTTAGAGAAATTACACTTCCGGGTAAAGGAAATATTTCAGGATTCGGTGGAAAAGAAAAAGAGAAAGAGGTTTATTTTTCTTTCAGCAATTATATTACACCGGGAACTACTTATAAATTCAATGTAGACTCAGGGAAATCTGATGTGTATCAAAAGCCAAAAGTGAAATTTAACCCGGATGATTATGTTTCAGAACAGGTTTTCTACACTTCAAAAGATGGTACAAAAGTTCCTATGATGATCAATTATAAGAAAGGAACTAAGCTTAATGGTAAAAATCCTACTATTCTATACTCTTACGGAGGGTTCAACATCAGTCTGCAGCCTTCATTCTCTGTGGTGAATGCAATCTGGATGGAAAATGGAGGTATCTATGCTGTTCCAAACATCCGTGGTGGAGGAGAGTATGGTAAAAAGTGGCATGATGCAGGAACAAAACAGCAGAAGAAAAATGTTTTTGAAGACTTTATCGCTGCCGGAGAATATCTTCAAAGCAAAGGATATACTTCAAAAGAATACATGGCTCTTTCAGGAAGATCAAACGGAGGATTACTGGTAGGAGCAACAATGACGATGAGACCGGATCTTGCCAAAGTAGCATTCCCGGGAGTAGGTGTTTTGGATATGTTGAGGTATAACAAATTTACAGCAGGTGCAGGCTGGTCTTACGATTATGGAACAGCAGAAGATAGCAAAGAAATGTTTGAATATCTTAAATCATATTCTCCTGTACATAATGTAAAAGCAGGAACTTGCTATCCATCCACAATGATCATCACCAGTGATCATGATGACAGGGTTGTTCCGGCACACTCATTCAAATTTGGAGCAGAGCTTCAGGAGAAGCAGGCATGTAAAAATCCTATTTTGCTGAGAATTGAAAAGAATGCAGGACACGGAGCCGGAAGAGCAACAGATCAGGTGATTAGTGAAAATGCAGATCTTATATCATTTGCTTTATTTGAGATGGGAATAAAGAAATAACTCTAAAAAATATAATATTTAAAAAAACGGCTTATTTTAAACAAAATAAGCCGTTTTTTTTATGTTGTTATGTTTATAATTCTTATTTTTATGGCGGATATTTAAAGTTTATTAATTCTAAATTAATTAAGTAATTATGAAAAAGAGAATTTTACTAGTTTGTGCATTGGCTGCTGGGCTATCCAGTTTTAATGCACAGAGGTGGGAGCCAACCTCACAAAAAACGTCTCAAATCAGAAAAGAAGTAGAAGTACAGTATTCTTACAGATTTGACTTACAGTCGCTTAGGAATATTTTAAAAGATGCTGTAGAAACAGGGAAAGGGGCTCAGGCTGTTATCGTTTCTTTACCTACAGCAGAAGGAAAGATTGAAAAGTTTGCGGTATATAGCGATCCTGTTATGGAAAAATCTATGGCCGACAGATATCAGTTAGGGTCTTATATAGGAGTAGGAGTAGATGATCCCGGCAAATATGTAAGATTCAGTACTGCACCTACTGAAATGCAGTCAATGATAATCAAAGACGGAAAATTCCAGTTTATAGAACCTATTACTACAGATAAGCAGGTGTATGGAGTTTTTTATAAAACGAAAAGAACAGATGCTGATCATGGCTTTGAATGTTCTACAGAAGAAAAAAGCTTAAAAGATATAAAGTCTTTAGAAGCTTTTGGAAAGAAGAATCTTTCTAATGTAGGAATTACAAGCAGACCAGCAAGTACAAAATACAGAACGTATAGATTAGCGCTTTCAACAACAGGAGAATATACAAAGAAATTTGATCCATCTGGAGGAATAACCAATACGGTTACTCAGATGAATGCTACGATGACTCGTGTAAACGGTATTTTCCAGAAAGATTTTGCAATCAAACTGATTATTCAGGATCTTCAAAATATTATCTATACAGATCCTGCAAATGATCCTTATACTGGAAACTTAAATCTACAGCTTCAACAAACTTTAACAAGTGCGGTAGGAAATGCTAATTACGATATGGGGCATGTTTTCAATGCTTCTGGAGGTAATGGAAATGCTGGTTCTATCGGATCTACATGTGTTGATCCTGCCACACCTACTTCATTAGCAAAAGGATCTGCATTTACACAGAATACAAACCCTGTAGGGGATTCTTTTGATATTGACTATGCTGCTCATGAAATGGGACATCAGCTGGGAGGTAACCATACTTTCTCGCATGTTTCAGAAGGTTCAGGAGTAAATATTGAGCCAGGAGGAGGAACTACTATTATGGGGTATGCCGGAATTACAGGAGATAATGTTCAGGATTTTACTGATGCTTATTTTCATTATTCTTCCGTTAATCAGATTCTTAATAGCTTAGACAGCAAGCCTGGATGCGGAACATCAGAAAATATAACAACCAATACCGCTCCGGTAATTTCAGCTCTTCCTGCTTACAGTATTCCAAAAGGAACAGCATATTATCTTGATGCTGCAGCTACAGATACTGATCCTATTAAATATACTTGGGAACAATATGATAGCGTTGATTCTTACAACTCAATCTCAGGAGACAGCGGTTGGGGATATAGTGCTCAAGGAGCTTTAACAAGATCTTATTTTGGTACAGCAAGTGGAAGAAGATACTTCCCAAGCCTTCCTGTAGTAATGGGAGGATCTTTAACTGATAAAACTAAATGGGAAACTGTTTCTTATATTCCAAGAGTACTTAAATATGCAGTAACTGTTAGAGATGAGAATGCTGCTAAACCAATGCTGGTATCTGCTGAAACTACAGTAACTGTTACCAATGACGGACCTTTCAAATTTAATGGTCTTATTGATAATACAACATTATATAATAATGCGACTAATACCATTTCATGGGATGTAGCCAATACCAATGCTGCACCTTATAATGCAACTAATGTAAAAATTGAATATACAACAGATCTTGTTAACGGATCAGCATGGACAGAACTTGTAGCTTCTACTCCTAACACGGGAAGCTATACAGCTCAAATGCCTTCTGGTTTAACAGGTCCTGTTAAATTGAGAATTTCTGCCATTGGAAATGTATTCTATGCGGTATCTCCTAAGGTTATAGTTGGAACTGCTCCTACATCAACTACAGATGCTCCAACAGGGGTAGGCTCAATAGCTGCAGGGATTTTGAAAACATCTGGTACTATTGGATGGAATAGTGTACCAGGTGCTACATATGCTATTAAATATAGAAAACTGGGAGAGACTAACTGGACAAATACTACCAGTGCTACTAATTTTGTATCATTGAGCTCTCTTGAAGATGAGACTAATTATGAAGTTCAGGTGGCTGCAGTAGTGAATACAGTTCCTGGAACGTTCTCTTCTACTTATGCTTTCAAAACAAAAGGATTGAGAACTGGTTCAGACTATTGTTTAATGACAACAGGTGGAAACAGCTTTGCAAGCTTTAGCTTTA
The DNA here is from genome assembly GCF_059567885.1 of Chryseobacterium sp. BGA-UO-ETr-SB22. Classification (NCBI taxonomy): domain Bacteria; kingdom Pseudomonadati; phylum Bacteroidota; class Flavobacteriia; order Flavobacteriales; family Weeksellaceae; genus Chryseobacterium; species Chryseobacterium sp. BGA-UO-ETr-SB22. The sequence continues at coordinate 173,252 of NZ_JCAQOV010000001.1, read as the reverse complement.
ACAGTGGTTTAGCTCAATTAAATTTAGCGAACTTAGCGTATTCTCAATTAACCTATAAAACTATTTTCAGTACTTATCAGGATTTTACTGAAGATGCAACTAAACAGATTAATTTAACCAAGGGCACACAATATACGCTGTCATATTTCAATGTTGGTAACACAGCAGGTTATAATGACAAAATGGAAGTTTGGATTGACTTTAACAGAAACGGAGTTTTTGAAGCTTCAGAGAAAATAGGTACTAAAACAACTGTTCCTCCTGCAAATGGACAATATACAGGGACAATGGTATTCACTGTACCAGCTACTGCATATGCAGGAGATAAACTCCTAAGAATGAGAGTGGCAAATACGTTCTTTAATGCAGCTACAGGGCCATGTGGTAGCCCATCAGTTCCAGTACAGGGAGGTGGAGTTATTTCACAAGGTTCATTCAAAGATTTCTCTGTAAAAATTACAGAAACTCTTGCGGTAAATGAAACAAAAGACGTTAAATCATCTGAAATTTCAATTTATCCGAACCCTGCAGATACTTTCGTAGAAGTTAAAAACCTTAAAGGTAAGGCAGATTACAAAATCTACACTGCTGACGGAAGATTAGCTCAGGAAGGCCAGATTGATGGACAAAGAATTAATGTCGCTTCATTAATCAAAGGTATGTATGTGATCACCATAAAAGATGACAAAAATACTTACAATACGAAGCTTATCAAAAAATAAGCAGACGATATAACAATACGAAAGGCCGGGCATTTGTCCGGCCTTTTTCTTTAGTTAAAATATAGAAAAACAGAACGTTAACAGAAGTTTCATGTTTCGTTCAAAAAAATTAACTTTACGGGGACAAAAATAATTGGAATGCGAAAGACAATTTCTGTGAAAAAACCGGATTTTAATGTATTACCTCAGGAAAGAGAGATTTACAATTTTGAAAAAGACGGGCTTGAACTTAAATCATCCTATGATAAAAAAGATGTAAAAGATGAATCATTAACGCAGACTTCTCCAGGAATTGCACCCTATCTGAGAGGACCGTATTCCACGATGTATGTTCAAAAACCATGGACGGTTCGTCAGTATGCAGGATTTTCTACTGCAGAGGAATCCAATGCTTTTTACAGAAGAAATCTTGCTGCAGGTCAGAAAGGTCTTTCTGTAGCATTTGACCTGGCAACTCACAGAGGGTATGATTCAGATCACTCAAGAGTAGTAGGAGACGTAGGAAAAGCAGGAGTTGCCATCGATTCTGTGGAAGACATGAAAATACTTTTCAATGAGATTCCATTGGATCAGATTTCAGTATCCATGACCATGAATGGGGCGGTACTTCCTATTTTGTCTTTCTATATCGTTGCAGCAGAAGAGCAGGGTGTAAAGCAGGAGTTATTATCAGGGACTATTCAGAATGATATTTTGAAAGAATTCATGGTAAGAAATACTTACATTTATCCGCCTGCGCCTTCAATGAAAATCATCGCAGATATTTTTGAATATACTTCGCAAAACATTCCAAAATTCAACTCTATTTCTATTTCCGGATACCACATGCAGGAAGCAGGTGCTACACCGGTTCTTGAAATGGCTTACACATTGGCAGATGGTCTTGAATACGTAAGAACAGGAATTAAAGCAGGAATGAATGTAGACGATTTTGCCCCAAGATTATCTTTCTTCTGGGCAATCGGGATGAATCATTTCATGGAAATTGCTAAAATGCGTGCTGCAAGATATATCTGGGCAACCCTTTTAAAACAGTTTAATCCTCAGAATCCAAAGTCTCTGGCATTGAGAACCCACTCCCAGACGTCCGGATGGTCTCTGACAGAGCAGGAACCTTTCAATAATATTACAAGAACAGCCATTGAAGCTTTGTCTTCGGCTTTAGGAGGAACACAATCTCTTCATACCAATGCACTGGATGAAGCCATTGCTCTTCCTACAGACTATTCAGCAAAAATTGCAAGAAATACTCAGATCATTCTTCAGCAGGAAAGCGGAATATGTGATGTGGTAGATCCAATGGGAGGAAGTAACCTTGTGGAAAGCCTTACTCAGCAAATGATCGAAGAAGCGATGAGGTACATCAATGAGGTAGAGCAGGAAGGAGGAATGACTAAAGCTATCGAAGCCGGAATTCCAAAAATGAGAATTGAAGAAGCTGCCGCTAAAAAACAAGCTAAAATCGACAGTGGAGAAGAATTCATTATTGGAGTTAATTCATTCAAATCTTCATTAAAACAGGATCAGATAGAAATCTTGGACATTGATAATACAGAAGTTCGCAGAAAGCAGATAGAGAGATTAAATACAATCAAAACAGAGAGAAATGCTGATGCTGTAGAACAGATCCTGAATGAGATCCGTGAAAGTGCTAAAACAGGAAAAGGAAACCTTCTCGCATTATGTATCGAAGCTGCGAAAAGAAGAGTTACCCTTGGTGAAATGAGCGATGCCATGGAAGAAACCTTTGGAAGATATAAAGCAAATATTAAAACAATCTCTGGTGTATACGCAATGAATGCCGGTAAAAACGAATACTTTGAAAAAGCCCTTAATCTGACTCAGAAATTTGAAGAGGAAGAAGGACGCCGCCCAAGATTGATGGTAGCTAAAATGGGGCAGGATGGTCATGACAGAGGAGCAAAAGTAGTAGCAACAGCATTTGCCGATATGGGATTTGACGTAGACGTTGCTCCGTTGTTCCAGACACCGGAAGAAGTAGCTAAACAAGCCGTGGAAAATGATATTCACATTTTAGGAGTTTCTTCATTGGCTGCAGGACACAAAACATTAGTTCCTCAGGTAGTGGAAGAATTATCCAAACTGGGAGCAGATGATATCACCATTGTAGTAGGCGGAGTAATTCCTCAGCAGGATTATGAATTCCTTTATGCCAACGGTGCAGACTTTATTTTCGGCCCTGGGACTAACCTTCCGAAATGTGCAGTAGAAATTTTAGAGAGATTTTTAGAAAAATAAACAGAAAAGCTTTAATTTCAATTTGAAATTAAAACGCAACCTATGAATCTGAAAAATATAATAAAGCCTACAAAGAGAAAACTGTTTCTTCTTGTAGGCTTATTTATTATCGCTGGTGTTTTTCTGTTAGCTTCAGGGAAGAAACATGTATCTATACGAAGCTCGAAGATTACTGCAGATACTTCTTTGGTTAAAAAGCATTTGGCAGCACTTACCCAAACCCCACAATTTAGAAATCATAAAAATATAGAACAGCTGAATGCGGTTGCAGACTATATCCATCAGACTTTCAACACCTATGGTGACAGCACCGTTTACCAGGAATATAAAGTGGATGGGAAAATCTATAAGAACGTAATGACTTCTTTTGGAACAGAAAACAAGAAACGGATCATCATTGGAGCTCATTACGACGTTTGCGGTGACCAGCAGGGTGCAGATGACAATGCTACCGGAGTTACAGCCCTTTTGGAGCTGGCAAGAATGCTTAAAGGACAAAAGCTGAACTACAGAATAGATCTTGTTGCCTACACATTAGAAGAACCTCCTTATTTCAGAACTGAAAATATGGGCAGCTATATTCATGCAAAATACCTGAAAGATAACAAAATTGATGTCTATGGAATGGCAAGTGTAGAAATGATTGGCTATTTTAAAGATGAAAAAGGTTCTCAGAGCTTTCCTTTGGGTGCTCTTTCCTGGATATATGGTGATAAAGGAGATTTCATTACTTTGGTTAAAAAGATGAGTGGAGCAGGTCCTTTTGTAAGAAACTTTATAGGAAATTTCAAAGATTCAGGACAGATCAAAACAGAAACCTTCTCAGCGCCGAAATTTGTAGCAGGGATAGACTATTCTGACCATCTGAATTATTGGAATTTTGATTTCCCGGCACTCATGATCACCGACACCTCTTTCTTTAGAAATAAAAATTATCACGAAACTACCGATACTTTGGAAACGTTAGATACCAAGCGAATGACCAAAGTGATTGATGCCATTTTTCTCAGTATTATTCACCTTAAGTGAAAAAAATATTTTGATTATCAGAAAAATTTATATATTTGCACCTGAAAATCAAGTTTAACCAATTAAAAAACGACGAAGCAATGTTCAGAACAAAACAGAATTCTACAGTTGGATTACCCCTTATGGTGGTAAGGCTTCGCGGTTTGGTACATTCTTAGAATAATAGTACAATACAATATCAAAACCCGAAGTCGCAGAGATTTCGGGTTTTTTATTGCGCAATATTTCAAACTCCCAAGTTTACCCGAAATTTTTTTTAGTGTCATTAAGGACAAAATAGGATGAGGTATATCCCTCAGCACTGTTTCTGTCTATTATTAATCCATTCAACTATTATTTTAGTTGATTAAAAGTTATGTGAGATAAAATAAACCAATTTCTGGTATCTCACATCCAACTTGTGTTAACAATGGAAAATGATAACCTTCTGTTTTCCCGCCTGAGAAGCGTAAGAAGCAGAAAAAGAACAATTAGAAAAGATGTAGAAAAGCAGATAAGAACAAAATACAAACGTAGTAGAGAACTTTGGAAAATAAGAAGAAATCTTCCGCTGATTCCATTAGATAAACCCTATCAAAAAGGATTTATAAGATTCTTTGTAGTAAGAGATGAAGTAAAAGAATCAAAGGATGGAGATTTTTTCGAAGGAATTTTAAAGAAGATAAATACCTATATGTATTCTGATAACCGAAAATTTCTAAAAAAGAAAAGAAAATTCGGAAGAAAGATATATGTAGAAAGAGAGCAGAAGCTCAGGTATATTACTTCATATTCCTGGAATTATCCAAAATTAGAACTTACCGATAGAGAAAGACAATACTTTGAAAAGAAAGAAGACTACTGTCCTGTCCGTAAGATATTCGAGACGTACTACCAATTTACTGAACCATGGAGATTTACGCTGAGGGTAAAACCCAACATGATTACCCATTACAAACCCTTGGATCTGGAGCTGGAAAAAGAAAATGCAGCGCTGGATTCCTATTTGGAACGGTATAAGGTGATAGGGATTATGTATAAAATTAATTTATATAAACCAAATCCATGGAAAGAGAGGTATCAAAGACAACTTATCAAAAGCAGGAAATATATTACCTGCACAATGTCTGCAACAGAGATTGCAGAAAACTTACAGGACTTATGAGTCCAACTGTTATTTAAAACAAAAACAATGGGAAATTTAAAACTAAAAGGAAAAGATATATTAAAACTGGGCTATCCCAATAACCAAAGCGTAAACGTAGCATTGGAAGTTATGAAAAGAAATTTTGCAACGAAGAATATTCACCATGTAAAAGCTCTTTTAAAGGAAATCCTGCTGAATCCGGTAGAATTTGAAAAAGATCTGACTTTCGGACAAATTGCAGAAACCCTGCTTTCATCCAGAAAAACGGAAAAACGGATGCTGAATTCACAGCGTGCTTCATTTCAGATTTTTGGTAACAATATCTCTGAAGAGGCAAAAAATCAGTTATATACAGCTTTGAAACTGCCTATTGCTACTCAGGGTGCGTTAATGCCCGATGCCCACAGTGGTTATGGACTTCCAATAGGCGGAGTTCTTGCCGTGGAAAATGCGGTAATCCCTTATGGTGTAGGAATGGATATTGGCTGCAGAATGAGCCTCAGTATTTTGGATACACCGGTTTCATATCTTGAAGGAGCAAGAGATAAATATGAAAAAGCTCTTGCCGAACATACAAAATTCGGGATGTATGAGACGCACAAATCTCATATTGATCACGAGATCTTCGACAGGGATACATTCGATATGATCCCTATTTTAAGGAGATTAAAAGGAAAAGCTATCAAACAGATGGGATCTTCAGGCGGAGGAAATCACTTTGTTGAATTCGGAGAAGTAGAACTCACCGAAGAAGACGAGCAGATTGGTCTGCCAAAAGGAAAATATCTGGGAATCCTTTCTCACAGTGGCTCAAGAGGTCTCGGAGCAGAAATCGCTCAATATTACTCAAGAGTAGCGACAGAACAGTGTCCATTACCAAAAGAAGCCCAAAACTTCGCCTGGCTGGATCTCAGTACACATCTTGGACTGGAATATTGGACTGCAATGAATCTCGCAGGAGATTATGCCTCAGCCTGTCATGATGATATTCACAGGAGGCTGGTAAAAGCCGTTGGTGGAAGAGTAAAAGCCAGAATTGAGAACCATCACAACTTTGCATGGAAAGAAATCCATAACGGCAAAGAAGTGATTGTTCACCGCAAAGGAGCAACACCTGCCAATGAAAATGAACTGGGAATGATTCCGGGATCTATGACAGCCAAAGGATTCATCGTTCGTGGTAAAGGAAATCCGGAAGCACTGAACTCTGCATCTCACGGAGCCGGAAGAGCGCACTCAAGAGGAGAATGCAGAGCCCTTTTCACTCAGCATGATATCAAAAAAGAACTGAAATTAAAAAATGTCACCCTGATGGGCGGAAATGCTGAAGAAGCACCTATGGCCTACAAAGACATCAATGAAGTGATGAATGCGCAGAGTGAACTGGTAGATATTCTGGGGACATTCCAGCCGAGAATTGTGAGGATGGACAGATAATCAATGTAATACTTTATAACCTTATAGGCTTCAATAGCCTGTAAGGTTTAAAATGTTCAATTAAAAAACAAAAAATGGGAGCACCACATAACATAAAAAGATACGGTGAAGTCTGGCCGGAATTCAGAATCCGGTTGGGGCTCGAAATTTTAAATAGATTAAAAGATAAAATTATTATATCGGGAGGCTGGGCATGGCATTTTATGTCTGAAACAGGACATACAGAATACAAGCATGCTCACGACCATAAAGATATTGATGTTTTTGTAAAAAAGGAAAATGTAGCAGACGTGGCTATCATTCTTCAGCAGGAAGGATTTCAGAAAGTCTGGACCCGATATGATCATCTGCCGAGTGAGGAAAATTTTCGCAGGTACGAGAAAACGGTAGAATTGGAAAATGATAAGTTCCATAGAATTACCATAGATTTTTTTGAAAAAGATGATCTTGAAACTATTGAAACGGATGGCTTTACCGTTGTGAAGCCTGATGTTTTACTTTCATTTTACAGAAATATTCATTCCAGTGACAAATGCTGGGCAGTGATGGCTGCAAAAGATTTATTACAAAAGGGAATAGATCCGGTAGGACATTCCTTATTAAGCAAAATGCCGACGTAAAAAATGGAAAAATTAATACAAATCTCTTCAGGAAGAGGACCTTTAGAATGCCAGTGGGTAGCCGCAAAGGTTCTGAAAACATTTCTTGAAGAGGCCAAACAAAATACAATAGAATACGAAATCATACATCGTGAGAACGGTGATGAAAATCTGACACTGAAATCAGTAACCCTACTTTTAAAAGGAAAAGAGGTAAGCCTGTTTCTTAAAAGCTGGCTGGGAACTGTTTGCTGGATAGGAAAAAGTACTTTCAGAAAACTGCACAAAAGAAGCAATTGGTTTATCGGAATCTTCGAATTGGAAGATGTAAAAATAATTGATTTCAACGAAAAAGATATCCGGTTTCAGACAGCGAGAAGCCAGGGAAGTGGCGGGCAGAATGTTAACAAAGTGAATACAGCTGTGCGTGCTACTCATATCCCTACTAAAGAAACTGTTTTTGTACAGGACTCACGTTCACAATTAGAGAATAAAAAACTTTCTGTTATCAGATTAAAAGAAAAGGTAATGGCGGTTTATATTCAGCGGCTGGAAAGAAAGCTGAAAGAAACGTGGTCTCTCCAAATGCAGGTAGAACGTGGAAATCCGGTGCGTACATTTTCAGGAACTGATTTTAAAAAGAATTACGAAGACAAGACATTCAAAAAACAGAGAAATGTCTTGAAAAATGACCTTAAAAACTACAAAAATGACCTTAACTAAAAGTAAATATTATTTTGAAGCGTTAGACTATTTTCCATTCAATCTTTCCGAATGTATGGATGCGCTGAACTATGCCCTTTCTTACGAACCTGAAGATGCAGATAGTCTTTGTCTGATGGGAAGAGTATATTCCGAAGAACTGAAAGATTATGAAACGGCAAAGAAATACTTTGATGAAGCCATGCAGAGTAACATCGGAAATATCAATACTCCCAAATATTACATCGAATGTCTTTTGAATAATGAAGATTATAAGGAAGCAGAAAAATTGATAACATTTGCTATAAAGCTAAAAGGAATTGACAAATCGGAAATTCTGAACTGTCTTTCTCTTCTGCAGGAAAGAAACTTTGAATATAAACAGGCTTTAGGAACCCTTAAAGAAGCTAAAAAATTTGCTTACAGCCGGGCAGCACTTGAAATAATTGAAGACAGAGAAAAGCTGGTTAAAGGAAAGGTAACCAGAACAAGAACCGTAAAAAAGACAGAATAATCTGTTTTCAAAACCATAACAAAAAATAAGCTTTCAATTGAAAGCTTATTTTTTATTGACAGAGATCAGATAATCATACACCATTTGATGTTGGTCATCAGTCAGCTTAGCTTTGGGAGCCATTCTGCTTAACGTGTTGATCCATCCCTTGTCGTCATGCTTCGTTGGTTCTGGCAGTTTATGACATTTTGCACAGGAATTTTCGAAAACGGTTTTCCCTTGCGCCAATTGCTCAGATGAGGTATACTTTGGCCCTGTTACAGCCACACTTTTTGGTCCGCAGGATACCAGAAATACTGATGCTGCGATACCGGTTAAGATGAGTTTTTTCATACCTATTTTTATTTTGATGATTACTTCTTCACAGAAACAATATAATCATAAACCCATTGGTGCTGTTCATCCGTTAATTTTGCCTTTGGAGCCATAGAATTCATGATTCCTACCCATTGTACAGGATTGTGTGAAGCAGGATCAGGTAACTTATGACATCTTCCACAAGAGTTTTCAAAAATGGTTTTCCCTTGGGCAATCTGTTCTGCAGTAGACGTAGACGTTCCTGCAGTAGCAGTGGATGTAGCAGCTTTCGGCGTACAGGAAACCAGCAATATAGCAGTAAACGATGCCGCAGCGATGATTCTTTTCATGTTTCTTCTTTTGATATATAACAAATGTAATAAATTCCTTAAGCCCTTGATACAGGGTGTTGTAGTTTTAATTTAGAAGAAATAAAAATTGAATTTAAGAAAAATCGGTAATTCCCAGTGAAGATAATTTAAGCCTTTTATCTCATCATTATGAGCCGGCTATTGATCATTCCCATTTTAATTATTAATTTTGAGTCAATGAAATTTTCTACAGAAGAGCTAATAGACGGAATACAGTCAGGAAACAAACGCCTGATTGCAAAAGCTATTACATTGGTTGAAAGTAAAAAAGCAGAGCACAGGGTACAGGCAGAAGAACTTTTGAAGAAGATTATGCCATTTACCGGAAACTCTGTGAGGGTAGGAGTAACAGGAGTTCCCGGTGTAGGAAAATCTACTTTTATAGAAAACTTTGGCCGATTGGTGATTGCTCAGGGTAAAAAAGTGGCAGTCCTGGCTATTGACCCGAGTTCAGCAATCAATAAAGGAAGCATTTTAGGCGATAAAACAAGAATGGAAGAGCTTTCCAAAGAAGAAAATGCTTTCATACGTCCTTCTCCAAGCTCAGGTTTTCTGGGTGGAGTCGCCAATACTACTTTTGAAACGATGATGATCTGTGAAGCTGCAGGATATGATTATATTTTAATAGAAACAGTAGGAGTAGGGCAGTCGGAGGTCCTTGTTGCTGATATTACTGATGTTTTTTTATTCCTTAAAATCATTGGGGGCGGAGACGAGCTTCAGGGGATAAAGCGTGGTATCATGGAAATGGTAGACCTTATTTTTATCAATAAAGTAGATCAGGATAATCTCCAGAAAGCAAAAAATACAAGACTGGAATTAAAAAGAGCCCTGGATTTTATTCCACCTAAAGAAAAAGGCTGGAAAATTCCTGTTTTATTAGGTTCTGCATTGTACAATGAAGGATTGCAGGATGTTTATGATACAATCTTTGAATTTATTAATCTGAAAAAGAAAGCCGGACGTTTTGAAGAAATTCGTGTTCAGCAGGCGGAAAAGAGATTTGAATATTGGGTTCAGGAATATATTTTATCCCTGATGAAGAAGAGCAATGCCGTGGAAGAAGCTTATCATATGCACAAAAAAAATGCTTCAGCTATGGTTTCCAATCCAAGTACTGAAGCAAAATTATTTGTTGAAAAATTTTTATCGAAAGAAAACAGGGATTAAGGTTTCTCTTTTTCCTGTTTTACCTCAGTTTTAGAGATATAGCCGTCATAGCTAATCGGCTGTCTGTCATTACTTCTCATAGAAACGAAAGCTTTACCGTTTTTAAAGATCTCAATATTCATTTCATCAACGGTTCTTACATCATTAGGCTTGAACTTTAAAGTCCATTTTCCCTTTTTATTCTGAGTTTTAGTTACTGTAAAATCTTTTGAGGTGAATCTGTAGCCATTATCGCTTGTATTTCCATAGGTTGGGTTGAACAGTCTTCCGAAATAAGGCAGCACTACATCCAGCGTATTTTTACTCACATCAATGGTATAATCTCCGTTCAGGTTCAGTATTCTTGTTGCAGTAGCATTCGGCATAGAATTCATGACATTAATTACGTCATAATTCGTAGGATTGGCTCTTTGTGCATAGAAAGTAAACTCTTGGGAATTTACCAGATTGTCCACGGTTTTCGAATCTAATGAGCCTTGTGATGCACAGCTCTGAAATAAGAACAGGAATCCAAAAATCATCAGTAAAGAAATATACTTTTTCATAATGAGATAATTATTAAATTTAAACAGCAAAATGTATGCAAATATATTCTTTCTCAAATATTTTGGAATAAAAATTGTTAAGGTTGAATTATTAACACTCAAACTATGAAAGTTACACATCTATTAGGAATGGGAGCTATTGCTCTGTCGGCTGTTGCCTGTACTACAAACCCAATTACAGGAAGATCATCTTTACAGCTGGCCAACAACTCAGAAATTTTAACAATGTCTTCGCAGGAATACAAGACGACATTGTCTAAAGGTAAAGTGATTACCGGTACGGCAGATGCAAAGAGAGTGGTAAATGTAGGAAACAGAATTAAAAGTGCAGCAGAAAGATACTATCAGAGTATAGGAAGATCAGCAGATCTTGCCAGCTACAGCTGGGAATTTAATCTTCTGCAAAGCAGTGAGCTGAATGCCTGGTGTATGCCTGGTGGTAAAGTAGCAGTTTATACCGGAATATTACCAGTAACAAAAGACGATAACGGACTTGCCGTAGTACTGGGACATGAGGTTTCTCACGCACTGGCAGGCCACGGAAACGAAAGAATTTCTCAGGCAATGGTTGCCCAGTACGGAGGTGCTATCCTGGGAGGAACAATCTCAAATTCACAATGGGCAAGTGTTTTCCAGAAGGTATATCCTATTGGTTCACAAGTGGCTTTATTGAAATACGGAAGAGGTCAGGAATCTGAAGCGGATGAGATGGGGCTTTACCTGATGTCTATGGCAGGATATGATCCAAGAGCAGCAATTCCTTTCTGGAACAGAATGGAAGCGGCATCTACAGGAGCAAGACAACCTGAATTCTTATCTACCCACCCGAATCCGGAAACAAGAATTTCAGATATCAATAAAGATCTTCCGAAAGCTTTAGAATATTATAAGGCTGCGGGAGGAAAAATATAATTAGAATTTTAATCTTGTATAAGGCCTTATTAAATTTTTAGTAAATTTGATAAGGCCTTTTTTATGTAACCACCTAAACACAATATTATGAAGAGTTTATCAATTACCGGACTTATACTTTTAGCTGTTTCTGCATTGCTTTTTTATTTAACTACTGACTTTGCTGTAGAACAAATAAAAATTTCCCATATTATGGGAATCATGGCAGGAGTGGGGATAGGGCTTATCATTGGAGGAATGGTAGGGTATGTAAGCAAAGGAAGCGCTATAAAAGCGGACCAGAAGAAAAAAGAATTCAAACAGCTGCAGAAAGACAAAGAAGAGCTTGAAAAACAGGCTGCAGACATTGCAAAGCGCCAGGCTGAACTTGAAGATCAAAATAAAAACCCTCAAATTTAAATTTGAGGGTTTTTATTTATTATTTTGATATCTGATTAGAATTTATATCCTAAACCTACCATAAACAGGTTAGGTCTGTTATCATATCTGATTTCTGAACCGGAAACTTTGTTGATGAAGTTTCTTTCATCTTTACTGAAAGCACCTTCATATCTTGCATTTACAAGAAACTTTTTGATTTCAAGCTGTGCTCCAAACTGATAGCCAACGGTAAAGTCATTTTTAGCATTCTCTTTGAAGTCGTTGTAAGTATTGTCTTTATTTAAGTTAAAACTTCCAACAGGTCCTACAAAGACCCCCAGCATATTTCCTAAAAGGTTGTAGCCTAAAAGAACCGGAACGTCAATACGGTTGCTTTTAACATCAAAAGTAGTGTTCTCTGTAGTAAACTCATTTTTGAAGTGAGTATAATAGATTTCCGGCATCACAAACAATGAAGTAGGAAGACCCACTTTTAATGAAAGTCCCACATTGAAACCTACATTGTTTTTACCTGTTCCGTCAATGGCATCATTCACAGTTCCTTTAATATTGGACCATGAAGGTGAGCCGGTAGGAAAAATTAAGTTAGCCTTACCTGCCAGTGAAATCTGTGCAGAAGCCCACATTGAAAATCCTATTAACGCTATACTAAGTATCTTTTTCATTATCGTCTATTTTTGTATTTGAAGTTTCAATCGTTTTATTATTCTCAAGTAAATATTCTCTCAGTTCTTTAAATAGTTCTGAAGAATAAACGAAATCAATCAGATTTTTATTGCCTGCGGTAATCAGGATGTCTTTATTCCCTTCCCATTCTTTGATTCCCAGTCTTAGGTATACAATTTTCTCGCCAATTGTCATTACAGAATTCATATCATGAGTATTGATGATGGTTGTTGTATTATATTCTTTGGTGATCTCATAAAGAAGATCGTCAATTATCTTTGAAGTATACGGATCCAGCCCGGAATTGGGTTCATCACAAAATAAGTACTTGGGATTGTTGACAATTGCTCTGGCAATTGCTACCCTTTTCTGCATCCCTCCCGAAATTTCAGAAGGATATTTTCTTCCGGCTTTGTCCAGATGTACTCTTCCTATTACTTCGAAGACCCTTTTCTTTTTTTCTCTGTACGTAAGGTTGGTAAACATGTCCAGAGGGAACATGATATTCTCTTCCACAGTTAAGGAATCAAATAAGGCACTTCCCTGGAATACCGTTCCGATTTCTGAACGGAGATGTTGTTTTTCTTCCCTGTTCATGGTGTTTACATTCCTACCATCGAATAAGATTTCTCCTGAAGATGGCATATAAACATTCAATAAACTTTTTAAAAAAACGGTTTTACCGGAACCACTCTGCCCAATGATTAAGTTTACTTTTCCTTTATCAAATGAAGTTGAAATTCCTTTCAATACTTCAACATCATCAAAACTTTTCTTAAGATCTTTTACCTCAATCATCAGCTTAATATTAATTGGGTTAAAATTAATTCAGAAATGATAATGAATACCATTGTCCATACCACTGCCTGCGTACTGGCTCTACCTACTTCCAGTGATCCTCCTTTTACATTATATCCGAAATAAGAAGGAACCGTTGCAATGATAAAAGCGAAAACTATAGTCTTACTAAATGCATAGTAAATAAACAGATTAGGCATATACATTTGAATACCAACGATATAATCATTTTCTGTCCAGTTTCCTGTTAAAATCCCGGCAATATAACCTCCGCCAATACCAAAAACGATACTGATAGCGATAAGAAGGGGATTAAATAACATACAGGCGATGATTTTAGGAAGTATCAGAAAATTGGGTGAGTTAACACCCATGATATCCAACGCATCAATCTGTTCGGAAACTCTCATTGTTCCAATACTGGACGCAATATAAGAACCTACTTTACCCGCTAGAATAAGACTGATAATGGTTGGTGCAAATTCCAATACCAAAACCGCTTTCGTAGCATATCCTACAAATGAAGGCGGAATAGGAAAAGAAGAAGCATCAAAGTTGTTGAACATCTGAATAGCCACTACAGCTCCAACGAATATGGAAGTGAAGATGACAAGTCCGAAAGAATTTACTCCCAAATCATTAATTTCTCTCATGAACAGCTTCCAGAAAACCCTCATTTTCTGAGGTTTCTGCAGGGATTTTCCCAAGAGGATCATGTATTCCCCTACTGCTGTGAAAAACTTTTTTAACATACTGCTAAATTAGACTTTTTTATTGAATTGGGCTAGAGTCGAGAATAAGACTAAAGCCTGGTTTTGTGTTAAAATTATTTCAATATTGACCTTATCCCGTTCTTTATTTTGCGTTTTTATCTCCTCCTATAACCAATAAAACGGTTTTTAAAATAATCACCAGATCAAGTACAAAACTCCAGTTTCTTACATAGAAAGTATCGGCCAGAACCCTTTTTTTCATCTCTACCTCCACATCACCAAAGTCACCACGAAGCCCATTTACCTGTGCCAATCCTGTGATACCCGGGTTTACCATACTTCTTAAGCTGTATCTCCCGATTTTTGGTTTATAATAATTATCAACAGAAAGCATATGAGGACGCGGCCCCACCACAGACATCTCACCTTTCAGTACATTAATGAATTGTGGAAGTTCATCAAGACTGGTTTTTCTTAAAAACTTACCTATCCTGGTAATTCTTGAATCATTTTCCGATGTGGTTTTGGTTGTGGATTCATCATTCACAATCATTGTTCTGAATTTAAAACAATTGAAAACCTCTTCATGGAAGCCATATCTTTTCTGAAGAAAAAATACAGGACCTTTGGAAGTTGCCTTGATTAAAACCGCAATGATAGGGAATATCCATGAGCAGATAAAAACCAGTATAATAACAGAAAATATAATGTCAAACGTTCTTTTCATCAGAAAATTAGAATAATAATCTAATGGATATCTTGCCTGGTTGAGTACCGGCTGGGTTTGAATGTATCCGAGATCATACAGGAAAAAATCGCTTTGTGTGATACTTGGAATCAATGAAATGTGAATCTTATTATCCTCAGCCAATTTGAAAATTTCATTCTGAATCCCCTCACTATAATTGTTTTCCATTGATAAAAACAGGGTATGAATTCCGTTCTTTTTCCAGAAAGCAACCAGTTCGTTGATATTGATGTCAGAATTTTCATATTCAAATATCCTGTATCCGTAGTCTTTACGGTCTGTAAAAATATTTTTCAGGATCTCTGTGGAGAGGCTGTCTCCTAAAAACATTACGTTCCTGTAATTGGCACCAAGGGATCGTAAGTACTTGATCGCAAAATAAATAAATGATTTTACTAGGAAGATGAAAACGAAAAGGTAAAATGAAAGCCAGTAAATATCCGAATTGAAAAATACATTTTTACTTACCTTTCCTATAAGCAGGACACCAAGTATAAAAAAGAGGAAGTGGATTAAAAGGCGTTCAAGAAACAAGGTATAAGTAAGGTTCCTTGGAATGTTGTATATTTTTGTCCTACCGCTCAGAAGCACCCAGAACAAAAACAACAGAATCAAAGAAAAGGAATTCTGATACCAGGTCTCTTTATGGTATTTTAAACTTTCGTTTCTGCTTATAAAAAAGAATATGAAGATAGATGCAATAACCATGAGGTCAAGCAACATAATGATCGATTTCAGGTATCTAGAGTATCGAATTCTCTGCATCTATCGGTATTATAACGGATAATCCCAGCTAATTTAAGCTTTTTTATGGGATATTCAGATATTTGTGAGTCTGAACTGAAGCCTGCCATTCCGGATGTTCCAGGATAAAATCTGTGATCTTAGGATACATTTCATCTCTTTTGCTCCATTCACTTTGTAGATAAAGTTTGCAGCTGTCGGAAACTTTTGAAGCCTGTTCCTGCGCGAATGAGAAGTCGTGCTGGTTGAAAATGATCATTTTAAGCTCATTGGCCTTTTGATAGATCTCTTCTTTAGGCAATCCTGTTTTCTTTGGAGACAGTGTAATCCAGTCCAGATGTCCACTCATAGGATAAGCTCCCGAAGTTTCGATATGAACTGTACATCCCAGTTCCTTCAGTTTGGAGGTCAATATCTCCAAATTCCACATTAATGGCTCACCGCCTGTTAAAACAATTGTTTTACAATGTTTGGCAGCTGTTTCTGCAATTTCTTCTGCATTCATCAAAGGATGGAGTTTCGGATCCCAGCTTTCTTTCACATCACACCAGTGACAGCCAACATCGCAGCCTCCAAGTCTGATGAAATAAGAGGCTTTCCCGGTGTGGGCTCCTTCTCCCTGTAAAGTGTAAAAATGCTCCATTACAGGGAGCATTTTACCTTCTTTTAATAAAATATCTTCTTCTTTATTCATCTTAAAATTAGTCGTTATAGACCGAAGTTTTGTAAGCAATGATGGTGTTTTTCATCAACATCGCTCTTGTCATTGGGCCTACTCCTCCAGGTACCGGAGTAATCCAGCTTGCTTTAGCTGCACAGCTGTCAAAATCTACATCACCTGCAAGGTAATATCCTTTTGGAGAGTCATTATCTACTCTTGTAATACCCACGTCAACAATTACTGCTCCTTCTTTGATCATATCTCCTTTTAAGAAGTGAGGATCTCCCAAAGCGGTAATTACGATGTCTGCTTTTCTTGTATATTCTTCAATATCTTTTGTGTAAGAGTGTGTAAGGGTAACGGTAGAGTTTCCAGGGAAATCTTTTCTTCCCATCAGGATGCTCATAGGTCTTCCTACAATTTTACTTCTTCCGATAATTACACAGTCTTTCCCTTTAGTTTCAATATTGTATCTTTCCAGTAATGTTAAAATACCGAAAGGAGTTGCAGGTAAGAAAGTATCCATTTCAAGAGCCATCTTTCCGAAGTTTTCAGGGTGGAAACCATCTACATCTTTTCTTGGATCAATTGCGTTGATAATCTTTTCCTGGTCAATTTGGTCTGGTAAAGGCAACTGAACGATAAATCCGTCAACTGCTTTAGATTTATTAAGCTCGTCAATTTTTTCCAATAGTTCAGATTCTGCAACTGTACTTGGGAATTTGATTAAGCTGGATTGAAATCCTACTTCCTCACAGTCTTTCACCTTAGAGTTGACATAGGCTTTGCTTGCTCCATTATTTCCTACAAGAATAGCTACCAAATGCGGTGCTCTTCTTTTGCTTTCGAGAATCTTGTCTACTTCAACCTTGATCTCTGCTTTTATTTCTTTGGATATTTTAAGTCCGTCAAGAATTTCTGCCATTTTTACTTTTTTACTTTATAGATTTACTTTTACTTCTTTTTACTTACTATTTATTTTCTTTATAGTAACTGATCAATCCGTTAGTAGAACTGTCATGAGAGCTTACTGCTTCATTGTTCTCAAGCTCAGGAAGGATTTTGTTGGCTAGGACTTTTCCTAGTTCCACTCCAAACTGGTCAAAGCTGAATATATTCCAGATCACGCCCTGAACAAAAATTTTATGCTCATACAACGCGATCAACTGACCTAATGAAAAAGGAGTTAATTCTTTGAATAATATAGAGTTAGTAGGTGTGTTTCCGTGGAAGACTTTGAAATTGATCAATCTGTCTATTTCTTCATCAGATTTTCCTGCATTTCTAAGCTCTTCTTCAACCTCTTCTTCCAGTTTCCCGAAGGCAAGTGCTTCAGTCTGTGCGAAAAAGTTAGCTAATAATTTATCCTGATGATCAGAAACTTTGTTCGGGCTTTTTGTATAAGCAATAAAGTCAGCCGGAATCAATTCTGTACCCTGGTGAATCAATTGGTAGAAAGCGTGCTGACCGTTTGTACCTGGTTCTCCCCAAATGATAGGCCCTGTTTCATATTCTACAAATTCACCGTTTCTGTCCACACATTTTCCGTTGCTTTCCATATCTCCCTGTTGAAGATAAGCGGCGAACCTGTCCAGATATTGAGAGTAAGGTAAGATGGCATATGTTGTTGCTGCATAGAAATTACGATACCAGATTCCCAGAAGTCCCATTAATACAGGAATGTTTTCAGAGAAATCAGCAGTCTGAAAATGCTGATCAGTATCATAAGCACCCCTTAAAAGCTGCTCGAAGTTTTCATATCCTACAGAAAGTACAATGCTTAGTCCGATCGCACTCCAAAGAGAATATCTTCCGCCTACCCAATCCCAGAACTCAAAAATATTTTCTTCAGCAATTCCGAACTTCTTAACTTCTTCAATATTAGTAGATAAAGCAACAAAATGCTTCGCTACATCCTCCTGCGTTCCGGCTTTTAGGAACCAGTCCTTTGCTGAGTTTGCATTCGTCATTGTTTCCTGAGTCGTAAAAGTCTTGGAAGCAATGATGAATAAAGTGGTTTCAGGATTTAAATTTTTCACCACTTCTGCGATATGATTTCCATCCACATTGGAAACAAAGTGAACGTTTAATCTTGTTTTAAAATGCTTTAATGCTGAACAAACCATTACAGGACCCAAATCTGATCCTCCGATCCCGATGTTTACTACATCTGTGATTTCTTTTCCACTGAAACCTTTATGTTCTCCTGAAATGATTTTCTCAGAAAAAGATTTCATATGATCAAGAACTCTTTTGATCTGTGGCTTGATATTTTCGCCATCCACAAAAATTTCACGATCCGAGAAATCTCTCAGTGCTGTATGAAGAACAGCTCTTCCTTCGGTTTCATTTATTTTATCACCGGAGAACATTTTGGAAATGGCATCCTTTAGCTGGCTTTCTTCAGCCAATTGTAATAAAAGATCCTTTGTTCTTGAATCGATTAAATTTTTAGAATAATCAAAAAGATAGTTGTCCTTTTGCAGGGAAAACTCATTAAAACGGTTCGGATTGTAATGGAAAAGGCTTCTAAGATCAAAGTCATTTCCACCGAAGTGTTCATCAAGTGCTTTCCAGCTATTGGTTTGTGTTGGATTTATTTTTGATAGCATATTACAGAATTTTTATCGTTCAGAAAATCATGTATCGGCTGAAAATAGCCCATAATCCATAATGATTTATTTCTGATCTGCAAATTTACGGAAAAATAAAACCTCAGATAAATTTGAACGTGAGAAATAACGTTTTTTTAAAGAACAAAGCCTCAGATATTCTCTGAGACTTCATTTTTACTGTTTATAAAGAGTGGTTTAATTATTCTTCCATTTCATTCAGGATCTTTTCCAATTGTTTGGCGCTAGGCCCATAAAAATATTTTGTCCATAAAATAATACTTACTACAACAGAAAGAACGCCTATCAATACTAATAAAATAAGGGATACTTGATGTTCATGAGAAATATCCGCTAACGATTCACCTTTTTTCTCCAAAAGATTAAATGCCACTAAGCCTAATGTTATTAGAAAATGGGGAAGTAGCAAGAATCCAAACGACTGGTATCTTTCCATGTTTAATTTGAGTTCGTGGTAAATCTTCCACAGGCTGTTTCTTGTATTCCCGGTATAAAGTTCCGCTTGTTTGTAAAATTGATAAAATCCAAATAAATAATAACAGGATACTACTACCAATAAAGTATAAGATATATAATAAATGGTATACTGTGAAGGCGGAAATTGGAATAGCATCGGGAAGAAACCAATAAGTATGATGGAAAGAACCTGTGCAGGAAATTCCTTTTTCATGCTCTTTTGAATCTTTTCTATAGGGTGTTTGCTTTCTTTTAACTGTTCTATGGTGTCAGGAATATGGACATTGCTGTCTTCTTTATTCCACTGTTCTTTTAATTGATCAAAATTCATAACCTGATTTTTTTATGATTTGCTGTATTTTTTCTTTTGTTCTGTTAAGTTTTACGCGGGCATTGCCTTCGCTGAGCCCTAAATTGTTTCCAATTTCTTTATGTGACATTCCTTCCATGAAATAAAATATGACGGCTTTTTCTAAGGAATTCAGCTCCTGAACTGCACTGTAAAAGATTTCCAGCTGCCTGTCCTTTGTGGGATTGTAGTCCTCCTGCTGTACTTCAAAATGATGGGGAGCATCTGTATGGTTATTGGATCGCTGTTTTTCCTTTTTTAAAAAAGTAATAGCGGTATTGATGGCAACCCGATACATCCAGGTAGAGAATTCGCTGTTTCCTTTGAAATTCTGATAAGACTTCCAAAGCTGGATAAGAATTTCCTGCTGCAGGTCTTCCCGGTCTTCTACAGAATCTGCATAGATCCGCGAGGCTTTGTATAAAATACCCTTGTGCTGGTTGACGAGCTTTAAAAAAGCGGTTTCAGTTGGATTACTCACAATAATTTCATGGTTTGGTTACTGTTATAAACTTGACACCGGTTTTACCGTGTAGCCTTTTGACTGAAGAAGAGGGATGATGCCGTTTTCACCCATAAGATGAGATCCGCCTACCGCAAATAAAGAGCTTTCCTTTTTCATCATTTCTGGCATTATCTTTACCCAGTTTTGATTTCTGTTGGTCAGCATTGCCTTTTCCTGTTGAGCATTCATAAATCTTTTATCCTTAAAAAGACTGTAAAGGGATTGTACATTTTCATTTTTGAAAGCTTCAATCATCTGTCTGAAGAGTATTTCATATTCTTTACCCATTTTCAGTTGTGCGATGGTGCTTTTCAGATCATAGGCTTCGCTGATGGATTTCATTTGGTCATCTACTTTTTCCAATCCCTGAATGCTTTTTTTATCTTTTATGGCTTTCTGAAGCAGTTCCATTTCGTAAAGCTTTATTTCGGTCTGGGGACAAGGGATCGCTTTGGTGGAAAGCAGGGCATAAAGAGTTTGGGGATTTGAAGAATTTACACTTTTCAGATCCGTTCCGTAATTGGCGAGAATGGTATTCAGTTCCTGGGCTTCTTCCGGAGAAAGCTGATCAGAGATCTTTTTATCGGTCTTTTGATACATTTTTTGTAGTGACATCATTTCAGCAGGATCTGTATAATTGATTTCCATGACAAAGTTGTCAGATTTTTCAAGAGCTTTCAACACCTTAGGTTTGATCTCAAAATCTTTACTGCATAAGATATGAAAAGTTCCGGTAATATAGGAAGGCTTAGAAAGACCGTTCCCGGAAACCTCCCATAGCAGGCTGTTATCTTTGCTGCTCTGTGCATTGGCTGTCATAGAATTCAATGATAATAATGCTGCGAATCCAAGTTTTATTAAATTTTTCATAGTATTAATTTTTTTGATTTTTCTGTTCTTTTAAAGAGTAGGTAAAGCAGGCGTTACAATCGTTACAGTTTTTTTTCAAAAAAATAAAAACCTCCCGAAAACAGGAGGCTGTAAAATCTAAAATTATGATGATAACCAATAGGTTAGTAGAGTTTTTTTATTGCTGGATTTTTGGTTGTTCAGCTTTTGAAATTTTTCTTTTTCTTAGGAAATAGATCACAGCAGCTGCAATTAATAGGATTGGCCAGATGTTGATAAGGGCAACTATAATTCTCTGAATCAGATAAAAACCATAGACAAAGCCATCTTTTGCATCATAGATGAAATTGTATTTATATTTATTATCAATGCTTGTCGTGTTGGCAACGGCAATTTCAGCGATACGCAATTGAGGTTCTTTGATGTAAATGTCAATGGTG
Organism: Chryseobacterium sp. BGA-UO-ETr-SB22; assembly: GCF_059567885.1. Lineage (NCBI taxonomy): Bacteria > Pseudomonadati > Bacteroidota > Flavobacteriia > Flavobacteriales > Weeksellaceae > Chryseobacterium > Chryseobacterium sp. BGA-UO-ETr-SB22. The sequence goes on along the minus strand of NZ_JCAQOV010000001.1, from coordinate 151,626 downwards.
CTGTACTTCAGGTCATCGGTCATATTCATGCTTGCCAGCTTTTGGAGATTTCCTTCAGACATATTCTCATCATCCAGCGTTACTTTATCTTTATTTGTTTTCAGCTTGCTGATATTGTCAGAGGTTTTTTGATTTCTTTTTCCCTCCAGTTCAGAATACTTAATGTTGGCTGTCACATCTTCCGCATTGATGGATCTTGAATTCAGAAATAATTTGTTTGTATTGATTGCTGTTAAAAGTTCACCCAGCTTTTCAGTAGGAATACGCACCTGCATTCTATTCTCCGACTGGTATTTTTTAACCAGCATAGCTTCTTCATTGGAAGTGTTGTAAGTGTCTTCAGAAATTACATTGCTTTGAAGATTGCTGTTGGTAACAAAACCTCCAAGTTCCTGAACCGATTTTTCAATGGCGATAGTTGCATTATATACATCTTTTACTTCCATGCTGACATCTGCTGTCTTGATGAACTGTTTGTCCTTTATCTTCATATCGGCTACAGATGAAATACTATCTGAAACAATAGCAGAGGCTGAATCTGTTGTAGCATAAGCATTAAGATCTGTTTCAGCAACTTCTCCTTTTTTACATGAATAAATTCCTAATAAAAGTACAGCGGATAGAGATAATTTAATGTAAGTCGTTTTCATAGCGTTGATTTTTATTGTTTTCCTGAAGTCAAAGTTCAGTCAGAATCTTTTGTAACGCTTGAAAATCAAAAGTAAAAAACTTGTAAACGGAATATTCTCTTTTAATTAATTGAAATTAAGTGTTTTGTAAAATAGGATGGCGCTTCATGCTTTGCTTTCGGAGCAATTTTTGCTTATCTTTTACAAACCAAAACTACAATCTATCACTATGTCAAATACCTTTTCCAAAATCAGAAACGCAATAGGACTATTCACATCTATAGATTTTGATCAGTTGAGTACCATTTCTAAAAAGGTGGATTTACCAAAACTGATGCACAATTTTTCAAAATTGGATGATAAACAGCTTTCCGGGCTCATGAAAATGCTGGATCCGGAAAAGAAAAAGAAAGAACTTCCGCCTATTGACGGAGATTTTTATGATATCTACCACACTCTTACTCCCGAACAGCGTGAAATTCAGCTTAAAGTAAGAGCTTTCATGGAAAAAGAAGTAAAACCTCTGGTCAATCATTACTGGCTCAGAGATGAATTTCCTTTTGAATTGATTCCAAAATTCCAAAAACTGAATATCTGCGGAGTGACTTATGAAGGCTACGGTTGTCCGGGAATGCCTTTTCTGATGGAAGGAGTTATTGCGATGGAAATGGCAAGAATAGACGCTTCTATTGCTACATTTTTCGGGGTGCAATCCGGGCTAGCAATGGGTTCTATCTATATCTGTGGTTCAGAAGAGCAGAAACAAAAATGGCTTCCGCAGATGCAGAATTTTGAAAAAATAGGCGCTTTCGGGCTTACAGAGCCGGAAGTAGGATCAGGAGCAGCAGGTGGACTTACCGTAACCTGCAAAAATACACCTGAAGGTTGGGTTTTGAATGGTCAGAAAAAATGGATTGGTAATGCCACTTTTGCAGATCTTATCATTATCTGGGCAAGGGATCTGGACAGCGGAGAAGTGAAAGGATTTATTGTAGAAAAAGACAATCCGGGATATTCCGTAGAAAAGATTAAAGGGAAAATGGCTTTAAGGATTGTCCAGAACGGACTGATTACTTTAAAAGACTGTCTCGTAACTGAAGAAAACCGTCTGCAGAACGCCAACTCATTTAAAGATACTGGGAAAGTACTGAGAATGACCAGAGCAGGAGTGGCATGGATGGCAACCGGATGTGCACGTGGAGCTTATGAAAGTGCCCTGGATTATACCCGAAAAAGAGAACAGTTTGGAAGACCTATAGCTTCATTTCAAATGATTCAGGGGCATTTAGTAGAAATGCTCTCCAATCTTACTGCGATGCAGACTATGGTTTTCAGATTGTCGGAAATGCAGGATGAAGGAATTTTAAAAGATGAGCATGCCTCTTTGGCGAAAGTTTTCTGTACCCTGAGAACGAGAGATATTGTGTCCAGAGCAAGGGAAGTACTGGGAGGAAACGGAATTCTTCTGGAATATGATGTTGCCAGATTTGTAGCTGATGCCGAAGCAATTTATTCCTACGAAGGAACAAAAGAAATCAACTCGCTCATCGTAGGACGATCGATTACAGGATTCAGTGCTTTTGTGTAGAGGATAGGTAGCAGAAATCAAATAATAGGTTGTAGGTAATGCGACCTGCAACCTATTATCTGTAATCTTATGAAACTAAATGTTTATACTTCTCTTTGTTATCAATCAACATCCAAAGGTTGATAAGAAACATTACCCCGGCAATACCCATCCCCATCGGAGATTTATCCATAGTGAAAACGTGGGTAACAATTCCTACCATGACAGGTAAAATAACAATGGCTCCTAACGCTCTTGTTTTTGGAAAAATAAATAGAAGTCCGCCAATTACCTCTACAATACCCACTAAAGGCATCAGCCAGCTGATTTCTCCAAAAGCAGCGAAGAGTTTCATTTGCTCCGGAGTGGGTTTCTCCATGGGCATATAATTAAAAAACTTGTTTAGTCCGGCATTAATAAACATAAGCCCGAAAAGTAAGCATACAATGAATTTTACTATTTTCATGATTGATGATTTAATATCAAATGTAAAATAAAAATAGGATATTTTGGATTTTATTTAACATAAAATATAGAATCAATTGTTAATGTACGTTAATTAGTGCTATTGTATAATTTTATTGTATATCTTCGAAAAGCAAATTAAAACTAATACATCATGCTAAAAAATCTTAAAAAATTGAACCGTACGGATTTAAGAGAAATCCAAGGGGGAGGCGGAATTGGAAAATGCGATATTGGCCCAATCGGGTGTCCATGTAAAATTCCACCTGGAGATCCTTGTTTAGGAGGTGGAGGTGGAACGCCGCCAGGGCCGGATTATGGATACTGCCCGGATATTCAAGCTAATATTCTATGTACAGAAACCTGTCCAAACGGAATGAGCCCTTACTGCGCTCTTCCATAATGAAAATAAAAAAAGACTGTCTTGAAAAAGGCAGTCTTTTTTATTTAAATTTGAAAGCTTTCAAAGTAATATTATTTATTACTCATTATTCATGATTAGTCCATTTCCTTCAGCGTAATATTCTTAGAAATCTTATAACTTTTCTTCTTTTTATTGGGTTTCTGTTCTTCTCCGAGTAATCTTCCCCAAGGTTTGAGATCTTCCACTCTTTCACAGATGATTTTTATAATAGCAATGGCCGGGATGCACAGGAACATTCCTGCAATTCCCCAAAGATGCTCTCCCAAAAGAATACCGATAAAGGAAAATAAAGCATTGATCTTTACTTTGGAGCCCACCACAAATGGCAGGACAATATTTCCGTCTACAGCATGAATGGCAATATATCCTAAAGCAACATAAATACACGTTGAAGGGGTAGACGTTGCAAAAGCTATAAAACAGGAAATTAAAAGTGAAATAAAAATTCCCAGATAAGGAATTACATTTAATAATCCGGTAAGAACTCCTAAAAGAATGGCGTATTTCACACCCAGAATTGAAAGAAGAATTGAAGTCAGAACAGATACGATAATCACTTGAAGAAAAAGTCCGAAGATATATTTCTTGGTCATAATACGAATCTCATTTACAGCTTCCTGCACACTTGCTTTATGTCTTTCATTGAAAACGGTAACGATAAAATTATTTAAAAGTCTTCTGTAATTTAAAATAAAGATAAAAAACAGGGTGAAAAATATTATAAAGCCAAATCCTGTAGAGAAAATTCCAAAAGTAAAACCTAAAATAGCACCAGAAGAAGACAGAAGCTTACTCAATCCCTGATTGATATAATCTACCTGCTCATCTACTTTCACATTGAATGTTTTGGAAACCCAGTGCTGCAGACCATTGAAAACAGTAGTAAACTGCTCACTGAGATGAGGAAGATCCTTACTAAAATCCGATAGCTGATTGGTGAAAAAATAAATGATCCCACCTAAAATAATCAACATAGTGAATACTGAGGTCATTGTGGACATTGATCTTGGAAATCTTAACTTTTTTTCCATAAAGGTGGCGGCTGGCAAAAATAGCATAGCCATAAGGAAGGCAAGAAAAAACGGAGCTAAAATACTCTGTCCTAACGCCAGAAGATAGCCAAGACCGATGATTGAAATAATCACGAGCGTAAGCTTGATAAGGAAAGGAAGTCTAAGAAAATTCATAATCTAAAAATCTGCAGTGTGGAATAAAAATATGAAAACCCCTCTGAATTGAAAAATTTTTTATTCAATCCTTTGAAATTTTCTTCTATTGCATCAAATTTTATTCCATGCAATGCAGATAAGGATGCATTTACTGATAAAAACAGAAACACGCTCTGGTATCCAGAACGTGTTTCCTTATTGAGAAGTTAATATGTTATAAATTGTTTTATTCTTCAATGGCGATGTCAATGACTTCTTCCATTCTGCTGACATAATGTACTTTTAGATCTTTTAAATAATCTTTTTTGATCTCTTCCACATCTTTTCTGTTGGCTTCACAAAGAATAACATCTTTGATTCCTGCTCTTGTAGCGGCAAGAAGTTTTTCTTTGATTCCTCCTACAGGAAGTACTTTTCCTCTTAAAGTAATTTCTCCGGTCATCGCAAGGTGGGGTTTTATCTTTTTGTTTTTAAAAGAAGAAACCATTGAAGTAAGCATGGCAATACCTGCAGACGGTCCGTCCTTAGGAGTTGCCCCTTCAGGAACGTGTACGTGAATATTTTTCTTGTCCAGTTCCTCCTGAGGAATTCCCAATTCGTCATGCTTAGCTTTGATATATTCCAAGGCAATCGTTGCAGACTCTTTCATTACCGTTCCAAGGTTTCCGGTCATTGTCAAAGAACCCTTTCCATTGCTTAAAATACTCTCAATATAAAGAATATCTCCTCCTACACTTGTCCAGGCAAGACCTGTTACAACGCCGGGAACTCCAGTGATTTCAGATAAGCTTTTCGGTCTTGGAACCCCAAGAATTTCATCTACTTTATCAACAGAAATTTTTGGATCATATTCTTTTACCAAAGCAGTCTGAAGCGCTACCCATCTTCCAATGGCAGCAATTCTTTTCTCCAGAGTTCTTACACCGCTTTCTGATGTGTGTGCTTCTATAATATGCTTAAGCTCTGCATTTCCAAGTTTGAATGATTTTGCATCCAGACCATTTTCTTCCTGCTGTTTCTTGATTAAGTGTCTTTTTGCAATCTCAATCTTTTCCTCCAAAGTATAACCGGCAATCTGAATGATCTCCGTTCTGTCTAAAAGAGGAGTCTGTATCGTTGAAAGTGAATTGGCTGTCGCAATAAACATCACTTTTGACAGGTCATAACCCATCTCAAGGAAATTGTCATAAAAAGCCTTATTTTGTTCAGGATCAAGGACTTCTAAGAGTGCTGAGCTTGGGTCCCCATGAAGACCCTGTGCGATTTTATCAATCTCATCAAGAACGATTACCGGATTTGAAGTACCGGATTTTTTGATAGACTGTAAAATTCTTCCCGCCATAGCACCGATATACGTTTTTCTATGTCCACGGATTTCACTCTCATCATGAAGGCCGCCTAAAGATAATCGTACATATTTTCTTCCTAAAGCATCTGCAATAGACTTTCCTAAAGAGGTTTTACCAACTCCAGGAGGCCCTACCAGCAATAGAATAGGAGACTTCATGTTGTTTTTTAATTTTAAAACAGCCATGTGCTCCAGGATTCTTTTCTTGATGTCTTCCAGTCCGAAGTGGGCTTTATCAAGCACTTTTTCAGCTTTTGCAATATCAAAAATATCTTTTGTATACGTTTCCCAAGGAAGATCTGTAAAGAAATCCAGATAATTTCTCTGTACATTATAGTCCGGAGAATTAGGATTCTGACGCTGTAGTCTGCCGATTTCCTTCTGGAAATGCTCCTCTACTTCCTTATTCCATTTTTTGGTTCTAGCCTTGGTAAGCAGATCTTCAACATCACTTTCAGGTCCTCCGCCCAATTCTTCCTGGATGGTTCTGATCTGTTGGTTCAGGAAATATTCTCTCTGCTGTTTGTCAAGATCCTTTGAGGTCTTCTGATGAATCTGGTTTCTTAATTCCAGTTTTCTGAAATCCTCATGCATCATTTCGTAGCATTGATTAGCCCTTATCATCAGGTTTTTCTCTTCAAGAAGCTTTTGTTTTGCTATTGAAGAAAAATTAGCATTGGTACAGATGAAATTCAGAAGATCATCATTATTATTAATGTTTTTGATCGCAAAATTTGCTGCATTAGGAATATTCGGATCCAATTCAATGATCTTTAAAGCAAGATCCTTGATGTTCTCAAGCAATGCTTCATATTCCTCCTGATTCTTAGGACGTGTATCTTTTAATTTTGATATTTCTGCTCGGAAATAAGGCTGGTTTTCAATGATCTTTTTAATCTTGAATCGATGAAAACCTTTTGTGATTGCCGTAATATTTCCTTCCGGAAGCTTGATGATCTTGATAATCTTTGCCAATGTACCGGTAGTGTAAATATCTTTTTCGGCAGGCTGTTCCATATCCGAATTTTTCTGGCTTACAATTCCAATAAAATCTCCGTTCTTCTGTGCCTCCTCAAGAAGCTGTATCGAGGTTTTTCTCCCGGCAGTAATAGGAATTACCACATTGGGGAACATGACCATATTTCTTACGGGAAGTATAGGGAATATTTTCTGTTCGGAATTTTTATCAGTCTCAGCGAAGTCGGAAAGATTGATTTCTTCAGTTACGATATCAAATCCGTCACTGATCATTTCTTCTAAACTAATATCTTCAAATTCTATCATACTCAATAGAATGACAAATTGTCATTTTCGTTTTTTATCGTTAAAGGAATTTTTTACAATATGCTCTGAAAACGGGTGGCATATTGTAATATTCTAAAAATGCACAATACTTATGCCATTTGTTTTTTACTTAAAAATACGGTCAAAATTTCCTTTTTTAAATAATCTTTAATATAAAAAATCAAAATAAAGCAGTTCTGTTTCTGTAATTTCTTAAAAATGTGTATTTTCGCAAACTGATAAAAAACTATAATTTATAAAATGGCAATTTTAGGACAGATTAGGAGTAAGCCTTGGCTTTTAATGGGAGTAATAGCCTTAGCGCTTTTGGCGTTCCTTGTGAACCCCGATAGTATCGACAAGGTTTTTGGTAAGAATCCTGATGTTTTAGGAAAAGTAAATGGTGAGAAAATCACCCGCGAAGAGTTCAATGATCAGCTTTTCGTGTTGCAACAGCAGGCTGAACAACAAGGTCGTCCGAAAACGGGTCTTGAAGAGCAGGCTTGGCAATTACTTGTACAATCTAAACTTATCAAACAACAGTTTGAGAAACTAGGCTTTGAAATGACTGACGATTATTTCTGGAATCAAATCCAGTACGATCAGATGTTTGCCCAGAATCAACAGTTCTTTGATGAGAAAGGTAACTTTAAAACTCAAGAGCTTAAAAAAGAAATTGAAACATTAAAAAACACCAATCCTGAAGGATATAATCAATGGTTGAAAACTAAAAAGACGATTGAATACAGACTAATGGCAAGACAGGTGTTTACCAATATTTCAGCAGGTATCACTACCGGTAAGAAAGAAGCAGAAGAATTGATGAAGCAGAGAGATCAGCTTGCAGATATCGACTTTGTGAAAGTGGATTATGCAGCGTATCTTCAGAAAACCAAGATCAATGTTACAACACAGGATCTTGCAGACTACATTCAGAAGCACCCTGTAATGTTCAAAGCTGAACCAAGCAGAAATATCGGTGTCGTATATTTTCCATCAAAACCTAGCGCAGCAGATGATGCAGCAACCTTGAAAGAAATTACAAAATTATATTCAGGAGGTACAGATGCAAGCGGAGGAACTGAAAACTTCCAGAATACGAAAAACGATTCTATGTTTGTAATGGCAAATTCTGATGCGCCATTCAACCCTCAGTATATGAATCCTACACAATTGCCTCCAACAATCAAAGATCAGATCACTGCAGCAGCTGTAGGTCAGACTTTTGGTCCTTATAAAGAGCAAGACGTTTATGTAGTTTCTAAACTTGTTGGTAAAAAAGCTTCAGATTCTACTTTATCAAGACATATCCTTATTGCATTCAAAGGAAGTCCTGCAGGTGAAGGAGTAACAAGATCTAAAGAACAGGCTAAGAAATTAGCAGACTCTATCGGTGCTATTGTAAAAGCAGCTCCTGCTAAATTTACAGAATTCCTTAAGCTTTCCAGCGATCCGAATTCTGCAGCTCAGGGAGGTAGCTTAGGATGGACAACTCCGGAAACACCTTTCGTTCCTGAATTCCTTGCTTACCTTGCAAGCAATCCTAAAGGAGCTACAGGCGTAGTAGAAACACAGTTCGGTTACCATATCATCAATATTGAAGATAAAAAATCAGGATCAATGGGGTATAAAGTTGCCAACCTTGTGAAAGCAATTAAACCTTCAGATGCTACTGAGGCTGAATCTGACAAAAAATCAAGAAAATTCATTCAGCAGGTTCAAGGGAAATCTTTCAACGATTTCGTGAATATTGCTAAAAAAGGAAATTACCAGTTCTCAAATCCAAAAGCAGCAAAAAGATTTGAAGGGCAAATTCAGGGCTTAGGTACTGAAAAAGACTCAGAAATTCTTACTTGGGCTTTCGATAAGAAAAGAACTAAAGGAGATACTGAACTATTTACTGTAGATGGAACAGGTGATAAAATTGTAGTTTATCTAAACGGAAAACAAGATGCAGGTCTTGCTGATCCGGAATCTGTAAGAGATCAGATTGAAACTATCGTTAAAAATAAATTGGCTGCAAAACAAATCTCTGATAAAATTACAGCAGCAAAGGCTTCTGGTTTAGATCAGATTGCTAAATTATTTGCAGCTCCAAAACAGTCTGCTCAGGTAAACCTATTGAACCCTTCAGTAGCGGGTGCAATGGAACCTAAAGTTGCCGGTGCAGCATTCGGTGTTGCAAAAGGTAAACTTTCCAACCCGGTTGAAGGTGGAACAGGAGTTTATGTTTTGATCAAAAAATCAGAAACGGTAAACAAACAGCCTGGTGATCTTAAGCAGTTTACAGAGTCTCTTACTCAGAGAAGTTCGGGAATGTTCGGACAGGCTTGGATGAAGAGTCTTCAGGATAACGCAGATATTGAAGATTTTAGAATCGAGATCTGGGGTAAACTTGGAAATCAGCAACAATAAGAAATTCATTTCAATGATATAAAAAGCGACAAAATTTTTTGTCGCTTTTTTTGTATTTAACGCAGAACAATATTGGAAAGGATTTATTTAAAATGTGTTATATTTGCTTATTAGAAAAAATTAGCAAGTGAAGTTCAGTAAAGAATTAAAAGCTGGTGTGATTACACTTCTGGCTATTGTAGGTTTTGTGGTGTTGTTTCAGTTTATGAAAGGGAAAAGCCTTTTTACTACCGACAATATATTTTACGCAAAATATGATAATGTAGAAGGTCTGGCACAGTCTTCTGCGGTTTCTATCAACGGATTGAAAGTAGGTCAGGTGGATAAAATTATTCCTCTAACCTCAAAAGACGGTAAAATTAATTTTGTTGTAAAAATTACAGTAGATAACAAATTTGAATTTTCAAAAAATTCATCATTAGAAATCTTTGAACCAGGATTAATGTCCGGCAAAGAAATGAGAGTAAACCTTATGTATGGCGGCCCGACTGCAAAAGACGGTGATACCCTGAAAGGAGCTTTCAAACTGGGAACATTGGGAAGCCTTTCTTCTCAGGTAGGTCCGGTAAAAGATCAGCTGCAGGTAGTTCTACACAGAGTAGACTCTTTAATGGCTAATGCCAATTTGCTTGTTGATGCCCAAAACAGAGCTGAAATAAAAGCTTTATTATCCAATCTTAACAAAACGGTAGGTGCATTACAGACTACAGCAGGAAGTGTAAACAGCCTGGTAGGACACAATGACCCTAAACTGCAGAAAGTGTTGGATGACGCAAGTCTTACCATGCAGAGTGGAAAAGTGACCCTGGATAAATACGGAAATCTAGCTCAGAGTATTGATACTAAACAGTTGAATGCAACTATTGCAAATCTGGATGCTACTGTAGGAAAACTGAATCAGGTGATTGGTGGGATAGACAAAGGAGAAGGAAGTTTAGGTAAACTGATGAAAGACGATCAGCTTTACAATAACCTGAATTCGGCTTCTTCCAACCTTAATACATTAATCGAAGATATGAAAGCGAACCCGAAGAGATATATCAACTTCTCGGTATTCGGTAAAAATAATAAAGACTAATACACCTTATGCAGTACATCGATAACATTATTTTCCTGATTTTATTAGTGGCCGGATTTGGTTTATTTACCAAAAGCCTGCTGAAGATCTATAGAAATATCAGATTGGGTCACGAAATCAATAGAAATGACAGAAAAGGAGAACGTTGGGGAACGATGGCTCGTGTAGCCATGGGACAAAGTAAAATGACGGCACGTCCTGTTGCTGGAGTTTTACACCTTTTTGTATATGTAGGTTTTGTGATTATTAATATCGAATTAATAGAAATAGTTGTTGATGGAATATTTGGAACACATCGTTTCTTATCAAGTATTTTCGGACATACATTTTATAATTTTTTCACTGCAACATTAGAAGTTTTAGCACTTTTAGTCGTGATTGGGGTTGTTATTTTCTTTATCCGTAGAAATTTTTACGGAGTGAAAAGATTGACCATGAAAGAACTTTTCGGATGGCCGAAAAATGATGCAAACTGGATTTTGATCATTGAATTTGCCTTGATGATGGCTTTCTTTATGATGAATGCTTCAGATTTTATTTTACAGGCGAGAGGTGTTTTTCCTGAACATGGAAGCTTCCCGATCAGTGAAATGACATTGGTTCCGTTTTTAGAAATATTTAATTTTGATAGTGGATTTTTGATGTTCACAGAGAAAGGAGCCTGGTGGTTCCACTTTGTAGGAATTCTTTTTTTCATGAACTATCTTTATTATTCAAAACACCTGCATATTATCCTTGCATTTCCAAGTACATGGTATGCAAATCTTGATAAAAAAGGAAAATTCAATAATCTTGACTCTGTAACAAAGGAGATCAAACTAATGATGGATCCTAACGCAGATCCTTATGCTGCACCAGCAGAGGGAGCTGAAGCTGATGTACCTTCTAAATTCGGTGCTGAAGATATCTTTGATCTGAACCAGGTACAGCTGCTGAATGCGTATTCATGTACAGAATGCGGACGTTGTACTTCTGTTTGTCCGGCTAATATAACCGGTAAAAAACTTTCTCCAAGACTTATCCTGATGAAGACAAGAGACAGATTGGAAGAAGTAGGAAGAAACATTGATGCAAACGGAAAATTCGTTGATGACGGTAAAAAACTGTTGAACGATTATATTACAAAAGAAGAACTTTGGGCTTGTACAACATGTAATGCATGTACAGATGCTTGTCCTGTATTGCTTGATCCACTTTCCATTATTTTTGAGATGAGAAGATTCCTGGTGATGGAACAGTCTGCTGCCCCACAGGAACTGAATCTGATGATGACCAATGTGGAAAACAATGCAGCCCCTTGGCAGTACAATCAGGCGGACCGTCTGAACTGGGCATCGGAAAACTAGATAAATAATCAATTTGAAAATTTGAATTGATACCAGTCTGCATCATTTCAAATTTCCAAATTCTCACATTTTCAAATTGAAAAAGAAATGGATTTCAATATAAAAACAATGGCAGAATATGCTGCCGAAGGAAAAGCCCCGGAAGTTTTATTTTGGGTTGGATGTGCGGGAAGCTTTGATGACCGTGCTAAAAAAATTACAAAAGCATTTTGCAAGATATTAAATAAGATAGGGGTAGAATTTGCAGTGTTGGGACAGGAAGAAAGCTGTACCGGTGACCCTGCAAAAAGAGCCGGAAACGAATTCGTTTTCCAGATGATGGCCCTTACCAATATTGAAGTACTGAATGCTTACGAAGTAAAGAAAATCGTAACGGCTTGTCCACACTGTTTCAATACTCTGAAAAATGAGTACCCAAGCTTAGGTGGCCACTTTGACGTTGTACACCATACCCAGTTCCTTAAAACCTTAATGGAAGAAGGGAGACTGAAAATAGAAGGAGGAGCATTCAAAGGGAAAAAAATAACATTCCATGATCCTTGTTATTTAGGACGTGCCAATGATGAATATGAAGCTCCAAGAATGCTGCTTGAAAAGCTGGATGCAGAACTTGTAGAAATGAAACGTTGCAAGACCAACGGTCTTTGCTGTGGAGCAGGAGGAGCACAGATGTTTAAAGAGCCTGAAAAAGGAAAAAAAGACATCAATGTAGAAAGAACAGAAGAAGCTTTATCTTTTGAACCTAAGGTAATTGCTACAGGATGTCCTTTCTGTAATACCATGATGACGGATGGTGTAAAACACTTTAACAAAAATGACGAAGTTGCTGTAAAAGATATTGTTGAACTTCTTGCTGAGGCAGAAGATTTATAATTGTAATCTTATACAGGTTTATGAAGTTAGAATGGAGACTCTCCTTTTTGTTTATAATTTCGATACTTACAGCTCTTACATTCTGGAATTACCAAAATAGAGTATATGACTGGGATATGCCGGGTTATTTAGGAAGTATGTATACTTCTGAGTTCCCGAATTCACCAGATAAAGTTCGAATCATGACTTATGAAGAAATAAAAAAAGAGGCTCCTGCAGAACATTATACAGACATTATCGGAATAAAGCAGTGGGATATTCCCAGGCAGTATTTCGTAAAAAATACACAATCTTTTACAGAACAATTACCCTATTTTCAAATCAAAGTAGGGTATATTCTTGTGATAACTCTTTTTTATAAACTGGGACTTACCTCTCCAATGGCCGTCTTGTTTACCAGTCTTATTTCTTACTTTTTTTCAGGTTTATTATTCTTTTATATTTTAAAACTCCTGTTTCCGAAGAAATACTGGCTTGCAATAGGGTTAACGGTTGCTGCTATGCTTTTGCCGCCAATGACGTATATGTCCAGAGTTTCCACACCGGATATGTTCATTTTTCAGTTTATTCTGATCTTTATTATTGGTTTGATCAAAAAATGGAGCAAATGGGGCATGTTTGTGCTTCTTTTTACAATCACTTTTATACGTCCGGATTATATTACATTTACCCTGACGTATATTATCGCTGTTTTCTTCTTTTACTATTTTAGAGAAAAGAAAATAGATGTTTCCCTTATTGCACAGGGCACAGTACTTTTGCTGATGTACCTGGCAATCATTAAATTTTATCATTATCCAGGATGGAAAGACGTTTTTTATGATACTTTTATCGACAGAAGACCTATTATTTCCACACATCCCGTCGAAGTCAGTTTAAAAGACTATCTGAGCATTATTTATATCAAGATTATCTACTTTAAAAAAGTGACTTTATCTGTAACCATCATGATTGCGGTAATCTTCTGGCGTTCGAAAGATGCATGGGTAAGAATGATTTCAGTTCTTTTCCTGGTGAATGTGTACATCAAATTCTTTTTCTTTCCACAGTCGGCGGCATTGAGATTTTTCTTTCCGTTTATTTTTCCGCTTTTCATTATGATGCTCTATGTATTGAGCAAAAAATACAATGATCTCAAACTCGAGAAAATTGCGTAATTTTGTCTTTAAGATGATAAGGATTTGAAATCACGATTTTGTTCAAGAATAAGACTTGAAAGTGATTGTACAATTCATTGAAAAATAAATACTTACATTATGAAAATCGAAGAATCTAGTATTGTAGAAACCAACGACTATAGAGTCATTATATACCCGGCTTCAAGACCTTTTGAAACTAAAGAAGCAAAAGCTATTACTGAAAAACTATTTGATTTCCTTGCTACATGGGCTGCTCATGGAAAACCGCTTTCTTCTTCATTTAAAATTGAAAAGAATCAGTTTATTGTGGTGTGTGTAGATGAAGAAAAAGAAATGGCTTCAGGATGCAGCATTGATGCTCTAGGAAAGGTAATGAGAGAAATTGATGAAGAATATCAATTGGGTCTTTTCGACAGAATGAAAGCCAGTTTTGTAGAAAATGATGAAGTGAAGACCTTAAAGCTGATTGATTTTAAAACGAAATTGAGAAACGGAGAACTTTCAGATGATATCCAGGTTTTTGACTTCTCAAAAAATACGTACCTTGACTTTTTGAGCCACTTCCTTCTTCCTTTGGAGAAAAGCTGGGCGGCTTCTATAAAATAAACGCTATTAAGCTTATACAGCTGAATAATCATAAAGTGAGAACCTGTTTCTCACTTTTTTGTTTTAATGTATATTTGCATAGATTCGAGTAAGATTAATGCCTAAAATACTTTTTTTAACGACATCCCACAGCTATAATGATGACCGTATTTTTTACCATCAGGCAAAGGCTCTTAGAGATAATGAGTATGAAGTAAAAATATGCAGCTTATATGCAGAGTATAAAGGAGTTATTGACGGAATTGAAATAGAATCTTACGCCGTTCTGGAAGAAAGTATAGAAAAGAAAATGGAGACCTTCCGTAAGGTTTGTGATGATTTTCAACCCCAGACTATTATCTGCTCCGAACCTTTGGCAGTAGTAGCTTCAAAGAAATTTGTAAAAGAGCATAATGCAAGCTGTATCTATGATGTTACAGAGTGGTATCCTTCCATGTCCATGCTTGAAGGGTATGGTTTTCCGGCTGCAGTTTTTCAGGCCGTTAAATTTTCTCTTATCCATTGGTATGCAGGATTTTTAAGTACTCATTTTATTTTTGGAGAAACTACCAAAAAGTTTCCTTTAGCATATTTTTTTTGTTTCAAAAAGCAAATGATTCTTCCTTATTATCCGGATTCTGTTTACATCAATAAAAGTATCAAAGAACTTAATTCTGATACCATAACCCTTTGTTATACAGGTCAGATTTCTAAAGATAAAGGAATTGATAATTTTTTTAAAGCTGTAGATCTCCTCCGTCAAAAAGTTCCCGCAATCCATATTAAAATTCTGATTATCGGATCAACAGTACTGGAAAGTGATGAACTCTATTTTTCAACATTATTGAAAAAATATTCTTTTGATGATATCGAAATCAGAAAACCTACTGCTTTTGAACGGTTTACAGAAGCATTGGCAGATTCAGATATTTGTTTTGACCTGCGGGAAATCAATTTTGAAAACAATCACTCCCTGCCGATCAAACTGTTTTACTTTATGGGAGCAGGAAAGCCTGTCATCTATTCAAATCTGAAGGGGATCCGAAAGCATATGGGTACACTTTCATTTGGCAGTCTGGTAGATCCGCAGAATGCAGAATCCATTTCAGAAGTAATTCTCAATTATATAAAAAAACCGGAGCTGTATCAGTTGCATGCTCTTAATGCCAGGAAAGAATTTGAAGAAAAATACAATTGGAGAACGATAAAAAATTCCTTTGTTGATTTTGTGAAAAGATCTATTGATAAATAATCGCTATGCAGCTTACTATTATTAAAACTTTTGTCTCACGTTTTCTTATTCTGATCCTGAGTTTCGGGCTGGTGATCTATTCTACGAATATGTGGGGAAGTGAAGGAAAGGGAACCATCTCTATTGTAGTAGCTAATGCTGCTGCTGTGAGTTTTTTCAGCAGTATCTTTTCAGGAAGCAGTGCTTCTTATTTTGCTTCAAGGTTTAAAATAGAAAAAGTTTTATTATTTGCCTACTTGTGGTCTCTTCTGACCGGGCTTTTAATCCCGTTTTTATTCAGTCTGGCTTCTATTCAGAGTGAGTATCTTTTATATCTTATCGGGATCTCTGTTTTTTCTTCATTGTTATCCACAAATATTAGTTTGTTTATTGGAAAACAGGATATTAGGAAGTTTAATATTTATACTGTTTTACAACAGCTTATACACATCATCTTTATCGGAATATTGGTATATCTGTTTGGAAAGAAAGATGTTTCAGTATACTTTCTGGCACAAATTGGGTGTCTTTCACTTCTTTTCCTGACCAGTTTTTTTCAAATCATTAAAAAATGTAATATTTCCGAAATATCATTCTGTAAAGATGTTGCCAAAAATATGTTTGAATATGGCTGGAAAACCCAGCTGAGCGCTTTTGTCCAGTTTCTGAACTATAGACTTTCCTTTTATTTTTTAGAATATTTTGAAGGCATTGCCAGCGTAGGAATCTTTTCGATCGGGGTCACTTTTTCCGAAGCCATATGGACGATTACCCGCAGTATTGCTGTAGTCTTATACTCAGATGTAGTCAATAGTAAAAGCAGGGAAGAATCTGTAGAGAAAACCAAAGATTCTTTAAAACTGACCTTCATTTTGATGATAGGTTTTGTACTGGGAATCATTATCATTCCGTCGCAGGTCTATGAAATGATTTTCGGAAAAGAATTCAGAAATACTAAAGAAATCATGCTCCTTTTATCTCCCGGAATTTTTGCCATTGCAGTAAGTGATATGGTAGGGCATTATTTTTCAGGAATGAGAGAACTAAAAATTCTCAATGTAAAATCAATAGTAGGATTGGTTGTTACAGTCGTTTTTTCTTTCATCGCAATACCCAGATGGGGAATTTTGGGGGCTTGTCTTGCAACCACATCGTCATATTTGGTTTCAGCGTTTCTGCTGTTCCGGAAATTTTATAGTTCTACCACATTCAGTTTGAAAGATTATATGATTTCAAAAGAGGAAATTCAGCTTTTAAAAGAAAAATTTCTGAAAAAATAATTTATTCTGTTCAGGTACAGAAAACAAAGTCATTTTCCTATTTTTACAAATCTATTAAGTCATCTTATGTGCGGAATCAGCGGGTATTATTCATTTCATAAAAGTATTTCCTCTACAAATATTCTGGAAATGAATCAGGCGGTCAAACATCGCGGACCAGATGATGAAGGGTTCTGGCTGTATGATGCTGGCCAGGGAATTCCTTTTTCAGGAAATGATTCTACTCTCAAAATTAAAGAACAATTTCCGGTTTTACAGGATAGAAGTTCAGAGATTGCTTTGGGGTTTCGCAGGTTATCCATTATTGATTTATCTGAAAAAGGACATCAGCCCATGCTTTCGGAGAATGAGCAAATTATTATCACCTTTAACGGAGAGATTTATAATTTTAAAAAGTTAAGAAAAGAACTTGAGTCTTTAGGACATTTCTTGCATAGCAATTCTGATACTGAAGTTATTCTCAAAGCTTATCAGGAGTGGGGAAACTCAGCTTTTGCTAAGTTGGATGGAATGTTTGCTATCTGTATTGTTGATCTCTCCAGTCAAAAACTTATACTGGCAAGAGATAGAGTAGGAATGAAGCCTCTTTTTTATCATCAGAGTAAAGACGGATTAGTTTGGGGCTCAGAAATAAAAGCATTGCTAAAAAATGAATTTGTAAAACCTGAAATCAATTGGAATGGCGTTTATACCAACTTTCTTTTTCAGACTACGTTGGCTCCGCAAACCTGCTTTCAGGATATTTTATCACTGGAACCTGCTTCTTTTATGACTATTGATTTAAAAGATCAGAAAATTACCAAAGAGAAATTCTGGACACTGCCTTCACCGTCTGTAAAAGATGTTTCGGAAGAAGAAGCCGTAAGAAAAATAGATGAGCTGCTTTCTGAAAGTATAGCAGAACAATTATATGCAGATGTTCCTGTAGCCGTGATGATGAGCGGAGGAATAGATTCCACCTTAATCGCTTCAAAATCAAAACCTTTTAACCCTAATATCAACACATACACCATATCTTATCCATTTTCTGAAGAAGAAGTGAAAAATGCCTCTCTGGCTGCCAGACATTTTGGAGTGTCACATAAGATAAAGGAGGTGAGCGATGAAGAAGCACTTGAAAAACTTAAAGAAAACATCCAGCATTTTGAAGAACCTTACAGCAGCTTTGAAGTCTTGATCAATGCGGCAAAATACGCACATGATAAAAATTTTAAAGTGGTATTAAGTGGAAATGGTGCGGATGAGCTTTTCGGCGGTTATTCCCATACTCTGAAGCTGAATAGATGGCTGCTGATGAGGAATTTTAATTTTGTAAGACCTCTTATTTTTACAAAAGATAAATTTTCGCAACGGGTAAAAAATTATTTCTCTCAGGATAATATGTTTGATTTTTTCAGACAGAGCCAGATCAGCATGATGCCTCTTGAAGCTAAAGCTCTCATACAACCGGATATTTACAGTAAAATTGATTCAAAGCTTTCAAAATACCATGCTTCGGAAGCGAAAAGCTATTCCGGATATTTCGAATATGATATGAAATATTCGCTGTCATCCCATCATGTTTTCCGTGATGACCTGAGTGCAATGAAATATAGCGTGGAATTTCGTTATCCTTATTTGAGCAACAGTCTGATCAATTATGTAGCTTCTCTGCCTGAGAATATTAGATTTAATGGAATTAAGAATAAACCGTTGCTTCGTAAAACAGCTGAAAAATATCTTCCGCAAGAAGTTTTGAATATGCCTAAAAAAGGATTTTCCTTTCCGGTTCATTACTTTATTAAAAACGAAAAAAGAGTAAGAGATTTTATTGTTGAAAATCTTGAAAGTTTAAAGAAAAGAAATTTTTTCAATGCCGCAGTGATAGATGGGTGGTGGAATCACCAGGAACATGAATATGATTGGGTGAAAATATGGCAGCTGGTTACTTTTGAACTGTGGTATCAGAAATATTTTGAAAAATAAAGAAGCAGCCTAAAGATTAATATTTTACCTTTGTAGTTATGATGAAATATTTTTGGGGCATACTTGTTGCGGTTTTTGCACTTGTAAGTTGTAAAAGTGATGATGATTCTTTGCAGAGAATAGATCAGTTACTTAATATCTATGTGAAAAACAGTACTGGACAGGATCTTCTGAACAGTAAAAAGACAGGATCTTATACTGGATTTTCGGTAAATGATATGTTTGGAACCAAAGATATTTCTCCGGTAAGTTTTTCGTTAAGAATGACAACGGATTCTTTATTCTATATGGAGTATCTGGCAGGAGCAAAAAGAAGAAGGCTGGATTCTATAAGTCCTGATAATCCAGGAACAGGAAACTCCTATTATTCCAGAATGAGAATTACGTATACAAAAAGTACTAATGTAATTGATAATGTGATTGATACTTTGGAAATTCAGTATCGTAATACACCAACGGTATTCCAAGTTTCAAAAGTTTTGTATAACAAAGTTCCAGTATTTTCAAAAGATGCTGACACACCAACTTCGATAAATACCGTTACTATCACAAAATAATTTTTAAATTTGTACAACTGTTTGCTTATTATGAGCTAAACATCTAATATTTAACATCTAAATAAAATGTTACAAGTCAATTTTTTGCGCGACAATAAAGAACGCGTTTTAGAAGGTCTTAAGAAAAGACAATTCAAAAATCTTGAGTTGGTAGACGAGGCTATCGCTGCCGACGACGAAAGAAAAAGAATCCAGTTTGAACTAGATTCCCAGCTATCCGAAATCAATAAAATTTCGAAAGAAATCGGGCTTTTGATGAAAGAAGGGAAAAAAGAAGAAGCGGAATCTGCAAAATCTAAAACAGCACAATACAAAGAGTCGAGCTCAGAATTGAAATCCCAGTTAGAAGTTAAGGAAAATGACTTACTGAATATTCTGTACCAGCTTCCGAACATTCCAAACGAATTGGTAAAGAGCGGAGCTTCTGCTGACGATAATGAAATGATTTTCCAGTCTCATCCGGTAGAAGGTCTTGGTGAAGGAGCTATTCCTCACTGGGAACTGGCTAAAAAATATAACCTTATCGATTTTGAACTAGGAGTGAAAATTGCTGGGGCAGGTTTTCCTGTTTACTTAGGAAAAGGAGCAAGATTACAGAGAGCTTTGGTTCAGTATTTCTTAGATAAAAACGTAGAAAAAGGATATACAGAAGTAAATCCTCCTCATGTTGTGAATGAAGCATCTGGATTTGGAACCGGACAGCTGCCTGATAAAGAAGGGCAGATGTATTATATCAACGAAGATAAATTATATTTGATTCCTACAGCAGAAGTTCCGGTAACGAACCTTTACCGTGATGTATTGCTTGAAGAGAAAGATCTTCCAATAAAGAATACAGCATTTTCTCAGTGTTACAGAAGAGAAGCGGGAAGCTATGGTGCCCACGTAAGAGGGTTGAACCGTCTTCACCAGTTTGAAAAAGTAGAAATCGTAAGAATTGAAAAGCCTGAAAACTCTTATGCTGTTTTGGAAGAAATGGTAGAGCATATCAAAGAAATTCTTACAGATCTTGAGCTTCCATTCAGAGTATTAAGACTTTGCGGCGGTGATACTGGTTTTGCATCTGCTATGACTTATGATTTTGAAGTATGGAGTGCAGCTCAGGAAATGTGGCTGGAAGTAAGCTCTGTTTCTAATTTTGAAACATTCCAGGCGAACAGATTAAAATGCCGTTACAAAGGTGATGGTAAGTCTCAATTGGTTCACACCCTGAACGGATCTGCAATGGCACTGCCAAGAATTATGGCGGCTTTGCTAGAGAACAATCAGACAGCAGAAGGAATCAGGCTTCCTAAGAAAATTGCAGAATATGCAAGATTTGAAGTAATTAACTAAATTAATCAATTAGTTTACTATATAATAAAACCCACCGGATCTCGGTGGGTTTTGTTTTATTCTGTAATGATGATTATTTTTTTATCAGCATTTTTGAGTTTTGTATCCTTATCATACATGGCTTTCAGATCATATTCTATTCTCACCGAATGGTCATCAACTTGTTTCAGCCAGTCATGTTTACCTGTGATTGACTGTATTGGATTTTCAAATTTTAGTGTTGTTCCTATATTTTTGAAAAACATCATCATCATTCCTTCCATTTGTTGAGTTTCCTCTTTTGAACCTTTAGATTGAAGAACTTCTTCAATATTTTTAACATTGAAAAGATCTGTATTAATAGTTAATGTTTTTCCATCCCAGGTATTTAGTAAGTTTTGATCAAAAGGCAGCTTTTCGTCTTTATTAAAATTTTTAATTAATTCATAATCATTTGGTGTGATATGGTCCATTTTGAAGGAATAGCCAATAGGAACAGGTTTATTATCTTCTTTTACAGATTTCAAAAAAAACTTTTTCAGGATTTTAATAGTATCCTGATTTTCAGTTTTCAGTTTTCCTTCTTTTTTTAACATATCATACATGCTCGTCCAGATTGTTGGAAATCTGTCCATATCCTTGAACTTATCTTCTTGTAATGAATCTGGTGTCATAGCCTGCATCTCAGCCATAAATTCTCTGGTACCAATATCAGTAATTATAGATGAAGCTGCATCTTTATGGTAGATTAATTCAGTATTAATATTGCAGGATTGCAATGTAAAAAGACTTATCAGAAATAAGACAATGGTTTTTTTCATGGTTGATTTAAATACAAATTAATGGCAGTTAACGGCCCCGTTTGGATCTTTAGAGATTGTCATCGCTTCCGCTTTTGGGGAAACATAAGGAATTCCCAACTCAAGACCTCTTAGAATGAATAATCCTCCTAAAATGATCATAATTACAGGAACAGCTTTCAAAACCTTTACCCTGAAAGCCTGATTCATGAGGTTTCCGGCTAAAACGATAGCAAACATGAACGGAAGGGTTCCAAGACCAAATAAAGCCATATATAAAGCTCCCTGCCATATTCCACCGCCTGCAAGACTTGCCGTAAGAGCCATGTACACCATTCCGCATGGCAAAAAGCCATTAAGAAGACCTGTTGTAAATCTGGAACGGTAATCCGCTTTTTGAAGCAGCTTTCCCAAGTTCATTTTTACACTGTATAAAAACTTGGAAAGAAATGGAATTTTTGAAGCAAAATCTTTTCCTCCAAATGAAAACACAGCCATAATAATCAGAAGAGCTCCTGCCGCAATGGTCAGATATTTCTGAAAGCCGGCCATTTCAAATCCTTGTCCTATAATTCCGAGAAGAGCACCCAATAAAGAATAGGTGAATATTCTTCCGAATTGATAAGTAAGGTTCTGAAGATAGAAGTTAGCAGCCTGTTTTTTGGTTAATCCCATCGACAAGGCAATAGGACCGCACATTCCGATACAGTGAAAACCGGAAGCAAAGCCTAACGCAATAGCCGATACAATAAGTCCTATTTCCATATCACATCATAATCCATTCTGTAGTCTGTTTTATTTGTTGTCCAACTCAGTCTTAGTGTATAGTTACCCATTTTCAATACCTGTGAAGGGATTATGAAAGACTGGCTGGCATCAAGCTGTACAGATTTTTTGATATCTAAATTCTGGTCGTCGGTTCTGTTTAAAACAAATTTTACCGTAGTATTTGAGTTATTATAATCTTTTGGAAAAGTAATTTTAATTCCCTTAGGATCCTGGCTGTATACAGGTTTTTCTGGTAATTCATCTGCCTTTTTCTTTGCATCAATGACATCCTGATACTTCAACTCCTCTTCATAATAATTATCTGTTACCATTTCAGAGTTCTTCTGTCCGTTTGGAAAAAGAAATAACATTGATAATATAAAAACTATGAATGCAAATAATGCAATTACAACACCGTGTCCCCAACTAAAGTTCTTCATTTTTTTCTAATTAAAATTGCAGTTTAAATGGCCCTTCAAAATAAGTCTGATATGAATCAATCAGTTTTCCTTTCATATCATAAACGCCAATTGTAATATTCTGTTTGGATAGTTTCATTTCATCTTCCGGGAAACTGATATTAATAGTCCCTTTAGAGATTTTATCCCGGTCTACCTGAATTTTACTGGATGCACTGTAAGTGATTTCACCATGTACCGGATCGATTACTTTGATGGTAACGATTTTTTTCTCGTTTGTTTTATTAAGGAAAGTATAATTATAAGTATTGGTAATTTTACCCTCTTTTACAAAGAAGGTACTCCCTGCCGGTTTAATGAATTTAGCCTCCATTTCACCACGGCTGTAGAGAAGATATCCTAAGAACCCTACAAGAAGGAATAAGAATACGGTAAATCCTTTCATTCTTCCTGTAAACTTAAACTGAGTTTCTTTTTCAATTTCGTTTTCAGAAGCATATCGGATCAATCCTTTCGGAAGACCTACTTTTTCCATTACTTCATCACAGGCATCAATACAGGCTGTACAGTTGATACATTCCAATTGCTGCCCGTCTCTGATGTCAATTCCCGTAGGACATACCACTACACACTGATGGCAGTCGATACAATCTCCTTTGCCGGCAGCTTTACGGTCTTCACCTTTTCTCCATTTTGATCTGTTTTCTCCTCTTTTGAAGTCGTAGAAAACATTGATTGTATCTTTATCAATCAGTACCCCCTGAAGTCTTCCATAAGGACATACTAATGTACAAACCTGCTCTCTGAACCATGCAAAAACAAAGTAGAATGCAGCGGCAAGAAGAATCATTACAATAAAATTGGTAGGATGTGCAAATGGCCCTTCACCAACGATCTTAAATACCTCTTCATATCCTACGATATACATAAACATAAAGTGGGTAATGACTAATGAAATAATGACATAAATAGTCCATTTTAAACTTCTCTTCCAGATCTTCTCAGTATTCCACTCCTGTCTGTCCAGCTTCATCTGCCTGTTTCGGTCACCTTCAATCAGATATTCTATTTTACGGAAGATCGATTCCATAAAAATTGTCTGAGGGCAAATCCACCCGCAGAAAATTCTTCCGAACGCAATCGTAAAAACAATAATAAAGATCAAAGATGCGATAGCACCTAAAGTGAGGATAAAAAAGTCTTGTGGATAGAAAGGCTGTCCAAAGATGAAAAATTCTCTGTCTATGACATTGAACAATAATAATGGATTACCATTGATTTTGATGAATGGTAACGAAAAATAAATAATTAATAATAGATAGCTTACAATGTTTCTATAGTTGGTGTATTTCCCTTTAGGTTTTCTGGGGAATACCCATCTTCTCTTTCCGGATTGCTCCATTGTCCCTATAGAATCTCTGTAAGTTTCAGGGTCCAGAACCTGTCCCTGTCCACCGCGTACTTCTATTTCTTCTATGTCTGACATATGTAATAGGTTTTAAAAAAGAAAAAACATAATTCGTTACTATTTTAATCTAATAACAAATTATGTTTTTTTCATATGTTTCTAATTTTTTAAATTATTCTTTTTCCCAATGTGCTTCAGTTCCTTGAGGAGCTGCTCCTCCTTGAGCCTGAGTCACTGGTGGTTGCTCTTGATTGATGTGATATACATACGCTGCAATCTTCTCAATCTCTGCACCTGAAACTTCTCCGTTTTTACCGAATGCTCTCATCGCAGGGTTAGTAGGAGAACCATTCCAGTCCATATGGAATACATTTTTAAATAATGTCTTCTCAGGCTGGTTGATCCAGTAGTTATCAGTAAGGTTTGGTCCAATACCTCCACTACCGTCTTCTTTGTGACAAGATGCACAGTTTGTTTTGAATAATTCTTTACCTTCTGCAATATTATCAGCAGAGTATTTTGCTGTTTCTATTGTTACAGGAGGCTGAGTTTTTTGGTATTCTTCAATACTAGCTAACTGCTCTTTATATTCTTTTTCATATTCGCTTAACGGGTGAGCGAAGTCTGTGAATGAGTATGCAGCAATATATACAATACAAAAAGCGGTCCCAAAATAGAATAAACCTACCCACCATTTTGGTAACTGGTTATCCAGCTCCATGATGCCATCGAAACCGTGGTCGATAAGGATATCTTTTTCTTCAGTTTCAGATTGCTTCTTGAATGCAGCTAAATACATTCTTTTTAAGAAAGGTACTTTCTTTTCAGCTAAATAAGCAGCTTTTTCCTCTGGAGATAATTTCTTGAATTTGTTGTTTTCAATCAGATCTCCAATTGCGCCATGGATATAGGCAAGGATAGCAGCGATCACAACAGTTCCCCAGAAGTAAGGCGAAGCTAGGAACGCGTAGCTCTGTACAAATAAATAATAAAAAACTATTAAAAGTCCGATTATTATTAAGATGTTTATAACAACAGGTGTTCTTTGTTTCATAAAAAATAGTTTAATTTTTTAAATTAAAATCATCATCTTCTTCATCCCCAAGAGGAGCCTCTTCTTCTTCTTTGTAATATTTTTTAGGCCTGCTAAAAACATAAATTACCAAAGCAACGAAGAACAGCATAAAGAAAATCAGAGCCAGCGTCTGGTAGAAACCAGCGTTTTCTGTATTGGATAATATATCTTTAAAGTTCTGAGGAATCATAGTATGAGCCTTTTAATGTTTTTTAGTTATTACTTGCTGTTTTGATTTCAGTTGTTTTGATATCTGTTCCTAATCTCTGAAGATAAGAAATAAGAGCTACAATTTCTTTTTTCTCTAATTCTCCCTGAGGTCTCTTAGCATAATTTTCTTTTACGTCATTTGCTTCTGAGAAGATATCTTTTACAATTTTTGCCGATTGGTTGTTAGCCCATTTGTCTGCAGAATCGATTTGAGCCTTAGTATAAGGTACATCGAATACATTTTTCATCAGCTTCATTTTGTCTACCATCTTAGTTCTGTCTAAGTCAGTAGCAATTAACCAAGGGTAACGAGGCATGATAGAACCTGCAGAGGTAGATCTTGGGTTATACATGTGTTTGAAGTGCCAAGAACTTGGGTTTTTGCCACCTTCTCTATGTAAATCCGGTCCTGTTCTTTTAGAACCCCATAAGAATGGTCTGTCGTATACGAATTCTCCAGCTTTGGAGTATTGTCCGTTTTTACCATTGAATCTTGTGATCTCATCTCTGAACGGTCTGATCATCTGAGAGTGACAAGCATTACATCCTTCACGGATATAAATATCTCTACCTTCAAGTTCAAGTGGTGAATATGGTTTTACCGCTGAAATCGTAGGTACACTTTTCTTAAGAGATAGTGTAGGAATAATTTCAATTGAACTCCCAATAGATATTGTGATGAAAGATAAAATACCTAATAATACCGGAGTTCTTTCCAGCCAAAGGTGAGTACCTTCTCCTTCTTTTCTGTTCTTACTGATGTTTGCCAATGCAGGTGCTTCAGCTGGAACTTCTTTCTGGAACGATCCTTTTCTTACCGTAGCAATTACGTTTACGATCATTAGGATAGATCCTGAGATGTAGAATAAACCTCCTACGAATCTCATTTTGAAGTAAGGGATAATAGCCGTTACAGTGTCCAACCAGTTTTTCCACAATAATGTTCCGTCTGGGTTGAATTGCTTCCACATTAATCCTTGTGTAAATCCTGAAATATACATTGGTACTGCATAGAAAATGATTCCTAAAGTACCTAACCAGAAATGCCAGTTAGCTAATTTTACAGACCAAATTTTTGTTCTCCACATAATTGGTACCAAATAATAGATAACCCCGAATGCCATGAAACCATTCCATCCAAGAGCTCCTAAGTGTACGTGACCGATAACCCAGTCTGTAAAGTGACCAATTTTGTTGATGTTTTTTGTTGCTAAAAGCGGTCCTTCAAACGTTGCCATACCATAACAAGTAACAGCTACTACGAAGAACTTAAGGATAGGATTTTCTCTTACTTTATCCCAAGCTCCTCTTAAGGTAAGAAGACCATTTAACATTCCTCCCCAAGATGGTGCAATAAGCATGATAGAGAACCCTGTTCCTACCGCCTGAGCCCAAGCTGGAAGAGCTGTATACTGAAGGTGGTGAGGACCAGCCCAGATATATACGAAAATTAATGACCAGAAGTGAATAATAGACAGTTTATAAGAGAATACCGGTCTGTCTGCAGCCTTCGGAAGGAAGTAATACATTAAACCTAGAACCGGAGTCGTCAATACGAATGCAACCGCATTGTGTCCATACCACCACTGTACAATAGCATCTTTTACCCCTGCATATGCTGAATAAGATTTCCAGCCTGTGAAAGATAAAGGTACTTCAAGGTTGTTGAAGATGTGAAGCATTGCTACCGCAATCCATGTACCAATGTAGAACCAGATGGCTACATAAAGGTGTCTCACTCTTCTCTTTGAAATAGTCAGGAACATATTGATACCAAAAATGATCCATGAGAATGCGATCAATATGTCGATCGGCCACTCGTGTTCAGCATATTCCTTAGAGGTGTTAATCCCCATAAAGAACGTAACGAACGTAGCAACGATCATAAACTGCCAAGTCCAGAAATGTAACCAAGACAAGGTGTCACTGTACATTCTTGTTTTTAATAATCTCTGTAATGAGTAATAAATACCCGTGTAAACGATGTTACAAACGAATGCAAAGATTACGGTGTTGGTGTGCAGCATTCTGATTCTACCAAAACCAAATGCACCATGAGTGTTTATCAACCCTTGAATATTTCCTGATGCCAAACTTTTGATGGTTGTGTCATCTGTCCCGAAAAAGAATTCAGGTAATTCAGGGTAGAAAAGCATTAATGCCGCCGTAAGCCCGAACGTAAACCCTATAAGACCGAAAACTAAGGTCGCATAAAGGAACGCACGGACAATACTATTGTCATAACTAAACTTCTGTGTTTCCATATCAACTATTCACTATTTTTCTCAATTTTTATTATTTTCTCCTATTTCTTTCTCGTCTTTATTTTTGTTGCCTGCTTCATCATTTTCTTTGACTTTTTCATCATCAAAAAGGATTCTGACAGCCGGAGATTCATCATCTTCAAACTGTCCTTTTCGGGCATACACTATAAATACGACCAAGAAAATCGCAGCTAAAGAAACACTGCAGAGGATCATTAAATATAGAATATCCATTGGACAACAAAATTAACCTATTTTCGGGGTTCAAATTTAGTGAAAAATAATGACTTTCATCACGAAAAGACGATTTCAGCTAATTTAAAATCAGTCTAAATAAGGGCTTTTAAGCCCGCTTTTTGAAATATTTCCGACCTAAAATCCAGGTTGAAAGTGTAGTAAAGGTAACCACAGTGATCGAACTGATTGGCATGATGATTGCAGCGAAGAGCGGATGCATATGGCCTGTAACAGCGTAACTTAAACCAACAATATTGTACAGAAAACTGATTATAAATGTCATTTTCACAATGGTGATAGAGCCCTTACAAACGTTCAGGTAATTGTCCAGAGTAACCACTTTATCACCATTCATAATCACATCAGAAGATGGTGTGAAACTATTTGTGTCGTCAGCAATTGCAATTCCTACATTACTTTGTTTTAAAGCTCCGGCATCATTGAGACCATCTCCAAGCATCGCTACTTTCATGTGCTGATCCTGAAGGTTTTTAATATAATTCAGTTTGTCTTCCGGACTTTGATTAAAGGCCATTCCTTTGTAATTTGGGATAAGCTCTTTAAGCTGGTTTTCTTCTGAAGAATTATCTCCACTCAGTATAAATATTTTGTAGTGGGTTAATTTTGTGAAAAGTTCTCTCAGTTTCGGACGGTACTCATTCTTAAAGATGAATTTACCTAAATACTGATCATTTTTACTGATGTGAACTGCTGTTTCAAGATTTTTAGGTTCCTGATCGTTATAACGGGCAGAGCCGATTTTATACTGGTTTCCCCTTACGCTTGCTTCGTATCCTTTTCCTGAAATTTCAACAAAATTCTCTACCGGGAAATAATCATCATTTACTTCGATGAATTCATACAATGATTTTGAAAGCGGGTGGTTGGAGTTCTTTAATAACGTTTTAATATTCAGAGAATCAAATTCATTGATCTCTGAACCTTCATATTTAATGTTTGATTTTTTTCTGTGGGTAATGGTTCCAGTTTTATCAAAGACAATGGTATCAAGCTTCGCGATTTTCTCAATCGTTAAAGTATCTTTTACATAAAACTTATTTCGGCCTAAAATCCTCATAATGTGTCCAAAAGTGAACGGTGCAGAAAGAGCAAGTGCACAAGGACATGCGATAATCAGGATCGCAGAAATTACCTGGAACATAATATTTAAATCAATGAAATACCAATAAGTTCCAGCGACTAAAGCGATACCTAAAATGATGAATGTGAAATATTTGCTGACGTTGTTTGTTAACGTATCAAGTCCTGTTTCGTGTTTTTTAAATGCTTCTTTATTCCAAAGTTGCGTTAGATAACTTTGATCTACGTTTTTAATCACCTCAAGCTCTAAAGAAGATCCAACCTGTTTTCCT
Source organism: Chryseobacterium sp. BGA-UO-ETr-SB22 (assembly GCF_059567885.1). Classification (NCBI taxonomy): domain Bacteria; kingdom Pseudomonadati; phylum Bacteroidota; class Flavobacteriia; order Flavobacteriales; family Weeksellaceae; genus Chryseobacterium; species Chryseobacterium sp. BGA-UO-ETr-SB22. Next base: position 122,403 of record NZ_JCAQOV010000001.1, on the reverse strand, counting down.
CCTGCGAAAATTTTATCTCCGGGTTGTTTGCTGATACTTTCGCTTTCTCCGGTAATAAAACTGTTGTCAATATTTCCTTCTCCGTTGATCAGAATTCCATCCACGGGGATGATTTCCTGATTTCTAACTAGAATTCTATCGCCAACTTTTATTTCAGACAGTAAAATATTATCCTGCTTTCCTTCAAAATCAACTTTTGTTACGGCAATCGGATAGAAAGATTTGTAATCTCTGTCATATGAAAGAGCACTGTATGTTCTTTTTTGGAAAATTTTCCCGAGAAGCATGAAGAATAAAAGTCCACAAAGGGTATCGAAATATCCTGGACCATAATCTGTTACAACTTCATAAATACTTCTTCCATATAGTACGAAAATTCCTAAGACAATCGGAACATCAATGTTGACAATCTTATTTTTTAAACCGTACCAGGCAGATTTATAATAGTCTGAAGCTGAGTAAAATACAACAGGTGTTGCCAAAAGGAATATCAAGGTTCTGAATAAACCTTTATAATGCTCCATCCAATAATCTTCCCCTCCAATATATTCAGGGAAAGCAAGGAACATTCCGTTACCAAAAGCAAAGGCAGCAATGGCAAATTTTACCAATAAAGATTTGTCGAGATGATCTTCATTTTTATCAGCAGTTTCAAGACTGATGACAGGTTTATACCCCAGGTTGGTTAAAAATTTAGCGAGTTCACTTAATTTCAGATCGTTATGATTGAATGAGATCTGTAAGGTCTTTCTAGTAAAGTTTACCTGAGAATATTTGATGTGCTTATGTAAAGTATGAAGACTTTCCAATAGCCAGATACACGAAGAACAGTGAATTACAGGAATTTTGAATGTAACAAGACTGGTGTTTCCTTCAGAGAAATCAGTGACTTTTTCAAAAATTTCCGGCGTATCCAGGTAGTCAAATTGGGTAGAATTTTCATCATTCGGACGAATTCCTGCCCCTTTATTAAGCTCATAGAAATTGCTTAAATTATTTAAATTTAGAATTTCGTAAACAGACTTACATCCATTACAACAGAAAGTCTTTTCATCAAATAAAATTCTCTCTTTTTCTATCCCTTGACCACAATGAAAACAGTTCTCGCTCACCCCATAAAATATTGAACTACAAAATTATAACAAATTTTTTTGTTTATCGCGTTAAAAAGTTCTATTTTTGTGATAAATATCATATAAAATGCCGCAGGAACAACAGATAGCAATTGAAGAGAGGTTCGCCAGAGTTTTTAATGATAAATCATTTAAAGAAAGACTTTCTAGCGCAGATTTTGAAAAATACATTAATGGCAAAAAGAAACTGAGTTTTCAGAAACACGATACCATTTTCGAGGATGGTGAAACTCCAAGAGGAGTTTTTGTTTTGGAAAAAGGTGCTGCCAAACTTTCGAAATCAGGAGCGTTCGGGAAAGACCAAATTTTAAGATTTATCAAAGAAGGGGATATCATCGGCTATCGTTCTTTGCTTTGCGGGGAAAATTTCCAGGCCAAAGCAGAAGCTATGACAGATATTGAGTGTGTTTTCTTACCCGCAGATATTTTCATGTATCTTCTGGAAGTTGATCCACAGCTGTCTTTCGTAATGCTTCAAAAAATCTCATACGAATTAGGAGAATCTTCAAATACCATTACTTTCCTTGCCCAGAAAACGGTAAGAGAAAGATTGGCAGAAATACTGCTGCTTTTGGAACAGAAGCTGGGAGTAGATCCTGAAGGTTTTATTAAGATCTCATTGACAAGGGAAGAAATTGCCAATATCATAGGTACCGCTACAGAAAGTGCCATCCGTCTGATCTCAGAATTCAAACAGGATAGCCTGATTGAAGTGGACGGAAGAAATATCAAGATCTTAAATCACGACAAACTCATGAAACTCGGTCACGTAGTTTTATAAATCATACAAAAACTTAAGTCGGCCGAAGGCCGACTTTTTAACTTTTAAAAATAGATAAATTATGTCTGTTCACTCTGAAATTAAAAAAGTTACGACTGAAACCTTGCGTAAAATGAAATTCGACAAGGAAAAAATAACAATGCTTACAGCTTATGATTTTACCACAGCAAAGATGGTAGATGCAGGTGGAGTAGATGCTATTTTGATTGGAGACTCTGCAGCGAATGTAATGGCTGGTTTTGAAACTACCTTACCTATTACGCTGGATCAAATGATCTATCATGCGCAAAGTGTGGTAAGAGGAACCGACAGAGCTTTGGTGGTAGCAGATTTACCTTTCGGAACTTATCAGAGTAACCCTGAAAAAGCATTAGAATCTGCGGTAAGGATGATGAAGGAAGGTGGAGCACATGCTGTGAAAATTGAAGGCGGAAAAGAAATTTCCAAGTCTATCAAAAAAATCATCAATGCCGGAATTCCGGTAATGGGACATTTGGGATTAACACCACAGTCTATTTATAAATTCGGAACGTATAAAGTAAGAGCTAAAGAAGAAGCAGAAGCTGAAAAACTGATCGCTGATGCACAACTTTTAGAAGAATTGGGTTGTTTTTCTGTTGTATTGGAGAAAATTCCTGCAGAATTAGCGAAAAAGGTTACAGAAAGCATTTCTATTCCTACTATCGGAATCGGTGCCGGAGCAGATTGTGACGGACAGGTTTTGGTATATCATGATATGGTAGGAATGAACAAAGGTTTTAGTCCGAAATTCCTAAGAAGATATCTTGACCTTTACACAGAAATTACAGGAGCTGTAGCTCAATATGTAAAAGATGTGAAGAGTGTAGAGTTTCCAAACGAAAACGAAAGCTATTAATCCATGCAGAATCAACAACAATCTATCCAAGGAATATTATCTATCGCAGCACTGATTTGTCTTGCTGTAGGATGGTTTAATTTATTTTCCCCGGAAATCAATCACTTACTTTCAAGAAAGGTTTTCTATGTTTTGATAGGAGCCAGCTTTTTTATTCAGGCTCCGCTGCTTAGCAACAAAAATTTTGTCTATGCAATGTATGCTGCCGCTGTAATTTGTGTATTAGGTGCATTTATACCGGAAGGATCAAAACTTTCAGCCGTAAAGACTGTTGGTCTTCTGGCGGGGATTATTCTTTCACTGTCCAATAGAAACAGAAGATAGAACGACACATTATGAAGGAGCAGATTATATATGAAGACAATCATCTTCTGGTGGTCAATAAAAAGGTAGGTCAACTTGTACAGGGGGACAAAACCGGAGACGAATCACTATTAGAAACTATCAAGAATTTTATAAAAATAAGAGATGCTAAGCCGGGAAATGTTTTTCTCGGCTTGGTTCATCGTATAGACCGTCCTACTTCTGGGTTGGTGATCTATGCAAAAACTTCCAAAGCACTTTCCCGTCTTACGCAGATGGTCAAAAACCGGGAGATAAAAAAAACGTATTGGGCCGTTGTAGGGAAAGAAATGATTCCACAAAGGCAGAGATTGGTACATTATTTAATGAAAAATGAAAAAAATAATAAAGCCATTGTTTTTCCAAAAGCTACTGAAGGTGCAAAAGAAGCGATTCTGACCTATAATGTAATCAAAACTCTGGATAATTATCAGCTTCTTGAAATTGATCTTGAAACAGGAAGACACCATCAGATCAGAGCACAATTATCCAAAACAGGAGTTCCAATCAAAGGAGACCTGAAATACGGAGCGCCACGCTCCAATCCGGATGGAGGAATCAATCTTCATGCTAGAAAACTGGAATTTATTCATCCGGTAACGAAAGAAAACATTGAAATCATAGCTCCCGTACCGCAAAATGATGCAATCTGGAGAGCTTGTGAAGAATAAGTATATCACAAAAACTATAACATGAAATTCAAATCACTTTTATTAACCACATTGCTGGTTATGGCATCTTGTTCAGACAATGATGAAATGCCAGTTGATAATTCACAACAGATGATTACTGAAAATACAAGTAAAATATCATGGAATTATCCTTTTTTGTCGCCTGTCTTTAATGGATTGGAACAAAATTATATGTTCGAATATGATGCTCAGGGAAGAATTAGTAAAAAAGTAGGAGGAATTTTGAAGTTGACAGGAGCTTCGGGGGCTCCGGACCGATTTACAAATCTGATCTATACTAAAATATCTTATACAGGAAATACAGCTGTTGTAGGAAATTATAGCTCAGATCCATCATTTAATGTTCAATTGAATGAAAGGAAACTTGAGTTTGATAATCAAGGCAGAGTTATTAAAGTAGTTATTCCACAGGTTAATAATTCATATATGGATAAGTATTTGACCTATACTTATGACACTTCAGGAAAGTTAATTGAAATTTTAACTCAATATCCTAATGTTCCATACGATCCGACTGATCCACAAGATTATATTTTGACATACTTAGAAAAGTTTATCTATAATAATTCAGGAAATTTAGAAAAGGCAACTAAAACTGAAAAGCATAATAATATTGATGCTTACATTACGAATGAAATTACATTTGATAACTTTGATTCTGCACAAAATCCATTTAAGAACTTAGGTGTTTTTGAAGATTATTTCTACTTTTCATTATCAAAAAATAATCCTCAAAGAAGAATTTCGAAAGAGTATAAACCTTATAGCTCCGAATTTTTTCTGAACCAATCAAATTGGACTAATCAATATAATTCTGATGGAAGCCTGAAGCTTTTTTACTAACGAACTATTTAAAATAAAAGTGAAGACTGTCTCAAAATCGAGATGGTCTTTTTTCATTCCAAGCAAAAATCAATTTTGCTTATTTCAAAATAATGTCTAACTTCGTCCCAAACTTTAGGGGTGTCTGTTATGAACAGACTGAGACTTTACCCTTTGAACCTGATCTGGATTATACCAGCGTAGGGAAAAGTAGATGACTTTTGCTGTACATTCTATTGTACAATGATAGCCATTCCTAAAGTATATTTTAAATTATTAGGAATGGAACTTATAATCAACCACACCCGAAAAACATTTGATGTACTTCCTGCAAACCTGGAAGCATTATTGGCTATTGAGCTGCCTGGAAAAAAGAAAGGCATTGCTGTAGCCCTCAACAACCGTATTATTCCGCTGTCAGTCTGGGCAGAAACACTCCTTAATAACAACGATTCAGTTTTAATCATTACTGCCACTCAAGGCGGTTAATTCTCATATTTAATACCAATACTTATGGCTCACTCCATTACATGTTCGCCATTTCCGAACTCAAAGAAAATCTATGTTGAGGGAACAATACACCCTATCAATGTAGCAATGCGTGAAATACAGCTTAGCCCGACCAAATTGACCAATGGCGGCTTTGAACATAATGCTCCGGTAACCATTTATGACACTTCAGGTCCTTATACGGATGAAAATGCAGTCATTGATATCCAGAAAGGGCTTCCAAGAATCAGAGAGCAATGGATTCTGGACAGAAATGATGTGAATATCCTGGACGGGATTACCTCTGAATACGGAAAAGCTCGTTTAGCAGATCCGCGTTTGGATGAACTGCGGTTTTCTTATGATCATAAACCTAAAGTTGCACAAGAAGGAAAAGAATTGACCCAGCTTTACTATGCAAAGCAGGGAATCATCACTCCGGAAATGGAATATATAGCGATTAGGGAAAATCAAAGAATAGAACAGCTTGAATCTGTATCAAAAGAAATGGCTTTCCAACATCCGGGACACAGCTTTGGAGCGAACACTCCGAAAAGTAAGATTACTCCGGAATTTGTAAGAGACGAAATAGCAGCAGGAAGAGCAATTATCCCCAATAACATTAACCACCCGGAAAGTGAACCGATGATTATCGGAAGAAATTTCCTTGTGAAAATTAATGCCAATATTGGAAACAGTGCTGTTTCATCCAGTATTGATGAAGAAGTAGAAAAAGCGGTATGGGCCTGCCGATGGGGAGCCGACACCATTATGGATCTTTCAACCGGAAAAAATATTCACGAAACAAGAGAATGGATCATCAGAAACAGCCCGGTTCCAATTGGTACTGTTCCCATCTATCAGGCATTGGAAAAGGTAAAAGGAGTTCCAGAAGATCTGACTTGGGAAATTTTTAAAGATACCCTGATTGAACAGGCAGAACAAGGTGTTTCTTATTTTACGATCCATGCCGGAGTTTTATTAAGATATATTCATTTGACAGCCAACAGAGTAACCGGAATTGTATCCAGAGGAGGATCTATTATGGCTAAATGGTGTTTGTTTCATCATCAGGAAAGTTTCTTATATACTCATTTTGAGGAGATCTGTGAGATCATGAAGAAGTACGATGTTGCATTCTCTCTTGGAGATGGTCTTCGTCCAGGATCTATTGCAGATGCCAATGATGCCGCTCAGTTTGCAGAACTGGAAACTTTAGGTGAACTGACAAAAATAGCATGGAAACACAATGTACAGGTAATGATTGAAGGCCCTGGACACGTTCCGATGCATATGATTAAAGAAAACATGGAAAAGCAGCTGGAAGAATGCCATGAAGCTCCGTTTTATACCTTAGGTCCTTTGACTACAGATATTGCTCCGGGCTATGATCATATCACTTCCGGAATTGGGGCTGCCATGATCGGGTGGTTTGGCTGTGCAATGCTTTGTTATGTAACACCGAAAGAACATTTAGGACTCCCAAATAGAGACGACGTAAAAGTAGGGGTAATTACTTATAAACTGGCAGCCCATGCGGCAGACCTGGCAAAAGGACATCCGGGGGCACAATACCGAGACAATGCATTAAGTAAAGCAAGATTTGAATTCAGATGGGAAGATCAGTTCAATCTTTCTTTGGATCCTGAGACGGCAAGAGCGTATCATGATGAAACACTTCCGGCGGAAGGAGCCAAAATTGCTCACTTCTGTTCTATGTGCGGACCAAAATTCTGTTCAATGAAAATTACTCAGGAAATCCGTGAATCTGCAGAAAAAGGGATGTTTGATAAGTCTCAGGAATTTATCGAAAAAGGAAAAGAAATTTATATATGATCCTCGTCATCACTCCTGAGTTGATGGTTCCAAACGAAACTAATATTATTAATCAGATGTTTCAGGAGGGGCTTGATTTGCTTCACATCCGTAAACCATGGATCAGTCGCCATGAAATGATTGAATTCATCACTCAGATTGATGAGGCTTTTTATCCAAAGCTGGTGCTGCATACTCATTTTGATCTTGGAAAAGAATATCATATTTCAAGACTTCATTTCAGAGAGGCTGATCGGGCGGAAGAGAGATGTAAATCTTTTGCCGAAGAAAATACAATGTCAACCTCAGTACATGATATCGCAACCTACAATACGCTGGAAAAAGAATGGGATTATACTTTTATAAGCCCGTTCTTTCCAAGTATCTCCAAAAAAGGATATGGAATGGATTCTACGATTAAAGAAAAAATACAACAGCGTAACAATCCGGATGTAAAACTGATTGCTTTAGGAGGAATTCATCAGGATAATATTCAAGAAGTTTTTGAATCAGAGGTAGACGGAGCTGCTTTGCTAGGTGCTATTTGGGAAAGTGAAGAACCTCTAAAAATATTCAAAAAATGCAGGAACGTCCTTATGTCATAAGTGTTGCAGGCTTTGATCCAAGTGGTGGAGCAGGCTTGTTATCAGATAGTAAAACCTTTGAACAATCAAAAGTGATGGGACTGGGAGTGTGTACTGCATTGACATTGCAAACAGCTTCAGAATGTCTGAGCCTGGAATGGCGTTCTTTGGATGAAGTGACTAAGGCGATTCAGGTGTTGATGGAAAATTATGCCGTTTCAGCGGTGAAAATCGGAATTGTGAAGGATGCAGAATTTCTGGCTAAAATTATAGAAACGGTAAAGACTGGTAATCCTGAAACAAAAATCGTATGGGATCCGGTTTTGAAAAGTACTTCTGAATTTACCTTTTTTGATCTTGAAACACTTCCTCAGTTAAAAGAGGTTGTTAATAAACTCAGTTTAATAACTCCCAATTATAATGAATACAAAGTTTTAAAGGAAAATAATCTATTACCGGATACTGATAGATGTTCATTACTGATCAAAGGAGGACATAGGAAAGACCTTTTGGGAACGGATATTTTAGTTGAAAAAGAAAAAGAAATCCTTCTGCATCCACAAGATGATTATGAAATCTGTTTTCCTAAACATGGTTCTGGCTGTGTTTTATCTTCCGCCATTACAGCTGAGCTTGCAAAAGGTGAAAATATGGAAATGGCCTGCCGAAATGGGAAATTATACATCGAAAAATTTTTAAAAAGCAATTCCTCTTTGCTGGGAACGCATTCATTATAAATATGGAAAAATTACAATACATATCACAAGGGAACACAATACAGGAACAGGAACTTCATATCCGAAAAGCCCTTGATAACGGAATCAAATGGGTACAGGTAAGATGGAAAAATGCCCCTGAAAATGAATTAATTAATCTTTGCGAAATATCAAAACAACTTTGTACGGAATATCAGTCAGTTTGTATCATCAATGACGATGTAAAGCTGGCTAAAGAAATAGATGCTGACGGGGTGCATTTGGGATTGAGTGACAGCTCTATAAACGAAGCCAGATTGATTTTAGGCGAAAATAAAATCATTGGGGGAACAGCCAATACTCTTTCAGATGTAATCCAGAGAATCAATGAATCTTGTGATTATATTGGTTTGGGACCACTGAGATTTACCACAACCAAAGAAAAATTAAGTCCCGTTCTTGGGTTTGAAGGGTATCAGGATATCATAAATGGATTAAAAGAAAAATCAATTGATATTCCCAAAATATTTGCAATCGGAAGTGTTGCTCTTGAAGATATTTTGCAGTTACAGAAGATCGGAATTTACGGTGTTGCTGTATCCGGGATTATTACAAAGCAGCCGACTATTATTAATGAATTAAAAAAAGTAATGATATGAACAACCAGAAATTAGAAATAGCAGGAAGAACATTTGAATCAAGACTGTTTTTAGGAACAGGAAAATTCGGAAGTCTCAGAGATATGGTACAGTCTGTCATCGCATCAGAAACCGATATGGTGACCATGGCACTAAAAAGAATTGATGCCCAATCCAGTGAAGATGATCTGCTTGATTCATTAAGAGAAACCAATGTTCATCTTTTGCCCAATACCTCCGGAGCGAGAACTGCTAAAGAAGCAGTGTTGGCTGCACAACTAGCCAGAGAAGCGCTGGAAACCAACTGGGTAAAACTGGAAATTCATCCGGACCCGAAATATTTATTACCAGATCCTATTGAAACGTTATACGCGACAGAAGAATTGGCCAAATTAGGATTTGTAGTAATGCCTTACATCCATGCTGATCCTGTATTGTGCAAACGTCTTGAAGATGCTGGAACAGCAGTAGTAATGCCTTTGGGAGCACCTATTGGAACCAATAAAGGATTAAGAACTCAGGACTTTCTGGAAATAATCATCAGCCAGAGTAATGTTCCCGTAGTGGTAGATGCAGGAATCGGGGCGCCATCAGATGCTGCAAAGGCTATGGAAATGGGAGCAGATGCTGTTTTGGTAAATACCGCCATTGCTGTTGCCAGAAATCCGCTTAATATGGCTGTGGCTTTTAAAGAAGGAGTTATTGCCGGAAGAAGAGCCTTTGAATCCGGGTTGGGAGCTATTGCGAACCATGCCGAAGCTTCAAGTCCGCTCACCTCGTTTTTATTTGAATAAACCGGAATCATGAAAAGCTTTAAAGATATTTTTGAAAACTATCAATGGGAAGAGATAAAAGATAAGCTTGAAAAAGTAAGTCTGTATGATGTAAGATCCAGTCTTCAGAAAAAGAATAAAACCCTTGATGATTTCCTGAATCTTTTGTCACCAGCCGCATCCCGGGAATTGGAACTGATGGCAGGAATGACACAGGCGCTTACCCAAAAACGATTCGGAAAAACCATTCAGCTCTATGCTCCGCTGTATCTCAGTAATGAATGCCAGAATATCTGTACCTATTGCGGATTTAGTCTTGATAACCAGTTAAAGAGAAAAACACTTTCTGATACGGAACTGATGATAGAAGCATCAGTACTGAAATCTATGGGAGTGAACCACGTATTGCTGGTAAGTGGTGAAGCCAATAAAATAGTAGGAGTTCCTTACTTTCAGAACGCTGTCCGTAAATTAAAACCTCATTTTTCCAATATTTCCATTGAAGTTCAGCCTTTAATGGAGGAAGAATACAAACTGCTTCATGAAGAAGGAGTACACTCTGTGCTGGTATATCAGGAAACCTATCATCAGGATGTGTATAAGAAATACCATCCAAAAGGAAAGAAATCCAATTTTGATTTCCGTCTGGAGACACCTGATAGAATAGGACGAGCTGGAATTCATAAAATCGGGCTTGGAGTTTTGCTGGGGCTTGAAGACTGGAGAGTTGACAGCTTTTTTAATGCTTTACACATTGATTATCTTCAGAAACAGTACTGGAAAAGTAAGTTTTCGGTTTCCTTTCCAAGGCTCAGACCGGCAGAAGGAATCATTGAACCCAATTTTATTATGGAAGATAAAGATCTGCTTCAACTGATCTGCGCATATAGAATCTGGAATGAAGACCTTGAAATCTCCATTTCTACCAGAGAAAATGAAGTGTTCAGAAATCATATTGTTTCGCTGGGAGCCACAGCCATGAGTGCAGGCTCAAAAACCAATCCGGGAGGGTATGCCGTAGATAAAGAATCTCTGGAACAGTTTGAAACCAGTGACGAAAGAAGTATGGATGAGATGAGACTCATGATCAAAAAAGCAGGCTATGATCCCGTGATGAAAGATTGGGATTCCGTGTACAGTGGATTTTAAAATTTTTAAACCATTAAGAATTTTGAAGAAGTTAAGTTGAATTAAGAGAAATCGAAGATTTTTAAGACAGTATCTTTTTCAAGCAAAGCTCACCTTAAATATTCTTATAAGCTTAAAGAATCTTAATGGTTCAATTATCATAAAGTATGAAAAAAGAAGATAATTTTTCACGGTACAGCCGACAGATATTTATTGAAGAAATAGGATTGGAAGGACAAAAGAAAATAATGTCTTCCAGAGTCCTTGTTATCGGAGCCGGAGGGTTGGGAAGTCCAATCATACAATATCTGGCCGCTGCAGGAGTAGGAACGCTGGGGGTTGCAGATTTTGATCATGTAGAACTTCATAATCTGAACCGTCAGATCATTCATACTGAAAATAGGGTAGGATTATCCAAAGTAAAAAGTGCTGAAACATTCGTAGAAAACCTTAATCATCAGGTTATATTGATTGGAATTGAGGAAAAAATAAGTAAAAAAAACGCTGAAGAAATAATTTCTCAATATGATATTATTGTTGACGGCTCAGACAATTTCTCAACGAGATATCTGGTGAATGATACCTGTGTGAAATTGAAAAAAACTCTTATTTATGGAAGTATCTTAGGATTTTCAGGCCAGGTTGCTGTCTTCAATCATCAAGGAAGTAAAAACCTCAGAGATCTGTTCCCGGAACCTCCTTCCGATGAAGATATGCCGGATTGTGATAGTCTTGGTGTTTTGGGAGCTCTTCCTGGAATCATAGGCAGTATGATGGCGCTTCAGACGTTGAAAATTATCACAGATCTTCCGGTGAGTTTAGACCAATTGACGCTGGTGGATACGCTGGATTGGAGATTTCAGACGATTGATTTTTGATGTAATATAAACACTAATATCACTAATATTTTCACAAATAACACCATTTTAATATCAATAGAAAGAGGCGGTCACCATTGGTGCCGCCTCTTTTACTTTATCTTAAAGAATTATTGTGCCTGCTGCATTACACCACCGTTATCTTCTTTTTTAGTCTGGTTAAGGATATTTGGATCCTCTTTTGCCAGTTTATTTCGTGTAGGAATTTTATAGTTGATAGAGAATCCGAAATTTCTCGTATCATACTTGCTGCTGATCATTACAGGAGTTCCTGATGGTGGGTTAGAACGTACCTGCATCATCTGTCCGTTGAAAATATCATTCGCAAAAACAGAAAGTGTCAGGCGGTTATTCATAAACTTCTTCGTCAGCGTAATATCAAGAGAGTTGTTGAATGGTTTCTCTGCTGTAAAATAGAAATATCCTGCCTTTGGAGTCAGATAGCTGTAATTGGCTGTCATTTTGATGTCCTTAGGTAAAAGAATCTGAGTCATGATATTGAAAATCCAGAAACCTTTATTGTCCAGATTATCGATTTGATGTTTCTGATAACCGGCATATAAGTACATGAAATTAATCTTATCAGGATTGAAATCAAATTTCATAATCTCACTCAAAGGTTTGCTGAAAATCATAAAAGGAACCGGTAGACCCACGTTGAAATTGTGAATTTTCATATTTGAAATATTCACCTGCTCATTATAGAGTTTTCTTCCGTCTTTTCGGATGATCTGTGCCACCTGATTGCTTGCCGAACTTACGCTATACCCAATAAATGCATAATCAAAAGCCGATACTTTTATTTCATAATTATCAAAAATAGTAGGCTGTAGATTCGGGTTACCATTTACTTCCGTACTTGGTCCGGAGAATGTTACGTTATTCGGGTTTAGCGCAGAAATACTTGGTAAACTGATTTTTTTGTTATAATTCGCAGCAATATAAACCTGGTTCATCATGTTATACTGCACGCTTGCGTTCGGGAAAAGCTTAAATTTATTGAAAGGAATCAAATTAGCTTCCACCAGCTTTGCATCTTTATCAAAATATCTTGTTACCCCGGAAATATCATAGTTTTCAGCACGGGAGCCCAATGTGAAATCAAACTTTTTCAGTTTAGCCTGAAATTCTAAATAGGTAGAAGCGGTTTGTCTTTGATATTCAAGATTGGTTAATCCAAAGCTTTCCGTATCATAATCCTGTCTTTCATACAATCCTCCGAAGCTTACCTTTCCACCATCAAGAAGTTTGATAGGCTGGGCATAATCTACTTTGAAGTTAGCAATATTCATTACAGATTCGTTGTTCAGAATATCTTTTAAGCCACTCATTGCACTGTTAATTGGCGGATTGGGAGCCGCTGCAAATGTGCCATTTTGAAAGAAGTTGTCCTGAGAAAATTTACTATTCGATCTCGTGTAACCCAACTGGAAATCCAGCTTTTGAGATTTGTCAGCAAAACGTTTCTGATAGGTTACCACTGCTTCCTGTCTCAAACTATTGGTATGAGCTACATCCGAAGAAGTATAAAAAGCTTCTCTTAGATCCTTTGGATTATTCTGAAAAGGCAGATCCCCATGCCCGTCACTTAAAGTATAATTGTCGTTATTGTTGTGATAAATATCGTAGTTTAATAATAATCTGTCCTGCCCCAAATCAAACGTCAATCCTGATTTTGCAAAATATCCACGTCCATATCGGTCAGTATGACTTTTCAAAAGTTCATCCTGCTGGCCATTAAGCATACTTTCACGATAATTTTGACCTACATTCAACTGCCATCCAAAATATTTATTTCTTGCATTTAAATTAACAGAATTGGTCGTTCTGCTTCTGTATTTATCATAATTCGTGAAAGAGTAATTTCCTGAATAAGTAGCTGTTAAATATTTATTGGCGTTTTTGTTGGTGATAATATTCATGATCGCACCTCCGGAAGTGGCAGGAAATTCTGCACCAGGCTGCGTAATCACTTCAATTCTTTCTACAGAATTGGCTGGCATTCCTTCAAGGAAAGAATTCAATTCATTGGAAGTGATATTCAAAGGTCTTCCGTTAAGATATACTTCCAGCATTTTTCCCTGATACATCATCCCTGCGATGTCGGTAGATACAAGTCCCGGAAGTTTTTTAATCCCTTCCAGAACATTCCCGTTATTCAGCTGAGGCTGTTCAGAAAAGTCAAAAATAGTACGGTCTGCCTTTTGTTCAACGGCTTTTTTAGTTTTGGTGATAACTACCCCTTCAATTTGTTTCTCCTGAGGTTTATTACCTTTCTCCTGTGAGAAAACAAAAACAGAGCCTAGTAAGGATAAAGCGAAAATCGTTTTTTTCATAATGTTTTTACTGATATCCGGTTAGACGCTGAAAAAGATAATTTGTTACTCTAAAATTGTGAAAATCGAAAAATTAGGCTAAAATTTTTTTTATTTCCGAAATAATTATATCTTTGCCGGGTAATTATCAAGAATCTCTAGATGGGATAGCAACCTGCAAAAACAAGCAAGGTGCTGCAATCGATAAGCCGGATCTTCCGGAAAAAATGTTTATCATTTCTATCATTCTCCCATCTTGAATTTTTGTTTTAAAGTTAAAACCAAATGTTTAAAGACAAGGGAAATCACATTCCATCAGTAATTTTTTATTCTTCGGATCATGAAGTGAATCTTCATTATTCCAATATGTTTTCATGCCATTTCTATATGCGCATGTGTTGTTGCTGCTAGCACTTTCTATTTCTAAAAAATAATACAAACATTCCGATCATCAATGGTAACCTTAAAATGTAAGGCTACAGGATTTGTATTGCTCAAAAAACAATTTTTAACAACAAAAGTAAACAACCAACAACATGCATAATTTCAAAACAAAAATATTTATTCCTTCTTTTGCGCTTATTTCTACATTTTATTACGCACAGACGGATACTTTACAATCGAAAAAAATAGAAGATGTGGTGATCCTGGGGTCAAGGGGTTCCGGAAGATCACTTACAGATACACCTGTTCCTGTAGATATCATTAACATATCAAAAATTTTAAAACAAAGCCCGACTAACAATATCAGTCAGGCTTTAAATTATATTGTACCCTCATTTTCATCCACATCACATACCGTCAATGACGGAACTGATTTTGTAGATCCCGCTCTTTTAAGAGGATTGGGACCGGATCAGGTTTTGGTTTTGCTCAATGGGAAAAGAAGATATCAGTCTTCATTGATTAATGTTACCCTTACACCGGGAAGAGGATCTGTGGGAACTGACCTTAATGCTATTCCGGCCTTTGCTTTGGATAAAATAGAGGTTTTAAGAGACGGAGCTTCCGCCCAATATGGCTCGGATGCTATTGCAGGTGTCGTTAATCTGGGATTGAAAAAAAGATTAGGTCTTTCCGGACAGGTGTTTCTGGGAGGATATGCTTCTCCTGTTGCCAATAATTTCTCCGGAGGAGTGGACGGACAGACTATTTCTGTAGATCTTAATTATGGAGCGAAAATAGGAAAAACCGGATTTATTAACATTACGGGTTCTGCTCAATACCGCGATCCCTATTCCAGAGCCGGACTAAGGGAAGGAGATATTTACAATGCTTATAATGCTATTAATTACAGAGCATTACAGGATGGAGTGAATATTGACGGTTTATATAGAAATATTACCAACACTTCCAACACCCAGCAGATTATTAATACTGTTAAGCAATATGCAGCCAAGGTAAACTATTTTGCCCCTGATTTTCAAAATCAGATTTCGGGAGCCAGCAGTATTTCCGATCTTCAAAAAATATTGGGTAAAGATTTTACATCCCAGGAACTTAATTACAGAGGATTAGAGAGAAAAGACTTCAGCCTGAGAGCAGGACAGTCTAAACTACAGTCTGGACAGCTCTTTTTCAACTCTGAAATTCCTGTGAATGATGATTGGAAAGTATACTCTTTTGGTGGTTATAGTTATCGTCTTGGAAATGCCGGGGGATTTTACCGTCTTCCGAATACTGAGAGAAATATTAATGCAGTTACTCCCAACGGATACCTTCCTCAGATTGAAGCAGCCGTAAACGATTATTCTCTTGCTGCCGGAATTAAAGGAAAATGGGATGGCTGGAATGTGGATTTCAGTAATACATTCGGGAAAAATACCTTTGGTTTTGGGGTGGTAAATACTTTTAATGCATCGCTTACAGACAGTTCCCCAAGAACTTTTGATGCCGGAGGTTCTGAGTTCTCTCAAAATACTGTCAATCTGGATTTCTCTAAAAAGTATGATGTACTGAAAGGATTGAATATTGCATTCGGAGCTGAATACCGACATGAAAATTATAAAGTAAATGCAGGAAAAGAAAATTCTTATGCTTCTTACGACATTTATGGACGTATAGTAACAGCAAAAACTCCTGAAAATGAAAAAGTAACCGATTTTTTTGGAAATACGAGACCAGCCGGAGCACAGGTTTTCCCGGGCTTTAGTCCGGAAAATGCTGTTTCCGGAAACAGAAACAGTGTTGCTGCTTATGCCGATGCAGAGCTGGAGGTTACTGACGGATGGCTGTTGGAAGGAGCTTTGCGATATGAGAACTATTCAGACTTCGGGTCTACATTCAATTATAAGGTGGCTACTAATGTAAAACTGGCTCCCAATCTGAACTGGAGAGGTGCTGTTTCCACAGGATTCAGAGCGCCTTCTTTAGCACAAATCTATTATAGTTCTACTTCTACGTTGATTCAGCAGGGGAAAACAACACAGGTAGGTACTTTCAGAAATAATTCCGAGGCTGCACAGGCATTAGGTATTCCAAAATTAAAACAGGAGACTTCACAATCTTACAGCACAGGAATTACCTGGAAGATTCCGGCATTAAGCCTGACTTTTACAGCAGATGCTTATTTAATAAAGATTAAAGACAGGGTAGTGCTTACAGATCTTTTCTATCGTCCTGATGGTAGTTTTACTCCAGGTTCCGATCAGGCTGTTCTGCAAAGTGCTTTTGATCTTGCAAGAGCAAGTGCTGCCAACTTCTTTGCCAATGCGGTAGATTCTCAGACAAAAGGTTTGGATATTACCATTTCTCAGAATTCAAATATTTCATCGGGGATTTCTTTGGAGAATAATTTGGGAATCAATTTTAATCAGACCAAAAGAATCGGAGATATTCATGCGTCGCCTAAATTAGTAAGTCAGATTGATAATTATTTCTCAGAACCGAATAGAGTGTATTTTGAAGAAGCTGTACCGCGCGTAAAAGCTACTTTGTCTAATACTTTAAGAGTTTCCGGATTTACTTTCCTGCTGCGTAATTCTTTCTTTGGTAAAGTGACTGATGCAGATGTTTTGGATGCTAATTTTGACGGAGTAACAGGAAGTACAGAGCATTTTGTTCTTAATAACCGCTTCGTGACAGATTTATCTGTAGGATATGATTTTAATAAAAATATTTCAGCAACGATTGGGAGCAATAACATACTGAATATATTACCGTCCAAAAGTCCGAATATAAGTTCATTAACGGCTGATAACCAGTTTGTATATTCCAGACAGGTTTCTCAGTACGGTATTGGCGGAAGGTTTTTATTTGCAAGAGTTGAATTCAGATTCTAATCAGTAAAGCTTAGAAAATTTAATAAAAAAACAGAGATGTCTTCTCTGTTTTTTTATATTCTGTTAACAATAAAAAATAATTTTTTTGGTATAGTTATTTTTATAATTTTCTTTATTTCAATGAAGAAAATTCAATAAAATTGTATTCTGCAGAAGAAGAGAAAAGCTGTCTTAATACTGCTGCATGGCCATTTCCTGCAATCACAAGAATTCTATCTTCGCTGTTGTGTGGTATGTTTTGAATATTACGGAACATTCTCAGATTTCTGCTGTACCAATAAAGAGCGAGCATATCGGCCCCATCATGTTCTTTTAGTTTAAAATCTCCGCTAAGATAGGCCCCATATCCGTATTGATGACTTTCTTTTGAATTCATATAAATAAAAGTGTCTAAGAGCGATTTGAAATTCTTAGGTTCAGAGCTCTTGAAGAAATTATTAAACTGTTGGGAAAGCGCGTCATCACTTTTAAAATCATAATCTTTGCTGAGGTTGTTAAAAAATGTAGAATCTTTTTTTCCAAACTGTTTCTGAAGATCATCCCAAATAGATTCTGCATCAATGCTGAATAGTTCTTTGATTTTAAGTTCATTGGCGATCCTCATAGCAAGCTGATACCGCTCGTCTCTTTTGTCCCGGAGTTTGCCCTCGCTGTATTCTTTAAGTTTTTGATTGGCATTCCAGTTTGGCCAGGCTTCAATTGCAATTTTAGTGGGCTTAAATTTTTTGATATAATCTACCAGTTCGGTAACTTCTTTTGCCGTTTTTGGAGAAAGTACATCTACCTGATCTTCCTTGCTGGTTGTAAGAGCATCAAGGTTAGGATAATCAAAATGGAAGGAACCTACAACCAGCACTTTAGTCTTTGGATTTTTAAAATAGTCTGAAGGCTTTGTTTGAGCAAAAATAGATGTAGAAAGGCATAATAGGAAAATATAAATAATGGTTTTCATAGTATTATTATTTTTTTTTGTATTCAATTATTGAGCACGGTTTTTCTCTTCAAAATTCACGTCTCTTTTGTTCGATTTTACTTTCTGATTTCCAAAGTTGTACGTAATGCTTAGAGTCATTCTTCTGGCATCCCAATAGTTGTCGAATGACTGTGTATTATCCGTAAAGTACATATCTGCCTTATATCCGGACTGTCTGAAAATATCACTCACCGAAAGATTGACCTGTAATGCTTTTTCTACGAAGCTCATCTTTACTCCTGCATCAATACTGGCACTGTTTCTTGCTGCTGTGTATCCGTCACGTGAAGGCAGATTCTGCCAGTAATTGACAAATAAAAGGAATGTTTTGGCCTTATTCAGCTGGAAAGTATTGTTGAGAGAATAATAGAATGACTGCCCGTTTTTAGGAACCAGGTTAAATCTGGTAATCTGAGTCTCATTATAACTGAACGAAGTGGAGATATTACTTTCCCAGATTTTGAAAAATGTATCCGTGTAGTTGAGATTGATCCCGTAGTTATCCTGATTGTAGTAATTTTCGTAGGTACTGGTAAGATCAATTCCGTTTAAGAAGGAAATCTGGTCAAAATTATTCGTTGTTCTCTGATAATAAAGATTGGCAGAAAATTTATTTTTAAAAATATAATTCAATTCAATATTGTGATTGAAAGAGGGCTGCAGACTTGGGTTTCCTGAATAGTAAGTATTAGGATTAGAATACCATCGGAACGGATCTAAAGCCCGGAAATAAGGACGGTTGATTCTTCGGGAATAATTAATGCTGAACTGGTTATTTTCATTGGCTTTGTAAGAAAGATAGGCTGTAGGGAAAAATTTCCCATAATTATTATCGGATTTAGATTGTGTAGTTTGGGAAAAACCATTGGTTTGTGAATATTCATAGCGAAGTCCTGCCTTCACAGACCATTTCTCACCAAGATCTTTGCTGGCACTGATATAAGCGGCATAATTCTTCTCATTATAATCAAAAAGATTACTTTTTTCAGGATCTATAATGTAATTCCCATTGGTGAAATTAAAATATCCGATGTCTGAATTATTAGAAAATTGGCTGTATTTCGCTCCGGTTTCCAGCTGTATTTTTTTGAAGTTTAAAGTTAAATCAGCCTGTCCGGAATAAATCTTATAATCTACCGAAGAAAGATTTTTTACGATCTGAGTTGAATTGCTGGCGATATTTCTTGTTGTAAAATTAACTTCCGTATCGGGTAAGTTTCCATAATAATTGGCGCCCAGGCTTAGCTTATGTTCTCCAAATTTCTGATCAAAATAGAGGTTCAGCATTTGGGAAGTGAAAGCAGAACGGTGTTTGGAATCTGTATCTGTTTGCAAAGTGGGAGTGTTTCCTGTGAAATAGTTTTGCTTAGAATTGATATCCATATTGGTATGCCCCTTCGTTATATCATATACCAGCCCTACATTGGAGTTTTTAGACAGCGAATAATCAAAATTGGCATTCAGGCCAAGTCCATCATTCATATCCCTTCTATCATCCTTACTTACGGAAGAGTTTTGGCCAATAATATTATATTTTTCTATTGATCTTTTATCTCCATCATAGCCCAGCACTTTTACAGAAGCTTTAATTTTTTCATTCTGATAATTAACTCCCGCCACACTAGTGAAAGCAGCATATGTTTTTTGAATATAATTTGTATTCAGATAGCCGCTCCATCCAAGGTTTAGGTTCTTTTTAAGAACGATATTGATAATTCCACTGTTTCCCTGAGCTTCATATTTGGCAGGAGGAGTGGTGATTACTTCTATTTTCAGGATATTTTCAGAACGAAGGTTTCGAAGATAATTCATCAGCTCAGATCCGGAAAGATTAAGCATACGGTCATTTACCATCACAGAAACTCCATTTTTTCCGGCAATAGAAAGTAACCCCTTGTTTTCATCCACCTGTAATAAAGGTGTTCCTGCCAAAACTTCAGTTCCTGAACTTCCCTGTGAAAGCATAGAATTCTGAACATTATAAACAAGACGATCTACTTTACGCTCTACCAGAACTTTTTTACCATTCACTGCCACTGCTTCAATTGTGTTGATATTGACGGTATCTTTTGTTTGTGCTGTTATAAAAGAACAAACTAGAGTAGTTATAAATAAAAGTTGCTTTTTCATAGGTTATCAATGACAGATTAAATGATCTTTATGTTGAATTTCTCGGACAAAAGTATAAGAAGGCTCTTTGAAGAGAAATAGCGTTTAGATGAAGGGCATGATTATGCATATCAAAATAGTTTCATCGGAAAAAAATAGCTTTTTATCGAAAAGAGTTGATGAATTGTGTGTAGAGATTTATATTTGAATATGAATAAAAAGCAAATTATCTGGCTTCAGATTTTTTATTGGAGTTTCAATTTTATAGGAAACAACATTACACCTTATTTCTTTTTTCCTGAGCGAAGAGGACTTCAAACGTATGTGCTGAATTTTACTTATTCTATTACTGAAATTTCTACTTTTTACCTTTTGTATCTGGTTATTATTCCGAAAGTATTAAATCTGGAGAAACTTTATTCTGCCGTTTTAGTTTTTTTGATCTCTATTTTAAGCTTTGGTGTAATTCGGTATGGAATTGAAGAAGTACTGCTTCCTATTACCCTTGGTTTCAGAAACTATAATAAAGATACCGGACTTTTATATTATTTGACCGATAATATCTACAATGCTTCACTGACGGTTTTCATTGCCGGAATTCTGTGGATCGTGGAGA
The DNA here is from genome assembly GCF_059567885.1 of Chryseobacterium sp. BGA-UO-ETr-SB22. Taxonomy (NCBI): domain Bacteria; kingdom Pseudomonadati; phylum Bacteroidota; class Flavobacteriia; order Flavobacteriales; family Weeksellaceae; genus Chryseobacterium; species Chryseobacterium sp. BGA-UO-ETr-SB22. The sequence continues at coordinate 101,462 of NZ_JCAQOV010000001.1, read as the reverse complement.
AATATGGAGTTGCTGAAAATGATAAAAAGCAGCTTCTGATTGAAAAGAAACAAGCGGAACTGCAAGCGCTGAAGACGCAGATCAATCCTCATTTTATTTTTAATTCCTTAAATAATATCTATTCCCTTGTCTATCAAAAATCGGATAAAGCATTGCCTGCCATTGAAGAACTTGGACAATTGCTGAGATATAGTACAAAAGATCTGGAAAAAGACTTTATTTCTTTGGATAAGGAAATTGGATATATTGACAGTTTAATTGCACTAGAAAAGCTTAGAATCAGAAATCCTGAGCTGTTGAGTATAGAAAAAGATATTCAGCATCCTCATCTTAAGATCTCCCCGATGTTGTTAGTCCCTTTTGTTGAGAATGCATTTAAACATGGTGATTTCCGTAATAAAGGTTTTGAAATGAAAATTTCAGATCATGATAAAGTTCTGCATTTTTATCTTTCAAATTTTAAAGCCCAGAAAATGAAAGATATTGTTTCCGGTATAGGAATTCAGAACGTAAAAAAAAGATTAGAAATATTATATCCTAAACATCAGCTCGAGATCAAAGATTCGGAAACGGAATTTATTGTAGATTTAAAAATTGATTTAAGGGATGAATAAGATAAAATGTATCATCGTTGATGATGAACCATTAGCAATCTCTCTTCTTGAACATTATGTAGAGAAGATACCTTTTCTTGAGCCGGTTTTTTCTACAGAGAACCCTATTCTTGCTTTGGAATATCTTCAGAAAAATGATTCAGACCTCATCTTTCTGGATATTCAGATGCCGGAGCTTACAGGAATCAATTTTATGAAGATCGTAGGAGCTGATCAAAAGTATATTTTGACAACTGCTTATTCAGAATATGCCCTGGAAGGCTATGAACATAATATTGTTGATTATCTTCTAAAGCCGATCTCATTTGAGCGATTTCAGAAGAGCGTAGTGAAAGCCCAGGAACGGTTTTCCTTTCCACAGGAGGAAAATACCCATTTCTTTGTGAAATCCTCCGGGCAAAGGCATCGCATTGGTTTCAATGAAATTTTATATGTTGAAAGCATCAAAGACTACGTCAATATCCGGACAGAAAGTGATGAGTATATCGTTTTGGATACTCTTAAATCAATGGAAAACCAGCTTTCTGAAAAATTTGTGCGGATTCATAAGTCCTTTATTGTCAATCTGGATAAAATCAAAAGTATCGGAGCTAAAAAAGTTATTCTTACCGAGTTTGAAATCCCCATTGGAGAAAGTTATAGGGCAGGTCTTCTGGATAGATTAAAGTAAAATTGTAAGTTTTGGCTAAAGCCAGATGTATTTATAATTTTAAAAGCGGGCTAATGTCTGCTCCTATTGAATTTATTAGCAGTAATTTTTGGTATGATAATAAAAAAAAGACGACTTCTATTGAAGCCGCCTCTATATTAATCTAACAATTAATTATTTTTCCTGCTTCTTAATAAGGTTAAGGGCAGAACCTGCCTTAAACCAATCAATCTGCTGAGTGTTGTAAGTATGGTTTGCGGTGATAATATCTTTAGTTCCGTCAGCATGTACGAATTCTAATGTCAATTGTTTTCCCGGAGCAAACTGATCAAGATCTAAGAAGTTAACCGTGTCATCTTCCTGGATTTTGTCATAATCAGCTTCATTAGCGAAAGTGATTCCAAGCATTCCTTGTTTCTTAAGGTTGGTTTCATGGATTCTCGCAAATGATTTTACCAATACAGCTTTCACCCCAAGATGTCTAGGCTCCATAGCAGCGTGCTCTCTTGAAGAACCTTCACCGTAGTTCTGGTCTCCTACAACGATTGTTGGAATGCCTGCCGCTTTGTAAGCTCTCTGCACAGCCGGAACTTCACCGTATTCCCCGGTAAGTTCGTTTTTAACTTTATTAGTGTCCATGTTGTAAGCATTTACAGCTCCTATCAACATGTTGTTTGAAATATTGTCTAAGTGACCTCTGTATTTTAACCATGGTCCAGCCATAGAAATGTGGTCAGTAGTACATTTTCCGAAAGCTTTGATCAATACTTTAGCGCCTTCAATGTTTTTACCATCCCAAGCCGGGAATTCCTCTAACAATTGAAGTCTGTCTGAAGTAGGGCTTACGTTCACAACAACGCTTGAACCGTCTTCTGATGGAGCTTGATATCCGTTGTCATCTACCGCAAAACCTTTTTCAGGAAGTTCAAAACCTTTAGGCTCATCAAGTTTTACCTGTTCACCAGCCTGGTTCGTTAAAGTATCTGTAATCGGGTTAAAATCTAATCTTCCGGAGATAGCAACAGCTGCTACCATTTCAGGTGAAGCTACAAAGGCATGAGTATTCGGGTTACCGTCAGCTCTTTTTGCAAAGTTTCTGTTGAACGAGTGGATGATAGAGTTTTTTTCTCCTTTTTCTGCTCCTTCTCTGTCCCATTGTCCAATACATGGTCCACAGGCGTTGGTAAAGATTCTTGCGTTTTCAAATTTTCTGAAAGAATCTAAGAAACCGTCTCTTTCCGCTGTGAATTTTACTTGCTCAGAACCTGGGTTGATTCCTAAAATAGCTTTTGGTTTTACTCCTTTTGCTACTGCATCTTCTACGATAGAAGCTGCTCTTGATAAGTCTTCATATGAAGAGTTGGTACAAGAACCGATAAGAGCCCACTCAACTTCTAAAGGCCATCCGTTAGCCTCAGCTTTAGCTCTGAATTCAGCAACCGGAGTCGCTAAATCTGGAGTGAAAGGTCCGTTTAAGTGAGGAGTAAGTTCAGAAAGGTTGATTTCTATTAATTGATCGAAATATTGTTCAGGGTTTGCATATACTTCCGCATCACCCGTTAAGTGCTCAGCAATTGTATCAGCAGCATCTACCACATCCTGTCTTCCGGTAGCAGCAAGATATCTTCTCATAGAATCATCATATCCGAAAGTGGAAGTTGTAGCTCCAATTTCAGCACCCATGTTACAGATAGTTCCTTTACCGGTAGCAGAAAGAGATTCTGCCCCTTCACCGAAATATTCTACGATGCAGCCTGTTCCTCCTTTTACAGTAAGGATTCCGGCTACTTTTAAGATGACATCTTTTGCGGAAGTCCATCCATTCATTTTACCGGTTAATTTTACCCCGATAAGTCTAGGCATTTTAAGCTCCCAGGCCATTCCTGCCATTACGTCTACTGCGTCAGCACCTCCTACACCAATAGCTACCATTCCCAGTCCTCCTGCATTTACGGTGTGTGAGTCTGTACCGATCATCATTCCTCCCGGGAATGCATAATTTTCCAGTACAACCTGGTGAATGATACCTGCTCCCGGCTTCCAGAATCCAATTCCGTATTTATCACATACAGAACTCAGGAAGTTGAATACCTCAGAGTTTTTGTTGATACCTTCCTGTAAATCTTTATCAGCACCTACTTTCGCCTGGATCAGGTGATCTGCGTGAGCAGTGGAAGGAACAGCAACTTTAGTTTTTCCTGCCTGCATGAACTGTAAAAGGGCCATCTGTGCAGTGGCATCCTGCATTGCTACTCGGTCTGGTGCGAAGTCTACATAAGAGTTTCCTCTTTCATAGGTTTGTGTAGCATTTCCTTCCCAAAGGTGGGTGTAAAGGATTTTTTCTGAAAGGGTAAGAGGTTTTCCCACGATTTGTCTTGCCGCAGCAATTCTTTCAGGGTAACGCTCGTACACTTTTTTGATCATATCAATATCAAAAGTCATATCGTATTTTAATTTTGTTCTTTTTCCGTTTAATGCTTCTTTCTCTGATGTTTGAAAAAGAAAAATCATTTCTTTATACATCAAAAAACGTTCCTATAATCTATAAACAGGACGGTTTTGACTATAATTTTAAGAGATTTTATAACTTTCAATTTAAGAAAAAATAGATTCTATTTTCAAGATTTTATCAGAAAAAAAATGTATTTATCTTAAAATAGAAACATTCTAAACAAAAAATTGGAAGATTTTAAATCCTAAAGGACTAAAATCTTCCAATTATATAATTTTCAATAGTCTTACGACTTATTGTATTGCTTCTATTAGTGAGCGCTTGTACTTGTCAATTCTTTAATGGAAGGTACAAAAGTTGTAAGATCAATGCCTTCTACAGCTGCTTTATACTCATCAATATTAGGAATTCTTCCAATAATAGCAGATAAAACAACAACTGGAGTTGAAGCAAGCAGAGATTCTCCTTTTTTACGTTCAGAATCTTCAACTACTCTTCCCTGGAAAAGACGTGTAGAAGTTGCCAATACTGTATCTCCTTTAGCTGCTTTTTCCTGGTTACCCATACAAAGGTTACATCCAGGACGTTCAAGGTACATTACGTTTTTGTATTCAACACGAGCTTCTCCTTTTGGAGCATTATCATCAAATTCAAAAGCTGAATATTTTTCTAATAATTCCCAGTCTCCTTCTGCCTTCAGTTCATCAATGATGTTATAAGTAGGCGCTGCTACTACAAGAGGAGCATTAAATTCTACTTTCCCTTGTTGTTTTTCAATGTTTCTAAGCATTTGAGAAACAATCTTAAGGTCTCCTTTGTGAACCATACAAGATCCTACGAAACCAAGGTCTACTTTTTTCTCTCCTCCATAGTAAGAAAGATCTCTGATGGTGTCATGTGTATATCTTTTAGATACATCATCATTGTTTACATCCGGGTCAGCAATCATTGGTTCAACGATTATGTCAAGATCTACTACTACTTCAGCATAATATTTAGCGTTTGCATCTGGAGTCAAAGCAGGTTTCTCTCCTGATCTGATCTCTGCAATTCTTTGATCAGCTTTGTCAATTAATCCCTGAAGAACTTTATTATGGTTATCCATACCTTTATCAATCATGATCTGGATTCTGCCTTTTGCAATTTCCAGTGATTCAATCAAAGTATTGTCTTCAGAAATGTTGATAGAAGCTTTGGCTTTCATTTCAGCAGTCCAGTCTGTAAAGGTAAATGCCTGGTCAGCAGGAAGTGTTCCGATATGAACCTCAATGATTCTACCCTGGAATACGTTTTCTCCTCCAAACTGCTTCAACATCTGAGCCTGAGTGGCATGAACTACATCACGGAAATCCATGTGTTCTTTCATGTTTCCTTTGAACGTTACTTTCACAGATTCAGGAATTGGCATAGACGCCTCACCTGTAGCTAATGCAAGAGCAACTGTTCCTGAGTCAGCTCCGAAAGCCACCCCTTTAGACATTCTTGTGTGAGAGTCACCACCAATGATGATTGCCCACTCGTCTACAGTGATGTCGTTAAGAACCTTGTGAATTACGTCAGTCATTGCGTGGTATTCACCTTTAGGGTCACGGGCTGTAATAAGACCGAACTCATTCATGAATTTCATCAGCTTAGGAATGTTAGCCTGAGCTTTTTTATCCCATACTGAAGCGGTGTGACATCCTGACTGGTAAGCACCGTCTACAATTGGAGAAATCACTGTCGCAGCCATAGATTCCAATTCCTGAGAAGTCATAAGACCTGTCGTATCCTGAGATCCAACGATATTAACTTCTACACGAACGTCTGAACCTGCGTGTAATACTTTTCCTGGAGTAGTTCCAACAGCGTTTCTGTTGAATATTTTTTCTACAGCAGTAAGTCCTTGTCCTTCGTGAGAAATTTCTTTTGATGGAGCAAAAACAGCAGGAGCTTCAACTCCTAAAAGCTGAGCTGCAAAGGTCTGTAGTTTCTTACCAAATACGATAGCGTAAGATCCGCCCGCTTTGATGAATTCCATCTTTTGTGGAGTGAAAGATTTAGTAAGGTCAATAAGTTCTTTATCGCCGTTATATAATTTCTTTTCTTTTGTATTAATTGTTAAAACAGTTCCTGTTGCTACTGAATAAGCTTCTTCAAGAACGATATCACCATTTTCGTTACGAATTGGGTTTCCGTTTTCGTCAACTTTCTTTACCCAGTTTTTAAGGTCAACACCAATACCTCCGGTAACGTCTACCGTTGTAAGGAAGATGGGAGAAATACCGTTTGTTCCTCCTACAATTGGAGCAATGTTTACAAATGGTACATATGGGCTTGCTTGTTTCCCTGTCCAAAGAGCAACGTTATTTACTCCTGACATTCTTGATGAACCAACACCCATTGTTCCTTTTTCAGCGATAAGCATAACGCTTGCATCAGGATGCTGTGCCTGTAAAGCTTTAATTTCTTCCTGCGCCTGAGGAGTGATCATACATTTACCATGAAGTTCACGGTCTGATCTTGAGTGAGCCTGGTTACCAGGAGAAAGTAAATCTGTAGAGATATCTCCTTCACCAGCGATGAATGTTACTACTTTGATTTCTTCAACAACTTCCGGCAGTTTGGTAAAGAATTCAGCTTTTGCATAGCTTTCTAGAATTTCTTTTGCAATTTCATTACCGCTGTCGAATGCTTCTTTCAGACGGGTTGTATCTGCCTCATAAAGGAAAACCTGTGTTTTAAGAACGTTTGCCGCTTCTTTAGCAATAGCTGCATCATTACCTAAAGCAAGATCAAGCAATACTTCAATAGAAGGTCCGCCTTTCATGTGAGATAATAGTTCAAAAGCATATGCCTGAGAAATTTCTTCTACTACGGATTCACCCAGAATAATTTCTTTTAAAAATTTTGCTTTCACTCCCGCCGCACTTGTCGTTCCGGGTAGCGTGTTGTAAATGAAAAATTTAAGAGAATCCGATCGGTCAGCATTACCTGAATCTTTAATCTGTGTAATGATTTCGCTTAGTAATTCAGCACCATCAATTGGCTTTGGATGAAGCCCTTGGGTTTTTCTTTCTTCAATCTCTTTGATGTAATCCTTATAAATATTCATAATAGAAGGTCTTTCAACATTAAAGGTAGGTCTGCTTCTTCTTTACCGGTCTGTACAAATACAGTTAATGACATTTTGAGTTCTCGCATTTTGATGCAACATTAACCGAATAAAGTCAGCATAATCTACACTTTTTTAAAAGTTTTTAAAATTATCAAACAATTCAAAATGTTCCCAAAATTACGAATTTTTAATATTTTATAGAAACGAAATTATTTAGATTCTTTATAAATATGAATTTTATAATATCTATTTTTGGTCATATTTTTGTAGACATATGGCGAATATGAAAAATATCCTGAATGTTTTATGCATTTTTACTTCGGTTTTCGTTTTTTCACAGACTAAATCTGTGAAGAAAGTAACAGTGAAAAAAGGGGCTAAAACTATGGTTAAGAAAGGGACTGCAGCCAATAAGCCTAATCCTGATTTGGTGGTGATCAATAAAGATCTTCCGGTTTTGATTCCTAAAAAGAAAGGTGATCAGTTTGGGTATGTTAACCAGAATGGGAAATTTATTATTCAGCCAGAATATCACATTGCTGTATTTTTTTACGAAGACTGCAACCTTCTGAATTCACCTAATGAAAAGGTCAGAAAATTTGGAACAAAAGACTATGCTACAGTAGAGAAAGATATGATCTCTTACCGGGTAGACCAGTCTGGAAAGAGAGTGTACCAGTTCAAAGAAGCCGATTTTGGAAAATGCATCTTCGAAGAATATAAACAGCAGCTATTTCAGGCTTATACTATGAATGGCTTTTACGGAATTATTGAAAAATCAAAATTTGTGAATGCTGCAGATTACAGACAGTTTCAGATTTATCCTCAATATCAGTATCTGTACATTATGGAAGGAGACGATGTAGCCAACCCAATGATTGTTGCTTCCAATAATGATAAATTTGGAGTTATTGACGTTAACAATAAGATCATCATTCCTTTTGAATACGCGAATATTAAAAGAAATTTTAGCTGGAAGCTGGGTAAGATGTTTGAAGTCACCAAAGACGGAAAAAGCTACTATTATGTGGATGCTGATAATAAAACCTACTAAAAAAATTATAAATGATGAATGATGAATGATGAATGATTCATCCAATAACTCTTATTTTTCATTCTACTTTTTTCTATCCCATAACTCAAAACCCCTCACCTCGCACCCCGAATCTCAATTCATATATTTTTTGTAATTTTGCGGCTGAAATAAAGGGGTGCTTTAACAGGCTGAGATTATACCCAATGAACCTGGAACAGGTAATGCTGTTTAGGGATGCGTCTTCATCAGGCGCTGAATTGTATAATATCTTATCGATCCCCTTTTATTCATTAAATGTCAAAGATTTATAGAATGAAAGGATTATTTTTTTTAGGGCTTAGCGTAGGCTCTGTAGCTTTTATCCAGGCTCAGAATAAGGATTCTCTGAAAGTCAGAGAAATTGAAGCCGTCAACTTTACCAGAAGACTTCCTGTAGCAAAGGAAATCATTAATGTACAGAAAGATTTAGACGGAAAAAACTTAGGACAGGATCTTCCTATTCTTTTAAAAAATCAAACTTCCATTATTTCCACTTCAGATGCAGGAAATGGAGTGGGGTATACCGGTTTTAGAATTCGTGGAGTCTCAGGAAGTGGGATTAATGTAATGATGAATGGCGTTCCGTACAATGATTCTGAAAGTCAGGGAACATTTTTTGTGAATGTTCCGGATTTAACGAGTTCTGCTTCACAGATTGTTATTCAAAGAGGGGTAGGGACTTCCAATAATGGTGTTTCTGCTTTCGGAGCAAGTATCAATGTGATTTCTAAAGATCCTGAAGAAAAGTTTTATTTTAAAACAGATGACAGCTACGGCTCATTCAATACCTACAAATATTCAGCTGAGATAGGTTCCGGGAAATTCTGGAAAAACCGCCTTTCCGTAATGGGAAGATATACTCATATTCACTCTGATGGATATATTGACAGAGCTTCATCAAATCTGCATTCTTATAATTTTACGGCCTTATTTGAAGAAGGAAACACCAAATTACGTTTAATGGCTTTTGGTGGAAAAGAGAAAACCTACCAGGCTTGGAACGGGATTGACCGCAAAACATGGGAGACCGATCCTAAATTTAATGTTTCAGGAGCAATTTATGATGCCAATTGGGAGAATATCGTAAGTTTCTATGACAACGAAACAGATAATTACAGACAGAATCATTACCAATTGCTTTGGGAGCAGAAATTCAGTGACCGATGGAATTTGGAAACTACTTTTCACTATACCAAAGGAAAAGGTTATTACGAAAACTATAAGCAGGGAGATCCTTTTTCCAGATACAATTTACCTGATTTGGCTGAGGGTGGGCAAACCGTAAAATATTCAGACTTTATCAGAAAAAAATGGTTGAATAATGATTTTTATGGAGTGGTTTCAACACTTTACGGAAAGTTTGAAAACTTAGATCTGAACGTTGGAGTAGTAGCCAATCAATATTACGGAAGACATTACGGAAATGTTACGGGAGTATTTTTTCCTCAGATTGAAGAAAGTGAGTATTACAGAAGCCGCTCAATAAAGAATGAAGTATCCGGTTTTGCAAAAGCTTTGTTAAGAGTAGATAATTTTGAATTTTTTGGTGATTTACAACTAAGAAAAATCAATTACAATACCAAGATCCTGATGGCTGGTGATGGTGAAGGAGCTGATTTAAGTAAAAACTGGTTGTTTTTTAATCCGAAAGCAGGGGTAAATTACAGAATTGAAGGAGGGAAAGTTTTCCTTTCCTATGCCCATGCCCACCGTGAACCGAACAGAGATGATCTGATGGCGAATAACGATGTGAAAGCAGAAAAACTTCATGACATTGAAGCAGGTTTTGAAAAACAGTTTGGGATTGTATCACTTACCGCGAACGTTTATTACATGTACTATGTTAACCAACTTGTTTTAAATGGTGTACTTAATAATGTAGGGGCTTTCATCAGAACCAATTCCGGGAAGAGCTACAGAAGAGGAGTGGAACTGGGTGCTTTGGCAAAATTATCCAAACAATGGGAGGTTTCTGGAAACGTAACCTTAAGTCAGAGTAGAAATCAGGATTTTAATATTCAAAATGGAGATATTCCTAAAAGTCTTGGAAATACAGAGATTTCATTTTCTCCGAATGTAATTGCCAATTTAAGTCTGAAATTCAATCCTACAAAGAATTTTCAGTTTGTTTTAATGAACCAATATGTTGGAAAACAATATCTGGACAATACAGAAGATGCCAACTTACAGCTTAAAGATTATTTCCTGACAGATTTCAACGCGCAGTATCAGTTTAAAATTGCTAATAATGAAGTTGCATTAAAACTGTTGGTCAATAACCTCTTCAATAAAAAATATGTCAACAACGGATCTGTGTACGAAGGACAGCCGTATTATTTTTCACAGGCAGGAACCAATTTCATGTTTGGTGTAAGCTGGAAGATTCAATAATGAGAAGGTCTGGGAAGCAAATAAATGAATTTGCAGATTTGTCCTTTTACCCATTTCATTATAATTGTTAAGCTTAAAAAAAGAAGTTTAAATACCTGTATTCCTATTTTGATACAGAATAATCAAAAGACTGTTTCGGCAGTCTTTTTTTATATAGGTTAAATATCTTAAAAAGTCATGAAAAAGTCATAAATTTGCTGCCAAATGAATATTTCAGCATACATTTTAGAATACATAAAACAATTTGGAACTGCCACGGTTCCAGGCTTTGGGGTGTTTTCACTGAAAAATTCTAAGGCAATTATCAATTCCGAAAACGGGAGCATCTTACCTCCAGCCAGTCAGATTGAATTTACAATAGACTACGAAGTAAAGGCTGAAGATCTTACTGCTTTTATTGCAGGACAAAAACAGATGTCCTTAGAAGCTTCAAGAAGTGATCTGAAGATCCAGACAGATTTTTGGAAGAAAAAACTTCAGGCCGAACAGGTTCTTGAAATTCAAAACCTTGGAACAGTCTTCATTGAAGAAGGGCATACCCATTTCAAAGGAAAAAGAATAGAATCAGGACGTCCGGACTTTTATGGACTGGAAGAAATCAGATTTTCAGATATCAATAACGGTGAGAAGGTGAATCCTTCAGTCAACCGCGAAAAGGATTTTAAATTCAGAAAAACTATTCTCTGGATTTTCCTTTTGGTTATTCCGGTTTTGGGGATTTTATACCTGGCTTTTACCCAGCAGGAACTTCTTTTTGGTAAGAAATCTTTCAATAAGGTTTCTGTACAGACCTCTACCCACAGAATTGTAAAAGATACAATTAAGGTGATGGTACATACCCCGGAAACATCCGTTTCAGATTCTTTGAAAAAAGATTCATTAGCAAAACCTGTCGGAAAAGGAGTAAAATCCGCTCCGGCCGTTCCAAACAACACTAAGACTAGATGGCAAAAATAAAAAAAGCGTCAGAATCTCTGACCATTATGACCAATATCGTTCTTCCGAACGAAACCAATTCTTTAAGAAATCTTTTTGGGGGTGAACTTTTAGCAAAAATGGACCGTTGCGCGTCTATTTCTGCAGCAAGACACTGCGAAAGAAGAGTAGTAACCGCTTCAGTAAACCACGTATCTTTCAATCATCCGATTCCGGAAGGCGGAGTAGTGGTCTTGGAATCTAAAGTTTCCAGAGCATTCTCTACTTCTATGGAGGTGTATGTAGATGTATGGTTGGATGACCCTATCAATCAAAAGAAAATTCATACCAATGCAGGTATTTATACTTTCGTTGCAGTGGATGAGTTCAACCGTCCGATTCCTATCCCGGAAATGGTTCCGGAAACAGAAGAGGAAAAAGAAAGATTTGCAGCAGCATTCCGTAGAAAAGAACTTTCATTAATCCTTTCCGGAAGAATGAAGCCTTTGGAATCTGTAGAGCTTAAAAAACTTTTCCAGGAACCTCAGGAATCTAAGAAAGACAAAAAGTAAGACCCTTATAAAACACAAAAAACACGAATGTCTTACACAAATTTTCACAAATGGTTTGTGTAAGGTCACATGAAAAAAAATATTAAAATGGATATTTCTGAAAACGATATATCAAAAATTGTTTACGAAGCAGGATATACAGTTCATAAGTCATTGGGACCAGGACTTTTGGAAAGTGCCTATGAAGAATGTCTGTTTTATGAATTAAATAAACATGATATTCTTGTAGAAAGGCAAAAACCAATGCCATTAGTTTATGATGAGATAAAAATGGATGTTGGCTATAGACTTGACTTTTTGATTGAAGAAAAATTTGTGCTGGAAATAAAATCTGTAGAATCTTTGCATGATATTCATCTGGCGCAGATACTCACCTACCTTCGTTTAAGCAATTGTAAGCTTGGTATGTTGATCAACTTTAATACAATCCAGTTTAAAAATGGAGTGAAAAGAGTGATTAACGGTACCTTGTAATTTGTGTTATTTGTGAAATCAATTAGTGACATTTGTGTTTAAACTATGAAAATACTTCTTTTAGATAAAAACCATCCTCTTATTACAGAACAGCTTTTGGCTCAGAATTTTATTTTGGAAGAGGATTTTACATCGTCTTATGATGAGGTTTGTGATAAAATTGAAAATTACGATGGGATTATCATCAGAAGCCGTATTCCATTAGACCAAAACTTTCTGGAAAAAGGTAAGAATCTGAAATTTATTGCAAGAGTAGGAGCGGGAATGGAAAATATTGATATTCCTGTTGCTGAGAAACTGGGAATTCAACTGATCAATTCTCCGGAAGGGAACAGAGATTCTGTAGCAGAACATGTGGTAGGAATGCTGCTTGTGATCATGAACAGACTTTTTATTGCTTCTCTGGAGGTGAAAAACGGGATATGGAAACGTGAAGAGAACAGAGGAGATGAATTGTTGGGGAAAACAGTAGGACTTATTGGATATGGAAATATGGGAAAAGCTACCGCTAAAAGACTTTCGGGGTTCGGATGCAAAGTGGTCTTCCATGATCTGCTTCCTGGCCTTTCGGATGAATATGCAACACAGGTTTCACTGGAAGAACTGAAGCAGTCTGCTGAGGTTTTGAGTCTGCATATTCCTTTGACTTCAGAAACACATTATCTTATCGATGAAACGTTCATCGCAGAAATGAAAAACGACTTCTATTTTGTCAATACGGCAAGAGGAAAGAATGTGAAAACTAAAAATCTAGTAGAAGCGTTGAAGTCAGGAAAGGTAAAAGGCACTTGTCTGGATGTATTAGAATACGAAAAATCTTCCTTTGAGCATATTGAAACAGAAAATGAAGATTTAAAATACCTTCTTGAATCTGAAAAAGCAATTGTTACGCCGCATATTGCCGGCTGGACCCATCAGAGCAAAGAAAAGCTGGCTCAATTTATTGTAGATAAAATTGTTGCTTCACATTGTTAGAAAAAGAAAAATAAAAAGATAAAAGGCGGATTTACAAAAAGTGAATTCGCTTTTTTTATGATTTTGCCCCGTCAAATTTTACTTTTCCTTTTATTTATGTTAAATAATTCATAATGTCCCTCTCTTGGTTATTATTTATTTTTGAGTTTTATTAAATTGCCGCTCATTTTGAATCTCATGACGAAGCGTAATTTTGTACTTATCCTAACTGTTCTTTTATCGATATTTTCCTGTAAAAAAAAGTCTGAAGCCAAAGAAGTTTCAGCTGAAAACACGACTAATCTGCCCAACTATGGAAATGTAGACTTCGGAAGTATTTTCGTCAAAGGTGACGGGCAGCTTTTGAACAAACAGACAACGGTAAGCTATATAGATCAGTATTACAAAAAAATATGGGAAGAAGGTAACCTTAGCGGTGGAATTCTGGTTGCTAAAGGAGATGAAATTCTTTACGAAAACTATAGAGGCTTCGGAAGAGAAGGTAATCAGATGCCGATTGATAAAAATACACCATTGCACGTAGCTTCGGTTTCAAAAACATTAACGGCGATGGCGATGATGAAACTGATTGAGGCTGGGAAAATAAAGTTTACAGATCATCTTACTCAGTTTTTTCCGGGGTTCCCATATCCGAATGTTACCGTTCAGACCTTGTTGGACCAAAGGAGCGGCCTTCCGAAATACGAATATTTTATTACCAAAATACAGCCCGCACCGGCAGAACTTTCCAAACAATTTATTACGAATCAGGATGTATTGAATATGATTATCAAATACAAACCTGATCTGGCAAGAGATACCGATACAGGATTTATGTACTGTAATACCAACTTTGCTTTATTGGCTTTATTGATTGAGAAAGTAACAAAAACTCCTTTCCCGCAGGCAATGAAAGAAATGGTTTTCACTCCGCTGAAAATGAATAATACGTACATCTTCCAGGAAAAAGATATTCCTACAGCGTCACAGTCTTTCTATTATGGAGGAAATAAATTGTATCCTCTGGACAGATTGGATCTTATTTATGGTGATAAAAATGTATATACTACCCCAAGAGATTTGTACAACTTCTCAAAAGCAATGTATTCGAAAAATTTCCTGAAGTCAGAACTGATGGAGATGGTTTTTGCTCCTTACAGCAATGAAAAGGCAGGAATGAATAATTATGGATTAGGATTCAGGATGAAAATTTTTGATAATGGTGAAAAGCTAACGTATCACAACGGCTGGTGGCATGGTACAAACTCTGTATTTGCCCATCTTTTAAAATCTAAAGTTACTATTGTTGCTATCGGAAACAAATATTCAAACAAAGTATATACAGCCCTTGCTTTATCAGGATTATTTGAAGATTTTCCTTTACAGAAGGAGAAGCTGCATACTGTTATGCATGACAATAAAGATACTTTAAATTCCGGACAGGAAGTTTTTGGAGAATAATGTTTATTTTTGCCTAAACATTTTCATGAAAAGGTTTCTTTTATTATTTGTTATCTGCTTTCTTGTACATTCATGTGCAAGAGTGGGATCTCCTGTTGGAGGGCCTAAGGATACTTTAGCACCAAGGTTTTTAAGTTCAAACATTGATACTACAAGAATTAATGTTAAAAAAGATATTCACGAACTCCGTCTGGATTTTGATGAATATGTGACATTGAAAGACATCAATAAAAACCTGATTATTTCACCTCCAATTAAAGGGATAACGAGAATTCTTCCTTCCAATATAGCCAACAAATTTGTGCTGATCCAATGGACAGACACTCTTCAGGCCAATACAACCTATAATTTCAATTTCGGAAATTCTATTGTAGATAATAATGAGTCGAATATACTGAGGTATTTCAATTTTGCTTTTTCCACGGGAGACAAACTGGATGATCTTTACATCAGCGGTGAGGTAAAAGATGCAATGGATATCAAAAAGAAAACGGGCACAACAACGGAAAATAAACTTGTAGTTGGGTTGTATCAGGTAAAAGATACAATGGATTACAAGAAAAAACCTTACTACATTACAAAAGTAGATGAAGATGGATATTATGAACTGAATTATCTGACCCCGGGAAAATATAAAATTATCGCTTTTGATGATGAAAACGGAAACTCTATGTACGACCCAGGAAAAGAAAAAGTTGGGTTCCAGAAAGATCCGATAGATGTTGAAAAATCCGTTTCAGGATTGAATTTAAAGGTATATCCTTCCAGAAAGGCTGTGAAGTATTCGGATATGAAAGAAATTGCGGGCGGAATTTTAATGTCATTCGAAGGAAATCCTGACGAAGTAAAAGTTCAGTCACTGAATGAGAAAATAAAGGATCTTAAAATAACACACAATCCAAAATCCGATTCTGTAAGAATATGGTTTGATGCTGTAAAAGATGATGTGGGGCAGACAGCCAATGAAAAACTCACATTCACTCACAATAAAGGCCCGAAAAAAGATAGTGCCTACAGCGTTTCTTTATTTTACAGATACAATAAGAAGAATGCAATGGATGTCTTTAGTGATAATGACGGAACTTCAATTGCTCCAAAGGCAGATTTGAAAATTGCATCAAATTATATTGTTGATAAAATTGATCCTTCAAAATGGACATTAAAGATCAAAGGTGACAGCTTAACCACTTTACCATTCACTGCTAAGATTTCGGAAACAAATCCTTATCAGATTCATGTTCAGTCAGATTTTGTGATGGGAAAAAGCTATGAGCTTACTGTTCCTAAGGAAACTGTATCTTCATTCTATACAAAAAATACCCAGTCAAAGCGTTTCGACTTTGATGTTGCTAAAATAGACCAGTTTGGAAGCGTTGAATTCTCTATTCAGAATGCTCCGGCTGCAAATTACTGGATTCAGATGGTAGATTCTTCTGATAAAATAGCTTATCAGAAATATATAAAAGGAGATAAAGTAAAGTTTGATATATTGAAACCAGGGGAATACATTGTAAGAATACTGGTGGATAATAACGGAAATAAATATTGGGATGAGGCCGATTTCGCCAATGACATTTTTGCGGAAGATGCGTATATTTTCCATAAAAAAGTGATCGTACGAGGATTGTGGGAAACAAGAGAAGATTGGGATCTGAAGGATACCAGAACACTTGACAGTCCTAAATCAACTTCTTCAACTCCAGCGCCAGCTTCGACTCCAACTCCAGCTTCGTCATCAGAAACTTCATTGCCGGCAACACCTGCTACAACGACGAAACAAGTACTGAAAAAAGAATTTAAGTCTGGTAATGCCGTTTTAACTCCGTCAAAGTAAACAGATGAAAATGGCTAAGAAAATAATATTTTGGACATTGGTGGCGTTTGCCCTGATTCAGTTTTTTCCTATTGACAGGACGAATAAACCTGTTGATTCTGCCACGAACTTCGTTGATGGAAGGAAAGCACCGGAAAAAGTAAGAACACTGCTTAAAAATGCATGTTATGACTGCCACTCCAATGAAACCGTTTATCCGAAATATGCTTTTATCGCACCTGTTTCATGGTCTGTAAAAAGCCATGTCAATGAAGGTAGAGAACATCTTAATTTTTCTACCTGGGAAACATATAATAAGGATTTGAAAAAGAATATGATTACTAAATCTATTCAGACTATCCAAAGCAAGGCAATGCCAATGCCTGGTTATATCGTTTATCATAAAGAAGCTAATCTTTCAGAAGCCGAAAGAGCATTGCTGATTCAGTATTTTGAAGAAATGCTGAAGACTGAAACCTATTAGTTTTGAGCGTAATGCTTGAAAAAATGAAAGGCTGAGAGAATTCTCAACGCTTTATTCTTCAATGTTCAATTCATTCTAAGATTAAAATAAAACTCTCGCAGATTTTGCGGATCCGGCAAATGGCTGTATTCTAACAATCTGCTTAATCTGCAAAGTCTGCGAGAGAATATATTACAAAAATTATTTCTTTAAATAGCTCTCAAAAAATCTCTTCTGAGAATCAAAAGCAATGTCTTCAAGATCTAGCTCCTGTAAAGGAATCCATACCGCTTCTGAGATCTCTGAGAGTTCAAGATTTACCTCAAACTTTTCCGAAACATTATACTCATAAAAGAGATCGATAGTATTGTAATCAATTTCCTTGTATTGATAGATGTTAGGAAGGCTGGTAAGGTATTTCAGGTTTGAAATATCGATATCAAGCTGAAGTTCTTCAAAAAGTTCTCTTTTACAGGTTTCTTCTGCACTTTCTTTAGGGTCAACGAATCCGCCGGCAAGATCTAGTTTTCCTTTTTTAGGATCTCTGTTTCTTCGTGTAAGATAGATTTCATCACCACATCTGATGACAACCGCTACAGCGCCTGCCACATTGTTATACAGAGTAAAACCGCATTCCGGACAGCTCCATTTCTTTTCGCCATCCCAATGTAAGGACTCTTTGCCGCAGCTTGGACAATATTTCAATAATTTCATTGAGCAATATTAATATTTCTCGGGTGATAACTCAAAATAACATCCCTTAATTCTTCTGTTTTCAGATGCGTATAGATTTCCGTTGTTGTAATACTGGAATGTCCCAGCATTTCCTGAATATAACGGAGGTCTGCTCCATTCTGCAGTAAATGCGTAGCAAATGAATGTCTGAAGGTGTGTGGAGATATTTTTTTGTTAACCCCTGCTTTATCTGTAAGTTCTTTAATAATAAGAAACACGATCACTCTGGACATAGATGTTCCACGGCTGTTCAAAAACAGAGTGTCTTCATATTTCTTATTGATTTTACCTTTAGAACGTACCTCTTTGATATAACTTTCAAGCAAATCTGCGGTATAGTCGGCCAAAGGAACAAAACGCGTTTTGTTACCTTTTCCATTTACCTTGATGTATTGCTCTTTAAAGTTGATATTGGAAATCTTAAGATCAATCAGTTCAGAAACACGAAGTCCGCACCCATAGAGTACCTCTATGATGCAGTGGTTTCTTTTTCCAAGATCTGTATTGACTTCAATAGCAGCGATAATTTTGTTGATATCAGACAGGCTTAAGGTATCAGGTAGATACAATCCCAGTTTAGGGCCTTCAAGTAACGCCGCAGGATTGTCTTCACGATATTCATCCTCTAGCAGAAATTTAAAAAAGGCTTTAATGGAAGATATCCACCTTGCCTGTGATCTCTCACTGAATTTCTGTTTAGAAAGATTGAAAATGTATTCCTGCAGGTTTTCGTAACCGATAGATTCTGGGCCGACGTTTGCCAGATCTTCTTTTGCATACTCTTTTAATTTCTTAATGTCCCGAACGTAGGCGTCGAGAGTGTTTTCTGAAAAATTTCTTTCGAAACGAAGAAATATTTCAAAATCTTTGATCTTTTCATCCCAAGTCATTTGTGCTTATTTTTTTAGTTCACAGTCCGATATTTGTTCTATTTCAATATTATGGTTTCTCAGGAACGATATTCCATCGTCATCCGAATACTCATTAATGTACACCAGTCTCGCAATTCCTGCCTGCAGAATCAGCTTACTACATTCTTTACAAGGAGACAGCGTCAGATATAACGTTGCTCCTTTTGCAGATTGAGTAGAAGCAGCCAGCTTTAATATAGCGTTGGCTTCAGCATGCAATACGTACCAGTGTGTTTTCCCTTCTCCATCTTCACAGCAGTTTTCGAATCCCGAAGGAGTCCCGTTGTAACCATCTGAAATAATCATCCTATCTTTTACGATAAGAGCCCCTACCTGTTTTCTCTTACAGTAGGAGAGTTTTGCCCATTCCTGAGCCATTTTTAGATAAGCTTTATCAAACTTATTCATACCGCAGCATTGTTTTTTTTCGAAATAATTTGGATTAAAATCTTTTAAAAAGATTTAGAAGTTAGGCTTTCTCTTCTCTAGAAACGCAGTAACTCCTTCTTTCTTATCTTCCATTTCAAAAAGTTCCCCAAAATATTTAATTTCAGTTTCAAAACCTTTCTCTGTGTCAGATAAATTCACGGCATTTATAGCCTTCGAGATTGCCATTGGTGAATTGTGGGCAATCGTATTTGCTAATTCTTTCGTTTTGGTTAATAGTTCTTCAATAGGATATACTTCATTTACCAGTCCGATCTCTTTTGCTTTTTGAGCAGGGATCATTTTGGCAGAGAAGATCATTTCGTTGGCAATACCTTTTCCTACAAGCTTTGGAAGCCTTTGAGTTCCACCATATCCCGGGATTAATCCAAGAGTTACTTCAGGAAGCCCTAGTCTGGCGTTTTCCGATGCATATCTGATGTGGCATGCCATGGCAAGCTCTAAACCTCCTCCTAATGCAAAACCGTTTACGGCTGCAATAACAGGTTTAGACATATTTTCAATTTTATTGAACAATGTATTTTGTCCGTTTCTTGCAAGTTCTTCCGCTTTTTCCTGTCCGAAGTCGCTGAATTCCTTGATGTCAGCACCTGCTACAAAAGATTTTTCTCCACTTCCTGTAAGGATAATTACCCTGCAGGAGTTGTCAGCTTTAAGCTCATCCAGTGCGGTACTGATTTCCTGAATTGTTTTTGCATTTAAAGCATTTAAACTTTCAGGTCTGTTTATGGTAATGATAGATAATTTATCTTCTTTTTTTAATAATATGTTGTCGTAACTCATTTTTCCACTTTAAAATATCATCCTTTGCAAATTATGAATTTTTTGCAAAAAAAAGGAAAAAATATTATTTTTTTTTCCTTTTTTTTAATTTATTATTCAATATGATTATTTGGAATGATTCATCATATTTGCATCAATATTGACGTTTAGCTGAGAAGCTACTTTCATGCCAAGCTCAATATTGGCACGGAAAAAGTGACATAATTGTCGGTTGATAATCTCATCTTTTTTCGGCCCGCTGATGCCTTGCATGCTGCCAATAATATTTTGGATCAAACGATTTCTGTCTTCCGCATCCATTGCTTTTGAATAAAGCAGTCCGGGTTGAGTATAATGATCACTGTCATTATCATTTCTGTTGTAGCTCGTTACATGAGCACTGTCTAGTTCATACTCAAAGCTTTTGTAATCAGAATCCACATTGATATCATCGAAACTGTTCGGATGGTAATTGGGTTTATCCTGATAAGAGCTTGAGTCTGCCATATAACCATCTCTTTGATAATTATTGATAGCAAAAGGACATCTGTTCACTTCCAGCTGATGTGCATTGACGCCCACTCTGTAACGGTGTGCATCAGGATAAGAGAATAATCTTCCCTGCAGCATTTTGTCAGGGGAGAAACTAATTCCGTTAATCAGGCTGCTTGGTGAAAAAGTAGACTGTTCAACATGAGCAAAATAATTAACAGGAACTTCATTAAGTTCCATCTCTCCCACTTCAATCAATGGGAAGTCATCGTGGAACCATACTTTGGTTACATCAAAAGGATTCCATCTGAAATCTTTTGCCTGTTCCTCAGTCATCACCTGGATGTATAGAGTCCATTTCGGAAAGTCTCCATTTTCAATTGCATTGCAAAGATCTTCCTGAGCGAAATCCGGGTTTTCTCCAGCCATTTTTACAGCTTCCTCATCAGTGAAGTTTTTTACTCCCTGTTTTGTTTTGAAATGAAATTTCACCCATACTCTTTCATTATTATCATTGATCATAGAGAAAGTATGAGACCCAAATCCATGCATATGTCTGTATCCGTATGGCGTTCCTCTGTCTGACATTAGTATAAGAACCTGATGAAGTGATTCAGGATTTAAACTCCAGAAATCCCACATCATGGTGGCGCTTTTTAAATTGGTTTTTGGAAGCCTTTTTTGGGTATGAATAAAGTCCGGAAATTTTTTTGCATCCTTAATAAAGAATACCGGAGTATTATTTCCTACAAGATCCCAGTTCCCATCTTCTGTATAAAATTTTAAAGCAAAACCTCTAGGGTCTCTTGCGGTATCTGCGCTTCCTTTTTCTCCTCCTACAGTAGAGAATCGTGCAAACATTCTGCATGAATTTCCTACTTTCGAAAACAGCTTTGCTTTTGTGTACTGGCTGATATCATGGGTTACGGTAAAGGTTCCGTATGCTCCGCTTCCTTTGGCGTGCACTATTCTTTCAGGAATTCTTTCCCTAACGAAATGGGCAAGATTTTCCTGAAGAATAAAGTCTTGCAGCAATACCGGGCCTCTTGGTCCTACCGTCTGTGAATCCTGATGCTCAAAGTAAGGTGCGCCGTTGCTTAACGTTAATTTTTTAGAATCCATATAATTGATGATTTGAATAATTCTTTTTCTTTTTTCTAAATCGAAGTGTAAAGGTAATGAATATCAAATTTACTTGAATTTTTAATTGCTAATAACAAAAACGTTATATCTTTGTAATAGATAATATTAATCAAATGAACATTCAGCAACTGGAGTATCTTATCGCTGTTGATAAGTATAAACATTTTGGTAAAGCAGCCCAGGCATGTTTTATTACACAACCTACGTTAAGTGCCATGATACAGAAATTTGAGGATGAACTGGATGTGAAGGTTTTCGACAGAACTACCCACCCAATTCGTACCACAGATGTAGGGCTGCAGATTATTGATCAGGCAAAAGTAATTATAGAATCTGTCAATGAGCTGAGAAATAAAGCGAACCTTTTGAATAATATTTTAGGAGGAACTCTTAATCTGGGAATTATTCCTACTGTTTCTTCTTTCATTCTGCCTACGGAAATTTTCAAATTCCTTGAAGATAATCCAAAGATCCAGATGAATGTAAAAGAAATGACAACTGATAATATTATTAAAGCTCTAAAAGCCGGAGAACTGGATGCGGGAATTATCTCAACTCCTTATGATACAGCTGACGAGTTTTATCAGGATTTCTTATTCAATGAAGAGCTGATGATTTACAGTTCCAATACGGAAGCCAACAAAAAGAATTCTTACATCATTCCGGAGGATTTGAATGTAGAGAAAGTATGGCTGCTTGAAGAAGGAAACTGTCTTAGAAATCAGTTTGAAAATATCTGTCACCTTAAGGAAAATACATTAAAGCCTAAAAATTTAGACTTCCTGGCTTCCAATATCCAGACTTTGGTACACATGGTGGATAAAGTAGGAGGAATCAGTATTCTGCCGGAGCTTGCACTGAGCCAGCTTTCAGAAGAACAGAAGAAAAATGTTTTCAGATTCAAAAAACCTTTCCCTTACCGAGAAATCAGTATTATTTATTATAAGCCAACCTTTAAGCAAAAAATCATTGATGAATTGTCACATTCTATCAAAACTTCTTTAGAACTTAAGCTGAATTATCACGAAAGTCCAAAAGAATTTGTAAGCATTAAGCCTCAGTAATAGTAATGTTTTAAAGTGATAGAAATCATCAATTTAAATAAAATTATAATTAATAAACAAAATTTTTGAGTATTACGAAAATAGTACTTAAATTTGCTGACGTTTATTACGAGGAAAAATTTGACCTGATTGCAACCTCTATAAAAATATGCTAAAACAGTATTCTTTTTTTCTGGGCAATTTATTTCATATTTTTCGCAAACATTATTTTTTTAAATCTTTAAAAACAAAAGAATTATATGTCTTATTTATTTACGTCTGAATCAGTTTCAGAAGGACATCCGGATAAAATTGCCGATCAAATCTCCGATGCATTAATCGACCATTTTTTAGCATACGATAAAAACTCAAAAGTAGCATGTGAAACTCTTGTAACTACCGGACAGGTGGTATTGGCAGGAGAAGTAAAATCTGATGCTTATCTTGATGTACAGACCATTGCCAGAGAAGTAATCAACGGAATTGGGTATACAAAAGGTGAATATATGTTCAATGGAGATTCTTGTGGAGTAATCTCTGCTATCCATGAGCAGTCACCTGATATCAACCAGGGAGTTGACAGAGCTGTAAATGATGGATCTTTTGAAGCGAAAGCAAATGCACAGGGAGCTGGAGACCAGGGAATGATGTTTGGGTATGCTACCAATGAAACGGCTAACTATATGCCTCTTGCATTAGACCTTGCTCACACAATTTTGAAAGAACTTTCTGCCATCAGAAGAGAAAATAAGGAAATCACTTATCTTCGTCCGGATGCAAAAAGTCAGGTAACTATTGAATATTCTGATGACCACAGACCTATCAGAATTGATTCTATTGTAGTTTCTACTCAGCATGATGACTTCGCCGCTGAAGAGGAAATGCTGAACAAAATCCGTGAAGATATTAAAAACATTCTGGTTCCAAGAGTTGTTGCACAACAGACGGAAGAAATCAAAGCTTTATTCAACGATCAGATCAAATATCACATCAATCCTACAGGGAAATTCGTAATCGGAGGACCTCATGGAGATACAGGTCTTACAGGTAGAAAAATCATTGTTGATACCTACGGTGGTAAAGGAGCTCACGGTGGAGGTGCTTTCTCAGGAAAAGATCCTTCTAAAGTAGACAGAAGCGCAGCGTATGCAACAAGACATATTGCTAAAAATTTAGTAGCTGCAGGAGTAGCTGATGAAGTTTTAGTACAGGTTTCTTATGCTATTGGGGTAGCTGAGCCTTGTGGTTTATACATCAACACTTACGGAACAGCAAAAATAGACCTTCATGATGGTGAGATTGCTAAAAAAGTTTCTGCAATTTTTGATTTAAGACCTTATGCTATTGAGCAGAACCTAAAATTAAGAAATCCTGTTTATCAGGAAACAGCTTCTTACGGACATATGGGTAAAGAGCACTATATAGCTGATAAAACGTTCAATAAAGGACAGAAAAATGAGCTTACTTTAAAAGATCTTGAGTTCTTTACTTGGGAGAAATTAGACAAAGTAGAGGAAATTAAAACCGCTTTCGGAATTTAATTTTCCTTTTAAAAAATAATAAATGGGCTGCTTTATCTTTGGATAAGGCAGTTTTTTTTAATTTTACACCTTAATAATATAGAAAGATGATGAATTTTCGAACTGTAGTTGCTGTCCTTTCCCTGTTTTTGCTAAGTACATTAGCAAAGGCACAATATACCATGCATAAAATGATCAGTGTGGGGTATACTTACCAAAATCAAAGTTTTGGTGAAGTAGGAGGGAAGTTGCTTTTTCTTAAAAATGATGATGTGATTTACAGATTGGGAGGATCTGCCCTGATGGGAGTTGCGGATTCTAAGTTTGCTATTATGCCAAAGCTGCAGGCAGATGTTCTTCTAAATTTTGAAAAAAATGTAGACTTCTATCACTCCTATTACTTTTTAGCAGGAGTAGAAGGAACCAATAAATATATTGCCCCAAAAATAGGAGTTACTTTATTTGGAATGCTGGACCTTACCGGAGGCTATGCTTTTCCTATCGGAGACACCCGATTGAACGGAAAAGAAATGAAAGGTCTGAATATTAATTTTACATTAAATATCCCTACTGTATTCATTCATGACATGTTTAAGTGATTTTTATTAAATTTTTCTTTCGAAAATTTAATAATAGGTTAACAGTTATTAAAAAATTATTATATTTACATCATAATAATTGTACTACCGCCTATAGAAGAGACTCTACTCTAGAACTGTTTTGTTTATACAGCAAAAGCCAGATGAAATATCTGGTAGAATGCCTGTCTACAAATATTTATATTGAGAAGAGTTATGAAATCAAAATCGGATAGTTTACTAATTTCCCTTTACCAGAAAGGAGACGAGGGTGCATTGTCAACCCTTATTCACCGACATCAGAGAGAACTGTTTACATTCATTTTTTACAAAATTAATGATCAAGATTTAGCCAACGATATCTTTCAGGATACATTCATGAAGATTATTGTTATGCTGAAAGAAGGGCGCTATAACGAAGAAGGTAAATTTATTCTTTGGGCGAAAAGGATTTCTTACAATTTAATCATCGATCATTTCAGATCAAAAGCAAAGAATATCAAAGTTTCAGAAACTACTTTTGAAACTGACGAATATTCTATCTTTGATTTGATCAGAGAGCCTTCTGAAAATATCGAAGATCAGCTTGTGACGAATCAGATTCAGGAAGATCTTTTAAAGATGCTGCAGTTTTTACCGCAAAATCAGCAAGAAGTAATCAAACTTAGGTTTTTTGACGGGCTGAGTTTCAAGGAAATTGCAGATCATACGGATATGAGCATTAATACTACTTTAGGCAGAGTAAGATATGCATTGATAAACCTGAGAAAAATCATGGATGAAAATAATATAATATTAACCAGATAGATAATATTTTGGAAAATTTCACGTTTTAAAGAAAACATACTTCGCCTATGAAAAAAAATGATTCTTTAAAAGTGAAAACTTTGAAACCTAAGAAACAAACCATTGATTTTTTGCTTAATTTTTCTAAAAGTCTTGAGATTGTGAAAAGTAAGAGCAAAAATTATCCAATTTTAAAAAATTAAAATGATTAACTTTGTGCTGTATGAAAATGCAGCATGTTTTTTTTGACCTGGATAATACGCTCTGGGATCACCGCAGAAATGCCTATCTCACCATCAAAGAACTTTTTGAAAAACAGGAAATTACTTCAAAGTATCATATCGACTTTGAAGAGTTTCACTCTGTTTACCATGATATCAACGAAGATTTATGGGAAAAAATCAGAGATGGGATTATTGGCAAAGAGTACTTGAGAGAACACCGTTTTTATGATTCATTTAAACATTTTGGAGTAGAAAATAAAGAGCTTGCCCTTTATTTTGAAGAAAACTTTCTTGATAATATTGTGAGTCATAATGAACTGGTAGAAGGAGCTGAAGATGTTTTGGAATATCTGAAAGCTAAAAATTATACGTTACACATTATTTCTAATGGATTTCAGGATGTAACAGAAAGAAAATGTACTCTGTCCGGAATTGCACCTTATTTTAAGACAATTACCAGTGCAGATGCCGTAGGAGTAAGAAAACCTAATCCCAGGATTTTTGAGTACTCTTTAGGACTTTCTGAAGCCAGAAAAGAAGAAAGTATTCTGATTGGAGATGACTGGATTGCTGATGCCATGGGAGCTACAGACTTCGGAATGGATGCCATCTTCTTTGATGTTTATAAAGAAGATAAGCAGAAGGAAGGGTTAAAAGCGATTACCCATCTTCAGCAGATTAAAGAATACTTATAAGATGTAAGACCATAAAGTCTAACATATAATATTGACCACTAAGATCATCTTAGTGGTTTTTCTGTTTTTATAGATTGAGAAATAAACCCAAACATTTGTGGTTAAAACTAAATCATAAGTCTGCTTATTTTTTACTGAAATAATTGTTCCTAATTCTTTCCCAAATTGATTGGCAACTTTGCTCCATAATAATGACAGAAAAATTAAATGTTATGAAAAATGTAAAAAAAATCACAGGAGTATTGATGATCATGTTTTTGTTAATGGGAGGTTGGGTTTCTGCTCAGGATAGAGCGATCAATGCAAATCAGTTACCCAGAACAGCCAAAAACTTTCTTGGGAGTCATTTTAAAGGAATACCTGTAAACTCAGCCATAGAAGACAGAGAAATTTATGGAGTAGACGAATATAAAGTATATCTGACCAATGGAATGAAAATGGAGTTCGACAGCAATGGAGACTGGAAGGAAGTGGATGGGAAACATCAGAAACTGCCCTATGGTTTCATCCCGGCATCAATCAGAAATTACAGTGCGAAAAACTTTCCCAATACTTACATCATCAAGATTGAAAAGAAAAGATGGTCATTTAAAGCTGAACTTTCCAACGGATTGGAGCTTGAATTTGACAGAAATGGAAATTTTAAAAGAATTGACGATTAATTCAGAAGTAATATAAACACTAAATTTTAATAGTATGGTCAACTGGAATTTAATAAACAGCAACGGCAGAAAGATTTCTTCTGCGCAGATTAGAAAAAATATGGTTTCATTTATGACAAGGAATCACCCGTGCAGCATCATTGATTCTATTGAGAAAAAATACAATGCTTACAAAATTCATTTGATGAATGGTCTATGCCTTGTTTTTGATGCAGACGGCCGTTATGTGAAATCGAATTAATTTTAAGTAGGAAGATTGAGATGGGAAGCAGAAAGTGATAGCATCACTTGATGGAGGATAAATAAATTCCAGCTTATAATTTCCCTATATTTGATATAAGTTAATCATGCGGCAGTGCATATAGACCCAGAGGTTATGAAGAT
Source organism: Chryseobacterium sp. BGA-UO-ETr-SB22 (assembly GCF_059567885.1). Taxonomy (NCBI): domain Bacteria; kingdom Pseudomonadati; phylum Bacteroidota; class Flavobacteriia; order Flavobacteriales; family Weeksellaceae; genus Chryseobacterium; species Chryseobacterium sp. BGA-UO-ETr-SB22. The sequence goes on along the minus strand of NZ_JCAQOV010000001.1, from coordinate 74,150 downwards.
TTTAATAGTAGAAGATGAACCCGAGCTGAAAGATATAGTACAGAAGTTTCTGGAAGCAGAGCATTTCATTGTAGAATATGCCGAAAATTACAGCAATGGACTGGAGAAAATCATTTCTTACGAATATGACTGTATTTTACTTGATATTATGCTCCCTGACGGTAATGGAATTGATCTGCTAAAGGAAATCAAAAAAATGCATAAGAAGGATCCGGTGATCATCCTTTCCGCTAAAGACTCAGTAGATGATAAGGTAACCGGATTGGAAATTGGGGCTGATGATTACCTTGCCAAACCTTTTCACCTTGCAGAGCTAATGGCGAGAATCAAGTCTGTAATCAGAAGAAAAAATCAAGATGGTGAGAATATTATCCGATATAAAAATATAAGCATCGATCCGGAGAACAGAACTGTGAAAGTTGGGAGTGAAGAACTTATTCTTAACCGTAAAGAATATGATTTACTGTATTATTTTGTCATCCATCCAGAGAAAACGTTACAGAAAACTACACTGGCAGAAGCTATCTGGGGAGATTATATCGATCAGGCGGACAGTCTGGATTTTATTTATTCTCAAATTAAAAATCTTCGTAAAAAATTAAAAACACTCAACGCAGAAGCTGATTTCCAGGCGGTGTACGGAATAGGATATAAATTCATCTGATGAAAGTCTCTTTAAAATATTATACCATAAAATACCTGATTATGATCCTGCTGTTTATTATTGCAGTTTGGGCAGGGTTGTTTTATGCTTATATTCTGGATGAAGTGCATGACAATGTGGATGACGGATTGAAGAATAGGAAGATCCAGATCATAAAAGCCGTTTACCTGAATCCTCAGCTGCTGAAGAATAATGATTTTGGATTCAATGAATTTAAAATCAATCCCATTGAAGCTAAAGATTACCAGAATAAAAGCAGGCTTTACAATAAGATGTATTATATGGAATATGATGATAAAGACCAGCCTTACAGAGTTCTTGAGGCAGACTTTATTGATCAGTTCAAAAATCAGCAGAGACTTGTCATAAGAACTTCTACCGTAGAAGAGGACGAATTGATTTATGATCTTACAACGGCATTAAGTGTTCTCTATATCCTTTTGGTGATCAGTATTGTGGTTGTTAATGGATATCTGTTGAATAAGGCAATGAGACCCTTCTACCTGATTTTGGATAAACTTAAAAAATATCAGTTCGGAATCCCTTTTTCACAGGAAAAACAGACTTACAAGATCACTGAGTTTGAAGAATTGAATGTGGAAATCAATGAAATGATTGAGCGTAACGAGCTTGTCTTTTATCAACAGAAACAGTTTATTGAAAATGCGTCCCACGAACTTCAGACCCCTTTGGCTATTGTGATTAATAAAATTGATCTTCTGATTCAGAATGATGACCTTGATAAAAAGAATCTGACCTTCCTTTCTGAAGTTAAAAATGATCTCAGAAGAATGGTAGGCTTAAACAAATCTTTATTAATGCTTTCCAAAATTGAAAACAGCCAGTTCAATAAAACATCAGACATTGATTTTAATGGAATGATTGCTCAGTTAGTTCAGAATTATGAAGATTTTATTGCATTTAAAAAAGTAGAGGTCAATGTTGTAGAGAAAGGAAAATTTGTTGCAGATTTTAATCAGGATCTTGCTGATATTCTGTTGTCTAACCTTCTTAAAAATGCGGTTAAATATAACAATGAAGAAGGAACTTTGAATATTATCGTTGAAAATAACCGGATAACATTCCAAAATAGCGGATCCTCTATTCCTTTGGATAAAACCAGGATTTTTAACCGTTTCTATAAACAGGGGTCAGATCATACGTCTACCGGATTAGGATTGTCTATCATTAAAACTATTATAAAACAATACCCTGGCTGGGATATTGCTTACGAATTTGGAGATCAGATGCATTACTTTATCCTGACAAAGAGTAACGGAAAATAGTATTCAGAAAACGACAATAAATAGAAAAAGCCTTTCAAACGAAAGGCTTTCTTATATTAATAACTCAGCATTAAAATCCTAAGCTTGTTCTTACTCTTTTAAGAGTCTCCAGTGCGATAGGTCTGGTTTTCTCAGCTCCTTGCTGTAGTTTTGCTTCCAGCTCGTCAAGATTATTCATATAATAAGCGAACGTTTCTCTTTCCTTCTCAAAACGTACAAGGATAAGATCAAGCAATTCTTTTTTAGCATGTCCGTATCCGAAGTTTCCGGCAAGATATTTAGTTCTTAGCTCTTCTGTTTGTTCAGGAGTAGCAATAAGTTCATAGATCTGGAAGGTTTTATCCGTTTCAGGATCTTTAGGATCTTCCAAAGATTTAGAATCGGACTCAATGCTCATGATCTGTTTTTTCAGCTCTTTTTCAGGTAAGAAAATATTGATGATATTTCCCATAGATTTAGACATTTTACGCCCATCAGTTCCCGGAACATATTTTGTATCCTGCTGAAGTTCAGCTTGTGGTAAAACAAGAACTTCTCCCATTTGGTTGTTGAATCTGGAAGCTACATCTCTTGCAATTTCCAAATGCTGAAGCTGATCCTTTCCTACAGGAACAATCTCTGCATCATACAGTAAAATATCTGCAGCCATCAGAATAGGGTAAGTAAACAGACCTGCATTCACATCCTGAAGTCTGTCAGCCTTATCCTTAAATGAATGGGCCAATGTTAATCTTTGATAAGGGAAAAAACATGATAAATGCCAAGAAAGTTCACAGGTTTCAGCGATATCACTTTGTCTGTAGAAAAATGTTTTTTCAGTATCTAATCCACAAGCAAGCCAAGCCGCAGCAATCTCGTAGGTATTTTGTCTTAAAATCTGCGCATCTTTTATCTGGGTAAGCGTGTGAAGATTCGCAATAAATAGAAATGATTCATTTCCTTCCTGCTTGGATAGTTCGATAGCAGGAATAATGGCCCCTAATAAATTTCCAAGATGGGGTGTTCCGGTGGCTTGAATGCCGGTAAGAATTCTTGACATTTGTTTAAAATTATTTCTGCAAAAATAGTGAAAATTTAGAACTTATCTCTTTCAAAAACTTGTGTGGGTTCATATAAATTTTCTTTAATGAAGAATTTTTCATCAATAACCTATTTCTTTATTTCAATTTTATAGATAAAAGTAAGAACCTTGAAATGGCACAGTGTTAAAGTTTGTTCTGCTGATATAATATCATTTTCGGAACCAATAATGAGACAATCACGGAAAGAACGTATAAATTGTGACCAATATTCACCTTTAGAATCTTTAAGTAAAAAATAAAAACCAGCATCACCAAATTTTTTTCCTGAAGAATCTAAAATCAGTTCTCCATTTTTTCCAACACTAGGAATCATCAATACGGTTGCATTCCCATTGGGTAAAGGAAATACAGCCTTTATACAAGTTTTTCCTGAAGGTAAATTGCTGATACCGTAAACTCCGGAATAAATAACTTGCCCGGAGGATTCAATTGAACGAAACCAAAACGTGTGTTTTATTTCATTGGTCTTCGGGTCGGTGAGGTTGATGATTTCGCTTTTTATAGATTCTGAACCGTCAATGTTTTTTGTAGGAATATTCAGTTGGTTAATTCTATTACTGAATAATTTATTAATTAAAATTCCAAAAAATTTGAAATAGGGATTCCATTTTATAGAAAAATTTAAGGTATGATTTGAGGTGTTTTCATAGAAGTCAATCACATTTTTGGATAAATTTGAGAATTCAGTTTCAGATAAGTTGAGCTTTAGCATTGAAGGAATAATACCTTTTGCTTTTGAGTCTTTTTCTACAATTAAATTTTCTTTTTCTGCAAATTGATGAATAAAATCTTCACTCATTGCATTCAAACTACCAAAAGGTCCCATCAACCAGAGATAATTTTCAGGCTTAATTTTTCTTCCACGCAGAATTACCCATTGTTGAGTAAGCCAATCCTGAAACTTTTGTATAGGATAAGCAAAACTCATTTTAGTTGTTTTTAAGAGATGGAATAATGTTACTTTGCCCATTCCATTCCCCAAATTCTGAAATAGGTTTAAAGCGCAAAGTTGTAAATTCGAAATGAAAATCTTTTCGGTCTCTTTCTTTCATTGCGTCAGCGTGTCTTTCTGGTTTTGGAACTTTGCTATGTCCATGAACCATATCAGTCATTTCTTTTTGATTTTTCCAAATTGAAAAAGTGGAAACGGTATTAGGGAATTTGATGGAGGCCAAAGACAAAGTCGTTGCCGGATGGTCTCGAACCAATTTTTCAACTGGTCTTCCCCACTGAATAAATCTAGGGATTTCCGAAAATTTCATCCTGGCAATGGTTACTGCGACGACTGGTGAATTCGGATCTTCAAATCCTGCGGGTTCAGCAGGAATTTCAAACTTATTGAACTTCCCCCATTTTCTCATAAAAGTTAATCTAGTGTGCCAACCTTCAGATAAAATTTTTCCTAAACTGTCTTTAGCTAAAAAATTTTCGATATCAATTTCATCTTCCCATTGTGCAAATACGGCGATTTGTCTTATCAACATTCGAGAGGGTGAAAAAATAGGAGAGCCTAAAGTCATCACTGTCATAATTTCTGCGTGAATTAACCCCGAGATATTTCTTGACTTCGGTGAAGAAAAAAGAATTTTGAGTGCAGAAAGGTAATCTGTTTTTACTAAATGATAGGTGAAGACACTCATTTTTTATGGTTGTATTTTTTTAATACTAAGGAATCAAAACCTTTTCCCCGCCAAATTTTGGCTGTACACCAAAGATAAGATCCCAATAGGCTTTAGCTTTAGCAGCATACTCTCTCATATTAGTCTTCAACCCTGCATATTTATTCACATCAGCAGCATTATATCCAAAGGCTTCCATTCCATTTTTTCTGGCTAGAAAAACGGCTCTTTCATTATGGAATTTCTGAGAAATGATCACCAGCTTTTTCTGGCTGAAAATATCTTTTGCCCTTACTACAGAATCCAGTGTTCTGAATCCGGCATGGTCTAAAATGATTTTACCCTGTGGAACTCCCTGCTGCATCAGTGTCAGCTGCATATCTTCGGGTTCATTATAGTCTTTGGTACTGTTATCACCACTTACGATGATGTATTGTATTTTTCCGCTTTTGTATAAGTTGGCAGCTGCTTCAATTCTGTTATAGAAATAAGCATTCGGGGTTCCGTTGCTCAGAAGTTTTCCGGTTCCCAGTAACAGACCCGTTTTTGCTTCCGGTAGATCAGCGATATTGTAGGAAACGAAAGGTTCACTGTCCTTTTTGATGCTGTAATTCGCCCAGGCAATAAAAATAATTCCTGCAACCAGAAGAAGCAGGAAAATTTTAAAAATATTTTTAATTATTTTTTTCATTCGAAAATAGATCTTTTAAAACTCAAGCCCATTCGGGAATGCTTTTTTTCTGAATATTAACAAGAATGCTGCACCTACCGTAATGGCAGAATCGGCAACATTGAAAATATATTTGAAGAATTCAATATGTTTTCCTCCTATTACAGGCCAGCTTTCGGGAACGTACCAGTCTACTACCGGAAAGTGAAGCATATCTACTACACAGCCCTTCATAAAGGTAGAATATCCATGTCCGAAAGGAACAAGCTTAGAGATACCCCCATAGCCAATCCATCGGTCGGTACTGGCATCATAAACGGTTCCGGTATCGAAAATCATCCCATAAAACATTCCGTCAATAAGATTGCCGATTGCTCCGGCGAAAATAATAGCCATAGGAATCAAAAGATAATTGGAAGCTCCGTCTTTCAGCCATTTTTTAAACATATATACCATTCCTCCAATCAGGAAAACTCTTAGGATTACCAGAAAGTACTTTCCGATGATTCCTCCGAAATGAAATCCATAAGCCATTCCCGGGTTTTCAACAAAAGTCTTGTTAAAGAAACCGTTTACCACAGGAATACTTTCATTCAGTTCAAAATGAGTTTTGATATAAATTTTTGAAGCCTGGTCAATCAACAACACTAAAAATGTTATCGCTAATATCTTTTTCATTACTGTCCTTTAGGTTTTGAAGGTTTTGCAGCAGGTTTTATATTTTTATTATCGCTGGCTTTCTTGACCACTTTCTGTCCGTTATATGAACTTTTGACATGAGCTTTTTCAAACTTAATGTTCATTTCTTTCAGAACACTTTTCAGTGCACTAAGCTCCATTGCATTTTTTGGATGTACTATAATAGATTCCATTTCTTGTATTTAATTTTTACATTTTGGACAATTCGTCGAGTCGTTTTCTGTCTTTTTCTGATAAATCATTGACTCCGTTTTTGCCCATTTTGCTTAAAAGTCTGTCGATCTCTTTTTCCCGGTCGCGTTTATCAGAATTGAACTTGTCATCAATAGTATAGTTTTTCTGTGGTTCAGGAAAGAATCTATTTTTGATCCGGTCTCTGTTGAAAAATAATAATACTATTACAACAATAGCTCCCAAAATTAATAATTCGCTCATGGGTATACATTAAAAATTAGGTTTATAAAGTATCCGTGAATACAATATAAACCCAATAGTATTTTACAAACCTTACGGTTATTTTTGCATGTTTTTCGCTTCGATGCTCAGCGTAGCGTGAGGAACGGCTAAAAGTCTTTCCTTAGGAATCAATTTTCCAGTTACTCTGCAAACACCATACGTTTTATTTTCGATTCTGATTAAAGCATTTTTAAGGTCACGAACGAATTTTTCCTGTCTTCCTGCCAAAATAGAGTTCTGCTCTTTGCTCAGAGTTTCTGCCCCTTCTTCAAAAGCTTTGAAGGTAGGAGAGGTATCATCGGTTCCATTATTCTGGTCGTTGATAAAACTTTCTCTGATAAGCTGAAGATCTTTTTCTGCTTTTTCTATTTTTTCTTTAATGATCGCTTTAAATTCCTGTAAATCAGCATCGCTGTATCTAACTCTTTCGTCTGACATATTCTTTCTCTTTTTTAATAAAATTATGAAATGGAATTTGAAATATAATAACTACATGTTAATTTTTTTCAACATTTATCTTAAAATTAACTTCATCTATTTCGATTTCGTTAAAATTTGAAAGTGAAGATACAATTTCTATTTTATTTGACAAGACTTCAGAAGAAATATATTCCTCATTTTTCTTAATATCACTCAGGAAAGGAGAGCTTTCTTCTAATGTGATTGAAATTCTGTCTGTCAGTTCAAAGTCCTTCTCTTTTCGCAAGTTTTGAATTCTGTTGATGAATTCTCTTGCAATTCCTTCAGATTTTAACTCATCGGTTAATGTCAAATCTAATGCCACAGTTGTTTTACCATCAGAAGTTACCGTCCATCCCGGGATATCTTTTGTAGAGATTTCTACATCATCAAGAGTGATCTCATATCCCTGAACGTCTATCTTTCCTTCTTTTTCCAGACTGGAAATCTGTTCTGCAGTAAGATTGCTAATTTCGGCACCTACCACCTTCATGTCTTTTCCTAATTTAGGACCAAGCGCTTTGAAGTTTGGTTTTATCTGTTTTACAATTAAGTGAGATGCTTCTTCAGCATTGATTAACTGTAGTTCTTTTACGTTTACTTCCTGTTTGATCAGTTCTGCTACGGCAAGAATCTGCTCTTCAGTTTTCTTATCCAATACAGGAACCAATACTTTTTGTAACGGCTGACGAACTTTTACATTTTCTTTCTTTCTCAATGAGAAAACCATACTTGTAATGTTCTGAGCCAAATGCGTTTTTTCAACCAGATCCTGATCAATTAGACTTTCATCAGCTACTGGGAAGTCTGTTAAGTGTACAGATTCACAGTTTTCTTTCCCTGTTACTTTATTTAAATCCTGATATAATTGATCCATAAAGAATGGAGCAATAGGAGCAGATAGTTTTGCAACCGTCTCAAGACAAGTGTATAAAGTCTGATAAGCAGAGATCTTGTCATCAGAATAATCTCCTTTCCAGAAACGTCTTCTGCATAATCTTACATACCAGTTACTTAAATTATCGTTCACAAAGTTACTGATCGCTCTTGCTACTCTTGTAGGTTCATAGTCTTCATAGAAAGCTTTCACTTCTTTGATCAGAAGATTCAGTTCAGAAAGAACCCATCTGTCAATTTCAGGACGGTTTTCCACTTCTTTTTCTGAATAGTTGAAGCCATCCACATTCGCATATAAAGCAAAGAATGAATAGGTATTATAAAGTGTTCCAAAGAACTTTCTTCTTACTTCGTCAATTCCTTCAATGTCAAACTTCAGGTTTTCCCATGGGTTTGCATTCGAGATCATATACCAACGGGTAGCATCTGGTCCGTACACAGAAAGGGTTTCGAACGGATCTACAGCATTTCCTAAACGTTTTGACATCTTCTGTCCGTTCTTATCCAGAACAAGACCGTTACTCATTACATTTTTATAAGCAACAGAATCAAAAACAGCAGTTCCGATTGCGTGAAGTGTATAGAACCATCCACGAGTCTGGTCAACACCTTCTGCGATGAAATCAGCAGGGAATGCTTTATTGTTGTCGATTAATTCTTTATTTTCAAAAGGATAATGCAGTTGAGCATAAGGCATAGAGCCTGAATCAAACCAAACGTCGATCAAGTCGCTTTCACGTTTCATTGCTTTTCCTGAATCAGAAACCAATATTACTTTATCTACTACATTTTTGTGAAGATCCACAAGCTCATAGTTAGACTCAGCCATATTTCCGATGATGAAACCTTTGAATGGGTTTTCAGCCATCACTCCAGCTGCAATTGATTTCTCGATTTCATTGTATAATTCTTCTACAGAACCGATGATCTTTTCTTCTTTCAGGTCTTCTGTTCTCCAGATTGGCAACGGAATACCCCAATATCTTGAACGGGAAAGATTCCAGTCGTTTACATTCTCCAACCAGTTGGCAAAACGTCCTTCTCCGGTAGCTTTTGGTTTCCAGTTGATTTCTTTGTTCAAATTAACCAGTCTGTCTTTTACAGCAGTCATTTTTACAAACCATGAATCCAACGGATAATACAATACTGGTTTGTCAGTTCTCCAGCAATGTGGATAAGAGTGAACATATTTTTCTACTTTGAAAGCCTTGTTTTCCGTTTTCAACAAGATCGCAAGTTCTACATCCCAAGATTTCTCAGGAGCAGCTCCTTCATCGTAATATTCATTTTTGATATAGGTTCCGGAGAATACCTCAGGAACATTCTCTCCTTTGATGAATTTACCCTGTAAATCTACCAATGGTACAAGATTGTCATTTTCATCCTTCACCAACATTGGCGGGATCTCAGGTTGAGCCATTTTAGCAACTCTCGCATCATCAGCACCGAAAGTAGGGGCAGTATGAACAACACCTGTACCGTCTTCTGTTGTTACAAAATCCCCCAGGATTACTCTGAATGCATTTTCAGCATTATCGTTTGGCGTAAACCAAGGAACTAATTGCTCGTATCTCGTGTCAACAAGTTTTTCTCCTGTAAACTCTTTTAAAACCTTGAAAGGAATTACTTTAGCTTCCGGAGTATAGTTGGCAAAATCTTCATCTGTGCCTTCTGTAAATTTTTTACCGAAAACTTTAGGTAAAAGGACTCTTGATAAAACAACAGTTACAGGCTCAAATGTATATTGATTGAAAGTTTTAACTACAACATATTCAATATCTCTACCTACAGTAAGAGCGGTATTGGATGGCAATGTCCATGGAGTCGTCGTCCATGCAAGGATATGAACAGCTCCGTCAACATCATTAAATAATGCTGAAGAGTCTTTCTTTACTTTGAACTGAGCTACAACCGTAGTATCTGAAACATCGCGGTAGGTTCCAGGCTGATTCAACTCGTGAGAAGAAAGTCCTGTTCCTGCTTTCGGAGAGTAAGGCTGGATGGTGTACCCTTTATACAACAAGCTTTTGTCGTATAACTGTTTCAACAACCACCAAACCGTTTCCATATATTTTGACTTGTACGTGATGTACGGATCATCAAGGTCTACCCAATATCCAATCTTCTCCGTAAGGGTATTCCATACGTCTGTATAGCGCATTACCGCTTCACGGCAAGCTCTGTTATAATCTTCAATAGATATTTTTTTGCCAATATCTTCTTTAGTAATTCCTAATTCCTTTTCTACACCCAGTTCCACAGGAAGACCATGCGTATCCCAGCCTGCTTTACGGAAAACCTGTTTCCCGTTCTGAGTCTGGTAACGGCAGAAAATATCTTTCAATGCTCTTGCCATTACGTGGTGAATTCCAGGCATACCGTTTGCTGAAGGTGGACCTTCATAAAAAACAAACTCAGGATTTCCCTGACGAATCTCAACACTCTTATTGAAAGTTTTATTTTGTTTCCAAAATTCCGCTACATTCTCTGCTACGTCAATAAGGTTGAGGTTTTTGTATTCTTTAAATTGGCTCATTGTAAATATCTCAATATCGTTGATTAATTAAGTCTGCAAATTTACTAAATTTTGTCGGTTTATAATATATGTTTTATTTCGATATATTCTATTAAAAAGTTCAATTTCAGAAATATAAATGGGAGAGGTGATAAAAAGCAAATGGTGAATGATCAATAAGTGAATTTTTCCGGCTGTTTTTCATGTGAAATTTTATGCAAATTGTTCAATAGAAATGGGCTTTAGCTCGTTTGGGAATGGCGAAATGCTCCGTTGGCTTTAGCCCAAACTTAAAAACAAATTCTAGCAATTATTTCCCATAATTCTATGTGAGAATCTGAAAAAAAATAGAGCCATCTCTTAAAAATTCGTACATTTAAATAGACCTATAAAACCAAATGCTGTATGAAAACCTTTTATCAACTGATGCTTTTTGTTTGTTTTATCAACACAAGTATTGTACAGGCTCAAAATAATTACCCTCAGAATTATTTCCGAAACCCATTAAACATTCCCATGCAGCTGGCGGCTAACTTTGGAGCTGTAAGGACAAATCACTTTCATATGGGACTTGATTTAAGAACCAACAGTCAGGAGAATTTGCCGGTTTTAGCAGCAGCAGAAGGTTATGTAAGCAGAATAAAAGTAGAGCGGTACGGATTTGGAAATGCCGTGTATATTACGCATCCTAACGGGTATACCACAGTGTATGCTCACCTGAACAAATACTTCAATAAACTTGATGAATATGTAAAGGAAAGACAATACAAAGATGAAAAATGGGAGCAAGACATTACTTTTCAACCCGGCCAATTTCCTGTGGAGAAAGGACAGCAAATTGCATTGAGTGGAAATACGGGAGGCTCCGCTGGTCCACATTTACATTTTGAAATAAGAGACACCAAAACAGAAGAATGCCTTAATCCTTTACTTTTCGGTTTTGCTATTCCTGATACTGTTGCACCTATTATCAGCGGCCTGTATTGGTATGACAGACGTTTCAGTACTTATGAACCTGGCGCGAATGGAATTGCAGTGAAAAAAGCTGGAAATGTTTATACTTCTAACCTCATTCAGGTTAATTCTCCAGAAATAAGTTTTGCTATTAAAGCTGTAGATAAGGCCAATCAAGGTTTTAATCTGGGGATTTATCATGCAGAACTATTGATGGATGGAAAGCTGATTTATAGTTTTAAAATTGATAAGATACACTATGATGATACCCGATATATCAACGGCTGTATAGATTATACTAAATTCATCAGGGATAAAATGGGAATTCAGCATTTGGCTGATTTACCGGGGATGAAACTTCAGAATTACAGCACTCCGAATTTGACAGGGATAATCAATCTTCAGGATGAGGAAGTTCATAACATTGAAATAGTACTGAAAGATACGAGAGGAAATACAAGTCGGTTAACAACAAAAGTTCAGTTAAATAAAATTTCGGACAAGGTATCTTCTACAGGGAAAACTGTAATGCCTAATGAAGGAAAAACAATTTCCACCGAAAATGCAGAGATTAATTTCAGCAAAAACGCAGTCTATGATCCGGTAAATTTCAATGCCCATGAAAAACCGGATACGGATCCCAATGCTATTTCAAATAGTATCGTTTTGCATAGCCCATACATTCCGGTTCAGGACGAATATACTTTGAAAATAAAACCCAATAGAAAATTAACTGCCGCTGAAAAAGATAAAGCCGTTATCCTCCTTGATTACGGCAGTGATAATAATGTGGTAAAAGCAAAATGGAATGGTGACAGGGCAGAAGGGCAGTTCAATAGATTAGGTACAGCAAAATTATTGATAGATAATACCCAGCCGTCTGTTTCATCAGGTTGGGCTGAAGGAGCATTGGTGAATAACAGTTCTTTATTATTAAAAGGAACAGCGAAAGTGGGAGATATTATTTCATTCCGGGCTGAACTGGATGGGAAATGGCTTCGCTTTGCCCGGGTAAAAGATAATTTTGTCTATACTTTTGATGAAAAATGTACAAAAGGTTCTGGTGCTCATACTTTAAAAGTAACAACCATAAATACCGCTGGAAATGCAAACATACAAACCTTTACCTTCCAGAGATAAATAATTTTTTAATACTTAAATCTTTTAATTTTAATTAAATAAATTTGCTCTTTAAAAATTAAAATCATTGGAATTTCATCCGTCAATCGAGAAAGCAGGCATTCAGGAAATCAAACTATTTCAGGAAGAAAAACTTCATGAACTTTTGATTTATCTTGAGGCTCATTCACCTTTTTATCAAAAACTGTTTAAAGAAAATAATATTCATATTGCTGATATTCGTACTTTGGAGGATCTTCAGAGAATTCCTACCACCACAAAGAATGATCTCCAGCAGTATAATCATGATTTTTTCTGCATAACACCAGATAAAATTGTCGATTACAGTACCACTTCCGGAACGTTGGGAGATCCGGTTACTTTCGGGCTTTCCGATAATGATCTTGAAAGGCTTGCTTATAATGAAGCGATTTCTTTTGCCTGCGCAGGAATTCAGAAAGGAGACGTTGTTCAGATGATTACTACCATAGACAAAAGGTTTATGGCAGGACTTGCTTATTTTTTAGGTTTAAGAAAAATGGGGGCAAGCGTTGTGAGAATGGGTCCTGGGATTCCTGAACTGCAATGGGATTCTATTTTCAGATACAAGCCTAAATATTTGATTACCGTTCCTTCTTTTCTGTTGAAAATGATTGACTATGCTGAAAAACATGGATTGGATTATAAAAATTCAAGTGTCTATGGAGCTGTATGTATCGGAGAGAGTATCAAAAATCAGGATTTTACGGATAATATTCTCTCACAGAAGATCAAAGAGAAGTGGAATATAAAACTTTTTTCCACCTATGCTTCTACCGAAATGAGTACCGCCTTTACTGAATGCGAATTCCAGATCGGAGGACATCACCACCCGGAATTAATTATCACAGAAATTCTGGATGATAATGGAAATCCTGTAAAAGAAGGAGAAAGTGGAGAACTTACGATCACAACTTTAGGCGTTGAAGCAATTCCTTTGCTAAGATTTAAAACCGGAGATATTGTAAAAGCACACTATGAACTATGTCAATGTGGGAGAAATACAATGAGATTAGGGCCTGTAGTAGGGAGGAAACAGCAGATGATCAAATACAAAGGAACAACGCTGTATCCGCCGGCAATGAATGATATTCTGAATGATTTCAATAATATTTTATGCTATCAGATCGTGATTCAGGCTAATGAAATAGGTCTTGATGAAATTATCATCAAACTAAGTACCGAAGAAGAACATGACAGCTTTGTCAATGAGGTAAGAGACCACTTCCGCGCAAAGTTGAGAGTAAGTCCGAAAATTGAAATCATTGATTTTAATATTCTATCTAAAACTGTTTTTAATCCAAACAGCAGAAAGCCAATTACTTTTATTGATTTAAGATAAAATTAAACCTGAAAAAAGACCTAGAGCTGTATTTTTATATATCTTTGGTCACTTAAATATTAGAGCTAATACACTATGAAAAAATTATTATTGCTACTTTTTGTAGCTATTGCAACGACAACATTCGCCCAAAATAAAATTAATATTGAATCCGGGAATTTTGACTTTCTGAAAGATCAGACTGAGATAAATGTTCAGTATAAATTTGAAAAGCCACTTTTTCAGGCAGATAATTATACTGAAGCCCAATATCTTGAAAGAAGAAAGGCAGAAACGTTGGCTAAGAAAGGCGAAGAATCCTGGAAAGAATGGGATGAAGAGTGGCAAAAGCATAAAGAATCTGTTTTTTTAGATAGATTTATTCAAGGACTAAATGGCAAAGCGAAAAAAATAAAATTCAGTAAAGGTGTTGCGGCAAAGTACACATTAATACTAGATACAAAGTGGATCTATGCCGGATGGACAGGATTTGTAACGCAGCCCGCTAAATTAACCTCAGAATTGATATTTGTTGAAACTGAAAACCCATCTAAAGTGTTAACTAAAATTCAAGGTGATAAGATTGAGGGGATAGGAAGTAAAGTTAGTTATCATATGGAATATGGAAGAATATCTGCAGCATATGAAAAAACAGGAAAAGAATTAGGAAAAGCTATTAAAAGTGCTTTAAAATAAAACAAAAAACGGTCTGAGAAATTCAGACCGTTTTTTTTGTGGTCAATAATTAATAAAAGTAAATATCTTTGAGTACTTAAATAGTAAAACTAATACACATGAAAAAATTATTATTGATTACGTTGTTGATCATGATGACAATGGCTTTCGGACAGGAGAAAATGAAACTCACTTCAGGAGATTTTAAAGCCTTAAAAGATCAGAAAGAAGTGAATGTAGAACTTAGATTTGACAATGTACTGTTTATGAAAGAAAACTTTACTGAAGCTCAATATCTGGAAAATAGAAAAGAAGATGTTCTTGCCAATCCGAAAAGAGGAAAAGAAGGATGGAAAAAATGGATTGGAGAATGGGAACGATATAAAAAAGAAGAATATATCAACTACTTTACAAAAGGCTTAGGCAAATACTATAAAGATGTTACATTTAAAAAAGATGGTTCTGCTCATTATACTTTAATTGTAGACACAAAATGGCTTTCCCCCGGATGGCATGGCGGAATGATCGTAATGGAAGCACAAGTAAGCGGAACCATAAAATTGATGGAAGCCGGTAATCCATCGGTCGTTTTGGCTGAAGTGGAGCTGAACCAATTTGATAAATTTATTCAGAGTAAGGAAGAGGTTATGGAATATGGAAGAATTGCTACCGTATACGAATCCGCGGGAAGATATCTGGGAAAAGAAATCAAAAAATCTA
The DNA here is from genome assembly GCF_059567885.1 of Chryseobacterium sp. BGA-UO-ETr-SB22. NCBI lineage: Bacteria > Pseudomonadati > Bacteroidota > Flavobacteriia > Flavobacteriales > Weeksellaceae > Chryseobacterium > Chryseobacterium sp. BGA-UO-ETr-SB22. Next base: position 58,975 of record NZ_JCAQOV010000001.1, on the reverse strand, counting down.
TGAAATAATAAAAAACGGTCTGAAAATTCAGACCGTTTTTTTATGCTTGGTTTTGCTGTTCCTGTTTTTCTAGTTTGATCAGGTTGGCAAGGTTTTTAATCACTGTATCGTGCTTTTTTACAAAAGGATTGTCTTTATTCCAGACATACCCTGCTAAAACAGCACAGATCTTTTTCTTTACGTCCGGATTTTCCGGCTGGTGAAAGAAAAGCTCCTGAAGATTTCCAGTATACCATTCTTTTACATACGTGGTAAAAACATCTACTCCGTATAAAATATAATCAGTGTATTCTGTCTGCCAGTTGATTTTTTCTCCGTTTAATTGTCTTAACGCAAGTTTTGCGGCCAGCATTCCGGATTCTGTGGCAAAAGCCATTCCTGAAGAGAATACCGGGTCAAGGAATTCTGATGCATTCCCCGTTAAAGCAAACCCATCTCCGAATAAACTTTTTACCGAACAAGAGTAATCTTTCAGGTGTTTAGGCTCAAAAAGGAATTCTACATCCCCAAAACGTTTTACATAATAATCAGAAAGAGAAATAGCTTTTCTTAAAGCCTCGGCTGTATCTCCGTTTTCAGATAATTTGTCAATATATTCAGTAGGGCCTACAATTCCTAAGCTTGTATTTCCATTGGAAAAAGGAATTACCCAAAGCCATACTTCTGTTTCAATGATGTCAAAAGAAATTAAAGTCCCTTCCTCTCCCTGTTCTCTGTTGCTATCATTTACATGGGAAAAAATAGCAGAGTGAGGAGATAATTTTGAAGGTTTTTCAAGGTCCAGCAGACGAGGCAGTACTCTTCCGTACCCACTGGAATCAATAACAAACTTTGCATGGATCTCTTTCGTTTCTCCATCCTTATTTTTTACCGTCGTCACAGAATCTGTTCCGTTAAATTTTATGTCAATAACTTCAGTCTCAAATTCAAGATCAACTCCTTTATTAATAACTTCCTGAGCAAGGGTATTATCAAAATCAGCTCTCGGAACCTGCCAGGTCCAGTCCCAGCCTTCCCCGAATTTGTTGCTGAAATCAAAAATGCAGACTTCATCACCGCGAAGAAAACGTGCCCCAAGCTTTTTTTCAAAGCCCATTTTGTCTAATGCAGGGAAAAGTCCGGCCTCTTCAAAGTGATCCATTACCCTCGGAATTAAGCTTTCACCCACTACGAGTCTTGGGAATTTTGTCTTTTCGACTACTTTTACGCTGACGTTATTGTTCTTCAGGTATGAAGAAGACACGCATCCGGAAGGTCCAGCTCCGATTACAAGAACGTCAACAAATTCTTTGCTCATCTTTGATTTTTTATTTTAATAATAACTTTTATCTTTGCCGCAAAATTAGTGACAAATAATTAATATTTTACAAAATTATCAACTATTACTTTTAATTGATGAAAATAAATAACTTTTTAGAACTGAAAGACTTTCAAAAAATTATCATTGAGAATGAAAAAATAGAACTGGATGAATCACTTTTATCAAGAGTGGATAAGAGTTTTCAGTTTTTAAAGGAGTTTTCAAAAAATAAAGTAATATATGGTGTAAACACCGGTTTTGGGCCAATGGCTCAGTTTAAAATCAGTGATGAAGACACTCACCAGCTTCAGTATAACCTGATAAGAAGCCATTCTTCAGGAATCGGAAACCCTTTGCCTGCAGATGAGGTGAAAGCATGTATGCTGGCAAGACTGAATACCTTATCATTAGGGAATTCAGGAGTACACCAATCTGTTGTTTATCTTCTTCAGGAGCTGATCAACAGAGATATTACCCCATTGATCTTTGAACATGGAGGAGTAGGAGCAAGTGGTGACCTTGTTCAGCTGGCTCACATGGCTTTGGTACTGATAGGAGAAGGAGAAGTCTTTTATAAAGGAGAAAGAACATCAACGAAAAAGGTTTTTGAAACAGAAGGATTAGAACCGATAAAAGTAGAGATTCGTGAAGGACTTGCTTTGATGAACGGAACTTCCGTGATGTCAGGAATCGGTATTGTGAATGCTTATAAAGCCAATCAGCTTACAGATATTTCCCTGAGACTTTCTTGTGCCATCAATGAAATTGTACAGGCTTACGATGACCATTTATCTGAAGCACTGAACGGAACCAAAAGACATTACGGTCAGCAGAAAGTAGCAGAAAGAATGCGTGCTCACCTGGCAGACAGTAAACTGATCAGAAAAAGAGAAGATCACCTTTATACCCATTTTAAAGAACAGGAAAAGGTATTCAAAGAAAAAGTTCAGGAATATTATTCTTTACGATGTGTTCCTCAGATTTTAGGTCCGGTACTGGACACTTTGGAATATACGAAGAAAGTACTTGAAAATGAGATCAATTCAGCCAATGATAATCCGATTATCAACGTTGAAGACCAGCACGTTTACCACGGAGGAAACTTCCACGGAGATTATATCTCTCTGGAAATGGACAAACTGAAAATTGTGGTAACCAAACTGACAATGCTTGCAGAAAGACAGTTGAACTATCTTCTGAATGCTAAAATCAATGAAATTTTGCCTCCTTTTGTAAATTTAGGTAAATTAGGTTTCAATTTCGGGATGCAGGGAGTACAGTTTACGGCAACTTCTACTACGGCAGAAAGCCAGATGCTGTCGAATTCTATGTATGTTCACAGTATTCCAAACAATAATGACAACCAGGATATCGTTAGCATGGGAACCAATGCTGCGGTGATCTGCAGAAAAGTCATTGAAAATGCTTTTGAAGTATTGGCGATTGAAGCCATTACAATCATTCAGGCTGTTGAATATCTTGGGTTCCAGGATAAGGTTTCGTCCTCTACAAAAGAATTGTATGATGAAATTAGAAAAATAATTCCTGCTTTCTCAGATGATATGGTGATGTATCCATACCTGGAGGAAGTGAAGAAATATCTGAAAGGAATGTAACTATTAGCTGTCATGGATTGTCTATTCAATTAAAGACACTCTTTCAACTTAAAAAAACTAAAAACGATATAAACACTAACGCATGAAATGTGCAATTGTAACAGGAGGCTCCAGAGGAATCGGGAGGGCAATCTGTATAAAACTGGCTGAAGAGAAAAACTATCACATTCTTATCAACTACGCTTCAAACGAAACCGCAGCTAAAGAAACATTGGCTAAAGTAGAAGAATTGGGTGCTACTGGAGAAATCCTTAAATTTGATGTAGGAAATACCGAAGAGACAAAGACTGTTTTAACAGACTGGCAGGAGAGAAACCCTGGCGCAGTAGTAGAAGTAATTGTCAATAATGCCGGAATCACAAGAGACGGTCTTTTTATGTGGATGCAGAAAGAAGACTGGAACAGTGTAATCAATACAAGTCTGGATGGGTTCTTCAATGTAACCAATTTCTTCATTCAAAAGCTGCTTCGTAACAAATACGGAAGAATCATCAATATGGTTTCAGTATCCGGAGTAAAAGGAACAGCAGGTCAGACAAATTACTCAGCTGCAAAAGGTGCTGTAGTAGGTGCTACAAAAGCTCTTGCGCAAGAAGTTGCCAAAAGAAACGTTACTGTGAATGCAGTAGCTCCGGGTTTTATCAAAACAGATATGACTCAGGAGTTCAATGAAGAAGAATTGAAAGCTATGATTCCTGCCAACAGATTTGGAGAAGCAGAAGAAGTGGCAGATCTTGTAGCATTTTTAGCATCTAAAAAATCTTCTTACATTACAGGAGAAGTGATTAATATTAACGGAGGAATTTATTCATAATAATCTAACAATATACCGATGTACCAGTGTACCAATGTTGAATGAATCTCAATAAAATATTGTTACATTGTTAAACTGCTACATTGTTAAATTAAATATAAACAAATGGAAAATAGGGTTGTAATTACCGGAATGGGAATTTATTCCTGCATCGGGACGTCTTTAGAAGAGGTCAGGGAATCCCTATATCAAGGAAAATCCGGTATTGTTTTAGATCCGGACAGAAAAGAATTTGGTTTTAGGTCAGGTCTTACAGGCGTTGTTCCAAAACCTGATCTTAAAAACCTTTTAAACAGACGCCAGCGTGTCAGTATGGGAGAAGAAAGTGAATATGCTTATCTGGCAACCATGGATGCATTGAAGCAGGCAAATCTGGATGAAGAGTTCCTGGATTCTCATGAAGTGGGGATCTTATACGGAAATGACAGTGTTTCCCAGGCAGTCGTAGAATCTATTGATATTGCAAGGGAAAAGAAAGATACTACATTGATGGGGTCGGGAGCGATCTTCAAATCAATGAATTCAACGGTGACAATGAACCTTTCCACCATCTTTAAACTGAAAGGAATTAACCTTACCATAAGTGCAGCATGTGCAAGCGGTTCGCACTCGTTGGGACTGGCCTATATGATGATCAAGAATGGTTTTCAGGATATGATTATCTGTGGAGGAGCTCAGGAAACCAACAAATATTCTATGGCGAGCTTTGACGGATTGGGAGTTTTCTCAGCCAGAGAAGACGAGCCTACAAAAGCTTCCAGACCTTTCGATGCAGAAAGAGATGGATTGATTCCAAGCGGAGGTGCTGCCAGTCTGATTGTTGAAAGTTTAGAATCTGCCCAAAGAAGAGGTGTTCCGATCCTTGCAGAAATTATTGGGTACGGTTTCTCTTCAAACGGAGGGCATATTTCAACACCCAATGTAGATGGACCTGCTTTGGCAATGGACAGAGCACTTAAACAATCAGGATTAAAAGCTTCAGATATCGATTATATTAATGCTCATGCAACTTCTACCCCTATTGGTGATGCCAATGAGGCAAAAGCAATCTATGAGATTTTCGGAGGTGAAGTTCCGGTAAGTTCTACCAAATCTATGACCGGACATGAGTGCTGGATGGCAGGTGCAAGTGAAGTGATCTACTCAATTCTGATGATGCAGAATGATTTCGTTGCTCCTAACATTAATCTGGAAAATCCTGATAATGAAGCACAAAAGATAAATTTGGTCGCAAAAACAAAAAATCAAAAAATTGATGTATTTTTGTCGAATTCTTTTGGGTTTGGGGGAACCAATTCTGCACTAATAGTTAAAAAATTTGATTAAAAACATGGAAAGGGAAAAAATTGTTGCCATTGTTAATGATTTTCTGGTAAATGAATTCGAGGTAGACGGAGACGAAATCAGTAATGATGCCAACCTTAAAAATACACTGGGCTTAGACAGCCTGGACTATATCGACATGGTCGTCGTGATCGAATCCAATTTCGGAGTGAAATTAGGAGAAGCAGATTTCAAGAAAATGATAACATTTGATGATTTCTATACAACGATTGAAAACAAGATTGCTGAAAAAAACGCGTAGTTATTGAGTACATCTTTATTCTATAAAAAATGAGCCAATGTAATAATATCACTGTGTTCCGGTAACGAACGCTTTAAAAAAAGATAGTATTACATTGGTTCTCTGTTATATTAAATTCTATATATGAACAAGTGGAAAGGTAAATCTAAAGGAACAGTACTCGGATACAGAATATTCGTCTGGTGTATTAGAAATATCGGGATCAGAAGTTCATATGGCGTGCTTTACTTTGTGGCAGCCTACTACTCGCTGTTTCAGAAAAAGAGTAATCAATATATTCTCTATTACTTTCAAAAAAGACTGAACTACGGATACTGGAAATCCAAAGCTTCTATATTTAAAAGTTATTTTACCTTCGGAAAAGTTCTGATTGATAAAACCGCTATTTCTGCCGGGCTCAGAGGTAAATACACTTATGAATTTGACGGTATTGAAAACCTCAGAGATCTTTTGGCGGCTAAAAAAGGAGGTGTCCTCATCAGTGCGCATATCGGTAATTTTGAAATTGCAGAGCATTTTTTCGCCGATATTGATTTTGACTGTCAGATTAATCTTGTAACTACAGATCAGGAAGTTACCGTCATTAAGGAGTATCTGGAAAGTGTTGCCGTAAAAGAGAGTAATATCAAATTTATTTATGTAAAAGAAGATATGTCGCATATCTTTGAGATCAACAAAGCTTTGTCAGATAATGAACTGATCTGCTTCACCGGAGACCGCTATTTTGAAGGTTCCAAATATCTGGAAGCAGAACTGCTGGGAAAAAGTGCAAAGTTTCCGGCCGGTCCGTTTTTGATTGCCTCAAGATTAGGAGTTCCCGTAGTATACGTGTATGTGATGAAGGAAAATAATCTTCATTACCACCTGTATGCAAGAGTAGCTCAGAATATCAAGAACCGTGATTCACAGGGGCTTTTGCAATCGTATGTTCAAAATCTTGAAACCATGGTGAAAAAATATCCGCTTCAGTGGTTTAATTATTTTGATTTTTGGGACGATATAGATTAATTTTTCTATTTTTATCCCCTAAAAACTAACGAAAAACTAAAAACCATTAAGATTTACTGAGAATTAAGATCATTAAATAGTATTTTCCAAATAAAATTTCTTTGTCTACTGTACCAAAGTAATCTTTAAATATCTTAAATTCCCCTATTCTTAATTATTATAAGCACATTTTCTTTTGAAGAAAGCATACGACATACTTGTAATCGGCAGCGGGTTGGGAGGTCTTGTTTCGGCTCTTATTTTGGCGAAAGAAGGTCTGAAAGTGTGTGTTCTTGAGAAAAATAACCAATATGGAGGAAATCTGCAGACTTTTTCACGCGACAAACTGATTTTTGATACAGGTGTTCATTATCTTGGAGGTTTATCCAAAGGCCAGAATCTGAACCAATTCTTTTCCTATCTGGAAATTATGGATGATCTTGAGCTTCAGCTGATGGATGAAGATGGGTATGACAGGATAAGTTTTGGAGAGGACGAAATAGAATATCCGCATGCACAGGGCTATCAGAATTTCGTTGAACAGCTTTCCAGGTATTTTCCTGAAGAAAAAGTAAACCTTGAAAACTACTGTGAAGAGATTCAGTATGTCTGCAGCCAGTTTCCAAGATATTATGTAGTAGGAAAAGACAATTACAACGAGGAAATTCTGCATCTTAATACCAAAAGATTTATAGAATCCGTTACCCAGAACAAAAGACTCCAGGCTGTTTTACTGGGTTCCAACTTTTTATATGCCGGAGACTCCGAAGATGTTCCTTTTTATGTACATGCTCTAACCGTAAATTCTTATATCCAGAGCGCTTACAAATGTGTAAAAGGCGGAAGCCAGATCTCTAAACTTCTGATCAGAAAACTTAGGGAATATGGAGCGGAAATTCACAAGCATTCAGAAGTGTCTGACTTTGTTTTTAATGAAAATAATGTATTGACATCCGTAAAAACGAAAGAAGGAAAAGAATATTCAGCAAAACAGTTTATTTCAAATATAGAGATACGTTCCACGATTAAACTAATTGGAGAAGAAAGGCTTAAGAAGTCTTTTCTCAACAGGGTTTTGAGCTGGAAACCGGTTTCATCATGCTTTAGTATTTATCTGGTTTTAAGACCTCACAGTCTTCCGAACTTCAATTACAACAGATATTACTATTCATCAGAAGAGCAGGTCTGGAATGCATTCCGTTACCGGAAAGAAGCATGGCCGGAAACTTATATGCTTTCATCCACGCCCTCAAAACATCATCCTGAATTTGCAGAAAGTCTTACCGCAATTTCCTATATGGATTTTGATGAGGTTAGAGAATGGGAAAATACATTCAATACCGTAGCAGATGAGCATGAACGAGGAGAGGCTTATGAAAGATTTAAACTTGAAAAAACAGAAAAGATGCTTGATGCCCTGGAAAAGAAAATTCCAAATTTAAGGCACGCCATCAAAACAATATATACTTCTTCTCCCTTGTCGTACAGAGACTATATCGGGAATTTCGAAGGGAATATGTACGGATACATGAAAAACTCGGAGAATCCTCTTAAAACCATGGTTTCTCCCCGTACCAAGATAGACAATCTGTTTCTGACAGGACAATCTGTTAATATGCATGGGATTTTAGGAGTCACCATTGGAGCTTTTAATACCTGCGCAGAGATCTTAGGAAAAGAAAAGATAGATATGCGGTTGACACAAATGATTAATAAAAACTAAAGTGAAAAAAACGAAAACCATTCATTCATCTTATACAAGAACTCTTTTTTACCTTGCTTTTTGTTTTTTCCTCACTTCCTGCGGAATATCAAAATCTATCCATCATATTCCTGATGTAAAACAATATTCGCTGGAGGTTCCGAAAGTATCCCGTATCAATGACAGTACTTTCAGTTATAACCAAAATTACCTTACGAAAAATAAACAGCAGCTCTGGGAACTTTATATCAAAGGGAATCCTCTTCAGCTGGGATATAATAATGGAGCTTTGACTCAAAGTTTAATGCAGAAACAGGAAGGAATCTTCTTTTCAAAAGTTGAGGGATTTGTACCGTCAAAATTTAAACAGAAGCTGCTGAGAGGCTTTTTAAAATGGTACAACAGAAAAATGTACCTCAATGTAAGAGAAGACTATCAGGCAGAATTATACGGTTTATCACAATACTCATCCAATCAATATGATTTTATTGCTCCCAAATATTTAAGAAATCTTTATCTGCACGGAGCTCATGATATTGGGCATGCAATGCAGGATCTGGCCATGGTTGGCTGTACTTCCCTTGCGGTATGGAACGAAAATACTGAAGATGGCGATCTGTTGATCGGAAGAAATTTTGATTTTTATGTGGGAGATGATTTTGCAAAAAATAAACTGGTAGAATTTGTTCAGCCGGAATCCGGAATCCCATATATGTCGGTAAGCTGGCCGGGAATGATAGGGGTGGTGTCCGGGATGAATAAAGAAGGAATTACGGTAACCATTAACGCAGGAAAATCAAAAATTCCCATGACTGCAAAAACGCCTATTTCCCTTGTTACCAGGGAGATTCTGCAGTATGCTAAAAATATTGATGAAGCGATTGCCATTGCTAAAAAGAGGAAGGTTTTTGTATCTGAATCTATTCTGGTAGGAAGTGCTCATGATAAAAATGCCGTAATCATTGAAGTGTCACCTAAGAATTTCGGTGTGTACAGAGTACAAAACACCAGCAAGGTTCTTTGTACCAATCATTTCCAGTCAGAAGCTTATAAAGATGACAAAAGAAATCAGAAGCATATTGAAGAAAGCCATTCCGAATACCGGTATGAGAAACTTCAGGAGCTTTTGCAGGAAGAAAAAAAAATGACTCCGGAAAAGATGGCTTCTGTTTTAAGAGACAGATCCGGATTAAAAGGAGAGAAGATCGGTTATGGTAATGAAAAGGCTCTTAACCAGCTTTTGGCTCACCATGCTATTATATTTTCGCCACAGAAAAAATTGGTTTGGGTATCTTCAAATCCTTATCAGCTGGGAGAATTTGTATGCTATGATTTGAACGAAATCTTTTCAGAAAAAGGATTACAGCCTGATAACTTTTCAAAATCAGGTTTAAATATTCCCCGTGATCCCTTCGCAGATTCTGAAGAATTCCAAAACTATGAGCTGTCTAAAATGTACGGCAAAGAAATAAATGAAGCTGCAGACGATAAAAATACACTGCTGACAGATGGTATTATCCCTTCCTATCAATCTATGAACCCTGACTTTTGGCTGGTCTATTATCAATCAGGAAAATATTATTTTAGCAAAAAAGAATACTCAAAGGCAAAAGAAGCATTTGAAAAAGCTTTAACGAAAGAAATTACAACGGTTCCGGACAGAAAAAATGTAGAAAAATATCTGAAGAAAACTTTAAACAAACTGAAATGATCCCTAAATATATAAAACTGCTGTTCTGCATCCCTTTTGTCATTATTATCTGCTATTCGGTGTATCTGTGTACGGTATACAGTTCCATCCCTGCCGTTATACCCATTCACGGCTATGGAAATATGAAAGATAACTATGGAAGTAAAATATTTGTTGTGTTCCCGGTACTCATGAATCTGGCCGTTCTTCTCTTTATCTGGTTGATTATAAGACGACCGGATAAGATAAAATTTACTTTTGAAATAAAAGAAGACGAAAGGGAAAAAATATATCATATAACACAGTTGGCCCTGGTAATTATTGCGATATTTGTTACCATCATGATGACGCCATTAGCATTTTCTGATATTGTTTATAAATAATTGATTATGAAAAAACTTTTAACCCTTTTCCTTACCACATGGTTTCTATTATCATTTTCTCAGGACAGAAAAGAAATAGGAAAAACTTTTATCAAAACTTTATTAATCGATAAAAACATAGAAAAAGCACATTCTTATTTTGATCCTTCCATAGCAGGGCAGATTCCGGTGGAACAACTTAAAGCTATTACAGAACAACTTCAGGGACAGATTGGAAGTTTGAAAACTATTCTTGAAGTAAACAACGAAGGAAATATTTACTATTATTATTCCGAATTTGAAAAGACCAAACTGGATGTTCAGCTTACTTTCGGAGAAAATAATAAAATGCTCGGTTTCTTTTTAGTTCCCCATAAAACAATTGAAAAACCGGACGAGAAGACTACATTGAAAATCAAAAGCGATGCTATTGAATTGAATGGAATATTATTAGTTCCTCCTTCCAACAACAAAAAGAAATTAGTCATTTTTGTTCATGGCTCAGGAGCACATGACAGGGATGAGACTATTGGAGAGAATAAACCGTTTAAAGACATAGCAGAATACCTTCTCAACAACGGAATCTCATCTTACCGATATGATAAAAGAACATATTCTTACCCGGAAGCGTTCAATGAAAAATCTACTGTAGAAGAGGAAACCATCAATGATGCAGTAAATGCTGCCCAATATTTTAAAAATAATGCAGACTATAAAGGATATGAAATCATTATCCTGGGACATAGCCAGGGAGCGTATATGATGCCTAAAATTGTAGAAAAAGCTCAGGTTTCAAAATATGTTTTTATGGCTGGAAATGCCAGACCGTTACAGGATCTGTTGGTAGAACAGTATGATTATCTTCATTCTCTGGATTCGTCTAAAGTTCCTGCTGAAGCTGTTCAGGAAATAAAAAAACAGGTTGCCTATTTGAATTCATCCCAATTCACCCTAAGCTCACCAGCATCAGAACTTCCGTTGGGACAATCTGCTGCGTATTGGAAATATTTAAAAGAATACAATCAGCTTAATGAGGTTAAAAAAATAAAAGCTCCGATGTTTTTTGCCCAGGGAGGAAGAGATTATCAGGTAACAGAGAAAGATTTCAACCTTTGGAAAGAAGCATTGAAAAACGATAAAACAGCAACATTTAAATTGTACCCAACATTAAGTCACTTATTCATAACCGGTTCCGGAAAACCCTCTCCAAAAGATTATGAAACAAAAGGAAAAGTTGATGAACAGTTTTTGAAAGACCTGACACAGTTTATTCTAAAATAATGTTTTCAGCGTAAAATAGAAAAATAATAACTAATTGTAATGAGCCTGGAATTTTATTCCGGGCTTTTTTAATTGTTTTCCGGACTTACTTTATTCAAAAATAAAAAGACAGCTATTCCAGACAAAGCAGAAAGTGTAGTGCTTAAAATAAAACTGCCAATGATATATTGCAGCAGGTTGTTCTTGATCAGTTCAAAATTTAAATCCTGACTTAAAATATCGCTGTCACCACCTACAAATGGCGCTCCCAGAAATAATGAGGCTGCAATGACAAAAGGAATAAAAGGAGGAAGGCTCACATTAGAGGCTACGAAAGCAAGTACTTTATTGAGTTTAAAAAGTACAGATAAACTGATGACCAGAAGTGTCTGAAATCCCCAGAAAGGTGAAAGTCCTATAAAGACTCCCAACGCAATAGAAAATGCCTTTGTACGGTTGCTTCCGTCACTTTCTAAGACATCTTCCTGGATGAATTTTTTAAAGCTTTTTTTTTTGAAATTATTCAGAAAATTTCTCGGAATAATATAAAATAGGGTGATTGTTACCAGAATCGTATTCAGAATGCTGATTCTTGTAAAATCTTTAAAAGGTCTGAAATGGGAAACACGTTCTGCAGGATCATACAAAACCTTGATTGGAACATTTTTTACCGGAACATGTCTCCATGCGGTTCTTACAATGATTTCGATTTCAAATTCAAACTTAGGTGTAAAATATTTTTTTGGAATTTTATGTAAAGGATAAAGCCTGTAGCCAGATTGTGTATCTTCCAGTTTGATACCGGTTTCAAACCAGAACCAGAAATTGGAAAAACGGTTTCCAAAACTGCTTTTCTTGGGAATACCGTCCTGAGACATATTTCGGTTCCCAATCAAAAGAACCTCTTCTTTTTCCTGAAGTAGGGCTTCTACAAATACAGGAAGATCATCCGGATAATGCTGTCCGTCCGAATCAATAGTGATGGCATAGTCATACCCTGACTTCTTTGCTGCTCTAAAACCTGTTTTAAGGGCATTTCCTTTTCCTTTGTTCTCCGGTAGAGAGATGATCGTAATCTGAGGGTATTGGGCAAGAATCTGAGGCGTAGAATCTGAGGAACCATCATTGACCACAATAATATTTCCGGTATACTCGAGAACACCGTCAATAACCCTATTCAGAGTCTTTTCATTATTGTAGGTAGGTATTAAAACGCATATCTTCTTTTCAGAAATTGCATTTTGTACTTCAGCGAGGGACATTCTTTTATTTTAAAGTGGCTCTTTCGGCCTCTGTAATGGTTTTAGACTGCATTGCAAACCTTTTGATATAGCCTTTTAATGCTGCATTCTGTTTGCTGTAATTATTCAGAAGGAATGCTTTATCATCCTTCAGACTTCCGCGGTATCCCACAATTTTCGGGATATTTTCCTGAACACTCATTCTTATCAGACGAAGTTCAGCATTGTTAGGATTACTTTTGATAATGCCTTCAAGACTTGTAGCGCCTGTCTTTACCAGAGACTTTCTGTTGCTTTTGGCAATTTTTGCTTCCATAATTTTTGCTGCAGCTTTATACCCAACAGTTACGGCATCAGAACCGGATTGTTTTTCCGCAGTTTCAATGAAGCTGGCGGTATTGGTATTGGATTCGTTGGCTTTAGCATAGCTGTTTCTCAGCGTTTCAAGGTCAGACTGAAAGAAAAAAACAAATGCTGCTATGAATGAGAAGATAAGATTCATGACGATATTTTTTTATAGCTTACAGACAGTTTCAATGCAATAGTCTCGCCAAAAGAAGTAATATTTTTTACTTTAACATCATCTTCATTTTCGTTAATATCCAGTTGAAGTTGTAAGTCAGGAGTCTCAAAAGGATTGATGATGGCCATGAATTTTACATTGGACGCGGTTTTTAAGAATAATTTTGAACCCGTAAATTCCTCAGTCAGTTCTTTGATAATCTGCATCATACAAACACCGGGAGTCACCGGATTTCCAGGGAAATGGCCCTTGAAAATATCGTGGTCTTTATTGAGATTGATGTGGGCAGTAAACTTTCCGTCTTCTGCTTTCTCATAAGATGTTAATGTATAAAAATCTGTAAGAATAGTTTGCATGATCTTATTTTTAAGATTGAATAGGTAAGCAACTTCTTTCTGGAAAACTATACTGCTGTGTGTTTATAGTTTTTCATGTTGGAAATTATTCTGTTTCGGTTATTTGAAATAGTTTTATATTGATCTTAAAATCTTTGTGCTGTAGATTTAAGCTATCCGCGAAGATAGGTTTTTTTGCATCAAAAGTAAAATCGATTTTTTCCTTATTATTTTTCGTGTAAATGACCTGTTTCAGTAAACCGTTTTCTTTGTTGAAGAATAAATAATAGCTTTTATTCTCAATTTTTGAAAGATAGATTTTAGCATTGTCATTCTCAAAAGTTTCGCTCACGGGATACTGTCTTTTCAGTAGCTGCTGGAAATCATTCTTCAGAAAATTGATGACAATTTTTTTATCCAGATCAGGAAGTACATAGTTCAGTTTGAAATTATTGTCAGAAACCTCAAAATCAATCAGTTTATTTCCAAAATCTGAGGTTAAGGCGACCCGGTGTGTCGTTTCATTCAATTTTTTGACGATCAGGATACCGCTCACATGGTTTTTATAAATATCCATCTGGCATTTGTATACATAATCTTCGCTGGAAGAGAAATATAAGTTTTCAACCGTTTTTTCAGAGGCAGAAACAGGCTTGACATCAGTCAGCTTGTAAGTTTTGCAGGAAACAGCCAGAATCAGAATCAGAATCAGGCTATAAAGTAAACTCTGACGCAGGAATTGAAGCATTGATCTTGGTATTTTTGAAAACAATATTGGTGGTGTCTCCGGAAGCCTCGGTCATATTAACCTGAGAAACCGTCGACTGGTTCTTTGGGAAATACAGCTCGATCTGTTTGATGTATTTCAACAGCTGTGATGTTTTAGGAATAAACTTAGCTACATTGTAATTTCCGTTCTTAAAATAGGTTACCGTAAATTCTGGATCGTTGAACATCGTTCCGTTTGAACTTCCTACAATCAGTTTATTTATTTTTTCAAATGTTTTGCTTTTGGCATCTACAGATGACTTTTTCCCCTGATCATTGATGAAGATCTTATTGCTTTTAAAAACAATACTGTATTGATAAGGTTTGGTATATTTCCAACTCAGCATATTGGGAGTCTGCAGTGACATTCTCCCATAAGTTACAATGCTTTTATCCAGAAAGTCCATTTTTTTGGTCTGAGTAAAGTCACTCTGTAAAGTTTTAATCTCTTTGGTCTCCGAAGAAACTTTCGAGACAAACGCTTTAGCTTCCGCGCCGGACATTGCCGTATTTTGGGCAAAAAAGAAACCGGAAACCAGTAAGAATGCTCCGAAAGCAATATTTTTAATCATTTCTATTTGAATTTGTAACTGTATCAACAGTAAAGGTTGAATATTTTTTGTCCTTCAAAAATACTAATAAATCTACCAGCACACGACAGGTCTTTTCCGAAGTGTCATGAAGTAGGATAATACTGCCTTTTTTCAGGCTTTTGGTTACTCTGCTGTAGATTTTCTTTTCGTCATCAATGATGGTGTCTAAAGACCGGACATTCCATCCGATACTTTCTTTATGCGTTTTTTTGATTGCCTTTGCAATATTGGGATTTGTTACGCCGAAAGGTGGTCTGTAAAGATGAGTCGTTATATTTCCAATATTTTTAATCACCTCATCACACTTTTCAATTTCCTCAATCATTTTTGAAGTGGATAAAAAACCCGTGGAATTGGAATGTGATAACGTATGATTTCCGATCGTATGACCTTCCGCAATGATTCTCTGAAAGGTTTCAGGATATTTTTCAATCTGTTTCCCAATACAGAAAAAGGTTGCTTTTACTTGATGTTCTTTAAGTAAGTCTAAAAACTTTGGGGTAAACTCTGTAGGGCCGTCATCAAAAGTAAGGGCAACTTCTTTGATTCTGGTCCGCTTATGAGTAATACTGTTGACAAAATATCCTAGTTCAATGTCAAATGAACCCCAGACTACAACCGCTGAAAAAGCAAAAAAACAAAACAGATACACCCAAAAACTTCCGTGGAACGCATAAATAAAAACGTTACAGAAAAGATAGAACAGGATGAATGGATAGTGTTTCATTGCTGGCTGTTTTTATGTTAAACTTGTCATTATGAGTGTTATGGTCATGATATCTATTATTGTCACTCCGTAGGAGTCTGGATTAATTTAGATTCCACGCTTCACTTCGCTCTGAATGACAAATAGACCGTATAATTTTCAACAATTATGCCTTTTCCAATAATACCAGACTGTGATCACTACCTGCAAGATGGTTGTAAAGAAGTATATTCTTTACGTGTTCTTTTTTCTCTGCATTGATCATCATGATTTCCGGGATCTGCTGTTCTTTAAGGATATGGCAGGCCATAAACGTTGAAAAGCCGCTGGCTGTATTGAATTCTCCGCTCAAATGTTTGTAATAAAGCAAAGATGAGTCCGGAAACAGATCCATTGCTGTTGTATAGTACACATCAGAATCTGCGTCTCCACTGAATCCTAAAATAACAGCATCAATATCACCAGTAGAGAGATTATTCTGAGTTAAGAAATTCTGGATAAAATTCTGTACTTCATTCAACTCTACTTTATTAGTGATATTAATATTTTTAAGCTTTGCGTAAGAATTTTCGGTCTTATCTTTTCCTAGAACAAAGAAGCTGGCTCCTTCACCCCAGATCACTCCATTGGTGGTGGAATGTAAATAATCGGCAGGAAGATCTTCTTCTTTTTTTATGATATTATTTAAACAATAAAGCTCCATTGTTCTGGCAGTCTGCTCGTCTGTAGAACCCACCAAAACATTTTCCGCTTCTTCGTCATTGATCTGAAGCTGAGCATCCAATAATGAAAACTCCAGTGAAGAAGAAGTATTTACATAGGTGAAATTATAAGCATGACACTGTAATCCCAGAGCAATTTGCCCTGCTACCGTATTGTGGGTAGACTGGATGAAAAAGGTAGGTGTAAGGAACTCTTCATGATTATCAATCACATTTTTCAGGAACTTTTCAGAATCCTGAGAACAGCCCATTCCGGTTCCTACGATGATGGCATCCGGTTGTTCAATACCTGCTTCTTTTAAGGCATATTGTGATGCTACAGAACTCATTTTTACCGTTTTGGACATTCTTCTGATCATGGCAGGTGGTATGAACTCTTTGTAATTAGGTTCTATTGCTTTGATGATATTGGAAGAATTCTCCGGGGTAAGGTTCTGAAGAATATTTTCGTTTAAAGTGTCCTGAACTGAGATACAGGATGCACTGTTGATGTATACTGAACTCATGATTTTGAAAGAATTAAGGTTGAGCAGTTTCCTCCAAAGCCAAATGAATTGGAAAGCACATGATTGATGTTTTTCTCTTTCAATTCGGTAACAGGGGTGAGATCAAATTCTTCCATTTTTGTTTTGAAATTCAGGTTCGGGAAGATAACGCTGTTTTGCATCGCTAAAATTGAAAAGACCGCTTCAATTCCTGCTGCCGCTGCCAATGTATGGCCTGTAAATGCTTTTGTAGAGCTGAATTCAGGAACCTGGTTTTCTCCAAAGATTCTGATCATAGCAATTCCTTCTGATAGATCATTGTTGGGAGTAGCCGTTCCGTGAACGTTGATATAATCTATATTTTCTTTAGCTAATCCTGAGATTTTTAAAGCCTGCTGCATGGCTAAAAATGCTCCCTGCCCATTTTCGGAAGAAGCCGTCTGATGGTGTGCATCATTAGCATTGCCGTATCCGGAAAGATAAGCCAGAACCTTTTTATTTTCTTTTTTGACTACTTCTTCGGACTCAAGAACTAAGAAAGCCGCAGCTTCTCCAAGATTCAGTCCTTTTCTGTTGTTGTCAAAAGGAGTATTGTAAGAATCCGTAAGGATCATTAATGTATTGAATCCGTTCAATGTAAACTTGGAAAGAGAATCTGTTCCTCCAACAATGACACGGTCCAGAACTCCGTTTTTGATCAGCTTAGCACCCATCATAATAGCATTAGCCGCTGATGAACAGGCTGTACTGATGGTAGAAACCATGCCTTTTAATCCCAAATAATCAGCAATTGCCAATGAGGAGCTACCGGCATCATGAGCGTCAATATACTTTTGCTTTTCAGGGAAGTCTTCGTAAGAGTAGAAGTATTTTTCAGTAATATCCATCCCACCTACGCTGGTGGAAGAGATCAATCCGGTTCTGTAACCATTGATATCTGAAATTCCTGCACTTTCTAAAGCTTCTTTCGCAGCAATCATACCCAATAGAGAAGTTCTTGTTACGTTGTTGTCTTCATCAAGCTGAAGTTTCTGTACAAGTTCTTCGTTGGATAATTTTATTTCACCTGTTTTAATGATTCCGGCATGTCTGGTTTCAAACATTTCAATATCTGAAATTCCATGTTTTCCGGATTGCAATGAAATAAAATTTTCCTCCACATTGTTTCCGATGGAGGAAATGATGCCCATTCCCGTTATGGCAATTTTTTGACTCATGGTATTAAATAATGTAACAGTGTACCAACCTATCAATAATGGCTACATTGCTGCACTGTTAGATTTTTATATTAATTTATTTCGTTCTGTTGTCTTCGATGAATTTTGCCATCGTATCAATAGATTGAAAGATTTCCTTTCCTTTTTTAGGATCAGCTAATTTTATTCCGTAGTCTTTATCAAGAAGAACGATCAGTTCCAAAGCATCAATAGAATCTAGTCCCAATCCTCCTCCGAATAATGGATCAGTATCTTTGATTTCTTCTACAGATACATCTTCAAGATTAAGAACTTCAATAATTTTGTGTTTCAATTCTGTTTTTAAGTTTTCCATAATTTAGTTGATTTATCAGTGTAATCTACGTGTCAGTTCAGCAATGAAGCCTGTTAACTAATTACACTGTTATATTGTTGCATTTTTATAAGGTTAGCAAATATACAAAAGCTTTATAATTTTCCTGATACAATTCTACCCAGCCACACAATACTTTGTCAGCCTTCCCAGACAAGAGGATTTGTTCAGAATATTCGTTTAAAAATTTTTCGTCAAACTCATCCAAAATGAAAAAAGCATTTTCTGTCTGCATTTTGTGTTTAATACTGATTTCCCCCACACAGATGTTAGGAAGAGTGTAGACAAATACTGCCGGACTTGGATAAAAGTTATCCTGATCGTTGATGCTTTCCTGATATTTGAAATCAGTATCCAGACTGGAAGATCTGTTGGCGAAAACAATGGCCGTTCTGCTGTGATCTTCGTCTTTCAATATGGTTTCAGCAGAAAGAAAAGCCAGTTTACTCAAATGATCCATTTTATGAAACTTTGGATAGCTGAGGTCTAAACTTTTATAAGCTTCTTTAGCAAATTCCTGAAAAGTTTCGCTTTGGCTTTCAAAAATAAGATTTCCGTCAACGGTTATCTTTGAATGTTCTATAGTACAGGTGTTTATTTTCTTCATCATGTTCATTTTAACATTTTTCCAGCACAACTGCGGCATTGCAGCCTCCAAAACCTGAAGCTGTTTTCAGAATATATTTAATATCTGCAGTTTGGTTTTCTTTGATAATATTCAAAGGCTGGGTAACTCCTGTTTCTTCGAAATTTTTTGATGGAAGCAGCGTACTGTGAAGAGCACTTTCCATAGAAATAATACTTTCAAGAAGTCCTGACGCTCCCAGACAATGTCCATAATAGCCTTTCATACTGTTGAGAGGAACATTTTGAAGTTCCATTCTGTTGAAAGCGATGGCTTCCATTTCATCGTTATATAAAGTGGCTGTTCCGTGAGCAGAAATAAAATCAATCTGTTCTGATGAAACATTGGCTTCTGTCATTGCATTTTTAATACTGGCATACAAACCGTCACCCGTTCTTGAAGGTCCGGAGATGTGGTTGGCATCATTCACTGCAGAATCTCCCAGGATTTTAAATCTGAATTTTTCATTTTGTGAGACTTTTTCTTCGTCAGAATTATGACCAGTAATATAAACTGCTGCTGCTGCTTCACCGATATTGATTCCGTCTCTGTTTTTATCATAAGGCTTGCAAGGTCCTGATCCTATTGCCTGAAATGAATTGAATCCTGAAATAACAAATTCAGAAAGTTCATCTCCCGCAATAACGAAAGCATCTTTATACTTTCCTGCCTGAATCATATTCTTGGCAACTGCAATTGCCATTACCCCTGAAACACAGGCATTGGAGACAATGATTGGTCTTGTTTTAAATCCAAAAAAGTCTGCCATTTTCTGTGCTAATTTTGATAAATAAACGCCTTCCGGTAATTCAGTCTGGTTTTTTAACAGGCTGATATTTCCTTTTGTTGTTGAAAGGATAAAAGCTGTGTCTTCCGAAATGGTGTGTTTTTCAACAAGAGGAAGGAGGCTTAAAAGAAGCATCTTTTCCAGTCTTGTAAAATCAATAGTATTCTGGGTAAAGAATCTGCTGAATTCTTCATTCAGTTTTTCAGAATCAATCATGGAAGCATAAAAAGCATCCTGATTGTCTATAATTTTATGTAAAGCAACTCCCGATTTTTCTTCTGAAAGTGCCTTCCAGTTGGAATCTGCATCTAACCCCAGGGGAGTTACACAATTGTAGTCTGTGATATAAATTTCCTTCCTCATGATAATCCCATTTTATCTTTCCAGTTTTGAAAAAATTCCGGATTGTACAGGCATAAGCTTCCGTTACTGTCCAGAAATACCTGGATGGTCTCACCGCTGCATACTAACTGATCTTCCTTATTGAAGATTTCATATCTGTATATCAGCTTGGCAGATATCGAATTTACATAAGTTGTTACAATTCTGAAGGTTTCTCCATATTTTAAAGGAAGAAAATGTTCGCAGGTACTTTTTACAATAGGCGTTACAAATCCTGCATTCTGAATATCAAGATAGGTTAAGCCGTGCTGACGGCCAAAAGCTTCTCTTCCGTCTTCAAAATAAACAATGTAGTGCCCGTGCCAGACAATTCCCAGTGGATCTGTCTCATTGAATCGTACTCTTACTTCTTCAGTACAGGTTAATATATTTTCTTTAGACTGCATTTTGTTTTCTTTCGTAAAAAATGGAAATTGCTACGGTGGCAAAATAAAATAATAATAAGAATGCTAATTCTTTAGCTATTCCACCAATTCCGCTATTTCTTAAAATAATATCATAATAAGCATTCAGTCCCCAGTTCATTGGAGAGAATTGGGCTACGGTCTGCATAAATTCCGGCATTAAAAATACAGGAACCCAAATACCGCCAATAGCTGCCAAAACCACTACAGAAGTTGCTCCAAATGGGGCAGACTGTTCCTGTGTATCAGCAATAGTTCCCAGTAAAACTCCAAATCCGATGGCCGCCAATCCTGCAAACAGCGTTACAGTGATAAGCTGGAACATTTTTCCGGATACATCAAAGGCCGGAAGATCCATATATGGGAAAAGATAAATTCCCACGGCAACCATCAGTAAAAACTGAATGATACAGATGATAAGATAGGTAAATGTTTTTCCTAAAATATGTACAAAATAGGGAGTAGGGCTTATTCTTGCTCTTACACTTGTTCCTTGGCTCTTTTCCTTCACCAGATTGATGGATAAAGGAACTACAATAAAGAAAATCGCAAAAAGAGTCCATGCAGGAACATTGTGCTGAACAGAATTCGGCATGACGTCCATTGCTCCTTTCTTGGGTGTGATTTCTTTAAAGCTGATGAGGTTTTTATTTTCATTAAGATTCTCCGTTGTTCCCAGCTGATCCTGGAATGCTTTGTAGATCTTTTTATTTTCAATCTCAAAAACCATTTTGTTGACAGAATTCATCACTGAGTTTTTGAATCCTGCATTGGTGGCCGGATCAAAGTATAAATGAATCTCTTTTGTTTTCGGAGCAACCGCTTTTACTTTTGCTGAATCTCCTTCCAGTCCAAATGAACTTACAATGGTCTGAACTTTAGAATCAATATTGGAATTTAAATCTTTTGTTAAATTGGAAGGAATGACAATTGCCATCTGATAATCTCCGGAGAAAACAGCATCCTGAGCAGACTTTTCATTGAAATTGGTCAGCAGCTGGAAGGTTTTGCTGTTTTCCAGTTCCGCTTTGATGTTTTTTGAAACATCAGATTTGTCATTATCAATGAAAATAATTGGAATCTTTGATCCTTCAAGGTTTTTGAAGGTAGAATCCTGAATAAGGGTAATGGTGACAATCAGAAGCAGCGGCATCACAAAGATGATGACAATCCCTCCGATATCTCTTTTTAGCAGAAGAATTTCTTTAATAAAACTTCTCCACAGTTTATACAACAACATCTCTTAGTTCTTTTCCGGTTAATGAAATGAAAACATCTTCAAGGTTTTCGGCATTGGCAATTTGTGAAACCAGTTCTTCAGGAGTTCCTACAGCATGAATTTTTCCATGGTCAATGATGGCAATTTTTGTACAGAATTCTTCTGCTTCCGACAAGTGATGGGAAGTATAAATAATGCACGTCCCCTGCTTATTTAAATCCAGAAGATAGTCAATAATTGCTTTTTTAGATTGAACGTCTACACCAACGGTGGGTTCATCTAAGAATAGAATTTTAGGATTGTGAAGGGTGCCGGCGATGAGGTTGCAGCGGCGCTTCATTCCTCCCGAAAACTGCCCTACCTGCTTATCTGCAAATTTTGAAAGTCCCATAATTTCCAGAGATTCATCAATTGTTTTGATAAGCTGTTTATGTTTCAAACCATACAGGCTTCCGAAAAACATCAGATTTTCTTTAGCTGTAAGTGTTGGGTACAATGCATATTCCTGGGGTACAATACCGATAATCTGTCTTATTTTGAATCCATCTGAATGGGGAGATAATCCATTGATTGTAAATTGGCCTGAAGTAGGTTTTATCAGTCCCGAAAGCATGGAAATCAAAGTCGTTTTTCCAGCTCCGTTGGGTCCGAGAATTCCGTAAATTTCATTTTTGCTGATATTCAAAGAGATATCATTTACAGAAAAATCATCAGAATTTTTGTACTTCTTATATAGGTTTTTGATCTCAATCATATTTTCTGCCATATCAGATCGCTTTTCTCAGTTTTTTATAGAAAGCTTCTTCCAGATCTGCAATATGCAGCATCGTTTTTGAAAGTTCATTGTAGATATTGCTTTTTGAATTTCTGTTTTTGTACACTCTGGCAATATCTACGGCAAAATCTCTCCAAAGGTCACCAATAGAAGTGATTTCCTTTGATAATTCTTTCAGCTCGTCATTTTTAAGGATAACGGATGCTTCCTGAAGAAATGCCCCGTAGATAAATCTGAAGCCTCCGCCTCCAGTTCCAATTTCTTCCTGCATTCTGATCAGCTGTCCCAAATAATGATTGGTCACTTTTGTACCTTTCTTTTCAGCCCATTTCGGGATACTTTTAGCTACCCATCTCATTGCTTTTACGCCGATAAGCGGTACCGGAGCCAGCATGTTTTTGCAGGTGTCTTTAATTCCTTTTTTTATAGCTTCTTCAAGGTTTACATTTTCAGGAACATAAATAGGATAGTACATATGTCCTTTTGGAGGAAGTGCTCCCTTGGCATATCTTACTTTTTCCAGTTCTGCTTCGGAAAGAGACGTAGTATAATCCATTACCGGATCACTGATCAGGAATTTTCCATCCTCTTTTCCGTATACCACAAGATTGTGGGCATTGAAGTGGAATTTGTACTCCTCCGGGAAGTAGGTCAGATTGAAAACGCCTACCTGAAGTCCTGTAGGTATATTTTGATCCAGATTTCTTTCAAGAGCTTTTTGGGCATCTTTAGGATTTGAGAATTTTTCTCTTTTGATTTTAATTCCTAATCTTTTGGCTGCTTTACTGAAAATAGCACCCGGCATCGGACGATAGCTGAAGCCCGGAGCGAAATTTACCTTTAAAAAAGGAAGATAGACAAAAAATAATCCTGAACCGATCCCAAAGATCATCGGCTCGCTTAGTTTCAGGCCTTTATTAAGCAGTAGATTAGAAGCAACACCGTTTTCGCAATGCGCAGTCTGATGGTGTTCAAAGTTTAATTTCATTTGCAGATTGTATCTTTTCATTGGCAAAATGGAATCCGGCATTTTATATGCCTCATTTCATTTATTTCCCGTTGAAGTTTTTTAATTCATCCACTGAAATTCCGAATGCTTCGGCATATTTTTTCAGTGCAGTTTCGCTTAGTGTCTTAAATATTTTGGGTTTAAAATGTCTTTTTACCCTCCATTGCCACATTCCTACATAAGATGCAAGAACACCCAGGTCCATTTTATTCAGTTCCATAAAATAAACAATAGGACTTACTATTTGATTGGCAACATTTTGTTTTGCTTCCTCAATTCTTTCATAAATAAGCTCCATTGATTCATCCAGAGCAGCTTTCTTGGCATCCCAGCCTGTACTGTTTGCTGTCGTGTAGTTGTCATTCTCATCCGTCACATACAGAACTTCAGTCATGTTGGCGGATTTCAGGTTACTTTCGTCTTGAGGCAGGTCTTGTTTTTTCATCTAAATAATGTCAATTTTTTTAGATTCCAGATGAAATAAAATTCACCTGTTTTTTGATTCTTTTAATCAGGTGGCTAAAATAGTGAAAATACATTATATGTAAATCATATTAAATCTGAGGGAGTTATTACTATGAAACAGAGGGAGTATCAAAAAAAAATATCCAAAATCGTGATAAAAACGGATTTTTATTTTTCCCATTTTGAAAGAGACCTTTAACTAATCATATATATAAGAATCTTAAAGGGGATCTGTGAAGGTTTATTGTTTTTGCTTGTAACAATTCTTTTGTAACAAGTGTTTATATAAGTAAGACTAATGGATTAGAAATTTGGATAAAAAAAATAATTATTAAATAACAACTATGAAAAAGTTTTTTATTTCTGTTTCGCTTTTCTGTATGATAAGCGCTATGGCACAGAAGTTTGAGACCCAAAAGCTTACAGATGCTCAAGGGTACACTTATGAAACGGTAAAGAACGACCGTGCCGGAGTTCGTGTGTATACACTGAAAAACGGATTGAAGGTTTATCTTGCTAAAAATGAAGATGCCCCGAGAATTCAGACTTACATTCCGGTAAGAACAGGATCGAACAATGATCCAAGTGATAATACCGGATTGGCTCACTACCTTGAGCATATGGTCTTCAAAGGAACTTCACACCTGGGAACCCAGGACTGGGCAAAAGAAAAGGTTTTACTACAGCAGATCTCTGATCTTTATGAGCAGCATAAAGCAGAAAAAGATCCTGAAAAAAAGAAAGAGCTTTATAAAAAAATTGACGAAGTTTCTCAGGAAGCTTCTAAATATGCTATTGCTAATGAATATGATAAAGCCATCTCTTCATTAGGAGCTACAGGAACAAATGCCCACACATCTCTGGATGAGACGGTGTACAAAAATAATATCCCGTCCAATGAATTGGAGAAATGGCTAAAAGTGGAGAAAGAACGTTTTTCAGAATTGGTATTGCGTCTTTTCCATACTGAGCTTGAGGCGGTATATGAGGAATACAACAGAGCGCAGGATAATGACAGCCGTCTTGTATATTATTCATTGATGCAGGCCCTTTTCCCAAAACATCCAAACGGGCAGCAGACTACAATAGGTACTTCTGAACATTTGAAGAGCCCTTCTATGGAGGCTATTCATAAATATTTTGATACGTATTATGTGCCTAATAACATGGCGGTAGTATTGGTGGGAGACCTTGATTTTGATAAAACTATAAAATTAGTTGATCAATATTTCGGAGCGTTCAAATATAAAGAGCTTCCGATGAAAAAAATGGTTACGGAAGAGCCTATGACCGGCATTATTACCAGAACAGTAAAAAGCCCTACTACTCCAAGAATGACGATTGCATGGAGAACAGATTCTTATGGAACGCAGGAAGCAAGATTAGCAGATGTAGTATCTGAAATCTTAAGCAACAGAGGAGATGCGGGATTAATTGACCTTAACATCAACCAGAAGCAAAAAACTCTTGGAGCTGGTGCTTATGAGTCGCCTTACAAAATGTATGGTACATTTGGGCTGGTAGTGACTCCAAAAGAAGGGCAAAGCTTTGACGAAGCTAAAAAACTATTGATGGATCAGCTGGAGCTTGTGAAAAAAGGCCAGTTTCCGGATTGGATGCTGAAAGCTATCGTAAATGATAAAAAAGTTCAGCGTATGAAAGGCTGGGAAACAGCAGATGGATTAGCTACCGAACTTTATGATTCCTATATCAATGTGAGAACATGGGAGCAGGAGCTTGATGAGATCAACCAGTATGACAAGATCACTAAAGCTGATGTGGTGAAATTTACGAACGATTTCTTTAAAGACAATTATGTTGTTCTTTATAAGGAAAAAGGAGTGAATGATAAGCTTGTTCGCGTACAGAACCCAGGGATTACCCCTATTAAACTGAACAGAGAAGCTCAATCTCCTTTCCTTAAGGATATTCTGAATACAAAGGTTGCAGAAATAAAGCCTGAGTTTATTGATTTTAAAACGGCTATTCAGACATCACAAATCAAGGATAAGACAGTAAGTTTTGTGAAAAACAAGTATAATGAGATTGCTCAGGTAAGTTATGTTTTCCCTTTCGGAACAGATAATGACAAAGAACTTTCTATTGCAGGAACTCTTTTTGAATATCTTGGAACAGATAAATATACTTCTGAAAAGCTGAAAGAAGAGTTTTATAAACTGGGAATCAGCTATAGTCTGAGAACTTCCAACGATCAGATGATTATCACATTGAGCGGGCTTGAAAGCAATATGAAGAAAGGAGTAGAGCTGATGAACCACTGGATGACAAATGTAAAAGCAGATAAAGCTGTTTATGCACAGACTGTAAAAACAATTCTGGAGTCTAGAGCGTCTGCTAAGAAAGATAAAGTGAGAATCATGGCTGCTCTTTCAAATTATTCTAAATATGGTAAAAACTCAAGAATGACGGATATCGTTTCCAAAGAACGTCTTGAGAGCATTGATGCTGTAGAGTTGATGAAGAAAGTGAAAACATTAAACCAATATCCTTATCAGGTTCTTCTTTATGGACAGGATCAGTCTGGTCTGGAAAAAGCAGTGAAGCCTTTTATCACCAATACAAGCCTTCAGCCTGCGCAGGCAAAAGAATATGCTGAACCTGCTACTGAAGGAAAAGTATATTTCACCAACTATGACATGGTACAGATGGAAATGTCTAAAGTGGCAAAAGCAAATACAGTAAACCTTAGCAACTTCGGTAAAGCAAATGTTTTCAATGAATACTTCGGAAGAGGCTTGTCTTCAATCGTTTTCCAGGAAATCAGAGAAAGTAAGTCTTTAGCATATACTGCTTATGTTTCTTATAACAATGCTTCGGAAAAAGACCGTGCCAACTATGTGATGAACTATATCGGAACACAGTCTAACAAGCTTCCTTTGGCAGTGAATGCGATGAATGACCTGATGGTTTCATTACCACAGATTCCTGCACAGTTTGAAAACGCAAGAGGGTCTGCCTTAAAACAGATTGCTTCCAACAGAATCAACAGAACGAATATTTTCTTCAATCAGTTAGCCTTAAAAAAACTAGGCGTAGACTATGATTTAAGAAAAGATGTTTATGCTGAAATCCAAGGGCTGACATTACCACAGCTTACAGGATTCTACAATACGGAAGTGAAGCCTGTAAAATACAATACAGCTATCATCGGTAAGAAAGAAAACCTGAATATGGAATCGATCAACAAAATGGGTGAATTCAACGAAGTATCTCTTGAAGAGATTTTTGGATATTAATTTTTTTGATAGAAATAATGCTCAAAGCGGGACAGAAATGTTCCGCTTTTTTGTTGTTGGAATCCTTTTCTCCCTGATGATCAGAGTTTCACCGATTTCTCTAATGTTTCACGTGAAATATTTGTGATAATAGGACAATAAGCCCGGAAATAATTATAAATTGATTACTCATTAATAAATAATAGTATGAGTGTTTTAGATGAATATAATGTGAGCTTTGGTGTTCAGAAAATTCACCATTCTGAATATAAATTTATAAAATCTACTATGGGTTCTGCATTAGGACGTGTTTTTACCGATATGCAGAGTCTTCGTAAAAGTAATGATGTTTTGGAAATTATAAATGATGTAATAGAGAATAGTTTAGAAGATGTCATTTATACTACTCAAAGTTTAGAATGCATGATTATAAAATCTTCTATAATTACTATATACAGTGGAGAGGATTTTGATAAAGATTTTAAAAGTGCTATTCCTCTAGGTGTACTACCCACAAAAGATTTTAAAGAGATTCTATTGGCTTGGATGGATTTTTTAGCAAAAACGGAGTAAATAAAATATGGTAGAATGAAATGTATAGAAAAACCAGCCTTTATTTGGCTGGTTTATATTTTTAATTTTTCTAAGATTCCACCTCCTGAATAAACAGGTTGATTTCCGCCCTGATCAATAATTCATCATTATGAAAGGTTTCACAGAAGATGTGGCAGATGTTCTCAAACTGTGAAATAAGAGATGCCTTTGAAATAATTTTGTCATTCACTTTTGGAAGGGCAAAAACCTCAATTTTCTTGATATTGGTAATAAACCCGATCACTTTTGTATCTGCTTCAGGATTTTCAAAGAAGCTTTGTCCAAGGATGGATGAGCAGGTCTGCGCCAGGTTTTCAATTAATCCGGCTTCTACAAACTCATTGTTGTGAACAAATACATTATCTTCTTTTATTTCAAAGGAAGTCACTACTTTTTCCTTGGTCAGTTCCAGAATATAGTCTGCCATAAGCATCGGTTCACGATGCGGTAAAAAGTTGTGTATATTGATGATATTATCTTCCTTTATTTCCATTTCCTGTTTATTTTACAGCGGTTTTCATTTGAGATTTTGCAATCACTTCACCGTTTAGTTTGGTAACGATATCTACCAGGGTAACTCCCATTACTTCATTGAGGATGGTTACTTCAGATTTCAGCTGGTCTCCTATTTTGGGCAATATTTCAGCTTCAAAAGATTTGATGGCTCCGATATATCCGGTAGGAGCATCTTTTCCCAGCAGATAATATTTGTATCCGGTATGCAGCGCTACACTCTGTGCCTGATGCTCAATCAGTCCGGAAGCCTGAAATAATCCGTCCTGGATGAAAAGGTTATCTTCTTTGATCTCAAAACCAGATAAAAGATGGCTTTCAGAATATTCTGATAGTTCATGCACCATCACAAAAGGAAAACGTTGCGGGATTAGACTTTCTACAAAATCTCTATCGGAGGTCGGCAGTCTGTTTTCCATTAGCAAACTGTTAATAAAGCACAAGAATAAGCGAATCTTCCACTTTCAGGAACACAAAGAAGTACTTTTTCCCCTTTTTTCAATGTCCCGGAATTCATTAATTCTTCAAGCGCAACGAAGATAGATCCAGCACCAATATTTCCAATGTCAGATAGGTTATAGAACCATTTTTCTGCAGGGAAATCCATACCTTTTTTAGCAAACTCTTCTTTCAGTCCGTCTTTGAAGTATCCTGAAGAAATATGAGCCAATACATGATCAATTTTTTCCGGATCCAGATTATGTTTATCAAAGGAAGATCTTAAGCTTTCTGCTCCTTTTACAAGGATATATTTATCAAGGATCTTAGTATCCTGTTTGATGGCGAAGATAGATTGCTTCAACCAGTCATCAGAAGGGTAATCTGCCCATGATTTCAGGCTTCCGTCTTCCAGTTTGTCACATCCTGCATACATACATGCTTCAATTTCGTGAGCATAAGAATAGAAATCAATGAATTCTACTTTTAAAGAAATACCGGTTTCTCTTGGTTTATTTTGCAGCAGAAAAGCACCTGCGCCGTCAGAAAGCATCCATCTCAGGAATTCTCTTTTGAAAGCGATGATAGGTCTTTCTTCCAGTAATTTTAAATTTTCTGCTTCATGGTTGAATTTATCAGCAGTCATCCATGCAGACATTCTTTCGGAACCTGCACATACAGCACTTTCCTGTACACCGGCTCTTACAGAAAGGAATCCATAATTAAGTGCATTCATCCCAGAGTTGCAAAGACCCGTTGAAGTATTAATCTCAATAGATTTTCCGATGTTCAGTTCACCATGTACCATAGAAGCGTGAGAAGGCTGGATCTGGTCTGGTGAAGTAGTTCCTACGGATAATAATTTCATATCTTCCTTTTTGAAATTCTCATCAAAAAGTCCTTCAATTGCTTTTGCAGTAAGCTGCGCATTAGAGTGTGTAGGGTTTCCTTCTTTGTCTAAAGCGTAGTATCTTGTCGTGATTTTATTATTTCTTAGGATAAGTGATTTTGCTTTAGATGGCGCATCATTGATAAGCCCAAGATAAGTCTCCATTTCATCATTCGCTACCGGCTCATTGGGTAAGTATTTTGATGCTTTTGTTATAAATACGTCGTACATTCTATTTTAAATTAATTCCTTGTAAATATCTTTTTTGTTTTTGTCTTTTAAACCAAAATATAGGGGTTGTAAGCAGGTGTAAAACCAAAACGACAGGTGAGATGATCCATATCGCTGCCATCAAATATACCTTAAAGAATTTTATCAGCAATGGACGTTTCTCTTTTTTCTTGATAATCAGATTAGACCATACTGTGAAAATTTTGTTTCCTACCTTCTCTACCCGTACCAAAAACGCACGGATTTCAATGGCTCCGTTTTTAACGAGTTCCGGCTGCAAATTATTAAAGTCATTATTATTAAAATGTCTTTCAATAATCTCGCCATACTTTACTGAGCCTGTAATTTCTTCGTCAGAAACCCCTGCTGCAGGAAGCATTCCTGATTTTTCTTTCTGGCCTGTTGTAAGCCATCGAAGAATAGTCAATACACTCGTATAATTGTCGTGTCTGTCTACCAATGCAATATTCCCAATAAGTTTAGCCTGTAAATCTCTTAAATATACCTTTAATTTCTCCTGGGAAAGCATCCACATATTTCTGGTTCCGGAGATTGTGACTACAGGTGTATCTTTAAGGATGCGTTCTGCATAACCACTCTTTAAGAATGAAATGATAGGAATGGATGGTGTGAGATACCATACCTGATACCCAAAAAGGATAAGGTCGTATTTTTTGTTCAGAATTTCTTCCGAAGGCGGCAGAATTTCATTTGGAATCTGTAAATAAGACTCTGGAAAAGTGTTGAAAAAAACATCACCTGGCCAGGGGAAAGGAAAATCTTCCTTAAGCTGAATGTTATAATAGGTTACATCGTATTTCTCCTTCTGAGCTTCAAAAGGTTTAGCAATGTTCCTCACGATATCTTCGAGTTGTCCGGTTTGCGAATAATATATGACAAGTATATTTTTCTTCATTAGTTTTCTTTAGCGTTTACAAAAATATGTTTTTCATATTTATTATTTAGTTTTAAATACTTTTAATGATTCAGAACTAAATTCCAATGTATAATTATCATTTTCAAAAGAAGAGTTCTTTGTATTGACAAAAATGATGGTCTCAGGAAGGTCCTGTATATCATTCATGGTAAAGATATCATCTGAGATCAAAAGAACATCAATTTTTTTACTCACTTCCGAAAGGTCTTTTATATATTGTATCTTTCTTCTTTTTACCAGATAGCTGTGCGCCGCTATTGCTCTTTTTTCATCATTTTTCATCAGAGAAAAAATTCTTCGGCTGGCCTGATATAAAGTCAATAAAGCATCTTTTTGTCCGAAGTCATCTGCTATGTGAAGAATGTTGGCTTCATTGGAAATATGCTTATTCAGTTCGAAATATACTGATTTTTTGGTGTTGAAGTCTTCTTTTACTTCTTTTACCACTTCACTGTCTTTATAAAGGAAGCTCAGGAACAGTTTCTTTTTAAAATAATTCTCATCCTCAATCTCTTCTCTCAGTTTGGCAAATTCTTCCCTGAAATAAGCATTGATCTTCTTTGTTCTTTCAGAATAATTCTTGCCAAAACTCATATCGTCTTTGCTGATTCTGCTGCCTACTTTTACGGTAATACTTCCGTCATAGATAATGAAATCTCCTTTGGGTAGTACTTCAGAATTTCCATGAATGTAAAGCGGAAGGACATCCAGCCCGAATTGCTCAGCAAGATAGAATGCTCCTTTATGGAATCTTTTGACATCATTGGTATAAGAACGTTCTGCCTCAGGGAAAACCACCAAAGAATATCCCTGTGCAATTTTTTCTTTCAGCTTATCCATTCCATTTTCAATCCCTTGTGAAACTGGATAGAAGCCCAATGCTTTTACCAGTTTTCCGAAAACGGGGGATTCATATACCCAGTCATTCACCAGATAGATGATTTTGTGGGTCGCCATGGCAATGGCCAGTGTGTCTAAGAAAGAAGTATGATTGGCGATAATAACGGCTGGTTTGCTGAAATCTTCAGTTGTATTTTTAATGACTCTTTTCTTTACAAAAGGACTTAAATAAAGTACTGATGTTAAAAATTTAGCCAGAATCAGTTTGATAATATCTAACGTTTTTCCTTTCGAATTTTTAATAAATAAACTTCCGAAAGCTGAAAATACCAATCCACCCAATCCGTAATATAAAAACGAAAATACAGCCCGTAAAAATAATCTGAAAGTAATGGGAGAGAGACCTTTTCTCGCCCGGTTGGTAATGAATAATCTGAACCAGAAAGGATAGAGGGTAGATGTAATAATAATGACAGAGAACATTCCGATCAGGGCTACTAATGCTAATGAATGCAGCGCGGGATGCTTAGCAAAGATCAGAGATCCAATGGAGAGGATGGTGGTGAAAACCGCAAGAATAATGGATGTTCTATAGGTTGGTAATTCATTTTTTCCTGTTGTGTGCTCTTTTTGCATAGCCTGTGTGAGGAAGATACTGAAATCGTCTCCTACTCCAAAGACCAATGTACATACTACGGTACTGAAAATATTGAGTTCTAATCCTAAGAAATAAAGAATTCCTGCTGTTACAATTCCTGTCAGAACAATCGGGAACATCGTAAGAATAGTTAATTCAAGATTTCTGAAGAACACAATAATCGTAAGAACAATTGCTAAAAGAGAATAATTGATTAATGTATTGAAGTCTCTCTTCAGCAAGCCCAGGAAATTTTCGTTCATCTGCTGGCGGTCAATCGCAAGAGCATCATGTTTCTTTTCGATATCTTTGATGAAAGTATCTCTTTTATTTTCGTCTACTTTTACGACATTGGAAACCGTGTAAAAACCATTTTCACTGCTCATGAATTCTGAAATCTGAAGAGCTTTTACCTTTTCATAATCTTTAAGGCTTAATGCAGTGTAATTTTTATGCAGAGCTTCATTGAAGTTGTCAAATGCTGAACCATTGAACCCAAATTTGTTTCCATTGCTGATCAGTTCAGAAATAGTCTGATTTTTCTTAGAGTCATTCCAGAAGCTGTTCCATTTTTCAATCTTTTTTTGCTGGTCTTTTTCTGAGAGTACAATGCTTCCTATAGAATTGTAGCTTAATATTTTCCCTTCTTTTTTCTCTTTTTCAAGGAAGCTGTTTAGTTCAGAATTTCTGGTTAATGCCTCCTCTTCAGAATTTCCATAAGAAATTGTATAAATAGATTTTGAAGTAATATCCGAAAGCTTCTGTAGTTTGGCTTCACTGATTTTCAGATCTTTTGGAATATAATTAAGATCACCAATATCTTCATTAAAACCTACATGTCTGAATCCAAACAGACAGGCAAGAATGATAATAGAGCATCCTATGATCAGAGGTTTGTTTTTCTCATAAGGATAAGATCCTATTTTGTCGATGAAATTGGTATTGAGATCTTTTCCCTTTTCTTTTGGTTTATATAGCTGAGGAACAATAATCAATGCCGAAATTGAAGAGAGAATGACAGTGATCGCTGCAAAGAGCCCGAGGTCTTTCAATGCTTCGGAACGTACAAAAACCAGACATAAGAATGAAACAGCTGTCGTTGCACTGCTCAGTATAATAGGCTGGGTAATTTCTTTGTAAAGCTCTTCAATATTATTATTGTGCTTGTAGTGGGTAAGAATATGCAGGGCATAATCTATCGTAATCCCGATCAGAATGGCTCCCACACTTAATGAAATTGCTGAAATTTTATCTTTAATAAAATACAGAATCAATAAGGCGAGAAGTACCGAGAATACTGTTGGTAAAAAGACAATGATGGGAGTAAAGAAATTCCTGAAATAATAGATCAGAAGGATCAAAAGAACCGTCATAGAAATTACTACCGTATTCTGAATATCTTTTTTGATCTGTTTGGCATTGGCTACGGCAATCACCGGAGAACCGAAATAACTGATTTCTGTTTTTCCCTTGAATTGTTTATTAATGCCGTCTTTTATTAAGTTGAGCTGATCTACGAAAACTTCATTGGCTTTCGTATCATTACTTTTGTTTTTCGGATCAATAAAAAGTAAGAGATTTTTTCCGTCTTTGGTTACAATGTAGCTGTCTTCAAGCTTAAAGTCCTTACTGATATTTAAGGCATTCAGTTTTTTGATCCCTAAAAAAGTAAGCCCCAAAGGATCTTTTTTGATAAATTCTTTTGTAACAAGACTGGTGGGAGAAACCAATGAGATGTAATTGTTCTCTACCTGTTTGGCAATGCTGTCTTTCTGAAGCTTTCTATCAATTTCCTTATAATCATTTTCATTGAGGAATAATGGTAAATTTTGGCTGACGAAATCAAATGTTTCCGATATCTCATTATCATTCACTTTGCCCTGAACAGAACCTATATACTTTTGTAAAGGTTCTATCTTTTTCAAAAAAGTATCTGCCGTTTCAGAAAGCTGGAAGCTGTCTTCATTGGATTTATTCTCGATAATAACGATGATCTTATCCGAAAAATTAAGCTGCTTAAGAACTTTTGCCGTAAGATCAGATTTTTCATTTTTAGGAATGATCTGATTAATGTCTTCCTCAAAATTGATCTTGGAAGCAAAAAATAGACATAAAACAGCAATTCCTAAGGCTGTAACTACAGATAGGATTTTATTTCTGGAAATCAGATAATATAAAAATATAAAAAAGCGGTGCATTGCATGTAAATCAAGTCTGCAAATTTAAATTTTTAAGCATTAGTTCAAAATAGTTAGAGATAAGTTTTGACTGAAAATCAATAAAATATTCTAGGAAGAATGAAAAAATATTCTACTTTTGCAAAAGTTCCCCTTTAAAAAAATGTATTTTAAATCACAATTATTATTAAAAAATAAGAATCTGTTTTAGATATGTTGAAAAGAAATGATGAAAAAATAAACGGATTTCTATTTGTAATAGTACTTCCGCTTCTTCTGTTTGCGATGTCTTATTATGGATTTGAATCTTCCTATACAAGACTGAAAACATCAGAAACCACTCCCGACTTCTTATTTTCCTCGGTATATGCCTACAGGGTGATTCCCAATTACCTGAGTGTGCAGATTACAGATTTGATGTATCATCTGATCAACGGTCCTTTTTCTTTCTTTAAAGATTTTTTATCAAAAAACGGAACGCCTTTCTATCACGGGCTTTTCCTTATGAATAGTGTGTTTTTTATTGGATGCTCACTGATCTTAAATGCTGTATTTAAACTGAAGTCGACAGGTCTTCTTCTGAATCTTAATGCAAGAAGGATTATCCATCTTTTATCCGTTTTTTTTATCGTAATAACTCAGTATGCACCAACAAATTGTGATACGATTGCACTTTTCTGCTATCTGGCAGGTGTGTTTTTAACCCTGAAATATTTAGATACCAATAAAAAAATCTTCTATTTTATTCTCATTGGCCTTATCGGAATTTCCACTTTGGTAAGAGAGACTGCCTGTCTGAATATTGCTTTTTTTGCCGCAGTATTTTTCAATATTGGCGAATTGAAGAAAGGGAATTATCAGGTGATCTGGAAAATAATACCTCTGGTTACTGCTTTTATTGTTCCTTATCTGGGATTGAGAGCTCTGCTTGTACAGGATGAAACTACCTTTGTAGAAGGGTTTTATATTAATAGAAATTTTTCAAGTCCCTTCAATCTTGCAGGATTGGTCTTTGCGATCATAGTGATTTACTTTATATACAGGCTTTGTACTGACGAGGAAAACAGAAACATTTTTGGAAAATATTTCTTCTTTTCAATTCCTTACCTTATCATGATCACTTTAGTAGGTCTTTTTTGGGAGGTGAGGCTTTTTCTGCCTTTAGTTCTGACAGGAATTATCACAGCATATCATCAGTTTAAAAAAACATCAGAGAATTAGCATGAGTTTACTACATCCATATTATATTATTGCAATCCTCTATATGCTGTTCTTCAGTATTCAGGAGGTGTATGGGAAAAAGGTTGATAAAAAATGGTTCTGGTTCCTTGCTGTTTATTTTATTATTATTGTCGGGCTTAGAAATGAGGTAGGTCCTGACTATGGAAGTTACAAAGGGATTTATATTTACTCTGACACCAAAAGCTATTACAGTATCTTTATGAAGATGCTCCATATGGAAGGGTCTGAAAACCTGGATGTAGAGTGGCTGTATACGCTGATTAATAAAATACTTCTCAATTTTTTTAATGCACCTTTTTATATGCTGACCCTGGTCATTGCTATTTTTGCGATGATCTTTAAAGTAGAATATACAGAAGACAATACATTTTATCCATTTACCTTTACCCTTTTTATGTTTATTCCCAATTTCTTTATCGGAGAAAGCGGACAGATCAGACAAAACCTGGGAACCTTTATCGTTTACTTTGCGATACGGTATATCAAAGAACGGAAATTCTGGCATTACTTATTTTTCATATTCATAGGATCTGGTATACACAGTGTCTGTTATTTATTCCTGCCAATGTACTGGCTGGCCCGTGTTCCGCTGAACAAAACAATAATGCTGATTATGATCATTGGCTCTGTCTTTCTGTCCCCGTTTGAGATATACAGGAGCTTTGGTGGTTTCCTGGATGGGATGGCGTCGAATAGTACACTTGTAGAAGGTTTCAACGGATATATGGATGAAACAGTACAGCGATTGAATGGTGGCATCGGAATTCCGGAGGTGATGATGGCGATCCTGACCTTCTTCCTTTTTGTTTTCGATACCAAGATGAAAGAACTTTACCCTTATTATGAATACCATAGAAACTATGCTGTGATAGGGATTTGCCTGTACTTTATCTTTAGAAATAACCCTATTTTCTCATCGAGACTTGCAGGAGCGTTCATTGGATTCTCGTATATCATTATTCCGAATGCCATGTATGTGGTTTCGGCGAGGACCAAAAACATGATTTATGCATTTATTATTTCGCTCGTTGTCTTCAATTTTGTTGTCTTCTCACTCTTTAATAATATCAAGGCGGGACGATTTTCGATAGAGCGTTATAGAAATCATATTCTTCCATAAGATTTTTGGAAGTAAAAATATAAAGACAGCTTTTTTAGCTGTCTTTTTTTGTGGAATGAGATTGTTGGGGTTTGTACTGTTTATAAGGGTTTTGTTTGTGTTATTAATAACATAATTTAAATATTTTATTTTAATATATAAAATAAATCTATTTTTGTTGATGTGGGCTTAAAAATTGCACTTTGCAAATTGCACTCAAATCAATAAGGTATGAAAAAGTTAGTTGGAAAATTAACGGCAGCTATCTGCCTGATATTGTTGGGGATATATTCTAAAGGTAGTGTCAGAAAAAGTATTCCCTCAGCTGAGCATAATGTATTAATTAATCATCGTATAGACTCACTCACCAGACCAGCGAGTGAATTGAAAAAAGTATTACTTCCGGATTGGAAAAAAGCACCTAACAGCTACATCTTTGACCCTAATCAGAATAGTGAAGGGTTGCTTGTTCCGGTAAAGAAAGCATATGCGATGTGGGAAGGAGGTGGCTATCTCAACGGGAATGGTATTCCGGTAGGAACCGTGACGGCGGATGTACTTTGGGAAGATGCTCATGGCCTGATAAAATCAGGAGTAAATTATGCTCTCGAAATAATAGGGACAGGGCAGGATGCTAAAATAAAAGTTCCCATCAACAAAACAAAACAAGGAAATGCCGTGGTTGCCTTTAAAGTAAATGGAGAAATCTATTGGAGCTGGCATATCTGGGTTACTGATGATCCTACCAATGGAACAGTCTATAGAAGCTTCAATAACATTAAAAGGATGAAATCAGACGGCATAACCGAAGTCATCCCCGATACAGATTGGAAATGGATGGATAGGAATCTCGGCGCGCTTACCAGTTCTATCACCTCCTCAGACTGGAATCGAAGTATAGGACTTCTGTATCAATGGGGACGAAAAGACCCAATTCCACCATTGGTCACCAGAGGGAATGATTTCTACGAAGCTTCAGGATCTATAGGAAGAGTCAGACATAGAGGCGCAAAAAATATGACCAATGCTGTAAGTATTGATGATCTTAGAAAATTCGTTTTACTTTCCGGTGCAGAGGTTACCAATAATTTAAGACTTTCTGTGAAAAATCCACTCAGCCTTATCTATGTCAATAAAGAGGATAACTCCGGTCAGGCTTACTACAATAATAATGTTAATTTACCTGTTAATTGGTTTGGGAAGTCTACAACTTTGCCTACCAACCGGCTTTCAGAGCTTAATCTTTGGTCTGATAATGCACAAGGGAAAATAGAAGCTGTTTATAATACCGATGACAAAGCAAAACCTTATCGGGATAAATCTTCTTATGACCCATGTCCCAACGGATGGCGTATACCGTCTATGCTGGTTGCGAATCTGGCCTCAGGATCCTATATTGATGATATCAGAATAGACTTTTCACCTTTCGGAGTGAAAACAAATATGGCGAAAAATGTTTTTGAAACCAATAAATACCATATTATAAAGCCTACTAATGCCGGAGTTCCCGCATTTATGACAGGGTTTAAGGTGTATCCTAACCTCGGTTTTGATCTTTCTGCAGTTGGAGGTTACAATATGGGAATATTTCCGGGAAACGGGCAGCTTATCAGAGGAGCGCACTTGGGACAGTATAGTGATCAGCATCATATTGCATTGTGGACGGCTACTATGGCCCGGCAGTTTGATGCTTCCCCTGCTGTTACCGTTAGAGGACTTTCTATGATTCCGGATAAGACACAGCCTGATATTCCGGATGCTAATTACCCCAATATCAAAGGGCGTTATTATTACTTTCCTATGTCAGTAATGTATACCTCAGATGCGAATGGATGCAGATGTATAAAAGATCCTTTATATCTCGTGAATGATTATGACTTTCCTACGGAATATCTGCCTGCAGAAACAGAATATAGAGAAGGAATTGATAATCCAAATACCTACCAGATTGTAAAAAGCGGTACAGCGGTTGTTATTGAAATTCCAGTGAGTAAGGCATTTTCGGTACAGAGTCAATTGCTGAATAATTCAGAGGTATTAAACCCTTCCAATTTTAATAATTTAAAAGGAAACGTTCTCTGGACTACAAATACTGGTCTTATCAATAGAATTTCAATAATAAATCCATCACCCTCTTCAGTGCAAAACATTGCTAATTCAAAAATAGCTGTAGAAATAGCTCCTGATCAGAGTGGAAATGCTGTGGTAACATTGCATAACGGCAGTATATCAGCTCCGGTATATTGGAGCTGGCATATCTGGGTTACAGATTCTCCTATACAATCTTACACTTATACCACAGAACCTCCTGTAGTAGTATCGAATTATGTGAATTATGTAAACAAAGCGGATGTGATATTACAGACCACTTTTATGGATCGTAATCTTGGGGCAACAGATGCTTTTCCCAATGTTGCAAATCCCCTTACACCTACTGCTGATGAACTCCTGAAGATACGCGCTTCTACGGGATTGCACTATCAATGGGGGAGAAAAGACCCTATTCCTACCTTCCAGAATGCAGATAACAGAAGCTTCTACAATATTTCTTTAGGAACTGCTGCTGCCCATGGAACAGTTTCATACGCTGTCCTTACTCCAGCTGATTACAACAATCTTTCAGGTAGTTATATAGTTCCTTACAATACCTATGCTGCTGCATCAAATGTACAGATTACAGACAAGCCGGGAGATAAGGTTTCCAAGATACTGTCTTATTCCGTTAAAAACCCTTTGGTATATATGATTCCAAGTACGTTTGCTCCTTTTAACAGTGCAACACCCAATTATACCAACGGGACAGACTGGCTGGCAACAGAGCCAAGCCTGGCTCCTGACAGATGGGGAAGAGGAGGTGAAAAATCTCCTTTCGATCCTTGTCCGGAAGGCTGGCGAATTCCTGACCTGACGAATGCAGCTTTGGTTTCAGGAAATGATTTTGGGCAGACACCCTGGTATAAGAAAGATAAAAATGTAGCCACATCATATAGTATTGTTACAGATTACTCAGGAACCAGAGTGAGAAATTCTACCAATTCTACCATAGGATATCTGTTTAATAATCCTGTCTATCCTTTAGGAAACTATCCGGATTCAGGATCAAGAGGATTCAGGAGTGTGATTGCCAATCAGACCGCACAGGGAACATTCAGTGTTCTCAATTTTCAGTATCCGGCTGTCTGGACGGCTGCTTTAACTTCAAATTATCTGGGAAGACCGGTTAATGTACTTTTTGATGCTGCTGCTTCTACCAACCGGATCATGGTCTTTCATGATAATAATGATCCGTATTTTGCTGCGGGGTGCCGATGTGTGAAAATAGAATATGATGCCAATGGTAATGAAGAAGGGCCTGCTTCCAGAATTACAGTAATCCCAGATAGTCCCACATTGAGTACTGCCAATACCAAGATTGAAGAGATGGAGAACAGGATTACTTTATACCCAAGTCCGGTTTCCAATGTCCTGTATATTAAAGCTGCGGAAAATAAAGAATATCGTTTCCAGATTTTTAATGCATTGGGTCAGCTTGTAAAATCCGGGCATTTTATAAATAATCAGGCGGATTTGTCATCTTTGAATGCAGGAGTGTATCTGATAAGAATAAATAATTCAGAAGCAGTTGTTAAAATTATAAAACGATAAATCCTGAAAATGAGGATTCAAAAAGCAGAATAAGGTCTCTTGTTCTGCTTTTTTCATATATAGGCATATATCTTATATCTATTATGGTTGATGAAAAATTCTATATAATAAATGTTTAATCTACATAAAGGTCTAAAACCTATACTACAAAGGACTTGAATCTTTAAAAAATGTGAGTTGAAAAGAGGTATAAACCATCTGAATTGTTAAATTAAACCCGTTTTACAAAAAGTATATAATAAAAAAGCTTTACTTTTGCAAAAATTTTTAGTTAGAATGTCGAAAAATTTAGTAATCGTAGAGTCCCCGGCAAAAGCAAAAACTATTCAGAAATATTTAGGAAAGGATTTTGAAGTAAAATCCAGTTTCGGGCACATCCGGGACCTTCCTAAAAAAGGGATGGGGATAGACCTTACTACATTCAGTCCTGATTACGAAGTTTCAGCAGACAAGAAGAAATTGGTAACCGAATTAAAGGCTGCAGTAAAGAAAGCCGATATGGTATGGCTCGCTTCCGATGAGGACCGCGAAGGGGAAGCTATTGCATGGCACCTGGCGGATGAATTGAAATTGAAGCCTGAAAACAGAAAAAGAATTGTTTTCCATGAGATTACCAAAAATGCCATTCTAAAAGCAATCGACAATCCAAGAGATATAGATCAGAACTTAGTAAATGCCCAGCAGGCAAGAAGAGTGCTGGACAGAATTGTAGGTTTTGAAATGTCACCCGTTTTATGGAAGAAAGTAAAACCGGGACTATCTGCAGGAAGAGTACAATCTGTAGCTGTACGATTAATCGTTGAAAGAGAAAAGGAGATTCGTGAGTTTATGCCAAAAGCAAGTTTTAAACTTGACGGAATCTTTTTAAATAAAACAGAGCAGGAAATAGCTGCTAAACTAAAGAAAGACTTCGAAAAAGAAGAAGATGCAGAAAAATTCCTGGAGCAGGCAAAAACTACAGAATTTAAAGTTCTGAATGTTGAAACCAAGCCCGGTACACGTTCCGCTTCAGCTCCCTTTACAACTTCTACATTACAGCAGGAGGCTTCCTCAAGACTTGGGTATAATGTAACCAATACCATGCGTATGGCACAAAGGCTGTATGAGGAAGGGTACATTACCTATATGAGAACAGACTCCGTAAACCTTTCTCAGGAAGCAATTGAAGGAGCAAAAAAACAAATCACATCAGAATACGGAGCAGAATATTCTTCTCCAAGAAATTATACTACAAAATCTGCTTCAGCACAGGAAGCTCACGAAGCAATCCGACCTACGGATTTTGGAGTGAAAAGCATAGGTGATGTACAGCTGAATAAATTATATCAACTTATATACAGAAGAACACTAGCTTCTCAGATGGCTAATGCCAAAATTGAAAAGACAGTGATCGAAATTGGAAATGCATCATTACCCCATCATTTTGAAGCACAGGGAGAGGTGATCATATTCGATGGTTTCCTGAGAGCTTACGGTATTGTGAAGACAGAGGATGAAGATGAAGAGAACAATGATAAATTGTTGCCAAAAGTAAGCGTAGGAGAGGTTTTAAACTATAAAACCATTACCGCTACTGAAAAATTCACAAGACCAAGTGCAAGATATACTGAAGCCGGATTGGTGCGAAAACTTGAAGAATTAGGGATTGGTAGACCATCTACTTATGCTCCAACGATTCAAACGATTCAGAATAGAGAATATGTGGATAAGAGAGAAGTTGAGCCGCATACCCGTGAAGTGGTCAAA
Organism: Chryseobacterium sp. BGA-UO-ETr-SB22; assembly: GCF_059567885.1. Taxonomy (NCBI): domain Bacteria; kingdom Pseudomonadati; phylum Bacteroidota; class Flavobacteriia; order Flavobacteriales; family Weeksellaceae; genus Chryseobacterium; species Chryseobacterium sp. BGA-UO-ETr-SB22. Next base: position 16,807 of record NZ_JCAQOV010000001.1, on the reverse strand, counting down.
ATGTCTTTAGCAAAAGATAAGATCAAAAAAGTAGTTCTTGAAGAGAAATTTGGAGGAGATAAAAATAAATTTCTTCCTACAGATATAGGTGAAGTGGTGAATGATTTCCTGACAGATAACTTCAGAGAAATCCTTGACTACGGTTTCACAGCGAGAGTAGAAGAAAGCTTTGACGAAATTGCAAGTGGTGACCAGAAATGGAAAGAAATGATGACGAATTTCTACTCAAAATTCCACCCGAGAATTGAAGACGTAGAAGAAAATGCAGACCGTGCAACAGGAGACAGATTATTAGGAGTAGATCCGAAGACGGGTAAAAATGTTCATGCAAGAATCGGAAGATTTGGAGCGATGATCCAGATTGGAGAAACAGATGATGAAGAAAAACCAGTTTTTGCTTCATTAATGACAGGGCAGAATATTGCAACGATTACTTTTGAAGAGGCATTAGAATTATTCAAATTGCCATTCGATTTAAGTGAAGTTGACGGACAGCCGGTTTCTGTAGGGGTTGGTAGATTTGGACCTTATGTGAAATGGGGAGAAACTTATATCAGCATTCCGAAAGGGGAAGACCCTCTTTCTATAGATCAGAAACGTGCAGAGGAAATTATCAACGAAAAGAAAATTGCTGATGCTCCTATTGCCACTTATAAAGGAGAGCCGGTTACAAAAGGAACAGGAAGATTCGGGCCATTTATTAAGTACAAGGCTATTTTCGTAAATGTTCCAAAGAAATATGACTTTGAAAATCTTTCTCAAAGCGATATCAATGAATTAATTGATGCGAAACTTGAAAAAGAAGCCAACCGATATATCCAGCAGTGGGAAAAAGAAAAAATTTCTATTGAAAATGGAAGATGGGGACCTTTCATCAAATTCGGAAAAGCAATGTTCAAAATTCCGAAGAAAGCAGACGATACAAAATACGAAGCTGATGAATTGAAAGAACTTTCTTTAGATGAGGTTAAAAAATGGATTACAGATCAGGATCCTAAAGCCTTTGCAGAAAAGAAAAAACCTGCCGCGAAAAAAGCAGCCACAACCAAGAAGGCAGCTACGACAGCGAAAAAGCCTGCGGCTAAGAAACCGGCAGCTAAAAAATAAATAGTTTTTAATAAAATAGGAAAGCACAGATTTAGGTCTGTGCTTTTTTTGTTTTTATAAAGTTAGCTGCTAAGTGATAACATAGTTTTCTGTCTTATGATTTTCATTGAAATCGTTTAAAAAAAATAAAACTACATAGGATAATATGTTAAATTAATTTCCCTTTACTGGGATTTAATCTTGTGAATGACGATGATTACTTAGCTCTAAGTATAAATACGGAAATTGAAAATTCAGTACTAAAACTATGATTTTCAGCATTTTAATTCTTTAGTTTTACATCGTAATATTACAAACGGTGGAGTTCAGAAACCACTTTAAAAACGAGGCGGATTCTGAAAAGCCAAACGAGTAAGAAAACAAAACTATAAAATCATGGCAGAATTTAAATTTAGCGAAGAAGCTATTTCGCACGCATTAGAAGCAGCAAAAAGATCACACGAAGACAGTCAGGCAAGTCGCCGTTCATCTGGGGCGGAATCAGACTTAAGCCTTGCCAACGCCAGCGCAGGTTATCTTCTTGTAACAGCAGAGTGTATATCAATTACTGTTGAGAACAACAAAGTTTGTATCAACTTACCATTAGGTTTCGGGAAATATTGTTTTAGTATACCATTAAGTATTCCTAATGGAACGGCTGGTCAGGCTTGTTTATCTATTTGTACTACCTGGGGAATTCCAACAGGAATCAGAGTTACTATTATTATAGGTGGAATAACGATTATCAGCCAGTCATTCGGAAAGTGCTAATTAACAAGTACACGAATTAAAATAAAAGTCCGTCTCATGTCATATATGAGGCGGATTTGTTTTTACAGGTTTCATGAATGGAACCTTATCAAAGTTTTAAACTTTGACAAGGTTGATGAAAATACAAAGCCGTTAACAATTTGTTGACGGCTTTTTTTGTGAACAGAAAGAAACACGCTCCACTCAGTTCCTATGTTTTTTGTATGTTTGTTACATCAAGCAATTAATAAATTATTACATTCAAATTAAAATATGGATTTCGAAGACTTTATCATTTCACCAAGGAATTTCAAAACAGAAAGCTGGCAGATAGGAAATCGGATTACAAAAGAGATCAAAGAAGACAGTATTGTTCTTTTGTTTGTGTCAGATTACAGAGGAGTGGGCGGAGATGCAGAAGTGCAGGATTTTACAGCCGTAAGGAATGAGTTTTATAAACTTTCACAGATGGACTTTGAGATTCCTGTTGTGGATCTTGGAGATCTGGTGTCTGGGAAATCTGTTCAGGATACCCATTATATTTTGCAGGAAGTCCTGTCAGCATGTCACTATAAAAGAGCAATTCCTGTGATTGTAGGTGGATCCAATGATTTTGCCTTTTCATTATTTTCTGCTTTGAATTTTCATCAGAAAAACATCAATTATACCCAGATCAGTAATATTATCTCCCTTCAGCAGGGGGAAACAATCAATGAACATACTTTTCTAGGCAAAATTTTCGGTGCCAAGAATTTCTCCATTAAAAATTATCATCATTTAGGATATCAAAAACATTTGAATGAAATGGATTCTGTAAGATTGATCAAAGAAGTAGAGTTTGATATTATCCGTCTTGCTGAAATGATGAATTCTACAGAAAAAACAGAACCTTTCTTCAGAAAAACAGATCTGGTTACCTTAAACTGTGATGCTGTGGAAAGCTTCAGTGAGCCTTTTTCTATGAATCCACAGGTAAATGGATTAAACAGAAGAGAGATTTGCGCTTACATGAAAGAAATTGGATTAAGTGAAAATCTGAAATCTGTAGGGATTTTTAATTATAATATTTATTCAGAAAATCAGCTGAACCACCAGCTTTTAGCACAAATGTTATGGTATCTGATTGAAGGAATCAATATCCAGCACTCGCATCCGAAGGAAAGACATTATGAGCTGTTCTATGTTTTGATAGACGACAGACAATATGCTTTCAAGCGTGATACTTTCAGTAATTTGTGGTATTTTGGTGATGATGAAAATATAGAAAACTGCATTCCATGCTCCAGAAAAGATTTTGATGAAGCTAAAAAAGGATGGCTGAATGCAAGACTGACGAAATTTTAATGTATGACAAATGCTCCCCCAAAAGTATCCATTATTGTTCCTGTTTATAATGTCGAAAATTATTTGACAAAATGCCTTGACTCCCTGGTGAAGCAGAGTCTTCCTAATATCGAGATTCTTGTAGTAAACGATGGAAGCAAAGATAATTCTGAAAAAATCATTGAAGAATATGCACAAAGGTATCCGGAAAAAATAAAAGCTTTTACCAAAGAAAACGGAGGATTAAGTGATGCCCGCAACTTTGGAATTGATAGAGCTGCCGGAGATTATATAGGTTTCGTAGACAGCGATGACTATGTTTCCGAAACGATGTTTGAAGAAATGTTTTTGTTAGCAGAAAAACATCAGGCAAAAATGGTAATCTGCAATATTCAGAAAGTGGATGAAAATGGGAAGGTTACTCAAAAACTAACTCAGCTTCCCAACATGCCCGAGAAAATTGCTCTTGAAAGTAATTTTTCAGTATTCTCAGATATCAGTTACTTTGCATGCAATAAACTGTTCAAAAAAGAACTTTTTAATCAGAGAAGATTCAAAAAAGGAGTTCATTTTGAAGATATTCAGCTGATTCCACAACTTTTATTGGAATGTGATACCATCGCTCAAACCCAGAATTTTCATTATCAATATCTTGAACGTACTGATTCTATTACAAAAACCCATACAGAAAAGGGAATTGATATGCTGAAGGCAGTGGCTGATGTAGAAAATATTTTTAATGAATCTCAATATTCCCACAAAAAAGAGGAATTGAAAAACTTCCAGATCTTTGAAGGAGTTTATTCATTTCTGGCCTATCTGGCGTTTGTGAAAAAAGAAGAATTATTTTATAGTATGTCTGATCAGTTGGTTCTTTTTATGAAAGAAAGACAAATAAAAATTCAAGATATATTGAAGTATAGTCGTTTTGGTAAGAATTATCTTTTATCTTTGCCTTTGAAGAAAAAAATTTTTTATCTCTTGTTTTTTGGAGGACAGAAAAGATTGATAAGAAAGTTGGTTTAATAAACACAAATGTATGTACTGTTGTTTCGAGCAATAGAAAAATGATGATGAAGTTCTTTATAAGTTCTGCATTGTGAGTTTTATTGGGAGATACAAGTGCTGAATAAGAAAAGAATGAAAAATTTTGAATTGTTCTTAAGCGGATCAGGAATACCTATTTTCTACATAAAAATAGGACTTGGTTTCGTATTCGCTTTTTTAATTACCTTTTTCTCCATTCCTACCATTGTCAAGATCTCAAGAAGAAAGAACCTGATGGATGAGCCTGGAATAAGAAGTTCGCACCTTAGAGAAATTCCTAATCTTGGCGGAATTGCCATCTTCTATTCAATAGGAATCTGTGCTTCTATTTTTGCCTATGAGCTTTTTGATCTCTACAAATTTTTATTTGCTTCATTAATTATCCTGCTTTATGTAGGGGTAATGGATGATATTGTTGTAATGAGGGCTTACAAAAAACTTGTTGCACAAATTGTAGTGTCTTCACTGGTGGTTATTGGTTCAGATATTAGAATCAGAAGCTTATTTGGGATATTGGGCGTGTATGAGCTGGAGTATTTTGTAAGTGTCCTGTTCAGTATTATCACCTTTATTATTCTGATTAATGCTTTCAACCTGATCGACGGGATCGACGGCTTGGCAGGCGGTTATTCTGTAATCTGTAGTGCTTTATTTGGAATAAGCTATTATCGGTTGGGAGAATATAATTATCCGCTGGTAGTATTGTCTGTTATTATTATTGGGACTGTATTGGCTTTCCTGTATTATAACCTGTCCAACTATCGTACCCTTAAAATATTTATGGGAGATACCGGATCCATGCTGCTTGGCTTTTTACTGGCATTTACCTCTATTTGTTTCATAGATATTTTTATTGATAAAAACCTGGCAGATGTGCCACGGTATCACCTTCAGTCTGCTCCAGTAGTTGCTGTAGCTATCCTTATTCTTCCCATTGTAGATACATTAAATGTAATAGTGGTGAGACTTTACAATAAAAAATCACCGTTTGATGCAGATAAAAATCACATTCACCATAAGCTATTGAAGCTAAATCTTACCCACAGAAGATCTACTTTTTATATCATTCTGTACTATTTAATGATTGTGGGGGCTGCTTATTATTTAAGACATATTAATGTCAATCTGTTATTATTGGTGATTCTTTCATTAGGCTTTTTCGGAGCTTATCTTCCAGATTTGCTATATCGATTAAGAAATAACAAAAATTAACAATTAAATATTACTTTTGTAAACAATATTCAAATATGATGAAGAATTTTAAGTATTTATTTTTAATATTCCCTTTTTTAGTTACCTCATGTATCACAACAAAGGATGTGAGATACTTGCAGCCAAGCGAAAGCCTTGTCATTAACGAAGAAGGTCTTATTCCTTACAATATTCCCGTGTACAGGATTACCAAAAATGACATCCTTAATCTTAATATTGTGACAACTCCCAAAGGTGATGCCGCACAATTTTATTCCTCTTACAATGTTTCAGGCGGAATTTCTGGTGGAGGTGCAACAAGTTCTGCAATATCAGGAGGAGGATCCGTAGGAGGTGGAATTGGTGCTAACTCCGGAGGAAACAGAGGTGGAAATATGAATTTTTATTTTAACGGACTGAAAGTTGATTCCAATGGTGATATCAATGTTTTCGGAATAGGATATATAAAAGCTGAAGGAAGAACCCTTGATGATATTACAAAAGAGATACAGGATAAAGTAAACGAAAACTTCCAGGAAGGAAAATCTGAAGTACGACTGAATACGGACGGTATTACTTATTATATTCTTGGGGATGTGGAAACTACAGGACTTTCAGGCGAAAAAGTAGCACACAAAAATACCCTTACCATTACTGAAGCATTGGCGATTAATGGTGGATTAAACAGAACTATTGATAAAAAAGAAGTCGTTATCCACAGAAAACTTCCAGAAGGAATCAAAATTGCCAAAATAGATCTTACCCGTGAAGATGTTATGAACTCTCCTTACTACTATGTACAAAACGGAGATGAAATCTACCTGAATACAAGAGCGAAAAGCTTGAATGGATTCGGAAAAGACCCAATCCAGACTTTGACTACAGGAGTTTCTGTAATTACTACTGCATTGTCTATTTATTTACTCCTTAAAAATCTTTAGTCATGATTCCAGAAAGAGTAAACGCTGCAGAGAAGAATAATTCTCAGAAAGATAAATCTGGGACATTCGCATTATTTGATTTAGAGCACTTTTTAAGAAGGATTCTAAAAAACTGGTACTGGTTTGTATTGATGCTGATCGTTGGCTATGCGATGTCTTGGGTGTACAGTAAATATTATGCACAAAATATTTATGCATCAGACTTATCATTAAGTACTTCCAGTAAAGCTTCCGAGTTTCTGCCCACTCAGTCTAACCAATCTATTAACTTCATTTGGGGAGATACAGGAAATCAGGATGGGCTTTATTTGAAGAAAATGCTTTTATCCAGATCCCATAACGAATTTTTGGTAAAAGAATTAGACCTTTTTGTGAACTATTCTACCAAAGGACTTATAAAATCTACTTACCTAGATAAAGATGATTCACCAGTCTTTCTTCAGATTGATAAAAAGCACCTTCAACAGATCAATTATCCTATTACTCTGATACCGAAAGGGAATGGGACTTATGAAGTGGTTTTGCCTGAAGAAGGAGAATCTACGAGCTTATATAGCTATGAAGTAGAAGGCTTTCAGGATATTAACTCTTATGGCAGGCCAGCGGATAAAACCATTAAAATTAATGAGTGGTATACTTCTCCTAACCTGAGATTCAGACTGCTTCAAAACCCTGTTCCTACCAAAATTAAGCTGGATAATATTATCATTAACCTAAACTCTGTCAACCAGAGTGTAAATGAAATTGTTTCTACCACAGGAGTAGACTTTGATAAAGAAATCAGGTCTATTATGATTATTACTAAAACAGGATACAACCTTAATAGTACAGTTAATTTTCTGAATAAATCCGTTGCAGAACTACAGAAAAAGAGACTTGCTGATAAAAATATTGTTAATAAGAATACAGATATTTTCTTAAAAGACAACCTTGCGAACATCCGTAAAAAACTTGATTCAAGCGCAAATGTGCTTAATTATTTAAAGACTTCAGAAAAACTTTATAATATTAAAGACAGAGACGAAAAATCTCTTGAAAAAATAAAAGAACTTGAAGCTAAAAAAGCTGATATTATAAGCAAAATCAGTTCTCTAAATAACATCAAGAACACCCTTCAGTCTCAGAATTTCGATAAAATGATCGGAACAAATGCAGCCGGTTTTGAAGATGGTATTTTCTCAGCAACGGTTTCTGAACTTAAAGCTTTATATACCAAAAAAGCGGAGATGGCTACCATTTATAAGCCGTCATCAGAGCCTATGAAAGAAATCAACAGGCTTATTGATGAAGCAAGAATGGGGTCATCGAATAGTTTGAGAAGCTATTATAACAGATATTATGAAGAGATCAATAAAATAGATCGTGAAATGGCTGGTGCCAATTCTGATTTAGCAACTTATCCTGAAAAAGAAAGAAAATATCTGGATGCAGAGAGAGGCTATAACATGATTGAAGCTACTTATAACAGCCTTTTGGGCAGACAGAGTGATACCCAGATGAGAATGGCTACCAATCAGTCTGATATTACAGTAATTGACCCGGCTAAAAATTTAGGACAAAGACCAATTGGCCCTAATGTAAAACTGGCAAAAACAGCTATTATTTCAGGAATGTTGTTGCTTCCGCTATTGTTTATCTTGATTGGTGAAGTGCTTGACAACAAGCTCCGAAATATCAAAGAGCTTTTAAGTGCTACGAAAATTCCACTTCTTGGGGTTATCGGAAATAACAATAATGAAAATATGCTTACTGTTCTGGAACAACCAAAATCGTCAGTATCAGAAGCCTTTAGGGGAATAAGAGCGAATATGAGATTTTTGATGGATAATGATGATCAAAAAGGTAAAGTCATATTAATTACATCATCCATCGGTGGAGAAGGAAAAACTTATATTTCCATTAATCTGGCATCCGTAATAGGCTTAAGTGATAAAAAAACTATCTTATTGGGGATGGACCTTAGAAAACCAAAAATCTTTGGAGACTTCAAGATTGATAATAAATATGGTATTTCAAATTATCTGACAGGAGAAGTAGGAATTGATCAGATTGTCAACAAAACAAGAATCCCGAATCTTGATGTTGCCACTTCAGGACCTATCCCGCCAAACCCTTCTGAGCTTTTAATGAGCCAGAGAAATATCAGATTTATAGAAGAACTGAAAGAAAGATACGATTTCATTATTATAGATTCACCGCCAGTAGGATTAGTGGCAGACTCATATGAACTGATGAAGTATTCTGATGCCAACCTTTATGTTGTACGTCATGAATACACAGAAAAGTACATGCTGAAAATGATTACGGAAAAGTATCATAATGATGAAATTGAAAATCTGGGACTTGTTTATAATGATTATAATACGAAACAAGGTTACGGTTATGGCTACGGATATGGTTATGGTTACGGATATTTTGATGAAGATAAAAACTATAAAGAGCCTTTATTAATAAGGATCAGAAATAAGGTACAGGTATTATTTAATAAAAAATAAAGCATTAAACCCTCATTTAATGGGGGTTTTTTCATATTTAATGTATTTTCATTCTATGAAAAAAAGAATATTTTTGCCACTTTGCCGTTTACTTTATAACAAATTATGTTTTTTTGTTTATTTTTAACTAAACATTAAGATTATCATTAATATAAAAAAGTTTTATATTTGCAAAAATTAAATTTTAAAATAACCATAAATCCATATTCTTTTATGAATAAAAAACTATTGTTTAGCTTCCTTGCCTTCCTTGGAGTGGTAAGTGTTAAAGCACAAAGAAACGAATTGGGAGTTCGTCTAGGTATGAGTAACCTAGTGGGAGATGTAGGAAGGACAAATTATATTTTACAGAAGCCGTTGGATTTAAACAGAGTGTCAGATTTGGGCGTCCCATTTTATGGAGGTTTGTTATATAGATTTAATTTTAACCCACATCAGACCGTTAGATTGGATTTAGGATACAACCAGATTCAGTTTAGTGATAAAGCTGCCAAAGAGGATTATAGAAGAAATAGAAACTCATACGGAAAAAATAATGTGTATGAGGCGAGTTTAATGTTTGAATATAACTTTTTCCCAGTAAATAATGAGCAGATCAGCATGCTAAGCCCTTATATCTTCGGAGGTGTTGGTGCTTTAATGTTTGATGCTCCTAAAGCAAATCTTGTGAATGACTTCAGAAGAGATGCGGATGGTGTAGCGCAGGCTCCAATCAATGAATTGGATTTTACTACGAAAACAGAATATTCATTAGGGAAAAAAGTAACGATGCATATTCCTTTTGGGGTAGGTTTGAAATATAAATTCAACCATTCTTGGGCAATATTTGCAGAAGCTACATTAAGATATACATTGACAGATCAGTTGGATCATAGTAAGATCCTTGACAAAGATGTAAAGACTTCCTTTAATGCGGATATTTTGGACCCTGCTACAGGAGGTTCATTATTGCAGTCAGGAAATTATTATGCAGTTTCTAAAGAAAGAGAAGCAGAGTTTATTAAAAAGAGAAATATTGGAGATACGAGATCGAACGACTGGATGAATACTTTCAGCTTAGGACTCACGTATTCGTTCGGAAGACCTCCATGTTATTGTGAATAATATGTCGTTGATTAAAAATAAAATAAATTCTGAGAATTTACCAAAACACGTAGCCATCATTATGGATGGTAATGGAAGATGGGCAAAATCTCGTGGCGAAGAAAGAACTTTCGGTCACAAAAATGCCATTAATGCAGTAAGAAATGCCATTAATGCTTGTAATGAGATTAATATCCCTTATCTAACACTTTATACATTCTCTTCAGAAAATTGGAGCCGTCCAACTGAAGAAGTGAATACACTGATGAATCTGTTGGTAGAGACCTTACTGCTTGAGGCAGAAGAGATCTTCAGCAAAGGATTGAGAATGCATGTGATAGGGAATCTGGAAAAACTGCCCACTTTAGTAAAAGAGCAGTTGGAACGTGTGGTAGAACTCACAAAAGAAAACACAAAGGGGAACCTTGTATTGGCTATAAGCTATGGATCACAAAATGAAATGTTGGAAGCCGTTAAAAATATAAGTTCTGATGTAAAAGAAGGAAAAGTAGAGATAAATGATATTAACGAAAGTTTATTTGAAAGCTATCTTTATACAAAAGATTTTCCTCCTGTAGACCTACTGATCAGAACCAGCGGTGAAATAAGAATAAGCAATTTTCTGCTTTGGCAGATCGCTTATGCAGAATTACAGTTTTTAAATGTTCTGTGGCCGGATTTTACCAAAGATATTTTCTTCCAATGTATTGTTGATTATCAAAACAAAGAAAGAAGATACGGTTTAACCGGTGAGCAAGTAAAAGGCCAATAAAATTTTAAGAAAAGAAAGACTCGATAAAATGAAGTTTAGACTATTACCCATCATTATGTTTGCTGCTTCTGCACATTTTTATGGACAAGTAACTCCACAAGACAGCACAAAAGTAAATAATGCTGTTCATGCAGAAAATGAGGCAGGCACTTATACACTTAAAGACATCGTCGTAGATGGGGTAAAAAAATATACACCAGCTCAGATCTTAAGATTTACAGGCCTTACAAAAGGAGAAAGTGTAGATATTCCAGGACAGAAAATCAGCAATGCTGTTAAAAAACTTTGGGATACCCAATCTTTTTCTGAGGTGGAAGTGTATGTTCAAAGCATTGAAGGACAGACAATCGTTCTGAAATTTCACCTGCAGGATCTGAAAGAGCTTGGAGAAGTGAAATTCACAGGAAAAGGAATTGGTAAATCTAAAAGTGAAAAACTGGCAAAGGATAACAACCTTAAACCAGGAACTAAGATTACTCAAAACTTAGTTTCTAGCCTTAAAACGAATGTCCCTAAAGACTATATTAAAAAAGGTTTTGCAGATGCCAAAATCAGTATTCAGGATAAAGTAAACGCAGGAGATCCTGCTTTAGTAGACTGGACTATTACTGTAGAGAAAGGGAAAAGAATTAAGATTGATCATATTGAATTTGAAGGAAACGAAAGTGTAACCGATAGTAAGCTTAGAAATAAGGCTTTCAAAGAAACGAAGCAAAAACGTTTCGGTATTGGTGGTATTTTGAAATCCTCAAAATTCATTGAAGATAAATATCAGGAAGATAAGCAAGGTCTTATCAATTATTATAACTCCCTGGGATATAGAGATGCAAAAATCGTTTCAGACTCAGTATGGAGAAACAAAAGAAATAACTACGAAATCAATGTAAAACTTAACGAGGGTAAAAAATATTACATCGGGGACGTTACGTTCACAGGTAATACAGTATACGCTACAGAATATTTACAAAGATTGCTGGGATATAAGAAAGGAGATATTTACGATGCTGTAGGATTCAACAAAAAAGTAGGAGAAGACGGTGGTAAAGAAGATGATTCAGATATCAAATCTGTTTACATGAACAATGGTTACCTTTTCTCCAATGTAACACCTGTTGAAAAATCAGTATCAGGAGATGCCGTAAACCTTGAAGTTAGAATTAACGAAGGAGAGCAGGCTACCTGGAACAAAGTATCATGGCAGGGGAACACAACAACTCATGACCACGTAATTCTTAGAGCCCTAAGAACAAAACCGGGAGAGCTGTTCAAGAAAACGGAAATTAAAAGAACATACTTCGATCTGGCAGGGATGTCATTCTTTGACCCTCAGCAGATTGGACAGGATATTCAGCCAAATCAGGTAGATAATACCGTTGATATTAACTGGAAACTGGTAGAAAAAGGATCTTCTCAGGTGCAGCTGCAGGCTGGTTACGGTGGTAACAGCTTCATTGGTACTTTAGGATTAACTTTCAATAACTTCTCATTAAAGAACTTCCTTAAGTTTAAAGACTTCAAACCAGTACCTCAGGGAGACGGACAAACCTTCTCTATTCAGGTTCAGGCAGGACAGTACTTCCAGAACTATGGAGTGTCATTCACAGAACCATGGTTATTTGGTACAAGAGCAACAGCCCTTTCAGTAAGTTTGAATAACTCCAGAGTAAGATATACAGATCAATACGGAGCAGCTCAGAAATTGAACATTTTCTCAGCTTCAGCAGGTTTAAACAGACTATTGAACTGGCCGGATGACTATTTCTCACTTTATACAGGATTACAGTTCCAGAAGTATGACTTCAATAACTATCCGTTCCAGTTTGGAAATACTACAGAAAATAATGGTACTGCCAATAACTTCAGTATCAACTTAGGGTTGAGCAGAAACTCAGCAGGTATCGACCCAATCTTCCCTACAATGGGATCCAATATTGAGCTTTCAGCAAAACTGACACCTCCATACTCATTGTTTAAAAAGAAAGATTACTCCACAATGTCAGCTATTGACAAGTATAAGTGGATGGAATTCTATAAGATTAAATTCAAGGCAGATGTTTATAATGAAATCATTGGAAAACTTGTCTTGAGATCTTCTGCAGAAATGGGATTCATGGATGGATATAACAGTAAATTGGGAGCTCCGCCATTTGAAAGATTCTATATGGGAGGTACAGGTCTTTTCGGAGGTAGATATGACGGTAGAGAATTGATTCCTTTAAGAGGATATGAAAATGCCAGTACAGAAGGAGGTCAGGCAGATGATATTACCCAGACAGGTGGTGGTACAATCTATAACAGATTTACTTTAGAATTGAGATACCCGATCTCAATGAGCCAGACTGCAAAAATCTATGCATTGACATTCGCTGAAGGAGGTAACGTATGGAACTCGTGGAGTTCTTACAGCCCATTCCAATTGAAAAGATCAGTCGGAATTGGAGTAAGAGTATATATGGGAGCATTTGGATTGATCGGATTCGACTTTGCACTTGGTCTTGATAAAACGTTATCAGGTGATAAGTCAGGATGGCGTAACCACTTCTTGATGAACCAAACATTATAATTACAGATATGAAGCACCTTAAAATAACTTTTACATTCGCATTACTTTTGTTTTTTGGATTCAGCAATGCCCAGAAAATAGGAGTGGTGGATACTAATGAAATTTTAAATAAATTACCTCAGTATAAAGAAGCAGAAGCAAGACTGAATTCTCAGATCGATACCTGGGAGTCTGAACTTCAAAGTCTTCAATCTGAATATGAAAGAAAAAAGGCTGCTTTTGAAAGCGAAAAAATATTATTAATAGGAGATCAGCTTAAACTAAGAGAAAAAGAAGTTGTAGACCTTGATAAAAATATTAAAACTACTACTAGCTTACGTTTTGGAGCTAACGGTGAAATTACAAAACTGAGAACAAACCTTGTTTTGCCTTTTCAGGATCAGATCTGGGGAGCCATCAAAACAATGTCCGAGAAAAATGGATTGGGCATAGTTCTTGATAAAAGCAATAACATTAGTGTTATTTTCCTTCAGTCAAAATATGATTACACCGAGAAAGTATTGTCTGTTTTGCTAAAAGGAACAGATAAGAAGGAAAAAACAAATAGCAAAAGCAAAAAATAAATTATAAAAATTAACTTTTGCTATATTTTAAAATCTAAAAACAAATTAAATTATTTATTTACCAGTTATGAAAAAATTAAGTGTATTATTTGCAGCAGTAATGATGGTTGTATCTGTAGGTATGGCAAAAGCTCAAAAAATTGCTACTTTAGATGTAATGGGAGTTCTTAACGCTATGCCGGAGAAAAAGAAAGCAGATGCTGATCTTAAAACATTCTTAGATACAAAACAAGCTGAGATTAAGAAAAAAGCAGATGCTGCTCAGACTAAATATCAGCAATATCAGACAGAAGCTCCGAAAAAAACTGCTGATGAAAACGCAGCAAGAGAAGCGGAAATGAAAAAATTAGCTGAAGAAATCCAGCAAATGCAGGACAAAGCTCAAAAAGATCTACAAGCTAAGCAAGACCTGGCTTTCGGACCAGTTGAGAAAAAGTTAAATGATGCAGTAGAGAAAGTAGCTAAAGCTAGTGGATACGATTACATTATGGATGCAAATTCACCTGCATTCCTTTATAAAGCAGGAGCTGATGCTACTGCAGCTGTAAAGAAAGAATTAGGAATTCAATAATTTCAGCAAATTAACAAAGATTTATAAAACTAACCACCTCTTTTAGAGGTGGTTTTTTTATTTTTGCGGAATGGAAAAAGAAGTATCAACTACGGTAAAAGTTAGGTTTAGTGACTGTGATCCGATAGGACATTTGAATAATGTAAAATATCTTGATTATATGTTCAATGCCAGAGAAGATCATGTAGAAACATTTTATGGATTTACATACGAAGAATATACCAAGAAAACCGGCTGTACCTGGATTGCGATTCAAAATGAAATAGCATACTTAAAAGAAGTAAGATATAATACGCAGGTTGTCATCAGCAGCAAAACCATCGATGTACAGGATAGAACTGCAAAAGTTGAAATCCTGATGAAAAGTTTGGATGAAAAGACAACTCATGCTGTACTTTGGGTAACTATTATCTATTTCAATGTCAAAACAAGAAAATCTGAAGTTCATCCCGAAGATATCAAAGAAATTTTCGATAAGTTTTATGTAGATTTGATACAGAAAGACTTCCAGTCGAGAGTGAAGTTTTTAAGAAGTCAAAACGCGAAAAATTCTTAATCAGCAACTCTTATTGAAGATTCCAACTTAAAAATTAATAATATATAAATGAAAAAAATAGCAGTAATAGGAAGTAACGGACAATTAGGAAACTGCATTAGAAAAATAGCCCTGGACTTTGAACATCAATATGAATTCTTATTTACAGACTCATCCACTCTTGATGTTACCAATGAAGACCAGGTAAACGATTTCTTTTATGATAACAAACCTGATTACTGCATCAATGCTTCAGCATACACAGCAGTAGATCTGGCAGAAACTGAAAAAGAAAAAGCTTTTGCAGTAAATGCTGACGGGGTAGCTCACCTTGCTCAGGCGTGCGCAGATAATAAATCTACCCTGATTCATGTTTCTACAGACTATGTTTTTGATGGAACTACAAACCTTCCATACTCTGAAGACGATTTTACGAACCCAATAGGTGTGTATGGAGAATCAAAAAGAAAAGGAGAAGAACTTGCACTGGAACTGAATCCTAAAACAATTATTCTGAGAACTTCATGGCTGTACTCTGAGTTCAATAAGAATTTTGTGAAAACAATGCTGAACCTATTCTCTCAGAAAAAAGAATTGGGAATTGTTGCTGATCAGTTCGGACAGCCAACCAACGCGAACGACCTGGCAGAAGCTATTATGGAGATCATCACAGCTCATCATAAAATCTATGGAGTCTTTCACTTCTCAAACTATCCGGAGACAACCTGGTTTGAATTTGCCCAAAAAATTGCTGAATTTTCAAAATCTTCAGTAAAATTGAATCCATTAACAACCGAACAGTACCCAACACCCGCGAAAAGGCCTGTAAGAAGTACGATGTCCTTAGACAAAATAGAAGAGACTTACAAAATAGAACCCAAACATTGGGAAAACAGTCTTGAAGAATGTGTTGAAACACTTTCACAACAATAATATATATGAAGAATATTGCAATCATCTTTTCCGTATTGTGTATCCAGCTATGGAATGCACAGAATGTTTATCTCACTAAGGTTGAAAAAACAAATGATAATCAGGATAAATTCTTATATAAAAAAGAAGCAGCCACTACAGATGTCATATATTTAGGAGAAGTTGAAGTCCAGGGATTTTCAAAAGACGATGCACTCGTTTTTTCCTTAGTCTATAAAAAAGCAAAAGAAATCGGTGCTAATACCTTTGAATTAAAACCTTTCGAAAATGTGGATGGGACAGCCCAGTCATTCAATGTTGCCAATTATAAAATTGCTTTATACTATACACCTAAAGAAAAGTTGGCTGCCCAGCATAGAATGATGTATGTATTTGCATCCTCTGAAAAAGATCAGAAAATAAGTATCAATCGTAAAGATTATACGATCTCTCCCAGATCATTTTTAAAATTAAAAATTGTTCCTGGCGAAGTCTATACAATTTCAACTAAAAAACTTTTAGGCTCTACGATAAAAGTTCAGCCCAAAGCGAATGATGATAACCTATACTTTCAGGTTTCATCTTTAAAAGTAAAGCCGGATAACTCAGGAGTAGGAGGTTTGAATCTTAAATCCGGGGACATTATTGGTCTGGAAAAGTCTTATGCCGAATTTTTGAGTGCCATCTACAAAGAAAATAATCTAAAAGAATAGGCTGTAACAGTATTATTACTCGTTTTGTTTTTGGTAAGTTTAAATTTAAAACAAATGTTTAAAATTTTTCCTACTGCGAGTCAGTTGATTAGGGTTAAATATTACGAAACGGTAAATTTTATGTTAAATAAAGTTGCGGGTTATGGTAGAAGTTTCTATCTTTGCCCCACTGAAAAACGAAAGAGGTTCAGTAAGCGCAGAGGAGCTTTTAGATAAGCAGAAACATTATAAAACTTCAAAAAGAGACAGACGAAAAACTTTA